>NZ_CP134976.1:0-1454555 GCF_042940635.1 Vibrio sp. NH-UV-68
GCGATAATAAAACTGTCAACAGAAGTACTTTTCTCATGGCTTCCTCCGTAAAAACCTAACGCTCAATTAAGGTGTGAGCCACGCTACCACGGCACTCGACCTGGGCACCGTAAACATTGAACTTGACCTAAACCAAAAATGCCAAGTGTGGGGAATCACTCTTAAATTGTTTGTTATACGATTTTAGCGCAAAGTCCTACTTTCCATAAATGGGCGCATTTTTTCCAGTGCTAACTTACACATTTTTTCATACTGCTCTTTAGTAAACTCCTCACCTTTTGTTGCCCCACAATTTTCAAAACCAAATTGTACGGCTCCATTGATTACACGATCTCTTTCTCTTTCATAATCGTGTTTGATTGCAGTATCTAAAATATGTCCCAAAGCCTTTTGAATACCACCTTCCGGTATTAGCTTATAATTATAGCAATCGTCTACCTGCTGAATATCAAACTGAAAGTCTATATTCACATTTAGTTCTGTACCATCCATAGGATTTATTGCGTAACAAGCTTCAAAGGGCTCACCTTGATAATTACTAGAAAGACATAGCGCCATGCGCTGATACCCGAAGAGTTCAACATACCCCACGATACTATTATCTAGAGCATTTCCCTTCACATAAACACAATGAAGAGGAGTTCCAGCAGGTCTATCGATTATAGGATCTGACGAGTAATAATATCCAAAACACGGCTCTGTATTGTCGAACTTTAGGTAGTTAATTGCGTGCTCGCAACAGCGAGCGTCTACATTACATTCATGAATTAGTGCTAATGCACTTTTAACTAAGGATCGCCCCACTTCAAGCCCACCAAATGATAAATTCACATTTATTGGTTCATCTGGATATTGCGTTCTATGGTTAACCTCAAAGTTAATGTTTGCTTCAGGATATTTCTTCTGAACACCTTTAATTCGCTTTTTGGCTTCTTGTTTATTTCGAGCGGTCATGTGAATACAAACCTTGCCATCAATATGAGTTTCTTCATACGTTGGTGCAGCATTTTGCATTTGTCCGTCATGAGCAAGCTTGATCTTTTGACCTGATGGCATTTCAAATGTTTGACTGGGAGCTTGGCCCCTTTCTCGTTTGATTCCTAGCAATAAACTTAGAGGGTTTAATTGCTTTGCGAGTTCAACTTCCCACTTCGAACCAGTTTCATTATTACAACCATTGCAGATAAACCCTGAAACTTTTCTTCTACCACCTATAGCATTAGGAATTATATGCTCTTTGGTATCATTTTTATCAGTGATTTCTACATCACATAATATGCAATTACTAATCATAGGTGTAAGATTCTCCTAAATCGTATAACGCTATCTATACAACTCCAAGTAGCTCGATCCCGATTAGAACCGTTCTCTTTGTTGTATTGCACAATTTTAATGTTATCACATAAGCATATGAAACACTTACGTATAGCGGATGAGTTCATGACTGGCAGTCCACAATTAGATTGCAAAGTGTTTACTAATTCTTGAAATTAACGCTCAATCATTTGACTGTTAATTTATACAGTATAAATTACATAGAGAAAATGATGAAAAATCAGTTTATTTTGAGTGTAAAGGAACACATGCGGGTTCGCCATTATGCGAGTAAAACGATCGATGCTTATATTAGTTGGATAGTTCGCTTTATCAGCTTCAATGACAATCAGCATCCCTCTAAGTTAAATGAGGACAACGTTGAGGCCTTTCTTACTCACCTAGCCATTCATGATAAAGTCGCGGC
This sequence comes from Vibrio sp. NH-UV-68, assembly GCF_042940635.1. NCBI lineage: Bacteria > Pseudomonadati > Pseudomonadota > Gammaproteobacteria > Vibrionales > Vibrionaceae > Vibrio > Vibrio sp. NH-UV-68. The sequence goes on from NZ_CP134976.1 coordinate 1,742, forward strand.
TAAGACACAAGCTCTGGCTCTTAATGCGGTGAATTTTCTATATCGAGAGTATTTACGTACGCCTTTGAACAACGAAATGAAATTCCAGAAATCGTTGTTAGACCGCAAACTACCTGTTGTTCTGACCAAAGATGAAATGCGGCGCTTTGTTACTCACATTGATCCAAAGTACAAACTGCATATTATGCTGTTGTATGGTTCCGGATTGCGGGTCATGGAAGCGGTTCGATTAAGAGTGCATGATATCGATTACCACTACTACGCGATTAGAATTTGGCAAGGTAAAGGTGGGAAAAACAGAACAGTGACCTTAGCCAAAGAGCTCATTCCCTTGCTAAAGGAACAACAAGAGATGGCACTTCGCTACTATAAGAAAGATATCAACACATCCGGTTATGCTGGTGTTTGGCTTAATGAATCACTGCAGCGTAAGTACCAGGGATGCGAGCTTGAGTTCAACTGGCACTACCTATTTCCATCAGCTAAACTGTCTGTCGATCCTGAATCTAGCTTACTTCGCCGTCACCATATTAATGAGATAGCACTGCAGCGAGCAGTCAAACGCGCCGCCAAAGAAGCGAACATCAATAAACACGTGACGTGTCATACACTCAGACACAGCTTTGCTACGCATCTTCTAGAGTCTGGAGCAGATATCAGGACAGTACAGGAGCAGTTAGGTCACAGTGATGTTCGAACAACGCAAATTTACACACATGTGATTGATAGAGGCGCCAGTGGAGTGCTTAGCCCACTGTCGAACTTATAATAAATTTTAGGCATAAAAAAGGAGAGCCTAAGCTCTCCTTTCCTTAATCCTAAACTGCTATTTAAAGAGCAGTTTTCGCTTTTTCAACTAGAACTGCAAATGCAGCTTTGTCGAATACCGCGATGTCAGCAAGGATCTTACGGTCGATCTCGATAGATGCTTTCTTAAGACCGTTAATGAAACGGCTGTAAGATAGACCATTTTGACGAGATGCCGCGTTGATACGTGCAATCCATAGTTGACGGAATTGACGTTTCTTGTTGCGACGGTCACGGTAAGCGTATTGACCAGCTTTGGTAACTGCTTGGAAAGCTACGCGGTAAACACGTGAACGTGCTCCGTAGTAACCTTTAGCTTGTTTTAGAACTTTCTTATGACGTGCACGAGCTTGTACACCACGTTTTACGCGAGGCATTATGCTTCTCCTAAACTAAACGATTGATAAACTAAAAAGAATTAAGCGTATGGCAACATACGAGCAACTGCAGCCACTTCACAACGAGGAAGGATTGCATTTGGACGTAGTTGACGCTTGTTCTTAGTAGTACGCTTAGTCAGAATGTGACGTTTAGTAGCGTGCTTAAACTTAATACCACCAGCAGTTTTCTTAAAACGCTTAGCAGCACCTTTGTTGGTTTTCATCTTAGGCATGATGAATAACTCCGCATTGTAGAGGTTTAATAAACAACGTAATCAGGGCGAATCAAACCCCACCGCTTTCTCTTTACAAAAAGAACGGCGAGGTTAAATTACTTGCAAGCCACTAATTACTTCTTTTTAGGGGCTAACACCATGATCATCTGGCGACCTTCAATACGGCTTGGGAATGATTCAACCACAGCAAGTTCTGCAGTATCTTCTTTCAAGCGTTTTAGAACGTCGACACCGATGTCTTGGTGTGCCATTTCGCGGCCACGGAAGCGAATTGTTACCTTCACTTTGTTGCCTTCTTCAAGGAAACGCGTCAGGTTGCGTAGTTTTACCTGATAGTCTCCAATATCAGTTCCAGGACGGAATTTTACTTCCTTAATCTGAACCTGTTTTTGCTTTTTCTTCTGCTCTTTAGCAGATTTGCTCTTTTCAAAGAGGAATTTGCCGTAGTCCATCACTCGACAGACTGGCGGCTCAGCGTTTGGACTGATCTCTACAAGATCCATGCCTGCTTCTTCAGCCGCTGTGATCGCTTCTTGGATCGATACAACACCAACTGATTCACCGTCAGCGCCTGTTAATCGAACTTCACGAACGCCACGAATTTCACCGTTTAAACGGTGCGGGTTTTGTTTTACCGGCTGTTGGCCGCGTCTTCCGCCTTTAATAGCTTATTCCTCCAGATTGAGCTTACGGCTTGAAATCTCGTCTTGGATGTAAGAAATAAAATCATCCACTTTAAACTTGCCGAGATCCTTGCCTTTACGAGTTCGTACTGCAATTTCGCCAGCGTCCATCTCTTGGTCGCCACAAACGAGCATATACGGTACACGCTTCAAAGTATGTTCGCGGATTTTAAAGCCAATCTTCTCATTTCTCAAGTCTGCTTTAGCTCTAATTCCACATTTTTGTAGTTTTTGTGCAACTTCCTGAACATAATCTGACTGTTTGTCAGTGATATTCATGATTACAGCCTGTTCTGGCGATAACCAAGTTGGGAAGAAGCCATAGTACTCTTCAATTAGAATACCAATAAATCGTTCTAGTGAGCCCAGAATCGCACGGTGAATCATAACGGGCACTTGACGCTCGTTATTTTCATCAACGTAAGTGGCACCTAGACGACCTGGTAGGTTGAAATCTAACTGAACCGTACCACATTGCCATGCGCGATCAAGACAATCGTGCAGGGTAAACTCGATTTTAGGACCGTAGAACGCACCTTCCCCCTCTTGAATCTCGTATGGAATGTCCATCGCTTCAAGAGATTGTTTCAATGCTTCTTCTGATTGGTCCCAGATTTCATCACTACCAACGCGCTTTTCAGGGCGAGTTGACAGTTTAACAACGATATTATCGAAACCAAAAGTTTGGTACGTATCGTAAACCATTTTAATACAGCTGGTCACTTCGTCTTGAATTTGGCTCTCAGTACAGAAGATGTGTGCATCATCTTGAGTAAAGCCACGTACGCGCATGATACCGTGTAACGCGCCTGAAGGCTCGTTACGGTGACATGAACCAAATTCTGCCATACGAAGTGGCAGGTCACGGTAAGATTTCAGACCTTGATTAAAGATCTGAACATGACCAGGACAGTTCATTGGCTTTAACGCGTAGTCACGGTTCTCAGAGGCAGTGGTAAACATTGCATCTGCATACTTATCCCAGTGACCAGAACGTTCCCAAAGAACGCGATCCATAATAAGTGGACCTTTTACTTCCTGATAGTCGTATTCTGTCAGTTTCTCACGCACGAATACTTCTAGATCACGGAAGATTGACCAACCGTTATGATGCCAGAATACCATACCTGGTGCTTCTTGCTGCATGTGGAAGAGGTCAAGTTGCTTACCGATCTTACGGTGATCACGCTTGGCCGCTTCTTCTAAACGAGTTAGGTGCGCTTTTAATGCTTTTTTGTCGTGGAAAGCCGTACCGTAGATACGCTGCAACATTTTATTGTCACTGTTACCGCGCCAGTAAGCACCCGCCACGTTTAATAACGTAAAATTCTGACAAAAACCCATATGTGGTACGTGTGGTCCACGACACATATCGATGTATTCTTCATGATGATAAAGACCCGGACGATCGTCGCGTGCAACGTTCTCGTCGAGAATTTCAATCTTATAAGTTTCACCGCGAGCTTCAAATGCATCGCGTGCTTCCTGCCAGCTTACCTTTTTCTTGATAACCTGGTATTTCGTCTTAGCCAGCTCTTTCATACGCTTTTCGATCTTTTCTAGATCTTCTTGCGTTAGAGAGTGCTCAAGGTCGATGTCGTAGTAAAAACCACTATCGATGGTTGGACCAATCGCCATTTTCGCTTCAGGAAAAAGTTGCTTGATCGCGTGACCGAGCAAGTGCGCACAAGAGTGGCGAACGATTTCAAGACCATCAACCTCGTCTTTTACTGTGATGATTTCAAGACTTGCATCTTGTTCAATCAAATCACAGGCATCAACGCGAGTGCCATCTACACGACCAGCGATGGTTGCTTTCGCAAGACCTGGGCCGATAGATTGAGCGACTTCAAGAGTTGAAACTGGGTTGTCATATTGACGCTGACTGCCGTCAGGAAGAGTAATAATAGGCATTTAACTGTCCTTTACAGTGGTGTTGCATACCAAGCAACACGTGTATTTAAAACGTATCTTTAACATTAAAAACAATGCGTTAAAGATAAGAAACGGTGTCCTTTTCTATGCAAATACGGATGCACAACTGAGGAACGAGCACGTATTGTAACGGATTAGTCTGAAATAACAATCAAAGTCACAGAAATGAACTAAAAAAGTCTCTTTTCACCCTAGTGGGTTGACCTTACTCTTGATTCAACCACTGATTGAGCACAGTTCTTGCCCGTGGCAATAGATCCGAGGCGAGTAAGCCGACTGCGCCTTGTTCATTCGCCAATTGATCAGCGGCCACACTGTGCAGATGCACGCCAACGGTAGCCGCTGCGCAAAGTGTCATGCCTTGTGCCAACAGCGCGGCAATCATCCCTGTCAAAACATCACCCATTCCGCCTGTTGCCATGCCGGGATTTCCCGCAGGACAGACGTATGTCATCTCACCGTCGCATATCAATGTACCTGCGCCTTTCAATACCGCTACCCCACCATATTGAGCTTGCAGTGAACGCACTGCCGTATAGCGATCGGCTTCTATCTCATTGACGGTACAGCCCAACAATCGCGCCGCTTCTCCAGGATGCGGTGTGATCACTCGTAAATGGTCGTGATTTGGCTGTTGAGCGAGTAGATTCAATCCATCAGCATCAATGACTTTGGGCTTTTCAATCTGGGCGCTCATTTGAAACAACTGCTGCGCCCAGGCATCTTGTCCAAGCCCCGGGCCTAACGCGATCACATCAGCCCAATTCAAACTTTGCTCAAGCGCTTTATCTTGTTGCGACCAGGCTTGAACCATAACCTCGGGAATCCTAACCTGTATTGCCAAAACAGAGCTTGAATGACATAAGGTTTTTACCAACCCCACTCCACTGCGCATCGCCGCGCTAGAGCATAAGCTAATCGCGCCCGCATAACCTTGATTACCCCCTAAACACAGCAATCGACCGTGATGGCCCTTATGAGCGGTGGCGATACGTCGTGGCAATGCAGGTAGCCATTCATAGACATCAATAAGTTTGGCAGAAGGCGTAACGCACTGTTCAAACTGGCTACGAACATCAAGGTCTGCAAAGTGAAGCTTGCCGGTATAGGCGCGCGCCTGTCCCGTCACCATACCTTGTTTGATACCAATAAAAGTTACCGTGTGCGCCGCGACTACTGCCATGCCTAGCACTTGGCCTGTATTGCTGCACAGCCCTGAAGGAATATCAATGGCAACAACAGGGAGTTGCAGATGGTTAACCTGTTTGATCACACTGTAAAGTGGCTCTGTCATCTGTCCAGATAAACCTGTGCCAAGTAAAGCATCAACAATCACGTCGCACTTGATTTTCGGCCAATCAAGATCCGTCACTTGCTGAATTTCTCCACCCAGATTTTGCCATTCATTCTTGGCAGTGAGTGCGTCTCCCGTGAGTTGTTCTGGCTGACCATACAACGCAAGGGTCACAGCCAATCCATCTTGCTGTGCAAGCTTGGCAACAACAAAGCCATCTCCGCCATTATTGCCACTACCACACAAGATCAGGAGATGTTTTGCACGAGGGTAGTTAGAGCGCAATATCTGATAGGCCGAACGACCCGCGTTTAACATCAGTTGATACATCTCAACCCCAGCGAGTTGTGCGGCTTGCCGCTCGCCCTGTTGGACTTGCTGAGCAGTAAAGAGTAACGAAGAGAAGCTGTTTGTCATAATGTGTCTCACCCTTGTTGAGCCTTACTAAAGCATAAACAATTACGCCAAGGATTACCTTGGCGTAATAAGCAAAATGGGGTTTCACAAAGATTATGCTGAGTTGCGTGACACTAACGCTTCAGCCGTCGCATCTTGAATCGACAAAAACAATGACCGAATCTCACCCGTTGGCGTACGCATTGGATTGAGTGTGATGTTTTGATACATAAAGTCTGCTTGCTGAGTGACGGGGCGAACATTGCGACACTTGAACAAATAAGGCCGTTGCTGCCAAGTAATGAAACTGCGACAACCTAAGTCGTACACAGGTTTCGTTTTCAGCTTAAACCACTCGCGAGGGATCTCGGGAAAGAGTTCAAACAGTGGTTTACCAATGGCGTCATGCGCTTGAATACCACTATGGTGAGTCATAAAGCCATTCCACACTTGCACATTGTGATCTCGATCTAGCACGACTAAACCCAAATCAACATTCTGCACCATATCCACCATCCAGTGGAACTGCTCAAACTCAGCAGGAAGATTAATCATTAGAAGTCCTCCATCAGATAGGCCAACTTGTTATCCAACAAAGGCAAAGATTCATCAACAAACATAAACAATAAATCACAACGAATAGACGTACCGTCAATGTTGTAGCTTACCTCGAAAGTCATGGTTTTCTTAAACGAACCGGAAGTGGATGAAATCACCGAATCAATCGAAATATGCTGGCCAAGCAACACCGGCGAGCTCTGGAAGAAACGGACTTCTGATTGCTCCCCTAAGCCATTTAAAAACGAACCGACCAAAATATTCGACACATCCATAAGTAGTTCAAGCTCTTCAAGCTCTTCGCTATCGGCAGGTACTTTCATCAATTTTTTTAAATCACTGACACTGGAATCGCTCAGTAATACTAATGCTTCTCCTGCGATCCCCTCACCACTAAAACCTTGGCAGACGCCTGAGACTTGATCGTTTTCGGCCAAATCACGCAGCGCCATGTGCAGCTCACTGACCTCAAATATATTCACGTTCGGCAACGGAAGGTGAACAAAAACATCGAAATGCCTCGCCAAAGCATCCGCGGCTCGCCCGATGGATACGTTGGCGACCTCCATATAGACGTCACGACGACGCAATATCGGTAATTCAAGACTGGTCGGGGTAATGATTTGTGGCTGAGTAACAGGTTCGATCAATTCTTTGAGCGTCTTGTTGAGTAGCTCTTTGTCAATCGGCTTCTGGATGAAAGCTTTTGCCCCTAACTCCATCACACGTTGTTTGGCTTTGGGCTGAATATCGCCAGAAACAACGATGACCGGAATGTCGATTCCCTTGTTACCAATCGCCTCTAGGGTACCAAAACCGTCAAGTTCAGGCATAGTCAGATCAAGAAACAGCAGTTTGAAGGTATGATTTTCTAGCTGTTCGAGTGCATCGAGCCCATGTACGGCAAAGGTAATATCGGCATTTAGCGAAGCGGGTATTGAGCGCGCCATCTGCTTTCTAGCTAAAGCGGAGTCATCGCATATAAGTACTGGAAATGACATGCGTACGTCTACTCCTCTTGGGGTAAAGGGTGAGTGAATAAAAAGAAGCACAAATACCCGGACATTTTGTCTCGACAATCATTGGCTCTTCTATATCAATGTAGCAGATCAAGAACAGGCTGGTAGCTTTACCCACCGTAATCACGATTACAATGGTTCAAATGAACAAAAAACGCGCAGTATAATGCATGGCGGTACAAAAAAGCCCTCGAACGAAGAGGGCTTTATTAGCAAGTGGATGTGAGTAATTAATTAACTTGCCATACGCAAGAGGGATTTACCAATCAACCATTCAAGTTCTTTGCCACTTGATGGCCCAAACTTCGCCTCAGTAATCGTGTACAAACGTTCAACACCATTACGGGCAAATTCGTGAGTACTCTTTGACGTTACGATATGATGGAAAAGCAAGCGTAAAATAGCGCAGAACTCTTCATTATCTAATGCCGCAACCCAACTTGCAGAAAACGCTTCAACGTCTTGCTCAAAGTCGACGTGCTCGACAAACATCTTGAAGATACGTTCATCGAGAGCGGCGGTAAAATCGGTTTTTTTAGGAAAGTGGTGGCTGATCCCGGTGCGCGAAATCCCCGTTTGCTGGCTGAGTGTTGTGTATGACATCTTGTCATAACCTAGACGCAAAAGTTGATCTACGACCGCATCCATGATTTTCTGAATCGTGATTTCGGTATCTTCTTTACTACGCTTTGGCATGTGCAGGCTCTTCTCTCTGTCGATCTGTGTAGCCCATTTACGGGCCAAAAAATTACGCCTTACAGAGCTTAGTGACTAGTGTAAAACCGAAACAACACAGGCGTAAAGCTAACGAGCAGCAACCCGAGAAATCGTTCCGATCCGCAAAAAGTAGTCCAAGCTCTTACTAACTAAACACTCGATATGTTTCGCTAGGGTAACAAGGCATTTTGTTTTTATATATTTAATTATTGAGCCATCGATAATGTAATAAAATTTTGACCCTTACAACGAAAGGAACGCCGTTCTGACGCAAAATAAATATGAATTTTCGTCATTTATTGACACAAGTCACAGTTAAATGATAATCGTTATCAATATTTTGCTTAATTAGCAATCGCTTGTTAACAATTATTCGCTATATGACGGAATTTTGTCGCTACGGTGATAGCGCTAGATCGCAAAGCGCATAGTCGTTACTATAGCCACATAATTTGTAAGAGGATAGATGAGATGAGCACTGAACAAGATCAAGTCTGCGAAGCTTGTGGCTGCGCAGGTGAAATAGGCTTTATTATCAAAGAAGGCGATGAAGTCGCCGAAGTGATGATTTTCGCTGAAGGTAAAGAACTGCTTGAAACTGAGCTGAACAAATACATCGATTTGGCTAAGCAGGTATCTGCAACGGTCGAATACGACATCACCCCTATCGAACAAGGTTCGACTGAGCTAACAGCGCGCTTTAAGTTCGATGTGAGTGCTGAAAAACTCATTTTTGAACTCAAAACACGTTCACTGGCTCGCTAAAGAGGCACAGTTATCGTCGACAAACGGGCGCTTGTGCCCGTTTTCTTTATCTCATTGATTATATTGTTTGACCTTCAGCAACGGGTCACTAAGATTAATTCATCTACCCCTACTTCTGCCTACTATGCGTTCTGTACTCTGCTCACTGATGTTATTGCTATTCAGCGCAAGCTCATATGCTCAATCGCTTGATCAATTTCGAATTCTCAATCATCTCGATAACTATGGCAATCTCGATCTGCGCAACAAACCTTACACTGAACTGCCTGCAGGCTTAGTCATCAAGGGCAATTTGAATATCGCAAAGACGCAAATAAAAACACTGCCGCAAGAGCTCGATATTCAAGGCAGTCTCAATGCCTCTAACAGTGGTCTTGCTCGGATATCTAAAGGGGTCAATATTAAAGGTTTTGCCAATCTCTTAGGCTCTCAAATTACTCGCTGGCCACGAGGTGTGAAAGTGGGAGGCTATATCAATCTTACCGACACTCCATTAACTAGCCTGCCAGCACGACTGAGAGTCAAAGGCGATTTAAGCGTGATGAGAACCCCTCTCGAGAGCCTACCTGAAGGATTGATTGTTGAAGGCAGCTTGTTTATTGGAGGATCACAGATCCGCGAGTTCCCCGATACCATGACGGTCAATGGCAACATATTCCTTGGTGGTAACCGCATTTCGAAATGGCCAACCAACTTAACACTCGGTGGCGCTGTCGCCCCTTAATCTTTGCTGTCGCCCCTTAATCTTTGATGCCACGTAGCAAAAAGCCTTACATGAGGGTAAGGCTTTTTGCAGATGGTGCGTTTATAAGCGCTTCGCTTAAGGGCGATTTTTCACTGGATTGGCATAGCTTGCCACCAAATAAGGCTGCACTTCTTGTGGCAGAGCGTTCAGCTTAGCAGCGAAATCAGCCTTCACCTGCTCATCAACCTGTTCATTACCTGCCGCCAACTCATTGATTGGGAATAGCTTGTAATTGGCGTGGATCTGGCGATCAATTTCTTGCGCGAGTTGTTCTGGCGTCTCGAAGTCTTGCTCAATGACATCACCAAACGCGACATGAACATGACCTTTGTCACCAATAATACCTTGGATGATACTTTGAATATCTTCAAACTCACCTTTTTCGTAGCGGCCTAACGACTCTTTAGCATGTAACTCGGTCGCTTTCGCCAAATCACAAGGGTCATTTTCATACGAAATGGCTACTGGCACTATCTTAAGTGTTTTAATGTAGTCAGAAAACGACGCTTTTTGTTTACGCCCTTCGACATGAAACATCTTTAAGATCGCGGGATCGGTAAAGTCATTGCCATCTTTTGCTCGCCCCTCTTTTTGCGCAATCCAGATTGAATGACCCGTGTCGAGTGAGTGTTTTATATAAGCAGAGAGCGTTCCCAATGCTTTCATCATCTCACGTGGGCCTTTCGCTGAACGCTTAACAATAAAGCTCTTGTTGAGCCTCATTAATTCGCTAGCACACGGCTTCTTGAGCAGGTTATCGCCAATCGCAATCCGCACGGTTTTGTGACCGCTTTTAAATAAGCCATAGTTAACCAGTGCTGGATCCATCGCAATATCACGGTGATTAGAGATAAAAAGATAGGCTTGATTCGGGTCGAGGTTGTCTAACCCGCTATAAGTGACGCCCTTAGTCGTGGTTTTTAGCGTTTGTTCAAGGTACTTCTTTACCTCAATCTGAATCGCTTCAACAGAGTTGAGCTTGGACCACTTCATTTTCAAATAAACTTTGACCATCGGCGACATCAATGTGCGAAACCAGCCTGAATGGTTAGAAAAACGGTGCTTCAAAATAGCGCTAATGAACTCTTCGTCATTAACGAGGCGGTCAATTGCCGCTGGAATTTCGTCGTCATTATAAGGACGAATCTCAATAAATGGATCGCTGTTTGTCGTCATTTTGTAATACATTAGGTAGAAATCGACCCCATTCTACGCATAGAAAGGCGTCTTGGCAGCTACCCTTTTCGCAGAATCGTTAAGGTCAGACCAGAAATATTATTAGAATTTGCGCGTCTAATGGCACAAAGTTGGCTTTTTTTCCAAGAAACGTTAATCTTAGCGCTCCAAAATAGACGAGCCTCGTTATGCACTACGCGATTTCCTATCAAACCGAAAACCATGATTTTTTGCTTTCCACACCGCGCCGAAAGTCGCTTAAGCATCGTCTCTTTTTTGTCAAGCAGGGGTTGGTGCTGGTTAAATTAGGAAAACTCGAGTACGCCGTTGAATCAGGGCAAACATTTTGGCTGCCCTTCGACAGCTTAGTCTCCGTCACTTACACACCAAAAACTCAAGTCAGTAGTGTCGAGGTTTCTTCACGCGTCACCACCGCGCTGCCCAAACAAGGGGGCTACGTGAAACTGAATGAGTTGATGATGGCGTTGATCAATCGATTAGAAACGCTGAACGAAAACCGTCAGCGTCAACAAGATATATTGACCGTACTTCGCGCTGAACTGAGCGAACTCAAACCGGAACTCAAAGAAAGTAAACTGACCAAGCAGGTTAATCAATGGCAAGCCGACCAAGTCTCTTCGCTTAACAGCGAATTACAGTTGGTACTGCGTTTTAGAGAAGCGAAAAAGCAGATGCTATCGGGTAAAAACCGTGATCTGGTCGTTGATAACTTATTTGATGGCAACGATGCGATATTGATCAGTTTGGAGCATGCGCTACTCGGTGACTCGACTGATAACAGTTAGCACGAAAGTTTAACTATTTTCTGGCTGAATTGTCATTTTATAACTATAGATCTATTAATAAGAGCCTAATGCTTAACAATAGATAAGGAATGACAAATGAAATTCAGCCATAAAATTGTGGCGGCTTCGTCTGTTCTACTATTAGCGACCGTGACCCTGCTTACCCTTCAACAATATTTCACCGTCCAAAAAGAAATAAAGAGCCAAGTGACCTCTAGTGTTGCTGAAATTGTTGACGGAGTCCGAGATACAACCGCCGCCGAAATTAATGCCCGTAAAGCTATCGCTTCCTACGCCACTAGCATGCTTGAAGTGAACCTCTCAGCTGAAGCCATAACCGCTGTATTAACTCGGCCTGTGGTCAAGGAGACATTTTTGCTCGCCGGGCTCGGGTTTGAGAAAGACGGTTCGAACATCAATAACGACCCTTCCTGGAATCCTGGTCCTACTTGGGACCCACGCGTACGCCCTTGGTACATTGACGCTAAAAACTCCGGTAAACTAGTGATCACAGCGCCTTACGCAGATTCCGCAACGGGCGAAATTCTGGTGTCGATCGCCACACCGGTTCGTGACAACGGTCAGTTTATCGGCGCAATTTTTTACGATGTTAGTCTTGGCGCATTAGCCGAATTGGTCAACAAAGTGGAGCTATTTGACGCCGGTTACGTATTTATCGTTGCCGGAGATGGAACCACTATCGCTCATCCAGACACCAAACTGAACGGCAAGCCGATGCAAGACTTTTTAGGCAGTGCTGTGATTAATGACAATCCGCAACAAGCAACGATTGATAACAAAGTTTACACTCTCGATTTTTCAAAGGTTCCGGGGGAGGATTGGTATGTCGGGGTGCTACTGGATGAAGAAATTGCCTATCAATCACTAGCCGATTTAAAAAACAGCTCGATTATCTACACCGTCGTCGCGTTGGTGATAAGTATTGTTGTTCTACTGGTACTAATCCGCACCTTGATGCGCCCTCTCGACACTTTAAATGATGCCATTCAAGACGTTGCTTCTGGTCAAGGCGACTTAACTAAACGTCTTGACACCAATACAGATAAAGAGTTCTCGATTCTCGCCTCTGGATTTAATGACTTTACGGGTAGCTTACAACAATTGATTAGCCAATCGAAAGCGATTGGCGAAGAGATTCTGCGGGGCTCAGAAATGACTTCTGCTGGCCTAGAAAACTCAGCCGCCGCCATGCAAGATCAATTGCACGAACTTGAGCAACTTGCCACTGCCATGCACGAAATGGCCACGACCTCAGGAGATGTCGCCAATAATGCGCAAGGCGCTGCTGCTGCTGCACGTGAAGCCGATGAAGCGACTGGTGTGGGTACCACAGTAGTCAGTGAAACCACCCTTGCCATCAACACGCTATCGCAAACCATCGACAATGCCGTTGATGAAGTTAAGGTACTTGAATCAGCCACCGATAATATCGAAACCATTTTGAAAGTGATCAACGACATTGCTGACCAAACCAATCTATTAGCGCTTAATGCCGCGATTGAAGCCGCACGGGCGGGTGAATCAGGCCGTGGATTTGCCGTTGTTGCCGATGAGGTACGCACCCTTGCTCAGCGCACTCAAGAGTCGACGACAGAAATCCGCAACATGATTGAACAACTTCAAGCAGGAGCAAAATCCGTCTCTAATGCAATGAACACCAGTAAGAGCACAGCGGGCACCGCCGTTGATAGGGCCAACGAAGCCAACGTAGCGTTGGAGCAAATTCGCAATGCCATCCAACGCATCAGTGATATGAATATTCAAATCGCCTCTGCTGCAGAAGAACAGAGTTTAGTTGCCGAAGAGATCAACAACAATACGGTCAAGATTAAAGATCTTTCGACTCAAGTGGCAGATTCGGCATCTAACGCTAGCATCGCTATGCAAGCACAAACCGAGAACATTCGCGAGCAAGATGCCATATTGAATAAATTCACAGTGTAGTTAGAGGCTTAATTGGTTAAAAGGCGCGTCATGCGCCTTTTTTTGGCCTAAATCGCGACCAACATCATTGCTGAATGTGGCCTAACCTTGAGCAAACATCGACCATTTTTCGGCTCCATACTCTCTAAGCTCAGTAAATCTAGCCATTGAGATTTAGTGGTAAAGTCGACGCTTTGTGGCCGCTTAGATTTATTGATCACCACCATTCCTTCCTCGCCGCGAACGAAGACCAACAGATCGTCGGACGCTTCAAGTATTTTCATGTTGTTGCCATGCATGCGGTTATGGAAATCGATCGCGGCAACCATTTTTTCATCTTTCCAAGCATTAACCCAGCGCGGCTCTCCCGCCTCATTGGTAATGCCACTGGTATCTAAGTCAGTGTAAACTAATGGCACACCACCATTGCGACCTAGCAAATAGCAATACGCCAACCACTCCTTTTCTTCGCTCATAACCAAGTTGGCGAACACATCGTTGTTGGGAATGTCGTGGGTAATTGCAAACGTAATTGCGCGCGTTTCCGATAACGCCTGACCAAAGCAGTAAGGATCGACCAAACTTTTTAGGCTTCCTTGGCTTTCAAGGGCATCAAAAAGGGTTTGAAACAACGGAAAGTCGTAGGCACCAAGACGTGTTTGAGCCAAGAATGGCTGCAAAAATAACTCGTATTCTGGTTGCGTGGCACCACCGCTAGTAATGATTTCGCCAAAAATATGCACGTCCTGACAAATCTCTTCACTCCACACCTGCTTAAGGTGTTCTAACGTCATATGTTTTGCAGCATCAATACGAAAGCCCTTCACCCCCATCGCTTTTAAAGCATAAAGGTAGGCTTGTTGTTGTTCAATCACATGCGGGCAAACTCGCAGAGTAGGTAAACCAGGATCGCTAGGACCGCCAGTGATGCGTCCGTTTTGTACTTGCCAGCTATCTTGCCAATCTTCAATCCCAAAAGCCTCAACGAAATCATCACGATCAAACAGAGGTTGAGTGAGATCACCAAACAGGCGCTGCGCTTGATAATAGTCGCCGTGCGTTTGATAACGCTTAAGATCATCTTCGCTTGGGTACTGCAAATCGCTGCGAATTGACGACTCGTTGGCCATATGGTTAAACACCACATCGGCGTACACGTAAATACCGTATTGCTTTAAGGTTTCAAGCATACGTTTAAAATCGGTCGTATTACCAAGTTGATTGTCAATCACTCGATAATCTTGCGGCTGATAACGCTGCCACCACTGGGTGCCTGCTTCAGTCTTTAACGATTTCATTGGTGGTGAAACCAGCACGCACTTGTAGCCAGCTTGCTGAATTTGCCGTGCACGCTGTTCAACCATTGCATACGGCCAGTCAAATGCGTGTAAAATAACATCGGTCGTGTGAGACATATTCATCACGATTTCCTTTATCAGGGAGTCAACACTCACCCATGAGTGCGCCATTGTTCACTATATTATCAAACCGTGTGGCTGTCCCTCTTCACCCCTTAGCGATTTATTCACGTAGTAGTGAATAGGCGTAGATTAGTATAGAGTGACTCACTTCAATCAACCGTATTGATGACAACGCTATACTTGTCTACATAAGCAAATAAGGATCGCAATATGAATAACATTCGCATTGATATCGTTTCTGACGTGGTGTGCCCTTGGTGCATTATTGGCTACAAGCGTCTCGAGCAAGCGTTAGCGAGCCTCAGTGATAGCGTTCAAGCCGATATCCATTGGCATCCCTTTGAACTAAACCCCGCCATGGGTCCAGACGGACAAAACTTACGCGAACATATCCAAGAAAAGTATGGCACTAACGATGAAGCGAGTCTTTCAGCACGTAACACATTGACTCAACTTGGCCAAGAGGTCGGCTTTCTGTTTGAATTTAGTGATGAGATGCGTATCTATAACACACGTAAAGCCCATCAGCTATTACTATGGGCACAAAGTGAAAATAAACAGTTAGCCCTTGAACTGAGTTTGTTCGAGGCCTACTTTACCTACGGGCAAGATATCAGTGATGATAGTGTGTTAATTGAATGTGCCATTCAAGCGGAATTAGATCAGCAAGTGGCGCAACATATCATCAACGATAGTACTTGGGCTGAAACGGTGGCCTCAACCGAACAGCAGTGGCTTGAGGCGGGCATCAATGCCGTCCCTGCTATCATCATCAATCAGAAACATTTGATTTCTGGCGCACAAACCTCAGATCGACTGATCTCAGCCATTGAGCAAATTGTTCAAGCCGAAGGGTAATGGCATCAATCAAGCGATGATTAGCTAAGGGGTAAACATGATTTACCCCTTATACACTTGGGTGTAACACCTTAAGAAACGAGAGCTTTCACTCGCGCGCCTAACGTCACGATCAAGACGACCACCAGCCCGGCGAGCATTCCAATCAATCCGTTAAGTAGCGTCGGTAATATCGCTTTAGCTACAGAGATATTGGCCAGATTAAGAATGATCGGCTCAACCCAGTGATGAATCACTGGCACATTGTGTACCACAATACCACCACCGACCAAAAACATCGCCGCCGTTCCAACAACGGCAAGCACTTTCATTAATTTAGGCGCAAACGCGATAAGCGCTTGGCCCAATTTAAAGCGCAACCCGACCCCTTTAGACTGACGCTCCAAGTAAAAACCCAGATCGTCTAATTTAACGATTCCTGCCACCAGGCCATATACACCAATTGTCATGACCAAAGCGATTAAACTCACCACTAAAATTTGCGTCGACATCACTTGGCCTTGCACGGTCCCCAGAGCAATCACAATAATTTCAGCCGATAAAATGAAGTCAGTGCGAATCGCTCCAGCAATTTTTTTCTGCTCGTACTCTTCAACCGATAGGTCACTTAATTCACTCTCTGTCGCCGTGTCTTCAGCGGCGTGAAACAGCTTTTCAAGGATCTTCTCGGCACCTTCAAAACAGAGAAATAAGCCACCGAGTAACAATAGCGGCATGATAAGCCAAGAGATAAATGCACTCATCAAAAGCGCTGCTGGCACCAAAATTAGCTTATTGCGAAACGATCCCTTAGCGACACTCCATACCACCGGTATTTCGCGTTCAGCCCTAACCCCCGCGACTTGTTGCGCATTGAGTGCGAGATCATCGCCTAGTACCCCTGCGGTCTTCTTCGCTGCCATTTTCGACATGACGGCGACATCATCCAGTACCGTCGCAATATCATCCAACAAGGTTAATAAACTTGCCCCAGCCATAGGTTGACTCTCTTGATTGTTGGTTTCGATGTAAACAAATGTAACACCATCCCCTGTGCAGACAAACTGAAATAGTCACCCTGAGTTAAATGCACGCTTTTTGCTGGCAGTGATTGCTTGTGATGATGGCGCGCTCTATGCTATTGGCCTCTGCTAATAACAAAAAGGCAAAGTAATGCACAGTACTTATCCTATCGGCACGGCTGGTCAGAAATGGGGCGAGGCCGAACGACAAGCGTGGCGCGATCAAACCACTATCAAGCGTCATTACCAACACGAAGTCGTGGCTAAAATTAAGGCGCTCGGTGAGCAATTTGACGTCAAGCAATATGGTGCACTTTCTTACGACCCGGACCGTTACCCGCTGTTTTGCATCAAGAGTAAAGCATGGCACTGTGACAAACCTGTCGTGCTGATCACCGGTGGCGTTCATGGTTATGAAACCAGTGGTGTCCATGGCGCACTGCAATTTGCTCAATCGGAGATGGCCCGCTACAGCAAGCACTTTAATATTATTGTCGCGCCATGTGTGAGCCCTTGGGGATATGAGACCATCAATCGTTGGAATCCACTGGCACTCGATCCGAACCGTTCGTTTTATGCCAACTCTCCTGCCGAAGAGTCTGCAAATCTCATCAAACTTGTCGCGTCATTAGGTGACAATGTCCTTGTTCATATCGATCTGCATGAAACCACCGACAGCGATGAAAGTGAGTTTCGTCCAGCACTTGCTGCCCGTGATGGTATTGAATACGAGGCAGGAATGATCCCAGACGGCTTTTACACTGTGGGCGATAGCGAAAATCCGCAGCCCGAGTTTCAAGCCGCAGTCATTGAGTCGGTGAGCAAAGTGACCCATATCGCCCCTGCGGATGACAAAGGTGAGATCATCGGCTCTGTGGTAGTACAAGATGGCGTGATCAATTATCCGATGGTCAAGCTTGGTTTGTGTGGCGGTGTCACTTCTTGTACTTATGGCACCACAACCGAAGTCTATCCAGATAGCCCCAAAGTCACTGACCAAGAGTGTAACGATGCCCAAGTGGCCGCGATTACTGGTGGTTTGGATTATGTATTAGGCTGTTTGCAAGGTCAGTCAGCTTAATCAGAATGAGCACTCTAGTGGATACGGTTCCATTTGCTGTTCCTCAAGCCGAACCCCATAAGTTAACACTTGGGTTCGGCTTTTTACGCCTAAGTCTCCTAAAGGGGGAAGCGGCCTATCGGTTTCAACCGAGCAAATAACAACTTTGTAATGCGTGGCCTTTTGCGTTTTCACCTCCAATGATAACTAGACCTTGCTCACTGGTAATTGAGATGCCATAAGCTTGGCCCACAGGCAATGTTCCTATCCGTTGCCATTGTTGATCTTCAAAGCACCAAATATCGTCAGCATAATGCTTACTCAACCCCTGATGGGTATACCATTGCTTTTCTCTTGCTTGGTTCTGGCTGCCCACAAAAAATGCACCACCAGCCACAACATATTGGCCTTTCACCAGTCCGGCATAAGCGCCAGCGAGTCCTTCGTGCTCTTGAGGTGAGTGTTCAATGCTCGGCAACGTATTGATCTTCACTTTGTCACCTGAGTGAAAGGTAAATTGTTTTATTTCTGTACTGCGCAAGCCCGGCTTGATTTCGCCATCCACCAATACTATCTGGTTATCATGTTGGATTAGGCTCGCACCGCAATTCGCAGGGAATGGATTTGCCGTTAGAATTCGCCATTGCAACGTTTCGCAGTCAAACAACCAAATATCCTGATTCCAACCGTATTGCTCGGGTCGCATTGACATAAACTCAACCAAAGTGGCTTGGTGTTTTTCGGGGTCGAGAGTGCCATCTATCTGGCCAATTTTTGCTAGAAAGTCATCGAACAGGGGTTTGTTGTACCCTCCCCAAAAAGCAATTTTCCCCGGTGCAATTTCGCAACCACTAGCACCGAGTAAACCTACGGGGGTTTTTGATGATATTTTTTCCCACTGATTGTTCGTAACATCGAAACGATAAACGTCTGTAAGCACTTGGGTGTATTCACTGTCTTCGTCTATACCGGCTCCAGAGAACACCCAAATGCTGTTGCCACTTGCAACCATGACAGCATCATTTCTAATCACCCCGATAAACGGAGCCATTGATTTCCAACCAAGTTCAATCGAATTCAAATCAAGGCAGTAAAACTGTTTACCCGCAGTGCCTAATCCAGCGAAGATCCGGTCGTCTATTCGAGCCCCGACAGCGTTTTTAATCGCATCAGGGAAGTCAGGATACGAAACCATAGAAAGTGGCATGCTTAACTCCATTATTAATTGGTCACTTGAACGGCTTTGCCATCCCAAGAAAGTAAGTAGACTTCTTTGCGCGCTGCACGCTTGTCGTCTTCTCCACCCACAATCAATACACCTTTATCTGTAGTAAAAGATGCGCCATAAGCTAAACCGTAAGGTAAGTCAGTAGATTGAGACCAAAGTCCGTCTTTTAACACGTACGTTTCTGGATTAAACGCTTTGCCAAACCCGTTGTGCGCAAACATTTTTCCTTGCTCAAAGGCCTCTTTAGCGCCATGGAAATTCGCCCCACCCGCAACAATCATAACGCCGTTACTTTCTCCAGCAAATGCACCTGCGACACCTTCTTGTACTAACTGGTCAGCTGGCTTTGGTAAATCGTGCAGACTCATCCATGGCTGCTCCGCACCAAAAGAAAACTGCTTCACTTCCGACGTGCGTAATCCAGGTTTGATTTCGCCACTCACGAGGGTCGCCATCGCCCCTTTCTGAACTAACGCTGACCCACAATTTGGCATGTAAGGAGACACACCCAGCGTTTCCCATACCCCAGTTTCAGGCGTATAGCTAATGACATTTGAATTCCATTGGTAATCAAGGGGCTTCATACCCATGTAGTCATCAACAATTTTTTGCCATTTTTCTGGCTGATCTTTTTTGCTGGTTGCGTTGATATCGGCCAAGTACTGGTCAAAGAAACCTTTGTTATAGCCACCAAAAAATAGAACTTGTTTGTTATCAGGAGAATAAGATGCCGATCCAAGCAAACCTACTGGAGTTTCGGTATTCACAAGATCCCACTTATTGGCCTTTGCGTCATAGCGGTAAACCGTATCGAAAAGAATCGGCGCAGCATCACTCGAATGATTTTTACCTGAGCCACCGAAAACATAGATTTCCTCACCAACGACACTCGCTGTTGCGCCACTTCGAGCTGGACCTGCGAAGTCTGCTTTCTTTTGCCAGCCTTTTTTCATGTCAGCTAAATCCAACATGTAGAACTCTTGACCTGCAGAGCCTAAACCAACGTAAAGTTTGCTACCCACTTGAGCGCTAATTCCACTTTTCATACCTACAGGTAAATCAGGCCACTGCTCTTGTGCAAAAGTCGCAGTGCTTAGAAACAGTGAAGCTGTCAGAAAAGGCATGGCAAAGCTATTGAGGTATCGTTTATTCATTATCTTAATTTCCTTATTGAAATGGCCATAACCTGCCATTTAGTTAATGAGAATACGTATGAATCTCTCGTTTACATTCATATATAGTATTGATCAAAGGAAATTATTTTTATAAGATCTAATTAACAAAAAAATAATTTTTATTATAAATAAAATAAAAGCCTGCGATTGCAGGCTTTAGGCTATTAAGAGTATTTAGTTTGCTATGAGGTCATTAACGGCATAACCACTTCTGCAGTCTCTAAAACGGAGTCTGAGTATTCCGGATACATATCTAGCAAACTGTTCACCAACACATCAACTAGCAACAAAGCACCGACTTTCGATGAGAAAGCACCGCCAGTTAGTGGACCTTCAGGCCTAGCTGCAACGAGCATTTCTGTAGAAATTGCCGACAAAGGGCTATGGCTAATATTGGTAAAAGAAACAACAGGCACTTGGCGTTTGTATGCTTGTGTCGCCGCATGAACCACTTCTTTGGTAGACCCTGAGCTTGAGACAGATATCCATAAGTCTCCTTCAGTACAGCGTGCTGCATTCATCGCAGCAAGATGAGTGTCCTCATACATTGTGACTTTTTTGCCGATTCTCAATAAACGAAATGAAAGATATCGCCCTACAATACTCGACGCTCCAACCCCAACACAGCTTATAAAACTGGAGTTATGGACCAACTTACAGATCCTCTCTAACGATTTCCTGTCAATGAGTTTGGCCGTATCATTCAAACTTGCCACCGCATTCTGAGCAGAAACATCACAAATATCACCTGCGACTTCGGGGGCATTCTGACTCGCGGTTTGGCTCAAATCTATTGCCAAACCCATACGGAAATCAGAATACCCTTTGTAACCAAGATCACGACACAAACGAACGACGGTCGCTTCACTGGTTTGAGTATTTTTAGCAAGCTCAGTGATCGTTTGAAATTGCACATCATGTGCATTTTCAATAATGTAGTTCGCCACAATGGTAAGTTTCTTACTCAAAGGTTCTATATTAGAACGCATTCTGACTAAAAGATTTTTAGGCGTATTCACATTGGCCCCTATAGATACATAACGCTTGAGTCAAAATAGCAGACTCAATAAAACAATGACATAGCATCCCATATTAAAGCGTAATATATGGGGATTTGCCCCCCTTATATCGTTACAAAAAATCAGCGTCTCGCATTTTTGCTACAACGTCAGCTTTCTGTATTGCTGTTAATGGACGAATAGGTAAACGAGGGTTTCCAGCATCAATGCCATGTAACTCCATCGCGGCTTTGCCTGCTGCAACACCACCGTATTCCACCAAGACACGAATAATGGCAATAACTTTATCCATTAATGCTGCAACCTGGGTTTGGTCACCTTTATTAAATGCTTCAATAATCTTTAAGTACAATGGTGCAGCATAGTTGTAGGTGCTGCCTACTGCGCTTAATGCCCCTACAGCTAAACCAGCAGGCAAAAATTCGTCGACACCAAACGGAATATCAAACTTTCCATTAGCAACACGCACGCATCGTTGATATTCATAGAGATCAACGTTGTTAAATTTCGCACCGGATAGGTTAGGAATACGATCATTACCTTGAATTAGAAATTGCTCCAAATCGACGTTCACGCCAGACATCCCTGAATGGTAATAATAAAACCCTTTTGACGGTGCTGCCGCCGCGATCTGAGCGCAATATTCCACTAAGTCTTCAACATTGCCAGGTTTAAAGAAGCAGGGACCAATCGCAGAGGTCGCAAGGATATCCAATTGCTCAGCGTGACGAGTAAGATCTAATGTATCTACAATACTTAACGCACCGGTGTGGATAATAAGGTCAAGTTTTCCATCTGCCGCTTTCACCCATTGCTCCGCGATAGCTTTACGTTCTTCAACCGAACAGTGAATGCCTTCTCCGGTTGTTCCACAAACATAAGCGCCGGTAACTCCTTGCTCAACTAGCAACTCGGCGATTTGGTCAATTGCGCCAAAGTTCACTTTATTGGCGGCATCAAATGGGGTGTGAGGTGCAGCAATTAGCCCTAATAACTTTTTCATGTTCCTACCTTAAATCTTATTTTCTAATGGTGGAATAACCATTGTTCATTCCACTGTTTGATTTTTAACTCTGACCCACTGCTACTTTCCGTAATCAAGCATTAATTCTGGAAGGAACAGTGTGAATTGTGGGAAAACGGCAATAAGAGCTAGCACGATAAATAATGGTACCAGCAGTGGAATAACCCCTTTGGTTAAAGTGTGGAATGGTATATCCCCAACCTTCGAGACAACATACAAGGCCATGCCCATCGGAGGAGTCAAGATACCAATCATTAAGTTCAAAATAGCCATAACACCAAAGTGAACGGGATCAATACCTACCGCAGCAGCTACTGGCACAAGAAATGGCACTAGTAATAGAAGCAGTGCTAACGATTCAATGAATGTACCTAAAAATAGCAATAATAAGTTAATCAACAGCAGTAATATGAGAGGGTTTTCACTAATGGTCAAAAAGTAGTCTGCCATCATCTGTGGCAACTGCTCACGGGCGACTATCCACCCAAACACCGTCACACCCATAACCATTAATGCAACAACAGCCGTCGTATTAACCGTTTCTTTTAAGATACCTAAGAAGCTTGATAAAGTGACCTGACGATAAACCACTGTCCCCAAGAACAGCGCGTACAAAGAAGAAACCACGGCAGCTTCAGTGGGAGTAAATTTTCCAGAGAAGATGCCACCAATGATGATAACCGGAGTCAATAAAGACAAAAACGCTTCTTTTAATGATTTAAATCGCTCACCACGTGACGCTTTTGGCAGTGTCATATAACCGCGTTTTTTACAGATAAAGTAGCTCATTATCATCAGCGAAGCAGCGCACATTAAACCAGGAATCGCCCCCGCCAAAAATAGTGCGCCGATCGAAGTGTTTGATACCACACCATAAATAACAAGCGGCACCGAAGGCGGAACTAATGGACCAATAATACATGACGCAGCGGTGAGGCCACCGGCAAAATCATCATCGTATTTGGCATCTCTCATCGATTTAATTTCAAGTTGTCCAAGCCCACCCGCATCCGCTAGAGCCGAACCTGACATACCCGAGAACAGCAAACTCGCCATGATGTTCACATGACCAAGACTACCGGTAATATGGCCTACCATGGATTTAGCAAAGTTAAAGATACGCTCGGTAATACCAGCACTATTCATCAAATGCCCCGTCAGGACAAAAAATGGTACTGAAAGTAAAGTGAAGTTATTGATACCACCCAACATTTGCTGAGCGGCGAAGTTAATCCCTGTGCTTTGAGTTATAAACAGAAACACAAGAGCAACAAAAATGAGTGAAAAGCCAACCGGCATCCCTGCAAATAGGAGTGCTAACCAGCCAAAAATTGAACCTGCCATAACGAACTCCTACCTAACGACTGTGTGAGATGATTGATTAGAGGCTGATACTGCGCTCTGGCGAAACTCACCCAACAACTGGACCATTTTTTCCAATTGACGTGCCACCATAAACAGACCACCAAGTGGCAAACTGTAATTCATCCATTTACTCGAAATTTCTAACGTTATCAGCTCAAAAAAAGCGGTACGTTGGACATGTTGGTAACCTAAATAGATGATGGTAAAAATCGATATGAGTACGGCTAACTCTAGGGCGAACGCTAACGAGAACCTTATTTTATGGGGTAGTTTGTCCGAGAAAAAAGTAATTTTGACGTGCGATCCCGTTTTGATTGCTAGCGCGCAGCCAATTAACGACATGTACATAAAAAGAACTCGAGCGAGCTCTTCGCTCCAAAGCGAAGGATCATTGAGCAACCAACGGGTTCCGATCTGCCAAGTCAGTACAGCTAGCAGAATTGCCATTAGAGGCACAGTGATGATTTCTTCGATATTATTAATAATCTTACGTAACATTTTTTAGCTCCAAGGCTGGCCTATAATGGCCAACCAAGCTTTTTACTACCAAAGGCGGTGGCTTACATACTCGCCAGTTTCTTCACAATTGGCTGACCAATTTTCTCTTCAAACTTAGTGTACAACGGCTCCATTGCTTGGCGGAACGGCGCAAGATCTGGATAAGTAACATTCACACCTTGAGATTCAAAAAATGCAACCAGCTCGGCTTCTTGTTGTTTCACCGAATTAGTATGCGCCGCTCCTGCTTTTGCTACAGCCGCGCTCACTATCTTGCGCTCTTCCTCTGACAGTTTTTGCCAAGTTGTTTCAGAGATAATCACCATTTGATCGTTAACGATATGATTTGTAATAGCTAAGTTCTTTTGTACTTCATAGAACTTCATCGTTTTGATAGTAGGTAGTGGGTTTTCTTGACCGTCAACTGCGTTGGTTTGAAGTGCTAAATAGACTTCAGAGAACGCCATTGGTGTCGGTGATGCGCCAGATAATTTTGCATAGTTTAGGTTTGGTTTTGCATTTGGAACGCGAAGTTTCAAACCTTTAAAATCGGAAATTGATTCAAGAGGACGGTTAGACGTTGTTTCACGCGTTCCATTGTACCAAGTGTCTAGCGCTCGCCAGTTAAACTTCGTCAGCATTTCTTCGCGAATACCTTGGCCAAACTCAGACTCAAACATACGACGTAAATGCTCATAATCCTTTGCGACGTATGGCAATGTGACAGCTTCTGCACGAGGGATCCAAAGACCCATGCGGCCAAACTCTGCATAAGTGATATCCAAATCACCTAGGCTTAACTGCTGCAACATTGCTCTGTCATCTCCTAGTTGCGCACTAGGATAAAGTGACAATTTAATATCTCCATTACTCATCTCTTCAATGGTATCTGCTAACAGTTTTGCAGAAGTATATTCGACTGAACCCACCGATGCTTGCATGCCCATTTTAAGTGTCGTGGCCGCTTGTGCAGAAACTGCGAGTCCGAGAGTCAACATTGCAATAGTGATTTTGTTCATGGCTTTCATAGTATTCCCTTATATTTGTTTCTGGTCTGATTTCACCACTTTCAAAAAAAATAATTATTTTGTTTGAAAAAAATATTCGTTATGAATTATCATTGCGGTGAAGATTATTTTCAAATCTATATTTAACAAAATGTGATCACGGACGAATATTCAAACCAAATAGAACCACTACCGACCATTCGCTGGCGTGATGCGTTCAATACAACCGTGACAGTATTTACACATAATGAGGCGCATCGTGAAAAATAAAGCACTGAACATCAATGATTTAAAGGGTATTTTACGCGGTCAGACCATTGTCTCCATTCAACCAGTCGAAAGCAGTCCACTTGCCAAAACTGAAATTATTGTGGCAATGGCGCAAGCAGCTGAACAGGCAGGAGCGAAAGCTCTTCGTATTGAAAGTGTCAGAAATGTTAAAGCGGTTGCGGAAAAAGTTAGCATACCTATTATTGGTATTGTGAAGCGTGATTTAGACGATAGCCCTGTAAGAATCACACCTTACCGCCGTGATGTTGCTCAGCTAGCAGAGGCAGGGGCGACCATTATTGCATTTGATGCCACAGACAGAGTTAGACCTGAAAGTCGCGAGCTAATCGTAAACGCAATCAAAGAAACTGGCTGCTTTGCTATGGCCGACAGTTCATGTTTTGAAGATGGACTTTGGGCCCATGCACATGGTGTTGAGATTATTGGGTCGACGTTATCAGGTTACGTTGGAGAATTTGAACCGCTAGAGCCAGATTTTGAGCTAGTTAAGCAGTTTTCTAAAGCCGGTTTCTTTACAATGGCTGAAGGTAGATATAACACTCCTGAACTTGCAGCTAAGGCTATAGCCTGTGGCGCAACCGCAGTCACAGTTGGCTCTGCCTTAACGCGACTAGAGGTCGTAACAAATTGGTTTAATCAAGCAACTCAAGCAGTAGAGACTTTATCATGAACGTCCTTGCCATTGATATTGGCGGCACAAAAGTCGCGTTAGGGCTTGTCTCAAACGGCAAGCTTAGTGATCGAAAACAAATCCCGACGATTAATGTCACCTCCGTAAATCAATTCGCCAACCATATCTTGAAACATTGTCAATCTTGGTTAGCAGACGTAGACCGTATTGGTATCTCTAGCACTGGATTAGTGACTGAACACGGTATTAGCGCGATTAATCCAGAGACATTGGCATTCCCTACCCCATTTCCACTTCATACTGAAATGGAAAAGCTTACTGGTAAACCTGTTGCTATGTTAAACGACGCTCAAGCAGCAGCATGGTACGAATACCTGCATTTAGCTGAACAAGAAAAGAACATGGCTTATATCACTGTATCAACAGGTGTCGGTGGGGGCTTGGTTATTGATGGCAAACTTCATCGCGGACAGACAAATTTCGCGGGCCACATTGGCCATGTGGTCATTGATCCTAATGGCCCTATCTGTGGCTGTGGTCAGCAAGGCTGTGTCGAAGCGGTCGCCTCTGGAACGGCTATCAACAAATATGCTACACAAACTATTACAACGCCAATTAACAATATTGAGCTTTTCGAGCAGGCACATCAAAATCCAGACGCGGAGCGAGTCATTCAACAAAGTGCACAAGCCATTGCGACTTTGTGCTGCAACTTAAAGGCAAGTCTTGATTTAGATGTCATAGTGATTGGCGGTGGCATTGGGTTAGCCAAGGGTTATTTAGCAAGAGTGATTCTACACATTGAAAAGCGTCCGCTTCCCTTCCAAATAAAATTAGTACCTGCCAAAGGCAACTACGATGCTTGTCTTCTTGGGGCGGCTTACCTGTTCGAGCACTGATGTCAGACAAGATTAAAAATATAAGCGCATATTAATGAACACGGAACTTAGTTGAAGAGCTAAAGAACTCATCGGAAGCAGAAGTAATTCATTACCCTTCATCGACAATAACTTCAGGCTTGATTGATCTGCAAGTAAATGAATTAGTGATAAACCGCAACGCCCCAGCCACATAGCAGGTTGGGGCTTTTAAAACCATCAAATAACAAATCAGTTTGCGATGACAGCTTTCGTTTCTGTGCGCTAACCATTTCGGTGAAACTCACATAATTTCAAGTATCTGAAATAGAGAAAACCGCTTCGAGAAGTTGATCGAATAATCTCGAAGCTAAATGTTGAAAACAAGTTATTCAGAGAATATTCAGCCCAAAGATATCTTTTTCTCTAGCCCCAAGATTGATGGCATTACCCATCGACTTTGACATCTTATTTTTTCCATCTGAACTAGGTAAACGTGATGCACGACTTAATAAAGGTCTAGATTCGTTCAAAACAGTTCGCCCCGCTAGCGAGTTAATCTTTCTTACAATCTCATTCGACTGTTCAATCATTGGCCGTTGATCATCGCCAACAGGAACTAGTGTTGCGTTAAAACCAGTTATATCTGCCGCTTGAGATATTGGATAGGTCAAAAAACCAGCAGGAATCGAACGTTCAAATCCTTTATTTTGAATCTCACTTTTGACAGTTGGGTTTCGCTCTAACCGACTTATGGTTACAAGATTGCTGTAATACATCGTCAACTCAGCAAGAGCGGGTAGTTGTGATTGAAGACAAATAGTTGTTTTTGAAGGATCTATACCAACAGCTAAGTAATCTGCAACGACATTTAGAATGTTAGATGCTACTTTTTTCGGATTGTGACCATTATCAGTAAGACCTTGCATATCAGCCACAAGGATCGTTTGCTCGTGAATTTCCTGTAAAGCTACACGCTGCTTTAAAGAGCCAATGTAATGCCCCAGATGCAACGGACCTGTAGCCCTATCACCGGTTAAAATAATTTCTTGTTTATCAGAATTTGGATTTGTATTCATGGGTATATCTCCTAGTTAAAATAGATCGCTACTGGAGATATAAAAGAAATTACAGTCTTAGCTACCTTCCAGCAGCTTAAGAATGTAAGAATTATGTGCCGCTCTAATTAGAGCGCCACCAGAAGAAGAATGATGTAGGCATTGGCATGTATTTCATTTATCTACTTGAAAACTATAGTGGCTCCCCCGACGTTTTTAGTCGGCTTGTACTTTCTGGTGGCAGCGGACAAGGGCTCTCCACCTCTAAGCCTCAGCTTTGCTTTCTGCTCACCGCGCTCGCGCTACAGTTTTTGCTCTATTCAAGACTCGTTGCTAGCTCAAATACTCGACGCTTGAGTACAAATGAACAGTCTAACCATCTGTAAAATTGATGCGCAGAAAGTACTAATCATTCTTTCGGCATATTATTACCAATATTTTGCACTTTAAGCTCGCATAGCTTTGCACTAACGTGAAAAATGGTTCATATTGAGACCAATTAAATCACTTTACGGATAAAAATGCGCCCATTAAAAAATATCGTATGCAATATTGGTGAGTCGCCTATTTGGGTACCAGAGCATAGAGAGCTTGTTTGGATAGACGCTGCTGGCAAATCCATTTACAGATTCAACTTGCGTTGGCACACCACTGAAACGTTCAACGTACCATTTGATATAACCGCTATAGCTCGATGTGATAACGATGGTTGGCTTTGTGCGAGCAAACAAGGCCTCTTCTACTGTAGCGCTTTGTTTGATGAATACTTCCCCGTAATCGATCCATGCGCTAAAACTCCCAATCTTCACCTGAACGATGCGGTTACCGATCCAAATGGAAAACTCTGGTTTGGTTCAATGAATGGTGAAGATCTAGAGTCTCCCGATGGGAAGCTCTTCCAGTTCGATAACGGGCTTGCAATTGAAATGGACGATAATTTTAGTGTTGCTAATGGAATAGCGTTCAATCCAGAGTTAAAGCGTGCATACTGCTCAAACATGTTTCAAAGAAAAGTTATTGAGTATCAACTCGATGAGTCGATGACGAAAATAATAAACAAAGCGGTCTTTGTTGAATTGACACCACAGCAAGGTTACCCTGACGGGCTAACCGTAGATAAATCAGGTAACTTATTTGTATGTCATTGGGATTGTGGCATTGTTTCATATTACTCTCCCGACAACACGAGGATCGGAAAACCTTCAAAACTCGGTGAAATAAAGTTGCCCGTAAAACACGCCACTCGATGCACCTTTGGCGATGGGAATTTTACGACTCTTTTTGTTGCAACCGCAGACTATGAGTTAACCTTAAAGGAAAAGGAGCGCTTTCCACAATCTGGCAATTTATTCATTTTAGATGCACCGACACAAGGTAGAGCTGAATCACTGGTTGATAGCACTAGCATTCCAATGTTAAGTCATACCAATGAATCACAGAGCTTATTGAAAGTCGCGAAATAGTTTGGGAATATAACGCTTTATGGTTTACAACTAACCAATTAGATGCGTGCTGTAATCAATGGGGTTCAAGGTGTCGGAAAAAATAAACTCAGTAGATCGTCTCATTGATGTTATCGAGAGAGTAGTTAAATCGAAGAGCACAGTATCGGCTTCCGACATCATTTTCGAATCGGGTATTCCGAAACCTACCTGCCATCGTCTACTCCATCAGCTAGAAGAGGCACAATATGTACAAACAGATGAGCGCGGACACTTCTATCCGGGTGCACAGCTTGTCTCGATCGCCTTAGACGTAAACTGGACAAATCAACACAAACTCCAGCGCCAAGCGATACTGCATGGCTTATCGAGAAAGTTAAAAGAGACTTGTGGACTTTCTTTAGCTAACGATATGCCAAATGACCACATGGTGTACTATGACCGAATCCAAACGAATTGGCCGTTACAAATTGTGATTCCTGTCGGTTTCCCGATTCCATTATGGGCTTCGGCAAGCGGTAAGCTGTTCTTAAGTACGCTTTCCACAACACAGTTGCGTCGTGTATTAAGTAAAATGGAGTTGACGCAACACGCTAAAAATACCATTACTGATATACAAACCCTCAAGAAAGAGCTCAGCTTAATAAAAAAAAGAGGCTACAGCATTGACGATGAAGAATTCATTGATGGGATGACTGCTATAGCACTACCACTCAATGACCTGAAAGGAAACTTTTTAGCCGCTCTGTTTTGTCATTGCCCTAAAAGCCGTAAGAGCGTATCAGAATTAGAAAATTATCTTCCTATCTTACGCTCGGCGCAGTTAAATCTAGAGTTAGTTTATCAAGACATGTTGGCCCAATTTCAAAAAAATTAAGCCACAAACAGAAAAGTTGGGGTTAGCCTAATCGTAATTCGTCGATAGTAAAGCTCAATATCTCTTCGGCTGCAATTTGCATGCTAGGAATATAAGTTTTTAACTTTTCAAGTGATGTTCGAAAACTGGGTGCATGACAAAACAGGTAGCCAAAATCTACCCCGTTCGAGCTAATCGGAACTGATATGGCTACCATTCCGTCAATAAACTCTTCATTGTCCTCACCAAATCCTTGACTTTGAATTCTGCGAAGTTCCTCTAAAAACAATTTTTCGTTCGTAATGGTCTGTGGCGTGTACTCCATTAGACCCATATGTTGGATTACATTTTCTCTAATATTCTCATTGAGCGTTGCAAGATAAAGTTTTCCGGAGGCACTGGCAGCGACAGGCGCACTACTACCCTCAGCTAAATTGATTTGTATTGGCCAATTACAGTTTACGCGTTCAAAGTAAATCATCTCAATTCCGTTTGGTACCGAGATGCCACAAGTTTCTCCTATCTTATCGGATAAATTGCGCAATACCGACGTGCGCATTTCAGAGAAACGTTGATTCTTAAGGATATCGTGTGCTAGTGCTTTTAACTTTGGACCCGCGATAACGTGACGGATAATGTTCTCTTGCAGGTAACCAAGCGAAACCAGCTGATCAATTAACTTATTTGCAGATGCAATAGGCATTGCAAGTTGATCTGCAATTGACTCTCTGTTCATTTGTCCGCGGCTCTTCGCGACAATCAGCAACACTTGAAGTACACGATCAAGAGTCGAACCTTTAGTAGAGTTGGGCGATTGAGTGGTGGACATAGAACGTCTTGCTTCCTGAAAAGTTTAATCTGGCTAAACGTAGACTATTGCTTTTAGTCAGTATGCGCAACTACATGACTTGAAATATATGTAAAGACAAAGGCTTACTTTATAGTAAGCCTTTTTAGTGGATGGAATCCTTTATACCCTCAGGTGGCTCCGATTGAAACATTGATTTATAACTTAGTTAGTTCCTATATCTTCAGTCATAAACAAGTTTCCTGTCCCATTGTCTGATGGATGAATCCAATTAGTTCCACCATCTGGGTCAAACGCAAACGCAAATCCATCATGGGCACCACTACCACCATTACCATTGCTTAATCTGAGTTCGAACTGATGCCAGCCCGGTGACAAGTTGAGATTCGTGGTAGATACACGGTCATTCCAAAAATCACTACTTAATACAAGTTGTCCATCAATCCAAAGGCGAGTCTTGTCGTCATTGTTCTCACTGAACGAAATCTGCCCATCGTCATCATAAATATACCCTGAGTATACTTCCGTAGTGTTTCCGGCTATGGAGTCTTCCGTTTCACTTAAGCTGGTCGTGATTGACGTTTTAGGGTTTGGAGCTGTCTCGTTAATGTCACCTGAGAGGGTTCCGTAGAACAGCCCAGGAACCGCAGCAGAGCCTCCTTGACTTGGAGTGCGAAGTTTTGCATCTCCCCATGAAGCATGATCATTACCAACGCCATCACCTCCATCACTCACTACAAGTTTGAGCTCTTGCACGGTGTCACTGATATTGACTGAGATGAATTCCGCCACATCATTTCCTACTAACGTACCGCTCTGATGCGCCATTACATTATCTAACCAAACCTCAAACACCACAGAACCAGCACTACCAGTTTCATCATCGACGCCAAGTCTCTAAGGACTGTATTAGGCTTGCGGCTTTCATCGCCTTCTCCTCGTTTTTTGTGGTAATGAAAAGTTCACTCCTCTAAGAGAAGTGAACCATTAAAAAACATGAAGAGGACAGGATCGCGTATCCAAATAGTCCCTAGGCTAAATGAACAGACATTGAAAACAAACCTACCACTTACCTCCTCACGTCAATGCATTATTTCATTGTTGGCATGACGAATTCGGCTTGTGATTGGGTACTTTCTCTATTATCGACTTTAACGCTCGATTCAGGCCAGCGGGTTGTGATGGTTTTCATTCTGGTAAAGAAACGAACTCCGTCTGGGCCATGCATATGAAGCGGTCCGAATAGTGAACGTTTCCAGCCGCCAAAGCTATGAAATGCCATTGGAACAGGAATAGGAACATTAACCCCGACCATGCCAATTTGAACATTGGTGGTAAAATCACGTGCGGTATCGCCGTCGGCGGTAAAAATCGCGGTACCATTGCCATATTCGTGTTGGTTAATGATGTCGAGCGCTTGTTGGTAACTATCAACCCTTACGATACACAGCACAGGGCCAAAGATTTCCTCTTTGTAGATGGTCATATCGGTTGTAACGTCGTCGAACAAAGTCGCACCGACAAAGTAGCCGTTGCTCGACTTGGCCAATTCAAGCTCTCTGCCGTCAACGAGAAGAGTAGCGCCTTGCTCCACACCTTTCTCAATGTAGCCACAAACCTTTTGCTTATGCTCTTTCGTAATCAACGGCCCCATGTCGTTTTCAATCGATTGGCCGTAACCTTGCCCAACTTTTAGTGTGGCTAACTTGTCTTGAAGCTGACGAGAAAGTGCATCAGCTGTGTCATCACCAACAGCAACGGCAACTGAAATCGCCATACAACGCTCTCCTGCCGCACCATAAGCAGCACCCATTAATGCATTGACTGCGCCATTAAGGTCAGCATCGGGCATGATCACCATATGGTTTTTAGCGCCACCAAGCGCCTGAACGCGTTTGCCATATTTAGCGCCTTCTGAATAAATGTATTCCGCAATGGGGGTTGAACCGACAAAACTTACCGCTTGAACCCTGTCGTCCTGTAACAAGGTATCGACCGCTTCTTTATCCCCCTGAACAACATTAAATACACCTTTTGGTAGACCGGCTTGTTTAAGTAAATCAGCGACAAATAGAGAAGCAGACGGGTTCTTTTCTGATGGTTTGAGAATGAATGTATTCCCCGTTGCAATCGCAAGCGGGAACATCCACATTGGCACCATGATTGGGAAATTGAATGGAGAAATCCCCGCAACCACACCCAATGGCATCATTTGTGAATTTGAGTCTACGCCAGAACCAACGTTTAAACTGTGCTCACCTTTTTGCAAATGCGGAATACCACAAGCGAATTCCACAACTTCCAGTCCGCGCGTTATTTCTCCTAATGCATCACTAAACACTTTGCCATGTTCACGACTAATGAGTTCGGCAAGCTCGCTGCGGTTTTCTTCCAGTAGCGCTTTGAATTTAAATAGAACGCGCGAACGATTCAGAGGTGTCGTCGCTGCCCAAGCAGGGAATGCGGTCTGAGCACATTCAATCGCCTTCTCAACTTCAGTGCTTATGGAAAGGATGACGTGATTCTGGATCTCCCCTGTCGCAGGGTCATAAACGGCTTGGCGCTTTTCAGAGATACTTTCTACGACTTCATTATTGATAAAATTGCTGATCATACTTTCTTCCTTGGATTATATTCAGGGCTGAATTTGCTTTAGTTGCGTTGCGGTTTATCGCTACCAAGCGACTTTATAAAGCTCAATTATGCTTTCCTTGTCCGGTATTCGGGGGTTGTTGTTAGGCGATCCAGAAGCCAGCGCTTGCTCGGACATGATTTCCAAACTCGACCAAAAGGCTTGTTTATCAATCCCAAACTCACTCATTGAAGGGACTGACAGGTCTTTATTAATTTGCTTAAGTTCATCAAGCAGTAACGCTACGGCACCATCATCACTCATGGATGCATCGGCAATACCCATCGCACGGGCGCAGTCAGCATATTTTTCCTTAGCCGCAGGTATCGAATATTCGGTCACCGTTGGCAAAAGCATCGCATTGCTCATCCCGTGAGGAACATGGAAATGCGCTCCAATTGGACGACTCATCCCATGAACGAGTGCCACGGAAGCATTGGAAAACGCCACTCCTGCTAACGTCGCGCCGAGCATCATCTGTTCTTTAGCCTGCTTGTTTTGTGGATTGTTTACCGCTTCACGAAGATTGGGGGCGATAAGCTTCATAGCCAGTAATGCTTGCTGGTCAGTGAATAGTCCGGATTTACCGCTCACATAGGCTTCAATAGCATGGGTCAGTGCATCAATACCTGTGTCAGCGGTGATCCGAGTCGGAGCGGTCATCGTTAATGCAAAGTCAATAATGGCAGCCGACGGGATCAATCCAGGCCCCATGCATAACAGCTTTTCATCATTAGATTCGTCAGTGATGATGGTCATTCGTGTTACTTCAGATCCCGTCCCCGCCGTGGTAGGGACAGCAATAAGCGGCATAATTGGTGAAGTGACGATGTTAGGAACGGAATAGTCGCGGATGCGACCTCGGTACTGGGCCAACAATGCGATGGCTTTAGCACTATCAATCACACTGCCCCCCCCAAGAGCAACGATCCCATCGTAGTGACCAGCTATTGCTTGTGTGACGGCTGGAAGGACCGACGTTTCAGTAGGCTCTGGCATTGTGTCAGTAAACACATCCACTTCTACCCCTGCTTGGCTGATGATCTCCCTAATATGGTCAACTTGCCCAAGCGACTCCATTACCCGATCTGACACTATCATTACCCGCTTGCAGCCGAGTTGAATGGCAATGTCCCCTACGCGATTGATTGCGCCTTCCCCAACTTCTAAAAACTTCGGTAAAACAATAGATTGACTCATAATTCACCTCGAAATTCATATCGATACAATTTGTATCAATATTTGAAATAATTAATTTTGCGCGCAGTTATCCAGCCACAGCTATGACATGGCAAGAAAAATTAAATAAACCGACTAAATCGTGTTTAGCGCATTCCTTACTGCACAGTACTTCTGAAAACGCTGTTTATAGTAGGATTTGTGATCGTCTACAGGAGCGAAAATTCTTTGGCTAACACATGGGTGTTTTTCGGGTTCATATCCGATTTGCACTGACTCCAATGCCAGCATAGCCACCCCTCTTGCGCCAATTTCTTTGCAGTTCATCGCAATGACCTTTACATCAAGCACATTCGCAAATAACTGGCACCAGTAGTCACTTCTCGATGCACCACCACTTATAGAGATGGTTTCGACCTTGTAACCAGACTCGCGCAAGCGTTGAACGTGTTCCAAATGGGCGAACACAATTCCTTCGTAAAACGCATAAACAATATGAATATCTTCATGCCAACCTTTAATGCCAACAAGGTTTGCCGCCGTTGAAGTTCGATCAGTCGTACCATAAAGGTAAGGAAGAAATATAGGCAGAGCATCTTGCCGTTGCACGTCTTCTAACCTGCGATTAAAGCTCTCAAATATATTGCCACCCTGCTTAGCCTCCAGCTGCTTTTGTGCAGAAAAAAAGCGTTGTACAAGCCATTCAAGGTTAGAAGCTGAGCAAGTACTGGATTCGATCGCCAAATAGCTCTGCTTGGAGAGTTTGCAAGCCATAAAAACTTGTTCTGGAGGCAGTGAATCCGTTACAACTTGGTTGATATTCCAAGTACCAGCCACAACAGAGACATCACCAAGATTCGTCGCTTCAGAACCATACGCCCCCGCAACAACATCAAACAAGCCTGCGATAACCGGCGTCCCTGTCGCTAATCCAGTCATTCTTGATGCTGCATCAGTTATTCCACCAATGACCCGATTACCTTCAACGATCGCGGGCAACTTGTTGCAAATATCGACTAGGTCATAGTGACGAAGTAGCTGTTCTGATACCTTGTCTTGCTCAAAATCAAACAGTCCCGAAGCCGAGATATCACTCCACTCTGTAAAAAGTTCTCCAGTGAGCTGAAAGTTAATGTAGTCCTTACAAAACAAAACTTGACCAATTCTTTCATAGAGTTGAGGGCTATTTTGTTTGAGCCACATCAGCAAAACCGCGCTTTGAGACGACCAAACACCTTGGCGATTTCTGCGCTTAAGATCAAAATAACCCTCTGATGACTCGATCGTTTGCACTTCACAAGCCGCGCGATTGTCAAGCGACTTGATAGCTAACAGAGGCGAACGCTTATTATCGAGCAGATACAAACCATTACCATGCCCGCTCACACCAATAGCTTTGATTTTCAAGCTATCAATGTTGGTTTTTCCGATAAGACTTTTGATTACATCAGCACATAACTGCCAACATTCATCCATGTCCGCTTCTGTATATTCAGGTTTGGGAATATGTGTCGGGAAATTGATCGCTACCGTATCAATTTCGGCTCCATGGCTATCAAACAAGGCAGCTTTTATTGCTGTATTGCCACAGTCAATCCCAAGTGCGTATGACATCATATTCCCCCTTGTTTTTTAACTTTCACCAAAGTAGATATTCATCGCGTCAGACGTAGACGCGCCGTTATGAATCATCGCCATTAACGCATCGACTACACGGCTTGGATTTGGGTGCTGATAAATATTGCGGCCATAAACCATACCCAAGGCACCTTGATCAAGCAGTGCTCTGGCTTTATTAAATACCGATTCAATATCTTCACGTCCGCCGCCGCGTACCAACACTGGGCAACGCGCTGCTTCTACAACTTTGTGGAAATCTTCAGCATCGGTGGTTGGGTCGGCTTTGATTATGTCAGCGCCTAGCTCACGAGCCATGCGAACCAATGTAACGATTTTCTGGTAATCCCCATCAACCATATAAGCTTGACCTTGTTTGTTTGGCTGCATCACCAACGGTTCTATCATCAAAGGCATACCGTACTTTTCGCACTCTGCTTTGACTCTACTGATATTGGCCACGCATTGCTTGAACAGCTCTGGCTCATCGGGCAGCATAAACAGATTGACCACCACACAGGCTGCATCCATTTGTAGAGCTTGAATAAGCGGTTGTTCAGCGTTTTGCAGCAATGACCACATATGACGATGTCGCTCTGCGTTGTAGGGATTGCCTAAGTCTATTCGCATAACCAGTGCTGGCTTATCTTTACCGTCTATAGTTTGTAGCAGATCGGCTTGTCCAGCATTCATTTGAACCGCGTCAGGTTTGGCGTGGACAAGTTGATTCACTACCGAAGCCATGTCCTCCAACCCATCTAAAAACATAGGTTCATTGCATACCCCATGATCGATAGCAACATCAAGGCATCGGCCTTGCCTAAACAGGCGTTTCATCCTGACTTTACTGGTTAAATACATACTGTTCTCCATTTAATAGTTGTTCACTTTCCGTAACTGTTGAATTTCGCATTAGTTGATTAACTGCAGGAGCAATATCGAGTTCCACACCGTGAAAACGCGATAGAACTTGCTTGGTATTGATTCGGTCTGATGTCTGCTCTGAATCGCTCCAATCAAAATGTTGAGCAACCAAAGTTGATATTTCTTCAAACACAAAATTACTGAGTTTGCCTTCAATCGCAATAGAGGTACGACGCAGTAGCACATCAAGCGTCGTTTGAACGTATTCATGTTCTATGATGTAGCTCAGCTCACCTTTGGTGTAATAGCTAAGTGACGGCAGTTCGAAGTCATGATAATCCACTAACCATTCAAGCAATGTTTCGCATTGAGTGCCGTAGCGAGTGAACCAGGCTTCTAATTGTGCCTTTGAATAAGTTGAATATTGATGAGCTAACTTTTCGATATACGCTTGGCGATCCGCTTTGCTCAAGGGGTATCCCACTCCACCACCAATTGGCTTCTGCTTTGTGCTGCAAGTTCTTTCCTTACCGAGAGAACTTAATATTTCGTCCGCTACTTCTTCACCGAAGGCTCGAAACGTCGTCCACTTGCCACCGATCAGCGAATAGATTTGTGTAGACTCAACACGATTTCGTTTAATTGAATGACTGCGAGGTATCTGGCCTGTTGTCGACGTATCAACGCAAGGCAAGGGCCTTACCCCGCAAAACTGATATACAATTTGATCTTCGTCTATTTCAAGACCCGGCAATATTCCTCGAAGAGACTCTAATAGGTACTGGATCTCTTCGTCCGTACAGTGAGCCGTCTCAGGATCACTGACAGGAATATCGGTTGAACCAATCAGCACCTTACCGAAGTACGGGAACAGTATGCAGACCCGACCTTCACTGTTCTCATAAAACAGCATGTTGCCATCTAACTCGGACAACAATTGTGCATTTTCCACAATGATGTGCGAACCCTTGGTTCCTTGCATGTATTGACTTGGTGCGGTTAATAAACCATTGGTGAAATCGACCCAGGCTCCAGTCGCATTGACAATATGTTGGGTTTTAACCCTGACTGCTTGCTCACTTATTTGGCTAACTAAGACCAATTCCCCATTATCGAGGTGAGTGACTTTGGTGTAATTCATAGCCACACCACCAGCGTTTACTCCCTCGCGAATCAGCTCCATCGCTAATCGTTCTGGAGAACTGATCCACGCATCAAAATAGGTTGCACTGTGTTTGACTTTATTTCCCATTAAAGGCCAGCGCTGATGCGTATCATGAGCCGAGTGCATTTTATGCTTTGGCATCATTTGATCACGCTTGGTAAACCAATCGTACAGGCTAAGACCAAGTTTTATTACCACAGAGCCACGCTGAGACGGACGATCTTTTAGACCAAGAAACTTAAACATGCCGTCGAAGAGCCCCGTCCAGGTGGAAAAAATAGGAATCGTTGTTTCAAGCGGTGCCACCAGGTGTGGTGCGTTACTTAATAAACGATTTCGCTCAAAAAGCGCTTCTTTTACTAATGCAAACTCACCATTTTCTAAGTAACGCAGCCCGCCATGAATCATACGTGAAGGTGCTGCGCTCGCTTTAGAGCAAAAGTCGTCCTTATCGATCAAGAGTACTTTCACACCTTGCAGGGCGAGTTCCCGAAAAACGCTAATACCATTGATTCCACCACCAATAACGACAACTTCGAAATCGTTTTGATTCTTGAGGTGTCCAAACCGTGTTGTGTGATTATCCATCCTTGCTCCCTGCCAGTCAGTTAACGCCTTCTTAATCCTACGGTTTACGCCAACTCTAATTGGCCAAAAAACTCACGAGACTTAGCATCAATAAAAGCAACATCTTCTTGTGATAACCGAACATTTCCTGCCGTAGCGTTTTCAATCGCTTGCTCACTATTACGTGCTCCACAAAGCGCATAGGTAATGCCCGGCTGCTGCAAGGTCGAGGCGATGACAAGTTGAGCAACCGTTATACCTTTTCGCTGTGCAATCGGCTCGATAGACTGACAGAACTTCTGAACCCATTGACGACTTTTAACCGTAAACATGGGGTCAGTAATTCGTTGATCGTCCCCAGTGAATATTCGCTCAGGACTCACTCTTCCGCTTAATAAGCCCATCGCCAGAGATGAGTAACTCAAACACGCGACATTTGATGCTACCGTCTCTGGCAGCAATGTTTGCTCCAATTGACGCTCAATCAAATTGTATTTTTCCTGCACCGCATCAACCGTTCCTGCTGCCTGATACTGGGCAAGTTCCGCTTTACCCGCATTACTAATGCCTATTGCTCGAATTTTCCCTGCCTGTTTTAGTGATTCCAGTGCATGCATGGTTTCGCTAATTGGTGTAGTTGGATCTTGCCAATGCGTGATGTACAAATCGATATAGTCGGTTTGTAGACGTTTTAAACTCTGTTCGACCTCGAATTCAATAGCGTCAGCTCCCAAGTAACGATGTACTGGCTGCCCTTTCTCATCGAAAAAGTGATTACCTTTGTTGGTATGCCAAACTAATCCACACTTGGTTGCGAGCACCACTTTGTCTCGCTTACCTTTTATCGCTTTTCCTACTATCTCTTCTGAGACGCCCAAGCCATACGCTGGGGCAGTATCGATAAGAGAAACACCACTATCTAGAGACGCATTGATGGCTTCAATAGAGGCTTTTTCATCTGTGCCACCCCACATCCAGCCCCCCATTGCCCAGGTACCTAACCCGATAACAGACGCCTGAATACCTGAGTTACCAATTTCTCTTGTTTGCATAATTGTTCCCTATTCTGCTTGTTCCAAAACACTTGCCACTGTGTCTTCATCAGAGACTAAGCCATTAATCAATCCACCTCGCAGCGCTGCTAACATCGCGGACACTTTGGAGTGAGTTGCAGCAACACCAATACTGTGTTCAACGTTGCCAAGTTCTTTTAGATTCAATCCAATCAGCTTACGGTTTAAATGATCCGCGCACGTCCTGCCATCATCGTCATATAAATGTGCAAGGATTTCACCTTGGCACAGCGTACTCGACAACGCCTCCGTCTGATGACCACTCAGCGTCCGCAAGTCGTAATAACTGTCGCTCTCATGAGCGACTGAACCAATACCCACCAGAGCAATATCTGCATTTCTTGCTTGATCAAGCACTTCTTTAACACTGCGCATTTCCATTAAAAGAGCGCGTTGCTCATCAGTATCGACAAATAAGGGGGCGTGTAGCTGAGTACTTGTTCCACCGAGTTTCTCAGCCAGTTTCGACGCTAAATAATTTACGTCGGTATAGTGGTGCCCTTGAATACCGCCAGTCGCAGGAACGACGCGTACCTTGGGAAAGCTCATTGGTTTGATCTGCTCTACAATCTGAGCCATGGTTTTACCGCCACTAATACAGATTATGCTGTCTGGTTTGACGGTTTCGATTAATAGTTCACCTGTAGCTTGCGCAACTTGCTGCGTTATTACCGCATCGTCTTTACTAAGACTAGGCTGAATAACTGCAGTCTTTAAGCCGAAGATTTTGATCAGTTGTTGTTCGAAACTATGCATTCTCTCTTGAGGAAGCTTGAGTGTTATCTCAACTAAACCATCATCATGTGCTTGCCTAATGACTCGATTCACCTTGGCAGTAGATAACCCAAGCTGCTTCGCAATGTCCGACTGACTGCGGTTCTCCATATAACGTAAGGTTAGGATCTTAGCCGTTTGTCTCAGAATATCGTCACGCTCGTTCATCGTCATATATCTACCTTCATTCATTGCGCGTACCTTTGCTATAGGTTCAGCGACATGAATTTCAATTAACACCAAATGTTATTGATATGTGAAATTTATTTCATCTGAGTAAAAAATAATCACAAAAACTCACCATTGCAAGTAAAAACGATACCAATCGTATCAATTTAACCATCAAGGTGCGCAAGATCACAATTGCCAATCAAAGTGATACAAATCGTATCGATATACTATTGACCAATTACATTTTGTTCACTAATTTTTAACACGTGAAATATATTTCAACATTGTGAAAGATAATTCACTTCAATGAGAAGGACGTGTTGTACTGCTTTTGACAGCTAATGAAGAATGTTATTCAACGCAATAAAAGCAGCTGTTGCTTCAAAGACGACGAGTAAATACCAAATAGAAAATGGAGAAAATTATGAAGTCAGTGACTTTAAAGAATCTATTTAACAAAGGACTTATTGCTACGAGTATGATTGTCGCTTCAAGCCTCGCTGCCACAGTACAAGCTAATGAAAGAATTGCATTTTTCGTTTCAGACTTGTCTAACGTATTCCACCAGTCACAAGCCACAGAAGCGAAACGTTATGCGAAAGAAAAATATGGTGCGGAGGTAGTCATTTTTGACGGTAAAGCCGATTCTGCAGTCATGACGCAAAACGTTGACCAAGTTGCGGCGGGTGCATTTGACGGCGCATCCTTACATATTTGGGATGGTGAAGCAGCAACTCCAGGTGTCATCGAAGCGCTGGAAGAAAACATTGCGATGACCTCTTTCTTTAGTCCTATTACCGATACTGGTATCCCAACTGCTCGTAGCGATGAAGCTACGGTATCTTTCGAGATGGGTGCTCAAATGGCTAAAGAGTGGATGGCCGCAAACCCGAATAAACCAATAGCAATGGTGCAACTAGGTTGGCCGAACCATACCGAAGTAACCTCAGGGCGCACGAACCCATTTGCTCAAGGTGTCCTTTCCGTTGCGCCGAATGCGAAAAACTTAGGGGCCCTGGATGCGAGTGGTGGCCAAGAAGCTGCGAAACAAATCATTGTCGACCTACTGACTCAGCAACCTGAAGTGAACCTCATATACTCTGAGGCTTCAAATCTAACCGTTGGCACAATGGCTGGTCTGAATCAACT
Source organism: Vibrio sp. NH-UV-68 (assembly GCF_042940635.1). NCBI lineage: Bacteria > Pseudomonadati > Pseudomonadota > Gammaproteobacteria > Vibrionales > Vibrionaceae > Vibrio > Vibrio sp. NH-UV-68. The sequence goes on from NZ_CP134976.1 coordinate 43,993, forward strand.
TGGGCGCGGTAAGTTCAAAAATGGTAAGCCTGTCACTGAGATTGTCGCCAGCGTAGACTTCGACTCGGTGGAATTTGGTCAGATTTACGATCATGAATCAAGCCTGAAATTGTCGATGGGCCTACCACCAATCGAAACTGCTCGTGGACGTATCGATTTGGTAATGGACGTGATCAATAAGAAAGTCGCACCGAGAAGCGATGAAGCACAAGAGTTCTTCTACGATGCATACACAATTTCATACTGGTCAATGCCTAAACCTGAAGCAGAACAATGGCTAAAAAATCAGTTTAACAACTAACTCTATGTGAGGTCAGCAAGATTACCGCTGGCCTCTCCTCCTAATAAAAAATGTTCAAAAATCTCAGTGATTAGGAGAAATCATCTTGAATAGTCAAAATACAACAGCGGCCCTTTCCATTGAGGGGCTTGTCAAAGATTACCCCGGCGTCAGAGCCGTTAATGACGTCAGTTTCTCAATCGAACCCGGTAGTGTCCATTGTCTGATTGGCGAAAATGGGGCAGGAAAATCGACACTAGTGAAAATGATTACCGGCGCTATCCAACCTACGCAAGGGACGATGAAAGTTAATGGCAAGGTATACACACCCAATGGTACCCAGTCAGCACGAGAATCAGGTATCGCTACCCTCTTTCAGGAACTACATGTCGTCGATGAACTGACTGTTCTTGAAAACTTAACCTTAGGCATGGAGAAGAGCTGGTTTGGTTTTTTGGTGGGCTCCGATTTAGAAAAAAGGGCAGTTAGTACGCTTGCGACCATTGAACCTTCTATCAACCCTCACGTCAGAGTTTCGACACTTGGTGTGGCGCAAAAACAGATCGTCGAAATTGCCCGAGCGGCTTCTTCTGGAGCAAATATCATCATTATGGACGAACCCACTGCTGCACTGTCTGAACGAGAAGTTGAACGATTATTTACGGTAATTCGCCGCTTACAAGAGCAAAACGTTACGGTGATTTATATCTCTCATAAACTGGATGAAATCCTTTCGCTAGGTGATCGCGTTACCATCATGCGCGATGGTAAACACATAGCGACCAAAGCAATGACAGAGGTTAATGGCCGCGCAGAGCTTATTAACATGATGATTGGCCGCAGTATCAAACATGATTACTCTCCTCGAGATACAATCACTGACGAAATATTTTTGTCCGTTCAACGCTTGAGTAATCATCGACTTAAAAACATTTCCTTCGACATTAAGAAAGGTGAAATCGTGGGTTTCTACGGCCTTGTTGGCGCAGGAAAAACAGAGATAGCCCGAGCTATCTTCGGAGCCGATAAATCATCAGGCACCATCCGGTTAAACGGGAAAGATGTCGGGAAATCTCCACGCGAAGCCATCGCCGCTGGAATAGCTTTGGTGCCTGAAGAGCGCAGAACTCAAGGTTTGTTTACCAACCTGACTATCCGAGAAAACATTCCGGTTATGAACTTACCTAGAATGTCCGATTTCGGTGTGTTCAGAGAGAAAGATGAACTCAACGCAGCTATCGACTACGTGGAAAAGCTCTCTATCGCGACAAGCTCCATCGAAAAGCATACGGAAAAACTGTCTGGTGGCAACCAGCAAAAAATCGTCATTGCCAAGTGTTTATTCTCTCAAGCGAAGCTTCTACTGCTAGATGAGCCAACTCGTGGTGTCGATGTTGGCGCGAAAAAAGAGATCTACGACCTAGTTAAAAACTTAGCCAGCGAAGGGAATTCAGTCGCCGTCTTCTCCACTGAATTAGAGGAGATACTGGGAGTCTGTGACCGTATTTTTTTACTTTATGAAGGCTCACTGGTATCGGAAATTAACAACGGGTCGGATATCGATACCAACTATATTTTAAACGCCGCTACGGGTGGTTTAGAGGAAGTAGTATGATGAATACATCAGTCAAACCATATCACTCACCTGTCGAATACCGACGCGTGAGTGATCAAATGTACATCACATCACTGGTTGCCATCGTTGCCATCGGGCTTTTTTTGGTCGCCTCTGTTTTCGTGCCTAACTTTTTTCAAGTACAAAACATGATGAACTTGGTTACCAATAACTGGGCAGTCATTTCATTAGGTATCGGGGTTTCATTCCTCCTTATCTCAGGGAATTTTGATCTTTCCGTCGGTGGTATTGTTGCTTTATCTGGGGTTTTATCTGTATGGTTTGCTCAATCTGCAATGGGGGCCAGCTCCCTCTCTAGTGGACTTGGATTACCTTATTGGTTAGCAGTTTCAGGCGCTTTATTAGGTGCGCTTGCTATCGGCGGGCTGAATGCGCTATTCGTTGTGAAGTTTCGAATTCCGTCAATCATAGTAACTCTCGGCACTATGATGGTCGCACGTGGTATTGCACAGGTTATCACTGAAGGTTCACAACGAAACACGAACCTACCTGCCGAATTTGGCATTCTAGGTAATCTAAAAGTGTTCGGTACCTCTATGCAGTTCCCGGTCTTATTCATGTTAATCCTTTTCTTTATCGCCATCTTTATCGAGAGAAAGACCGTTTTTGGACGAATCACCTACTGGATTGGAGCTAATCCAGAAGCAGCTAAGCTCTCTGGTATTGATAACGCTAAACACATTACCTATCTCTATTTGTTTAGCGCGTTAGTTGCAGGCATTGTAGGTATTCTTCTCTCTTCAGAATTCAAGTCTGGCTTCTCTAATCGTGGTCTTCTGATGGAGTTCGATGCATTAGTGATCGCACTACTTGGTGGTATTGCCATTGCAGGCGGATTCGGTTCTGTAATCGGGATGTTCTTCGGCGCCATTATTCTTGCCGTCGTGACGTCGGCTGCGACCGGCTTAACCCTTTCTCCGGATTGGCAATTTATTCTAAGAGCTGTGGCAGTGTTCTTAGCAATTACCGCTCAAACGTGGGCTCTGTCCCTACGAAATAAATAATCAAGGTGTAAGTTATGTCTGAAACTACTAAATCACTCAACTCATCACCAACATTCGGCAACCAAGCCGCAGAGTTTATTCGTAACTATTACATCTACTTTGTTCTTGCTGCTATCGTCGTGATCCTGAGTAGCGTTAACTTAGATCAGTACGCACTTTTCGAACGCGGTAACTTTCTTTATAAGAAAAATATCATCAATATCTTGCGTGTCTCTGCTCCTTTACTTGTCTTAACTGGAGCGTTCACGCTACTCATGGTGTCTGGATATATCGATCTTTCGGTCGGTAGTACCATGGGGTTAACCGCTGTTATTTATGCCATGCTCGCTATCAATGGCGTGCCATTCTGGGCTGCATTTTCGATTACCGTGTTTTGCGGCGTACTATTGGGAGCGATCAACGGACTTCTTGTAGTCAAATTTAACATCACCCCCGTTATTGCCACCTTGATTACGTTAAGCTTTTATAAAGGTGTCGCTCTTCTTTTGGTCGAGGATGGCGTATCTGCGATCAAGTCTATGGGCGATATAAAAATGCCAGCTTGGTTTAATGATTATGGCCGCGATGCTGTATTACTGGGATTACCAATGGCGTTCTGGGTAGCGGTTGGTGTGACTGCGTTGCTCATCATCCTACAAAATCGCACTTTGTTAGGTAAATACGCTGCCGCAACAGGTGGTAACCCTACTGCAGCAAAACTATCGGGAATTAAAACGGGTTTAGTGGTGTTTGCCCTGTATTCAATTGTTGGTGCAACTGCAGCACTGGCTGGTATCGCCCGCTCTAGTTTTATGTCCCTTGGCGATCCTCTCTCAGGAGATGGCATGGAGCTAACCGCTATTCTTGTTGTACTGATTGGTGGTACAGCATTCAGCGGCGGAGAAGGAAAAGTACTGCGCTCATTCATCGGTGCTCTAATCATTATGACTCTGACGGTAGGTATGCTAACGCTTGTTCCGGCGTACTACCAAACCCTAGTGATTGGCGGAGCACTTCTGGCTGCTGCTGCATCCAACCATCTGGTGAGCAGGAGGTAATACTCTAAAGCGCTGGTATTTCCATTATATTCGAGATGAAAGCAGAAATTGAAATGCAGAACAGATAGAGGAAGAACTGCAGTATCATTTTTCAAACTTATGGACTTGCAAATGTCGTGTACGTGGGGTGGTTTGTTAGTTTGGTCGAACATAACAAAGATTTGTTTGTTATGTTCTCACCTCACTAAAGTAAGCGGTTTTTATATTGCTCAGGGGTCTGCCCGGAGTATTTTTTAAACATCGCGATAAACGGGCTGGCTTGATTGTAACCAAGGGTCAGGGCGACCTCTTTAACCGAGTGGCCCTTACGCAGTAGATCCATCGAATAGAGATAACGCACTCTTAATCGCCACTCGGTAAAGCTCATCCCAAGTTCTGACTGACAGTGCCGAGCCAACGTACGCTCGGTGGTGTGCACTCGCTCTGCCCATTGAGACAAGCTAGTATTGTCGATGGGATTCTCTTCTACCGCGGCTAAAATTTTTGAAAGGTATTTATGATCGCTCGACGGCAAGAAATGGTGCTGAGTATCACGAGTGGCCAACTGATCCAGCAAGACCTGAACTAATCGTTTGTCTTGTTCATTATCGGCAACATTGATCTCGCGTTGACGAAAGTCATCAACGATGGCAGAAACGATCGACGTGATTTTAATCAGGCTGGTGCGTTCGGGAAAATTCGCGGTTAAGTGTTGAGCCACATTTAGTGAGCAATAAGAGAGGGGTTTGCGGTTAAAACTGGTGTGCCTCACTCCAGCCGGGACCCAAATCGCCAAGTGGGGCGGCGCTAAAAATCGCGTTCCTTCTGCTTCCATCTCAAGAATTCCGCCGCTGATCAGTTGCACCTGTCCCCATGGGTGACTGTGCATTCGCGTTTCGGTATTGGACAGAAATGCCTCAAAATTCATAAACACATCCGATGGTGCTTTATCGATTGATAACGAAGGGTGCAAATGTTTGGCCGATTTTCTCAAAACTTGTCTTCCTATGACGCGCAATGTCGTTTTAAAGATATATATAATTATACAGACCTGCCAAACTCTTCGCTACTGATTCATTTGCCAGAGTGCTCGTATGGTTTATCTTCTTCCGCTATTCACCGTCATGATTTGGGGCGGAAATGCAATTGCCAACAAAATGGCCGCCGACGTCATTGAGCCCAGTGCGATGAGTTTTTATCGGTGGTTAGTGGCGGTGGTATTACTTAGCCCATTTTGCTTAGCGAGTGTTATCAAACACTGGGGGGTTATTCGCGTGAACTTAACCAAGCTTACGTTTCTCGCGCTGCTCGGCATGGTGCTCAACCAATTACTCTCTTACTACGCTGGGTTAACAACCAGTGCCTCAAACATGGCTTTGATTGGCTCATTAGTCCCACTGTTTGCCATCTTCATTAGCGTCCCTTTGCTTAGCAAAACTATCTCACCGCTTAGTATTGCCGGCGGAGTGATTGCGCTGGCAGGGCTGGCGTTTATGCTTGGTAAAGGCGATGTAACCTTTTTCTTTCACCAAACGGTTACACAAGGTGACGCCATTATGGTGCTTGCCTCTCTATGCTACGCAACCTACTGCGTACTGCTCAAACGTTGGAAGATGGCGCTGCCTAACTGGACCATGGTTTATATGCAAGGTGTATTAGCACTGCTGATGTTAACGCCACTATGGCTCACCAGTGAGCAACTTACGCCAAGTCATCAGGCATATCCACTGATTGCTTATGCGGGGGTCGCAGCTTCAATTGTTGCCCCTTGGATGTGGGTGAAAGCTATCGATCTGATTGGGGCGGAATCGAGCGCCATGTTCATGAACTTAATGCCTGTAGTGGCGATAAGTTTGGCAACAACCTGGCTTGGAGAAACGGTTCAAGGCTATCACTTGATTGGTGGGATGTTGGTGATCTCTGGGGTATTCTTATCGCAATTAAAAATTCGCCGCCTGATTAGACAAGCGGCCTAAGACGTTGCCGATAAGCCTCTCGAGACTCTGTCGTCGATGCCAGCACGAAAACGCTGACATCGATGACATCGGCTAAACCATCACATCAATATCGGTTTCAGGTACGCAGCAGCAGGCCAACACTTGACCACTATTACGCTCACTCTCTTGCAGAGCAGGCACCTCTGGTTGATGGACTCGGCCCGACTCTATCGTTACCTTGCACGCGCCGCAAAGCCCCGCTCGACAACTGTTAGCAATCGCAATGCCTGCATCTTCAGCTTGTTCAAGTAAGGTCTTTTGATTATCACCGCTAAATGCTTGGCCGTTAACACTGATGGTCACCGAGGCTAATGGCTGTGCCGTCGCGACACTGACACCAAACGCTTCTTGATGGTAGTTTTCTTCAGGTAGACCTTTCTTTAACAAGAGGTTTTTAGCTTTTTGCATAAAGCCATCCGGGCCACAAACGAACACCTGACGCTGCTCGACATCTTTGATCTGTTTAAGATGCGACAATGTAAAGCGTCCCTTGAGACCAAACCAATCGACGGGCGCCTGAGATAACGAAATTAATACTGTCAGGCCAGGGTGTTGCTTACGTAACGCGTCTAACTCTGCGCGGCAGGGAATGTCTTCAACACTGCGGCACTGATGATAAAACACCACATCATCAATCTTTTGATGATCAGCCAAGTAACGCAGCATAGACAACATCGGAGTGACACCACTGCCAGCTGACAGCAACAATAACGGGGAATGATGGTGATTGTCACTAAGATGGAAACTGCCATTGGGCTGCTCGCAAGTGAGCGTATCCCCAAGACTTAAGTTATCGAGCAACCAATTGGAAACGCGACCGCCATCAATACGCTTGACCGAGATCGCCAAACGACCGGGACGAGAAGGGCTAGAAGAGAGCGTGTAGCGGCGACCAATCGTTTCGCCTTTGAGGTCAATTGAGATAGGCAGATGTTGGCCGGGTTGATAGCTTGGCACTTCACCATGCGCTGGCTCAAGCCAAAATGTGACAAAGTCTCGCGCAATCTCTTCGCGCTCGACACACGTCAAGGCAATTTTTATTGGGCTGTTGTCGGGATAAAATTCTTTGTCTTTATACTCCAGCACTTCAACCGTATCACCTTGACGAATCATCCCCTCATTCAAAGCGATCAGATTTTGGCCAAAGAATACCCCACCACGTTCATTGGCTCGAAATTGCGATAATGTCTTTAATGGCTCTTTGGTCGGTCGAAACTGGCCTGTTTTGACATCCACCGTGGTTAAGATACAACGCTCACAAGGCTTGACCGCTTCAAATTCAACATCGCCAATGCGAATACGTTTCCAGCTATCTTCGGCAAAAGGTTCGCTATTTGCCACCACTAAATTGGTACGAAACTGATCCATCGAATGTCGCTCTGGACTACGACGATTGAGCTCTTGTAACGACCCTTCGCTGATCACAAGTAACGGATAACCATCAGCAAAACTGACATTATGGCCTAATTTCTCTCGAACGCGATTCGACTGCTCGCCAGTAAACAGTAATTCAACCCGTTGACCTAATACCGCACTGAACCAGTCATCCGCTTCGTCGGTGGTGGTATAAGCAGTAAATCTATCATTCCATACCTGCGCCGATGTTTGCTGAAGTTTAAACTCCGGATAGCGGATACGCAAAGGCACATGGCCAGAAGCCGTGAAAATCAACCCATCGAAAGTTAAGGTTGATTGCACCTTGACCATTTGTGGGTATTTTCTTGCCGTCACCATAGAACCGTCGGCCAGAGCCAGCATAAAACGGCGATCAAACATTAACCCCTGCTTTTCGACCCAAGCGGTAGAAAGAGAGATGCCGCCGACCGATTTAACCGGATAAACATTAAGTTGAGAGAGAAGTGGTGCTGACATTGCTAATCCTAAGCTTGTGATTATTGTCGCTCCAGTATACCCAAATTCGTTTGATTTTATTCACTTTGTTGCTTTAAAACTGAGCGTTATGATGAGTAAAAATGTCTTTCTCAATGGTGATAAACAGCGTTAATCAATCCCCTTTGGTGAAAGAAAGCCATCTATAATGAAGGCTTTGGCTTGATTCTGACAATGAGTCTCCTCAATCAAGCAAACTACTCGTTGAACTCAAACGCTCGGAGCGACTATGAATAAACTTATTATGATTCTGCTGTGTATTTTTCTTCCCCCTGTGGCGGTTTTTCTTGATAAAGGACTAGGTAAGGATTTTTTGCTCAACCTTATCTTGACCTTGATCTTCTTTGTCCCGGGTTCTATCCACGCACTGTGGTTAACCGTGCGCTGAGCGAATCCCTCTAGCAATAAAAGGTTACTCACAATAAAAAGGGTGAAATAGACCCGCGTTTGCTCTATCATCCTGTCGCCTAAACGTAAGCGTTTGCTTTTTCAGCTTTCGCCCTGTTTAGGCTCCAATCGGATCACTCAATTTATGGTGGGAGCAACAATGACAACACTTACAATCACACGTCCTGATGACTGGCATGTTCACTTACGTGACGGCGAGGTACTTAAGGATACCGTTCGTGATATTAGCCGCTACAACGGACGCGCGCTAATCATGCCCAATACGGTCCCACCCGTTACCACCACCGAGATGGCACTGGCCTATCGCGATCGTATTATGGCCGAAAAGCCAAGCGAACAATTTCAGCCTCTGATGGCGCTTTATCTTACCGACAACACTACGCCAGATGAGATTCGCAAGGCGAAAGCCTCAGGTGCCGTTGTCGCGGCCAAGCTCTACCCCGCAGGGGCGACCACCAACTCAGACTCAGGTGTGACGTCAGCGCAAAACATCTACCCTGTATTCGAAGCGATGCAAGAAGTTGGCATGCTACTGTTAGTTCACGGCGAAGTAACCACTCACGATGTCGATATCTTTGATCGTGAAAAAGCCTTCTTAGACACAGTGCTTGCGCCAATCGTCAATGACTTCCCGAATTTAAAAATTGTGCTTGAGCATATCACCACCGCCGATGCTGCAAACTTCGTGAAAAACGCTAACGACAACGTCGCCGCGACAATTACCGCGCATCACTTGCTTTACAACCGCAACCACATGCTGGTTGGCGGTATTAAGCCTCATTTCTACTGTTTGCCGATCCTCAAGCGCAATACCCACCAGCAAGCGCTGATTGAAGCTGCCACCAGCGGCAGTCACAAATTCTTCTTGGGTACCGACTCTGCGCCACACTCTAAAGGCATGAAAGAAGCCGCTTGTGGTTGTGCGGGCTCTTACACCGCTCACGCCGCTCTAGAGCTTTATGCTGAGGTGTTTGATCAAGAAGGCAAGCTGGACAATCTCGAAGCCTTTGCCAGTCATAATGGCCCAGACTTCTACGGCATTGAACACAACCGTGACAGCGTCACATTAAGCAAGCAGGCATGGTCTGTGGCTGAGACTATGCCATTTGGTCAAGATGTTGTAGTGCCGATTCGCGCCGGTGAGACGATTGCGTGGACGGTTAAATAGCGCAAGCGCATAAAAACAAAACAGCCACCGCTTGGTGGCTGTTTTGTTTGCAACGCAAATAACGTCACGTTAAGACAGTTGACTCAATAAACGCTCAACCCAGGTAATCTCACCAAAGGCGATAAAGTCATAAATGGTAAAGAACAGCGCACAAATGATCGCTAACTTAATCAGACGATAAACTATAAACATAACACGCTCCAAGGCGATAAAAAGGCCGCATACGCGACCTTAAAGCGGTGTCTAATGCGCTTAATGGATTGGCGTATTCGCTTTTGTGTGAAACTTGCCAAAATATTGCTCAAGCACTTCCGGTGTCAGTTTGCCTTGTGCTTCAAGTTTTTTCAGCTCTTGTGCAATTGACTTCTGCTCTTCAAGCGATGGTAGCGCCACTTCAGGCTCATCACCCATTTCCTGAGACATCTGCTCAAGCTCTTTCTCGAAATCGCTCATGATCTCACTTACCCTATTTACAAAATAACTGGGGCTAAGTTTACCCACTTAGCCCCAGTTATGCCAGTCTAGGTCACGCTTTACAGTTTGAAGCTGCCCACCATACGGTCAAGGCGTTCAGACAACTCTTTAAGCTCCGAGCTTGCCGCTGCGAGTTCTTCAGCTGTGCCGGTGGTAACCTCGTTGATAGCGTTGATCTCTTCAATATTTTGGTTGATGGTGTGCACCACCGTAGACTGCTCTTCGGTTGCAGTCGCAACCTGGGTATTGCGATCCGAAATATCGTGGATACGCTCTGAAATACGCACCAAGACTTGAACCGCCTCGTCGGAAGCCGATACCCCTTCACCGGTAACACTTTTACCCGCTTCCATCGCTGAAACGGCGTCTTTCGCGTCACCTTGAAGCTGGTTGATCATCTTCTGGATCTCTTCGGTTGAATCCGCGGTGCGACTGGCAAGGTTACGAACTTCATCGGCCACGACCGCAAAGCCGCGACCTTGCTCACCCGCGCGCGCCGCTTCAATGGCCGCGTTGAGTGCTAACAAGTTGGTTTGCTCTGAAATGTCGCGAATAACATCAAGAATTGAACCAATTTCTTGAGTCGTCGAAGCTAATTGCTCAACCACTTGACCGGTATTTTCAATATCAACTGCCAAGCGACTGATCGCCTCTTTGGCTTTGCTGACCACATTTTGGCCATCTTGAGTGTTATCCGATGCCTGAGACGCGGTTTCTGCTGCTGTTGCAGCGTTGCTGGCAATCTCACTGATGGTGGCGCCCATTTGGTTAATCGCAGCCACCACTTGGATGGTTTGGTCACGCTGAATCTGGCTGTTGTTGTATGTAGTATGTAGTATGAGACTTGCTCGAGACGCCATCAGCTGCTGACTGCAGGGCACTACTGGTCGAAGCAACCTCTTTCATTGATTGATGAATTTTCTCAATAAAACCGTTAAAGCCTTCAGACAGTTGGCCTATTTCGTCTTGTCCTTTGATCTCAATGCGTTGTGACAAGTCACCATCACCTTTGCCTAAATCAGCAAAACGCTCGGCAATCGCTCGAATCGGACGTGCAATACCATTGGCAAGGAAGATGCCCATAATAATAAACAGCCCAGCAACCACGATCGTAGTGATCATCATCTGTTTTGCCACTTGGTTGAGTTCTGAGAAAACCTCATCAACCGGAATAACCCCAACAACAAACCAGTTCATCGAGGGAATATAGCTGCTTGCCACTAATACGTCTCGGCCTTCATACACAGCATCAATCAAGTTGAAATCTGACTTATCGAGTAAGGTAGACGTATTGCTGCCAAACAACTTGGACAGCGTTGATTTCGCTTTGCTGCTATCACGGTGAATTTGTACCTGCCCTTGGCCATCGGCCAAAAAGACAAAACCGGTCTCTTCAATTTGGAAACCATTCAGCAGGGCCACCATGTCATCCATCGATTTTGATAAACCAGACATCGACATGCCATTGAGGTTTTGATAGTTGGTGAACATTTTTACATCACCATTGGCTTCTTGGAAAATGCTCACCGAGGTCGCGTTGCCGGACTGTTTAAAACCAAAAAACCAGCCGTCTTGTTGTTGATTCAACTGACGTAAAAAGCCATTTTGGTTCCAGTAGTACGCGGTGTCTCGGTTGGCAACCGACGCATCATTCAGTTGGTACTGGGCACGCATATTATTAAGTTGCTTAATCAGACGCGCTTCAGCCTCTGGCGAGATAGTGGTGGTATCGATGGCCTGCTTGATGAACTCGTTGTCGGCAAGCTGTTTAGCCGCCGCTAACAACTGACGTACTTCATCGTCTATTTGACCACTGATTGAAGTAAGTGTGGCGGGCACTTCTAAGTTGATTAATCGATCTTCAAGCACCGTACGTGCCTGACGTTGAGCCATGACCCCAACGATGATGGTTGAGGCGAGTACCGCAAAGGTGATGCCTGCAACCACTTTCTGTTTTATGCTGATTGAATTCAGTTTCATTCTGTTTGCCTTTTCAAGCTTTTAGGTATTGTGTCAAAGATGGATTAACTCGCCTTAACCTGCAGCAAGTCTTCGAAGTTGTGCAATCCAGCTGATGTATCGGCACGGCCAATGATTTCTTAATGACATAATACAAATTTATTTATCGACCGCTCCAATAACAAATAAAGGTCAAGAAAGCCAAGATTTCAACATTGAAGCATTGGATCTGCGATTTTTAACCCCATATTTTAACGTACTGAAATGATTGCACTTGTGTCGATGATGGCGAATATCGCTGACGATATTTACCGCAGTCTGACTTAAGCAAGGAAATGTGGGGGAACTTTTTGGTTCCTGATAGCCACTAAGTGAAAAAATGAGGAGAACGACAATCATGAATTCACAAGCTCTACAGCAACTGCGTGACTATCTTAATAGCCAGATTATTGGTCAGGGTGAGCTGGTGAATCAATTGCTCGTCGCCCTGTTGGCCGATGGACATATTTTGGTTGAAGGGCCACCAGGGCTTGCCAAAACGCGCGCGGTTAAATCACTGGCCGATTGTATTGAAGGTGACTTTCACCGTATTCAGTTCACACCAGATTTGCTGCCCGCCGATTTAACCGGTACCGATATTTTCCGCCCCGAGAGTGGTGAATTTACCTTTCAAGCGGGCCCGATTTTCAACTCGCTGATCTTAGCCGATGAGATCAACCGCGCACCGGCAAAAGTGCAAGCGGCGATGCTTGAAGCCATGGCTGAAAAACAGATCACCGCTGGGCGTCAAACTTACCCATTGCCCGAGCTGTTTTTGGTGATGGCAACTCAAAACCCGATTGAGCAAGAGGGCACCTACCCGCTCCCAGAAGCGCAATTGGATCGCTTCTTACTTCACCTTGATGTCGATTATCCGGATGCACAAAGCGAACTCGACATTCTGCGCCTTAACCGTGGCGAAGCAAAAGGTCAGCAACACCAAACGCCGCCAGTACTCAGTCAAGAAGCGATCTTTGCGGCAAGGCAGTCTGCGCTCGATATTCATATGGCAGAAAGCATTGAGCAGTATATTATTCGCATCGTTATGGCCACCCGACAACCGCAGCAATACAGCCCAGAACTAGCGCAATGGTTAGAAATGGGTGTCAGTCCAAGAGCGACCATTGCACTGGATCGCTGTGCACGTGCATACGCATGGCTTGATGGGCGCGACTATGTGAGTCCTCAAGATGTTCAGGCGATGGCCTTTCCTGTGCTACGTCACCGTTTACTGCTTAGCTATCATGCTCAAGCAGAGGGGATCAAGCCAAACCAAGTCATCACCAAACTGCTTTCGTTGGTAGGTAGCGCATAAGATGGGCGAAGTAGCGAGTGCCTTGCCGCCGCACAGTGACGGAGTCAACTTATCCCTTGATGAGTTGATCAATTATAAGCAGCAGTCCGTTCACTGGTTGCCGCCGGGAAAAAGCCTGTGGTCGCAAATGCTAGGGCAACATCATAGCCGTCAATTAGGCCGCGGGATGGACTTTAACGAAGTACGTCAGTATCAAGCAGGAGACGATGTCCGAGCGATTGACTGGCGTGTCACTGCGCGCACCGGAAAACCGCACACGAAGCTGTTTTGTGAAGAGCGCGAAAAACCCATTGTGTTGCTGCTTGATCTCTCACCCAGTATGTATTTTGGCTCAACATTGATGTTTAAGTCAGTGCAAATGGCGCATATGGCAAGCTTAATTACTTGGCTAAGTGTCGCTCAACGGGATCGAATCGGCGCTGTCATCGATACTGGCACCAAGCGGATTGAGCTGAAACCGAGCGCCAGAACTCAAGGCGCGCTGACGCTGATTCAATCCTTGGTCAGCCAGCATAACGAGGGCCTTAACGAGCACCACAGCTCACAACTCCAACCCTTTAGTCACGGTTTACAATCGCTCAATCGACTCTGTCCAAAAGGGAGCGAGATCATTTTATTGAGCGATTTCTCTCGCTTTAACCAACAAGATGAGTCCACACTCAGCCGATTAAATCAGCATAACCAAGTCCGCATGGTTCAAATTACCGACCCACTGGAATTGGGCAATACCGATTTTCGAGGCAACGAGCTCGTGGCCAGTCAGCAAGGAAGCCATTGGCTTGATTTTGCCGCGAAGCAGACTCGACACGGTATCGCTCAAGCCTTTGAACAACAACAAACTTACCTAAAACAGCTGGCACTGAAAATGGGCATCTCGTTTTCAACTCTAAGCAGCGATATACCGCTAATAAAACAATTACACGGATTTTAATTATGAGCACAGAGAGTCAATCTTCATTTCTGCCCCTGAACGCACTTCACCTACCAGAGCCACCTGCGTGGTTACCTTTAGCCTGGGGATGGTGGGCCTTGGTAGCTGGGGTTATTTTTACTGTGCTTATCATCGGCCTATTAGTCCGTTGGAATAAAAAACGCTTGGCACCGAAAAAAGCCGCCTTGCGTCTACTCGCTCGTGGTCAAAAACCGTCTGAGGCGATTGAGTTAGTCCGTCAGGCCGCACTGTGTTACTTCCCCCGCGAAGAGATCGCTCAGTTGACGGGCAAAGAGTGGTATGTCTTTCTTGATCGCCATCTCACCACACCGTGCTTTGTCGACAACTATGACCATTGGCAACACGCCTTATACAGTAAGCAGCCAGTCAATAACGCAACTGAATTGGTGCAACATTGTAGTGATTGGGTCGAACAAGCACTACCACCGAAGAAAAGGAGAGTAAAACGTGGCTAATCTTAGCTTCGTTTGGTGGTGGGCTTTTATTATGCTGCCACTGCCGATGATTATTTATCGTGTCACGCCGCCACTTAAAAAGGTGGCGAAAGTTCACCTTGCCTACGTACCGCAAAACGCTCAATTATCACTGCCGCGCCACCTAACGGTAAAAGTGCTCTCTGGTCTATTTTGGTTAGCGTTAGTGATAGCCTGCGCCAGACCAGTTTGGTATGGAGAACCCGTTACGACCCAGCCTAAACATCGAGATTTAATGCTGGTGCTCGATTTGTCGTACTCAATGAGTCAACAAGATATGCGCCAAGGCGATGACTATGTTGATCGTTTGAGCGCAATGAAACACGTCGTAAGTGATTTTGCTCAGCAGCGCCAAGGCGATCGGCTTGGTTTAGTGTTGTTTGCTGACCACGCCTATCTTCAGAGCCCGTTAACCTTAGATCGCGCCGCCATTTCAGAGCAAGTCGACAGCTTAGTGCTGCGCCTTATTGGCGATAAAACGGCCATTGGTGAAGGCATCGGGCTGGCGACCAAAACCTTCATCGACAGCGATGCTCCGCAAAGAGTCATGGTCTTACTCAGTGATGGGAGCAACACCTCTGGCGTGCTTGACCCTATTGAAGCGGCCAAAATAGCCAACAAGTACAACGCCACCATCTACACCATCGGCGTTGGCGCAGGTGAGATGATGGTGAAAGAGTTTTTCATGACGCGTAAAGTCAATACCGCGCAAGATTTGGATGAGAGAAGCTTAATTGAGATCGCGAAGTTGACGGGCGGCCAGTATTTCCGCGCACGAAACGCCGATGAACTGGCCACCATCTACGACACCATTAATAGCCTAGAACCGATTAGCCAAGCGACCCAAACTTGGCGTCCACAACAAGAGTGGTTTGGCCTACCTTTGGCTATCGCGTTGATTTTATTAACCTCAATCGTGATCCTTAGGAGGAACAGTGTCTAATTTTACTTTTCTCTATCCTGAGTGGTTCGCCGCACTGATCCCGTGGATCGGGTTGATGTTATGGCTAGGTAAAACTCGCCGCAGCAAAAGCCTTATTGCGCCGCACCTTACCCAAGCGATGAACCGCACCACGACTCCTCAATCTTCGACGCTGCGCAGCGTGATTGCGTTATGTGGGATCATCGCCATCGTAGCGCTTGCCGGCCCAAGTGCTAGCGAGCAATCACGCCCGAGTTTTTCCAACACCAGTGCGCGCGTGATTGTGCTTGATATGTCTATGTCGATGTACGCCAACGACATCAAGCCAAACCGTCTGACTCAAGCACGCTTTAAATTGACCGACATGCTCAACGGTTGGCAAGAAGGCAGCACAGGACTGGTTGCCTATGCTGGAGATGCGTATCGTGTCACGCCCATGACCCATGATAGCCAGACCATCATAAATCTGTTGCCCACCTTATCACCAGAGTTGATGCCCTACCCCGGCGCGGATGCGGCGCGTGGTGTGGCGCTTGCCATCGAGATGATGAAAAATACTGGCCTAGCTGCAGGGGATATTATTCTGATTGCCGATGATCTTGATGATCAAGAACGTGACGACATCGTTAACTTACTTAGCGATTCTTCATGGCGTTTGACCCTACTGGGCATTGGCTCCCGCAGCGGCGCACCAATACCGCTAGGTAATGGCTCATTGATGACCAAAGATAATGGTCAACCTGTGGTAGCCAAATCAAACTTTGATAATATGCGCTCGCTCACCAGCCAAGTTGGCGGTAGCTTTATTCCGGTGCAAGTGACTAATCGTGATGTCGAACAAATCATTGCTCGTACGCAAAATGTCGAACAAGCAGCAAACGCATCAGGCAACCCAAGCTTAACCGAACGCGTTAATCAAGGTTACTGGTTGCTGCCACTGTTGTTAATCGCGGCGCTAGGGCTATTTAGACGTGGGCTGCTGTTCAGCCTAGCATTGTTTACTTTGCCGCTGTTTAACCCAACGCCTGTAATGGCTTCTGCTTGGCTCAATCAAGATCAGCAGGCGTGGCAGTTGTATCAGTCAGGACAACATCAACAAGCTGCTGAGCAGTTTACAGATAAACGTTGGCAAGCCGCCGCGCACTATCAAGCCGGCAATTTCAAAGCCGCGATCGAAGCACTGCAAAACGCCAATGACATCGACAGTCGCTATAATCTCGCCAACGCCTATGCGCAAGATGGCCAATTAGATAAAGCGCAAGCGTTGTATCAAGACATTCTGGCGCAAAAGCCCGATCATCAAGATGCAAAGCACAATCTAGACGTTGTTAAACAGGCGCAACAGCAACAGCAACAGCAACAGCAACAGCAACAGCAACCGCAACAAAATGACCAGTCTGATGAACAAGGTCAAGAGCAAAATTCATCCTCATCGGGTGATTCAGATGCCGATACGCAGGCGAGTAATAGGTCACAATCTCAAGCAGATAATGATCAGCCACAGGCCGACGATGAAGCACATGACCAGCAGCAAAGTCAATCACAGGCACAATCGCAGACTGATCAAGATAATCTGCAGCAAACTTCAGGTCAAAATGAGCAGGAAGCGGCCGCCTCTGAGCAAACTCAAGGCGATAAGGAAGGGGAAGCAGAAAGTGAAAATGAGCCAAACGCTGAAACCGCTCAATCTCAATCTCCAACACTAGATCCAGAATTACGTAAGTTACAGCAAGTCGAAGATGCGCGAGACCCAAGCCGTTTGCTGCGCGCCCAACTGCTGCTTCAAGCTAAACAGAAACAACCACCTAACGATACAGGTAAAAAATGGTAAGCATGAAACCGCTCAAACGCTTCGCTGCCAGACTCCTTGCAGCCACACTATTTGTCGTGAGCTCCCATACTTGGGCGACCACGGTCGTTGCCACAGTGAGCAAAAATAAGGTCGTCAAAAATGAAGTATTTCAACTGCGCATCGTGGTTGATAAGAAAGTCGCTTCAGACGCCATCGATCTAAGCTCACTCGAACAGAACTTTTATGTCGGCCGGCCGAGTTTTGGTAGCTCAGTTAATATCATCAATGGTGATCGAAATACGCGTAGTGAATGGAATATTAGTCTGGCCGCACAACGCTTAGGCGAGGCGACGATTCCGGCGTTTACTATTGATAATGCCCAATCACAGCCGATCACCATTCAAGTCACGATGGACAGTAACGAGCCTGTATTAAGCGATCTGGTTGAGCTACAAAGCCAACTTGAAAAACGTGAGCTTTACCCAAACGAAAGCACCACATTAACCACGCGCTTGATTGTCAAAACCGACCCTCGGCGACTGCAAAACGCACGCATTGCCCCGCCGAGCGCCGACGGCGTATCACTCACCGCGCTAGGTGAGCCAAATCAATATCAAAGCGTTGTTGATGGTGTTGAAGTGACCGTCGTCGACCAAAACTATCGTGTCACCGCCGATAAAGTGGGTCAATATACGGTTCGTGGCATTGGCTTTAATGGCAACATTATCTATGGCGACGATCGTCGTGGTACGACCAAACTCGTCTCTGCCAATACTCCAGCAGACACTTTTACCCTCACCGTGCTGCCAATACCTGAGCAATATCAAGGCGAGTGGCTACCTGCAGCAAAACTTTCTCTTTCTCAACGTTGGCTCGATTCGGCAGGAAACAACATCAACCCGACCGATACGTATGATACGCGAGTCGGCGAGTCAATCAGTCGAGAAATTACGTTAGATATTAGCGGATTACCCGCTGAACGCTTTCCCGAACTGGCGGCAGACTACTCCGATGCACTGCGCGTTTATCAGCAAAAGCCTCAGTTCAGTCAGCTTGCCGATGGCACGACACGTATGACGCTTAAACACGTGTTGCTCCCGCAAAAAAACGGTCAAATCGCGATGGACTCACTCACTCTAGATTGGTGGGATAGCGCGAATAAACAGCTGCAAACCGCACAGATAAACGGACTCAAGCTCAATGTCGCCGCAGGAAATGACGCCAACATTGGCGCGCTTCTCCCTGCTATGCCAGCGACGCCACAAACCGAAACCGTGACGGTCTATCAAGCGGGTTTTTGGCCCTACTTAACGGCATTTTTTGCTTTGCTGTGGGTTGCAACGGTAATGCTTTACTTAAAGAAACCGTCTGCACATCGCGCCGTCACTGAGTTAGACCAAACTCACGACGCCGATCCATCACTGATCAATGCACTTAATCAACAAGATTTCGTGCGCGCAAACTTGCTACTCAACTCGTGGTTAGAAGCGCATCAACATCTGGATCCGGAACTACTCACCGAGATCAAACAGCACATCGCGACCATGAACCAACATCGCTTTGGCGCTGAGCAGCAGCCGTGGCAAGCTAAACCGCTGATTAAGCTGATCAAACGTGGTGAACGAAGTAAACCGAAGCGTAAAAAAGACGCCACCCTTGCGCCATTATAAAAAACGCTAAGGTCGCCTAGATTGGCGACCTTTTTTATGCGCTAGATTCGAGTAACGACACTGAACCAACCACTTGATTGCGTCCGGTGCGTTTAGCTTGATACAAAGATTGATCGGCCGCGTTGAAAAGAGCATCAAAATTAAAGTCGCATTGATTGACCTCAATCACCGAATAACCGACCGAGACCGTCAGTGCTCGATGAATTTCGCTCTGTTCATGCAAAATATTTTCTTGTTCGATGCTAAAGCGGATACTCTCGGAAAGTTCAGCAACATTTGGCGCTTCTTGCGCCACGACCAGCAAAGCAAACTCTTCACCGCCAATTCGACAAAACACTTCTTGTTCACCATTGGCATGACGCTCCAACACACTGCCAACTCGCATCAGGGCAATATCACCTTGCAAGTGACCATAGTGATTGTTGTACAAACCGAAGAAATCAATATCGACCAAGATCAATCCATAGCATCGAATTGCTGGCTGTTGATCGTCACAAAAATCTTCTAACAACGACTCAAGCATGCGGCGATTGCCTAAGCGAGTTAATGGATCAAGTTTAGACAGGGTTTCAAGTTGCTCATTGGCCTTTTGTAATTCTCGGGTGCGCGCTTTAACCTCTTGCTCTAGGTTTTCGTTCAGTTCGTGAATCGCTTCTTGCGCGCGCGTTCGCAGTAAAACTTCGGTCAAATTGGAGGCAAACATGCGAATCATTTCTCGAAGCTGATGGGTCAACGGAGTTCGCTTGAGTAAGTTATCGGCCGCGATAAACGCAATTGGCTCACTACTATTGTTGACCAACATCGTCATTGCTGTCCAACCAAAGCCAACAATATGGAAATCATGATAGATGGGAACAGACTCTTCAAATACCACATCATTGGGACTGATGCGCGCGGCATTGACAATCGAGCGGTCAACCGTATCAGAGCGGTAATAAGATTCATCAACCACATTACCTTGTATGTCGGTGCCCCAAGTACCTTGCATATGAGAACACTCTTTATCGGTTAAAAAAACCGCAAAGCGATCGATGCCCAAGCGATTGATTGCAAACGTCACCGCAGATTTACACACTTCACTGACCGTCATACAACGTGACAACTCGACCATGCTAGTGTGGAGCATACGTACGTTTTGCTCTTGACGTTTACGGATGTAGATTTGCGCGAGCAAGGATCCAAATGACTCAAGCATCTGCTTTTGATAGGTAGTAATCGGCGTGCGATGGATATAGTTATCCATCGCAATCCAGCCAATTACTTCATCACCATCACGTAAAATAAGCATCGCATTCCAACCTTGGCCAACGACGTTGCCTGCCGTATAGAGCGGCGCATCTTCAAGCACAACTAAGCTTTCTTTACCTTCAAAAAGCGCGTTAATGTAGCCCTCTTCTAATTGGTGTAAATCAAATTGGGTGTGATGTTCACTGACGGTCTGACCTTGTTCATTGGTGCCATAAGTACCGTTAAAGCAGCGTTTTTTGATATCAAGCAACATAAAGGAGGCGCGATCAAAACCTAATTTATCGCGAATCACTTCAATTGAGAGACGAAAAAGTTGATCGAGATTAGCAGGATTGGAGATCTCGACCGCGACCTCTTGCACTAACTTCATATTGTCAATAAACAGCTCGCGCTGCTTAATCACATCAAGATATTTCGCTTCTTTAATATCACGCTGTTTAAACTCTTTCGCAGCCTCTATTTCAGCGCGCACGCACTGCCAGCGCGCGGCGATAATCTGCAGCGTATCAAGCTGATGATTATGATTGAGTTTATCTAGTTCAGCGGCGTTGAGGCTCTCGACCACCAGATAAATGCGCTTTTCTGGATGATTGTCGAGCATAAACACATAACTGTGCGCACCCATCACAGTGCGATAACGCCATTGGCAGGTATTCATCGCGAGTGGAATCAGGCCATCAGAGGTATCAAACTGTGAGACCCAAGCCCAAAAGGTGTCTGGATAATGTTCAAGTTGAGCAGGTTGACCGTAGCTAAAAAGAAACGGCGCCACTTGATCCGATTTAGGTTCTGAAAAAATCGCCATATGTTTAGGCTTTAATGCATCGTCAAGATACTGAAATAACGCATTGGCCAAGAAACGTTGGTTTCTGGCTGACAAAATATCCTTGAGTAACATCCGTGAAAACATACCGCGCAACTAAACCTAAGTACTATGACATGACTAAAAATATCAGCTCAATGTATGCAATCAAATGTATTTATCAGCAGCTGTTAAGTGACTCGCATTTCACTTTTTGCAACTTGTCGGGATATGATAGAAGCAACAATTTGCATAATTGTATGGTGATACTTGACCGACCAATATGCCGCGATATTTATCGTTTTAGTGATGATCGATTAGAATAAAACCATAACCTTGCAAAGGATCAAGTTGTGCGTAAATGGCTGCCAATATCCGCTTTAGCCTTGAGTGTTTGTGCTCAGGCCCAAGTTGATTTGATTAAAGTGGATAAATCAAAGCGTCGGATGTATCTGATTGAAAATCATCAGGTGATCAAAGAGTATCGTATTGCCCTTGGTAAACAACCCAAAGGGCACAAAATACGTGAAGGCGACCAGCGCACACCAGAAGGCCGTTACTCTTTAGACTTTGTTCTCGAAGATTCCGACTTCTATCGCTCGATTCATATCAACTACCCCAACCAAGCCGATATCGATTATGCCATGCGGCTCAACCTCAACCCTGGTGGCGATATCAAAATTCATGGGCTGAAAAATGGTGAAGTTCGCCCAGCCAACTTTGTACAAAGCTTTGATTGGACGGATGGCTGTATCGCCATTACCAATCAACAGATGGATGAACTGTTAACGTTGGTGACGATGGGCACACCGATCGATATTGAATGGTAACTTGATACTGAGTAGAAGATTGATACTGAGTAGAAAAAGGACATCAAGACCAACGACTTAGGCCCTTTCTCGAGTTACCCACCAGCACATTAATGATCCCACCGTGACCATGACAACGCCTTCAATAAAGCTCTGAGTCAATACCAAACCAAGGATAAATGAGGAAATCACCGTAGAAAGCACAGGGGTAAAGTATGACAACGTCGCCAACAGCAGCATGTTGCCACCAATAATGGCGTAGTTCCACAATGCATAGCCACTGCCCATCGCAATACCAGAAATCAGCAGTAACGTGCCCGACTCTAGGTTAAGCGTCATGCCAGTTTCGCCACTTAACGCATACTTTATCCATAGCGTAATCGCCGTCATGATGAAGAACAGCGTGATCGCATTTTGTCCATTCGAGATGCGTTTGGTTAAATTACAGTAGATCGCCCACAAAAACGCCCCGACAAACGCCATCGCATAAGTCACGGGGTTCGTCGCCACATTGGCAGCAATTTGAGCCAGCGTCAGACCTTGCTCGCCAGTGATGCTCCATGCCACACCAAAAAACGCTAACGCGATACTTGGGTAAACCAACACGCTGGTTTTTTTGCCACTGCTTAATACCGCAAGCAGCACGGTCAGCGCCGGCCATAGGTAATTGATCACCAACATCTCTACCGCTTGTTGACGTGAGTTGGCCATGGCTAACGCCAGCGCAAGACAGATCTCATAGGCGACGAACAGGCCGCCTCCAATCAATACATAGCGTAGTGAGTAGAGACGCCATTTAGGCACGCCCATTACTAGCACAAGAAACACAGATGCGACGGTATAAATTGATGCTGCGCCGCCAACTGGGCCAAGCATTTCGGTGACGGCTCGCGCGAATCCCATCACGCTACTCCAGAGTAAGATCGCCGCGATGCCAGCAAGGGTAAACTTATGTGAGCTTTTGAACATTATTATCGCCCAATAAAAAAGCCGGACGCAGCGCCCGGCTCCAATGATACGTGATTAACTTAAATAATTTCCCAACTGTGCGTCATCTCAACGCCTTTGCCGAGCATTAAACACACCGAGCAGTATTTTTCTAAGGAATCTGCAGCCACTTGAGCAACTACCTCAGGTGATAAATTGTCACCTGTCACTTCAAAATGAATATTCACTAACGTAAAAATACGTGGCGCGGTTTCGCGGCGCTCGGTGGTCAGCTTAGCAACACAGCCAGTGACGGCTTGTCCTGCTTCTTTCAAGCCATCAACCACATCCACCGAACTGCAACCACCTGCCGCCATCAGCACCATCTCCATTGGGCTTGGCGCCATGGCACCCCCATTGCCGTCCATAACGACTGAATGGCCCGATTGTGATTGCCCTAAAAATTTAAATTCTTCGACCCATTTGACTTCAGCTTGCATCTTTTCTCTCTCGTTATTTTGATTGCGGTGTATCGGTTGGGAATATCACCCCAGTTTGACGACGAATCTCTTCTAGTAACTTAGCCACGATTAGCGAGCGCTGAGTACAACTGTCGTTCATCGCTTTATTTTGATGTTGAACGGCAAATTCCAACGCCTCATAGTACATTGGATTTGACTCTTGTTTGACGCTCAGATCAATGCCTATATTGCTGCCACGGGTGTATTTGGTGATCGATTTCGCGATTGAGATCATCTCAATCAACAATGCGCCATCTTCGCCTTGGATCTCACTCGGCAAATATGAATCGCTGGTTTTCGAATGTTGCAGAACCACTTCAAAACCGTCGTAATTCAATATCACACTACCGCTACCATCGACACCAGAATCAAGTAACTGCGCTTGTGCCTGAACCGATGTCGGTTCACCGAATAACTCCACCGCCGAGCTTAAACAGTAAAAGCCGATGTCCATAATTGAACCATTGGCAAAATCGGGGTTAAAGGTATTCGGGTTTTCTCCGGCCAAATATTTCCCGTAACGTGATGAATATTGGCAATAGCTGATCAACGCTTTACGCACTTTACCAATAGAGTTTAACGACTGCTTGAGACGTTTAAAGTTCGGCAAATGTGGCGACATAAACGCTTCAAATAACAGTACGTTATTTTCACGCGCGACCTCAAACATCTGCTGCGCCAGTTGATAATTGGCCGCCATTGGTTTTTCAACAATAACATGTTTGCCCGCGCGCATCATTTGCATCGCTTGCGGCGCGTGCAGTACGTTAGGACTAGCGATGTAGACGGTATCGACCCTGTCAGAGTCGGCTAATGCCTGCACATCATCAAACAAGGTTGGTGAGTCATACTTACTGGCAAACTCTTGCGCACTCTCAAGACGACGCGAGTAAACTCCGGTCAGTTGGTATTTACCCGACTTAAGCGCCGCTTGAACAAATTGATCGGTAATCCAATTGGTACCGATAACCGCCAGTTTTATCATTCTATTTTCTCCCTAGCTCATCACGATTGAGGTGATGAGTCTGACCGTTACTACACCGTCCAGACGACTCGCACAGCGAGCAAAATCAGGACGACACCAGATAAACGATCGATGATTAGCGCTTTAGAGCGAATTTTATCAATTAATCTTGGGCTGGAAAGCAAAAAAGTAATTAAGGTGTACCACAAGCCATCAACCACGAAGGGAGTGACAACAATTAGCCCTTTTGCCGCGATGCTATCCCCAACCGCGACAAATTGACTGAACAGCGCGATAAAGAACAGCGCAATTTTCGGACTGAGCAGAGAAATCAAAAAACCTTCGCGAGCAGATTGCCACACCGTGGTTTTGCGACCAGACTCTAATCGTTCTGCCACCCCACCTTTAGAACGCAACGCATTGTAACCGAGGTACGCAAGATACGCGGCACCAGCATAACTGATGGTTTTAAACAGCAGTGGCGACTGTTGCAACACAACCGCCAAACCAATTAAGGTGACAAACGCATAGATGCCGATGCCAAAAGCGTGAGCCCACGCGGTCGCCAGCCCGTTAAGACGACCACCCGCGAGGCTGTGCTTGGCGATCATCGCCAGGCTTGGCCCCGGAGACATGGCGCCCAACAAGCAGATAGTAAACAGTGAAAACCAGATAGTGAGAGTCATGCGATCAATCCTTTAAATCATGATGCTTAATGTGTAAGTCAGTGACTTCAACATAATTCACTAGCAAAATGATTTGAAATCAAAGTTACTCATTTGAGTAATGATTTTAAATCATACCAATTGAATAAGGTGAGGTGCGCATTGCAGCCAATACCTTGTCACGCATCCAATGGTGCGCTTTATCTTGATCGTATTTAGGGTGCCACATCAACCAGTAACAGTGTGGCTCGCTAGCAAAAGGCAACTCTCGATAGGTGAGTGGGTAATTTCTCGCCAGATTACGGGCAATATGCTCGGGGACTATCATTAGATAATCACTACTGATCAAAGCATTAACCGCAGCAGAGAAAAACGGTACTTTAAGTGCTATGCGGCGCTGATAGCCCGCATGTTTTAACCCCATGTCGGCGTTGCTGTCTTTATCGCCGCCACCCGTCACTTTAAGGTGAGGAAATGCCGTCAAACGTCGGCAACTCAGAGCTTCATCACTATCAAGTGGATGCCCTGCACGCATCAAACAAACCGAGCTGTCTTGACCAATTTGGACACTACTCAACGACTCTGGAGGCTGCGCGAGCATGGTTGACGCAAGGTGAATACCCGTTTGTTCAAACGAAGCAAGAAAGTCTGGCTGCCAAAGCCGATAAGCAATATTCACTTGCGGCGCTTGCTCAACCATAACCGCAACCAGATCTGGCAGGATATATTGCGCAACATAGTCACTCGATGAAATAACATACTCTTGCTGCCATAACGCCGGTTCAAATGAGGTGTCGGCGAGAAGATGCTCAAATTGTTCTAGCAGCACACGCAGTTTGTGCTGCATTTCCAGCGCTCGCGGGGTTGGAACCAACTGGTTACCACTGCGGACTAACAGAGGGTCTGCGCATAATTCACGTAACTGCGCAAGCTGACGACTCACCGCTGACTGAGTTAAATTGAGCCGTTGCGCCGCATGGCTTACATGGCACTCTTCTAACAACACATGCAGTGAACGCAGTAAATTGAGATTAATATTATTGAGCATGATTTAAGGTATTAAAGAATTCCGTCAAGACCGTGTGGGTCATTAAATGGCGCAGTTCAGGGATTTGTTGTAACTCATCACGAATCGCATTCAAACGCGCCATGCTTGCGACTTCGACGTATAGCATCATATCGGTTTCGCCACTGATGGCATGACACCACTTCACGCCATCAATTTGGTAGATGCGTCCTGCATAAGTCTCACAGTAATGCGTCGAACTCGACATATCAAATTTTAATGCCAAGTAGGCTTTGATCGGGTCTTTAGCACTTTGCTGAGCAATATCAGCGTGATAGCCCAAAATTACTTTTTCATGTTCAAGCTTTTGAATGCGAGCCGTCACTGCGCTGCGCGACAAATTTACCTGACGCGCAATCTCGCTCACACTCGCTCGTGCGTTGAACGTTAACAGTTTGATTATCTGTTGGTCGAACTTGTCCATTTTTGCTTCCTGTTGCCAACTTATCCTGTTGGTTCAATGCAATGTGACACAAAAATGCGGCGCTGGAAAGTCGCCACAATAGCGCGACATTGCCTGTAAACCGACAATTTGACGCGCATCTGTGACGAAATGACTACTGCATCCACCCGCGGCTTGGGATAAGCTATCCGAAAAATAGCATAAGGTGCAGGGAGCGCATCATGAGTGAGTTAAAACAAGACATCACCTTACTATCTGGGATTGGTCAGTTATCGACGACCCTACTTGGGACAGGTCTGTTTATGGTGCCCGCGATAGTGGCGGGCATTGCTGGTCGCTTCTCGCTGTGGGCGTGGTTGGTACTCTTCATTGCGATCTGCCCAATCGCGCTTACTTTTGCCCAACTTGGTAAACGCTACCCAAGCGCTGGTGGCACGGCTTTTTTTGTTCGTAAAGCCTTTAACGCACGCTTAGAAAAAAGTGTCGCATGGCTGTTTTTAAGCGTTATCCCTGTCGGCGTTCCGGCTGCTATCGCGCTCGCGGCTGGTTTCTTGCAGCAACTATTACCAGCGAGTCTAAACTCGTCTTTATTTGCTCAGATAGTAACGGTTGCGCTACTGGTGGCCGTCAACCTCGCTGGGGCGAAATCTTCAGGTCAGTTGCAAACCGTTGTCGCGTTAGCGATTTTCGCCTTAATTGCCGCATTTTGGTGGCGCGGTGACTTTAGCCAAGCAGACTTGGCGTTGCCGGCGCTTACCTCTGACGGTATCTGGTCAATAGGATTAGCGCTCGGTGTCATGTTTTGGTGTTTTGTCGGCATCGAAGCCTTTGCTCATATGGGCGAAGAGTTTAAGAATCCCCAGCGAGATTTTCCCATTGCGATTATTATTGGTTGCTTCATTGCGGGCGCAACCTACTGGGTTTGCTCAGTCATCATCCTAAAAATGGGCGCTTATGGCAGTGCTGCTTTCGACAGTACCTCAATCCCTTGGATCTCTGAGCAGCTGTTTGGCGCTCAATTTAAAGCACTGATCAGCGTGATTGGGTTTGCAGCCTGCTTTGCCAGCGTCAACCTCTACACTCAAAGCCTGTCACGGATGCTGTGGGCTCAAGCGCGCGACTACAAACCAAGCGGTGGTTTGGCACGGTTATCAATACGTGGTGTCCCTGCTAACGCCACACTCACCGTTGGCGCGGTAGTGGCACTGTCTTGTGTCGCGGGAGAATTATCAGGATTGGATCTTGAGTTCTTCCTTAAATTGGCCAACGGCATATTCGTGCTAGTCTATCTATTGGCAATGCTCGCGGCGTATAAACTGTTGAGCGGATTTAGCCGTAAACTCGCTGGCGTATCATTAGTGCTATGCAGCGCGGTATTCTTATGCCTTGGTTGGTCAATGCTATACGCAGTCATCGTCTTCAGCCTGCTCAACCTGCCTTGGGAAAGATGGCGGACGGCCAAGCAGAGCTAAACAGCGATACTGACGACCTGGTCACCACAAATCGTAACAATGGTCTGCGCATCAATCTTTCGCCACTCACCTCCGGGCTCTAATGGCTCAGACGCAAGCACGATGTCTGAGCCACGTTGTTTGATAAACACGGTTGGCGCATCACCACTAGAGCTGTAACGAATCACCCAGAACTGTGTTCCATCTGAGATACAGATTGACGCTTTGAGCGGATCCTCAATAGCTTGAGTTTGCATCAACTGCACAATGTCTCGCAAGGTGGTTTGTATCGCCTTGATCGGATTGTCACGTAAGCCATTTTGTAACATCAACATAAAAATCAATTCACTGTCTGTGGTGCCTTTACGTTGCAAAAATTGCGCTTCGCATAATTGACGCTCAAGCAGGTAGCGTAGCTGATCAAAACCACCGATTTGACCGTTGTGAAGAAACATCCAGTTATCGATAATAAATGGGTGGCAGTTTGAGCGCGAGACTTGGGTGCCCGTTGATGAGCGCACATGCACCATAAAACGGTGTGAACAAATATGGTGAGTCAGAGAGCGCAGGTTCTCATCCCCCCAAGCAGGCAACACGTCATGAAACTGCCCGGGTGTTGTACGTTCGGTATACCAACCGAGGCCAAAACCATCCGCGTTGACCCGAGTAACGGCTTTGCGCGCATCAAGACTTTGGTGCACCAGCGAGTGCTCTGGCTCATAGACTAATTGGTCGAGATAAATCGGGCTGCCTTGATAGGCCAACCAACGGCACATAGCGCTTCCTTGAGTGTTTACATATCTATTAATAACAGCATGATTTAAAGCTTTCAGCAAGCAAACGTGGCGATGCTTTAATCAACAGCCTAACACCGAGGCGCTAACGCCTATCTGGCTGTAGCGCCGTCATGATGACGCTTTTTTATTCTTGGTTTGATATCAAGCCGATGGCTTTTCCGTATACTAAGTCAGTGAATAGGGAGAATATCTATGTCAACCAAAGAGCGCAGCTTACCCACACACAGACTGTCGAGATTGGGCAAATTTGCCTCACTCGCCACCCGTGTCGCAGGCAATGTGATCAGCGAAGGAAGCAAACAACTGGCACAAGGCAAGCGGCCCATAGCGCGCGATCTTTTACTTACGCCACAAAACATTGCGCGCTTAACCGATCAACTGGCCCATTTGCGTGGAGCGGCAATGAAGCTCGGCCAAATGTTATCCATGGATGCTGGTGACATTCTCGATCCCGAACTGGCTCAGATTCTAGCGCGACTTCGCTCAAGCGCAGACCCAATGCCCGCCAAGCAACTCAACAAAGTGATGGAAAACGCCCTAGGCCTCGATTGGAAAAGCGAGTTTATCGCGTTTAATTTCAAGCCTGTGGCCAGCGCCTCAATCGGTCAAGTACACCAAGCGTACAGTGACGATGGGCAAAAACTGGCGGTTAAGGTGCAGTACCCGGGAATTAAGAAAAGCATTGATAGTGATGTCGACAATGTCGGAACACTACTCAAAATCGTCGGTTTGATTCCGGAGTCAGTCGACTATAAAAGTCTACTCGAAGAAGCCAAAAAGCAATTGCATGATGAAGCAGATTATCAACGCGAGGCCAACTATATGGCGCGCTACCATCAGGCTTTAGCCGATCACCCGCACTTTGTCGTGCCTAAGCTGCACCCTCAAAGCTCAGCAGAGTCGATATTAGCGATGAGCTTTATTGAAGGCACTAGCATCGAAAATATTCAGCACAGTAGTCAAGAGACTCGTGATTTCGTTATGCATGCCCTACTGGAGCTGTTATTCAAAGAGCTGTTTGAATTTAAGATGGTCCAAACTGATCCTAACTTTGCCAATTATCTCTACCTTGAATCCAGTCATCAAATTGGACTACTCGATTTCGGCGCGACCCGTGAGTACAGCGAGCGTTTTAGTTCAGGCTATCAAGCGGCGTTTAGAAGTGTAATTCATCATGACGAGCAAGGTTTAAACCACGCATTAGAACAAATAGGCTTCTTCAGCCAAACGATTTTGCCCCATCAGCGGCAAGCGGTGTTGAACTTAGTCCACATGGCCTGTGAGCCTATGCTGGTAGACAAGCAATACGACTTTAAAGCCAGTGGACTGGCTCAGAGACTGCGTGAGGCAGGCACCATATTGAGTATGGAACAGGATTACTGGCATACACCACCAGCTGACGCGCTGTTTTTGCACCGTAAGATCGCAGGGATGTACCTACTTGCCGCACGAATCGGTGCAAAAGTAAACATTCGCCGTCTAGTCATGCCATATCTTGAAAGTGAGCAGCGATAGAGTATTGTTTTTCTGCTACTTTAGAGTAACTTGAACGGTAATCTATAAAAATATTCCTACATCGAGGTACTCTGTGAGTCAGTTTCAGGATCTCTCAACACTCATTGGACAGATTAGCAAGGCAGACGAAGATCAACATGCCACGATTCTAAATGACGCTATCGAGCAAGGCTTAGATCCTGGCTCGGTATCCTTGGTGCTCGAAGCCTTCCCAATTGAAGAACGTGTCAAACTTTGGCGCAGCCTTCCCCTCGAACTGCACATTGAAGTTCTGACTGAAGCGCGTGCTGAAGTACGTCACTCGATTATTGACCAACTGTCAGAAACCGAACTAAAACTGACGTTGGCAAAGCTCGACAATTTATCGCTCATTGAATGGGCCGACTCGTTACCTGAAGAGATCATCAACGAAGCGCTCCACCTAGTCGAAAAAGATGAACTCGAGCTGTATGACCAGGCAAATCAATATGAGGATGATCAACTCGGTCGATGGGCTGAGAGAAAAGTGGTCACCCTACCATTTAGTATTTCGGTTGAGAAAGCCAACATCCTCATGGAGCGTTACAGTTATGATGCTCCCCAGCAGATTTATTTGATCAATAAACAGAAGCAGTTTCGCGGCGTTGTTAGCTACATCGATTTGCTAAGAGCTGCGCCCAATGAACGTTTACGTAATCTGGCCATCGACAATGTGCTGACCTTAGATGCCAAATTAACTCTTGCCGAAAGTATCGAACCCCTTGAACACTCGTCACTTGCTGCGATTCCCGTGGTGGATGAAGACCAAACTTTGATCGGAGAAGTTGATTGGCAATTTGCCTTAAGTACTCAACGCGAAATCTACGAAGCCCGACTCATGGCCGGGACCGGTATGGACGAAGGGGATGACCTATTCGCTCCGGTGATGAAGAGTTCACAAAAACGTGGCGTTTGGCTCGGTATCAACTTGATGACCGCAATTTTAGCGTCAGTCACCATTGGATTGTTTGAAGATGTGATTGCCCAAGTCGTCGCGCTGGCGGTTCTGATGCCGATTGTTGCATCGATGGGCGGCATTGCAGGTAGCCAAACACTGACCCTAATGATACGCGCTATGGCGCTCAACCAGATCACCACAGGCAACCGTTGGGCGCTGTTGAAAAACGAAATCGGCATCGGCTCAATTAACGGTTTACTGTGGGCGTTGATCATTGGTGGTTTAGCGGGCTTATGGTTTCAATCCGCCGTTCTGGGCGCAACCATTGCTCTCGCCATTATTGTCAACATTGTTACAGCGGCTTTATTTGGCGTGTTGATCCCTATAGCACTTGATAAACTTAAACTCGATCCCGCGTTAGCAGGGTCGGTTATCTTAACCACGGTCACCGATGTGGTTGGTTTTTTTGCCTTCTTGGGTACCGCAAGCTTGGTCATGATATAGACCGAATAACGACAAATTCATCATTAGCATTTTTGCTAGCTTTTGCATTTTGCAATTCCAATATGCAACCAAGGCAATTAATTAGAGCTAAAAAAGGCGACATTCTACGCAATACAGCGCTATAAAAGTTGGCACATATACTGCTATATATTAGATGACCCTTAATAAGCCGAGGGTCACCTAGCCAACTGACGTTGTTAGTGAACTCTGTTTTGTTCACACCTATATCGGCCAATCTCACTCCTTGAGGTTGGCTTTTTTTTGCCATTATTTTGCTGTTAACAGAACAGATAAAAAAAAGTAGCAGATAGCCAAAAGGCACACTGACGCTGATATCGCCTCTATTAACCATACATCTCACGCAAAAGAAAACCCCACTAAGCTCTCGCCTAGTGGGGTCTATTCTTACTCGCAGCAATCCGGCTACTAATAGGTGCTCCCTGCATCTATTCCTTGATAGTACGCTGAATCCTTCAGCACTTTCCTTATCATCGCCTTCCTAGCGGTGTCCTTGGCAATCCAGCCTGTTAGCGTTCCTCACTAACTCGCATCACTTAATCCTTAAGCGGTGTCCCTGATTCTATCATCCTGATAGAGGTTGCCTTAGTCCGTTAAGTGTCCATTGCCTTTCCTTGTGTAACCATCCTAGTTACTAGCGTCCAGCCAATGTCCTTCGCTTTCCATGCCAATTATTCATCCTGAATAATCGAATCTTCGTCCTGAAGATGACCTATCCGTGGGTCTTTCCTGTTCCGTGTCTGCTCCTTGCTGACCACTTAAGATTATTCGATTGAGTCACTTTCACAATCATATTTTCAAGAAAATACTTTATGAAAACTGTGCAATAAACACTCAAACCAATATAAATCATATAGTTATGATTTATATCTGGCTATTTTCTTGGCCTGTTTTCTAACATCGCTCACGACTTTGTAAGAGATCTCTCACAAGCTTTGAGGGTAATATCCCAAATGCGGTCATTTTTCGTTCAACGCAAATTGTGATCAGGGACACTGGACATCGCAAGTCGGTCAATCGCCGTTGCGCAATATGCGAGTTTTTCTGGACTATCGATTCAGAAATTAGGATATTATGAGCGCATCCACATCACACGGCTTATTACCCTACCTCATAAAGGAAGATTGAATGATTTCTAAATGGGCGCAACGCTTTTACCAAATGGCAGAACTTGTTGGCTCTTGGAGTAAAGATCCCTCCACTCAAGTTGGCGCTGTCATTACTAAGCAAAACCGCATTGTCTCTGTCGGCTTTAACGGCTATCCCCACGGCATTTCAGATAGCGCAATGACTGACGATCGCGAAATGAAATACCTAAAAACCCTTCATGCTGAAGAGAACGCCATTCTCTTTGCAAAAAGGGACTTAGATGGTTGCGAGATTTGGGTGACTCACTTTCCCTGCCCAAACTGCGCAGCAAAAATTATTCAAACCGGTATATCAGCAGTGCACTGCCCTGAACAAACACCGGATTTTTTGTCTCGCTGGGGAGATAAAATCAAAGTCAGCCAAGAAATGTTCCTTCAAGCCGGGGTAAAAGTAAACTGGCTGCCTCTCGCCGATATTAGTTAACACCAGCGAGTGCGTCACTGCCGCTGCGCGCCAAAAGACACCCGTTGTTGCGCAGCGCTGCTTGATACGCCTAATCACTCCTTTCATAGCCATTGTGTCACTATATCCCTCTACTTGGGCGCATCGCTTGCGCCATTGACAAGTTTTTGCGTTACTAATCGGCAAAACTGACCATTAAAGACAGAGATTTTTGTCTGCTATCAACATCATATGGCCTTTCAACTGCCTCTTTTACTATTGTTCTAAAGTCGAACTCAATATTGCGCTTTCTTGTTCACTAATTGAGTAGAACAAGTGATCCACATCGCTTTGCGATCTTTAAACATGGCAAACTGTTACATAATTAATGTGCTTCAAGTATTTTTAGTCGAAAATTAAGTCTTCTAATCAAAAAATGTCAATAGTATAAATAGACGTAACTTTTCAGTATCAATCGCCACTATTAACCCATTTAACAGCAGAAGATAAGAACATTAATTTTTCTAGCAGAATAAGATGTTAGGCATTACAATCCTGCCGCATAAAAACTACAAAATTAACACAAGATTTTATTCCCTCTACCAGCACCCCTACAAATGCAAAGTAGAGTCAGTCCCCCAAAACGCGAAAGGTCTAACATACAATGAGCCCAGAGAAACATCTCCTAGATTGGCAAACCAGCCAAACGATTGCGGAAACTATCTCTCCACTTCTTAGCCAGCTTTATCGTCATAAGGGCGTTGAAGTTCTACTTTTTGGTAAAACTCTCGTTAACGCTGCGACAATTGACATCATTAAAACGCATCGCTTAGCCCGCCGCTATACTGGCACCGCGCTAACGCCTCAGCAAACCCTGCCTTTGATTAAAGCCCTAACCGAAATGGAGCTCTCTCCATGTCGTATTGATGTTGGCCAACTCGCGCATCAATTTTGGCAAGGCCGCGATGACGAACACGGCGTAAAAGACTTTTTGCACAGCGCTTTAATCGGAGCAATGAACGGCGAAACCGTCACTGAGCCTCGTGATGTCGTGCTATACGGCTTCGGTCGCATTGGCCGCCTGCTGACTCGTTTATTGGTTGAAAAGTCAGGCCCTGGTTACCCGCTGCGTTTACGTGCCGTTGTGGTTCGAGGCGGAAAAAAAGGCGATTTAGAAAAACGTGCTAGCCTACTTCGTCGTGACTCGGTTCACGGACAATTTAACGGCAGTATTGTGGTAGATGAAGAGCGTAAAGCCATCATCGCCAACGGTAACTACATTCAGTTTATCTACGCCAACAAACCTGAAGAAGTGAATTACACTCACTTTGGTATCAACAATGCACTTGTGGTTGATAACACCGGTGTATGGCGCGATGCAGAGGGCCTAAGCCAGCATTTATTGTGTCAAGGCGCGAAGAAAGTGCTACTCACCGCTCCTGGTAAAGGCGACATTAAGAACGTGGTATTTGGCGTCAATGAGGCGGTTATTGAACCTCAAGATACCATTATCTCTGCGGCAAGCTGCACGACCAACGCGATTACCCCAATCCTTAAAGCGATTAACGATAAGTTTGGCGTACTGTCTGGACACATTGAGACCGTGCACTCATTCACCAACGACCAAAACCTGATTGATAACTTCCACTCAGGTGAACGTCGTGGTCGTAGTGCATCGTTAAACATGGTGTTAACCGAGACTGGCGCAGCAAAAGCCGTCGCGAAAGCGCTGCCTGAACTTGCAGGTAAACTCACGGGTAACGCGATTCGAGTTCCAACGCCTAACGTTTCTATGGCCATTGCCAACCTCAACCTTGAGAAAGGCACTGATAAAGAAGCGCTTAATGCTTACCTCAGAGAAATGGCGCTAACGTCTGAGCTGTCTGCACAAATCGACTACACCGAATCGACAGAAGTGGTGTCAACCGACTTAGTCGGATCGCGCTTTGCTGGTGTGGTTGACGGTGCGGCGACCATCGCGCAAGACAACCGCTGCGTTTTATACATCTGGTACGATAATGAATTTGGCTATAGCTGTCAGGTGGTCCACTGTATGGAACAGATGATGGGTGTACGTTACAAAACTTACCCAACCAAATAGCGCTTAACAGTGTATAGAATATCGCTGCGCTAACCTTCGGCAGCAAGACTCCACAACATAATACTTATAATAATCCCCCGTATTGCCATCCTCATTTATGTGAGGATGGCCTTTTTGCTTCCTCGTTCATGTTTGATTCATTTTCATTTTGTTACTTTGTGCATAACGTAAGAGGTATTGATTATGAATAAAACTATTTCGACTATTCTGGCTCTGTTTGTTGGCGTTATCGCGCTTCTTTTCAGTCTGATGCTAGCGATTCCATTGACGATTGCCGCATTAATCACAGGCAAAAAAATTGAGAAGTCGCTCAAGATGCAACGCACTGCGTTTTCTCAGCAAAACGATGCCTCTGTATTGGAAGGGGAATATGAAGACGTATCTAAAAAATAAGCGTGAATCGATTTGCCATACGATCTCATTCGCTTGAGTGTAACGGCCAAAGCTTGACCACTCAGGCCTCATCATTTCTGCCCTTTTGCTATAACTAAAGCCATCGTTATCAATAGAGGTTGCGCCACAGTAAGTGGTTTGTTATTAAAGAGTGATAACAATAACAACTTAGGAATAACCGATGAGTACGGGTAAACGCGATATAACACTGCGCTTTCTTGCCGAGCCGAGCGATGTAAATTTTGGTGGCAAAGTCCACGGCGGCGCCGTGATGAAGTGGATAGATTTGGCCGCCTACGCCAATGCCGCCGCTTGGAGTGGTAAATACTGTATTACAGCGTATGCTGGCGGAATTCGTTTTGTTGCACCAATTCATGTGGGTAACTTAGTCGAAGTCAGCGCCAAGGTCATTTATACCGGTCGAACTTCAATGCATATCGCGATTGACGTTCAGGCCAGTGATCCGACCAAGCTCAAAAATCGCCTCACGACTCACTGTATTGTCATCATGGTTGCGGTGGATGAACACGGCAAACCAACCGAGATCCCTGAGTGGACTCCTCAAACACCAGAAGATATTGCTCTGCGTGATTCCGCGATTCGTTTGATGAATATGCGCAAACAGATTGGTGAAGAGATGGAAGCCCACGTTAAGTACCTTAAATAACGACCTTGGTACCAAATCGGAGCTATACCGCTCCGATTTTAATCAAACCCAACCCAGTGTCATTTTTTCTTCATCTAGATTTGCTTAAATCCGCTCACACTCAAACGCGTCATTGAAGGAAAATCTCTTGGCTTTTGGCAATACCACGTTGACCGAAGCGACCCTATCGAATCTAAAATCGGTCGAATACCAATGGGTACGGACTCTGTATGTCGAAGGCTACGCTGACGAACAGATTAATCACTATATTCGTACTTGCTTTGGCGGCGATGACCTTTTTGCCGACCTATTTCGTAAAGTCGCACTCTCGCAAGAAAGCCTGTATGTACTACTTAGGCATTTGGGCTGCGCGCCGTCGAGTCGTGAGTTATAGACGTTATGCTGAATTGTTTGCAATCCAAAGCTGATAGAAGTCGCTATAGCCGCTTTTTCTGACCTGTACACCACGCACTTGCTGAGCTTTCGTTACCTCTTCTTGTCCACAAAATAGCGCGACGCAGGTTTTACTCTGGTATAAGCCGCTTTCAATTTCTCGCAACGCGACCAATGGCTTGTCTTTGCCGACTGCCTCACGGATTTTTGCTTGGTGATCTTCCATTTGTGATGGTGTCAACGCAAACCTGAGGCCTGTCGCCACACTTAACCATTCATACATCCCATACTCAACTGGCGACTCAATAATCTCTTCGATCAACATCAGATCAGCATGCTGAGACGCCATCTCAGGTCGACTAATGTCATCGACAATGAACACCTCTAGCTCCAAACCAGTGGAACGAATTAATCGATGCAGCCATTTGGTGTTGCGAATTAAACTTGGGATGGTCCAGATAGGCTCAGCAATCACAATTCGACCTTCAAGCTTAGGCAACGGACCTGCGCTAACTAACTGATCCGTATCGTGATGAAACTCTACCCCTTGCACCGCGCTCTGGCGATCATAGACAGACTTTTGCTCACGGATCACTTCAGCCAGTTTGTGCCAAGTCTCGACACTGATTTGGCTATCTTTACGCGGATGAAAAGTCAGGTAAGAGAAAGCATTGATTGACTCCACCTCAATTTCACCGACCTCTTGGTTAAAACTGAGGGTGTTTTCAATCACCTCACTGTCATGAGACAGAGTCACACGTTCAAGCAAAGCCCCTGTGGAGTAATATTCGGTGTGCGCTTTTAAGCACAGTTTTTCACCATTCCACTGCTCTATTCGGTATGGTCCTGTACCAATATGATAAGTGTACCGTCCACCAAATGAGCGTGTCTCTCGACAAGCAATCGCAGCGTTAGGCATTGACAACATATACAAAAATAACGAGTTCGGATAATGAAGAGTGATCTGTACGCAATGATCTGAAAGGGCTGATATACGGTCGATACAACGCCCGAGCTCTTGTACTGGACCTGAGAAAGTTCGTAAGCGCTCAAGACTCCAGATCACATCGTCAACGGTTAACAACTCGCCATCATGACGATAGACATTAGGACGCAGCCAAAGCGTAATGGTATTGGTGTCGACTTCCCAAGTATGTGCCAGTGCGGGATGTAAATGACCATCGCGATCTTGCTTAATCAGTACATCGTAAACGCTCTTGACGACTTGCAGTTCTGAGAGCCGAAATGTTTCGACCGGATCAACCGTATTAATCCAAGGATAAGATGAAATAAGTACCGAATTATTGGCTTCGTTAGAATGATTGAGCGCTTCCGTTGCAATGTTGAGCGCCCTCACTGCCACCGCACCATAATGGTCGAGAAGTTTAGCAATCAATTTAAAATGCGCTTTTTCCAACTCATGAATTAATACTTGAGTCAGCGCTTGTTGCATGGATTTATTGATCGTCAGTTGGCTGCTTTTACTGCGACCAATGGCTGGTCGCCAGTTAATCCATTCCAGTTGCGCCAGTTTGCGCATCACCGTTGAGACATTTCGTCTTGAAGTGCACAGTGCCGTTTCTAGTTCGTCAAGTCCAACTGCACAATCGGTATTGGAGGGATAATGCTTGATTAGTAGCTCAAGATATCTAAGATTAACATCGTTCACAACGACTCCACGTTAGAATAACCTACCCGCTAAAATAGCATAAGGAGCCCTAAAGGTAGAGCTCCAACAGCATTAACGCTTAGAAATGGTAGCTTAAACCTAGAGAGAAGACGTTAATATCTGCATCAATTGTCGCCGTTGCGCTAGCAAGCTTGACAACTTCGAGCTCAGGATTCATGTAATCCCATGTCGCCTCAAGGTGGAGGTTATCCGTCAGCGCAAATTCAGCGCCAATACCATAGATACCTGTCATGGTGGTATCAGACA
Source organism: Vibrio sp. NH-UV-68 (assembly GCF_042940635.1). Lineage (NCBI taxonomy): Bacteria > Pseudomonadati > Pseudomonadota > Gammaproteobacteria > Vibrionales > Vibrionaceae > Vibrio > Vibrio sp. NH-UV-68. The sequence continues at coordinate 82,593 of NZ_CP134976.1, forward strand.
TTGTTGTGTAGCCTGACGCGCCAACGACTGAATTACTAACCTTAAACTCAGCATTGAAGTAAGCGATGCCTGCTTTAGCATAAAGGCTGAAACGATCAGTCAATGGCAAGATAGCTTTAGGCTGAAACGCTACAAACTTCATATCACCGACAGTTACAATATCGCCGTCCAGTGCATCGTATCCACCAATCGCGCCCTCTAGAGCAAAATACTGGTTGAATTGATAACCTGCATAGATTTTGCCAGCCAAGCTAGAGTCGTCTTGCATTTCTAGTGCTTCGCTACCACTCATTATTGCTGAGTTTAATGATGCATTGGCGTGGTCGAATTTAGCTTGACCAATAGAACCACCGACATACGGGTTTGCGTTTGCGATCGAACATGCGGTAAGAAGTGCTACCGCAACAACTGTTTTTCTTAACATCGTATCTACTGCCTATCTTATTGAATAATTAGAATATTTGCGCATCCTTAAGCAGCCAATGTCGTCCATAGCATTGGGTTTTACAACAGCGAAGATAGTAGAGGGATAGTGAGAAATTAAACACGCAAAATTTTGTGGTAATTTTTCTACATTTAGCTTATTCGGGGGCCGCAAAGCGTCGCCAAGGTAGCTAAAAGCTTGGATTTTAATGATGTCACGCTCAATATAATGAAATATAAAGATCGCTTTCATTAATAATTGAATAGTCAGTCGCAGGACAATTGCATCGCTATTTAGCCCTGCAGCAAGGAATTGCTACTCTGTTGAGCACAAATTGCAGACATAAAAAAACCCGGGACAAAGCCGGGTTTTGGTTACAAAAACTGTTAGTAGTCAAATAGTAAGGAATCTTGCTAACAGCCAGCTATGCGTAACGCCAGGTCTGCTCTCTACTTAACTGATCAGCGGCCAAACCAAAATTGTTAAGCAGAGACACAAAATGGGCGACCTCGCGGTCGCCCTTATCGTTATTATTACCCTTTCACACCGCCGGCGGTTAATCCTCCGACCAACCAACGCTGCGCAAGTAAGAATACGACGGTAATTGGTAGTGCAGACAACACTGCTGCTGCTGCAAAGTCACCCCATAAGTAGTTCTGAGGGTACAAATACTGCTGCATACCAACCGCTAATGTATAAGAGTCTACATCAGAAAGCAGTAGAGATGCTACCGGAACTTCACCGACAACCATAATGAATGACAGGATGAAGACGACCGCCAAGATAGGCACTGATAGGGGCAGTAGAACCAATCTGAATGCTTGCCAAGGCGTTGCACCATCGAGTGCAGCGGCTTCTTCTAGTGAACCATCGATGGTTTCGAAGTAACCTTTGATTGTCCATACATGCAGAGCGATACCGCCTAAGTACGAGAAGATCAGTCCACCATGAGTATTTAACCCCAAGAACGGAATGTACTGACCCAACTTGTCAAACAGAGCGTAAAGCGCAACCAGCGCCAATACGGCAGGGAACATTTGAAAAATCATCATCGCTTTTAAGATGGTGTTTTTACCCTTGAACTTCATCCGCGCAAACGCATAAGCAGAAGTGGTTGATAAACACACGATCATAATCGATGAGATACCCGCAACTTTTATCGAGTTCCATAACCAAGTCAGTACCGGAAATGGTGGTGGCGTCACCGTGCCATCAGCGCTGGTTATTGAGAAGCCGAGCGCCAATTTCCAGTGATCGAGAGACGGATTTTCCGGGATGATGCTCCCCGTAGCGAAGTTACCCTCACGAAACGAGATAGCGATAATCATCAGTAGTGGAAAGATAATCAGTGATAGGAACACCCACATAGCGACATGAGTAGCCCACACACGGTATTTTAAAGAGTTACCTTGTACCATTGCCATTTTCGTTTCCTTAATCCTGAGCGACTTTCGTTACACGTAGGTTGAGTAGCGCGAGCGCACCTACAAGTAGGAAGATAAGTGTTGCGATTGCACTTGCGAGACCAAAGTCTTGACCACCCGCGCCTTCAAAGGCAATGCGATAGGTGTAGTTCACAAGCAAGTCGGTGTAGCCTGCAGGCTCTGAGGTTCCAATCATGTTTGGACCACCTTGAGTCAGCAACTGGATAAGAACAAAGTTGTTGAAGTTAAAAGCAAAGGCCGCAATCAACAAAGGTGTTAACGGTTTAATCATCAATGGCAAGGTGATCTTGGTAAAGTTCGAGATAAAGTTCGAGCCATCAATCGCTGATGCTTCATAAAGATCATCAGGAATCGCTTTTAATAGCCCCATACACAGGATCATCATGTAAGGGAAACCCAGCCAAGTATTGACGATAAGGATCATGCTTTTCGCCAGAATAGGGTCAGAGAACCATGAAGGACTAATGCCAAACAGGCCTTCTAAAACCATATTCACTTCACCAAAGCTTTGGTTGAATAAACCTTTAAAGATCAGAATAGAGATGAACGCTGGTACGGCATAAGGCAGAATCAGTAACACACGATAGATAGCACGTCCTTGCAGCGCTTCCCACTGCACTACGCTGGCCAGAATCAGGCCGATGAATACGGTCAGTGCCACACTCACCGCCGAAAAGATAATCGTCCAAATGAAGATACTGATAAACGGTTCTTTAATGCCGTCATCTTTCCATACACGCTCGAAGTTATCGCTACCAATGTTAACCACAAAGCCGGGCGAGACAGTGTCACCCACAAACTGACCGCTATCATCTACAGGTTGGTAAAAGCCCGAATCAATATTAGGACGTAGCATCTCTTGAGTACGGTTGTTGTAGAGTGATTCACCGTCGTCTTGCAGGGTATACAGTGGCACGACAGCGGCAAATTTACGTAGACCACTCATACGAATGTCTTCGCCGTTTGGTAAATGCAAATCCAGCTCAGACAACGTCGGGCGGTTTTGAACGATGGTCTTAATTGTCTCTTTCTGACCATCAATACCGTCTACAGGCGCAAGATCAAGGTCAGAGAGCGAAAGGGTCGCTAGATCAAAGGCGTCAGTGGCTAAAAGCTGATCGCCATCTTGAATCGCAATACGTTGACCTTGCTCGGTGTTATACAAAGTGAAAGGATAACTTTTGCCACTTTGAAAGGTTCGATCAAGCAACACAGTCTGTGCTCGTTCGTAAGAGAGTTGGTTTTTCGCACTGTAGTTTGTGAAAGCAAGACCAATGGTGTATGCCAAAGGGAATAGGATGAACAAAATCATCCCCGCAATACCCGGGTAGATATAGCGATGGGCATAGGTCTTTTTACTACCAAAGATAAAAAGTGCCAAAGCAGTAAGAATGACGGTAAGAAGGGCAAAGGCCATCTCACCGCGTGAATACATTAGGATTGTCGCGTAACCGTTAAGAATACCGATAGAGCCGAGAAGCCCCCACTTAACTAAGACACTTTTACTTGAAGGCAAGCTCGTTGTGGGTGATGTCATAACATCTGTACCTTGAACTGACTGCATATGAGAACCTGCTAGCGATAATATAAAAAGAGAAATGAAGGAGGGGTTACCCCCTCCTTAAAAGGGTAAAGAATTATTTAGTCATTTGTTTATCAGCGTCAGCCAGTGCTTCGTTGACTGATTGGCGGCCATCAACGATGTTGATGATTGCGTTCTTCGCGCTGCCCCAGAAAGCATTCATCTGCGGGATGTTTGGCATAATTTCGCCATTCATTGCGTTATCCATTGTTGCCGCGATGCGTGTATCGGCATCAAGCTCACGTTGGAAAGAGTTTAGAGCAACGGCGCCAAGTGGTTTGTCGTCGTTCACTTTACGCAGACCATCATTGGTCAGTAAGTAATTCTCTAGGAACTCAACCGCAAGATCTTTATTTGGTGACGCTGTGCTGATACCAGCAGTAAGAACACCAACGAATGGCTTAGAAGATTGGCCGTTAAATTTAGGCAGTGTCGTCACACCATAGTTGATACCAGACTTCTCGATGTTACCCCAAGCCCATGGACCATTGATGGTCATTGCGGTCTTACCTTGGTTGAATGAAGACTCAGAAACTGAGTAATCCATATCAGAAGAGATCACGCCTTTATCAACCAAACCTTTAACGAAGTTCATTGCATCTTTGACGCCTTCGGTGGCAATACCCGCATCTTTGACATCGTAGCCTGCTGCGCCATATTTGAAGGCATAACCACCGTCAGCCGCCATCAAAGGCCATGTGAAGTACGGTTCTTTCAGGTTCCACATGATCGCAGACTTGCCATCGGCTTTAAGCTTGGCATCAATCGCCGCGACGTCTTCCCAGCTCTTAGGTGGATTTGGCACAAGATCTTTGTTGTAGATAAGTGATAGCGATTCAACCGCGACTGGGTAACCAATGAGCTTGCCGTTGTACTTCACTGCATCCCAAGCGAAGTCAACGATACCCTCTTTTAGTTCTTTCGATGGGTTGATTTCAGCTAGCAGGCCTGCTTCTGCGTAACCACCAAAGCGGTCATGAGCCCAGAACACAATATCAGGACCGTCACCAGTCGACGCTGTTTGTGGGAACTTGTCTTGAAGTGCATCAGGGTGAGCAACCGTCACTTTAATGCCTGTGTCTTCTTCAAATTGTTTACCTACTTCAGCGAGTCCATTGTAGCCTTTATCGCCATTAATCCAGATAGTAAGTTGACCTTCTTCGATAGCAGCGTTTGCACCAAATGAGCCAAGGGCAACGAGAGTGCCAAGTGCCACTGTGCTTAGGGCGTTTTTCATGTTGATATCCTTTTTTATATTTGTGTTGTAGGGCGCAACCTGAGGTTTCGCCGTATTTCAACAGTGATTCTCAGCCAAACTGACAAAAGACTCATCCTCCTACTCCCTACGCCCTTGCTATTATGAACTATTTTCGTGATCCCCATCGTTATAGGATGGCGACCGGCATCACAAATTAATCGCTTAATGTGATCAAATGCACCATAGACACAGAGAAATATTTGAGCTAGATCGCCCTATGTAGTCTACTCCCTCAAATCGCTCCTCCCCTGCTACTACCCCTGCATTTTTTTTGCTTAGGAGGATGTCTTAGGCGGCGTATTTTTCCAAACTAGCTACATCCAAGAGTGGATGGTAAGAACCCTTTCCAGTAACACAACGTAATGGTGACTGGTTACAATGCCGCAGGGTTTGCTTAAAGTACTCAAGTCACGTAGGTATTCAGGTTACTGATTCATTCGGGGGAGAAGCTTGAGTACATGGGGGAAGCAAACTTAATTTGGCTTGATGGGTGGTGTGAGAAGCTCCATCACCCATATTTTCTTACCCTTTGAAAAATTAAATCCATTCCTTACCAAATTCCTACTGTTATTGCCTGCTCCATAATTCATATAATGATAGGCAGTAAATTATAAAAATTGATCGAGGGCGAGCTAAATGGCGAGTGTCACGTTAAAAAATGTATCTAAAGCTTACGGTGACGTACTGATTTCCAAGAACATTGATTTAGAGATCCAAGAGGGCGAATTCGTTGTATTCGTCGGTCCATCAGGCTGTGGTAAGTCGACACTACTGCGTTGTATTGCAGGCCTAGAAGACATCACATCCGGTGATCTTTATATCGGTAATGAGCGCATGAACGAAGTCGAGCCGTCAAAGCGTGGTGTCGGCATGGTGTTCCAGTCTTATGCGCTTTACCCGCACTTAAACCTTTACGATAACATGTCGTTTGGTCTTAAACTGGCCAAAGCCAGTAAGGGTGAAATTGACAAGCGTGTTGAACAAGCCGCAGAAGTTCTGCAATTGAGCCACCTTCTTGAGCGCCAGCCAAAGGCACTATCTGGCGGTCAACGTCAGCGTGTTGCTATCGGTCGTACTCTGGTTTCTCAACCAGACGTATTCCTCCTCGACGAACCACTATCAAACCTTGATGCGGCGCTTCGTGTCCAGATGCGTTCAGAAATCACCAGACTTCAACGTAAACTGGGCTGCACCATGATCTACGTTACCCATGATCAGGTTGAAGCAATGACCATGGCAGACAAAATTGTGGTTTTAGATGCTGGGTTCGTTGCTCAGGTCGGCAAACCGCTCGAATTGTACCATTACCCTCAGAATCGCTTCGTCGCAGGCTTTATCGGCTCACCAAAGATGAACTTTATGAGTGTGTTCATTGAAGCAGTCGAGAAAGAGCGCGTGTTGGTACAGATAGCAAACGGGACCTCATTCTGGATACCTGTCGATGGCACCACAGTTACGCGCGGCGAGCGTATGTCATTAGGTGTTCGCCCTGAGCATCTGCTGCCTGCGAACGAAGGCGATGCAACCATCGAAGGTGACGTTAACATCGTTGAGAAACTTGGCAACGAGACACAAGTTTACTTGCACATTGATGCCGCTGACGCTGACATGATTTATCGTCAGCCAGACACCTTAGCGGTTGAACCAGGCGATAAACTTGCGGTTGGTATTCCGGCCCATCGCTGTCACTTGTTCCACAGCGATGGTAAAGCGTGTCGCCGCTTGCACCAAGAAGCTGGCGTTGATTTCGAATAACCCACAAATGATGATAAAACCAAGCCCAGCGTCAATGCTGGGCTTTGTTCATTATAGGTTTAATCAATTAACTAACGAATAGGTGTATAACCATACTCTTCAATTAATGCGCGCGTTTTCTCGCTCTGTAAGTAGTCAATAAAGCCGCGCACGTTCTGATCAAGAGTTTCAGTGTTATACAGCACTAAAAATGGGCGTGATAGTTGGTAGGTGCCGTTAGCGATCGTCTTACTGCTTGCTTTGACGCCTTCAAATTCAATTGCTTTGATTGACCTGTCGACTGAACCTGTCGACACAAAACCAATCGCTTGTTTATTATGGTTAACGATGGTTTTAACCATGCTGTTGCTGTTCACCACTAAATTCTCTGGGTTGATGTCTGACACTAAGCGGTCATTAAGCACTTTGGTCAAGCCCATTAAGCTTTCAAAGCTATAACGCGACCCAGAAGAGGCTTCGCGAGTCACTACGGCGATGGATTGATCATTACCACCTAACTGCTTCCAGTTGGTCACTTTACCTTTATAGATATCAAACAGCTGCTCACGAGTAATATTTTCAATCGGATTACCCTTATTGACAATCACGGCCAAACCATCAAAGGCAATTGGCGTGACGGTCAGCGTTTCATCTTGCTCACTCTCGGTCAAATAACGAGAACTCATGCCAATATCCGCAACACCTTTTTTAACCAACGTAATCCCTGCGCTTGAACCTACACCTTGCACCGCTACATATGTATCACTTTGAGTACGATTATAGTGTTCGGCTAAGACATCCATAACTCGAGCGACTGAAGTTGAACCAGACACATTTACCTCTTCAGCCCATAATGGCGCCGAGAGTAGCGATGTCGATAAAAGTGTAACGAGCGCAACACGAAGCATAATTTTTTCCCAATCGTTGTGATAATGTAGTTAACCGCGGTTATGTTAAGTCGATTTGATGACATTTTTGTGAAAACCGATACAGACATGCTTAGATCTTGTATCTACTATGGTTAAACAAAGATATGGTCAATATCGATCACTGCAACGTGCGGAAAGAACAACGTTATGGGACTGGTAAGTTTGCTACAAAGACAGGTCGAAAGCAGAGCGCAGCTTATTTGTAAGCAGCGCAACCAAAGCACGCCCGCCGAACTTGGTAAAGCTTGCTACGAGGTGCTAAACAACGGTGTCGTATTTATTAAACAGCACTTTCTACTCGATTCAAGCCACTGCGACTACACAAACCCCGTCGCGAAAGTAGAGTGGAACGGCGAGCTGAATCAATGGCAACTGTTCATGCCTCATGAAACCGAGCTAGAGGCGTGGATGCCCTACCCCTATCTGGCACAAAGCAGTGATTTGACCGCTATCACTCGTGAAATAGCCAAAGATCCTAAAGCGATGTTTTGGACAGATTAACACCAGACATGACAAGGGCGCTCAATGAGCGCCCTTGTTGTTCGTGCCGTTAGCGATTATTCCGCCGCCGCTGAAGTTTGGTCGTCAGACTTTACTTCATCAAACACTTGGGTTGGCTTTGCAACCAAACTGCGGTTTTCTTGGTTAACATCGGTCAACACCACTTCAACCACATCGCCAAGGCGATAGACGACTTCTTTATCGATTGAGACCGTACCATTATCGCTATTGCACTCGAGACGTTCTTTGTTTGCAAGAATCAACGTGCCCGGAACAAAAGCTGCAGCGCCATTTTCCACCAGACGGATTCGCATACCTGCACGGTTAATATCAAAGATCTCACCGTTAAACTTAGTTTGCTTGCTCGGCTCGTCAGCCAATGTACGAGCGTAAAGCCAATCACCAACATTACGTTCCGCCATTTTATGATGCTTACGATGCAACGCGAGCTCTTCTCCCACACTGTCATCTGCCGTTTGCACTGGAGCTTTACCCAAAATATGTGCCTTAAGCATACGATGGTTGATCATATCGCCATATTTGCGGATCGGTGATGTCCAAGTCGCGTAAATATCAAGGCCCATCGCATAATGAGGTAATGGCTGATTACCAATTTCACTGTAGCTTTGGAACTTACGAATACGGTTATCAAGGTAGCTGGTTTCTTGTTGAGTCAACCAACGGCGCAGCTCGGCAAATCCTTCAAGTGTTGCAACTGAATCAGCAGTAAAAGGCAACTCACCTTCTGGGTTGATGAAACTGATCACCTCGGCGATTTTCTCAGGTTTGAAGCCTGCATGAGTGTTGAATACGCCTGAGTTAAAAGCGCTGCGTAAAATACGGCCAGCACAGATGTTGGCGGTAATCATCGCCTCTTCGACCAAACGGTTGGCACTGCGACGAGTTTCCGCATGAATCGCCACTACGTCATTATCTTCGCTCAATTCGAAGCGGTAATCGGGACGATCGGGGAACACCACTGCGTGCGTTTCACGCCAGTTAGCTCGTGCCAACGAGAAGTCATACAAATCACGGACGATTTGCGCAATCTCTTCACTCGGCTGCCACTGCGGTGACTCGCCATGCTCGAGCCAATCTGAAACATGATCATAAGCAAGGCGAGCATGCGATTTAACGTTCGCGGCAAAGAATTGAATGTCGTCGCCAATCACGCCTTGTTTATCAATGGTGACCGTACAGCAAAGCGCCGGACGAACTTGATCTTGCATTAATGAACACAACTCATCGGCAAGGTCACGGGGCAACATTGGAATATTGCGCCCCGGCAGATAAATCGTAAAGCCACGTTCACGCGCAACTTTGTCCATTTCGCTATCAGGAGTGATATAAGCGGTTGGATCCGCAATCGCAATCGTCAGTTCGAAATCACCTGACTGCGTTTTTTTCACATACAACGCGTCATCCATATCCTTGGTTGACTCACCATCAATGGTAACAAAAGGAATATCAGTCAGGTCAATACGTTGCAGATCAGGGTCATCGATAATTTGCCAATTTTCAATCCCAGCAGGTTCACTGTTCGGTAAGTCGTTCTGCGCTAACGTCACCCACCAAGGCGCAATTTTGTCGTCAGCGTCAGTAATCTTTTGTGAAATTTCGACAAAGAAGCCATCGTCACCTTTCAGCGGGTGACGAATAAGATGTGCGACAACCCAGTCTCCCTCTTTAAGATCATCACTCTTGATGCCTTTGCGCGTTTTTGCTTTTAGCGACAACTTTTTCAATTGCGGATGATCAGGCGAAACATTGAGCTTACCTTTCAACAGCTTCACACGACCGATAAAACGATTTAGGCCTTGCTCTAACAATGTTTCTGGCTCAGCAACTTCTCGCTCATTTTCAGTGCGGATAATCGCTTGGACTTTATCGCCATGCATACATTTCTTCATGTAGGGAGGCGGAATAAAGAAGCTTTTTTTGTTGTCCACTTCGAGAAAACCAAAGCCTTTCTCTGTCGCTTTGATCGTGCCTTCTTTTTTAGGAAGCGTTTCTTGAATTTGCTGCTTAAGTTGAGCCAGTAGAGGGTTATCTTGAAACATCTATCTTGTTTTATCCGAGTCAGTATCTAACCAAAAAATTTCGCACACTATATCATCGCGACTATGGGCTCGCTAGCGCGCAAGTATCACAATCTGGTGATTGGCGGGCAATTCAATCGCTTAACAACCAAATTAACATGCTGATTATTTAACCACATGGCACGATTTGGTGACGAAAATGTGAACAGAACAGCTCAATTCAAAGAAGAATTGTGATGAATTTCAATTTTTTCTGGCTTTTTTTATGTATTTAAGGAATAATCCGCACCCTTAATTACGTCCCTAGTGGCTTGATGCGATTTACGACTTTTCCGCATCTGAACGGAATCAGCTCTTAACTGGATTGGTATTGGAATTGGTAGAGCTCGTGGGACCTTTTGTTGACATAGATATAGTAGGATCCCAATGACAGATTCTGTAATTCAGTTTAGCGATTTAGCGCTTAACGATTCTCTCCTTTCCGCTCTTAATGATATGGGCTTTGTTTCACCAACACCAATTCAAGCGGCCGCAATTCCGCATCTATTGGCTGGTAAAGATGCACTAGGTAAAGCACAAACAGGTACAGGTAAAACTGCTGCCTTCTCTCTTCCGCTATTAAACAAAATCGACTTTAATCAGCGTAAGCCACAAGCTATCGTTCTTGCTCCGACTCGTGAGCTTGCGATTCAAGTTGCGGCAGAAATCAAGAACCTTGGCCGAAACATCTCAGGACTTAAAGTTCTTGAGATTTACGGTGGTGCATCAATCGTTGATCAAATGCGTGCACTAAAGAATGGTGCGCAAATTATTGTTGGTACCCCTGGCCGTGTTCAAGACCTTATTAACCGTGACCGCCTGCACCTAGATGAAGTGAATACTTTCGTTCTAGATGAAGCAGACGAAATGCTTAACATGGGTTTCGTTGATGACGTAACTGCTATCATGGAGCACTCTCCAGCTTCTGCACAGCGCGTTTTATTCTCTGCAACTATGCCTCCAATGCTGAAAAAGATTGTTGAGCGCTTTTTGCGTGACCCTGAGACTGTCGACGTGGCGGGTAAAAACCACACGGTAGATAAAGTTATACAGCAATTTTGGGTTGTAAAAGGCGTAGAGAAAGACGAAGCAATGTCACGTCTGCTAGAAACTGAAGAGACTGACGCGTCAATCGTATTCGTACGTACTCGCCAAGATACCGAGCGCCTAGCTGATTGGCTATCTGCACGTGGCTTTAAAGCATCAGCACTGCACGGTGACATTCCACAATCACTGCGTGAGCGCACTGTTGATCACATCAAACAAGGTGTTATCGACATCTTAGTCGCGACTGACGTTGTTGCTCGTGGTCTTGATGTTGCACGTATTACACACGTATTTAACTACGATATTCCATTCGATGTTGAGTCTTACATCCACCGTATCGGCCGTACTGGTCGTGCAGGACGTAAAGGTAAAGCGATCCTTTTGGTTCGTCCTAACCAACTGCGTATGCTTCGTACTATCGAACGTGTAACTAAGTCATCAATGGAAGAGATTCAACTTCCACACCGTGACAAAGTGGCAGAGTCACGCTTAGCTAAACTTGGTGCTGAGCTAGAAACTGAAAAAGAACACAAAGCATTAGAGAAATTCTCTACGCTGGTTGAAAAACTGCAAGAGTCTCTAGAGCTAGACGCCGCGACACTCGCTGCGATTCTACTTAAACGTCAGCAAGGTAAGCGCCCACTATTCTATGTTGGCGAAGACCCAATGATTGAAGCCATTGAGCGTGATAAGCTACGTCGCAAAGACCGTCGTGAAACTGGTCGTGATGGTCGTGAAGGTGGCCGTCGTGAAGGTGGTCGTAGCACCAACAACCAAGACTGGGATACTTACCAGTTGCAAGTTGGTCGCGAGCAAGGCGTTCAAGTTAAAGATATCGTTGGCGCACTAGCGAACGAACTTGGTCTAACTAAAGGTTCTATCGGTGCAATTAAACTTGCACAAGGTGAAACTTACGTTCAGCTACCAAAAGCAATGTCTTCTGAAACTGCAGGTAAACTGCGCAAACTACGTATTCGTCAAAAGCAAGTCGACGCTGTTGTCTGTGACTTTGATGATTTCCGCGAGCCTCGTGGCCGTCGTGAAAGTGGTTTCCGTAGTGGCGGCCGTGAAGGTGGTCGTAGTGAAGGTGGTTACCGCGGTAAACGTGAAGGTGGCGCTGGTCGCGATGGTGAACGTCGTTTCGACCGTAACCGCGGCGGTGACAACCGTGGCAACTTCCGTGGCGAACGTGGTCATGGTCGTCGCACTACTGAAGCTTAAGCTTCAAGCATAGACAAACAAAAAAGGATACGCAGTGCGTATCCTTTTTTTATGGTGGAAACAAATTTATTCGTTTTTAGCAAAGATGTACTTATCCATTAAGGTTACCATTCGGCCAATCTCTGGTTTGGTAATCGTATCGTTAGCACCCAACGCTAAGGCTTTGGTACGGTTATCTTCACTCATCAATGATGAAAACATGACGATAGGCATTACCGAATAAGCGTCACTTTCACGCAGACGTTTCACTAAGTGCATACCATCCATGCGTGGCATCTCAACGTCCGTAACCACACCGTCAATAAACTCACTGATTGGCATATTCTCTTCTTTTGCCACTTCAATAAGGCTCATCAATTTGTCGTGTGCTTCACCACCATCTTTACACGCGATAACGTTGTAACCTGCAGAACTTAAAGTGTCTTGGATCATTGAACGAATGAATGCTGAGTCATCAACCACCATTACCGTCTTCGCGTTACGTTTAGTGATCATACGCTGATTCAGATCTACTGATTTGTCGACGGTCACATCGTATTTTTCCATACTCAATTCTGGGTTGATGTCGGCAATGATCTTCTCGAAATCCAGAATCATGATCAGGTTGCCATCTTTACGGACAACGGCGACAACACAATCTTGCTCACCCGCTTCTAAGAATTGGCTTGGCGATTCAACATCGTTCCACGAGATACGGTGAATACGGCTTATGCTATCGATAAGAAAACCGTTGGTCATGTTGTTAAAATCGGTCACGATCACAAACTTACGCTTTAAGTCTTTGTTGGTCGGAACGTCAAGCCAACCTGCCAAATCGACTAAAGGCGTTAAGACATCTCGCGAAGAAAAAACCCCCACCATATGTGGCTGCGCATTCGGATAATCTGTCGTTTCAGGGACCTGAATGACTTCACGTACCTTGGCGACATTTATTCCGTAATAACAGGTTTTTTTGCTTCCATCAGCAAGCTCTTTCACTAGGTGAAACTCAATGATTTCTAGCTCATTGGTACCACTCTCCGTCAATATCGTACTACTTGATCCGCTCATAATTCTTCTTTCTTAGTTTGATCACAACATATTATCGTCAATAGTCGCTGATACTTTTGTTCTTTTTAACTGTAAAGCAAAAGTTTGTAAATCGAATAGACCGCGTTACTTCAAAGTTCTGCTTTTCTTCAATCAAATTACCCGCAAACTACTCAATCGCTTGCCAATGGTAAGGCATATTCAATCCCCATCGCTGGAATTCTTTGCGCGAATAGATCGCTTGCCCTTGATTATCCGTCACGATAGGAATAATCGGTTCGTGCCCGGTTTGAATGATCTCATTGACAAGATTAGCGGCGCGTACACCCTGACTACGCCCAAATAAAACCACACCACCAGCCGCTTTATTCTCTCCTACTGCAAAATCCCAGAAAGCAAAAATCGGTAACGGTGAATGGCGGTTCGTCCATGAGATGACCTCTGTAGCAGCCACATTATTGCCCTCTTCATCGACGAGTGTTTGATACAAGCCGACAATAATGACACTGAAACCTGCTTGTTTTGCATTAAGGACTTGCTGCTGCCATTGTGCCATCGTTTCTATCGCTTCAATATCAACGTCAATCCCCAGATTGTTTTTAATTAAACGGTACTGCTTTTCTATATAGTCTTTAGCAATCTTCGACGTCACACCAGAATCAAACAAAATTCGAACCGCAAACGACTCACTAGCAAATAGGCGGCGAAGTTCACCCAGAGATTTGACAAACGATGGTCGCTCTAATACTCCCGTCACCTTCGCTTGACCGCGATATTGCGTCAATAACGCTCGCGGGTTGGCATTAATCCCAAGAAAAACAATAGAGATAGGTTGTTGATACAACTTCGGCAATAGGTAATTCAATGCGTTGTCATCGCCCAAAATCACAATCTCTGGCTGGTACTGTTGGTAGACCGCAAAGGCTTTGTCAGCTTGAGCTTGGTGTTTTTCTACAGGAAGCCGTTTGGTGTCCATTTGATAGGTCATCAGCTCCACACCTGGTTCAAGGGTTTCGGTCAACCCTTGAACATAGCTAGCGTCCCACGGGTACTCCGAGTGATAGCTTTCTATTAAAAGTACTTTTGTCGCCCAAACCGGTGACGCAAATAACAGCCATATCCAGATCCAACGCATCGCACCGCTCCCACTAAGGTATGAATTGAGTGTAGTTGGCTTAGCGTAACTCTCCAACTCTGAGCGCACTCAATATTTGTTTAATGACTATACTGATAAAAACGAGGAAATTTATGAGCCGCAGCAAAGACATTGAAGATTGCCATGATAATCCACTCTATAGCCGCATAGGGCGGCGTATTATCTTAATCATGGTTTTGCTCAGTGGCGCCATCACTGTCTTTACTACGTTATTACAACTTTCGTGGGACTATACTCATGAGTTCGGTGCCGTCGAACAACGGCAACTGGAAGTACGCGATATTCACGCCCCCTTGATAGCCTCTGCACTGTGGAATTTTGATCTTGTCACGCTACAACAAGAACTCGATGGTTTAGTCAATCTACCGAAACTCGACTATTTACGTGTCACCAGTGATGATTACCAATTCGAGTCAGGCCAATCCGTTACTGAACATGCGATTACACAACAATATAGCCTACTCTATCACCACCCCAACTCTTCTCTCGTCGAGTCAATCGGAACTATTTTTATTCAAACCGACGCGAAGGAAATATACGACTACCTTATCACGCAGGCAATTTACACTCTGTTTTTAAACGCAGCCAAAACACTGCTTGTCTGTTATCTGGTGCTTATGGTCTTTCACAAAAGCGTCAACCAACGAATTTTTGCTATCGCTCAATACCTAAGAAAATACAACCCTCGTCACCCTAAGGAGCCTTTAACCCTTGAGCATCATGCCTGGATAACCGAGAAGCAGGATGAACTTGATTGGCTTGGAGATGAGACCAACAAAATCACACAAAATGTCACACTGCTTTATAACAGCATTAAGCAAGAACGAGAGAGGTTCCATGAGTTCGCCCACATCTCTTCCGATTGGTTGTGGGAAACCAATGCGTTAGGTGAGTTAGTTTACTGCTCTGAAAGCATGCAAGAAGCGCTAGAAGTTCAGCCCGACACCAAGCCACAACTGAGATCGATCCCTGCCCTCGTTGATTGTGAAGCATTACTGCAATATTTAGCGCGCCAAGGTGACTTTAGTCGTTGTGAAGTGAGTTTGACCCTGCACAGCATCACGCACTACCTGTTATTTCAAGCCAAGGCCCGTTTTGACGACAGCCATTTCATCGGCTTTCGCGGTACCGCGCTCAATATTACTGAGCTTAAGCTAACCCAAATCGAGCTAGAGCAATTCAATCAATCACTCGAACATACGGTGGCGGTACGGACATTGGATCTTAAACAGAGTATGGAACAACTGCAGCGCACCCAAGACAAACTGATCGAATCTGAAAAGCTCGCCGCCCTCGGAGGCTTAGTCGCAGGCGTTGCCCATGAGGTCAACACCCCTCTCGGCATCGCGGTGACCGCCACCTCAGTGATTCAAGAGACCGTCAATCAAGCGAAACACGCTTTTGCTACACAAACGCTGACCAGTGATCAATTTGAATCGTTAATGGCAACACTGAGTGAAAGCCATTCGATGTTAGAGCACAACCTCAATCGCGCCGCAAAACTGGTACGCGACTTTAAGCAAACCGCGGTTGATCAAGTGTCTGAAAGTCGCAGCAATTTTAACGTCTATCAAGTTCTCGACGCACTGTTGGCTAGCCTTCACCCAGAGACACGCAAAGTGCCCGTCATACCGCGTATTGAGGGCGATACGTCAATAACCATGAGTAGCTTGTCGGGCGTACTAACTCAGGTGATTTCGAACCTAATCATGAACAGCATTAATCATGCGTTTGAACACCAAAACGAACCCAAGATTGTAATTGAACTAAGACAGCAAGATGAAGACGTTATCGTCGAATACCGTGACAATGGCGCTGGCGTTGACGCATCACTACATCAAAAGATTTTTGAACCTTTTTATACCAGTAAACGAGGCATGGGCGGTTCAGGATTAGGATTGAATTTGGTGTTCAATTTGGTACATAAAAAACTGAAAGGGCAATTGCACTTTGATTCACAGCCAAACAACGGGGTTCACTTTACCTTTACTTTACCGCGCACCCTGCCAACTGACTTAGACGATGAATAAGTGATAGAGGGTGGCGGTCTATTTCGCGCCGTTTGCAGTGTTCAAACGCTTGACGGTCGAGCGCTCAACTAAGGTCGGTTCTAATTGAACAATCTGTGCTTCACACAGCGCATCCGCCAGCTTTTTTAACACCGCTTCAACTGCCGCTTTACCGAGGCGATACTTAGGTTGGTGAATGGTGGTGAGTGAGGGAGTCATAAATTTGGCAATATGGATATCATCATAACCAATAATCGAAAGCTGTTCCGGGATAGCAACCCCTTTCTCATTGGCCGCGTTGATAACACCCAGTGCCATCATGTCGTTACAAACGAAGACAGCGCTCGGTAACGGTCCATTTTGATACATTTTATTGAACGCTTCGTAGCCACCTTCACATTCAAAATCAGATTCAATGATCCAATCTGAATTGAAGTTTAGTCCGACCTCATTTAACGCGCGTTTGTAACCCTCGTAGCGCATTTGAGCCTGATGCTTGACCAACGGCCCAGTAATACAGCCAATATCTGTGTGGCCGTTATCAATCAAGTGTTTGGCGGCCAAATAACCACCACGCAACGAGTTATCTTGAATTTTGTCACTGGTAAACAACATTGGTCCCCAATCCATCACCACCACAGGGATGTCAGGGTATTGTTCAAACACTTCGATACGTTCGCCCTCAAGCGAGGAACACATCAAAATCAATCCATCGACCCGCTTTTGTAGCAAGGTGTTGATTGACTCACGCATCCGAAGGTTATCACCTTCGGTATTGCACAGAATAAGATTGTAACCTTGCTGATAACAACTACGTTCAACCCCTTTGACCACTTCGCCAAAAAATGGGTTGGTTGAAGTGGTCACCAACATACCAATCGTTTTGGTACGATTCACTTTTAAGCTGCGCGCCAACGCTGAAGGACGATAGTTTAGCTCCTGAGCCGCTTGGTTTACTCGCTGAGAAATCTCTTCACTGACAAAACGAGATTTATTGATGACATGGCTCACCGTAGAGGTCGAGACTTGCGCCAGTCTCGCAATATCTTTCATTGTCGCCATGTTACTTACTCCGCATATGTGCTGTCAGTTAACTGTGCTCAGCTAAAAACGCATCGACTTCTTGACGTGATGGGATTGAGGTTTGAGCCCCAAAACGCGTCACCGAGATAGCCGCGGCAGCATGAGCAAACTTAATTGCTGATTCTAAAGGCAAATCCTCAAGTAAACCAGTGACCAATGCCCCATTAAAAGTATCGCCCGCTGCGGTGGTGTCTGTCACATCGACCTTAAAACCTTCAATCAATTGACCACGACCGTTCTGGCTAAGCCACACCCCTTTCGCGCCAAGCGTAATCATCACGATTTCAATGCCTTTTTGATGCAGTGCATTCGCCGCTTGTTGCGCACTGTCATTGTCACTGACCGTGATCCCCGTTAGCACTTCGGCTTCGGTTTCATTGGGCGTAATCACATCTACGCAAGCGAGAAGTGTATCAGACAACGTGTGCGCGGGTGCTGGGTTTAGAATCACGTTGGTACGCGCTTGCTTTGCCACTTGTGCGGCCTTTTCAATGCCACACATCGGCGTTTCAAGCTGCATCAACAAGTACTTGGCTTGGCGAATCGACTCTAAGTCAGGCTCAAGAGTCTCAGCCGTCAGCTTGGCGTTCGCTTCTGCTGAAATGCAAATGCTGTTTTCACCGCTATCTGATACCTGGATCATCGCAATCCCTGTTGGGCAATTGGGCACCATTTTCACACCGGCGATATTGATGTTATCCATTTTGAAATTTTCACGAATGTTGATGCCAAACGCGTCATCACCCACACAGGCAATAAAACCGGCATCGGCGTTTAATCGCGCCGCCGCAACTGCTTGATTGGCACCTTTACCACCCGGAATAACTTGATAGTTACGACCATGCAACGTCTCGCCTGGGCGAGGGAAAGAAGGCACTTGCAGAACATGGTCAGCGTTAACACTACCTAAAACCACTAACTTATTCATAAGGTTGTCCTCGGCTCGATTGAGCCCAATAGATGTGAACAGGAGAAATAGTGATGTGCTCTGCGACAAAACACATGGCTATTGGCCCTCCTTACCGAAATCACAAATTAAAACGGCAAGGAGGACAAATTATGGCTTACTCAGTAATCACTTTAAGAGGTACTGGGATGTACTCTTCTACTGCCATGCCTTTAAGCACTTGGTCAGCCGTTTCAATGCCTAGCGCACCAATCAGGTCTGGTTGCTGAGCAATGGTCGCTGATAATTTGCCACGTTTAACGGCTGCAATACCGTCGTCGGTACCATCAAAGCCAACAATCATCACATCTTTGCCCGACGCTTGTACTGCGCGCAGTGCGCCCAATGCCATCTCATCGTTTTGTGCGAAGACTGCTTGGACATCTGGGTTGGCCGCCAGTAGGTTTTCCATCACGTTAAGACCTTTGGTACGGTCAAAATCAGCAGGTTGGCTGGCTAGCACATCCATCTCGCTGCCTTTAACCGCGTTCATGAAACCTTCACCACGCTCACGTGCCGCTGAGGTTCCTGCGATACCTTCCAGTTGAATGACTTTCGCTTTCATGCCGACTTTTTCAACAATGTAGTTACCCGCCATTTCGCCACCAACCACGTTGTCAGATGCGATATGACTGACAACTTCACCACGGCTGGCACCACGGTCTAAAGTCAGTACAGGGATGTTTGAGCGGTTTGCCATACGAATCGCATTAGACACAGCGTCAGAATCTGTTGGGTTAATCAAAATGGCTTTCACACCACGAACTGTCAGATCTTCGATGTTCGAAAGTTCTTTGCTCGGATCATTTTGTGAATCAAGTACAATAAGCTCATAACCAAGTTCTTTCGCTTTCGCCTCTGCACCATCTTTCATCGTGACAAAAAATGGGTTGTTTAGCGTTGACAGTACGATAGCCATCGTATCTTGCGCTTGCGCCGAAACAGAAACGGTTGAAGAAAGTAGTGCCGCAGAGATAAGAGTTGCGAGTTTTTTCATTTTCTCAGTCCTTGTGTCTTGTGTAGGGTGGGTCAAGCAACCTCACTTGACCCGTTTTAGTTTTGTTATGTTTTACTTGTTTTTGTTGTCTACCAATACCGCCAGTAAGATAACCACTGCTTTTGCGATCATTTGGAAGTAGGAGGAAACATCGAGTAGGTTCAGGGCATTGTTGAGGAAACCAATAATCAATGCACCGATCAAGGTTCCCATAATGCGACCCTTACCCCCCATCAAACTGGTACCGCCAAGTACCACCGCAGCGATAGCATCAAGCTCATAGCCCATACCAGCCGTTGGTTGCGCTGAAGACAGACGTGAAGTCACAATGATGCCCGCAAGTGCCGCTAATAAACCACAGATTGCGTAGACACCAATTTTGACACGATCCACATTGATGCCCGATAGACGCGTTGCCGATTCGTTACCGCCTAACGCATAGACGTAACGGCCAAAACGGGTGTGATTGAGTAAATACCAAACCGCAGCAAACACAATCACCATCATCCAGACAGGAACGGGAATACCTAACGCATAACCAGTACCGAACCAGGCGAACGCGTCAGCCGTGTCAGTAAAGCCTGTTGAAATAGGTCGACCATCAGTGTAGACCATAGTCACACCGCGTAGCAGGGTCATGGTCACTAACGTAGCAATGAAAGCTTGCACTTTGCCTTTGGCAATTATGATACCGCTGATGGCACCAAGAGCAGCACCGGCAATCAGCGCGGTCGGCACCGCTATCAACACTGGTACTTCAAGCCCGATCAAACTCGCGGCAAAAGCGCCACACAATGCCAGCACCGAGCCGACACTTAAATCAATACCAGCGGTTAAAATGACCAATGTCATCCCCACCGCAATGATCGCGTTGACCGATGTCTGACGCAAAATGTTGAGGATATTATCGAGCGTAAAAAAATTGGGGTTCAAAAATGAGACAACAGCAATTAACAAAAGTAACGCAATCAACGACTTTTGCTCAATTAGCCACTCTTTACTAAGCAGCTTTTTGTTGTGGGTTGGGCTTGATTTGCTCATGGTATCGATACTCATGCTGCTTCCTCGTTAATTTTTTTTCCTACGGCACAAGCAAGAAGTGTTTCTTGATCCGCGTCTTTGGCGTCAAATACACCACTGATTCGACCTTCATGCATCACCATGATGCGGTCACTCATACCTAGCACTTCAGGCATTTCCGATGAAACCAGAATAATGCTCATGCCATCGGCTTTAAATTTATTGATCAATTGATAGATTTCTTTCTTCGCTCCAACATCAACACCGCGCGTTGGCTCATCTAAAATCAACACTTTGGGTTTGGTCATCAAACCTTTCGCGATCGCAACTTTTTGTTGGTTACCCCCCGACAAGTTACCGATGATCTGCTCACGAGTTGGCGTTTTGATATTAAACAGCTTAATGAAGTCTTCGACCGCGATCGCTTCTTGATCATGCTGAATTCGGCCACCCTTGGTCAGCTTGTCTAAAGCGCATAGCGACATGTTGTCTTTAACCGACAAGCCAAGCACCAGACCTTCACCTTTGCGGTCTTCCGAAATATAGGCGATGCCGTTGGCTAATCCATCTTGAGGAGAGATAGGGTTAATGGTTTTATTGTCGAGGTTAATCACACCTCGCTCACTTGGCAGTGCGCCGTAAATCACTTTCATCAGTTCAGTACGTCCTGCGCCCATCAAGCCTGACACACCCAAGATCTCACCACGTTTGAGAGTGAAACTCACATCATGAACACCCGACCCAGTCAGGCCAACCACTTCAAGACACGTATCGCCATGGCGCACATCAATGCGTGGGTACTGCTCATCAAGTTTACGCCCCACCATCATCTCAATCAGGCCATCTTCATCAGTGTCACTGACAAGGCATTGACCAATGAACTTGCCATCGCGCAGCACAGTGATGTCATCGCAAATTTGGAATATTTCTTTTAATCGGTGCGAGATGTAAACAATGCCACACCCCTGCGCGCGCAACTCGTGAATAACGTTAAACAAAGACTCTGTTTCAGTGTCTGTCAGTGCGTCCGTAGGCTCATCCATGATGATCACTTTTGACTTGAACGACAGCGCTTTGGCAATTTCGACCATCTGCTGTTCGCCCAAGCTCAAGTCACCTAACAGGGTTTTTGAACTGTGTTTCACGTTCAGCCTAGCGAGCAACTTATCGGCTTCTGCGTGCATTTTTTGCCACTGAATCCCACCAAATGCATTGGTGAATTCACGGCCTAAGAAAATGTTCTCGGCGATGGTCAACTCGGGAATTAGGTTCAGTTCCTGATGGATAATACTGATGCCCGCTTGCTGCGAGTCACGCGGACCTTTAAACGCCGCAGGTTCACTTAGGTAGTGGATCGAGCCTGCATCTAGAGTATAAATGCCCGTCAACACTTTCATTAAGGTCGACTTACCTGCACCATTTTCGCCCATCAGCGCCATGACACGGCCTGGGTAAACATTCAGGCTCGCTTTATCTAGCGCCTTAACACCGGGAAAAGCTTTCTCAATCTCACTTAGTTGTAATATGGCTTGAGTCATAATGCTTCCTTCCTGTTGCTTCGTTTAGAAAACAACGCCAGCTTGAAATATAACGTTCGCATACGGCGTGCATTCACCGGTGCGGACAATGGCTCGGCTTTGCGCACTGCGATGTTTAAATTCGTCGTGAGAAACGTAATGAATCGCGATCTCTTTACCGATTGACTCACTCTCTAGCGCAAGTTCTCGAATCAGCGCATCGTGATGAGTCGGGCTGACCGTTTTAAACTCTTGTGCGATGATCACTCCCTCTATCTGTGACTCAGACAGAATCACTCTTACCGTTTCAAGAAATGAAGGCACCCCGTGAGTTAATGCTAAGTCAATGCGCTGAACCTGTTCAGGGATCGGTAAACCTGCATCACAGATCGTGATTTCATCGGTGTGACCCAGAGTGGCCACCAAATAGGACAGCTCTGAATTTAGTAGGGTGTGTTTTTTCATCTCATCGACCTTAAAAAATAGACGTTTGTTTAACCATGAGCGCTTCAAAAAGTACTTTTTATTCGTAGGAAACAACTCATCGAAACGTTTCGATGAAATAATAATGGCTGACTCCAAATATGCGAGCGGTCAATAACAAGAATGTGAAATGGATCTTTTTACACTGATAAACTCTCTTTTACTCAGTGATCCCTATCACCAAGTGACAAATTCATCAGCAAGTAAAATAGCCATTTTTACCCCCGCCAAACAGACTTTTTATCAAATATTGGTATAGTTGAACCAAACCACTTTAGGAATACGACAATGATGAAAACGCTATGGTCACTTAGCGCACTTGTGCTACTCAGCGCATGTCAAGATGAGATCGGTACACAAGCTTGGTGCGATAAAATGGCAGATACCACCAAGAGTGAATGGAGTGCTCAGGGAGCAATGGATTATGCTAAACATTGTGTTTTGTTAGATGCGGTTGGTAGTGAGCCGTGGTGCAATAGTTTGGAAGACAAACCTAAAGGCGACTGGAGCAGTAACGAAGCAACCAGCTACGCCAAACACTGCATTTTCTGATCGCTGAGTGAATAACAAGATCTGGCAAAATACCAGACCTTGTTAGCGATGTGAGCTATCGCGACGGTTAGGCGCGCTCTTCAAGTGAAATATTGTTGTTCGCCCACAGCAAGGCTTGCAAACGATTTTTCGCGTTAATTTTCTTGAAGATATTGTGGAGGTGGGTTTTGACGGTGTTTTCACTGACAAACAATTCATCAGCAATTTCAATGTTAGACGCACCATGGCCTAACAAACGCATAATTTCCTTCTCGCGCTTAGTGAGGTTGGCATAGGCTTTCGACGTCGTCACTGTATTTGCGCAGCGGAAATGTTCGATATAATCTTGGGCAACCTTGCGTGACAGCCACATCTCGTCTTGCATGACTTTTTCCATGCCCTTAAGCAGCAGAGGCAATTCATCATCGAGATAAAACACCCCAACCAAATTGCGCCACTTAAACAACTCACTTGATGGTGCGTCAGCTGGGCAATTAAACACGATCTCCTTAACCGAAGATTGGCTTTGCCCTTTGGCGAAGTTGTAACTCTCAAACTTGCTCTCATCAAGATAGTGATAATCGATAAGCACTAAGTCGCCTAACACTGAGTCTCCTGATACGCTATTTTGCAGCGAATCTGCTGTCACGATACTTACATGTAAATTAAGCCCTTTTTCCAATGAATCTTTTAATAATTTAGATTGCATACTCACATCAGAAATGAGTGTGACTTTGTAGATGTCATTGCTAGCCATAACGTTAACCCTGCGAAAAGAAACTTCGGGTTAAACCTATCGTTTAGTGAGGAATAGTCAACAGGTTGATTAGCGCTTTTCGTAGCAAATTAGCGAAAACATAGATAAATTTCATGAATTTAAGCTGACATTCTCATTTGTAAGAAGAGTGATGAATTACATACTAACGTGCAAACGATAGCGAAAACGCTGGTACGCAATAAGCACTAGCACCACCAGCGTCGACGTAGGTAGAGAGCCACCACCGCCACCAGATTGAGCAACCGACGATTGAGCGCCACCAGTATCATTATTGATCAGTACGCGTGTACCATCACGCACCTCTACATAAGCTTTAGGCGTTTCTAAGCCGTTGACAACACGCGATATCCAACTTTGGTAATCATACACATCGGTAAACACCGAGGTGACATTTATACTGCTGTCTCCACAGGTGGCGGGGCCAAAACTGGTGATACCGATTTGGATGTATTGCCCCCCGCTATACCAATAGACAGGGCCCCCCGAATCTCCACTGCAGGTCGCATTTTTGTAGGTGCTACCTAGTGCTCCGTCAAAACAGAGTTGGCTTGATGAAATCTGACTGCCAAACACACTTTGACAAGTGGCAGTGTCAACGTAAGTAAGAGAGGTTTGCAGCAGTTGTGTGCCACCCTCTACGCCTTCCTCAGTGTAGCCATGGCCAACGGCTTTATAATCATCGTTGGTCGCGAAAGAATTATTCACCGTGGTGTTAATGAGGTAAGAGTAATTCGAAATGACCAGAGGCGTTTCTAGTTTGATGATGGCGATATCGTTTGGCCACCGCTCTAGCTCAGAATTAACATAATTGTCTGGGTAGTAAAAAGCCTGCGCTTTGGCTTGCTGATTGGAAAGGAAGTTGCTTTCGTCTTCGAGTTGGGGCGCTACCACCGTATAGAGCATGAGGTTGTTGTCATTATAAATGCAGTGCGCGGCCGTCAATACATATTGCGAGTTAATCATAGTCGCACCGCAGTAGGCTGAGGTGCTATAGCTATTACCATTGCGATAAAA
The DNA here is from genome assembly GCF_042940635.1 of Vibrio sp. NH-UV-68. Lineage (NCBI taxonomy): Bacteria > Pseudomonadati > Pseudomonadota > Gammaproteobacteria > Vibrionales > Vibrionaceae > Vibrio > Vibrio sp. NH-UV-68. The sequence continues at coordinate 107,375 of NZ_CP134976.1, forward strand.
AAGACTGGCAAAGGAGGGAAAATTAGAGATGTTTGCCGTCGAGCCATTAACGATGTAGGGCTTGATATCAACGGCATTCGCGCCAAATGATAATAAGCATAACAACATCAGAGATACTAACCTACTCATACCAACATCCTAATGACAAGTTCTATTTTAAGTTTAGTTTACGTGGCGCAATAATAGATAGTTCAAATTACTGTCGTGATAAACTAACCATTGATAATTTATTCTTTTACAAAAAAACCTCTCAAATTAGAGAGGTTTACTATTTATATACCGTTTCACCGCTGCTGACTAGCCACGATAATAGCGCTGTGGCACAAATGGCATTTTCTCAACCGTCATCGGTAGCTTTTTACCACGTACATCAGCAAAAAGCTCGGTACCAATGGCGGCTAAATCGGCGCGAACATATGCCATGGACACGGGTTTGCCCGCATTTGGACCTGCAGTACCACTGGTGACAACGCCGATTTTGTTATCTTGTGCGTCAAACAGCTCTGCACCTTCACGGACTGGTGCTTTGGTTTGACCAACTAGGCCAACGCGCTTACGTGATACATCCTTAGTTTCAATTTGGTTAAGAATGATATCAGCGCCAGGGAAGCCACCTTCGCGCTCACCACCAATGCGGCGTACTTTTTGAATACCCCATAGTAGGCTCGCCTCGACAGGCGTGGTGGTTGTGTCTAAGTCATGACCATACAGGCACAAGCCACATTCCAGACGCAATGAATCGCGCGCCCCCAAACCAATCCACTCGACTTCTTGTTCTGCCGTGAGTTGTTGCGCTAGCTGTTCAGCGTGTGTGTTCGGCACTGAAATTTCATAACCATCTTCACCCGTGTAACCGCTGCGGCTGATAATACACTCCACACCCAGTAGCTCGAGCTTTTTAACATCCATAAACACCATGTCTGCGACATCAGCATTAAAACGCTTGAGCACGTCCACCGCTTTCGGTCCTTGCAGAGCAAGCAGGGCGCGATCATCAATGATCTCAAGTTCAACACCTGCTGGAAGGTGTGCTTCTAGGTGCTGGATATCTTGATCTTTACAAGCGGCGTTCACAACCACAAACAGATGGTCACCTAAGTTGGCCACCATAAGGTCATCCATAATGCCGCCTTGTTCATTGGTAAAGAAGGCATAACGCTGATTTCCATTTGGCAGATCGATAATGTCGACAGGAACGAGAGACTCAAGAAACGCGGCCGCGCCGGCACCGTGTAGACGTAACTGCCCCATATGTGACACATCAAATAGGCCAGCGGCATCACGAGTATGCAAGTGCTCTTTCTTGACACCCAACTTATATTGAACAGGCATATCGTAGCCTGCGAAAGGAACCATCTTCGCACCGGCTTCAATGTGCAATGCATGCAAAGGGGTTTTAAGTAGTTCTTGAGTCATTGTTGTCTCCGTTTAATCAGGTTCGTTTTCCATGCAAGGAAACCTTGTTTCCAATAATAAACACGAGTGGAGATAATTTGCACGATCAACGCGTTGAGAAGCATTCAAAATGTGATGTTTAACATCATATTCACATTCGTCACAGACAAAAATAAGCGCCGCCTTGGCTTCAATTCAACCAAGACGGCGCTATTTTACTGATTTAAGTTACAAAAGCAAACGGTTGCTTCCACTATCGGAAATCAACGAATCCGATGATTATTTAGCCGTCACCCACAGAATATGGGCATCTTTCTCACTGGTTGAAACCAACATATGACCCATATTCGCGTCATAATAAACGCTGTCACCTTGGTTCATTTCAACCGGTTCATAGAACTCTGAGTAGAACATAACCGAGCCAGACAGGATCAACAAAAACTCTTCACCGTCATGACGAACCCAATCACTGTACTCTTCAAAATTGCGGGCATGCACTTGGCTTTTGAACGGCATCATTTTTTTATTTGAAAGCTGTGTCGCCAACAGTTCATGTTCATACGTTGGCGTCGGATGCGGCTTTCCTTGGTCTGACTTAGTAATATCCCTGCGCCCTGTCGCCACTTTTTTTCTTGGTGGTTCAAAGAGTTGAGGCATATCTATCTGCAGGCCCATCGCAAGTTTCTGCATTGCTTGAAACGTTGGGGAAATTTGTTCGTTTTCGATTTTGCTTAACGTTGAGCGAGCGAGTCCGGTACGCTGACTGGCCTCTTCAAGGGTGATCCCTAACTTGCCACGAATTTCTTTTATACGTGGCCCTAGTTTCAGTGGCTCGATATTTTCATCAATAGACTCTTTTGCCAGAGTCAATGACGGGTACTCGTCATAGATATCTTCGGGCATGCTTCCCTCTTAAATATGTAGCTACATCCTGTGTGATTTTCATTGTGCACCAAGCGCATAGTAGAGGAAAGATACGAACAACAAATAAACCGTGCTCTCGCTAACAAAAATAGAAACCTTGTTTCCAATAGGAAATTTTTTATTGATTGTTGTTACGACAACCGCTATGTTACCAACTTGTTAGTTGTAGAGATGCGATTTCCGACGCCAAACGTTGGGTATTTTAACGCTTGGAATCGGCTTTCCCCACCATTTTGGGGTACAGAAATTCACCCTGCTCTTACGTAGATAAGAACAGTAATAAACGCAGAGCCAGCGAGAATCACTAAAGCACATAATAAGCTCGCCGGCACGAATGGAAGGTCATCTACCATGAACAAACCGTTTCAAAATCACAGTCTAGAGAATTTTTTCTCTACTAACCTTGCTGCTACAGACGACGCTGTTTTCGCCGGAATTCAGGCCGAGTTCACTCGTCAGAACGAACAAATCGAGCTTATCGCTTCAGAGAACATTGTCTCTAAAGCGGTAATGCAAGCCCAAGGCACTTGCCTGACCAACAAGTATGCAGAAGGTTACCCTGGCCGTCGTTATTACGGAGGTTGTGAACACGTTGATACGGTTGAAGCGATCGCCATTGAGCGCGCTAAGCGATTATTTAAGTGTGAATACGCAAATGTTCAATCTCATTCTGGCGCGCAAGCCAATGGTGCGGTGAAACTGGCACTACTACAACCGGGCGATACCATCTTGGGAATGTCGCTTGATGCAGGTGGCCATTTAACTCACGGTGCACGCCCTGCCCTATCGGGTAAATGGTTTAATGCCATTCAATATGGTGTTGATCGCGAAACACTAGAAATCAACTACGATGACGTGCGCGCTCTGGCTTTAGAACACAAGCCGAAAATGATCATTGCAGGCGGCAGTGCGATCCCTCGTATTATTGATTTTGCTAAGTTTCGCGCCATTGCCGACGAAGTCGATGCCATCTTAATGGTCGATATGGCGCACATCGCAGGTTTGATTGCCACCGGTGCGCACCCAAGCCCACTGCCACACGCTCACGTTGTTACTACGACAACACACAAAACGTTGCGTGGCCCTCGTGGCGGCATGATCCTGACTAACCACGAAGACATCATCAAGAAAATTAATTCCGCTGTGTTCCCTGGTCTGCAAGGTGGCCCACTAATGCACGTTATCGCAGCTAAAGCCGTTGCCTTTGGCGAAGCGCTTGGCCCTGAATTTTCAACTTATATTGATTCAGTGATCAACAACGCAAAAGTTCTCGCTGAAGTATTGCAAACTCGCGGTTGTGACATTGTGACTGGCGGAACAGATACGCACCTAATGTTGGTTGACCTTCGCCCTAAGGGCTTGAAAGGTAATCAGACCGAAGAAGCATTAGAGCGTGCAGGGATCACATGTAACAAAAACGGCATCCCGTTCGATTCAGAGAAACCTATGATTACATCAGGCATCCGTTTAGGGTCGCCTGCGGGAACAAGCCGCGGCTTTGGCGCTGAAGAATTCAAACTTATCGGTAATTGGATTGGCGACGTTCTGGATGGGTTAGTTGAAAACCCTGAAGGCAACGAAGCTGTCGAGCAACGCGTTCGCAAAGAAGTGAAACTATTGTGTGCTCGCTTCCCTCTTTACCAATAAACAATTTAATCAAAGTTATTTTTGGAGAATAAGCAATGGACAACACACTGAAGTTTGCAGATAGCCACGAGTGGGTACGTGACAACGGTGACGGTACGGTAACGATCGGTATTTCAGAACATGCACAAGAGATGCTTGGTGACGTCGTTTTCGTTGACCTTCCAGAAGTTGAAAGCGAGATAGAAGCCGGTGATAGCTTCTCACTGGTTGAGTCTGTTAAAGCCGCTTCAGATATCTACGCACCTATTACTGGTGAAATTGTAGAGATCAACGAAGAACTAGAAGATAGCCCAGAGCTTATTAACGAAGAACCTTATGAAGGCGGCTGGATTGTTAAAGTGAAGATGGCTGACCCATCTGAACTCGACAATCTAAAAGACGCAGAAGAGTACCTAAGCTCAATCGAAGACGAGTAATTAGGAACAATCGGAAAGCTGCCCCCCACTTTGGGTGGCAGCTTTTTTTCTAAGTTCGGACGTATAACCAGAGATATCAGTAACGATAGCCATAAGCCGAACACGGAGTAGGTAAAGGACAATGACTGAATTACTTCAAAGCCTCAGCACACAAAATGAGTTTGTTGCTCGCCACAACGGACCAAACCAATCTGATCAACAGAAAATGTTGGCCGCCATCCAGGCGACAAGCCTCGATGCCCTAATTGACGAAACGGTTCCGGCGCAAATTCGCCTTGAGCAACCCATGACGCTTGCCGAAGCAAAGAGCGAAGCGGACATGTTGGTTGCGATGAAACAGTTCGCCAACCAAAATCAAGTTAAGCGCACTTTCATTGGTCAAGGTTATTACAACACCTTCACACCCAATGTCATTTTGCGCAATGTACTAGAAAATCCAGGTTGGTACACCGCGTACACGCCTTACCAACCGGAAATTTCACAAGGCCGCTTAGAGTCACTGCTTAATTTCCAACAAATGGTGATGGACTTAACGGCAATGGATATTGCCAATGCATCACTGCTTGATGAAGCAACGGCCGCTGCCGAAGCGATGACACTCTGTAAACGTGCAGGTAAGAGCAAGAGCAAGGTGTTCTTCGTTGCTGATGATGTGCACGCACAAACCATCGAAGTGGTCAAAACTCGCGCAAAATACATTGGCTTTGACGTTGTCGTTGGCTCACTAGACTCGCTACCAGAGCAAGATGCCTTTGGTGCTTTAGTCCAATACCCAGGTACAACGGGTGAAGTTCGTGATCTAACCGACCTCATTGCCCAAGCGCAAGCCAACAAAACACTGGTTACTGTTGCAACAGATTTACTGGCCTCAGCACTGCTTAAGCCAGCCGGTGAAATGGGCGCCGATGTGGTGATTGGCTCAGCACAACGCTTTGGTGTACCGATGGGCTACGGTGGCCCACACGCCGCCTTTATGGCAACGCGTGATAAGCATAAACGTACTATGCCTGGTCGTGTGATTGGTGTTTCGATTGACTCGCATGGCAACCAAGCACTCCGTATGGCGATGCAAACCCGTGAGCAGCACATCCGCCGCGAAAAAGCGACGTCGAATATCTGTACTGCGCAGGCGCTACTGGCCAATATGGCTTCATTCTACGCGGTCTACCACGGCGCAGAAGGCCTACGTACGATTGCTCGTCGTACCCATCATATGACGGCGATCCTAGCAGCAGGTCTGACTAAGTCAGGCTTTGAGCTGGCGCACAACAGCTTCTTTGATACCATCACGATAAACTCGGCTGACCAAACTGAAGCGCTATACGCCAAAGCACAAGCGGCGGACCTTAACCTTCGCAAGCTTGATGGCAAATTAGGGGTAAGTTTTGACGAAACAACCACGACTGACGACATCAAGGCACTATTTGCCGTCTTTGGCGTGAAGCAAGACGTCTCTGCACTCTCTTCAGAAATCGCTGCCAACGAATTTGCCGCGATTCCAGAGTCACTACGCCGCACGTCGAAATACCTGACGCACCCTGTGTTCAATACGCACCACAGCGAAACGCAAATGATGCGTTACCTTAAGCAGCTTGAGAATAAAGATTTCTCACTGACACACGGTATGATCCCACTAGGCAGCTGTACCATGAAGCTTAACGCTGCTGCTGAAATGATCCCTGTGACTTGGCCAGAATTTGGCTCTATTCACCCGTTTGCTCCAGCAGATCAAGCCGCAGGTTACGCAGCACTTGCCAAAGATCTTAAAGAGAAGCTGTGTGAAATCACAGGCTACGATGCATTCTCATTGCAACCAAACTCGGGCGCATCAGGCGAGTACGCAGGTCTTATCGCCATTCAACGCTATCATGAAAGCCGTGGTGAAGGTCATCGTAACGTCTGTTTGATCCCAAGCTCAGCGCACGGTACTAACCCTGCAACGGCGTCTATGGTGTCAATGAAAGTCGTCGTGGTGAAATGTGATGACGAAGGCAACATCGACATCAACGATCTGGCAGCGAAAATTGAAAAGCACGCTGAAAACCTTTCTAGCATCATGATCACTTACCCTTCGACACACGGTGTATATGAAGAGCAAGTCAAAGAAGTGTGTGAAATGGTTCACGCCGCTGGCGGCCAAGTTTACCTTGACGGTGCCAACATGAACGCTCAGGTTGGTTTGACATCGCCTGGCTTTATTGGCTCTGACGTATCGCACCTTAACTTGCACAAGACTTTCTGTATCCCGCACGGCGGCGGCGGCCCTGGCATGGGACCTATCGGTGTTAAATCTCACCTAGCGCCATTCCTACCAGGACACATCGAGAACGGTGTTGAAGGCGAAGCGTTTGCCGTTGCTGCAGCCGACCTTGGCAGTGCATCAATTTTACCTATCTCGTGGGCTTATATTGCCATGATGGGTGAAGCTGGCCTGACAGACGCAACCAAAGTGGCGATTCTTAACGCCAACTACGTGATGGAGCGTCTGCGTCCGCACTATCCGGTTCTTTACCGTGGTAAAAACGGCCGCGTCGCGCACGAATGTATTATTGATATTCGTCCGCTAAAAGAAGAGACCGGGATCAGTGAGGAAGATATCGCTAAGCGCTTGATGGATTACGGTTTCCACGCGCCAACCATGTCGTTCCCAGTTGCGGGTACTCTAATGGTTGAACCGACAGAGTCAGAAGATCTTGAAGAGCTAGACCGCTTCTGTGAGGCGATGATCGCGATTCGTGATGAGATGCGCAAAGTCAAAGAGGGTGAATGGCCACTGGACAACAATCCGTTAGTCAAAGCACCGCACACTCAAGTTGATCTTGCAAAAGAGGAATGGGATCGCCCATATTCTCGCGAGACTGGCTGCTTCCCATCGGTTGCAACTAAATCTTGGAAGTACTGGCCAACGGTTAACCGCGTCGATAACGTCTACGGCGACCGCAACCTGATCTGTTCGTGCCCAAGTATCGATAACTACGAAGAGTAATTATCACTTTGTGCCCAAATATTGGGGCAACGTAATAAGAATAGACAAACTCCGGTTTGTCTATTTTTTTCTCCCTAATCAAGACCAATGGTTCATCTTAAGACCAACGTCAGTTCAAATTCTCTACAACGACTGCCCGACATTATTGCTCAATCGCCAAACATCTCGCCACCTTACTAACGGAATATTAGCGAGGAGAAGCCTTCGCTAAAAACCTGATTTATAAATCAACAATGCCATACCATTTCATTTTTAGTTTACACTGAATAAGGCAGGGTGAATGACACCGCAGGGAATGAAATCAAGGTGAATACGCAATCAACTCAAACAAAAACAATTCGAAAAACGTTGATCATCGGCGCTTTGACGATTGTTTCGCTACTCGTCATATTCTTCTATACCGATCGAGCTTTGGTTCAAACGAAGAATAAACTTGTCGAATTCCAAAACGATATTTTAGCGGCATCCAACTCGATGTTAATGATGCGCCGCCACGAGAAAGATTTTATTGCGAGGGTTGATAAAGAATACCTTGAGGAGATGGAACAAGCCTATCAGCATATTTTAAGTCAGTTTGAGCGCATAAATGCCAACATCGCGAGTTCTGGTATCGAGTCGGATTATGACGGTCAGCAAGCGTTGAATTATCTAGATAGCTATGTCCAACGTTTTTACCAGTTAGCGGATGTGGTACTACTTATATACGGAACCACTGATAACAAAGGTTTGATCGACAACCTCAAGAACAAAACATTGGCTTTTGAGCGAATTCTCATTGACGAAGAGTCAAAACAACTCAACGTTATGGTGCTTTCTGCACAAGATCTGATGTATCAGTTTTTCTCTGATTTTAACCCAAGTGTATTAGCGAAAATTGAACGTAGTTTAGAGCAGATGCAGTTGCAGATTATCAATGATGGTGCAAACGTTGAGCTATCTCGTCATTTCCAAGAGTTTCGGCTCGCCTTTTATGCCCTGCGTGGCGCTTATGAACAGTTTGGCTATTCACACAACCAAGGTCAGCTAGGAGAGCTAAGGACGACCATTCATCAGTTGGAGGAGACTTTAAATACGCTTTTCAATGTTTTGCCTATCCACGTTAACAACCAAGTCGCGATGTATGAAAATTATCGTTTCCTCGCATTGATTCTGCTCGTCGCATCCATTCTGCTGATATTGTTTTATGTCACTCGCCAAACCTCAATGCTGGAACAACAGCTGATTGATGCCCGTGAGCATGAGCAAAAAGCCAATCAAGCTAAAAGTGCCTTTTTGACAAATATGTCTCATGAGATCCGCACACCACTTAATGGCATTATAGGCATGACTGAGATTCTCAGAGACTCACGGTTAAGTGCAATACAAAAAGATTACCTAGCAACAATCAACGCCTCTTCGCAAACCTTGTTGATGCTGATTAATGACATCTTGGACCTATCAAAAATAGAGTCCGGTCATATAGAGATTTGCCTTCATACCACCGCGATCAAAGAAACTATTTTCGACACCGCAGCCCTTATCGCTCCAAAAGCTCAGCAGAAGTCGTTAGATATACACATAGATCTTGACCCAAAACTACCTGACTATATCAAGGCGGATGAGCAAAAACTTCGCCAAACGCTGATGAATCTGGCTTCAAATGCAATCAAATTTACGGAGATAGGATGTATCACCTTTTCGCTTCAACTGACTAGCCAGACCGACAGTACAGTGACTATCAGCTTTTCAGTTAAAGATACTGGCATTGGCATCGATGAAACGAAGCAGCAGCAAGTGTTTGAAGAGTTCAAACAAGAGCACGTGACCACATCAAAAGACTACGGTGGTACCGGTTTAGGCCTCTCTATCTGTTCAAAGATGGTAGCCATGATGGGGGGTAAAGTTGAGCTGATATCGGTAAAGGGACTCGGCAGCGAATTCAGGTTTGAACTTGAATTTGAGAAAGATAGCCATCAAATGAGCAATGACATACACGTCGCAACTTGTTACTTCTCAGACAGCCCGAACCCCCTGCTGGAGTCTGACCTGACTCGTTACAGCATCGAAACCATGACGCTGGCGAATGGCAAAATTGAAACGACCGTTATCCCTGAAGATACGGTGGTATTATTTGACGATCATACTCAGTACCAAGCACTGAAACGTAAATTTTCTCAACAGGACTTGGTTTTTATTTGTGATAACAGGCATCTCGTTGATACAAACGATCTCGAGGTTTCTGCTTTCCTCACGAGCCCTCTATTTGGTCAACGACTTTTGAAGACACTTCGTGACTTGCGTAATGTCGAGGCTTCGCAGCCAAGATCTACCACGAAGAGCCAAAGTGCCTTCAAGGTATTAGTGGTTGACGATAACAGAGTGAACCAGCAAGTTGTAACTCTTAACCTTCAAAAACAGTCGATTGATTTCGTCATCGCTAACAATGGCCAAGAGGCCGTCGAGATATTCGAGCAGGACCATGAGAATATTGGCCTTATACTGATGGATTGTGTAATGCCAGTGTTAGATGGGTTTGAAGCAACCAAAGCAATTAGGGCGTTCGAGCAACAGCAAGATCTCAAACGAACCCCCATTATTGCTCTCACTGCTGCAGTGCTCGATGATGATATTCAAAATTGCTACAAGAGTGGGATGGATGACTATATTCCTAAGCCATTCAAACGAGAAGTATTAATGGAGAAGCTGGCTATATTACGTCATTAGATGCAATGAGTGCCATGATTGTTGTCGTCACCCACCAGTAATGGGCAGGTACATCGATAAACAGAGTTAAACTCTATGGCTAACCACTTACCTATCATTAGAAACCGACATCTGGCCAAGAATTTATCCACACCATCAACACTTTATGTTTGGTAGCTCTTGCCAGCGGGTTGTGTACTGAGGCGACGACATTTCACGCCGCATTGCCCATTTTTGAGATATACCTTGCGCCGCTAGGAAGATAGCATCACTCCCAAACCTATTATTTAGCATGTCATATACATTGATTAGTTTAGGGTTATTCGGGGTGAGGTTGAATAAATCAGGCTGTTCATACTGCCCATCAACTAAGTCAATCAGCCCAACGCCAATCTTATAAAACCTCACATCCTGCTGAAATAACTGCTCTGCCAGCCGAGAAGCCACTTGAGTTATGTGAGTAACATCGGCAGTAGGATAAGCAAAGCGATGAACGGCTCTACGCGCAACGGGAGTCGTGTCAAATGGCGAGCTATTCGCGAAACAGAGCATAACCCGACAAAGTGACTTTTGCTTACGCGCCTTAAGGGAAGCAATATTGGCGTGTTTGCACAACGCCTGTTGTAACGACTCAAGTTCGATAATTCTCTGCCCCGCACTGCGAGTAGAGAAAATCTGTTTTTTATCCGCCCTGACCGTATCCCAACCTTTACACTTTTGCCCATTAAGTTCGCGTACCGTACGCTCAACTTCTACGTTAAACTCTCTTCTGATCAGAGCAGGTGGATAATTGGCAAGCTTGAGTGCGGTATCAATGCCCATCATGACCAAGCGATGAGTCAGTTTTCGGCCAATGCCCCATACGTCTGCGACATGCAGTTGTTCTAAAACAGCCTTACGCTCTCGTTCACTATCTAACACACACACACCATTGTAGCCCTGTATCTTTTTCGCAGCATGATTAGCCACTTTGGCCAGTGTCAATGTCTCCCCAAACCCAACACATACGGGTAAACGACACTCACGCCACACGGCTCGCCTTAATTTTATTCCGTGTTCTTTGAAACAACGAATGGCTGGATAGCTGCGTTCAAGCGAGAGAAAAGACTCATCGATACTGTATATGTGTTGCTCTGGTGCAAATCGGCCAATCACCTGCATCATTTTTGCTGATAAGTCAGCGTACAGCTCATAGTTAGATGAGAGAGCAATAACCCCTTGCTGTTCACAAAGTGCCTTAACTTGAAAATAGGGTTTGAACTTCTCAACGCCAGCCTCTTGGGCTTGTCTGTTGGCGGCCACCACACAACCGTCATTATTGGACAAGACGATGATGGGTTTTCCACGCCAATCGGGACGGAAAACTTGCTCAGCGCTGCAGTAAAACGAGTTAGCATCAACCAGAGCAAACATTAGCTTGTTCTCAATAATTGACTGACTCGATGGCAACGAATAGAGCGAGTGACGATCCCTTCAAGGGAGAACTGGTCAAATTCATCAATGGGTACAGGTTGATATCGCTCATTGGCAGAGAGGAGTAAACGGTGTTTTACATCGATCTGTTTACAAATAAACTCTCCATTGAGGTTCGCCACTATGATGTCGTGATCTTGTACATTTAACGAGCGGTCGACGATGAGTAAATCTTTATCAAAAATACCGACACCTTGCATCGAATCACCGCACGCATAGCCAAGAAAGGTAGCGCAAGGGTGTTCAATCAGTATCTGGTCTAGATCTAATGCTAGCTGAGTATATTCCTCAGCAGGGCTTTCGAAGCCAGTTATACCAGCATGGGCAAAAATAGGGATGACTTTCATATAGTGATACACTGTGTTTATATACAGTGTATTGTATTTCAGATTCACCATTTTGCAACCGAACAATGCAGATAGATGTCGGTATAACCATTTCCTCCAATCAAACAATCGTTGGTCACAATCGTTGAAATGTTGGTGTATATAGCCTGCTGATGCGCCACAAGCGGTCACATTTAACAACACGTACTCCATCCAATTTGTCGACGAATTTCATTCATGGTTTTTATGGAGTGCTACATGATCCTCATTACATCGAAAATAACGCCTCTTCAATTGTCACTTGGATAGGCCAAGTTAGGCCGAAAATCAGTGTGTCACCGGATTAATCTAACAAAACTCCAATGCAAAAGTTTGCATAAAAAATAATTGATACTATCGTAATTTATGGTGCAAACGACAACGATGAGGATAATAAGTATGAAACATTATATTGGATTAACGTTAGTTGGTGCATTGGTACTGGCTGGGTGCCAGTCTACATCAATGACCACCGAAGAATCTGCACTGGTTAAAAACGTTTGTAGAGTCGGCGATGATGCTGATGATAAGTCAAGTAGCTGGGATGCATATAAACAGTCGATAATGGATTGTGGTGGCTTCGAGATTTTCACTGAAGACATGATTGAAGGTAAGACAGTTACCCGAACAAACAAGAAAGGCAAAACAAGGGTCTACACATTCAATCAAGATGGCAGTGGGATGTTTGTAGGTAGCAAGGGAGACGAAGCTATATCGTGGCTCATTACTCAAGATGGGTATTTAGATATTACGTTTGACAATGATGGCTGGACAGTAACTTGGGCTCTGTTAGCAGAAGCAGGACAGTATTGGGCGGTTAAAATTTATGATCGTGATGCCAATGACACTGAGCAGTACTTATGGAGTTCTAGTCTGAAAGTAGAGCCAACACTCATGGATAAAGACCAAAGCTGATAGTCAATCAGCTTTATTGGCTAACCATCAAAAAATCGCCAGTGCTTACACTCAATTTTTGTCCAACACTGAGCTAACTACAAAAGCTAGCTCAGTGTTGGGAGTTTCTGAGTTAACGATTTTGTTGCGGATAATCTCAAGTATTGCGATCGTACTTTTACAGACTGAATTACCACCAATTTAGTCTCAATCTTTATTACTCCCCTACGCCTACTTATTAAGCAGCTTTCTATCTATAGCTCGCGGCCAAATAGTTAGATTTATGCGGCTTTTAGATTTACCCTATCGCTAAATACCGTTATGGTGAATTCGTCACCCTTTCAAATTCAAAAAAGGATGTTGTTCCATCATGAACAGTACAATAGAAACCATTCTCGGCCATTGCTCCATTCGTAAGTTCAGTCCTGAGCCGATTGAGTATGAACAGTTACAAACCATCATTCAGGCTGGCTTGGCGGCTTCTTCTTCTAGTATGTTGCAGGTTGTGTCGATTATCCGGGTAACGGACAACGAAAAGCGTAAACAATTGGCACAGTACGCTGGTAATCAAGCGTATGTGGAAAGTGCGGCAGAGTTCTTGGTATTTTGTATCGATTATCAACGCCACGCGACCATTAAACCTGATGTGCAAGTGGATTTCACAGAGTTGACACTTATCGGTGCGGTGGATTCTGGCATCATGGCTCAAAACTGCTTGTTAGCAGCAGAATCGATGGGGTTAGGTGGCGTCTATATTGGCGGTCTAAGAAACAATGCCGCGCAGGTGGATGAACTACTCGGATTACCTAATCACACCGCGATTCTGTTTGGCATGTGCCTAGGCCACCCAGACCAAAACCCAGAGGTGAAACCGCGACTTCCAGCCAATGTTATTGTGCATGAAAACCAGTATCAAGCGCTCAACCTTGAGGCTATTCAAGCCTACGATCAAGCCATGCAAGACTACTACGCAAACCGCTCTAGCAATCAAAAGCAAAGTACATGGTCACAAGAAGTCACAAGTAAGCTCGCTGGAGAATCTCGCCCTCATATTCTGCCCTACTTGAACAGCAAAGGGCTGACAAAACGATAGCATAACGGCTTACAAAAAGGCCTCAATGAGGCCTTCAATAGCAACGAGATTTTTAGAGCACAAACCTCAAATCGCCTGAGCTGATTACTTTACAATCACTTCTTGATCATCTTTGCTAAATCAGCAAATGGATTGTATGTCGCCCCTTGGTGTTCGTCTTCACCAGGCTTGATTTCACTACCATAGCGTTCATGTTCTAGGTATTTACTATGCTCATTATCGTGGCAATAGAGACATAACAATTCCCAGTTGCTACCATCTTCGGGGTTATTTGTGTGGTCATGATCTTTGTGGTGAACGGTTAATTCGCGCAGATTTGAATATACAAACTCTCTAGCACACCTTCCGCATACCCAAGGATATAGTTTTAGTGCTTTCTCTCTATAACCAGATTCTTTACGTGCGTAATTAGCACTGGTTCCGTAATGGTCTGATGACATGTTTGTACCCTAAGTAGTAGTTAAGCTCAGATGCTAGCACGAGCACAAATTGGAAAAAAGTGACCAATGTTAAGACTCACGTTATTGTTCGCGATCAGCCATTGAGCTTGAAATCTAGACCAACAAACTAAGCGCATATTCTGTTATTAGGAAATTGGTCAACTCATGACAAAAGAAGCGCCCTAAAACTTGCTCTGGCACACAAAGGAGAAATCTGAGTTAATCACTTGGTGATCACAAACAAACTGCTGACACGAAAACTCATAATTGGACAATAATGTGTTTTGGAAAATCAAACATTAACAAATGACTAATAACTTCAGGTATGACAAATAGCTAAACCTGATAGAAAAACTGCCACCAAAAAGCAAAAGACAAGACCTGACCCTATTGGTTTTTAAAAAGCAAAAGACAAGACCTGACCCTATTGGTTTTTAATTGCTGAAGCACATGATAATCAAAAAGAAATATCTAGATTACAATATTACACGGACAAATGGATTAAGTCTGTCAATTCAAAAAAGCATCCCTCCAGCGCTCGATTTAAGCGTAAATTAGATCGGACTAAGGATTTATTAGAAGAAAAAACATTAATTAGAGACCAAAAAAACAAGTTGAAAAAATAAACAATTTAGTTAAAAAACAAAATAAGGAGCATTATAGCTCCTTATTTTTAAACATATCTAGATATAAGCTCTTTCTGCTCACTTGATAATGAATCGATAGACTCTTTAAAGGTAATTCTACTAGAGTCAACCATATCAACATGATCTTTCAACCATGAAATATCTTCAAAAGAAAATCCATATTTAGTAAGCCAGATTTCCATCTCATCATTAGTCCCATACCTTAGGTAATTTTGCAAATATATAGCACGAACATCTTTTGTTTTTTCAAAGTGCAATTCCAAAGCTGCTGATATAGGGTCATTCATAGATAATGAAATCACCTTATCTAAATAATCATAAGTATCGTAAATTACAATATCATAATCTAACTTGTTCACAGACTCATACTCACCAAATAATCTTGCACCTTTCAACTTACTATTTGGGATCGATGCAGCAATAGGAGAATACCGAACTTTAATTTTTGAAATTTCTTTACTAGCTTCAGACTCGGTTAACTCTTTTCTTTTTAAACGAGCCATTATCTTTCTCTGCTCGTCCTTTTGACAAAGAAAACTGTATCTTAACGACACAATCTCACTAAATGATTTACCTTGAATATGCCATAGCATGATAGGAATTGCCGCACTTAAAACGGATGCTTCCGCAGAGTTTAGCTTAGGTCTTCTTAAATGCTGAGAGTATATTTTCTTAAAGTTTGTTTTAACCTTATTTCTAACATAATCGCTTAGTGAGTAATACTCCAAACCAGTTATAGTTTTATCGCCAATAAGTAGATTATCAAGTATGTATTTTATTTCTTTGTCAAGGTTTGAATCCCTTATTCTCTCTATTTGTTGATTAGGCAAGTGTAAATTATCATCAAACGTGCCATTTTTAATTGATTCAGCCAAATCCCTTTGATCAATGTCTATATCAGCGATACCTAAGTCAAGCTTACTATTATTATCAAGACTTACAGTTTCTTTAAACCTACTGGAAAATGTTCCAACATTTGCTTGTTTAACTATAGTATAGCCGAAATCGAAGAGCCCCTTACTAGTTGATGTTCGGCCTGATCGCCCAATTAAATTCTTCAGTGTAATTGGCTTCATATTGTTAAAATTATCGATCCACACCAAGTCGAATGGCATATTGATTCCCTGAACAAGCGTTGAAGTAGCGAAGCATATTCTAGCATATCCTTTGCGAATAAATTCTTCAGCCATAAGGCGAGCTTTTAAAGGCATTGACCCATGATGAATAACAATACCGCGAGACATAAGATCAATGAGAAGAGAGTACTTCTCATTTCTAGGTTTTTCTGATGCTCCGATAAACCCTTTAAGTTTATTAATTAATTCTTTGGCAGAGGGATCTGTAAGAAATGGACAATACTCTATGTACTTTCCAAAATCCAGTAAGTGTCGACCTTCATATATTTTATTCTTAGATATATATACTAATAAAGAACCACCAGACTTTATTATGTCACCAGCTAAGTCTCCTTCGATCGGAACCTGTTTAGATGATATATTCGGAGAAAAGTATTTAAATTTTTTATCTTCACCTACCGTAATAAATAACTTACCCGCAGTGTATAAGTTATAATTTTTCGATTCCGAATCTTCAATAAATTTATGCTTTTTAAGTTGAGCTTCTGGATTATTGACAAATGGGTGAGCAAACACCTTTTTTGCAGTAGGAAATGCCATATCTACGCGTCTAACTAACGCATCAAATGTCATTCCTCTAATATCCTCCTCAGATATTTGAGCTTCATCTAGAAGAATAAGCTCTATATCGAAAACATCTTTGTACTTTAAAATCTCAGAGCCCCTTTCAGGGGTTACTATAAATACTCTTCTAATAGATTTGGAAGTATTAATGTTTTCTACAAACTGTAATACTAATGTCTTATCATCAACAATATCTAATACTTCATTATAGTATTCAGCGATAAGAGCCCTAGAGGGAACTATTATCAATATATCCTTAGATGTACTTTTTATAAGTTCTCTAAAAAGAAATGATTTACCACTACTAGTCGGAGCTGAAAAAGAAAAATATTTATTATTCTTAATACCACGAAATGCACTAGCTTGCGTAGCTGTAAAATAATGGCCCATCTCATCATGAATAGATTTAGAGTAAATTGAATAAAACTCTTCAATAATACTCTTCGGCTCACTCACCTTATAGAAAAGTCCAATAGCAGAAATGAACTTATTCTCATAAATTTTAAATTTGTCAGGATGACATTTTTTTATATAAGCTAACCTTTCAAAGGTCAATGAAGAGACCGGACCTTTAGTATGAATTTCATATAAAGAGTCACGCAATATCTTATCAACCTCAACACCATCTATCAGATCTCTAATCACTTACCGTAACTCCTATCAAATAAATTTCTTTTTCGTTTAGAATATCCTTTAGATAATCACTATCAAATGCATTTGATATAATACTAATCGGCTTTTTAGAATTTATAGAAAATGCAGCAACATAAGAAGTTTTTTTCTCTAAATGATTATTTACAGCCTCTTCAGAAACAAAATGCTGTAAATCAACTAGCTCCGCATCGTGCTTCTTTAAATTAATAAAGTCTCGAATCTGTTCTAAAGCATTCCTATAGGGGTTTATTTTTCCACTATATTTAGCTTCACCAAATGCTATGAGTGCATCTTGTGTCTCGGTGTGGAAGTCAAATCCCGGATTACCCGTTATCTTTTCTTTTAGTAACTCGGCAAGGGGAACTTTGACATGTCCAAACGCTGCGACCAGCGCCTCTTGTGCAGAAGCTGAAATCATAAACTCGCCAAACTCTTCAGTGACTTCGTCTTCGACTTTCTTCAGAATGTTATCTACTAGCTTAGTTATTGTTCGGGTTGCTCGGGCTTCATACGACACTTTCTGTACTGGACCTAAATCCTTTAACCAACAAATGTCTTCAATGATAGAGATCATTTCCTCCGCTCTAGCCTTAATATTCTCTATATTAATCAGGATAGAGTGGACACTTGTCTCGACGCCAAATGGGGTCATGTCATAAGTTTTCTGTTCTGTTAGATTCATATATAGAACCACACCTGCCTAGGCTTCTTAAGTACAACTTTATACTCAACTCAAGGTACACCTAGCAGTTTCATATTACAAATTTAGTCATTGAATTTGCTGTATTAATCATGAAAAGCGTTTCATCAAACAGACAGATAAGATTCAGTATGTCGCTTAAACATAATTTAGATTGATCCTGAAGCCAAAGGGAGATATCAGGGTCAGGTCTTGCTTTTTGCCACGGAATACAAGTTACGTTTAAAAAACAACTGTAACCTACTTGGCAACATAACAAGTTTTGGGGCAACTTCATGTTACCCCATTTATGCTCCGCTAGACATTCTAGGCAAGTTACATGGTGACTTGTATCTGGACTCCTGATTCACAAGCAAAATCATGATCATGGCTTACGAGAATAAAACCACCGCGATAATCACATAGAGCCTGTGCCAGCATTATTTTCGAGTCTAGGTCGAGATGGTTATCTGGCTCATCGAGTAGTAACAAAGGTTGCTCAGGCTGATGACTGACAATAAGCATGGCTAACTTCATCTTCTCCCCGCCGCTAAGCATGCTGCCAAGACGAAATACACTGTCACGACGAAAACCAATACCTGCGAGTAATGTTCTGGCATCACTCTCTTTGATACCGCGGCACTGTTGTATCAAGTTATCTAGTATCGATAATTTCGCTCGAATGACACCAAAATTCTGGTCAAGATAATACAATGGCGTATTCAGTTGCAGCTCCCCTTGCTGAAGCGAAATCTCACCCAATAGTGTTTTCAGCAGGGTTGATTTACCACTACCATTGTTACCTGTGAGGTGTATCTTATCATTAGCATATACTTGCAGTGAGATAAGCTTAGTAGGACCAAAAGGCAATACAGCTTCAAACATTGAAATCACTTTGCGTAAGCGGCTTGGGTTGTGTTCCAAGTGAAGCTTTTGTCCTTTCAGTTGTTCTTTTCTTGTCTTCAGTAACTGCTCTTTATCCAGTAAGTGAGCTTGACGACGTTGCTCGTTTTTATTGCGATTAGAAGCGCGAGCGGTCGCTTTATCTTTTTTGCCATCAAGTAGAATTTTGGGCTGACTCCCGTCTTTGCGTAATTTAATGCCTTGTGCGGCTCTCTGATCTGCCTTTTCACGGTTTCTCTGAGCTTGCATTTCCAACTTTTTTCTCTGCTTATCTACGCTGGCAAGTTGTCGATCTACTGCTTGTAACTCGGTACGTTTTTGTTCGGTATATAAATCGTAACTCCCACCAAACACTTGTATCCCAAGTCCAGAAAGCTCCCAAATTTCTTCCATTTCACGCAGTAACACTCGGTCATGGCTAATAAGTAAAATCGCACCTTTGAACGCTCGCATTGATTCAAGTAACCACTGCTTTGCATCAACATCAAGATGATTGGAGGGCTCATCTAAAATCAGTAACTCAACCTCACTCTCAAACAACTGCCACAGTTGTAATCGCGCTAATTGTCCACCACTGAGTTGAGTGCAAGGAAAATCTGCATCTGGTGGTAAGCCGATTTCTTCAAGTTGCTGAGTAAGTAATATCGGCAAACCCCATTGCTCGCCAATTACATCAAACCAATGCTGTGAACAATCACCTGATTCAACCTGCTTTATCGCTTCAAGCACTTGCTCTTTACCCAAGAACTGGGCAATAGAAAGTTCGCCAGATAACAACTGAGATGGTTGCTGGCGATATACCGAGAATGACTTAGGTAACGTGACAGTTCCACTCGATGGCGTTTTTTCACCACTTAAAATCGACGCAAATATCGATTTACCAACACCATTGCGACCAACCAGTCCAATACGATTCTTAATCATGGAACATGATAATTGTTGAAACAGTATCTCGCCGTTATCAAATTGATGACTAATATTGTGGGCCTGTAATACTGGCATACTTTGCCTCCTGTATGACAGGGACAACAGCCGCAGCTAGACAGTTAACAAAGATGAAATCAATGCAAATACGCACGCTTATCTGAGCGATTAAAGTAACCAAAATGTACTTGTAAAGAAATATCGGAGAGTGAGCTACGCCTACTAACCCTGTAAGTCCAAAAAAAATGAAAAATGGATGACAGGCTTAGTTGTTCATGTTGGCGTAATCTCCTGAAGAAGTGATAGGCAAAGGTTACTGTATTTTGTACTTCGGCGCAAATCAACTCTCATGGCACTATTTCAGTAACTGCCTATACTGTCAGTAACTTAACTTATTGTACTTGAGAGATAATTATGCCGTCGCAATCTAAACAAACAAAAAAAACTCTGACTTTTAATCTCCTCTTGGCAAGCTCTGTTGCGCTTGTTTCTACTGCTGTTTTATCAGATACGCTACGAATCGCGACGGATGAATGGTGTCCTTACGATTGCATCGCAAGTCAAAACCAAGGCAAGGTTGGTTATCTAGGTGATTTGCTAGTTGAAACTATGAAAGCAAGAGGCCATCAGGTTGAGTTCGTTGAAGTATCTTACTCACGTGGGCTGCAATTAGTTAGAGAAGGCAAGCTTGACGGTACCATGGCCTGCTTTCGAGAAGAAGCGCCGGATTTTGTGTTTCCAGAGTTTGCTCTGGGCAAGAGTAACAGTACCTTTTTTAGCCACAAAGACTCAAACTGGCAATATACAGGCAAAAAATCGCTTGAGCAGGCAAAAATGATCGGCATTATTAAAGGGTATGACTATGTTGATCCCACTGTGATGGATTATTTTAATCAAAATCCCAAAAACGTTCTTGCCATCACCGGAGAGAAGCCTTTAGAAAGGTTGCTTGAGATGCTAGTCAATGGTCGCTTAACCGCGGTTATTGAAGACAAAAGCGTATTGGAATACAAGGCCAAACAAATAGGCAAGTCCGACCAAGTCAAAGTCTCCGGCACCACCAGTGTCGTCATTGATGTCTACAGCAGCTTTTCACCTAAAAACCCTAAATCTGCTGAGTATGCCAAGATCTTGTCTGAAGAAACTCTGAAAATGCGAGAAGATGGTCGTTTAAATAAATTGCTGGAGCGGTATGGCATTCAAGACTGGCAAGCCCAATAAACGATGCCTCCCACCCCAAATAAAGCTGAGGGTTGTTAAGTGCGAGCTTTGCTGAAACGTTATCGCCAATCTATTGCGCTGCATCTACTGCTCGTTATCTTTGGCTTTTATTTTTTAGTGGCCGTGTTGGTCACTGTGGTACAGCTTTACAAAGAATATGAAAACACAAAAAAAGAGTTTTATGAGGAGATTCAAACCTTTCCAGCGACCTTTGGTAAGGGAATTTCCGACTCAGTTTGGACCTATAATCAAGAGTTACTGCAATCGATTCTACAAGGCATGTACAACCTTCCCATTGTGGTCGGAGTCAAAATCGAGTCGCTTGATCACAAAATGGATTTACAAATCGGTGCGGTGTTTAATCAACAACATCAGGTTGAATATTACGATTCAAAAGGTGACCCTACAGAAGAAAAGCTCACCGGCTTAGGTGCTAACTCTCTTTTCGAGCACGAGTTTCCTATTTATTATCAAGGACCCGCATTTAGCCAGGATATCCCATTAGGGACGGTGACTCTTTATTCAAATGACCAACTGGTTTTTGAGCGAGTAAAATATGGCTTTTTCCTTATTTTAATCAACTCCATTATCAAAACTTTTGTGCTTTGGTTTATAATTTATTTCTTTATTAGCAAGTACTTAGGAAGACCACTCAAAGAGTTTACCTTCAAGATTTATCAGCAAGACACACAATCACCACAGCCGATAGATTTAGCGATAAACTGGACTGATAAAAATGAATTGATCATATTAAAAGACAGTTATAACCAAATGATTGAGAGAGTAAACAAGCACCGCCACGAATTGTTAGAACTTAACCAAGTGCTAGATGAGAAGGTTAAAGCTCGTACCCGCGATCTAGAGCTGGCCAAGGAAAGCGCTGAGCATTTAGCCTATAGCGATCCACTCACTCAACTTTGTAATCGCCGTGCTTTTTTTGATTATGGAAACCAGCTGCTCAATCAGGCTGATCAGCAGCAAAGTACTCTGAGTTTGATCATGATTGATATTGATAATTTTAAAAATCTTAATGACACTTATGGTCATGCATTGGGTGATCAGGCGCTAGTCGCGTTTGCAACAACGCTTAAAAACAACCTCCGTTCAACCGACATCATCGGCCGCGTGGGGGGAGAGGAGTTTGCCGTTCTTTTGTCTAATATTGGCGAAGGTAACGCGATGAATATTGCCGAAACTCTTCGCCAAAAAATCAGTCAAATCGAACTAAAACATCAACAGTTATCCATTCAGTTTACCGCCAGTTTGGGAGTTGTAGAGACTTTACGTGGAAACTCAAATATAGACTCGTTACTTGCTCAAGCCGACAAAGCCCTTTATTTTTCAAAGCACCACGGACGCAATCAAGTTACTGCGTATTCGGCAATAGACACTATTGCGCCACAATAACGATAGTAAAAAGGGAGCTGACTTTCGCCAGCTCCCTTAATTCAACGCTTGGTTGCTTATTCGTACTCAGACGCGTACGTCTCTTGGTAAGTATGCGAGTAAAGCTCAAACAGGTTACCGAACGGGTCTTCTAGGTAAACCATTTTCTGCGGCTTACTGTCATCTTCAGGGTGGTAGCGCATAATATCCATGCGCACTTTACCGCCGAACTGCTCTGTTTTCGCCATCACACCTTCAAAGTCGTCAGTTTCTAAACAGAAGTGGAAAATGCCCAGACGTTTAAAGTCAACTTCATGGCGCTCTGCACGATCTTTCATCTCAAACAACTCGACACCAATACCATCGGTTGTCACAAGATGGGCAATGTTAAAGCCTTTGAAGCCTTCACCAAAGACCGCAATACACATTCTACCGATCGCCGATTCGCGCTCTTCAACCACCTTAGTGTTACTCATGACGACTTTCAAACCGAGCACCTGAGTGTAAAACTCAACGGCTTTGTCCATATCACCAACTAAGATACCAACATGATTCATTTTCATAATACACTCCTAAAAATTCAGTTTTTGCTGCAATGCTTGTTTCGATGAGGAGAGTATAAGTAGTCCGGATAATTAAATAAAATTATTGATTATTATTAATTTGATAATATTAAATTATCAAATAACACTCTGTTAATTACATTCAGGTGATTGTCTTTATTGGTTTCAACTCATGCTGGCCAGTTTTACATCCGCCGATGCATATTGATTACTGAATGTGTGAGTCACCCTGTCAGCGAGTTATTGATTTTCCTCTCAAAGCCGATAGAATCAGACGGCTTTATTAGCAAACGTTTAATTTATTCTCAGGGCGGGGCGCAATTCCCCACCGGCGGTATTCCCCACCAACATATAGGGGTGAGCCCGCGAGCGCTCGATTCGTCGAGGTCAGCAGATCTGGTGCAAACCCAGAGCCGACGGTTATAGTACGGATGAGAGAGAATGAAAACACACCATCACGCCCTGCGTGCCGTGGTGTATTTCGTTTTGGCTGGGGTTATCTACCCCAGTGCTCATGTATGCCCTGGTTCTGGTGATATTTAGGAGTTAACCATGAATCAGTCATCTCTACTTGCCGAATTTGGCGACCCAATCATTCGCGTTGAAAACGCACTCAATGCATTAAAACAAGGCCGAGGCGTCCTGTTGCTCGACGATGAAGATCGAGAGAACGAAGGCGACATTATTTATTCTGTTGAGTCTTTAACCACGGAACAAATGGCGCTAATGATCCGCGAATGCAGTGGCATTGTTTGTCTTTGTCTACCAGAAGAGCAAGCCGATCGTCTTGAGTTGGTGCCGATGGTTACCAACAATAACAGTGCCAATCAAACCGCATTTACCGTGTCGATTGAAGCAAAAATTGGCGTGACCACTGGCGTCTCTGCGCAAGATCGAGTCACCACGATTAAAACGGCCGCTAACCCAACGGCAAAAGCGTCTGACCTTGCTCGTCCAGGGCATGTATTCCCTCTGCGTGCACGTAAAGGTGGTGTGCTCACTCGTCGAGGTCACACTGAAGGGACTATCGATTTGATGCAAATGGCCGGATTACAACCTGCGGGCGTTTTGTGCGAAGTGACAAACCCAGACGGTAGCATGGCGAAAACCCCAGAGATTATTGCATTTGGCAAACTGCATAATATGCCAGTACTGACGATTGAAGATATGGTCGCGTACCGTCAGCAATACGATTTAAAGCTCGCTTAAAACGATAATTAGCCAAGTGTTCACGGCACTTGGCTGTCATCCTATCTACCTTAGTGTAACTGCCTGTCTCAAAATACTTTCTGTTCTTCGCAACTCTGCCGATCTGTGACTAAGCTTTTAACTTAGCCATACTCCACAATATGAGGGAGCGATGAACAATAAGCACAACGAATCTGATGATTTGATGGCCATCATTGAAGATGACTCAAGGTCAAGTGTCACAACACTTCCCAGCCACAATTGGCGAATCTTGGTTGTGGATGACGACGCTGAAGTTCATCACGCAACCAAATTAGCACTGAAAAATTTGATCATTGAAGATCGTCCGCTTGAACTGATCCATGCGTATTCGGCAGCTCAAGCAGAGCAACTATTGCAGTCTGAAAAAGATATTGGCGTCATCTTGTTGGATGTGGTGATGGAAACCGACAGAGCCGGGCTCGATTTGGTTGAAGCCATTCGTGAAAAACTCGACCTGCACGCGATCCGAATTATCTTACGTACTGGTCAACCGGGTTATGCTCCCGAAATGGAAACCATCCAACGTTACGATATTAACGACTACCGAACCAAACCCGAGCTAACTCGTATTCGCTTATTTACTATTTTAACCAGTGCCATTCGAGCTTATAAACAGATCCGCAGTCAGCAAATCATGCGTCAGGGGCTTGAGAAAGTCGTCAAAGCCAGCACTGAGTTGGCCAACCTTCATGGAATGCGAATGTTCGCCGAAGGCGCCGTTAAACAAATTAGTGCCATCATCCAAATTGAACCTGATGGGCTGATTTGCGCGCAAGAAAACCTAGATAGTGATGAGTCGTTTTTGAGTCCACAAATTATTGCGGCATCAGGGCGCTACAGCCGATTTGTTCACACCCCGCTCGAAAGTATAGATTCAGAGACGATTCGTCATTCCATTCTGCGTTGTTTGGAGCAAAAGACCAGCCTGTTAGAAAGCGGATTAACGCTCTACTTTTCTACTGAGCAAGGTCGTGGTATCGCAGCTTATGTAGACATTAACCGGCCATTAGAAAGTATTGACCGACACTTACTCGAAGTGTTTTGTGCTAACCTTTCGGTCGGGTTTGATAACGTTATTTTGTACAACCGCCTTGAAGAAAAGGCCTTTAACGATCCTTTGCTCAATATTCCCAACCTTAATAGCTTACGTAATTTTCAATATACTCCCAAACACGACCAAGATTGCGGCCGGCTGGCGTTAATCGATATCGACGACTTTTCTGCCTTCAATGACAGTTTCGGCCACGCCACCGGTGACGGTCTACTTGGTTCAGTGGCCGCTCGCTTACAACATTATTTCCCCAGTTGTTTCTTGGCCCGCGTTGGTAGTGATGTTTTTGCTATGGTTGGTTCAGCCAAAGAGGTGATTAGCGAACAGATCCTATCGCTGTTCGAGCAAAGCCTTTTAGTTGATGAGCAACCATTTAAGATTACCGTTAGCATCGGGCTGGTTGACTTGCCTTGCCAAGACTTTAACTCATCAGCACGTTATAAAGATGCGCAATTGGCCCTCAAACAAGCCAAACTGCATCATCGTGGTTCAACGGTGTGCTTCTCGGCAGGAATGGGCCAAGATGCGCGTGACCGCATGCAATTGCTGACCGAATTAAAACAGGCACTCAATGACCACGCCTTGTTTATGATGTATCAGCCAAAATATAAACTCTCAACCTTAGAGCTAACTGGAGTGGAAGCCTTGCTACGTTGGCGCAACAAAGACGGTCAATTGATTCCACCTGATCAGTTCATTCCCCTTGCAGAACAATCTGGATTGATGGTCAGCATTGGCGCTTTTGTTATCGAACGCACTTGCCAAGAGTTTAAGCAGCTCCAGCAGGCTGGCTATTCTGAGCTCACGATGGCCATTAATGTTTCTCCGGCGCAACTTGAAGAGAGCAATTTTGTACCCTTGCTGCAAAGCGCCTTTCAACGCCATCAAATTAATCCTCACTGCATTGAGCTTGAAATCACCGAGACAGTGGCGGCGAAAAACTTATCTGAAATTTGCCAGGTGCTAGACCAAGTACGCCAGTTAGGCTGTAAGATTGCCATTGATGATTTTGGTACTGGTTTTTCATCTTTAAGTATGTTGCATAGCCTACCCGCGACTCGGCTAAAAATCGATCGAACCTTTGTCAACTCGATAGGCCAGGACGACAGCATCGCCAAAATGATCGTCAACTTGGGCCAAACCTTAGGCATGGAAATCACCGCTGAAGGCATCGAAAACCAGACTCAACTAGAACAACTTAAAGCCTTCCAATGTGAAGAGGGACAAGGTTGGCTGTTCGCAAGAGCCATGGTGATGGACCAGTTGATCCGCTTTGCCAGTACACCACTGGATATTGACTAGGGACGAAGTGCAAGATGAAAGATTCAGGTCACTCCAACGATACTATGTACTCACAAAATTCGGCTCATATGAGCTCAAAAGCGCTGATCACTCGCCACAGATTGATGATTTACGGCGCACTGGTTTTGATTATCTTACTGACCTTGGGCAACGCGCTCTATTTGAGTAAAGAGATTCGAACTCAGGAGGTAAGCAAGCTCCGACATCAAGCACTAGAGACCATGTTGGCGCTCAACAAAACCATCTCTGTTTCTATCAACCATGTTGGAAAAATGCGCAACGCGATAGAAAGCGCCTATCAATATCCAGATCTTACTCCAAGTCAGTCCGCCCTTGAGTTTCTTAGTAAAAACACCCTTGGTTCACCAAAAAATGCGCCGTGGGAAAACCTTCCAGATCAACTTAAAAATCACATTGGTCAGCTTTACGTTCGTTCCAACAGTCGAGATTACTCGTTTGACCAACGCGCTCTACTGACGATGGTTCCTGAAATCGTCGCCACCCACGCCCAGCATAACGATTTCCAGTGGAGTTATTACTACGATGCCAAACAAGCACTGAGCTATCTTTATCCTTGGTTGAGCTATAAAGACTTACTGCAAGCTACCGAAGCGAGTGACATGGACCAAGCACTCGATATTATTTATCAGGCGGGCGGCACCTACCCTCTCGACCTGATTAAGCCTGAAGCCAATCCACAACGTGACCAGGTATGGACCACACCCTACATGGATGCGGGTGGCAAAGGCATGATGATTTCTCTGCTAGCGCCTGTCTATGTTGATGGTGTTTTTGTCGGTGCAGTAGGCACCGATATTACGCTTAAGGTATTAGATACCATTTTGACCGAGCGTCCACTCGATATCGCACGCTTGGTGATTGTCGATGAGCAAGGGTTGGTGATTGGTGATAGTAAGGGCACACTGCAAAACACGACCGAAGCCGTGAAGCAACAAGGCGTGTTGACGTTAGTTGCACAAGGTGAAGCTCATCAAGTGGACCACGCGACCTTACACAGCAGCGCACAAGGTTACTGGAGCTCATATCAACTGCCTAATACCCCTTGGCGATTGGTGTTAGAAATTACTGATGCGCAGTTAGGATCGCACATCTTCACCATTATTATGCCCAACTTAATTATGGCAACCGCTTTCACCTTACTGTTGCTATTTGTGGTGCTTTATCAACATTGGAACTTTAGCCAGCCCGCTCTCCGATTAGCTCAGTTTGTCGAAGAGTTACCTAGCAACAAAACGCTGGTGCTCCCCGATATTCCAGATAGATGGTCATACTGGTTTGAGCGCGCTGCCAACACAGAAAAAGATCGACGTGACTACCTTGAAAAAACCAAACAACAAACCGAGGATCTCGAGCAACGGGTTGAAGAACGTACTCAAGAGCTCAAACAAGCACTTGATATATTAAAGGCAACCCAAGAAGAATTGGTGCGATCAGAGAAACTCTCAGGACTGGGCTCACTGGTCGCGGGCATTGCCCATGAACTCAATACCCCTATCGGCAATGCGATAGTGGTTGCTAGCAGTTTGAAAGACTTTAACCGAGAGTTTGTCGAATCGACCAAAGAGGGGTTGCGCCGGTCGGTGCTCGATAACTATATAGAACAAAGTGGTCAATCCGCGGACAGTATTGAACGTAATCTCAGACGCGCGGCAGAGCTGATTTCAAGCTTCAAACAAGTGGCAGTCGATCAATCCAGTTATCAGCGTCGAACCTTTGAACTTGATGAGATCCTCCACGAACTTAGGATCACCATGTCGCCCAACTTATCACGCAGTAACATCACCCTAAGCGAAGCCTGCCAACACAAAATAAAAATGGATAGTTACCCGGGTCCACTCACTCAAGTGCTGATGAACTTGCTGTCAAATGCCTTAGTACATGCCTTCACCGATCATGAGCAGCGTCAGATTGAAATCAAAGGGTCATTAGAGCAGCAACATGCGGTGATCACCGTCACCGACAATGGGCTAGGAATTGCCAATGAACACCTTAACAAAGTCTTTGATCCTTTCTTTACCACTCGACTTGGCCAAGGAGGCTCAGGCTTAGGGCTAAACATTGTTTACAACTTAGTCACGGGATTACTGGGTGGAGAGATAAAAGTCACCAGTGAATTAGGTCAGGGCTGCTGCTTTACTCTCACTCTGCCTCTTGTTGCGCCAGAGAATGAAAATCCTGACGCTGACGAATCTATCATTGATATCCGCTAGCCAGTCTCGCTCATCTAACCTGTCACTGCGCGCCCAGAGCGGCGCAGTGACAGCTACTGACTCAAGCCCCCTTAAACCGCTGCGTTACGCAAAGGAGTATCAACATGCGTTTTCAATGAAAACACCATTAATAAAATTACCGCCAACGCTGAACCACCAAGTGACACATATAAGGTGCTGTAATAGTTAAACATTTGCGCCACTATGCCAATCGACAAGCTTGAAACCAACATACTCAGACTAAGCATACTGGAAAAAAGCGTCGAAGCTGTGCCCAGTCTATCGCGCATCATATCTTGCAGTACCACCATACCTAGGGTGGCGCAAACACCAATAAAGAAACCATTGAGCAGCTGCGCACCCAGCATGGCGATAAACGAAGTGCTGGTTAACATGATGCAATAAAACACGATACCGCTGACCACCGCCATCGTCATCAGTTTGATGGTGCCGAGTTTCTGTGCCAATTTACCCGCCCATAACATCACTGGAATTTCACACAACGCGCCAGCGCCAAATAGAAAACCAAGCCAGTTAGGGTTAACTTGGAGTTCTTGTGAGAGGTAAAGCGGCATGCTTGTGATATAGAGATTATTGGCCGAAAACGCCGCTACCAACGCCAAGCAGTACAGCGCAATTAGGCCATTGTTGTGACTCGATTGCACAGCTGACGATTGGGACGCTTGATCACCTTGAACTTTAACGCTGTGATTAGGTGAACTAGCATTGGGTAAAAACAGCACGACCACGCCAATACCTACCGTCACTATCGCCGCCGAAACCATAAACGAAGCGTTAAAACCAAAGCTTGCCTTGAGAATAAACGCCAAAGGAGGCCCAAATACCCAAGCGATGGCAATGCCAGCGCGCATAGTCGAAAGAAAGGTGGTGCTGTCACTGGCATGTTTATCAGCGTACTCACGACCTAGCGCAAACAATTGGCCAAAAGACGCCCCACTGACACTGCCAAATACGGTGGCAATCATAACCGCCGTCCAATAATCACGCACCACGGTAAAACTGACGACCGTAATTAAATAGCAAAAAAGTGCAGCCAATAAAATCGATTTTCGTGACCAACTGCGGTCTGATTTCGCCGCCAATAGTTGTGAAACAACCACCGAACTTACCACAGACAAAAACATGTATAGGCTCAGCTTAGTTGGTTCTGCGCCTAGCTCTTCAACGATAAATAAACTAGAAAGCGGGTAAAAAAATGCACCACATAAGCCAGCAACAAATGCGGTAAAAACAAACAACATGGCAGTTTTATCTTTGTACATTTTAGCCCCTCTTTTATCGACTATTGAACAATGATTTATTGCCGCTAGTCTAACCAAACTCATTATGATGAAATGATGTTATTCGAGCCAACTCTGATACTAATCATTCAATATATAAGAACTCTTTGACAGAAAAGAAGTAGTAACATTAATCTATCGCCTCATTTAGCTTGGAATTGATATGAAACCATTTATCGAGAATGTGCTCAGCACGCCCAACTACGATTGGCTGGTACGCGACTATCGCTGCCAAGTGAACAAGCAGACGTTCTCTTGCCCTTGGCACTACCACGCTGAGTATGAGTTAGTGCTCTATCTTGATGACGATGATGTTTTTACTGGTCATTACCTAGCGGGCGATGCGATTGGTAAAGTGAGGCGAAATACCCTGTTGTTATACGGCCCAGGTCTACCCCATTTGATTAAAGGCACCATTTCTGCCACCAAAGAAAAAGAACATCGCTCAATCGTAATATGGTTTAAACAGCATTGGGTTGAAAGATTACAAGCGGCCATTCCAGAAGCCCGTCATCTTAGGCGAGTACTGGAACAGGCCGCATATGGGCTTAAATTTTCTCAAGGCACCGCCGAAACCGTTGCTCAAGCATTAATTAATATTGAAGATTTACCGCGACACCATCAAGCCGTTCGCTTGATGGAGGTGTTAATTCACCTCAGTGATGACCTCAACACCGAAAAGATTTCATCGACACCTTATCGTCTCAACCAATTAACTGACGACAAAGACGCCCATCGAAAAGTCGAGCTGGCGTCACGTTTCATTGAACAAAATTATCATCGTTCGATCAAAATTTCCGATTTGTGTCAGTCGCTCCACCTTAGTGAAAGCTCAGCCTATCGTCTTTTCGAAAAGCATTATGGGGTGAGTTTTTCTGATCATCTTAAACAGTATCGAATAGGTAAGGCGTGTGAGTTACTGGTGAATACCAATAACCCCGTTTCTTTGGTAGCAGAAAAATCAGGATTTCAAAATCTATCCAACTTTAATCGCCAGTTTAGAGCGGTTAAACAAATGACCCCGTCTAAATTTCGTCGTCAGTTCGAGTTGGGCGAACCACTAAAACGAGTCAACCATTGACATGAAAAAGGAGCGCACTGCACTCCTTTGGTTATTTGACTATTGGGTTCTTAATCGTTGCCAATATTTTTCGTAAATGGCCAGCGCTTGTGGGCCGACATCATTGATAAACTCACCGTTTTTGACATCTTGCTCGGCGGGGAAAATGGTCGGGTTATTTTTTAATTCATCAGGCAATAAGGCTCGTCCGGCTTTGGTTGCCGATGCATAACCTAAACTCTTGACGATCTCCGCCTGATTGTCAGCTTGGTACATAAAGTTAATAAATTGATGAGCCAAGGCTTTGTTTTTACTGCCCGATGGAATGGTGAAGTTATCCATCCACAGTATCGCTCCCTCTTGTGGCATCACAAACTGCAATTCTGCCATCTCTACTTGACCTTGATAGGCATTTCCATTCCACTGCATACCAACTACAGCGTCACCAGACAAAAACAGCATTTGCGGTGCATCTGAATTATAGAGCA
Organism: Vibrio sp. NH-UV-68; assembly: GCF_042940635.1. Lineage (NCBI taxonomy): Bacteria > Pseudomonadati > Pseudomonadota > Gammaproteobacteria > Vibrionales > Vibrionaceae > Vibrio > Vibrio sp. NH-UV-68. The sequence goes on from NZ_CP134976.1 coordinate 139,030, forward strand.
AGACATTCTCTTGTAGATCGACTAACGAGTCATACGCGGCTTTGATTTCATCCTCATTTTGACTGTTGATGCTAAAGCCTTTCAGTTTGAGCGCCATGCCAAACACATCACGGATATCGTCAATCAGCATCACTTGCTGAGTGTATTTTACATCCCAAAGATCAGCCCAACGGGTGATCGGCGCATCGACCATTTGCTGGTTGTAGCTGATGCCTGTCACACCCCAGATATAAGGAAGTGAATAGCGGTTTTGTGAGTCGTGTGCTTGGCCAAGCAAGCCATACATCGTGTCTTGCATATTAGGAATTTGTTTGTGGTCTAGTTCAGATAACAACCCTTCACGCGCCATTTTGTCGATAAAATAAGCCGACGCAAACACCACATCGTAGCCACTGCCTTTGACTAGCTTAAGCTTAGTGTACATAGATTCGTTATTTTCAAACGTGGTGTAGTTGATGACCACATTTTGTTGTTTCTCAAAAGCTTTTAGCGAGGCTTCCGGTAAATAGCCACCCCACGCATAGACATTGAGTACTGTCTTTTCAGCATAGGAAAAAGAACTAAATGCCAGCGCGGTTACCATCAAGCCCTTAATCAATGATTTCATAGTTTGCTTATCCAAAACAAAGCCAGCACCATGCTGGGATCAGGCGCATCATTGAGCAAACGTTAAATAATTGAAAACAAATTATATTTATCCTGAAAAGAAAAATTGATTATCGAGATCGAACGGCATAAAACCTTTTATTTTTAACTCTCGCTCTAAATAGGAGATGTGCCCTTATTGCAAAGTAGGCAAGAGAACACACAATTTACTAATAGTTATGATTAGTTAGTGCAGCTGCAAATATGTATTAAGTCTGACAACGGCTCTCAATCACTGCTTATTTACTTTTACATAATTCATACAAGTTCATATAGTCACGGATAAATTGAGAGGACAATCGAGCGAAACTATGAAGCTTAAAGGTAAAAAAGTGACCATCCGTGTCGCCCTCGGGACATTATTTGTATTGGTCACCGCCACCACCATCGCTGTTGCCGTTTCGCTGCAATATTACTTTTATAAAAAGTCAGAGCTCGATAACACACTGCTCAAATACCACAACATTTCAAGTCACATAAAAACGCAGTTGCTACAACTGGATAAAACGGCTGTCGGTCTGATAGATAAAGCCGCTTTATCATTCGACATCTTTGATATCTCCATCAAAGATCAAGATCAGTTACTGAAATTATTTACAACCATATTGTCATACGACGACAATATCTACAGCACCTACCTTGCAGATGATCAAGAGAATCTATTTCAAGTCATCAACCTTAATGCCAAAGCCAGCCAAAGAAAAATTGCAAGTGAAACCGATGAGAATTGGCTTGTTGTCGACCACTACACTACTAGCGAAGGTCGCAACAAGACCCTCTACTTCTACGATAATGCATTAAAACTAACACGCAGCATGACCGTTAAAAGCAATTTAATTCCCTCGCTACGTCCATGGTTTCAAGACGCCCGTGTCGATACAGTGAACAAAACCGAACCTTACCTATTCAACCACCTAAATATTAGTGGGCAGACCTACTCAAAACGAATCCAAAACACTAATCTTGTTGTTGGTCTCGACTACACACTTCCTACCATTCAGTCTTACTTAAAACGTAACGATCAGGCCATTATGTCTGAAAAATCGTTCGAAGCTTACCTCTTCCTAGAGGATGGTCGCCTAGTCGCAACTAATCAAGACATCAAGATCGATCAAGACCTTCCTGTGACTCAATCATTGAATTTGACCGAGGCGCAAAAAACGCTTATCAACAGAACACCACCATTAACAGTTTCAAGCCAACTTGATTGGGAGCCGATCGATTTCGCGGTCTCCGGCCATCCGTACGGATATGCGATCGACCTGATGAATTTAATTAGTTTAAAAACTGGCTTAAAGTTCAATTATATCAATGGTTTGGACTGGGAAAAGCTAGTACAACAATTTGATCAAGGACACATCGACCTACTTCACTCTGTCGCCACTGGCAGTCATTCTGAACGACCCAATCCTAATCTCCTACTACCTATGTATTCTTTACCTTACGCGCTTGCTGTCACCAACAATGACACCAATATTGAAACGTTGCAGCAAACTCAAGCATTGAAAGTGGGTGTACTCGAAGGTTGGACTATTCTCAATCAGTTTAAACAAGCCTTACCACTAGCCCAATTCAATGAATACCCGACTTTGAGCGCAGCTCTAGAAGAACTTAATCAAGGAATTATCGATGCCGTGCTTGATAATGCTCTGGTTTTAGATAAGAAAATATCAACCCTCGCGATTAAAAATTCATCCGTGATGCCGATTTCAGCACAGATCCTCAATGATACTTTCAGTTTAAAAGTTAAACCTTTACACGCCGATCTGCTTCCGATCATTTCGCAGGCTTTAGACAGTATCACTGATGAAAAAGGCCAGCAGTACTTACGAAGTAAGTGGATGAGAGAGCGTCCTATTTACACCCATATTCCTTACGAATCGCTGCTCGAACTGAGTAAAGCGGCTCAGAATCATGGAACGATCCAAGAGATCACACTTAATGGTGAACACTTCTACTTATTCTTAGAAAAGCTTGCCACATCAGAACAACAAATCGTTGCAATTTTAATCAAAAAACAACAAATATTAGATTCCGTCAATCAACGTATTTACTACTTTCTATCCTACTCTTTGATTATATTGTTTCTACTGCTACCAGTAGTATGGGTATTAGCGATTCCCGTAGTGCGACCAATTAAAGAAATAGAACGCCAATCAAAGCTGATTGCACAGCGTCGTTACCACCAGATCGAACTCATTCCTAGCCGTATAAAAGAGACTCACCAGCTTTCTGATTCCATGTGCTCTATGGCTACAGCACTCCATGCTTACGAGAAAGAACAACAGCTATTTGTCGACTCCTTTATTAAGCTGGTTGCCGATGCCATCGATGAAAAATCGCCTTATACTGGTAGCCACTGTATGCGTGTTCCTGATTTAGCCATGATGTTGATGGAAAAGGTACAAAATAGTGATAGCACTGAGTTCGATGGTTTTAGTTTTAAGACTCGTGCTGAATGGCGTGAGTTTGAAGTTGCCGCTTGGCTGCATGATTGCGGTAAGATCACCACACCCGAATATGTGGTCGACAAAGCGACCAAGCTTGAAACTAACTACAACCGCATCCATGAAATTCGTACGCGTTTTGAGGTGCTGTGGCGCGATGAGAAAATCGCGGCGCTAGAAAGTCAGCTAAATGGCACAATAAGCGATGAAGAAGCAGAAAAAACGTTATCCGAGCGCTTTAGCACACTTAATCAACAATTTGAATTTATCGCTCAAGCCAATATCGGTGGTGAGTTTATGAGTGATGAAAGCATCAAAAAAATCGTCACGATTGGCCAACAGACTTGGTATAAATATTTTGATGACAGCTTAGGCTTATCTTCGAATGAGCTCGAACGTTATCAACGCCAACCACTATGCAAAAACAAGCTTGAAACTCTGCTCAGCGATAAGCTCTCTCACCTTATTAAACGCGAGAGAGACTATCAGCTTGCCCCTGATCTAGGAATTGATATGGAAATTCCAGAGCACATGTACAATCTAGGTGAAATCTATAACCTAACGATTCGCCGTGGCACACTAACGGTAGAAGAACGATTTAAGATCAATGAGCATATGATTAGCGGTATCAAAATGCTCAATAACATCCCATTCCCACCAGATCTTGAGCGGGTACCGCGTTACGCGACCACTCACCATGAAACCCTTAAGGGCACAGGTTACCCACGCAAACTATCAGCGCAGGATCTTTCGATACCCGAGCGCGTACTGGCAATTGCTGATGTATTTGAGGCTCTGACTGCATCTGATCGACCGTATAAACAACCTAAGACCATCAGTGCCGCGCTCGATATTTTGCATAATATGGTTAAAGACAATCATCTAGATAGCAGGCTGTTTAAGTTATTCATCCAAGAAAAAGTCTATCTTATTTATGCCCAGCAATACCTAAAGCCAGCGCAGATTGATGAGATCAATATCGACAAATATTTAACATCGACCAACAATTTATTTAGCAACGACAAGACAAATAGTAGCGCACAATAAGCGCAGAGCGTGGTAACGAAAACTTACCGATAGGATAAACCTAGCAATCCAGAATGTTTATTCATCACTCTCGTCCCCTTTAAGAATAGCTGGGCATACCTGGTCACACTGAAACTGTTGAATAACGATCTCAACGCGTCGACGACTATGATGGTGTGCTCCTAGTGTATGGTTAGAAAATACTGGCAGTTGTTCACCTCTCCCTTCAGTAGTGATCCATGCATTGGGCAGCCCTTTATCTACCAATGCTTGTCTCACCGATTCGGCACGCCGCTCCGACAAACGCTGGTTGTAACGAGTGGAACCCACTTCATCCGTATAGCCGACGATCCTAATCTTAGCCTGCTCACCCTGTTTTAACCCACTAACCAGTTGGTTAAGAGCCTGATGATGATCGAAGGATAGGTTGACATGGTCAAACTCAAAAGGGGGTAGCAGCCATTTAACATCACGAATCATCTCAGCTAATGTAGCCTTCTCCACCTTCGCCGGAGAAAGCGGCTCTGGTGGAGGTGTAGTTGTACTCTCCACATTCAAGGAGGTGAGGTGCTCCGTCGGAGATGCAGAGTCAGGCCGACCAAAATAATAATGAACACCAAGTATCCCTTGGTGCACATCAAACGTATCGCCTACACCAGGAGTCAGACGATAACCAAGGTGAGCAGCGAGATCATCGGTAAAAGCGTAACTCACGCCCGTTTCAAGAAGTGGAGACACACCCTGTTCAGCCCCGTGCCACGAAGTAGAAGTCCAATAAGTCACACCCAGACGACCGTAATAACCAAACCTAGATTGCGTTCGATGATAAGTGGCGCTCACACTATACAAGTCAGCTTCTAACTCTTCCATCTCTGGATCCTGCGTTGCAAAAAAAGTATAGCCTACTCCCACACTCAGTGAATCACTTATGGCTTTACCTAGTCCTAGCCCTAAAAATGGACGAGACACGAACTCATCCACCTTATTGCTCTGAACAGCTAACACTCCCAGTTCCATTTCCCCAAACCACTCTGAGGCAAAGGTAACCATAGGCAACGCACTCAAACAGACCACAACCCACACATTACAGCCCATCATCGGTCTCTCTTTATTCATGACATATCACCGAGGTTTCATAACTAGATGCATCTTGATTTTGAGAAAAATCTGGCGCATCAATTCGGCAATGCGCTTGGGACCCCATCTTAATAAAAAGAGGGTACGTAATAGCGTCATCCTCAAGTAAAACAAGTCCCTGACCAATAACGGTAGTAATGTATTCCCCCTCAAGAGTACTAACTAAAGCCCCCAGTTTCGGTCTCTCTCCTTTTTCCGTCTGGACCGACAAGACGACCGAATGGTGATGTGAGGCTTCAAACTGATGAAAGCCCACCGAGCCATAGGAAAGCTGAACATTTTTTTTGATAGAGTTTAATTTAACGTTATCTGGAATAGAGCTGGGCACTACCTGAATCACAGTATCCTGATAAGCAGGAATACGGTTTATTACTGCTAGGCCGGACTCATTCGTTACCTGTTGCGCCCCTCCCCCAGATAAAACAATATCTTTAGTATCGTCGATAGACACCACGGCAAAGGTTTCCCCAATAGGTGCTGAAGAAGCAATCAACTCCTTTTTGGCCAACACGACACCACCATTCAAACTGACATAGGAGGAATAAGTATGATTATCTGAAACACTCCCCCCAACAGAAACACTACCCAATCCTTTTTGAGTACTGTAAGAAGTGGCGACATTATCGCTGTCACCGCTTCGACTGTAGTCTAGCGACCATTGACCGTCGTCAAGCTGATTGCGATAAGATAGCCTATTATACCACTGGCTTGCGGTATAATTCGTGTTCCAAGAAGCCGTTTCTCTTGGGCCTAAAGGCACCTGAACGGTGACATAAACAGATTCGTCCTTCTCTCCCTCTTCGCTATGGCGTGATTGCAGATTAACCGACAAGTTCGCTATATTGAACGACTTACTGTAACTTAGTCCGTAGGTGGTGATGGCATCATCATTGTATTGAACGCTTTTGTTGTGATACATAGAAATACTGCCGTAATTATTCAGGCTCAAAGACGCGGACAAGGAGTAAGAGTAATCGGGCTTGTTATCGCTTTCTGTTGCATCACCGACATCACTTTCGCTGCGGTAATTTGGCGAGAACTTATTAAGCGCTACACCTACCGAGCCTCGCTTATCCCACCAGTTGGTATTGACACTGGTCTCTAAACTCCAGCCTAATCCGTTGAATTCATTATTCGAATATTTTTGTTTTATAAAACCACTCCAAAGATCGCCTGAATAATGGAACGTCCCGGCATACCCTAAGTACTGCTGATGGCCCAACCAGAGTGCGGAATAATCAAACCCCATGCCATTTAAAAAAGGCCCTCGATATTCAGCCAACACTAAGGGAGATCCCCCCCCTTCCTCCTCGCTTTCATAAGCGCCCAATGCAATGCTAAAACTAGCCGCCTGTGTGCTCGGCTTTCCTTCGGCGATGGTGGGCACCTCAAACGTGTCAACTTCCCCAAGACTGTTTTTGATCGACACGGACAACGGCCGCCCCGAGGTTATCCCAGAGACCTGTTCAATGCGGAACGAACCAGGTGGCACCATGGTAGTGTATATCACCCGATTGGCTTGCGAAATTTCCACCACAGATTGCTCTGTGACGGTGCCTTCGACAGGAATGAGCAATTGCTGAGATGGCAAGGAATAGTTGGTAGATGACCATTGCATACCAGTAAACCCCACACCACCAAAGCTATCACTTTTGGCTTGAAGCTGGCCGACTTGAAACAACGTACTTTTGTCGAATACCTCGGTCGCCAAATAAAACTCCTGATGGCTCAGCGACCACTCATTACGATAAAAGTTAACGTATTCACGACTTCTAAAAACCCAGTTATAGGCATTAAATCCCAGCTCTAAGTCTCCATTCAACGAAGGAATACGCTCTGTTTGCGACTGAAAAACACTGCCATAGATTCGATAGTTCATCAGCCCTGCCACCCCTCCAGTGTCATAGGGTAGAGGGGCGTCTGAGGTATCAATGTATTCATTGGGCAATGTTAGGTGCACAGCATTTTCGTCTGGCAGATAACGCACCTCCAACAATAAGGGTGGTGCGCAGCTATCCCCAAAATAAGTGGATTTTAGAGTCAGTGCTTTCGCTAAGGCTTGGTCAAAACACAAGGTGCCATCAGATTGAAAAAACAGAGCGCTTTTTTTCTTTATTGAACTATTAATTACCACTTCAACGGCGTTGTCCCCAGGATAAAACTTTTTATCGGTAGCAAAAAAGTCTGCCACATCTGAAGAAATACCGCGACTCTCCAACAAAGCCTTATCAAAGACTACAAAGCCTTTCCCCTCTTTGGCATATACTAGCGAAAAAGCCCATCCCCATATAAATATCCCTCCAATGATGATCCATTTCATCTTATCTCACTACTGCCCCCAAAATGTGACATCTTTGAGTTTGTACCCATAACGACTCAATGGAGAGAGCACTAACCCTTGCGACTCTGCACCAATGGGAATGTCAGGCAAAGTCACGCGCTCTCCGGGACGAAGGTAAGGCTGCCCAAAGCCAACGGTTTTACCCGTTTTTACCAGCGTAACTTGTGGTATGAGTCTAACCACTTGGCGAGAAGGGTTATGCAGAATCAGCGTATCGGATTTTCTGGTCAGAGTTAAAGCCTCCCAAGGAGTGCCACTAGGTACCCAGTTATCGGGTGTAATAAGAAACCCTATTTCCTGACGAACGGGAATACTGATGTTGTTTGCTCGTGGCTGGCCGACCCCTTCAAATCCCACTTTCAACAGGTACTCTCGGTCGATAGGATCGCCTGGGCGCAAAGTAAAGGTGACGTATTGCGTACTGTCAGCATTGACTCGGGTTACAGGTGGGTTAATCAACACCCTATCGGCGAAGGCTTCATCCCCCGGCAAGTCTTCTAAAGTCGTCAAAAGAAGCATCGGAGTCTGTCCCGTATTTGCCACATTGAAGGTGACATCCTGTTTACCCGCCTCTAAAATGACGGTGTTGGTTTGTAGCTTAAAACTGGTCGCTAACACAGGAAAAGCCAAAAGGGTGGCCAAAAGAAAAGGCAATATTGCCTTAGGTTTAAACCTCAACATTAAAGAAACCTCTCATCAAACAGGAAGATTAACTCCTCCTGTTTGTTGTACATCAATACTTTAGTGTTAAATACTAAAGGCAAAGTTCATGGTAGCTGAACCATCTAGTTCAACGTTACTCACAATTGGCCCGAAATCAGAGCTTCTACTCAAGTAAGGAGTAATTTCCACATCTGCCTGAAAATTTCTGCCACTCTTTAGCTTACTGCTCCCTTCTGCCCAGCCAGTCACATAGGTAGAACTATTGGTTAGAACCACGCTTTCAACAGCATTGAAACTGCTAGTTTCAGACTGCATCAATTTAGACAGTTCCCCATCAACAGAGGCGTTTATAACTCTACCTGTGTAATAACCTATATTCCCTTGGTCTCCGTTTTTACCAAGACCAAACCTGGTTGTTGATGACGAAGTCACAGAATCGCTGCGATTGTCCACCGTTTTGAATGTCAAATAAGTGGTCGCATCACAGTTAATCGTGTAGGTTTGCTTTACGGTTCCCAGTTTTTTATCTTCCCTTCCAACCTGAGAAGAAGAAATCTCTCCAAAGTTGTATACACCTGCCTCGCTGGCAGTCACGGTACATGAAGGGGCCCTCACTGTCCCAGAAACCGTCAGTTCTGAATTCGGTGCGGGAGCGGCCATGGCAGAGCCTGCAATAATGAGTAAGCTTGGAAAAAAAAGCATTTTCATAAGTTTCAACTCCTTTGTTTTATTCAACATATTCAGATACCAAAACGAAAGTTCATCGTAAATGACCCATTTAGATCAATATTTTCCGCCGCGGCTTCAAGCCTCGCAAAGCTAGGGTGTACCGACAGGTCTGCTGTAAAAGTTTTCCCCACGCTCAAGGTGTTACTCGTGTCAGACCAACCAATAAAAGCGTTAGGTCTCGTATCTAACCACTGCTCTTGTGACGGAGTAAACAACCCAAAAGAATCAGTGTCAAAGGCTAATTTTTTATCAACGCCATCGACCATTGCGTTGTCAATCTTGACTTGGTAAGTACCGATTTTTTCCTCATTGTGCGTACCGAAACCAAATGAGGTGTTAGAGCTAGCAGTTGCAGTTCCAGCACGGTTGTCCACTGCGCTGAACAACATATACGTCTCTGCACTACAATTGATAGTCAGAGCCTTGGTAACCACGTCAGCTTGAAGTGTTGACAACGAAATTTGGCCAAGATCAAACCTTTGACCATCCTCAGCAGCTACCGTGCACGATGGAACCGAAACGATACCCTTGACTATAATCTCAGCGGTCGGCGTACTAGCCAGAGTAACTGAGGTCAGGAGCATGGAAGGAAGAGTAATAAATAGAGTTTTCATTAATTACCTCACTAAATACCAAAAGAGAAATTCATTGTCATAGAGCCTTGTAGACTCACATCCGTCGTGACATCACCAAAATCGCTGTTTCGTGCCAATATTGGTTGGATAGTGATGTCAGCAGAGAATTTTTGACCCGCATACAGGGTGTTTTTTGCCGCAGCCCAAGCGATCCACATGCCATTCTTAGAGGGAAAGAAAACCTCATCATAAACATGGAAGCTTCGGTCTGAGGGCGAATGGATAGAATAATCAGGATAGCCTGCACTGCCCGTATATCCTCCAGCTTTTGCAGGTTGGCCATCAACGCTGAGGTCACTTATGAGGGCAGTGTAGTAGCCCACCTTACCCTCGCCATTAAAGCCCAGACCAAAGGAGTTGTAAGAATTATAGGTCACGCTGTCTTGTTGATTATCAACGCTGCTAACCATTAAGTAGGTCTGACCATCACACAAAATCTCCCAAGTTTGAGCTTTGGCCGGCAGCTTGGTTTCACTTGAGCTGAGTAAAGTGTGGGAAATATCTCCGAAATCGTAATCTCCACCTTGTGGAGCTTCTACGGTGCAACTATTAGGGACAATCTTTCCAGACACAGCAAAGGTGATAGAAGGGCTATCAGCCAACACTGAAGGGGCAACAGATATAGACATCATTAAGATGTTGATGGTTTTCACTGTCCTTGACATACATACTTTTGTATATCTCCTAAAAAAGGGGACATTTGAATGTTCCTTTGTCACTGCTTTTTCCATAATTATTGTTCTCCAAAATGGGGTTGTTTGAATAGAGGAACTTAACTGCCTCGTTAAAACGCTCAGCCGTTCAGACGGATATAGACAATAGGGAGGTCGCAAGGGTATAGAATAGGTCGCACAGTGGTGCGATCACACTAGTCACATCATCCATCGCGAACCAACCCCAAATAAAAGCTATCAGCATCAGTCAAGACGACGCGGTTGATCTTGGTTTTTTTAATAGCGCATAGCAAACAAACACAATGTTTAATTTTTAACCTGATACATTTTTGACAACACTTAAGTGGCATGTGCCACATGTGATTAATCCTTACTTGTTTTTAGCGACCAAATTATGTATTGAATCGGTCCCTAAAGTGGGTAAACTTGCTCCCCCTTTTTCACTATGGTTTGAAATGGAGCGAAATATGTACATCGGATTTGACTATGGCACCGCTAACTGCTCAGTTGCCGTCATGAAAGATGACCAGCCCACGCTGGTTCAGTTAGAAGGTGATCAGACTTATATTGCTTCCACGATTTGTGCACCGACTCGCGAGTCCATTACCGAGTCCTTGTTTCGTCATCACAATATCAAACCCAGTGACGCCGTCGGTGAGCAGCTCCTTCGCGCCGCTATTCGCTTCAACGATGAAGAAGGTATTGATGTCACTCCGAGCGATATTTTATTCGGTGATGCGGCACTAAAGCAGTACTTGAGTGACCCTGACGATCACTATTTTGTCAAAAGCCCGAAATCCTTTCTTGGCGCAACGGGACTCAAAGCACCACAGATACGCTTTTTTGAAGATCTGGTGTGCGCCATGATGGTCAATATCAAAAATCGCGCAGAAACACAGCTCGCACAATCGATCGAGAGCGCGGTCATTGGCCGCCCCGTGAACTTTCAAGGAACCGGTGGTGACAAAGCCAACCAACAAGCAATCGCAATACTGGATGCCGCAGCAACACGAGCGGGCTTTAAACAGGTAAGCTACCAATTTGAGCCCGTCGCTGCAGGAGTAGATTTTGAAGCAACTCTGACCAAAGATAAGTTAGTGTTGGTCGTCGATATTGGTGGTGGTACAACCGACTGTTCACTCTTAAAAATGGGCCCAGAGCGCGCGAAAAAAAGTGATCGAAGCGATGACTTAATCGCTCACTCCGGTTGCCGTGTCGGCGGAAACGACCTCGATATTAATGTCGCTTTTCAGCAGATTACTCCGTATTTTGGCCGAGGTAGCGAGCTGTTTAGTGGCCGCGCAATGCCATTGACCCAATTTTGGAATCCGGTGGCGATCAATAGTGTTACCGCTCAGGGTGATTTTTATGCAGCAAGTAACCGCATGGCCCTTCGCGACTTGCATAAAGAGGCCAAGCAGCCACAGCAACTGGCACGCTTATTAGAAGTCTATCAGAACCGTTTAGGTCATCAGTTAGTCCGTGGTGCTGAGCTCATGAAAATTGCACTATCGAGTGCAGACAACGCAATTGAACACATTGTCCTGCGCGACGAAAAACTCATGATTGAGTGTAACCGTAGCGATTTTGCCCAAGCCATCGAGAGTACCTGCCTCAAGATAAGTCAACTGATTGATGAAGTATTACTCCAATCAGAAACCAAACCCGATGTCGTGTATGTCACCGGGGGTAGTGCTCGCTCGCCGATGCTGCGCGCACTGATTGAACAGCAATTACCCGGCATTGAAATGGTCACAGGTGACTACTTTGGGTCTGTCACCGCGGGCTTAGCACGTACCGCGCAGCATCATTTTGGTTAAATACATTTACAATTGATCATGCTTTAGTGTGGGCTTACTTGCCGCTGATTATTGCGCTTACTATTGATGGAACTATATTTATAACTGTGCGTCATCAATGTTTTTATTTAGATTAGGGGGCATTTGAGAGTTGGGTTGAGCGCTGCGACTGAGCGGTCTCATACTCATATTGGTATTCAATCTAGATGGATCTATTTGAGGAATGTATGCCGTCACATGAGAAACTGATACAAGTCATCAATATCCAGTCAGAGATAGTGAAACTGGGGCTTGATCTCGGCATGATCATGCAATTTGTTGTCGAGAGGACTTTATCCCTGGTTGACGCAGACGGCGCTGTAATTGAACTGGCTGAACAAGATGCGATGGTCTACCGCGCAGCCTCTGGGATCGCGGCCAAAAGCCTTGGTCTGCGGCTTAGTATTGGCTCAAGCTTATCTGGAATGTGTATTACCTCTGGTGAGATTTTAACCTGCCCCGATTCAGAAATGGATACTAGGGTTGATAAAGCGGCCTGCCGTAAGATGGGGATTCGTGCCATGGTTGTGCTGCCGTTAACCTACCAAGGCAAAACTATTGGGGTGCTCAAAGCCGCCTCTTCTCAAGCGCATAAATTTACCCAACCAGACATATTCTTACTAGATAAACTCGCCATCATGGTGGCTGCGATGATGTCTTTGTGTGAAAAATATGACCGCGATGCACTATTCATTAAAGCCACTCACGACGACATGACCGGGCTCGCCAATAGGGCGCTGTTTATGGATCGATTTCGCACTACTGTTGCTCAGTGCCAAAAGTTTGATCAGCAGTCCGCTGTTGTTATTAGTGACTTGGACGGGCTGAAGAGGATTAACGACAACCATGGGCACCGCGCCGGAGATGCCGTGATTAAAGAGTTTGCCCAACGCGTTCAACAAGTCAGTGACGTATCCAATACCGTCGCGAGATTGGGAGGCGATGAGTTCGGCGTTATCCTCTCTCCAATCAACCAAGTGAAAGACGTCGAGACTTTTGTTTACAACCTTGAATCAAACTTGGTAGCACCGCTGCATTTTGAAAACCAAACCATCAAGCTCAGTACCAGTTGCGGTTACGCATTAATCCCAAGCGACGGACTGGAAATCGATAACTTAATCGATCTCGCCGACAAACGAATGTATGCGGCTAAGCGTTTACGCTATACCAAGCATAAAACCCAACGTCACTAACGTCATTCTCGCGTAGCGGCAGTCTGGTTAAGACAAGACTAAATATTAACCAACGTCTAAGTAACAATGGGATCTTGCGATCCCATTTTCTATTTCATTTACTCAGTTGGCTCAATCGTCACTGGCTTAAAAGTCGCAGTGGCATTTCCCCCGGCGCCCGGGCGGTCAATATAGGGCGTGTTTTGCATTAGCGTGTAATAAACGTCTACATAATCATCGTCATTAGTAAGAACGCCATCAGGAATAACATCGATGATCTTACCTGTGATTTGGGCGATGATCGCATAGCCTTGCACTTCTGGGTCTGGGATCATTTTCAAGATCTCGCCAGCGGCACTGATCAGGAGTTTAGCTAACTCTTTATAATCTGTGCCATCATCTTGCTCCATCAAAATCATATCGACCGCGCCCCAACGGTAACGAGGCCACAAGATGATGGTCTGCCCTGGGTAGTAATCTTGGCCATCATAGTCGAGGTATGGCATTTCGACGAGATCGATTTGTGGTTCGGCGCGGCTTGGGTCAACACCAGTGATGATCGCATAAACTTCAGCTTTACCCGAGATCCAAGGTTCTTGGTCGTCATTTAGACGGATTTTAGTCAACTGGGTAGTGCTCAAAGGTTGGATATCTTCAGACATCACTGAACGACGGACTTGATTGATTTTCGTTTTCACCTCCGGCTCATCTATGGTCAGGTTCGTTTGCTGGCCTAAACGCTGCATTTCAGCCTGCATCGCTTGAAGACCAGCGCGCAGTTCTTTGGCGCCGTTGCTGTCGACAACCAATACTGGTACATCAGGCAGTTGATAGACATCAAGCTGGTGAAGCTGACCGTAGATATCGTACGCCTCAATGTATTGCCAGTTTGAGTCATCGCCAGCAGGCTCAAACGCGAACAATGGGCTCTCGCCTTGTTGCCATTTTTCGATCATAGAGACATCAGCGATACGTAATTCAATCAAAGAATCCGTAAAATCATCGACTCCTTTCATAGATCGGTAATTTTGATCGGCTTTTTGTAGCTGACGACTAAACGCCGAGTAGGGTTGAACCGCTTGAATATCAGAGATAGACGCAGAGAGGTGTTGCTCTGTAATCCGATTTTTTAAGCTCGATTCCAAACTTTGGTATCGCTGACTGAACTGAAGTGCCAACTGTTGTTTTTGCTGGCTGATTCGCTCCACTTTAGACGCTGTGTCTAAAGATTGGAGATCGATAGAATTTGCATTGGCTTGAAAGCCAACCACTGCCGTTGTAAGCATTAAGCTGATGGAAAGATTCGGTCGCATTAAACGTTCCTTGTTGTAATAATCATCAGTAGTAGAGCTTTTGCTCTTACCTTTACAACCTAATCAGCTTCATTGATGAGAGGAAGAAAAATGATTAGTTTCTAAACAAAATTCTTGCTCAAGATCACTGTATAACATTTCTTTCTTGGTATTTAATATTGCTTAACTCGTAAATTTAAAATTTTAAAATTAATAATTTGACATTTAAAATATAATAAACTAAGGCACTAAAATTAGCACCTTAGTCATAGGTCTTGTCGGTTAGTAAGCCGTAAATAACTCAACCACACTATTTGGTTGCTGTGCTGACAGGGTAAAGTGCACATAACCCGGTTTTTCGACCTCAAATTCAAGGTATTGATTTATTCCCTGACCTTGTGTGGAAAAGTCATATTGCTGCATTGATGCCCACCCTTCTAATCCAACAAACATACTGACTGGACTTTGGTCTGCTTGCTTTCCTGTTAACCAGACTCGCACGATACCCGGTCTATTGACATACAAACCAGCGTACCGAATTTGATTGATAGTCAGTACATTCGCCTGACTATTTTCCACAACAATAGGTGTGCGCTCATCGGTTTGTTGAACACTCTTACTCTTAGCGTAGGTCTTCACCTCAACAGCTCGGAACGATTCACGTGCCGTCAAACTGAAATAATAACGCCCCGGTGCAACTAACCCATTTGCTTGAGTTTGAAATTCAATCACTTCGTCACTACCCAGTCCAAAATGAGAAGTTTGGTAATCATAATAATGAGCAACGTTTTGGTAACTAGCATACAGATCGGCATCACCATCACCAGTGATTGATACATTAAACTGTTCAGTACCTTCGGGGACATCTACATAGAAAAGGTGTTCCTGGTAAGCTTGAGCTGAAAAGCTTTGTGTATGATTAAGCGCAAGGCTTGTGATCTGCTCCACGTTAGGTTGATCAATATCATCTGCACCATTACCAGATGAATCTTTCGCTACTATATCCAACCAATCAGAAAATTCTTGGTCAAGGGCAACACCTAATGAAGTCACCTCTTCAGCCCACTCTAGGTAGTTTCCAGCTCTTGCATACTGCAAAAGAGTATCAACTTCACTAGGGTGCTTTTCGAACATAAAGCGCACCGCTAAATAGCCCCAGCGATAAATACGATTCACATCGTGCTGGTAGTTGGTGACAAACACCTCACTCAGCGATAAATTTTGCGAGCCGATGAGTTCAAGCGCAGCCTGATAATCTTTCTGGTAATGCATGTACTCAGCAAAGCCCTCTAGCCACCAGACAATATGGCCCTCACTCAGCGTGTCATTGAACCCCCCATACAGATTAAAGCGGCCGTCAAGGTAATGAACGTATTCATGCTCTAAGTTAAGGATCGCCAACTCATCGCTCGCATAACGGTAAGCTAAAAAGCGCGCCACGTTGGCAGGTTGGTTGGGGTTTCCTTCAAGATACTGACCGCCATTATCGGTGCTATTACCGAACAAAAAATTTGAATAGGTGGTGTAGGCAGCGTTGTCTTGCCACACCACAACTTCAACCTGACTGTTGTTATCATCTGCGACAGGAATCTGGCCTGAATTCACCACTTGATGGAAGTCCGCTTCTTTGTCATTGAGGATGTCACACGCATGCTGTGCTTGTTGTTGAGTCAGATTCTGCGAGCGAATAATCGCAGCACCGTTGCATTCAAATCGATGTGCCAATAAACGCTGTTCTAACTGCGCTTTACTCGCTGCAATGTTCAGTTCGCGCGCTTTGTCTGGTGCATAGTGTGCCACCATTTCCGCTGCTCCGACCCACAGCTTTTCTTGCTCAGAACCAAGCGGGTAACGGCTCAAAATATGCTCTAGAAACGGCATGACTTGCTGATTCAGCTGAGTGTTTCGTCCTGCCAACAAGCGGCCAGTTTCACGCACTGCGTTATAAACCAAGAACTCGGCATCTGTGCCAAGCGCCCATAAGTTGTTGTCGACAAAACGCTTCAAGCGTTGCACATACGCTGGGTTACGTACTAATTCCGCGTAAAACTCATCTCGTACCACATGCCCATTCATAGCTCGGAATAGATTGTTCAATCCGTCAACATAGCGTAGGTTTTCGCTGCTTTGACGGTTAAACGAGTCGAGCAAAGAGATCATTGAATCCATCGTAATGGGCAGTTGTTTAACACTATCCACCAGTAGAGTAATGGAAGACATCGCCTGTACCTGTTCAAGACCTAAGTTGGTGGCGTAACCTGAACGAATAAAGCGATCTGAGAGCTGAGCGATAGAACGACTGAACGGCTCACTGAAATAGCCATACTGATTTTGAGTCGCGTAGCGAGCGTAATAGGCCGCTTTAAGCAGCTCACTCATATTGGCAATACGTTGCGCTTGCCCTTTTTCGGCCCGGTACTGGTCTACTTCTGCGGACAAACGCTGAACCAGCGGAGCCAGTGATGCTTCGCTGTACAGCGTCAAAGCCGCTTCTGATGGCGCATTAAACCAGGATTGGTAGCATGTTTGTTCGGCACCAGCGACACGCTCTATCCAAGCTTGGTTATGAGTTAAATCTTGATAATCACATTGTACGTTAGCGTGAGCGTAACTACTCAAGCCACTCAGTAGACAAGCACCCGCAACTTTGACAAGCACCCATTGACGTTGTTTCATTATTAACACCCTGTTTTTAATAATAATTTGCTGGCGCTTTATAACAAACATCAATGAAATGACTAAAATAACAACAGTTGCGTTTTAGACTCTGATTCAGAAATATGTCCCCTAACCCATCAAGCAATCGTTTCCATTAAACACTTATTTAACAATTAGTTAATACTAAAAAACTCAATACGAAACTGATCAATCTGCTGTTGGTAGTAGGCTTGCCATTGCGAATCACTCATCTGAGCGAAAGTTGTTGTGCGTTGAGAACTTAATGAAAACTTAAGCTCAGAGAGCTGACTCTGGTAGTCCATCACCTGTTGCTCTTGCGTGGCAACTTGCTGCTGGCGAGCAAGAATATCGCTCACCTGCGTAGGCGTCAGATAGAGAGACGATAACTGCTCAACCACCTGCTGCCTTTGCGCTAACGTATAGTTTGATGGAAGCAAAGTTAGCGCTTTCTCAAACCTAGCAACATCGCTTGTGAGACTCAGCGTGGCCTCATTAGCTTGCCAGCGTTCAATAAGCTGTTGGTATTGCTGCACATACTCCTCAGCAGGTTGCGATATAAGAGATTGCGCCTCTAAGGAGAAATCGTAGAGTGTAAACTCGTCAGCCAGAACTCGGCTTGACTCTAGCCCCCACACCATTTCAGCCTGCCGCTTCACTTGTGCCACTTTTTCCGCCAGTGTCGCAAACTGATTTAGCTCCATAGAGCCGATACTGTATTGCCACTGCTGCTTTAACTCTGGGTAATTCGCCACTAAGTCGTAGTCTTGATCAGACAGTGACGAGCTCAACTGTGCCAATTGGGCTTGGCAATTTTGCTCGCTTTGACACGTCAGCCAAAACGTCTCCAGTTGCTGCTGTAGTGCTCGTCCCTGTAACTCAGAAGGTGTCACAGATGAATCTGCCGTGTCTTGTGAGGCAACCTTTCGCTTTGATGGTACTTGCTTGAAAAGCACACTCTGGCTTAACGAAACTTGAGAAGAATCAGCGCGAGCCACATTGCTCTCGACTGACGGCAACGGGTTATCTGGCCCGAAGGCTAACCAACCGACAATGCTCGCCAAAAAGACGAGCATTAAGATTAACAAGAGGCGAAACATTACTTAATCACCGCAGTAACAGGAAAGTGATCCGATAGATTGTAGTGTGTCCACAGACGCTCATCGGTGGAACGCGGTACATCAACTCGATTGTCACTTGATGATGCAATCCGGTACTCATTACTAACCATCACGTAATCTAAATACTCAACGTTTTCTTCCCCTGACGTCACTTCTCCGGCAAAGTCGTTGATGCGTGGATCAAACGTTGAAGCGCTGTAGCCAGAGTAACTTGGCTCAACCGCGCTTAAGTTAGCGATCATCTGTTGGTAATCGCTAGGGAACTTAAGTTTGTTAACGTTAAAATCGCCGCTGTAGACCACGCTTTCACTGTGGGGAATATCGAGTGATTGAGCAAGTTGACGCATCTGTTTGAATTGGCGTTGACGATAATCGCGCGCGGTATCAGTATCGTAAGACGCCGTATGAGTGGCAAAAACATGGTATGCCACTCCCCCTTTGATCACTTCTGCATAATTCACGCCTTTGTCAGCAAAACAGTCAGTACCGGTACAGTCTGGAAAAACATATTGCGCTTGATTAACAATCGGGTAACGGCTAACAATCATCACGCCACCGTCGTAAATATTAAATCCGTCTTTGTCGAGCATGGTTGTCTGATATGGGTACTCTTTAGCTAACTCACGTAAAAAAGCTGCTCGCCCACTGGCAAACACCTCTTGCAGCACAAGCACGTCGTAACCTTTGACATAATCAGGAATCAAATCAAAGCGTTCTCCAATGTGTAAAGCAATCGCAGGAAGTGCCCAAATGTTATAAGTCATCATTTTTAGCGTGTTGGCATCTTGCTCAACCGTCTCATCGTTTTTTTGCGGCGTAATAGTGTAATGCAGGTCGTCATAGCGCGCCGTCTTCATCGATTTAAAAGCAAGTTCGGCACGGCGTTCGCCAAACGCTTGGCTAGTAAAGCGGTGGACGTTGCGATCATTGTGCAGTGAAAGAGCCACATCCGTCGCTGAGACACCATGCTCAAGTGTTGAATTGTACCAATGCCCTTTCATCACTTGCTGCAAAGTAACGCTTTCACCAATGGAGTTTGAAACCACCGTATTAAAACGGTACGTCTCACCCGACTTAACCCCTTCCCAGCGATTAAAACTCAACACCGGTTTGGTTTCCCAAGGGCCAAGGGTTTCTGTATGTTGCTGCCACTCTTCGCCATATTTGAGAAAATCAGAACCTTCCTGACTAACTTGAATGATCAAGGGCTGTGCCGAGTTGTTGGTGAGGTAAACATCGGTATCAGCAAAAACTGCGTTTGCCATCAGAGAGGCTAAAGCGATAGAACACTGCTTAAGATTCATTACGTTATCCTTGTTTGATTTTGTTTGGTGGCTCGAATCTAGAGCATATGCTTTACATTGTTGTTGTAAATATGTGACAGTTATTAAAAATAGGTTTGATATGTTACAAGCGTGAACTGGGCACAAATAATATGCAATAAGTTTACTTTGTTGGATAAAATTTGTGATATAAAACCAAGCATTAATGATTTTGAGCTATCGTCCATTGGATAACGTGACGCTATTGAAAGCGTTAACTAGATGCAATGAAACACAAATGCTTTGTTTGATTATCAAAGAGTAAACTCAGTGTCGTATTGTGAATGGCACTCAATGAGTTCAATAACCCTATCCAACTCTTGCTTGGCTTGGCCTTCGAGCGGGTAACCAAAGTTGATCCGTAAGCAGTCAGTATAAAGTTCTAGACTACTAAACAGCTCCCCAAGTCTGATATCAATACCTAGCATACTGATGCTTTTAGCAAAGGCTTCACGGTTCAAACACGAAATTTGTAACCAAAGCACCATGCCACCCTGTGGATTACTGATCTTAACCGTATCTGGCAAATGCGTAGTGAGATAATCAATATATTGCTGTTTTAAGCGCAACAGTTGATGGCTTCTGCGCCTAATATGCTTTGCATACTGACCAGAATCAATAAAGTCCGCGACCGCAAGTTGAATTGGCATGGCAACGCCATAGCTTGGCAACGCAAACTGCTTTGTGTAGTTTTCTAAAAATCGCCCTGGTAAACACCACCCCAAACGATAGCTTGGTGAAAGACTTTTTGATACCGAACCGCACCACAGAACATAGCCGTCTTTATCATAATATTTGGCTGGCAATGGTGTGTGGGAAGAGTGAGAAAGCTCTAAATAAACATCATCTTCAATGACGGGTATCCGATATTGATTCGCTAGGTGAGCCAACGTTTGTTTCTGACTCGCAGACATATTGATCCCCTGTGGATTCATATGTGAGGTACAAAAAATCGCCGCGTCGACGCGCTTGGCTTTAAGGTGGTGCTCTAACTGGGCTAAATCGATGCCCTCTTCAAAGGAAGGGATCTCGATGATTTTGCGTGACATTTGACCAAGCAGTTGCAAAGTCCCATTGAAACATGGCGAGCTAATTGCAATCGTATCGCCCGGCTTGGTACAAGACTCTAATGCTACTTTAATCGCCGACATGCACCCTGCTGTAATCACCATATCTTGTGCGCAGAAATGCAGATCTACCTTAGCAAAATGCGCACAGAGCGCTTGCCTTAGCATCGGTTCACCCTGCGCATCAGGATAATGGCTAAGCCGATTGCTCATTCTCTTTATCGCACGACGAAAACTTCGCTCTAATTCAGTAATAGACTGTTCATCGAGCGAAGTACTCGACACCCCAAGCGGGCCGCGGGCCGCGCAATAGGTTGGCGCGCTTAACTTAACGTTAGACACTTGGCTGTCAAACTGGACCCACTGCGGCGTAGTATGAGTTGGTTTTCTCGACGAAACAAAATAACCCGCTTGTGGCCGAGAGTGGATCCAGCCTTGTGACTCTAATTCTTGATAGCAACTAACAACGGTTGACATGCTCACTGCCTGTTGCTGTGCTAACTGGCGCAGTGAAGGCATTCTGCTCCCTTCTTTTCTCTTGCCGCTCTCTATCGCTTGTATAAATTGACTCGCAAGATTTTGATAGATGCTCATTCGTGTCTGTCCATCAAATTGTACTGGTTTTAGTTTCAAAAATTGTATCTGTATCCATTGCATTGCTCAAGAGATAATCAATCGAAACAGAGGAGAACAAAGATGAATAGAAAGGACTTGCTGCTAGCGATTAGTGTCATGGCAATTTGGGGGTTTAACTTTTCGATGATAAAAATGGGTGTGACTCATGTTCACCCGCTGCTGGTGACCGCAGCTCGATTTACCCTTGCGGTATTCCCGGCTATTTTCTTGATTGCTAAACCAAACGTCGCTTGGCGTTACCTAGTAAGCTATGGCGTGGTGTTTGGTGTTGGCGTGTGGGGAATGGCATCGTGGTCAATTTCTGCGGGTTTATCATCTGGCATGGCCTCTGTATTACTTTCGGGCAAAGTACTTATCGGTATGACCGTCGGAATATTACTATTTAAAGAACAAACGTCGATCAGTAAATTAATTGGCGCTGCCACCGCGCTAACCGCATTGGTAATTTTGGTCTCAGCCACTACCGGCAATATCACTGTCAACGGGATAGTATTAATTGTGATCGCCGCCTGCAGTTGGACATTAATGGGGGTGATCGTCAAGAAGTCTAACACCCGTGAGGCATTTGCCTTTAATGTTTGGGGGATGCTGTTTGCACCTGTACCGCTGGTTGTGTTGGCAACCTCTCTACATGGTGAACAGGTAATATGGCAAGCATTTGAACTTTGGGATTGGAATACGACTTTAGCGGTGGTTTTTCAGGCCTATCCAACCACTTTGTTCGGGTACTGGGTGTGGAATATCATGCTGATTAAGTACCCGTTAAGTACAACGGCACCTTTATCATTGCTTGTCCCAGTGTTTGCACTTATCAGCGGCTACCTGATGTATGATGAATCGTTATCCGTTGGTCAGATTATCGCATCAGGCTTGTTTTTAGTCGGGATTGGTTTAATCGTTCAACCCACTCAAACTAGCGCGAAGGGCTTGAGGCGATATAGGCTATTCGCATGGATCAAGGCTTGAAAAACCAAACCTGTGTTGCCAACATAACGGAGCAAAAAACAGCGTTAAGTGACACGAACAAAAAGACGAGATAAGCATCTAGCGAGTGATGGATGCTTATCCATAATATTGGGGCATGATCATAAGCAAAATTAGGTACTACTTGGCAACCAAATAGTGATGAAGCTTGTCTTTCATTTCTGCTCGGTTGTGTTTCATCAACAGCATTTCTTGGTCACTAATGGGCGAGTCACGCATCTCGAGTTTGCGAATGTTTTTGTCGAGATCGTTGTACTCCCTCATCAAACTATCAAAGTCATCATCACTTTTAGCCAGTGTGATGATGGTCTGTTTGTATTCTGGAAACTCTTTTAAAAGTGAGTGGTCTTCACCAAGCATATCGGCACCTTCTTGTTACTGGACATTCCTATTTGGACGTTTTTTAACCATAGCAATGAAAGCAGATTTTGAAAGCGATCTATCGCACTTACTGACATGAAATTTATGCAAGTTTGCAACGAATCTAAGGGGCTCGATAAAAGTGATTGAAACCAGGAATGTTTTGTTCCCAAATCGGCGGAGTGCCTATGTATTGCTGCACGGCCGAGATAAACTCTTTGACCAAAGCGGTCTGTTTGCGGTGCGGATATAAGGCGTAAAGTGCTAAGCCGCGATTGCATAACGTGTGGTTGGTCAGCAGTGGCATTAACTGCATCTCTTCGATTGAGCAACAGAGATTGGAAGAAGAGATGGTGACATAGCCCAAGCCATCTTGTACCGCCGATAAAAGGGTCTGAACATCGTTGACTTTGTACTTTCCGCGCATTTTATACGGTAGTGTGTTGCGCTGGTGCGGTTGCTCACTCAGATGGACAGTATCGACTATCAGCGAACGATTACTATATAACACCGAGGGCAACTTGATTAACTGCTCAGGGGTTTTAGGTTCACCGTACTGCTCAATGAACGCCGTGGAAGCTAAGATCACCGCACGAATATCGGCGACTTTCTTGGCAATCAAGCTAGAGTCATCCAACCTACCCAATCGGAAAGCGACATCAAAATGGTCTGAAATAATATCGGATCGCTTATCGTCAAGCAGCAGTTCTATTTCAACATCAGGATAGCGGCGCATGAACTGACTGATCACAGGTTGTAAATGATTCTGGCCTATATGATAGGGAGCAGTAACCCGGATGCGTCCTTTCGGCTCCGCTTGATAGGAGTCGGCTATCGATTGAACCTGATCCAAGGTTCCGACTAAGCTGTAAGCCTGCTGTAAAATTTCCTCTCCGGCAGGCGTGAGTGAAAACGATCGCGTCGAGCGATTAAGCAGTTGAACCCCTAACTGCGCCTCTAGCTTTTTTATCTGTTTAGATAACGAGGAGTTGTCCATATCATGCAGCGCGGCCGCCTTAGTAAACGAGCCCTGCTGCACCACATCAATAAACAAAGAGAGTTGGTTTACCAATGCCATATCAACGCCCTATTTTTGCGCACGCTGCCAATGCACTAACCACTTATCAAGATGGTTGGCAAATTGCTGACGATCGGCTTGATTGAGTGGTGCAGGGCCACCAGTTTGAATGCCGCTGCTGCGCATGGTGTCCATGAAATCACGGATATTAAGGCGAGATTTGATGTTCTCTTTAGTAAACATTTCTCCACGAGAACTCAATGCGTGGCCACCTTTGGTGATCACTTCATCAGCTAACGGGATGTCGCTTGTGATGACCAAATCGCCCGCCTGACAACGGCGAACAATTTCGTTGTCAGCGACATCAAATCCTGACTCAACTTGCAGCATGGTAATTTTGGCGAACGCTGGAGTACGGATAAATTGGTTAGCAACCAAGGCCACTTCAACCCCAGTACGCTCGGCAGCGCGAAACAAAATATCCCTTACTACAACGGGACACGCATCCGCATCAACCCATATTTTATTCAAACTCACTTCCTCTCTAATTCGCTATATTGCGGTCATTAGACCGCAATTTATCATCGTCGAACAGTGTTATTTGAATTTGACTGCGGTTCCACTGACACTCACCATCATCATGCTACCGCCACTGCCAATCACTTCGTAATCAATATCGATACCCACGATACCGTCAGCCCCTAGATCACGGGCACTCGCTTCCATCTCTTGAAAGGCAATTTCACGTGCACGGCCCATTTCACGCTCGTAAGAACCGGAGCGGCCGCCGACGACATCACGAATGGCGCCAAACATATCTTTAAAAATATTCGCGCCGAGAATCGCCTCACCGACCACGACCCCTAAGTAATCTTGGACCGGTCGCCCTTCAACGACAGAAGTGGTTGTTTTAATCATGGTGAACTCCTTATTTAACTCGCATTAAGCGGTGTTTTACGTGCATCAATTCGAATTCTTTCACTTGCGAGCATCGCATTGCTTCAACTTGAACAAGCATTGCTGGCGAATACCCTTTGCGTTTCATCCACTGAAAAGGTTCGCTGAAACTGTCTTCGTTGACGACAAAGGACTCCCCCTTACCTTCGCCACTAAAGACATTGACCACCCACACTCTGGATTGGAAATCGAGTACTTCGAGTAAGCTGGCTTTCATCTTGTCGAACATCTTGATTACTAACTGGTCAACAGCCATACACCGACCCCCATCATTAACGATCCTGCAATTCGATTCATTAGCCGAACGTTTTGCGATTGCCCTAATAGGCGCTTAAGCCCCTTACCTCCTGTCGCATACAGTGTCATACAGATAAACTCGAACAGTAAAATGATCGACACAAGTACCACCAGTTGAGGCGCTAAATCGCTGCTTTGATCAATAAAAGGCGGCAACAATGAAATCATAAATGCCCACCCTTTAGGATTCGCGATCGCCGTAACAAAACCCTGCACCACTAAATCCCAGTCGCTGTGTGAGACTTCGGTTTGCTCTTCTAGATTGATCGCCAGTTTGCCCCTTGAGCGCCACATTTGTACACCAAGGTAAAATAAGTAACCGCCGCCAATAAACTTAAGGGCGACAAATAGCCATGGATAATTGAGCATCACGGCGGCAATGCCAAGCACAGCAGCCACAGCCACCAAACCGACACCGACCAACTCACCCGCCATCATCCATAGCGCACGGCGATAGCCGATACTCATACCTAAGGTCAGTGCGAGCGTCATACACATGCCGGGAGTAATCGAGACAAAAAAGAAGGTTGGAATAAACATTCCCAGTAAAGCGGTATTCATAACTTGTCTTATTGTGAGTATTTGTCTCTAACATAATCGAATGTTTTGACAAAACCAATCCACTTATTGAGTTGTTTAGTGGTATCACTCGCCAATCATCATATAATCAGATAATTAACTCACGATAAACGCACATTGAGGTTAGCAACATTGGCTCGTTTTATTGTTATTTTGGCCTATGCAGTATGGCTTTCAGGTTGCGCGGCGATCTCGCCAAGCAACCAAGATCAAAAAATCGTCTCTTGGCACGTTGGCTATCAATCGGGTTCCGCACTAGCGAACTATTTTGAACAACTTCCCCATTCAGATGCTAGCTTGACAGGATTCTTACCTCTTGGTCAGGGTGAAGATGCCCTCTTAGCCAGACTGGCATTAATCGAATCCGCGCAAAGCTCGCTCGACCTGCAGTACTATATTTACCGCAGCGATGAAACGAGCCACCTATTAAGTTGGCGTTTATACCAAGCAGCACAACGCGGTGTCCGAGTCCGATTGCTGCTTGATGATATGCAAAAGCGTAACGATCACCATATGGCCGCGCTCAATGCTCACCCAAATGTTGAGATTCGCTTGTTCAATCCTCACCAATATCGTGACGCGCGACTGTTTGCCATGGTCAGTGATTTTGGACGTTTGAATCATCGTATGCACAACAAGTCGTTAACCGCTGATAGCGTTGCCAGTATTGTTGGCGGTAGAAACATTGGTAATGAATATTTTTCTTTTGAGTCGAATGTCGAGTTTGGCGACTTTGATCTATTACTGTATGGCGATGCCGTGCAGCAAACGGCGGATCAGTTCGACCTGTATTGGAACAGTCTTTACGCCGTGCCCATCGAGTGGATTGTCGATGATGGCAAACAACCCGATGATCGATTGATTGCTCAAGCCGTGGCAAAACACCAGCTTGAGCAAAAATTTACTCAAGGCCGTTACGATTTTACTCAACTGCCTCTCTATCAACAGCTCACTCAAGGAGAGATTGAATTATGGTGGGGAAAAGGAGAGATCTGGTATGACTCACCGGACAAGGTCGCGACCCAGAAAAGCCAACTAGTTGATAACCTTGCCGAGTTACTCAAGACGGTTGATCACTCAATTGTGGTTATTTCCCCATATTTTGTCCCCACCGAATCTGGAACCAAGGCGTTGATTGCCGCTGCACAGCGTGGGATTGATGTGACCATAGTGACCAATAGCCTTGCGTCTAACGATGTGTTTGCCGTCCATGGCTGGTATAGCAAATATCGTCAGTCGTTGGTCGAAGGAGGCGTCACTCTGTGGGAGGTAAAATCCTCAGCGGATCTGCAAAGTAAATGGAGTATTACCGGCAGCAGTCACTCAAGCTTGCATGCCAAGGTGGTGCTGGTCGACAATCATGTTCTGGTTGTGGGGTCAATGAATTGGGATCCACGTTCAGGGCAACTCAATACCGAGATGGCCGCTGTGATTGAACAGCCGGAATATGTTGCTCAAACAACCGCCTCACTGACCGCCGCGCTTGAAGAAAATGCGTATAAAATAGTGATCATTGATAATGATGTCGCCTGGCAAGACGTGTCTAACGGTATCACCTACCACTCGGAGCCTGATGCCAGTATGTGGAGAAGAATTGGCGCATGGTTCTCAGGTATATTGCCGATAGAACAACAGCTATAAGCACGATGTTGTTACTTAATAGTGAATAATCAGTGATTATATATGCACTTATTTGTGCCGAACATTATTATGTGCACTTAGTTTCTCATGTAATAAGAAACGTAAAAGTTTTAATAACCAGCATTTGCGATGTTAAAAAATAAAATATTTAGATGTAAAAACCACTAAATATAGTTAATGCAGTGTTAATAACTACAAAAACAGCGTGATGAAAGTCACATCTGAACGCGATCTTGATGAATTTGCTTTTTGATTTTCTACTTCGCCTGCTAACCTCCTGCTCGCCTTGAATTGAACTCAAGGTGCATAACTATAAGGAGTGTTCACTATGAATACCAAGAAACCAAAGTCGCTAACCACCCGTGTCATCATCGGTATGGTTGCAGGTATCTTGACAGGCTTTGCGATTCGCAGCCTATTTGCAGACAACGGATTTGTCGATGCATATATTGTCAATGGATTGTTCGAAGTTGGCGGAAAAGTTTTCGTCGCAAGTTTAAAAATGCTTGTTGTTCCTCTTGTGTTTGTGTCACTGGTTTGTGGTACAAGCTCACTGAAAGATCTCTCAACACTGGGCCGAATGGGCGGTAAAACGCTAGGCTTCTACATTGCAACGACCGCTGTTGCGATTACACTAGCACTGACGATGGGACACGTATTCCAACCGGGTGCTGGCGCAGACCTCACTGCCGCAAGTTCATTCTCATCGGCTAATGCACCGTCACTGGGTCAGGTCATCATCGACATGTTCCCAACTAACCCGATCAGCGCGATGGCTGAAGGAAAAACGTTACAAGTGATTGTGTTCGCCGTTCTGTTTGGTATTGCGATTAGCGCCGCAGGAAAACCTGGCGAGCGCATTGCCTCTTTCTTCTCAGATCTGAACGAAGTGATCATGAAGTTAGTCGCGATTCTGATGCACCTAGCACCTTACGGTGTGTTCTTCTTAATGGCAAAACTGTTTACTGGCCTCGGCTTGGGTGCAATCGTCAATCTGGCAGAATACTTCTTGGTGCTGGCGGGGACACTGGTACTACACGGTTTGGTGACCTACAGCCTAATGCTAAAAGGCTTTACTGGTTTAAGCCCAATCACCTTCTTGAAAAAGATGGAAGATGCAGTGATGTTCGCATTTTCAACCGCCTCTTCTAACGCGACGATTCCGGTTACGATGGAAACGGCGAAGAACCGCATGGGTGTTGAAAACCGTGTTGCTTCGTTCACTGTTCCATTAGGTGCGACAGTCAATATGGACGGTACTGCGATCATGCAAGGTGTCGCAACCGCATTTATCGCACAAGCGTTTAACATTGATTTAACCATGGGCGATTACCTAATGGTGATCATGACTGCAACCCTCGCTTCTATTGGTACAGCAGGCGTTCCAGGTGTGGGTTTGGTCATGCTTGCCATGGTACTCAACCAAGTGGGTCTACCACTGGAAGGTATTGCTCTTATCATGGGTGTTGACCGTCTATTGGATATGATTCGTACCGCAGTCAACATTACTGGCGACAGCGCAGTCACTGTCATTGTTGCCAAGTCGGAAGGTGCCCTAGATGAAGCGCGCTTTAATGATCCGATGGCGGGCGTTAAAGAAGAAGAAGTTCATTTGAAACGTTCTGAAGCCTAAATTTCACTAGCTTAAGCCAAACCCGAGAAAGACTTTCTCGGGTTTGTTGTTTCTACTCAATGGCTTTGCTTATCCACACCGATTTTTCCTTTCAGTCACTACGCAAATGTAACCAACAACGACCATAATTAACAAATTCATCAATAGTAATTATTGGGATTTGATTATGTGGTTCAATCGTAGGTTTAGGTTACTTGTTGTACTGCTAAGCGGTGCGCTTTGGTCAGTGGTGTCTTTAGCCGCTCCAAATTTTGATATTCCTCCTGGCTTATCTGTCGCGGCCGCAGCGCAGCAGAAATATAGCCAAACACTGTTGCAGACCGAAGACGTTGTCGGCCATGGCCTAGCTGTTGATAACAGTGGTCAAGGGATCATTGTGGTGTTTAGCACTTCACCGACGACAAAAGGTATGCCGCAATCTTTAGATGGTGTTACCGTCAAAGCGGTGTATAGCGGCGCGTTTTATGCGTTTGCCCCACCCACTTGTGGTGGCCCGCCAGAACAACGCCCTGCCGAGTGCTTTGCTGAACCAGAACCGAGCATTGACCCTAGTGCAAGGTTTCCACGTCCCGTCCCTATCGGAGTGTCAACTGGACATCCAGCAATTACCGCTGGCACCATAGGTGCGAGAGTCACCGATGGCACCTATGTGTATGCACTGAGTAACAATCACGTGTTTGCCAACTCCAACGACACCACTGTGCCTGAGAACATTCTACAGCCCGGCCCTTATGATGGTGGGGTTGAAAATGGCGATACCTACGCCACACTCGTCGACTATGAACCCATTTTGTTTGATGGCTCGGCCAATATTATGGACGCCGCTTTAGCACTGAGCGATGCCGGTTCACTCTCAACGTCAACGCCTTCTGATGGTTATGGAACGCCTTCTCAAAGCGTTGTTTCCGCATCACCTGACTTAGCGGTTAAAAAGTATGGTCGCACGACTGGCTTTACCCAAGGTAGCGTCAATGCGATCAATGCCACCGTCAACGTCTGCTATGAGGGCACGATCAGCTGCACGAAACTCGCGACTTTTGTTGGCCAAGTGGTGATCACCCCAGGGACATTTAGTGCTGGCGGCGACTCTGGCTCACTCATCGTCACTCAAAATGGCAACAATCCGGTCGCGCTATTATTCGCAGGTTCATCGAATTACACCATTGGTTCTCCGATTGGGCCAGTATTGTCACGCTTTGCGGTGAGCATTGATGCACAAGCGGCACCACCACCGCCAAGTAATGAATTCGCGCTCACGACCTCGGGTTATAAAGTAAAAGGCTTGCACAATATTGATTTGTCATGGATAGGGAGCGAGGCCAGTGCATTTGATGTCAAGATCGATGGGGTTGAGATTGCAACGGGCATCAGCGGAAATAACTACACCGATAGTACCAATAACAAGGGGGCTGGCAGTTACACCTATCAAGTATGTGAAGCCAGCAGCAGCCTGTGTAGCAACACATCAACCGTTAACTTCTAATATACATTTTACGCCCAGCTTTCCGTTGGGCTCTCTCGTTTTATGACGCTATCAAAATTGGCCAAACTACAAGCAAAAAGGCAAGATCAATGGCTACGTTTAGAGGGAGTGGCGGGGGGGTGCCATCACCCGCCATCATTCTCAACTTTGTTTAACGGTTTACACCAGTGGTGAAGCGCCTGATTGGCGTAAAAATCCCCTCGCACGGTCAAAGCTATCGCCGTGAATATTGTTGCCAACTGCACATTTAACGCACTCCGCCATTAATTAATTGCCTGAATTTCAAACAGATCCAACCTAACTCACACATAACATACGGTTTCAGCTCTAAAATAGTCACAGCATAATAACAATTCACTTTCAAAGGAGTGAAAGTATGAAACTGCAGTGGCCCCTTTTTGTTGCCCTTTTACTATTATTGCCATTTTCAACTCTCGCGGCGTCCTCTACTAGCCAAGTCTTGCCTCTGACGCAATCAACCACAGGTTATGCGGCGTTAATCATCTTTGCTATCGCTTATAGCTTAGTGATGCTCGAAGAGTACTTACAACTGAAAAAATCCAAACCAGTGCTACTGGCCGCAGGTTTAATCTGGGCAATGATTGGTTATGTTTATTCACAACATGACCAAATTGAAATCGCCCAAATTGCGCTCGAGCATAACTTGCTCGAATACGCAGAGTTACTGCTGTTTTTACTGGTGGCAATGACTTATATCAACGCGATGGAAGAGCGACGTTTGTTTGATGCATTGCAAGCGTGGATGGTTGGCAAAGGTTTTAACTTCAAAAGCTTATTTTGGCTAACAGGCATCTTAGCCTTCTTTATTTCCCCGATTGCCGACAACCTTACGACGGCCCTATTAATGTGCGCCGTAGTGATGAAAGTAGCGGGGGATAATACGAAGTTTATCAATCTTGCTTGTATTAATATTGTCATTGCAGCCAATGCAGGAGGCGCCTTCAGTCCCTTTGGTGACATTACCACGCTAATGGTATGGCAAGCGGGTCACGTCTCTTTTTCCGAGTTTATGCCGTTATTTATACCATCGGTATTCAACTATTTAGTTCCTGCAATGATCATGTCGTTGTTTATCCCCAACACCAAACCTGACGTTGTCCACCAGCATGTCGAGCTCAAACGCGGTGCCAGACGTATTGTCGGCTTGTTCATTCTTACCATTGCCACTGCGGTCGCTTTCCACGCAGTGGTGCATTTCCCTCCGGTCATGGGGATGATGATGGGCTTGGCTTACTTACAGTTCTTCGGTTATTTTTTGCGTAAAACACTTAAAACGTCATTACACAAAAAAGCCGCTAAAGCGATTGAGAACCGAGATGACTTCGCTCTAAAACGCTTGGGTTCAGTCGTGCCATTTGATGTATTTAGACGAGTCTCTCATGCCGAGTGGGATACGTTGCTGTTTTTCTACGGCGTCGTCATGTGCGTCGGCGGATTAAGCTTGCTTGGCTACCTCGGGCTTATTTCTGAGGTGATGTATACACAGTGGGATCCCATCTGGGCCAATGTGATGGTCGGGATCTTGTCTGCGATTGTCGACAACATCCCGGTGATGTTTGCGGTGTTAACCATGGATCCCTCAATGGATATGGGTAACTGGCTACTAGTGACTTTAACCGCAGGTGTCGGGGGAAGTTTGCTGTCTATTGGCTCTGCTGCGGGTGTTGCTTTAATGGGGGCGGCGCACGGAAAATATACCTTCTTTGGTCACTTAAAATGGACGCCAGTGATCGCTATCGGGTACGCAGTCAGCATTGCCGTGCATCTGATGTTGAACGGCGCTCTATTTACTTAAACAAAAACGATAACTTAAAAACTGATGACTTAGAAAAAGCTATGGCGAAGGCGTGAAATCGCGCTTTTGCCAAGTGCTGGCAAGCTGATATTTGGCGCACACACTGCAAGTCAGTAGTTCATTATCGCCATGAATACGCATCACGATATCTTCACGTTTCTCTTTAGAACTGTTGCGCATTTGGATAGTTAAAAAGTTGTCATTCACCTCAAAAGGCTTACTGATATCAAGCCCTTGTGCTTTGATGATGGTAACCTGAGCATTGCTAAACTCTAGACGATCGTCATTGTAGAGATTGTCATAGACGCCGACAAAAGAATACGTCTCACGGTTAAACAGGCGCTTGGTTTCTTCTTCTGAGCAGCCACTAACAGCGATCACAACACTGCAAAAAGCTATCATTGCGATCAAACGCGGTTTTACCATTCGATTACTCCGTTTTTTCAAGAGCGAGTAACTGCGCTTTTCGCTCTACGCCTCCAGCGTATCCGGTTAATTTACCGTTTTTACCAATCACTCGGTGGCAAGGGACGATGATTGAAACAGGATTTTTACCATTGGCTAACCCTACCGCTCGCACCGCTTTAGGGTTACCAATCGCATCAGCAATATCTTGGTAACTCCAAGTTTGACCATAAGGAATCGTGGTTAACGCTTGCCAAACTTGTTGCTGGAAAGGCGTTCCTACAGCCGCTATCGATAGAGTAAAGTGCCGACGTTGTCCTGTAAAGTACTCTTGCAGCTGTTTAATTGCCTGATTAAGAATAGGATGATCCTCACTGTACTCTCCTAAGCAATCAGGTTGTGTCGTCTGAGTTTCAAACCAAACCCCTAACAGTCCTTGAGCATTGGCTTGAAGGGTCACTTTACCCAGTGGCGATGTATAATACGTGTAATAGGTCATGCGTGACTCCAGCAATGAAATGTTGCGTAGCTGCCCCAAGGTGCGACAGATAACGAAGAAAGATGGGAAAACTGTTGCAGCGTTTTTTTCACGACTAAATCGCTCTCTAAGAAACAGTTTGGCTCACTCACCCCGCGTAATTTTGCGTAATTAACTGTCCACGGGCCGATTCCCTTCAGCGCCAGCCAATCGCTCGGATCCGCATCAGGTTGTGTGACAAC
Source organism: Vibrio sp. NH-UV-68 (assembly GCF_042940635.1). NCBI lineage: Bacteria > Pseudomonadati > Pseudomonadota > Gammaproteobacteria > Vibrionales > Vibrionaceae > Vibrio > Vibrio sp. NH-UV-68. Next base: position 172,344 of record NZ_CP134976.1, read on the forward strand.
GAAATCGGCAAAACGGGCTAAGGTCTGCTTGCGACTCTGAGGCATTCGCAAAAAGGATAAATCACTATTCGCCACTTCAAGCGGTGTAGGAAAATGGCTGACGTGATCAGGTTGTAATGTTTCGACTAATAAGTTGAGTTGACCAATTGCCGCTTTGATTGACACTTGCTGTCCTAGGATCGCGCGTACTCCCGCTTCCCACGTATTCCAAACACCGGGAATACGAATACCAGATCGCTTAACCAGACTCGGCTCCAGACTGCGCAAATGTTGTTCTATCACCGCAACATCTGTGTCTAAATCGAACATGCGCCGCAGCCGATTAACTAACTCTCTAAGCTGGGAGATATCATCGAGCTGAAATTCCACCCGCATTATGCCCGGCTTAGCGTGACCAATAGAAAACCAAGCTTGTTGACCGTTGAGCTCTACATAGCGCTGGTAGTGCGTTTCACTGACTGTTTCTAGCCCGCGAATAGCCCGCTGACGATAAAAATCCAGCATATGTTGCCAGTCAAGTGCCCCACGGTATGCTAAATCGACAAAGTTGGTTTGGACATCATCAGGCGTGTTTTTACGCACCTGCGATGGAGAAAGCTTCATCACTTTCTTAAACGCATCATTAAAGCGGCGTAGACTGTTAAAACCGCTCGCCAATGCAATATCCGTGATCGACAGCTGGCTATTGTGGAGCAACTGTTTGGCAAACATCAATTGATAGTAAAGCGCGTATTGCTTGGGTGACATCCCTAAATAATGGGCAAACAGTTTGCGTAGATAGCGATCCGAAATACCTAAACGCAAGCAAAGCTGCTCAAGAGTACTGGTCTGTAATTCCCCTTGCTCAATCATACGTACTGCGCGTTGGAACGTCACTTCAACACCTTTCCACGCCCACGAGTTTGGCGCGCTATCAGGGCGACAACGCAAGCAAGGTCGATAACCCGCTTGAAGAGCTTGTGCTTTGTCATAGAAATACTCTACGTTTTGTTCTTTTGGCAAGTTAGCCGGACAAATCGGTCGACAAAAAATACCGGTGGTCTTGACCGCGACATAAAATCGACCATCAAAACGACTATCACGTGCCATTCGCGCAGTATGGCAATCTTTTTGCGACAATTTAGCAAATCCGTGGCTCATGCTTTTTCCAATACTCTTCAAGGTGTTATTTGAAGTCTAATTTCTCTGATGTTAATTACTAGCCATTTTCGGAACTAAATCGTAGTTGCCAAGTGTGATGCTTGTTCTAAAGTTAGCAATGCAGATTAAAAAATAATAAGGAAGTTGGCTATGAACCTGCACTCTTGCACTATTGTGCTTAAAGATGATCTCACTATGACGTGTAATAATGTCGAACAAACGCTAAGCATTATTGATCAACATGGTTCGGCAAATATCGACAGAATCTTAATTGATGCCTTCGACGGCTCATCAGTCCGGTCTTATCACCAGTTGTCCATTGAGGAGTCGATAGAAAGTTTAATGAACCTCTAACGCTAACGCCAACGAAGCAGCCCTACTTGGGTTGCTTCGTATTGCCGTACCCGCCAATACTGATGCTTATTCGAAGCAAATCAGTACTCATTCGAAAAACTTGAACATTACGCTCGAAATCTGCCGATTCTCACCGACGCTGCTGTCCATTATAGTGTTTGCAACATAAACGAATAGGTTTGCATACAGCAAACCAATCAGTGAGGCAGCATTATGAAGAACACTCTTGTCCTAAAATCAAGCATCCTTGGCCCACATTCTCAGTCAACACTGTTGATTGATCAGGTGCTAGAAGGAAAAAACGGCATTATTGAACGCGACCTAGCGGAGAACTCGCTGCCTGTGTTGGATATGGACGTTGCGACCGCATTGCGTGGTGGCGAAAACCTCAGCGACGAGCAAAAAGCAATTCTAGCCCTGTCTGATCAGCTGATTGATGAACTTAAAGCGGTCGATCAAGTGGTGATTGGCGCGCCAATGTATAACTTTATGGTTCCAACTCAGTTGAAAAACTGGTTCGATATGATTGCCCGTGCTGGCGTGACCTTCACTTACACCGAAAATGGCCCAGTCGGTCTGATTGAGAATAAGAAAGTGATCGTGGTCACTACCCGTGGTGGTCTACACAAAGATTCGCCGCGCAACTCCATCGAGAGCTACCTAACCACAATGCTGGGCTTTATCGGCCTAACGGATGTTGAATTTGTTTACGCTGAAGCGCTAAACATGGGTGATGAGCCAGCTCAAGCCGCTCGTGAAGAAGCCGCCAAACAACTCAAAGACTTGGTTTAAGACCCAAGACGAACAAGCCTCACTGCAGTGAGGCTTGTTGTATTGTTTCATTCAAAATAGGCAAATTAGGTAAGGGTGATTACTCTTCACTGACTGAATCAGCCATTTGCTGAAAACTGTACCCGCTGACAGGATCGATCGTTTTCGCCATCTCTTCTACTTGTCTAATTGCCTCAATCGATGTACTGGCTTTACGATAGCTCAAGTAGATTGGGCGACACCACGCTGGCACTTCACTCACTTCGTATAACTGACCACTGACGATAAATGGTTCAACTAACGGCGTAGGTAAGTAAGCACTCCCTCCTTTTTCAAGGATGAAATCCAAAGCAATACGTGCATTTGAAGTACGCAGGTAAGGCGCTGGAACCTTAGCGTGACGCTCTGCATGCTCTGAGGCAAATTTGGTTCCCCAGTCAACATAGACATACCTGCCTGTAAATACCGATTCTAAGCAGTCCGGCTTGGTCGAAACCAAAGTTAACACCACATCGGCGACCTTTTTACAGTGCAATTCGTCGGCTTTGATTTGATCAAACGCAAATGCCATATCTAAGGTGCGCTCTTGCAAATTACGCGTCAACGCCTCTCGGCCCATAATTTCAGCGATAAAACCATAGCCATCGAACTCATCGGTGACTAAAGACAAACAGTTTTGCAGATACGCATCCCACACATTAGGGGTTCCACCGAGTGTCAGTTGCAATCCTTTACCATTTTCAAGAGAAAGCTCCATTTTGGCCTGCTGAAGAGTGCTCACCATCACTTCGGCGTAACTGATCAAGCGCTCTCCTGATGAGGTCAACTTGATGTTATTGCGATCGCGAATAAACAGTTGAGTATCGAAGTAGCTCTCAAGCTGCTTGATGCGCGCGCTGACGGCCGCCTGAGTGATATATAGGTTCTCGGCTGCTTTGCCAAAATGTCTGACCTGAGCCAGTTCTAGAAAGGTTCTAAAGACTTTTACGTCCATGGCTTTTCCTCTGCCAGTAGGCTTTCGAAAGATAGCAAATTGAGTAATTTTTTTAATCTTAAATTCACCAAAGTGTTATATAAAATCAATAAATTTATTCAATAGTGAAGATAGAAATTTTTTGTTTTTCTTTTGGTTAATTTACGCCTAACTTTCGATCTAGATTAACCACGTAGGCATACAGAGGCTACCGAAATGTCAGACACCCAATTCCGTCATGGCAAAAAACGTTTTTACGACAACACTAAATTTCCGCGCGGTTTCGCCAAATCAGGTGATTTTACGCTTGGAGAGGAAGAAATACTAACCCTTTATGGCGATACCATGCTCGGCTTAGAGTCTGGAGAGTTGACCCCTGAAAACGCGGAAGAAAAACATTTCGTAAAAGCGTTATCTAACCCGGGTAAAGCCAAGTCTAAGCTTGAGCGAGTGTGGCTTAAATATACCCAACTCGCACGTGGACGAAAACGATTCCACACTCTGAACGGTCGTAGTAAACCAGACGCCCTTGGCGAAGATTACTCAGAAGATGAGAATTTAGTAGAAGAAGTTTAAGCAAAAAGCCCCAAGCACCTAAGTGGTTGGGGCTTTTTCTCATTTGGGTTACTTGGCTTCAGAGTTACTTGTTTTCATCAAAATTAATTGTTTTCAGCACATTACTTGCTTTGATCAAAGCTACTTGGCCAACGTCGCGACCTTTTTCAAAAAGCTCTCTTTTTGATGCTCTTGGTCGTAGTCAAGATGGTAAGTATTGTGAAAACCGACTTTTAACTCAACGCCGTTACCACGCATATAAACGTTATAGCCATCATAATCGGCAAAGGCTTCGATTCCTTGATAGATTCTTCCTAGATCTGTCGGGGTTCCATTCGACATCACGGTTTCGTAAGCTTGCAGAATTTTACCTGGGTCAAGTTGGTTTTTCATGCGTCACCTTCCTTCGTTCTCTAGAAAAGTATGAGCAAAAAAAACCGATCTCGCCAATATAACCCCTTAAGTTAAACCAAACGTTAGCGACTGAGATCCTCGCGCACAAACTCAGCCAGTGTCGCTAATCTCTGCTCGCTATTTTTAACGTATGGATTATTGGTATCCCACGCGTAGCCAGCAAGAATTGACGAAATCATCTGTTTTATTTTCGGGTTAGGCGTTTGATAAAAGATCACATCCTGTAAGCGGCCGTTATACCAACCTTCCACATAAGTTCTAAAGGTGTTTACTCCCACCATCAAGGGCTGCGCATACTCCTTATCCCAATCGACGGACTCCCCCTTAAGCTGACGTACCACGCATTCGGCCGCATATTGAGCCGATTTCATTGCAATCGTCACCCCAGATGAGAAGACTGGGTCTAAAAATTCGCCCGCATTACCAAGCAGCGCATAATGCTGGGTAGCTAAATGTTTAACGTTTGCAGAGTAGCCACCAAGCTCCCCAGCCGGATTTGGGTACTGGGCATGAGCAAGTAGCTTGGCTAAGCCCGGCTCTTCATTGGCGAGCTGTTTAAGTGCGGTAATTTTGTCGTCTGGATAGCGCTCAAAGAATTCGGGCTCACCCACCACACCGAAGGAACAGACGCCGTTAGAAAACGGAATTAACCAATACCAAACATCATGATTATCTGGATGAACCGAGATCAGGATCTTATTGCGGTCATACTCGATATCCTGCGCAGAAATGTTATCGACAATGTGGGTAAAAATCGCTTTGCGTGGTGGCAGGCAAGACGGCTCCTCAAGATTCAACATTCGTGGAAGAACACGTCCAAAGCCACTCGCATCGAGCACGTAATCGGCCTCAATTTGATACGTCTCCCCTTGCTCATCACACACCGTCAGCACAGAGCGATCGCCAACAAACTCAAGCGACTTCAATTCATGCTGATAGCGAATTTCAACCCCTTGCTCGGCGGCACTATCGGCTAAGGCTTTATCAAACTGACCGCGCTGTACCTGAAACGTTGTTCCCGGACCTGCGGTAAATTTGTCGTTAAAATTGAATTGGGTATAAACCCCATTGCGACGAAACGCCGCACCATCTTTATATTGGAAACCGCAATGGTTGATGGCGTCGAGCATGCCTGCTTGCTCGATCACTTCCATGCAAGCTGGCAATAAACTTTCACCGATCGAAAAGCGCGGAAATTGCGACTTTTCAATCACTATGACATCAATATTCTGTGCATGAATCAGGGCAGAAACGGTTGAGCCAGAAGGGCCTGCACCAACCACAACAACTTGGGTAACTTGTTTATTCATTTTATTATTTCTTTGTTTGCTCACCGCATCAAGGTCGGCTTATTGTGATATTAACTTTAATAAAGTATGGCCAAGACCGATGTTATCTGTGCGTGTTTCAACCACCAAGCCAGCTTCGGCAACGATCTCTAGGAAGTCTTCGCTGCGATAGAATCGGCTGTTGCCGTTGGCCAAGCAGGTAAAGTAAAGCGAGGTAGCGTTCAGACTATACGAAGCGGCAGGGTATTTCTGCGCGTCCCAAAACAGTTCTAGGATATAAACCACGTCCCCTTGGCGCAATTGCGTTTTGACACGTTTGAGAATGCTGAGGATTTCCATTGGTGAAAAACAGTCAAGAAACTGGCTCATCCACCACACATCGGCCTGTTGTGGGAGCGCTTGAGATTTATCAAGCATATTCGCAGGGAATGGATGCACACGCTGCGCAAAACCTTGCTCGGCCGCATTTTTCATCGCCATTTCAAGCTGTTGCGGTAAATCAACAATAGTGACATTAACGTCGCTGTCATGACCACAACATTGCACTGCCCATTTACCAGTATTGCCGCCAATATCCACTAAGGTTTTTGGTTGGTTTTTAAACACTTCTTTTAATAAGACGGGAAACGAACGGTCAGAGTAGAAATGATCAAATTCAAACCAACTCTGCTTCGCTTGAGCGGGAAGCTGAGAGAGACCTTGATAGATGGTTTCCCAGTTGCCAAGCTCCTTCAAACCAGCCGGTTTTCCCTCGACGATGGCCTCAGTCAAATGCATCATCGCGGCGTAGCAAACATCCGCAGTGAAATCCATATTGGCTTTGGTCATGCCATCGTGAAGAAGAAAAAAGCCAAGGTTGGCTAACACATAATTAGGCTTGCGCCACAAAACAATATCAGCGCTGATCGCCATGTCGAGCAGCACCTTTACCCCATATTCAGAGACACCCGTTTGCTGGGCAATTTCAGCGGCACTTAATCCCTGCTCACCGAACTTGTCGAGCGCTGATAAAATACCGAGGTCGCGCAGAGTGCGCGCAGTATGAAACACGATCGGCGCAAACGAGAGCTTTTGTGCTTCTGTTTTTGCTTCTAACGCATTAAATGGATCTGTATTTTCTTGAACCACGAAAAACCTAACTATTATCTATTCAATTACTGCCCAGAGGCGGTTAAGGCCAACTGACGCTTAATATCAACATTGAGGTTATTTACCCAACGGTTGTAATTGCGATGAATTTTGCCATCAGATGATTTTAGATTTACTGAGTTGAGATAAAGAATCGAGTAATATTTGTCATTAAATGGAATTTTCACTTCTGCATAGTGCGAGCGAACTTGAAGTTTGGCCAACAACTCACCAGGATTGACTTCAGTAACAATCCACCCACGTTTGGTCGCAGCCTGCATAATTGCCATCTTTACTTGTTTACTTTGAAGATTATAAGTAACTGGAGTATCCTCAACGTTCATTACAGGCTGAACACGCCCACAACCAACGAGTAATAAAGCTAAGATTAATGAGCTAAGTAACTTTAATGGTGACATATTTATATTTCCTAAGAGGGGAGTATTTAAATCTGTAATAGTATTTCGCTGTAATCACAACAATTCAATTAGCTATGTCAAATTCAGATATCAAACTTTCATTCAACATCGACGCATGGCTTGCGCATTCTACCGGACTATCACTGTCTCATGAGTGGGAAACGTGGGCAAATAGTTTGCAGTGGCCTAGCGAAGGTAAGTGCGATGCTAGCGCCATTCCCGCCATGATGCGTCGCCGCATGAGCCAACTCAGCAAACTTGCGGTGCAAACCACGATTGAGTTGTTAAATCAGTACCCTGTTGATTACCTAGTTTTTGCCAGTCGACATGGTGAGCTACAACGCAGCGTTGCCTTGGTCAACGATATATTACGTGGTGAAGATGCCTCACCAATGGCATTTTCTCAATCGGTACACAATACCGCAGCAGGGCTTGCCACAATCGCGACCAAAAAAGCCATTCCGTTGACCTCGATTGCCGCCGCTGAAAACACCTTTCAAAGTGCGATTCTCGAGGCTTGGCTCTACTTAAACAGCTACCCACAAAGTAAAGTACTAGTCATTGATTTTGATGAACCTTTACCAGACGACTATCAACAATTTGAACAACAAGATTACCAAGGCTACGGGCTAGGTTTGCTGCTCTCACACGGTGAACAATTTACCTTAACCCAGCACGCAAGCCACGAATTTGACCCAACGGCCCTGCCTCAAGGGTTAGCGTTTCTTCGTCACTACTTGCTCAACCAGTCACAATTTCAGATTCGGGCACCACAACACACTTGGACATGGCAGCAACAACTATGATCAATCGATATTGGCGTGTGTTGGCTACTGGATTCTGTTTTAGCGTCTTTGGACTCGGCGGATTATTTCTTAGTTTCATCGTGGTACCAGCCATCAAAGTGGTGACACGCAATCAAACGCAAAGAGAGTATCGCGTTCAAGGGGCAATTCAGCGCTCATTTGATCTGTTTTGCCGACTGATGAAGTTCACCGGCGCAATCGATTATAAAATCATCGGTGCCGATTTGTTAAAGCAAGACCGCAACTGTCTGATCGTGGCCAATCACCCTAGCCTTATCGATTACGTTCTTATCGCTTCGCAGCTTGAACGCTGTGACTGTTTGGTCAAGTCAGCAATTTGGGCCAACCCGTTTATGAAACATATTGTTAAAGCGGCTGGTTACATTCCTAACGAAGCACCGGATGACCTGTTATCGCTGTGTGAACACCGCTTTGAACAAGGCAATGTGCTGCTGGTCTTTCCTGAAGGTACCCGCACCACTCCTGGCGTGACGCCAAAATTGCAGCGGGGCTCAGCACAAATCGCCGTGCGTACTCGCCGCGATTTACGCCTCATTCATATCAGCGTTTCTCCGAGTTTTCTCACAAAAGAGAAAAAGTGGTATCAAGTCCCGACGATTAAGCCTTTTTTCCTTGTTGAAGTTAAGGATAAAGTTGAGGTGGAGCCATTTATAGAGCAAACTACGTCTCCAACAATTGCGGCTCGCCGTTTACAACAGCATCTGGCTAAGACATTGTTTCCAGAAAATACAGAACTAAAAGTAGGCCCAAGTGGAAAAACTACATAACGAAATCAAGCAACTTATTATTGACGCCCTCAATCTCGAAGATTTAACCATTGACGATATTGAAACGGATGCACCGCTATTTGGTGATGGTCTAGGATTGGACTCTATTGATGCACTAGAGCTAGGTTTGGCGATCAAAAAGAAATATAACATTGTCATTGATGCCGATGATTCAAATACTCGTCAGCACTTTGCTTCGGTTAGTAATCTGGCCAACTATATTTCTGCACAAACTGGGGAATAATCCGTAGGTACTTTCATGACAGATGTAAATAAAGAGCAAGTATTTGAGCAAGTTAAAGACGCGCTTGAAGAATTATTTGAAATTGACGCTGCAGACATTGTACCTGAGGCGCACCTTTATCAAGACCTTGACCTCGACAGTATTGATGCGGTGGACTTAGTCGTTCACCTACAAAATGCGACGGGCAAAAAAATTAAGCCTGCCGAATTTAGCGCAGTGCGAACCGTTGACGACGTCGTTAACGCGGTTACCGAGCTTCTCAAGGAAGCCTAATGCGCCAATTGCTGACAGTTTTGTCTGCAGTGGTGCTGCTTGCCTATCCGTTCGCCGTTTACTTCGGTATCGAACAATATGGCCTTTCCATGGTGGGGATACTACTCATCGCCGCCTTGGGAGTCCGCCTATTCTCTGTGCAACGTTCCCAACTTAAAGAACTTAAGTATGTTGCTCGGATAAGTGCGATCACTGGCATCTCACTGGTGGCTTTAGGCATGGCTTTCAAACAGTACGGCTGGCTGACCTTTTACCCCGTGGTGGTCAACCTCGCCATGCTGATTGTCTTTGCGTCAAGCTTCAAGCAGTCGCAAACCATCATTGAACGATTAGCAAGATTGCAACAGCCCGACCTACCTGCAAGCGGCGTCGCCTACACGCGAAAAGTGACCGCTGTGTGGTGTCTATTTTTCGTTTTCAATGGCCTGTTTGCCCTGTACACCTGCTTTCACTCGCTCGAGTTGTGGACGTTGTATAATGGCCTAATCAGCTACCTGTTGGCTGGTGCTCTGTTTGCGATTGAGTGGATTGTGCGCCAGTTTATTCGTAAGGACCAATAACCCGATGATGGATTCCTTTTCTTGCCTTGCAAGCTTAATGCAAGCACCACGTGATTCATCATCGATTGTCGCGTTCGATCATCACAGCCAAATTGCATGGCCACAATTCCAACAACACGTCGCCAGTCAGGCACAATTCCTGCAATTACAGTCAGGGCAACGAGTCGCGCTCTGTTTTGGCAACAGCTACTTATTTGCTGTACATTTTTTTGCCAGCTGTTATGCAGGAAAAGTGATTGTTTTGCCCGGAAACTATCAACCTGAAGCCGTGCGGGAACTTAGCGCTCATTATGATGTGTTGTTGCACGATAATGTCATTGCTCCTGCCGATCAAATCAACCGCGTGCTGATCAATCAAGACTCGCTGGCCCAATGCAAGTTAAGTGGCGAATTTGCATGGACGGCATTATCCACCGAGGCGATTGAACTCACTCTCTTTACCTCTGGTTCAAGTGGTAAAGCCAAAGCCATTAGCAAGAGCTTACAACAGCTCAACAGTGAGATTTGCCTTCTAGAGTCCTTGTGGGGAGAGAAGATGGCCGGGTCACGAATCGAGAGTACCGTCTCTCATCAACATATTTATGGCTTACTGTTTCGCTTGTTATGGCCTCTGTGTGCAGGTCGCCCTTTTGCGATTCACAATTTAGAGTTTCCTGAGCAAGTGACACATCGTGCACACCAAGATTGCGTGCTGATCAGTAGTCCTGCGCTATTAAAACGCTTATCCGAAGAGCACAACAGTGCACCTCTTCGTTGCCTGTTTTCCTCTGGAGGTCCACTAAGCACTAACGCTGCGCAACATAGTCAGACACTGTTTGGCCACTTGCCAATTGAGGTGTTCGGTAGCACGGAAACTGGCGGTATTGCCTATCGTCAACAGCAGACTGCGGCTACACCGTGGCGCTTATTTCCTAATATTGAAGCTGACCTTAACCGTGAACAATGCTTACGTTTGCGCGCCGAACATATTGATGGCAACAATTGGTATCAAACTGCCGATGCTTGTCACTTCCATGATACAGTCCACTTTGATCTGAAAGGCCGTACTGATCGCATCATTAAAATTGAAGAGAAGCGCGTCTCTCTGGTTGAAGTGGAAAAACGCCTTGAACAGTTAGAGTGGATTGAAGAAAGCGCGGTGGTCGCCATGATGGATGGCAACCGACTGTCACTTTGCGCCGTCATCGTTGTGACCACTTTAGGTGAAGCACAACTGGCTGAGCTAGGCAAAGGGAAATTTTGGCTCGCACTGCGTCAGGCGCTACGCGGCTGGTTAGAACCCATTGCTATTCCACGTAAATATCGCATTGTCGATGAAATACCACTCAACAGCCAAGGCAAACGCCTGGTGGCTGAAATAGAACAACATTTCCAAGCAGAATAATGAATAACGACATGGAAAAAAGAAAACCCACGCTGCTTAAGGCGCAAACCGTTAAAGATCAGGCAACACTCAGCTTTAAAGTGGATGCGGATATTCTCGATTTTCGCGGCCACTTTACGCACTTTCCGTTGTTGCCAGGTGTGACCCAAATCGATTGGGCGCTGCATTACGCAATTCGCTACTTAAACACGCCTAAAAAGTTCAAAGGTATGGAAGTGATTAAGTTTCAAGAACCTATCTTGCCAAATGCCGAAGTCACTCTCGACCTCAATTGGGATAGCGACAAACAGAAACTGACGTTCAAATATAGCTCACAACAAGCGCAGCGGTTAGTCACCCACTCATCGGGCAAAATGAAATTAGGTGGTTAACGTGAATGATTATCAAGCCTGTTTCCTTATCCCCTGTTATAACCACGGCAGCACGATTGCCGACGTGGTGTCATCTCTCAAACCTTTTAACTTACCTTTTATCGTGGTTGATGACGGCAGTAATAGCGAAACTAAACAAGCGTTGCACACCTTAACGGAACTTGAGTCGATCACTTTGATTACCTTGCCCGACAACCAAGGTAAAGGTGGCGCCGTAATGACAGGTATCCGCCATGCCCACCAGCTTGGGTACAGCCATGTCATCCAAATTGATGCTGACGGTCAACATGATATCGATGCTTTACCAAAACTGATTGCGCGTTCGCAAGCCTGCCCGACCCACTTGATCTCAGGCCAACCTGTCTATGATGACAGCGTACCTAAAGCGCGACTCTACGGGCGCTACGCAACGCATATCTGGGTATGGATAGAGACGCTCTCACTGACGATTAAAGACAGCATGTGTGGTTTTCGTGCTTACCCAGTAGCCAAAACGGTCGCCGTGCTTGATAAGTATGCTATCGGCACTCGAATGGATTTCGATATCGAGATCTTAGTGCGGATGTATTGGGAAGAGGTCGAGATTGAGTTTGTCGAAACACGGGTCATTTACCCACAAGGTGGCATTTCCCACTTTGATGCATTGTGGGATAACGTCAAAATCAGTTGGATGCATACCAATTTGTTTTTCGCCATGTTACCAAGAATCCCTAAGCTAGTGGCTCGTAACCGCCGCCGAGCACAACAGAGCAACGCACATTGGTCAAAACGTCAAGAGCAAGGCACGATCTTGGGCATTAAACTGATGCTGGCGGTTTACAGCGTACTAGGACGGGCAGTCTTTAATCAAATTCTCAAGGTCGTGATTGGTTACTACCATCTTACCGGCAAAGAGGCCAAACAAGCGTCACAACTCTATCTGAATCAGTTAAAGAAATACGCACAGGAAAACTCGCTGCACTTGCCAGCCAAGCTCGACAGTTACCATCACCTACTGTCGTTTGGTCACACTATGCTCGATAAACTGGCTGCTTGGAAAGGCGATTTTAGTGTTGATAATCTCACGATTCATGGCCAAGAACATTTTCAATCTATGGTCGAGCAACAGCAAGGCGTGGTGCTGCTGGGATCTCACCTAGGTAATATCGAGCTGTGTCGCGCGTTGGGCCGCAGGCACGCCGATGTCAAAATTAATGCTTTAGTGTTTACCGAACATGCCGAACGTTTTAATCGCGTGATGAAAGCGGTTAACCCAAATTCAGAGCTCAACCTGATCCAAGTCAGCTCCATGGGCCCAGACACCGCGATTTTACTCCAACAAAAAATCGAACAGGGCGAGTGGGTAGTCATCGTCGGCGATCGCACCTCGACCAGTAAAGAGAGCCGGTCGGTGTGGGCCAACTTTTTAGGTCAAGCGGCGCCGTTTCCGCAAGGCCCCTTTATGTTAGCTTCAGTATTAAAAGCGCCCGTTTACCTTCTATTTGGCTTACGTGATGACTCGCGCAAAAAGCCGCATTTTAATGTCTATTTCGAGCATTTTAGCGACCAAATCGTTCTACCTCGTCAAACGCGCCAACAAGCGCTAGCGCAAGTCGTACAGGACTACGCGAACCGTCTTGAACACTACACCCTGCAAGCCCCGCTACAGTGGTATAATTTTTTCAATTTCTGGACTTTAAGTAATCAGCAAGATGACGATGCAAAATAACAACACCATCACTTTTGGCGCCCAAGCGCTCACCATTGAAGACGTTGTGGCCATTGCCCAAGGTGCCAACGCTCATCTCAATAGTTCACCCGACTTTACCGCCAAAATTGATCGTGGTGTGGCGTTTCTTGAACGATTACTCCAAGAAGAAGGCGTAATTTATGGCGTGACAACGGGTTACGGTGACTCATGCACGGTGGCCATTCCGCCCAACTTGGTCGATGAGCTGCCACTGCATTTAACCCGCTTTCACGGCTGCGGTTTAGGCGACGTGCTGACTCATCAACAGTCTCGCGCCGTGTTGGCAACACGCTTATGTTCACTTGCACAAGGGGTATCAGGCGTGACCCACGATCTACTTAATCAGATTGTGACACTGATTAATCAAGACATTGCCCCACGCATCCCGCAAGAAGGATCGGTGGGAGCAAGTGGTGATTTAACCCCCCTGTCTTACCTAGCGGCAGTATTGATTGGCGAGCGAGAGGTGATCTATCAAGATGAAATGCACCCAACCGCCGAGGTATTTGCCAAGCTTGGTATTGAGCCCATTCAGCTAAAACCTAAAGAGGGCTTAGCGCTGATGAATGGTACCTCAGTAATGACGGCGCTCGCCTGTTTAGCCTATAAACGTGCCGAGTACCTTGCTCAGCTGTGTACCAAGATCACCGCGTTGGTTTCAGTCGGTATGCACGGCAACGATTTCCATTTCGATGAAGCCTTGTTTGCGGTTAAACCTCACCCAGGTCAGCAGCAAGTCGCGGCTTGGCTACGCGATGATTTAAAAGCCGAACGACCACCACGCAACAGTGACCGTTTGCAAGATCGCTATTCTCTGCGCTGCGCCCCTCATGTCATTGGTGTGGTACAAGACTCGCTACCGTGGCTACGTTCAATGATTGAAAACGAGCTCAACAGCGCCAATGACAATCCAATTATCGATGGCGACAATGAACGTGTTTTGCATGGCGGCCATTTCTATGGGGGTCATATTGCCATGGCGATGGATACGCTAAAAACAGGAATAGCGAATCTAGCAGACCTCTTGGATCGTCAAATGGCGCAGTTGATGGATTACAAATTCAACAACGGCTTGCCGTTTAATTTAACTGGCGCTGAAGGTGAACGAAAGCCGATCAATCACGGTTTTAAAGCCGTACAAATTGGTATTTCAGCTTGGACCGCAGAAGCCCTAAAGAACACCATGCCGGCAAGTGTTTTTTCACGCTCAACCGAGTGCCACAATCAAGACAAAGTGAGCATGGGCACCATCGCTGCCCGTGACTGTTTACGCGTTTTAGAACTCACAGAGCAGGTCGCAGCAGCATCTTTACTGGCAAGCGTCCAAGCCATTGAAATTCGTCGCCGCCACAATGAGCTTGATGAACACCACATGAGTGAAAGCTTAAAGGCGATTCGTGATGCCGTTTTAAGCGAGTTTGAGTTTGTTGTAGAAGATCGCCCACTTGAGCACGATTTACGCCATTTCATTGCGCATATTCAGCAGCGCCATTGGCCGCTTTATCCGGAGGCTTAATGCAACAAGAGACTCAATTCCCACTTGAATCTGAGGTGACATTAATCACCTCATTCCAAGATGCCGATCCGATGGGTGTTATCTATCACGGTAACTACTTTCGCTTTTTTGAGGAAGCGCGCCGCGTACTGATGGATAAAATTGAATATGGCTATTTGGCAATGAATGACTCTGGCTATATGTGGCCAATCATTGACACTCGGGTTAAGTATGTCAAAGCGATTGCGTTTAACCACACCATTCGCGTCTGTGCCAAGCTCACTGAATGGGAAAACCGCCTGCGCGTTGACTACATCATTTATGACGCCGAAAGCGGCCAACGAATGTGCAAAGCCCACACCACTCAAGTCGCGGTATCAATCAAACAGCAAGAGATGTGTTTTGCTTCACCGAAGGTGTTTATCGATAAAGTTGAGCAGTGGCACAAGTACGGGAGATTGAGCGAATGAAAGCACGCCTATTCTTCACCCTACTCGCCCTGTCTCCACTTTGTTGGGGTAAGGTGAGCAACCTTGATGAGCTTGAATCCCGACTGGCGCAACACAGTGTTATACGTGGCGAATTCACCCAACGTCGCCATCTTGAAATGTTTGCACAGCCGCTCTCTTCACAGGGTGAGTTTACCTTAAGTAAACAGCAAGGTTTGTTGTGGCAACAACACAGCCCCTTTGCTGTCAATCTGGTTCTGACCCAAGATAAGCTGCGCCAGACGTTCGCCGATCAAGCGCCGCAAGTGATCAAGGCTGAGGATAACCCGATGGCATTCTATTTTAGTCGGGTATTTCTGGCTGTTTTTCACGGCGACACGGATGCGCTAAAAACGCAGTTCGATCTTGATTTTAGTAGCAGTTCACAAGGCTGGCGCTTAATCCTAACACCTCGTCAAGCACCGCTTAATGTCGTATTTTCATCGATTACCTTAAACGGCCAACAACAAGTCGACGCGCTGACCTTGCAAGAGATTCGTGGTGACAAAACGGAAATTCAATTCTCGAATCAAACTCATCAACCAGAGACTTTAACTGATGCTGAACAAGCCCAATTCAGCTTCTAATCGTTTCACGATCAAGCACAAGATCGCCCTAGCGTGGCTTTCGCTGGTATTGTTGTTTATCGCTTTGCTGGCGAACCAATGGCTAACATCGCCACAATCGCCGATTGAAACCAACATCCTTAAGTTATTGCCAAAAAATCAACAAAGCCCCGTTGCAGAGCAAGCTTTTGAAACTGTCGCCAATAACTTGAGCGATAAAGTCGTGTTTATGGTTAGCGCCAACAACCAACCATCCCTCTATTCAGCCGCCGCTCAGCTTGAGCGGTCCTTGGTCGATAGCGGGCTGTTTAGTGATGTGGTGGGTAAAATTAATTCTGAGCAGCAAAATCAGTGGGCCAGTTATTATTTCCAACACCGTTTTCAGCAGCTAACGCCCGAACAGCGAGCACGTTTAACGACAAGCCCACAACAACAAACCCAGTACGTTATCCAGTCCATTTACAACCCATTTTCAGGTGTGACTGGCAAAGAGCTAATCAGTGACCCTTTTTTGTTATTTCGTGATTACTTATCCCAGCTCACTGCGCTCAACTCCGCCTTTACCATCAACAACGGTTTCTTGTCAGCTGAATATCAAGGTCAACAATATTTGCTGATCAGCGCCACCTTGCATGATTCACCATACAGCTTCCATGCCCAGCAAGGTGTCACTACAATAAACGATATTGAGCAAACCATTCGCCAACAATATCAAGCCGATATTGATCATACTGGTGTCCTGTTTTATGCCGAATTTGGCACCCAAAGTGCCAAATCAGAAATTAGCACTATCGGTTTGTTTTCACTGCTTGGTGTGGTGATATTGATCATTGCCGTATTTCGAAGTCCAGTACCGCTGATATTAGCGCTGCTCTCTATCGGGGTCGGATTGTTATCCGCCCTCGCGATCACCACTTGGCTGTTCGGCACTGTCCACTTGTTTAGTCTGGTGTTTGGTGCCAGCCTGATTGGCGTCTCGATTGACTATGCCTTCCACTACCTGACAGAACGATTAGCGGCTGGTAATCAGTGGGATAGCCGCCAAGGGCTCAAGCATATTTTTGCGGCCATTACCATGGGGCTTGTGACCAGTTTAATCGGCTACTTAGGCATGTTGATTGCCCCGTTCCCAGGTTTACAGCAACTGGCACTCTTCTCGTCCGTCGGTTTGATTGCCGCCTACGCCACGGTGGTCGCTTGGTACCCGGTTCTGGCCGTAAAGCCAAGTGCAAGTCGTCCATTACCAGGCCACACTTTGTCTCAGCGATGGCTGACGTTATGGTCGGGAAAATGGATCAAGTTGGGCTTGCCTGTGCTGGTATTAGGTATCAGCTTACTGCCGCTGAGCGCGCTCCATTATGACGACGACATTCACCAGCTACAGGCCATGCCAACTGAGTTGAAACAACAAGAACAACGAATCGCTCAAATCAGTGGCGTTACGTCTTCGCAACAGATGTTGGTCGTCACAGCTAGGGATGATGAAGCACTCCTGCAACGACTCGAATCACTTTCAAGCACACTGGAGCAGTGGCAAATGAGTGGCGTTGTTAGCCACTATCAGAGTTTGGCTCAATATCTGCCATCGCAAGCGACGCAGTCTGATAATTACCAGTTAATTGCCACGCTTTACGACACGCAAGCCACCGCGTTGGCGAGCGCCCTAAAACTGAGCAACGTACCGAGTTTAACCCAACCTCTTGCGCCTATGACGCTGCAAGACTACCTCGCCCATCCGGTTTCAGAGCCGGTTCGTTTTCTCTACATTGGCCAGGTTGACCAACAAGTCGCTGCCGTTGTGGTTCTAAATGGCATTCAACAGCTGGCAACCGTCAAAGCATTTGCCCAAGACCATTCTGACATTAGCTACCTCAACAAAGCCGAGGAAATTTCCACATTGTTTGCTGAGTATCGACTAAAAGTGATGGAGTTACTGCTGCTGGCTGTGAGCTTAATTGGCATTCTACTGACTAAGCGTTATGGTTGGAAACATGCGCTACTGATTCTGCTGCCTTCGGTGATCGCCTGCTTAGCGGGGATAGCCACGGCTTCCGCGCTTGGCTCGACACTCAATTTGTTCAATTTGCTGGCGCTTATTCTCATCGTTGGGATAGGTATCGATTACACACTATTTTTTGCTGAAAAAGCACGTAGTCCGAGTACACTGCTCGCCATTAGCCTCTCTGCCATGACCACACTGCTGTCATTTGGTTTGTTGGCACTCAGTCAAACTCACGCCATTCATAGTTTTGGTATTACCGTGCTCAGTGGGATTTTTGTCGCTTGGCTGCTCTCACCCCTTGCCATCATCGATCAGGATAAAAAATGAAGACCCGTAACTCTGTTTTAGTGTTGATCCTGAGCCTGATGCTCAGCGCCTGTGCGTCAGAGCCACAAATTTCAACGCCACAGGTCGAGATAAGTCGTGGCACTAGCGTCACTCTTCCCACGCCGCGCTCGCTGGGGCTTTCACTAAGCGCGAGTCAGTTAATTGAGGCGAAATGGACCGCGGGCGAAAAAAGCCAAACTCAACAATTACCAGTGCAACTGCAAGTCAGCCAAGAGCAGTTAGTATTAGCGGGATTTTCATCTTGGGGAACACGGATTCTATCGCTAAACTATCAACAAGCTGGGATAACCAGTGATGTTCTCCCCGGTTTAGGCTCAACACTTCCGGCGCCAGAGCAGGTGCTATTTAACCTAATGATCACGCTCTGGCCGAGTTCTGCTTGGGAAGCCTCACTAAATGAGGTAAGGTGGCAAATGATTGATAACGACTACTCCAGAGCTCTTTTCAATAATAACGGCGTTAAAGTCATTGATA
Organism: Vibrio sp. NH-UV-68; assembly: GCF_042940635.1. NCBI lineage: Bacteria > Pseudomonadati > Pseudomonadota > Gammaproteobacteria > Vibrionales > Vibrionaceae > Vibrio > Vibrio sp. NH-UV-68. The sequence goes on from NZ_CP134976.1 coordinate 190,915, forward strand.
TCCAGTACAGCAATAAAGATAAGCTCAATGGAACGATCACTTTCCACCATTTGATTGATAACTACACGATCACAATTAAAACGCTGCAACACCAGCAACAACCATTAACACCATAGATAGCCCATGCTGACACACGTTTCTCTACCCATTTTTATTCAAGACTGTGGCTTTCACTCTGCAATGGGCTTTGAGCACGCTCAGATCCATCAATGCCTGTCCGGTCAAAGCAGCGCCAACATGGTGCGGGATGACCAAATTCTAAATTCAGGCCGCTCGACTATCATAGGTCGAGTTGATGACGAACTGCCATTAATCCCAGACCATCTGACGATGTTTAATACGCGTAACAACCAGCTTGCACTCTCAGCAATTAAGCAAATTGAAAGCTCGGTTAACGCCGCGATTGAAGAATATGGCGCCGAGCGAATCGCGGTGATCATTGGCACCAGCACCTCAGGCATTGCCGATGGCGAAATCGCCTATCAACAAAAGATCAATCACGGTGACTTTCCAAGCGATTATCACTATCGCAAACAAGAGCTTGGCAATACCAGTGACTTTATTGCGGCGTATTTCGCCATTACAGGTCCCTGCTATTCGATTTCGACCGCCTGCTCTTCAAGTGGCCGAGTCTTCATTACCGCCCAGCGCCTACTTCGCAGTGGTTTAGTGGATGCAGTGATTGTCGGTGGCGTTGACAGCATTTGCCGCCTCACGCTTAATGGCTTTAGTGGCCTTGAAGCTCTTTCAGCAAAACTATGCCAACCGTTTAGTGCATCGCGTGATGGGATCAATATTGGCGAGTCTGCCAGCGTGATGCTGCTTAGTAACAAACTGGCTAAAGTCGCCCTGCTTGGGGCCGGTGATAGCTCAGATGCTCATCACATTTCTGCGCCTCACCCACAAGGCAAGGGCGCGCAACAAGCGATGCAAAATGCCCTCGATGACGCCAAGCTTACCGTCAGTGACATTGGCTATATCAATGCTCACGGTACCGCAACGCCACTCAACGACAGTATGGAAAGCCAAGCGATTGATCGCCTGTTTGCCGATCACGTTCCGGTCAGCTCAACCAAGCCATTGACAGGCCATACCCTAGGCGCAGCCAGTGCGACCGAGGCAGCCATCGCCTGGCATATTTTATTTTACGATTTACCACTACCGATTCAGCATTGCCAAGATAAAGCGGACGATATTGCCGTGACATTAGTCGAGACTCAAACTCAACTCCATGGCAAGGCTATCTTAAGTAACTCTTTTGCCTTTGGTGGTAATAACATTAGTCTTATTTTTGGTTACTTCCATGACTAGCATTCCCTCTATTGACCAATTGCTTCCGCATGACGAGCCGATGATCCTGATTGATCGCGCACTCGAAGTCGAGCAAGACTCTATCCATTGCCAAGTCGAGATTTCGTATAAGAATCCGTTTTTTAATACTCAAACTAACACGCTACCCGCGTACGTGGGGATTGAGTTTATGGCGCAATCTGTGGCCGCTTGGTCTGGTTACCATGCTCTGACTCGCGGTGCGCAACCATCGATTGGTTTTCTGCTCGGTAGCCGCCGTTACAACACATATTGTGACGAGTTTGAGCAAGGGCAAATGCTCGATATCTACGCAGAAAAAATGATGGAAGATAACGGTATGGCCGTGTTTACTGCCCGTATTGAGCATCACGGTGAGACCGTGGCCAGTTGCCAGTTAAATGTCTATGTACCCACAGAAAAAAAACTACAAGAAATGAAGATTAGGAGTCAATCATGACCCGACACGTTTTAGTGACAGGCGCAAGTAAAGGCATTGGCAAAGCGATTGCTATCCAATTAGCCAACGATGGATTTACCATTGCCGTCCACTACATGGGCGATCAACAAGGTGCACAGCACACACTCGACACCATCATTGCACAAGGTGGCAGCGGACGTTTAATCCAGTTTGATATCAGCAATCGTGAAGAGTGCCGCGTTAAACTTGAAACGGACATCAGTGAACATGGTGCCTACTACGGCGTAGTTAATAATGCAGGTATTACTCGTGATACCGCTTTTCCTGCCATGACAGAAGAAGAGTGGGATGGCGTTATTCATACCAACCTCGATAGTTTCTACAACGTCCTACACCCTTGTGTCATGCCAATGGTGCAAAAGCGTAAAGGCGGGCGTATTGTCACTTTAGCTTCAGTATCTGGTTTGATGGGTAACCGAGGGCAAACCAACTACAGCGCCGCAAAAGCAGGCGTTATTGGCGCGACTAAGTCGTTGGCACTTGAACTGGCTAAACGGAAAATAACCGTCAACTGTGTCGCACCCGGGCTTATCGATACTGGAATGGTTGACGAGCACGTCAAAGAGCACGCAATGCCACAAATCCCACTGCGCCGAATGGGCGAACCAGAAGAAGTCGCTGGTTTGGTGAGTTACCTGATGTCTGATATCGCCAGCTATGTGACGCGCCAAGTTATTTCAGTCAACGGAGGCTTAATATGAGTCGTCGCGTTGTGGTTACAGGTATGTCTGGTGTTACCGCATTTGGTAATGACTGGCAATCGATTGAACCCAAATTGAGAGCATGTGAAAACGCCACTCAATACATGCCCTCTTATGAGCAATATGATGGCCTAAACACCAAACTTGCCGCGCCCATCGACCACTTTGAATTGCCAAAGCACTATAAACGTAAACAAGTACGCGGGATGGGACGCGTGTCTAAACTGGCGACTGTCGCCACTGAAAATGCACTGGAACAGGCTGGGTTACTCGGCACCGAGGTTCTTACTAATGGTCAAACAGGCATTGCTTACGGTTCGTCAACTGGCAGTACCGATGCCATTGGCGCTTTTGGCGTGATGTTAAACGACAAAACCACCAAAGCAATTACCGCTACAACCTACGTACAAATGATGCCTCATACTACGGCCGTTAATGTTGGGCTTTTCTTTGGTCTAAAAGGTCGCGTTATCCCGACCAGTAGTGCTTGTACTTCAGGTAGTCAGGCGATTGGTTATGCTTATGAGGCCATCAAGCATGGCTATCAAACCGTGATGGTCGCTGGCGGCGCTGAAGAGCTATGTCCAACCGAGTCAGCCGTTTTTGATACCCTTTTTGCCACCAGTTTAAAAAACGATGCTCCGAAAAGCACGCCACGGCCCTATGATGCGCATCGCGATGGTTTGGTTATCGGCGAAGGGGCGGGCACCCTTGTACTTGAAGACTACCAACACGCCAAAGATCGCGGAGCAACAATTTATGCTGAAATTATCGGCTTTGCCAGCAACTGTGATGCCGCACATGTCACTCAACCACAAATGGAAACCATGCAAATTTGTATGGAGATGGCATTGCAAAACGCGGGCATAGATGCGGATAAAATTGATTATGTTTCTGCCCATGGCACTGCCACCGATCGTGGTGACATTGCCGAGAGCAACGCCACAGCGCAAGCATTAGGTAAGGTACCCATAAGTTCACTGAAGAGCTACTTTGGGCACACCCTAGGAGCGTGCGGAGCGATTGAAGCATGGCTAGGCTTAGAAATGATGCACACTGGTTGGTTTAATCCGACACTGAACCTAGACAGCTTAGACCCCCAGTGTGGCCACTTAGATTACATCACTGGCACAGGCCGTAACCTAGAGGTGACGTATCTGATGAGCAATAACTTTGCTTTCGGTGGTATTAATACATCAATTATTTTTGCCAAACCTTAACGTTTACAGCCCTCTAGAAGGGCTTTAAACAACCAATGCAAAATAATTTTAAAAAATGTTTAAATAAAGCTTTACACCTCCCGCCAAAGAGGTATTATGTACGTGCTCTGCAGAACAGGGTTATTAGTGAAACCGCAAGTCAAAAGTAAATCCTTAGAATTACCGCGTCATCGTTGTTATCCTCAGTGTTTCCCTTAGCTTCACCGTTACATTAAATAGTCAAAGTTTCAGCGCACTACATTAAATTAAATATAAGGGACACATTATGTCTAACAAAACAACTGGCACAGTAAAATGGTTCAACGAAGAGAAAGGTTTCGGATTTATTTCTCAAGAGAATGGCGGTGCTGACGTATTCGTTCACTTCCGTGCTATCGCATCTGAAGGTTTCAAAACTCTGAAAGAAGGCCAACAGGTTGCTTTCGAAGTTGAACAAGGCCAAAAAGGCCCACAAGCTGCTAACGTTGTAGCTATCTAATTTGAATTGGTGCAAGCAACATCAGTTGCTTGCACCAACTCTTCTCTAACCCTCACTATTTATCCTCTTTTTCGAACCTATCAAAACTTTGCACCTATCCTCACAAACTGTGCTTCTGTCTTCCTAGCTTCTCGTTTTCCAAGATAAATAACTGGCAACACCTCTATTAGTTTGATTTATGATCAAACCGATTTTTCATTAAGGCTTATTATGTCTCGTTCAACCGGTCGTAAGCGTTTTTGGTTTCAAAACGCACGCAATACTAAACAAATTTCACAAAAATAAGGAGAACTATGACAGTCCACTTTCATATGTTCCAAACTAGCCAGATCTGGCAAGCCGCTGTACACCAACTCAACAGTGATATTCTGCTTCGACATATTCGTGTTAACAGTGAAGTTGGTAATAGCCATCTTGCTCTCAACTACAGTGAAGACAGTCACACTGGTCAAATTCTTAATCAAGACAATGGCATTATTGGCGAGTTCATGGTTGAGCAGGCATAAACACTCGCCAATTAATTAGATAAACGTTCTGATTACCACATCAGATCGTCAGGTACGACAAAATCTGCGTATGGGTCATCTTCCGCGGCAATATCCTCTGCCAACGCATTTTGTTCAATCAACACACTGTCGTCACGCATGGCAATCTTCTTCGCCACTATGCTAGGAATGACGACATAAGACTCTTCATGACGCGCTATCGATAAAATTCCTTTCGCTAGCTGATCACGAACCAATGACTCAACATACAGTGACTTCACTAATGTCCCATCAGTAAAGTTGTACTTGATGTCACCCGCTTTCTGATCGAGTTTATTCATTTCAATAAGCTGCTTAATCTGCGCCTGAATCTCTTTATTCAAACGCTGCTCTTTTTGCTCATTGCTGAGCGCTTTATCGTGCTCTTGTTGCTGACGTTTACTCTCTTCAACCGCCGCTTTTACTTCACGCGCTTGCACACGCGACTTCTTAGAGCCTTTTTTGGCCTTTTTCAGCTTTTTCTCATTCACTAAGCCAGCTTTAAGCATCTGCTCTTGCAGGGTTAATTTTGCCATGGTCATTCCACCCGTAATCAATTTGCCCACAGTTTAACGGTTCAGCTCAGGCAAATAAAGACACGTATTCACATTGAAAAAGCATTTGCCAAACTTCCGATAAAGCAATCCTAACGATAAATTGTTTTTGTTAGACACGATAAGCGTTTTAACCGTTAATACGCTCGACCTAGCGGCCTAGAATTTATTACCAACCCTATGTCTGGTATGGCTTCCCCTACCTGTGAGCCATGTTTATTTCCTCTCTGTTTTTGTGAGTTTTGATGTGGAAAACATTTCCAAACTTGATCGTATTCGTGCTGATTACAACGTAGATTACTGGAGCCAAGGCTTCTACGGTATTGATAACCAAGGTGAAGTTTATGTTTCACCTCGTAGCGATAATGCTTTTCAAGTTCCGCTAAGCCGTATTGTAACTAAACTTGTGCAGCACCAACTCAACCTGCCTGTATTAGTGCGATTCCCACAAATCTTGCACCAACGCGTGCACGGTATTTGTGAGGCGTTTAACCAAGCGATCGAAGAATACCAATATCAGAATAACTATCTGCTGGTTTACCCGATTAAGGTTAACCAACAAAAAGAAGTGGTTGATGAGATTCTTGAAAGCCAGGCTCAACTCGAAACCAAGCAGCTCGGACTCGAAGCAGGCAGTAAGCCTGAACTGTTAGCAGTATTGGCACTCGCGCAGAAAGCCAGCTCAGTGATCGTTTGTAACGGCTACAAAGATAGAGAATACATTCGCCTAGCATTGATTGGCGAAAAACTTGGTCACAAAGTCTTTATCGTCCTAGAAAAACTGTCTGAGCTTGATCTCGTGCTGAAAGAAGCCAAGAGTCTAGGTGTAAAACCACGTTTAGGCATTCGCATTCGCTTGGCGTCGCAAGGGGCAGGAAAGTGGCAATCGAGCGGCGGTGAGAAATCAAAGTTTGGTCTATCGGCTTCACAAGTATTGACGGTAATCGAGCGTCTGAAGCAAGAACAACAGCTCGATGCGATGCAACTGGTGCATTTTCACTTAGGTTCGCAAATGGCCAATATTCGCGATATCCGCAATGGCGTGAATGAATCGGCGCGCTTTTACTGCGAACTTCGGGAAATGGGTACCGACATCAAATACTTTGATATTGGCGGTGGCCTTGCGGTCGACTATGACGGCACGCGCAGCCAATCATCTAACTCAATGAATTATGGCTTAATTGAGTATGCACGAAACATTGTGACCACCGTAGGCGATGTATGTGAGCAATACGCTCAACCAGTGCCTGTGATTATTTCGGAATCGGGCCGTTCATTAACAGCGCACCATGCCGTTTTGATCACTAACGTGATTGGTACCGAGGCGTATCACCCAGAAGACGTCACTGTACCAAACGAAGATGACCCAACATTACTGCACAATATGTGGAGCAGTTGGCAAAATCTGCAAACTGGTAGTGATGCTAGAGCTTTGATTGAAACCTATAATGATACTCAGAGCGATTTGGCCGAAGTGCATACCCAGTTTGCGACTGGCGTGATGAACCTTCAGCAACGTGCATGGGCAGAACAACTCTCATTACGAATTTATTATGAGTTGAGCCGCCAAATGAGTAACAAAAACCGTTTCCATCGCCCTATACTTGACCAATTGAGCGAACGTTTAGCGGATAAATTCTTCGTTAATTTCTCGCTGTTCCAGTCGCTACCTGATGCTTGGGGTATCGACCAAGTATTTCCAGTGCTGCCCTTATCAGGCTTGGAAAATGTCGAAGATCGTCGTGCGGTGATGCTCGATATCACTTGTGACTCAGACGGCGCGATTGAACAATACGTCGAAGGTCAAGGGATTGAAACCACCTTGCCAGTACCCGCTTGGAGTAAAGACCAAGAGTACTTGATGGGATTTTTCCTGGTTGGCGCGTACCAAGAGATCTTGGGGGATATGCACAACCTATTTGGCGACACCCATAGCGCGGTAGTCACCGTTGACGAAAACGGTGAAGCACAAATTGAACGTATTGACGAAGGCGACACCGTTGAAGATATGATGCGCTATGTTCATATCGACGTTGATAAAATTCGCCTTAACTATCGTGAGCTCGTTTCTGAACGCGTTAACGCCGATGAGCAAGCTTCGATTCTCGCTGAATTAGAAGGTGGCCTGACGGGCTACACCTACTTAGAGGATTTCTAAATGAATGATTTGTTTACTAAGACTGATTATTCACTCTACTCAAACTCGATGAGCTTTTTGCGCAGACCTTATCTGCGCAACCCTGTCTCTGCGGATGCCGACCTTGTCGTACTCGGTGTCCCACTCGACATGGCAACGTCTGGTCGCCCTGGTGCTCGTATGGGCCCGGATGCGATTCGACGCGCGTCGGTCAACTTGGCTTGGGAAGGCAAAAAATTTCCTTGGGACTTCAACGTATTTGAACGTGTCAAAGTGATCGATGCCGGTGACTTAGTGTTCGATAGCGGTGATGCGGAAGACTTCACCTACCGCTTAGAAGCGGCCACCAGTGAAATTCTTAAAAGCGGCAAAACCATGCTCGCATTAGGCGGCGATCATTTTATTACTTTGCCGATTTTACGCGCATATGCCAAACATTATGGCGAAATGGCTTTGGTTCACTTTGATGCCCATACGGATACCTATGCCAACGGCAGTAACTATGACCATGGCACAATGTTTTATCATGCGCCGAAAGAAGGCTTAATTGCACCAAAGCATTCGGTACAGATTGGCATTCGCACCGAATACAAGCAGCAAGAACATGGTTTTAACGTCATCGATGCAATGCGAGCTAACGATCTCTCTGCAGACGAGATTGTCATGCAAATCCGCGACATCGTCGGCGACAAGCCTGTCTATGTCACCTTCGATATCGACTGCCTTGATCCTGCGTTTGCTCCCGGCACCGGAACACCCGTTTGTGGTGGCTTGAATTCAGACAAGGTACTTAAGGTTATTCGTGGGCTGGCGGGGATAAATATCATCGGCATGGATGTGGTGGAAGTCTCTCCTCCATACGATCACAGCGATGTGACCGCCCTGGCTGGTGCGACGATTGCTCTTGAGCTGATGTATGCCTGGGCGTCAAAGCGCGAAAGCGAATAAGCTCTACAAAAAAAGCTGACTTTCACCGGTCAGCTTTTTTGCTTAAACTAGTCTGAGTGTTAACTGTTTGTAAATAAAGCATGATAAAAACTCAAACGAAACCCGAGCGTTTAATTGGCCCAGAAGGTAAGCCTAACTATGGCTACTTCAATGCTGCGCCAAACCAGCTCGGTATCGATAACTTTGACTATCGCAACGCAATGGACAAGCCAGCAAGCCGTTTAGCCAAGCACTTCGATTTTAAGCAATTTCAGTTTGTTAGCCTATTTACCAAACGCTATGTAGTGGGTATCGCTATCGCCGATATTCGTTATTTAGCTTCTGCTTTTTGTTATGTCTACGACCGCGAACAAGACACCTTAGTTGAGCAGACGTGGCTGAGGCCACTCGGTTTTGATCACCAGATGTCTGGATCTAGTTTCCATGGAACCTGCGCCATTGCAGGTAAACTGAGTTTTGATATTCACCAAGGTCAGTGGCACGTTCATGCGCGTAGTCGTCACCTCGAATGCGATTTAACACTGCGGCCACTCAAAGCAAGTTTACCACTCGCGCTATGCACACCAACGGGTTACACAGGCTGGACCTATACCCAAAAGCACAATGGATTAAGGTTAGATGGCAAACTTGAAGTTAACGGCCACCAAGTCGACCTCAGCCAGGCTTTCGCGGGTTACGATTTTTCCGCTGGGTTTATGCGCCGAGAAACCAGTTGGCGTTGGGCCAGCATAAGTGCTCACAACCAAGGAAAGGTCATCGGCCTCAACCTCGCTGCGGGTGTTAACGAAACCGGAGCCTGCGAAAACGTACTTTGGATCGATGGTGAACGCCATTTACTTGGCCCCGCGCAGTTTGAGTTCAATCGTGACGATCTAAGCCAAACTTGGCGAATTACCTCGATTGATGACGCGATAAATCTCACTTTTCAGCCGCTTAATAAACGCAGTGAAAAGCTTAATCTTGGTTTTCTAAAAAGTAACTTTCGCCAGTTTATTGGTCATTTTAGTGGCGAGATTTGCGATAATCACGGCGAAAAACATCAACTACATCAAATCATCGGCTTAACGGAAGACCACTATGCTAAGTGGTAAGCTGAAATGATCACCATTACGAGTCACTGAGACATGGATTTCACGACCTTAATCGACAACCCAGAGTGGCTGCTGATGCTACTCGCACCGTTATTTATTGGCCTGATGTTGGCCGAGTACTGGATAGGTCAAAAACGTGGTCGTCTGCCAGAGAACTCTGCCTATAAACTGAGAGAAGTGGCGTGCAACTTTACCCTCGCAGGGATGCATCAATTGGCCGATTTGATAACGGGATTGCTGATTGTTCAGCTCTACCTATGGCTGTTTGGTTGGCATCTGTTTGATATTGAGATGACCGTCAGCACTTTTTTGCTCCTGCTTGTGCTGCAAGACTTCTGCTACTACTGGTTTCACCGCGCCAGCCATCGCATACGCTGGATGTGGGCAGCTCATGTCGCGCATCACAGCTCAGAGCGAATGAATTTTAGTACCGCCTTTCGCCAAAGTTTGATGTACCCATTCGCGGGCATGTGGCTGTTTTGGGTGCCGCTAGTCATTGTTGGCTTTGAACCCAAATGGGTCGTGTTCGCCGTTTTGCTCAACCTCGGTTTACAGTTCTTCGTCCACACTCAGTGGGTGCGCTCATTAGGTTGGTTAGAATTAATTTTCAATACGCCGTCACATCACAGAGTACATCACGGACGCAATCCCCAATATATTGATAAAAATTACGCCGGAGTCCTGATTGTTTGGGACAAATTGTTTGCCACCTTCGAGCCAGAAATCGAAACCGTTCGTTATGGCATTAGCAAACCCATCAAAAGTAATAATCCTATCGTTGTGACGTTCAAAGAGTGGCAAACGATGTTTAATGAAGTGCGCCGCAAAGGTCTCTCGTTCAAGCAGCGACTCAGCATTCTCTTTTCACCACCACATGATTAAGGCACTTTGACAACAAAGTGCCATTCCTTATCTTTCTAATTATTCAAAAGTGCCACAATCGCTTTAACCGTGCTTATCGCGATCAAATCCGCAATACCTGTTTACAAATCGGACTTGGAAAAGTGCGATCTTAATACAACACTTAGAGGGCGGTGTTGTACTTCGCCAAGCTCTTGGTCTGCGCTAAAAATGTCAAAGGTAATCGAGACACACTGCCAATCAAGGAGACAGGTATGAAAAAATTTAAGAACATACTTTATGTGAGCCGAGGACTACCAAGCGAAAGTGACTCGATAGGACAAGCGCTCAGGCTATCGGCCAATAATAACGCGACTCTCAACGGTTTAATCGTAAGCCCACCTTTACCCGATCATATGGAACAATACCAAGAGATCTACCGTGGCTCTCTCTTTCAATCCATAGAACAACAGATAAACAGCGTAAGACAGAGTGACTCAATCACTGAATCACAGACTCCTTTCCCATTGCAACTTGCTTGTGACGAGCAGCCAGCGGTGAGTATTATCCGCGCGGTTAACCAGCACCACTACGATTTAGTCATCAAAGATGCCGAGCCAGTCGAAAACAATGGTGAAGGTTTCAAAGCAATGGACATGACATTGTTACGCAAATGCCCATGTCCCGTTTGGCTTAATCGCCCCGCCCACCAGCCACGAAATAAACGTCGAGTTGCGGTCGCTATCGATCCGACGGCCAGCAATGATGAACACCATCGCTTATCACTTAGGCTTCTTGAGCTATCACGGTCGATTGCTGATAGTTGTGACAGTCGCTTACACATCGTTTCATGCTGGGAATATCAGTTGGAGCGTTATCTGTATCAACATGTTTGGATTAAGATTGAAGATGATGAGTTAAATCGAGAGATTAAGATCGCGCAACAACACCATCGCGAAGCGCTCGATCAACTGATCCGCGAAGCACAAATTTCTGGCAATGTGCAGATCCATCATTTGCATGGACTTCCCGATGAAAAAATTACTGCATGTGTCGAAAAAAATAACATCGACGTTTTGGTAATGGGTACGCTAGCAAGAACTGGCATTCCGGGTTTTGTCATTGGTAATACCGCTGAAAACATTCTTCAAGCGGTCAAATGCTCACTTGTTGCACTCAAACCCGATGGGTTTGTTTCACCAATCAATTAACCGCCACGCTGGGATTTATTATCTGACGATTTGTTATTGCGCCACATTGGGTAACCACTGTGGCGCATCGCTTTACCAAGCAAGTGGGTCGCCACCGGAGCGGTGAGAAAGATAAACAGCAAGGTGCCAACAACACGTGAAAGAACCGTCAAATCAGGAATCGCCAACGCAACAGCCAGTAGCAACGTACTTAATCCCACGGTGCCCGCTTTCGTCGCCGCATGCATCCGCGTGTAAAGGTCAGGCATGCGTAACACGCCTAAACTGGCAATCATAATCAGTAGCGTACCGATTACCAGTAGTAAACTAATCACCAGCGTCATTTCTCTTCCCCAATACGTCGAACGATCAAGCGAGCAAATACAATCGTACCTAAGAACGCTACCAGCCCAAGGGTGATCGCAATATCAAGCAAAGGCTCTTGTCCGCTATCTAAAGTGAACACCGTAATAAACCCAACCGTGATAAAGGCGATCAAATCAAGTGCCACCACACGGTCAGCAAGGGTTGGTCCTATCACTAACCTGATCATGGCCATCGCAATACTGACCAATAGCCCAGCATAAGCAAAGGTCAGTGCCATGTTTAACCCGTCATCCACGTGTTACCTCCAAAATTCGTTTTTCTAGCCCGCTTTTAATCGGTTCGATCACAGCCTGATGCTCTTCGGCAAACATCGCATGGACGATCAAATGTTTTTTATCAGGTGTCACATCCAAACTTAAACTACCGGGCGTCAACGAAACCATGTTGGCAAGCAGTGTGATTTCAATATCGCTCCTCACATCCAGTGGTACATAAACAATGTCGGGCTGGCTGAGATGGGTTGGTGTGACAACATCCCACACCACTCGCGCCGCCGAAACGATCAGTTCGTATAAAAAGAAACACAGAAGATTTATCACGGCATAAAAACGCTTGAAATAACTGGTTTTAAGACCAAACGGCTGACTTAAACGCAGCGCAAAAAAGCCAATCACAAAACCTAGCGTGAAATTCGCACTGTCATACTGACCATTGAGCATCATCCACGCAGCAGCAAGAAATAAGTTGAGCAAAAAGTAGTTCATTGCTGCCCTCCTAATACCGCGGCTAAATACTCTTTAGGGTCAAATAACTGTGCTGCTGCAACCTCGGCAAAACGGTAAAATGGCTCAGCCACGAGGCCTATCACGATCGTCAGTGACGTCAACGTCATAATAGGAAGATAGTAACGCCATTGACCATTCAAACCACAAGGGGGCTTAGCTTGCTCATCAAGTGGCTTCCAAAACGCCTCACTCCAGATCTTGCTCATTGAAAACACCGTCAGTAACCCAACGAGTAGAGCAACCGCAGCAAGCCAAAAGTACTCTTGTTCAATACTGGCTTTAATGACCAAAAACTTGCCCCAAAACCCGGATAGAGGTGGAAAGCCCGCTAAAGAAAAGGCCGGAATGAGGAATAATAGCGCAAGTCCGGGCATGGTTTGATAGGCCCCACCAAGCTGACGCAGTTGGCTTGAGTGATATTTTTTCTCTAGAACGCCGCCAATTAAGAACAGATTGGCCTTCACTATGATGTGGTGAATGATGTAGAAAATGGCGCCAGTCAGCGCCAAAGGTGTATATAGCGCCAAGCCCATAATCATATAGCCAATTTGGCTAATTATATGAAAAGAAAGTATTTTCTTCACATCAAACTGACTAGCCGCCCCCAAGACTCCCGTTAGCATTGTGAGCCCAGCTAACCAGATAAAAACCGGTTGAATCGTCGTGTCAGCCAGTGGAAAAACCAAAGTAAACACTCGAATCAACGCATAAACACCGACCTTGGTTAGTAACGCGGCAAACAGCGCAACGACGCCACTTGGTAACGTGTGGTAAGAAGCAGGCAACCACGCAAACAGTGGAAATAAGGCTGCCTTAATCGCAAAAGCAAAAAGAAATAGCACCGCGATCATCTGCTGCGTGCTAGCGGCTATCTGCGCTGATTTACCGTGTAAATCAGCCAAGTTTAAAGTTCCCGTCGCGCCATACATCAAACCAATCGCGAGCAATAATGTTAACGTCGAAATCAGGTTGAGAATAACGTATTTCACGGCTCCCTCTATCTGTGTTTTAGTCGCATCGAGTACCATCAAACCAAACGAAGCAATTAACATCACCTCAAACCAGACATACAGATTAAAGATATCGCCAGTAAGAAAAGCACCAAAGATGCCCGCCAATAAGATATGAAAGTAGGTGTGATATAAGCCATAAGATTTTTTATCGCGTAGATCACCCATCGCATAGACGACGGCCACAATACCGATAACCGCGGTCACCATCACCATCGCGACACTAAGATAGTCAGCCACAAAAACAATGCCGAATGGGCCACTCCAACCGCCGAACGCCACCGCTTGAACCCCATCTCTCATCACTTGATTGACCAAAGCAGCGCACACCAAAAGTTGAGCCGCGGCACTGGTGACACTCAACCATTCTATTGCGCGTAACGAAGCTCGAACGACATATAAAGTCACCGCGGTTATCAATGCGATTAAAACAGGTAAGGTTAATAACAAGCCGGTCATCATTCTCGCTCCGAGTCACGCATTTGATCAATGTCAGCGCAACCTGTTTCAATAAACGCCCGATAGATCAGCAACAAAGCAAAAATCAGCAAACCAAAGCCAATCACAATTGCGGTAAGAATTAAGGCCTGTGGCAAGGAGTTTGCTGCGTCTGCAGGCGGGAGAGTCGCCTCGAAGTCAATCAATGGTGGTACGGCAACCGTTAAACGCCCCGCAACTAATATAGCCAAATTCACCGCGCTGCTCAGTAGGATTAATCCAAACAACAACCGCAATACATGCCGCTCTAGCAGCAAATAAACACCTGCGCTAACCAGCACTCCAACCACGAGACTCCATAGCACTTCCATCAATCAAGCTCCTCATTCACTCTGAGCATCATCCCCATCACTCCACCGATCACGGCAAGGTAAATACCAACATCAAAGATCAATGGGGTGCCGATGGGTAGGATCTCTTTCAACCACAATCCGGTTAAGAATGCTTGACCAGAGGCGAGCCCCATCACCCCAGCAAACATACTCAATGCAACGCCAAACAAAGCGAGGCTAAACGGGGAAAAGTGGATTCTGCGTTCAACATAACGCGGTGATTCAGACAACATTAATAGTGACAAGCCAAGTACGGCAATCAATGCGCCGATAAAACCACCACCCGGTGCATTGTGGCCTCTAAGTAGCAAATAAACGGAAAACACCAGCATTAATGTTGCAACTATATGAGCCGTGGTGGTGAAGATTAACGATTGTACTCTATTGATGTAGCGGTTTTGCTTAGGTAATAAACTCACGGCTGCCAACCCTGCGATCACCACCACCACCACTTCTCCGAGCGTATCAAAGGCACGAAAATCAACCAAAATCACGTTGACAATATTGCGCCCATAACCACCAGGTAAGCTGTTTTGGGCAAAGAATGTCGTGAGTGTGGTATCGAGCGGTTGCGCGGTAATGGCAATCAATAACGAAGTCACTGAAAGGCCAATCACTGCAGCAATAATGCCGTGACCCAAGCGTCTTATTTTCGGATGCGGTGGTACTTGACTGAGTCTAGGTAGATGGCGCATCAAAATAACCACGAACACGACCATCAGCGTTTCAACTAATAACAGAGTTTTGGCAACATCTGGGGCGCTAAAAATCATAAAAACTAAAGTGGTTAGAAAGCCAATAACGCCCAAAGAAGCCACGGATAATAGTCGAGACCCCGAGCGCAGTACGACACCCACGGCAGCGACAATCAATAACGCGATGGCAACCTGATAAAGCGCGAGGTTAGTGAAATCGACCCAATGCAAATCTGGTAGACCAACGCCAAAAGTGAGCAGCAGTAGCGCTAAGACCGTCAATGACATCATCGCATAAAGAGACAAGCGCTTTTTCTGGAGCAGATCCGTTTGAGCATTAGCCACAAACATTAACCCATTGAGGCTGCGATCGAACAGATCATCAGCACTCGGCGTTTTATCCATCCATTGAGACAATCGAGCAACGCTGCGATCATAGTAGCGATAAAGCACGGCGCCGAGTAATAACGTTATCACGCTCATAAATAGGGCCGTGTTCACACCATGCCATAATTTAACGTCTGGTAACGAGACTGGTGGGGTAACGGTCGACACGCCACTGATGAGTATGTACTCACTTAGCCATTCGAGCCCAAGTAGTGGTACTAACACACTACCCAACGCAAGCAACAGCGCTGGGAGCCATAACCCAATGTCACGTTCTATCGCTTTAGCAGGCGGCGAGTCTGGGGTAGCTTTGACCAAAAAAGGCTTAATCACCAACACCAGTGCCATCGTGACCATTGCAACGTTAATCAGCAAAAGCGCCACTGAAGGCCAAACGCTAACATCAAGTGCCGCTTTATACATGTACTCTTTACTCATAAAGCCAAGCAGTGGTGGCACACCCGCTTTCGATAACGCTGCGCCAACCGCGGCAATAAAGCTAAACAGCATCAATGCTTTTAGCCCTTTTACCCGATGGAGATCGCGCGTTCCTGTGGCTTTATCGATATTACCGATCACCATGAACAGCGCCGCTTTGTAAAAGGAGTGGGCGAGAATAAAAATCAACGCGGCAAGGACCGCCAGCTCTGTACCAATACCCAACAATAACGTCAATTTACCCAAAGCCACATTGGTGCTGTATGCCAACATCAGTTTTAAGTCGGTTTGTTTCAGTGCCAATAACGCACACCAAATCGCCGTGACCGTACCAACAATGGTTAGGCTGTAAAACCATAGCTCGTGATTAGCATAGATAGGCGATACACGCGCCAGTAAGTAAATGCCAGCTTTGACCATGGTTGCCGAGTGCAAATAAGCACTAACAGGAGTTGGCGCAGCCATCGCATTAGGTAGCCAGAAGTGAAAAGGAAACTGTGCAGACTTGGTAAAGGCACCAACCAACACCAGAATTAACGAAGGAATAAAAGCATCATGCTCAACAATCAGCGCAGCACGCTCAATGATCACCCCCAATTGATAACTGCCCGCCATCATGCCCAGTAAAATTAAGCCGGCGAGTAACGCAAGTCCGCCGCCTCCGGTAATGAGTAACGCTTGTAACGCATTTTTGCGCGAAACTGACTTATGGTGATTAAAGCCAATCAGCAAGTAGGACGTTATCGTGGTTAATTCCCAAAATACAAACAGCAGTAAAATATTGTCACTCAATACTATTCCTAGCATGGCCAGCATGAACAACGTCAGGTAGAGATGAAAAGAGAAGCGCGCATGACTTTGGCGCAGGTATGACCATGCATAAAGCTGAATTAAAGTGCCAATGACAGTGATTAAGCCAGCAAACAGCATCGACAAACCGTCCAGCCGAAGCGCAAATTGAATACCTAAACTTGGAATCCAATCAGATTGATGCTCCCACCCTTGCGGCGAGTAGACAGATAGCATTGCAACGAACAAACCAACAGGTAACGCAGCAAAGAGCAATAAAAGATAATGTCCAAGTCGGTTGTTGTGTCGATTTCTCATCCCTGAATCGAGCGATCCCATGGCCACCACTGACTGTATTTAAAACATTGATTTAACTGTAAGCCATTAATCCGTTCTCTGCTAAACCAATTAACTTAACACCAGTATTTTTTTACCTTTTGATACATTATCAAGGACCCATAAAAAGAAAGAGCCCAAAAGGGCTCTTATCAATCAAACGGAAAGTTAAACCAAACCTTGTTCTTTCGCCATATGGCTAGCGATTTTCGGCGCTTGCCATAAGCTTGGCAACAATATGAACGAGACCGGTACAGCAGTAATAACAATGAAGGATTGCAAGGCTGAGATTCCGCCGGCTCCCATCGATATCAACGCAATCGCGACAATCCCCATCATGACACCCCAAAACGCACGGATCGCAGCACTAGGCTCGGTTGAACCTGTCATAACGACACTGATGGTGTAAGTCATCGAGTCACCAGTCGTCACGATAAAGGTGGTGGTTAAGATCAAAAACAGCACCGACATTATTATCGGGAAAGGAAGCTCTGCGGTAATGGCAAGCAGTGCAGCCGGTAAATTAAACCCTTCAAATGCCGTTGAGATAGTTCCCGGATTCGCCAGTTCAAAGGCTAAGCCGCTGCCGCCAACAATACTGAACCAGAAGCAAGTGATCAGTGGGGCTGCAATACTAATCGACAAAATGAGCTGTCGAATCGTGCGGCCACGTGAGATTCGAGCAATGAAAATCGCCATCATAGGACCATATCCAATGAACCATCCCCAAAAGAACACGGTCCACCAGCTTAACCAGCCCGTATCACCACGGTAAAGCGCCATCGGGAAGAAGTTGTCGATCATGCGGCCAACTCCTTGCACATAACCATCAACAATGAAGCTTGTTGGGCCAAACAGTAAGATGTAGCCAATCAGAGCCACTGACAATAAAATATTGTAGCGACTGACAATTTGAATCCCCTTACTTACACCACTTAGAGCCGACAAGGTGTACATAGCAATGGCAAACAAAATCACCAAACTTTGAGTCAAAAACGTATCTGGAATAGCAAATAATTCGTTTAAGGCATAACTAATCTGTAAGCCTAGGAAACCAATCGGGCCGATAGTACCAGCAGCCACAGCGATAATGCTGCACGCATCGGTTACATTACCAATCCAACCATCGATCGCTTTACGACCAAAGATGGGATAAAGCAGAGTGCGAGGCTTAAGTGGCAGACCTTTGTCGTAATGAAGGTGCATCAATACAATCGTCGATAGACAGCCTAAAATGGCCCAGGCTAAGAAGCCCCAATGCATAAAGGATTGCGACAGTGCGTTAATCGCAGCTTTTTTTGCCGTCGCTTCGCCATACAACGGCGGCGCAGAAACATAGTGCGCAATCGGCTCGGCGGCGGCCCAAAAAACACCACCACCTGCAAGCAGAGTACAAAGTACAATCGATAGCCACTTAAAGGTATCGATTTCTGGTCTCGCTAAGCCACCCAAACGCACGTAACCAGTGCGACCAAGAGCGATTGCCAAACCAATAAGGAAATTGAGTAAAAGAAGAACTTGCCAGTAGGCACCAAAGTATTGCGTTGCAAAGCCAAAGCCTGCGTTAACCATTGCGGTTAGAGAGTCTGAACTCGTCAATGCGAGCACAACGAACAGGGAAAGGAAACTACCACTTAACCAAAAAACGGGGTTGGTTAACTCAAGGCGCTTAAGAATAGAGGGAGGGTGGATAGCAGAATAATCTGCGTCCTCGATCGGAACATGAGAGGCGGCATTCGTCATATTTGACATAAGTACTTCGCTTTTTAGGGCTCGGAAGCCGTGTATTTCCCTCACACAGATTACAAAAAAGTGTGAGGACGTTCAAAAAGCTAGCAATACTAACATGCTCTGGCCCACATGATAACCACCGAAATAACAATGAATAATACTTGCTCTATAAACCGCTGATTTTAATCCAATGATTTTTATCATGGTTAGATAAGTACGCTGCTGTTGTTTTGACCTGATCTCATCACTGAATGCGCCGTCTGCAACGGCAATCATCACACTCCTTAAATCACACCACAATAGTACTGAATCAGTACGCTGGATCGCCACGAATTGCTATTTATTAACTAACGTAACTCACTCAAACGTTTTTGCCCCTTTTCGTGTTTCGTCAGACAAACACATTCGTCAAACCAAGCAAGATTTGACTTACTTTTTCTCATACTTATATTGTTCAATTGATTCTTAGTACTCAATGATGGAGGTTGAAACTTGGCTAGTGATGTTGATTTGGTGGTCGAGGCTATCAATGGGCTAAAATCTAACGCATTTAAAGATTATATTTTCCCAATAGGAACATTGGCGATTTCTGCTTTTATAGGACTGAAAACATCATTCTATGCGATTCGCTACGCTGAAGATGTAAAAGCAGACATTCATAAGATTAGAGTTCTCAATCAAACGTTGCTGTCTGCCAATCAAATGCGCAACTCTTTAATGGCGATTAAAGGTAATTATCATGGAAAATTGCAGTCTCACCCTATACAGCGGGTGCTAGCAATACCACCTTTGGCAAATTCACCAGTTATTCGTCAATTTAACCCTATAGACTTATCTTTTCTCGCAGATAAGGTTACGCTAGCGAGTTTGGATGAACACAAATGGATTCGTGTAGAGTACATAGATACGTTGTTCAGGAATTTTGATAATGCTGTACAGCAATGGAAGTTACTAACCAAGGAAAAACTAAGCCTTCAACCGAAGCTAAACGGACTTATGGGAGTAGGTTTAAATAATTCACAAGTAATTAATGTACTAGGTAGAGAAACGCTCTGTAAGTTGATTGACCTTACAGAACAAACCCTACTTATTACAGATCAGCTTCTTGTGGAAATAAGTTGCTTTTTGGTTGCATTCCCTAATGTTGGCAGCGAGTTCATAAGTGACCAGAATCGTAAAAGGTATGGTGGTATGTTGAGATTCGAGTTGCCCGATAGCGCAGACTCAAAATCACTCCTATCCGCTTGTCCACCTTTAGATTTTATGGCGTGTGCTATTTTATTTGGTACGACAATAGATGAATTAAAGTATCGTTATCGACCTATTTACACTTAGGTGAAAACTCCTTTTTTATCGCCCAAAATGAGTTTTGCCCCAATTTTGGGGAGGGGGGATGAGCCGTTACCCAGTATAGAGTTCGTGGTCTTTAGGGTAGCTAGAAAGAGATAAGTAAAACACGTGATTTAAGTCATCAGCCCACTTTCTATAGCGACCTAACTCTTTATTACCAATGTACAGTTTATTAAATATTATGGTAGATGAAGATATCATATCGTAAACATTATATAAGTGGGGAGATCTATCAGCTATAGTATAAGAATACCCTTTACCATCAAATTTAAGGTTCCAAGAGTAGTTTATATTTATTTCAAAGTCGAATTTTAGCGTGACAAATTTATTATCGACAATTATGCAATTATCTACTGAGTATATTTTTGTATCTGGTGGTAGAAATAAACCTTTCGCAATAAAACCTGATAGAGATTTTTCAGGATAATTTAACTTGCAGTCTTTTATTAATTTATTTGTGCTTATATACGTGTCTTTTTCTTTGTGATTTTCATCAATTCTATAGTTTACACCCCCACCGTTTATAAGTGGATTTTTTTTCATGTCCCAATCTGGTAGGTTTCTTATTATGTCGCCAATCAATATGGTTTTAGCTACGTCATAGAGCTTACTCATAAGAACTTTACGTTCATTTATGTTTAGATGCTGAGCATTTGAAGAGTGTTGAATTCCATAGTAAGTGGCTAAGTTTTCACGATTGTATATATCAAACTTTTCATGCCTTTCTCTGAAATTGTTTTTTAAGTGATGTATGGATACACCATTATCTCTATGAATAATGTAAGAAGTAACTTCACTTCTCACTTCTTCACTTTGTAACGAAAAAAATAAATTCATTACAAACATAATAAAAGCAGCAACTAATGCAGAATATGAAAATACGACATCTTTTAATAAAATGTTTTTACCAACAATATTAAATCCAATTAATATAAGTATTATTGCTAATGCTAAAAGTGGTGTATAAAACCATATTGTATTCCATTTCATTAAATATACTTTCCATTGTCAGCTTTAAGTTTAACTATGAGTATATAAGTTATTGAACCCATTGTGTACTCATAGTTAAACGTACAATTATAATTTATAATTCCTGACCATTTATGCTATGTAGTGAAGTTCGGCTTTACCTTTTGGAGTTTTACATACTACAGATAATGCATGAAGCACTAATGTTCGATTCCACGAAGCTCACTTCTGTCCAAATACAATTACCATCCACACTCTGAGCTGAGTACCTGTAAAAAAAATCCTCGAATCACTTCGAGGATTTTTTGCTCTTATGTAGAACTTAACACATTATTTACGTCCAAAAACTTAGCGCGATAAAGGTCAGTACGCCAATACATGCGATGTTGAGAATAATCCCGACACGCATCATCTCACTTTGCTTTATATGTCCAGAACCAAACACGATGGCGTTAGGCGGCGTCGCCACTGGCAACATAAAGGCACACGATGCCGCTACTGCGATCAACACAGATAAGACAACCGGTGACATACCAAACGCTTCTGCCACACTGGCAAACACTGGAATTAACAATGCGGCGCTCGCTGTGTTGCTTGCAAACTCCGTCAGGAATACAACAAAGACTGCGATGACTGCAATAATAAAGAAAATGCCAAGGTGCGAGATCATCTCACTCAACCCATTGGCCAAAAAGACACTGGTGCCCGTCGCTTTAAGTACGTTACTCAAACAGATACCGCCACCGAACAACAGCAACACACCCCAGTCAGCGGTTTTTTCAATGTCTTTCCAGTGCACGACACGTGCAAAATTGACGGCGACGATCGCCCCCAAAGCGACGATAGTATCGAACTTAGCGTAACCGCCAAGCATGGCATTGATCGGTTTGCTAAAAATCCACAAACAAACGGTCGCAGCGAAAATCAGCAAGGTGACAATTTTTCCTTTGTCCCAATTCACTGACTCATGATTAAGTTCAAACTGACCTGAAAGATCCGGCTTTAACACCGCAAACAGTACAACTATCGACACAGGTAATAAAATTAAGCTGGTTGGTACGCCAAACCTCATCCAGTCAGTAAAGGTTAACCCCACTTCGGCCGCTGCAATCGCATTTGGTGGGCTACCGACAATCGTTGCGATACCACCAATACTGGCACTGTACGCAATACCAAGCAGCACAAACACATAGGTTTTGTGGCCACTTTCAGAATTCACCTTGCTCAATACACCAAGCACCAATGGCAACATCATCGCAGTAGTCGCAGTATTACTGATCCACATCGAAAGCGCAGCTGTGACACCAAAAAGCATGAACACTGCAACACTCATTTTGCCTTTCGCAACAATCAGTACTTTATCGGCAATGACCTTATCTAGCCCTTGGCGATGCATTGCAGCCGCAAGTGCAAAACCGCCCAAAAACAAAAAGATGATGGAGTTAGCGAAATTATTTAACGCGGTTTGGGTATTAAACACACCAAACAGTACCGCCATAATGGGCACTAAAATAGCGGTTACCGTAACGTGTAGGGCTTCAGTTAACCAAAGAATCGCAACAAACGTTAACATACAGATCCCCAATACAACTTGAGGATCAAAGGGTAACGTAAAATACATCACCGCAAACAAAATCACATCCGCTAAGATGATCATGCTGTTACGGTTAAAAAACCATTCTCGGGTATTGGTCGGTAAAGGGACACTATCGTTTCTATTCATTATTATTTTCCTTATGAGGGCCATGTGGCATGCAAAGGATCCCACATAACCTCACGTGAAAATAATTTTTCATTGCGAATTTGTTAACCATATCAACAACAAGGTTGTAAATGTTAACGTCATGAATAATTTGAATATTTTTCCATCTATAAAGTGCTCATTTTTTCATCTCGTCATTGATAAGCAGTGCCAATAAACCTCCGAGCATACATTGACATCAATGACCAATTTAAAAATAGGCTAACCATAAAACATAAGTCACTAAGAAGACTGACTGTCAGAAAGTTGTAACACGGTGTTAGAAACGTTCTCGGCACCTTTATGTATGTCGTCCATCACCGATGATACTTCGGTAATTTTGGCATTCCCGGCTTCTGAGATTGATGACATTTCAGTTATTCTAGCAGTGACTTCGTTGATAAGACCCTGATTCTCTTCAACAACACTAACAATCTCGTCAGTGGAGTCTGAAGTCCGAGACGCGAGTTTTCGCACTTCGTCAGCAACAACAGCAAACCCCCTTCCATGCTCGCCCGCTCTTGCCGCTTCAATGGCCGCATTAAGAGCTAATAAGTTAGTTTGGTCTGCTATGCCTTGTATGGTCGACACAATATCTTGAATATTTTGCGAGCTCGATTTTAGCTGTTGTACTTTTTCGGCGGTCTCTTGCGCTTTTTGCGATACGTTTAAAGAAACTGCAACAGAATCGGCTAAAAGCTTAGAGCCTTCTTGGGCGATTTGTGCCGTCTCGACCGACGTAGAATAGGCGATCTCTGAAGCTTCAGCTATTGCGCGGTTACGTTCAACACGCTCTGTAATGTCGGTGGCAAACTTAACGACTTTTACAACATTACCAGCGCTATCCATTATCGGATTGTATGTTGCCTCTATCCAGACACTCGATCCGTGGGCGCTACGACGCTGAAAAAGTCCTGATTTTATCTGGCCACTTTGTAGTTCTTGCCAGAACTTAGGATTTTCTTCATAAAAGTCATCAAAACAAAACATCCGATGATGCTTTCCTTCAACTTGGTTATCACTATAGCCTAATGTTTTTAAGAAGTTAGCGTTGGCAAAAAGTATGGTTCCACTAGGATCAAACTCAATAATGGCCTGCGATTTGTCTAAGGCTGAAAAAAGAGCATCGTTCTTTTGATTTCTGTAATACAGCTGAGTGATATCCGAAGCAATCTTTGCGATGCCCGTGACCTTACCGTCCATGTCCTTAATCGGGAAGTAGGTGGCTTCAAGAATGATGGTCTCGCCTTGCTTGTTCTTTCTCTCAAAAGTCCCCTCCTTGATAATGCCATTGGCAAGATCTTGCCAGAAACTCAAATAAATAGAAGAACTGGTATAACTATCAGAACAAAAGATCTTGTGGTGTTTTCCTTTCACTTCATCCAACGAATACCCTACAACATTCAAAAACAGTGAGCTTGCATCTTGGATGATTCCTTCTAGGTTGAACTCGATCCATGCAACATGTTTTTTTAATGAAGTGTACACATCATCGGCATGACTAGACTTTAGCGGTGACTCTTTCTTCTTAGTAAAAAACATAACGAACCTTAGGTGGAGAACCTTGCTGACACTTATATAACCATGATAGACGAAAAATGAGATGTACGTAGACTAATGATCTGCGCCTGTTGTTTCGAAAAATCACTCGCATTAAGCAACGAGCTTATCGAAACTCTCCATGACTTGTTGGCACTTCATCACTCGACCGTGACCTTGACCTTGCGTGGTGACTAACTCGACATTGTCCATCTCCTCAGCTGCTTTTTTCGAGACTGGATACTTGGTAAATTTATCCCCCTCATCATGAACAATAATGGTCTTAGCTTGTCGCTGTTTCAGCTTGCCATACGGATCGATAGATTGAATTGGATAACGGTATTCTTGTTCAACATCCGATACCACTGCGTTAAATAAGCGCATTGAGTAGCCAGAGCGCGCGACACTGCCAAACAGGTTATCGAGGTAGTCAAGTACTGGCGCAATAAGCAAAAAAGGCTTACCCGCCAATTTGCGATGATGACACTCAATCGACGACGCCGTCCCCATACTGTGCGCGACTAACCCTGCCACTTCTTGTTCAACACTATCTAAAATCACCTCAAGGCCATGAACAAAAGCTGGAATGTGGCCGTAAGCACCTTCGCTTTGACCATGTGCAGGATGATCGTAAGCTAGCGCAGTGAAGCCTCGACTTGCGATATGCTCCATCAGCGGATAAAACTGGCTTGAACTGCCGGACCAGCCGTGAGTTAAAATCCATATCGGCCCACTGCCAAGCTGATACGTTTTTAATACCCCCTCTTTAGATATCACCTCGCCTTTAATTAAACCCTGCGGCTCGGCGTTTTTTGGTTTAGTTCGCGCCGGAGTCAACAATAACTTACGCGCCGTCTTTTTAGCATGCTGGGGCAATAGCGTGTAATGCAAGCGTGTCGTCAGGTTGACTAAACTCTTCTTAATGCTGAATTTTTGTGAAGTATTAAAGTAAATCTTCTCACTCATGGGTTTTTCCTTTTACTGCCAGTCTTTACATCAACGAAAAAACGAACGACCGTGCTATTTGTGATTAAATAATAAGCCGAGTAGTTAACTACTCAGCTTATCTGAATGTTATTTCCAATCGGCAACCAAGCGCTTTACTCCCGACCAAAAGTGTTGATAGCTTGCTTCTTGACCATGAATTGAATAGAACAAGTGCGCACTAAGATAGAGCCCGTATAACTCAAACGTGGCTTGCTTCGGGTCTAAGCTCTGGCGAAATTCACCGTTTTCGATCCCTTTAGCCACTTGAATACGTAAATATTCAATCCAAGATGCAATGGTCTTTTTCAGTACGTGTTGAGTCGGAGTAGATTCTGCGCTGGTCTCTTTCCACGCATCCAGGAACATGCAACTGCCCTGAAACGAATGATTCCAACCAAGCCAATTATCGAGCAACATCGTCAACTTGCCTTCTATCGTGGTTGGCTCTCGTAGCCGCGCAGGGGCAATAACACGCTGGGTAAACACCGCATTAGCATACTCTAATACCGCTATTTGCAAGTTGTCTTTTGAATTAAAGTGGGCAAACAAACCGCTTTTAGACATCCCACACTGCTTAGCGAGTTCACCAATCGTCAAGCTTTCTAAACCATTCTCGCTTGCTAGTTCAAACGCGGTATTCAGAATATTGTCGCGGGTGATTTTGCCTTTGCTCATACTGCTCTCTCATCATTACAGCTGTTACTTTTAGCACACTCGTACTTTTTTTGCCAACTTCTTATCAGTATTTCGCTTTGTGTATAAACCAATGACAGCAGAAGAAATAAACTCACTTATTGAGAGAGCTCGCATAATCTCTATTGACTGACCATTGTCATACGACAATTTGATTAGAATCATCCCCCTTTAGCTATCTATTGGTATAGCTTCACAGATTTTGTTGATTTAGTGATCATTATGGAAAATAAAAAAATTCAGAGCATTGAACTTGGTCGGGTCGTCGCTATCATCGCTATTGCCGCGATGCATTGCCAGATGTTCATCAGCTATTGGCAGTTTGATGGCACGCCGTGGGTTGGTTATTTGTTCAATCAAGCCACTCGCTTTGCTGTCCCACTGTTTTTCTTAATCTCTGGTTATTTGATTCAACCCAAACTGGTGCTCGCGCCAACGCAAACCTTGTATCGATATGTCTCGCCGCTGCTGAAGGTGTTTGTTGTTTGGAGTGTCATTTGCCTTGCAATGCCGTTTAACTTGGCCACCGTGGCAGAACATGGCTATTTAGCCGAACGACAAGGCTATTGGGGATTTTTAGCCCAAACACCGCTTAACTCACTACTTGAAGGTGGGTTGGTGCATTTATGGTTTATTCCCGCGTTGATGATTGCCGCTGCTATTGGTGCCGTACTAAGCAAATATAAACAGACCGAGCTATTTGTACCACTGGGTCTTGCGCTCTACGTCTACGGCGTTCTCGCAGGTAGTTACCAAGAGTTTACCGGATTTTGGGCTCCATTCTTTACTCGTAACGGCCCGTTCTTTAGTACGCTTTTGTTTGCCATCGGCTTTAGCATTCGACAACAATCCATTACCGCCACTAGCCGCCAGGCACTGTGGCTCGCCTTGATTGGTATGGCGTTGCACTTCACCGAGGCAGCTGTCCTCAATCACTTTGGCCAAGCCTTTAATGCCAATGACTTCCTGTTTGGCACAGTATTGTGGGGCAGTGGTTGCTTTTTATGGCTGCTGTCTAAACCTAGCCTTGGCGCTCAGAGTTGGCTTGCAGCCCAGTCACGATATGTATTGCCATTTTATGTTGCCCATTTGCCGATGATCATTGTAATGATGAATATCACCGGGATACTTGAGCTCAACGGACTTAGCAAGGATGCAGTGATTCTATTTGGTGCTCTTGTGATGACCTTTGGTCTTATCAAAGGTTTAGCAAACACCCGATTGTATCCTTGGCTATTTCGCTAATCTAATAAAAAAGCGATGGATTACCATCGCTTTTTTCACTCACCGGATGTGACATTTACCACAAACGGTCAAAAGGTAAATTGATCATATTCAGCACAATTAAGCCAACAATTGCCGCAAACGTAAGCTTCATACCTGTGATTCGACCCTGCAACTTATCGGCCAATATCGCTTGCGCATGTAACACACGCCCAACGACGAATGTAACGCCAATCAGATGAATCGTCCAAGGCGCCGCACCATTATACTCGGCGAGAGCCAGCATAATTAAAGTAATTGGCACATAGTCAACCGCATTACTATGCGCACTTCTTGCCATTTGCAACGCACTAACGCCACCATCGGCATACTTAATTTGCGCTTTGCGCCTTTGCTTGATCACCTCAATGGCGAGCCAGATCATCAAGCCTGCCGAAACCGAGGCATAAAGAGCAGTAATCATTGCTTCATTCCCTATCCAATAAACAGATCAAGTGCTAAACCACAAGATCATCAAACCGTACCCGTTCGACGAGCACTCACGAGTTACAGCTTGATGAGCATTTCTCTTCGGCGCAACACTCTTCTTGCAAAAAGTCGATAACACCCTGTAAACATTGGTAATCGGTCACACAGTAAAGCGTGCGTCCTTCACGACGTTGGCTGATTAAACCCACAGACAGTAAACTGGAAATATGGTGAGACAAGGTTGAACTAGGAATTCCTAACGCTTGTTGCAATCGACCTACCGCAATACCCTGGTAACCAGCTTTGACGACCCGTTTATAAATGCTGAGTCGGATCGGGTGTCCAAGTTCTTTTAAAGCTTTAGCAACGGCTTCAAGCTCCATAGCTTTTTCCTCACAATTAGACATTTCCAAAATAATCGAATAATAAGGATTATGCAATCGCCGAACTAACGGGTTAACTTTTTATGCTGAGAAAACGCAGACAAAGTGAACCATCGCTCAATCAGTCGATGTATGTTAGGCATCAGCAGATAAACTAAGCCAACAAATAGAATCGACCCGACCAGATCTATCGGACGGTGCATCCCGAGCCATAGACGGCTGTATGCGACCATTATCGCCCAAGCACCCAACCCAATCACCAGTGCATAGCGCTTGTACTCAATAAACACGCCACCAAAAAATGCCAAGCAAATCGCGGCGAAAATGGTATGTCCAGATGGGAATGAATAGTCTTTTTCACCCTGCCAGTGCTTGGTTCTCCAAGGTGATACTTGTTTTGAAACCTGTTCAATAACGTGCGTTTGCTGAGCATCATTTAATTTATAGAAATGTTCAGCTTGAGGAATGAATAACTGATGGACAAGAAGAGCGGTGTAAGGACGCGGGCTTTCCGTCATAGGCTTTAAACCGGTTTTAGCCACAAAACCAATCACAAGCAAAATACTGAGGTGAACCAAAAGTGCGATCAATCGAGAACGGCTACCGACCAAATACCAAGTGATGGCGACTAGCAACGTCAGGGTGATGAGAAAACCATTGGCCCCTGCGGAATCCGTTATAAGGGTAAAAGCCATACCTGAAAACGGACTCACATCGCTCAATAAATCGATGTGACTGACCAACGCAGACATTGGCGCGACCAACAATAAAAACGTAACCAGCAACAGTAAACCTGCGCGTTTGTTTTGAATAACAGCTTTCACTATACACCACACAACTAACCCCACCCACCATGTAGGCATATTAGCTGAAGGTGTCGACAAAATTCATCAACCTAATGTCAATTTGACGACAAGTTAATGACTAATCTTTCTGGGATTACATTAGCAAAACGGTCAATGTTTAGACTTAAACATCCGTTGATCAGCCATCTCCAATAACACTTCAAGATTCATATCACTCTTTTCTTTCGCCGATGCCACACCAACGCTAAATTCGAGTTTGTAGGGGTTCTTCTGGTCTTGATTAAAGGCATCAAGCGCCTCATTAAAACGGCGGATGGCCACATTCGCAACCTTTTCACTTGCACCAGACATCAAAACTACAAATTCGTCACCACCAATCCGCGCAATAACATCCGAGTCTCGAAATGATGAGGTAAGCAGCCGAGTAAAATCGACCAACGCCTGATCACCTGCGGCATGACCGAGTGTGTCATTAACTTGCTTAAAGTTATCTAAGTCGAAAAATGCCAACGAGACCGCTAACCCACCAACCAAACAGTGTTCCATCGCCTTGGGGGCGAGCAAATCGAAACCTCTGCGATTAGAAATGTGAGTCAGTGTATCGGTTGTTGCCGTTAAGCTGGCAGAAAGCTCGTTTTCAGCTATTTTGGCTAAATCAATCAGATCAATAATTTGCTCTTGGCTAAGCTGACGCGGTTTGGTATCGAAGATACACAAGGTGCCAAGCTGATAGCCGTTTTGATACATCAGCGGGACCCCAGCGTAAAATTGCACACCGAACTCCCCCGTTACCAATGGATTGTCGCAAAACCGTGTATCCTTGAGAGTATTAGGAACAATCAGCGGCTCATTACCCAAAATGGCATGGCCACAGAATGAAACTTCTCGTGAGGTCTCTTTGACATCTATCCCATCACAAGATTTAAACCACTGCCTGTCACTATCAATCAAACTCACGACAGCAACAGGCACATCAAAAAAACGTCTCGCCAAGCGCGTCAATCGATCAAAACGTTCTTCTGGTTTCGTATCTAGAATATTGAGTCGTTTCAGCGCCTCTACTCTTTGCGCTTCATTATGTGGCTTTTGTGGCCCCTGCATTCAATTGATCTCTTAAGACTTTATGGTTAGATACTAGCACCTAAAAGAGTATATGTTGAGATAGGACAACGATTATTCCACTATTAATAGCAAGGTCAAACTCGGAATACATTTGTAAAGACAACGTATTTGGCTTAACGCACATGAGAATGCCCCGTAAAAAAGTGATGCACAGGACCATGTCCCCGGCCAACGTCAAGCTCATCAGCATGAGTTAACGCTTGAGTCAGATATTGCTTTGCTAAACAGACGGCTTTATGCAATCGATGCCCCTGGGCCAGATAGGACGCGATGGCAGCGGAGAGCGTGCAACCTGTGCCATGGGTATTGATGGTCACTACCCGTTGAGATCGGATCAACTCACTGTGATGATTGGTCACAAGTAAATCATTACTATCGGAGGTTTGATCTAAGTGTCCTCCCTTAAGTAGCACCGCTCGGGCCTGAAGGGCGCGAAGTGGCTCTATTAGCGCCCCCATTTGGTCTTCATTGGTTGGCGTGTTAGCCCCGATCAATGCTGCCGCTTCAGGTAGATTCGGCATAATTAAGTCTGCGAGCGGTATCAGCTCGTTTTTTAAACTCTCAATGGCGCTGCGCTGCAATAGCAGATCACCACTGGTGGCAACCATAACAGGATCAACCACCAGCCATTGAGGCTGATACTGACGAATTTTTTTTGCAACAACGCGGATGATATCAGCATCGGCCAGCATACCCACTTTCACCGCAGTAACCTGTAAATCAGAAAATACCGCATCAAGTTGACTCGCAACATGCTCAGTGGGCACGGGATGAATAGCGCTCACACCCTGAGTATTTTGTGAGGTAATGGCGGTGATCACCGAGCAAGCATAGCTGCCGGTGGCTGAAATGGCTTTGATATCAGCTTGAATTCCAGCGCCGCCTCCACTGTCTGAACCAGCAATGGTTAATACAATAGGTGGCGTGTCTTGTAAATGCGGCATATAAGCTCCTACAACAAGACGTAGGAACCCTTGCTTGATGACCGAGAAATTTGATCTCTCCGGTATTAAGTAAGGCCATCGAACCCAAAGAAAGGCACGATGAAAATAGTTCCCTACGTCAGTGCTAACTGAATCAGGTTCAACGGGTCTCGATTACGATCTCAGCCCAAATAGGCTCCCCGACTATGAACGCAAACAGTAACAGCAATTTGGATTGATGGGTAGAGCAAAATTGCTTGTCGCACAGTAGCATAAACACCACTACCTAAAATTTTAGTTATCACTTAAACTATCTAAGATAATTTTTCGTTATAGGTATGCAGTATGCTTAATCCGACCTGGCTGAAAACCTTTGTGACTTTAATCGATACGGGGCACTTTACTAAAACCGCCGATAAACTGTTTATGACTCAGCCTGGAGTCAGTCAGCACATTAAAAAGCTTGAGGAAACATGTGGTCATCCTCTCATTGAGCGTCACAACAAAAGTTTTGAAATTACCGAAGCGGGAAAAATCGTCTATCAATACGCAACCGAACTTGAGTCACAACAGCAGCAAATGCTGATGTCACTCAATCAAGATGACCCTTGCGCGGGCAGTATTACTCTTTCGTGCTCTGGGTCGCTGGCACTGTTGCTTTATCCACACCTGCTCGATTTACAATGTAAATGTCCACTGCTCATTACCCACTTAGAAGCCGCGCCACATCACAAGATACTGGCCGATGTCATTAACGGTGATATTGATTCGGGGATAGTCACACGTGAACCCTCCGATCCGAGAGTCGATTCGCAACGCATTGGTCAAGAGCCGCTGTGCCTGATGTTACCTAAACAGTACGCCACAGACTCTCTAACGGAAGAGACACTAAAGCAGATAGGCTTGATTCGCCACCCAGACGCCGAGCACTACTTATCACTGTTTTTTTCTCGTTGTGGTGAACAGGCGCTTGAAACCATCAACATTAACCTATTGCCGATCAAGGGCTACATTAACCAATTGAGCCAAATTTTACTTCCGGTCGCCAAAGGTCACGGCTTTACGGTACTGCCGCGAAGTGCATTTGAAACCTTTGCCGAGAAAGACTCTATCGCGCTTTACCAGCCAAATATTGAGGTTGTCGAAACGCTGTATTTATTAACTAAACGCCACCGCAAGCTGCCTGCACGCTTTGAAACCGTCAAACAGGTGATTACTCAACAGTTGAATCAATAATACTTTCGCGATCAAAAAAGGAGCCTTCTCAGCTCCTTTTTCGTTAACAGTACTGTTATTTATGCTTCAAGGACGCCTTCACCTGACATCTCAGAGATAAGCAGTAGATCTGCTTCATCCAACTTCATGCCAAAGACAGGGAGGCCATGCTGTGCAACCCAGCAACACATAAATACGAAGAAAGCTAACACGATTATACCTAGTGACACCATAATCAATCTCCTTCTGGGTTATCAAATAATGTATCGATAACTCGCAGGTGAGAGCATTGAGAATGATAAAGCAAAAGGCCGTTGAAAATACGTGTTCTTATACGTTGTTCGATGCACGATTAACGAATTGCTCGTTAGGATGTGTGTGTCAATTGCGCTTAATAGGTTCGTATTCACTCTGGGAGTTTACTTGGTTCTCTACACCTTTGAAGTTATTTGGATACCTTATTAATATAGTGACAGCGTTTAGACGACGCAACCATCTAGCGTAGTTAATCGATAAAAGATCACAAAATTTATGCGAGTTAACGCATAACAAAGCAATGTTTTGTTGTGAAACGCAAAAAATGGGGCACAAGGCCCCACTCATCAAACTATTACCTCATGATACTAAGCACCAATTACGCCACCATCTTGACGAGTGATCGCCATAATCGTCGAACGAGGTTTGCTGTCACCGCCTGCTGGGAAGTGCGAAGGGGCACCTTTTTCTCCTGGGTGCTGCACACCAACAAACATCGTTTTGTAATCGGGTGAGAAGGTTAAACCCGTGATTTCACACGCTATCGGCCCGGTTAGAAAACGGCGAACCTCTCCCGTCATCGGATCACCACATAGCATTTGGTTGTTTCCTTGACCGGCAAAGTCGCCCTTATTCGAGTAATTACCATCGGTTTGAATCCATAAGCGACCCGCTTTATCAAAGCCAATGCCATCAGGACTGTTAAACATATTGTTTTGATTAATATTGTCACTACCAGCGTACAAACTGCCTTGGTGAACCTGTGGGTTTCCTGCAATTAGGTAGAGATCCCAATCAAAACTATCTTTGCTGTGATCGCCATTGCTTGGTAGCCAACGTACTATTTGCCCGTAGTGGTTCTCTTTACGCGGGTTTGGGCCACCAACCGGCTGTCCCTCTTTGACACCACGGTGTTTATTGTTGGTCAGAGTACAAAATACATGCTGGTTATCGGGATGAACGGCGACCCATTCTGGACGATCCATGGTGGTTGCTCCCACCTGAGTCGCCGCACGACGAGCAAAGATCATCACCTCAGCTTGGCTGTTAAAGCCGTTCTCTTTGGTTAGGCCATTTTTGCCATAAGTGAGTTCCAACCATTGGCCTTGTCCCTTAAGCTCGTTGTCATCTATTTCAAATTTGGCAACGTAAAGGGTTCCCTCTTCTAACAAACGCCGATTTGCAGCGTCATCACTCGGCTTGTATTTGCCTTTCGAGACAAACTTATACAAATGCTCTCCACGCTCGTCGTCACCCAGATAGACCACAACATGACCATCGTCATTGATGAGTAGCGCTGCGTTTTCATGTTTAAAACGGCCTAATGCCGTGCGTTTCATTGGTGTTGAGGTCGGATCATTCGGGTCGATTTCTACAACCCAACCAAAACGATGGGGCTCGTTGGGGTGTTTTGCGACGTCGAAACGCTCATCGCTATCGTGCCATTGATATTTACTTTGAGCGGCTTTAATACCGTATCGTTTATGATCGTCAGACAACTCGGCGCGACCACTCGTCCCAAAATACCCATTAAAATTTTCTTCGCAGGTTAGGTAAGTCCCCCATGGCGTTTGTCCGTTGGCGCAGTTATTAAATGTACCAAGCGGTTTCATCCCAGAAGGGTCTAACTCTGTTTGCATTAATGCATGACCAGCAGCAGGGCCCGTCAGTCGCATTTCGGTATTGGCGGTAATACGACGATTTCGTGTCCCGTTTTTGTCTAACTTCCATTCACCACCTGATTTGACGATTTCAAACACCGTCACGCCATGTGCTGCTTGCGCTTTTAACACATCATCAGCCGTCATCGCGTTGCCACCGTGATCAAACAGTAAATCGTAATTAGTGTATTCGTTATTGACCGCGATAACCGCACGGTTCTCACTAATGGGGAATAAACTCATACCATCCGTGTTGTCACCAAATTGGCGCAGTTGAGCTTGCGAGCCCTGCTTACCACTGGGATCAAATGCTGGCGCGTCAGCAAAAATAGGATCGCCCCACGAGAGCAGTGGTGTCGCCTTGTACCCTTTGGGTACGATAAACGTATCACTCGTCGACGCGGCAACGGCTTCAAAGTTAAGTAAAGACGTCTCACTTTGCGCCGCGAAAGCCTTGGTAATCGGGTTAAGCGAAAGGAAGGTACTGGCGCTGACTGCGGCCGTTCCGGCGATAAATCGACGACGTGAAAGTCGTGCATCGATCATTTGGCTGAATTGAGAATCTTGTTGGTCACGATTCCACATTGCTGACTCCTTGCGTAGTTATTTTTATGTAAATGCGCTCAGATAGTAGAAGCGGGCCGTGACACTTGGGTTAAGTTATTGTTTATTCTTAATGAAAGTAATATGGCAGTTATTGTTAATTTACATGACAATCTTATGCTAATGCGCGACTGCGCACTTTAATGTAATGAAACACCGATTTCATACAAAAAAATGTGATCACAAACCTAGATATTTTGTCCGTTGGCCGCTACATTATCTTTTGTTCATGAGGAACTAGGTTCACAAAAGCTCATTGACGAGCAATGTTGTTTTTTAAGTGAGGGATTATCATGAAAAAAATGAGAAAAGCGCAGTTGCATCGCGTTCGTATTCAGTACTGGAAAGAGTCGAACAAAAACGCGAGCAATCATAATCACGCGCAAATTCACCGTGCTAAGCTGGCTTAACCGCCAGCTTTTGTGTATCTAGCCCCTACGCCGCTCTATCGCGCAAAGCAACCAAGGCTTCTAACTCGTGCAGTATACTTTGCGTCTGTTTCGAATAGAGGTGCTTATCTTTGTAGCCAACCAACTGAATCAGGCGAACCTTGCCACAAATCATTAACTGACGCAGTATTCTATTGACCATTTGTACCTCTAGTGCCGTCTGATTTTCCAGCTGGGAACGTGGATAGAGGCAAGCCAAATCGATATTGATGATCACATCATCACAATGGGTTAAGTAACTGGCCAATTGTTGTTTGACTTGAAAGCGATGACTAAAAGAGCATTCTTCCATGGTCAACCAATCACAGCCTAGATCTTGCGCATAGTCAGTCCATCGGTTTTCCACCAGTGAATGATCGATACCAAGACAAAATAGCCGACATTCATTATATCGAGAAAGAGCAAAATGAAAGGCACTGCCCTGCTCTGGCTCCAGAGAGTCTTTAAGTTCAAACTGACGCCCGATGTGCACAACACCTAATTCTCGCTTTGGCGAGTGAAGCAAAGGTAATGAGTGAAGTAAGGTTTCACTGTGATTGGTCAACACAACTGGCATAGCTGCAGAGCCTAAACATTGGCTTAAGTGCAACTGGTATTCACCACGGGCTCTGACACTGAGGTTAAAATGACCACCGTTAAACCAACGCTGACCGTGATTGTCGATCATCCATTGATAACTCTCTTCTAAGTTCTGATTAGCCATTTCGAACTCAACATGGCTCATGGGTTTAAGCGGTTCGCTTACGCTAAGCATGACTAAACGTTGAGACGTCAGTTGTGCAGAATCATGTTGATTGTGACGGCGAAATAACCCAAACATTTCCATTACCTCTCGGGGGGCAAAGCCCTTGCTGCTTGAAGAACGTGAAGAATAATCCTTTGTTGATTCATTTGAACTCGATGTGCAGGCGCCATCACCGAAATCGCCCCGACCAGTTTGGAACCTTTCATTACCGGAGCGCTGATACCAGATACCCCAACATCAATTTCTGATGTGCTCACCGCATAACCTTGATTGCGGATCTGCGCCAGTTCTTGTTGCCACTGTTCAATGCGTTGGTGCTCGTCAAAGTAGCGCAAAATTTTGTCACAGCGAGCCTGAGGCATGTAAGCTAGCATCACTTTAGATGAGGCGCCTCGTAGCAGGGGTTGACTTTGACCCTGGACGTAGCTGCAACGAAGCGCCTGCATGCTCTCTTTGCGACTGACACACAATGCTCGATAACCGACCGGAACCATGTAAGCGGCCATTTCGCCAGTCTGCTTCTGTAATCGGTTGAGCACCGTGTCAACCACATCTAAATCGTGCTGGCTAGTTTGATAGCTGCGCATTAACAACAAGGCTGCCGGACCTATGATCAAGGTTTTGTCATTGGGGCTTTCTTCAATCAGATTCCATTCACGTAGTAGCTTCAAATGGCGATATAAGCTACTGATCGGCGTACCTAATTGCTCACTAAGCTGCTTTGCTGTCACAGGGTGATCATTAACTGCAACTTGCATTAAAAGCTGCAATACCTTCTCGTTAACTTGTCCACTATTTTGCTTCATAGAGTTCACGCTTATTTGTATCGTTACCTTAGAGTCACGATCAAATTCTATTCTTATAAATTGGGAATAAGAAACAAATAATGAACATATATTCTCATTTAATAAGAAATTACATCTAACGCCAGCCACTTTTGTCCTGATTCAGGTTGCTGATGCCACCCACAAAACTTTACTTAATGGTAAAGTTAAAATACTCTTCATAGCCATAAAAATTATAAACCAATCATCGCATTAGATAAGCCAGACAAATAATGAACTCGATTCAGGGACAGCTATGAACAAACTCGCCCTCTCACTTGGCCTAAGCTTAACACTCGCTCCTGCCTTCTTTTTTAGTTGCCAGATTTCACAAGCGAAGTCATCTGAAAGCACCACTGCCTACATGGTTGAACTGCCTATTGAGCGCAGCGCAACGAAACTTATCGCCCTAGAAGGTGAATTTAAGCCTTCTCAGTACACTCAAATAGTTGCCGAAAACAGCGCTAAAATTGTCAATATCTATGTTCATGATGGAGAGTATGTAGAAAAAGGCGCCCCGCTACTTGAGTTTGACCCGACCTTAGCAGCATTGGCCGTCAAAGCCGCTGAAAAAGAATATCAGATGGCAACAAGGAACATCATCGAGTTAACTCGAACCTCGCAAGAAGATGATCCAAGATTCCAAACCGCTGTTCGCGCAGTTGAAGAGACCAGAAATAATTTACTGCTTGCGCAGAAAGAACAAGAAGCCACCACGATACACGCGCCTTTTTCAGGAAAACTCAGCCAAATTCGTTTCAACGCTGGCAACTATGTCAATGAGGGAGCATTAATCGCTGAGCTGGTGGCAAACGATACGGTTGAACTGCACTTTACGGCGTCGGCTGAAGTATTGAACGTATTTCGTCAGATGCTAAATAACGCCCCTGATAGCCTACAAGCGTCAATCATTAATAAAGATGGCCACTATATTGAGGGTAAACTTAAATATGTTGACGCTAAGCTGTCTGATCAAGACGCCTTTCTCAGAGCCTATGCGGTTTTCGACAACCACAATGATGAACACTTAATTGGCTCAAAAACCGCGTTCTATCTTAATAGCCCAG
Source organism: Vibrio sp. NH-UV-68 (assembly GCF_042940635.1). NCBI lineage: Bacteria > Pseudomonadati > Pseudomonadota > Gammaproteobacteria > Vibrionales > Vibrionaceae > Vibrio > Vibrio sp. NH-UV-68. Next base: position 228,739 of record NZ_CP134976.1, read on the forward strand.
GTCCTGAGCCACAGCTGTTTGTGCCTAGCTCGGCGATTCATACCAACGATGGAACGCCGACTCTGTTCGTTCTGGATAAGCATCGAACGGTACAGGCCAAACAGGTCACTCTGGCGAAAATCAAAGAGAGCTATAACGGATATGTCCCGATAGAGTCTGGTCTAGCATCGGATGATTTTGTGCTAACCACTCCCGACGCCCCTGAGTTAGTCGGCAAGAAAATTGATCCTATGGTCAATCTAGTCAACCAGATTAATGAGATCTTAAAACGCCAATCTTGATGGTAAAAGCAGCAAACGGTCGGTAAAAGATGAAAAAACTCGCATTAACTGACACAAATGATAGAAGGCACAGCAATTTATGGTAGCTTGGCATTTTTCCCCATCCTGTATGGATAAAGGTATGGACAAACGAAACCAACGCAGTGAACGGACTAAGCAAAACATTCTATCAGCAGCAATTGAGTGCTATAAGGAAATGGGTGTACAAGGGGCATCTTTAGAGCTGATTGCTCAAAAAGCCAACTCAACAAAACCTACGCTCTATTCGCACTTTGGCTCGAAAGAAAAGCTCTACCAAGCCGTTGTTGAATACGTCATGAGTGAAGAAAAGCTCAATCATACGCTGGCAGATTTTGACCCAAAGCGCACAATACGTGAGCAGTTGATCGAGATTTTTACTCAGCAGCTTGACCGAGTCATGCAATGCGAAAAACGCCGCCTGCTTGTCGCAATTACTATTGAAGCCATGTGCCAAGGCCAGTGCCACCTCAATCAAGTTGAGGGCATTAAATCCTGCGCAATGGAGACTTGGTTAGAACAAGCCATCAGCCATGGTGCACTACCGAAGCAAGATACAGCGGAGCTCGCCAATAATTTGTGGGCACTGGTGAAAGGCCGAACTTTTTTCCCAGTCTTTCTCGGCATGGCGCCAAACGACCCACAAGAGCGGTTAAAAAACTTAGAATCTGCGATAGACTTTTTCCTTGGCTGCCAAGGCGCAAAGTAAAGGAGACAATTGGCTCCTTTACTTTATGCGTTTAAAGATTCACCGTTCGAACGAATCACTTGCTGATACCAATAAAAGCTTTTTTTGCGTTTGCGCGCTAACGTTCCACTTCCATCATCATGACGATCAACATAAATGTAGCCATAGCGCTTACTCATTTGTGCGGTTGAGTTCGCCACCAAGTCTATCGGTCCCCAACTGGTAAAACCCATTAGCTCTACCCCATCAAGCACGGCTTCTCGAGCTTGCAGCAAATGATCGTTAAGATAAGCAATGCGATAGTCATCGACAATCTCACCATCGGGTGTCAACTCATCACGAGCCCCTAAGCCATTTTCAACAATAAACAGTGGTTTTTGGTAACGATCATGTAAAAAATTAAGCAGAATTCGCAGCCCTTTCGGATCGATAAGCCAGCCCCATTGGCTTTTTTCCAGATATGGATTGGGCACACTATCGATGATATTCCCAACCTCTTTGTGTTTTGGATCAGCACTGGCACAGCCGCTGGCGTAATAACTAAAGGAGATAAAATCAACACTGGCGCTAGCTAACACGTCGACATCATCAGGCTGCATTTCTATCTCGATGCCTTGCTCACGGAAATAGCGCAACATATAACCTGGGTACTTTCCGCGAGTCTGAACATCACCAAAAAACAGCCATTTATTGTTCTCATGCATCGCAGCTAGCACATCATCTGGATGACACGTCAGCGGATAATTAATTGCGCCAAGTAACATGTTACCGATCTGAGCATCTGGAATGATCTGGTGGCACAAGTTAACGACCTGCGCACTGGCAACTAGCTGGTGATGTATGGCTTGGTAAATTGCTTGTTCATTGGCATTTTCCGCTAAACCAACACCAGTAAATGGCGCATGAAGAGACATGTTGATTTCATTGAATGTCAGCCACAACTTTACGCTGTCTTTATAACGTTCAAACACGGTACGAGCATAACGCTCAAAGAAAGTGATCAGTTGGCGGTTTCCCCACCCGCCATAGTTTTCGACCAGCGAATACGGCATTTCGTAATGTGACAAAGTGACAAAAGGCTGAATGTCATGCTTTGCTAACTCAGCAAAAATCTTATCGTAATACGCAAGACCTGCCTCATTTGGTTCAAGTTCATCGCCGTTAGGAAAAATACGCGTCCAAGCAATCGATAAACGTAAGCAATTAAACCCCATCTCATTAAACAATGAGATGTCTTCTGGATAACGATGATAAAAGTCGATGGCCACATCTTTAATACCCGCACCGCGCTGCTCGCGAGTTTGGTGAGGGCTTAAAATACCGTTTGGTAACATATCCGCTGTTGATAGCCCTTTTCCGTCGCTATCAAAGTGTCCCTCGACTTGGTTGGCGGCAATCGCACCACCCCATAAGAAATTGGTTGGAAACGTCATCATTTACTCCGATCAATTACATTAACTGATTCCATTGTAGCGATGAAAAACGCCGCAAATGAGGCTCAGTTCACCGAAATAAATTTCCTAGTTTGGCGGCGAAGTAAAGGTTTTGGCATTTTCGAGACATTCGCGACAACTTTATTGTCACTTAGCGATTATGCTTGGATTAGGCGAGTTACAATAAGGTCACTATTATGAACTACAAGCATATTCTCGTTGCACTAGAACTCAGCGAAGAAACTAAGGTGCTAATAGACAAAGCGAATTACTTAGCAACATTGACCAATGCGGAGATATCCTTCATTCATATTGATGGTTCGCATGGTGAAATCTATCCCGAAGTGGCGGATATTCAAGCCAATGACACTCAACGGCCTTTCGGTGAACACACGATAGAGCAGATTCGCGCTTTTGAAGCCTATAGCGAGCATCCAATCAAGCACATCTTAGTCGGCACCGGCGACTTAGCTGACAAGCTAAAAGCGACCATTGAAGACAAACAAGTTGATCTGTTGCTGTGTGGTCATCATCATGATTTTTGGAGCAAAATTGTCTCTTACTCTAAGCATTTAGTTGATAAGTCCCCAGTCGATATTCTCGTTGTACCTATCTAGTATCGCTTAGTTTGTCATTGTCGCAGCCAACCCGCTCTGGCTGCGGCAGAACCTATGCAACTCCAACATCCCCATTATGGAAGAAAATCGCCATAGTCATTGGGTAAATTGGCTATTTTTCTTTTATCGTGTTTGCCATAAATTACTCACATCAAATTGAACAACCAAACAAACTCGCTAGTTTGAAGATATGCAGCTGTCATCTGCCAATCAAACACTGTTGACATATGGAACAACTTTTCTGCTATGACGCGCCCCAATTTAGAGAGTGAGAAATCGATATGACGCACCCAATTATTCAAGATCTTAACCGTCGCTACACAACAAAAAAATACGACGCGAACCAACGTATCTCAGAGCAAGATATACAAGTTATTAAGCAGGCACTGCGCTTATCAGCCTCGTCAATTAACTCGCAACCATGGAAATTTATTGTGTTGGAAAGTGATGAAGCGAAACAGCGTTTCCATGATACCTTCGTCAACAAATTCCAGTTTAATCAACCGCATGCAACAGAAGCATCACATACGATTTTATTTGCCCATAACCCTCACTTCACCAAAGAAGATTATAAAAAAGTAGTCGATGCCGAAGTCACATCAGGTCACCTACCAGCAGAGCGCTACAACGATATGCTTAACGGTGCGTTCGGTTTTGTCGAACTTAACACCGATAACCAAGGCTTTAATGGTCACTGGACCAAAGCGCAAACCTACATCGCGCTTGGAAACATCTTACACACTCTCGCCCGTATGGGGATTGCCTCTACGCCGATGGAAGGTGTCGACGCCGAGCTGATTGGAGAAACATTCAAGCAAGAGCTAGATGGCTATCAATGTGACTTTGCTTTAGCAATTGGCTATCACAAACAAGATGAAGATTATAATCACGGCTTGCCAAAAGCTCGCTTACCCATCGACGATGTAGTGACAACACTGTAAGCGAGATTAAACAAGATGGAAAAGTTAACTATTATTGCCAATATTGTCGCCAACGCCGACAAAATAGAACTGGTGCGAGACGAACTGTTAAAATTGATTGATAACACTCGCCAAGAACCAGGCTGCATCAACTACGATTTGCACCAAGATCAGCACAACCCTGCCCATTTTGTCTTTTATGAGAACTGGCAGTCTGCACAAGCACTCGAAGCGCACTTGGCCAGCAAGCACATTAGCGAATATGCTCAAGCGGTTGAAGGATCCATTGAATCATTCACCATCCATCGTTTGACACCAATCGGTTAATGCCTCACTTGATACAAAAAAGGCTTCCAAAATACGGAAGCCTTTTACATTGTAAATCAATCAAAGGTTAGCGAACAATCAGTCCCAGCAGGATACCCACTGCGCCAAAATCTGCATCACTAAAGGTGGTATTGGCAAAACCTAAATCACCAAGTACTGGCATGAGGAATACTGGCAAGAAGGTGATCAGTAGACCTTGCGCAAACGCGCCAAGAATAGCACCACGACGACCACCAGTAGCATTACCAAACACACCCGCGGCAGCACCGACAAAGAAGTGCGGTACGACACCAGGAATAATCACAGTTAATCCCATCACGTAAAGCAAGAACATACCAACTAGACCGGCAGCAAAGCTCGATAAGAAGCCGACCAATACCGCATTTGGTGCGTAAGGGAACACAACCGGACAATCAAGCGCAGGTTTTGCATTGGGTACCAACTTGTCTGAAATCCCTTTGAAGGCAGGAACGATTTCAGCGATAACCATACGCACACCTTGCAAGATAACGTACACACCACCAGCAAACGTGATTGACTGCATTAAAGCAAACATAAACCAGTGTTTACCGCCACTCACTTCACGCACGAAATCACCACCAGCAAAGATACAGGTCACCATAAAGATGATACCCATGGTAAATGAAATCGCAACGGGCGTATCACGCAAGAACAATAAGCTCTTTGGTACGTCCATGTCTTCAGTCGAGTGCTCTTTATTACCGAACTTGCTACCAATGAAACCTGCCAACACGTAAGAAAGTGTTGAGAAGTGACCGATAGCAACCTCATCAGAACCTGTTACTTGCTTCATATAACGATGTGCAATCGCAGGGAAAAACACCATCACTGAGCCAACGACTAGTGAACCTAGAGCGATAAGTGGCACACCACTCATACCACTAGACGACAAGATTGCAGCAACCATCATCGACATAAACAAGGTATGATGGCCCGTCAAAAAGATAAATTTCCAAGGAGTCAAACGAGCAATCAAGATGTTTACTAACATGGCAAAGAACATGATCATCGCCATCTCTTTACCAAACGCCTCTTGCGCAATTGAGACAATGGCTTCGTTGTTTGGTACCACACCGCTTATGCCGAATGCTTGTTGGAAGATGGTGGCGAAGTCACCAAGTGAACTTACCACCAACCCAGCACCCGCACCGAGAATAATGAAACCTAAAATCGTTTTTACGGTACCTTTGATACATTCCGTCACAGGCTTTTTCTGTGCGATCAAACCAATCAGGGCAATCAAGCCAACCAAGACCGCCGGCTCTGACAGGACATCATTCATTAAAAATTTAAAAAATTCCATAACGCCCCCTTATAGTGCGCCAAGTTCTTCAAGAGCCGTTGACAAGCGCGTTTTCATCGCCACTTTGTCTACCATGTTATCTAAGCTGACAATCTTTGGTTCAACTCCCAAAGATTTGAGCTGATCGGTAATGTCGTTAGTGCCAATAAAGATATCGCAATCCGTTCCTTTAGCACTGCCTAGGTCGATATGATCAACCTCTGCAGCAATACCTAACTCTTTAACTATGCTTTTGATGCTCATTTCCATCATCAAGCTCGTTCCAAGACCGTGTCCACAAACAACCATAATTTTCATCATTCTGTACCTTTTTTATATTCCTAATATCTGTAGGGGGTGATAGCAGGAGTTATTGTTTCAGTTAGTAGTTTTTGATTACCGCAACGATATCTTGTGCGGTTTTCGCATTACAAATTTGTTCAACATGTTCGTCATTCATAAATAGCTCGGCCAGTTTGGATATTGCACCAACATGACTGTCGCTGTCGGTTGCGGCTAACGTGACCAGCATTTTCACAGGGTCATTGCCTTCCGAATCGAAATTAACACCATTTTGGATAACAGTAAGCGCGAGTGAGAGACGGTTTACACCATCTTCAGGTCGGGCGTGCGGCATTGCCATCCCAGGACCGACAACATAGTAAGGACCCAGCTCTTGGTGAGAGCGAAAGATAGCATCGACATAACCTGGCTCAATGGCACCGTTATCTATCAACGCCTGACACGACTTTGTTACCGCATCTTTCCAGTTTGTTGCATCACTATGGATGCGAATAACGTCAGGGGTAATCAGTTCACTAAGCATTGCATCATTCCAGTTTGTTGTGTTGACAGTGACACTCTAGCGATGATCTTGAGATAAAAAACAGATCAACGTCACAAATGATAGCGCTATCTGATAGCGCTACCATAAACTGTGATAGCGCTATCATTTTAAATCAACAAACTGACAGTATTGACTTGAGTTCACTCTCCAATGCGCTAATATCGTTCCACCCCAAGCGCTGTGGTATGATATCAGCGTAAACGATGAGAAAAATTACGAAGTAAAATAATGAGTGAACCGCGAAAACGAAGAAGTACAGGTAAAGTAACACTCGCAGATGTAGCAAAAAAAGCTGGCGTGGGTTCTATGACCGTTTCGCGAGCACTGCGAACACCTGATCAGGTATCGGAAAAACTGCGCGAGAAGATCCAGCAAGTTATTGATGAACTAGGTTATATTCCCAACAAAGCCGCTGGTGCTCTCGCCTCAGCCGAAAGCTATTCCATTGCACTGATCGTACCGTCACTACTCGAAAAATCCTGCTCAATGTTCATTCCTAGTTTTCAGCACAGATTGAATAAAGCGGGGTATCAACTCCTGCTTGGCTATAGTGATTACTCCGTTGATAAAGAAGAAACACTGTTGTCGACCTTTTTAGAGAGTCGACCATCAGGTGTCGTACTTTTTGGTGGCGAACATAGTAAACGAACCCATCAATTACTCGACTCAGCAAATATCGCTGTTCTCGAAATATCTGAAATCACTTCAAAGCCTGACTTTCTCAACTTGGGAGTTGATCACTTTGACATTGGTAAAACATGTACCAAACACCTTATTGAACAAGGCTTTAGCAATATTGGGTTTATCGGTGCACGCGGAGAGCACGCCTCACTACAACGTAAACTGCATGGCTGGCAAAGCGCTATGATTGACAACTACTTGGCACCCGATCATTTTCTTACTACCCACGAAGCGCCCTCGTCACAATTAGGTGCAGAAGGGTTAGCCAGACTACTTCTGCGTGATTCAACGCTCAATGCCTTAGTCTGCAGTCACGAAGAGATCGCTATCGGCGCCCTATTTGAATGCCACCGACGGGTACTTAAGGTGCCCACGGATATCGCCATCATTTGCTTAGAAGGCTCAACGATGGCAGAGCACGCCTACCCAAGCCTAACCAGCGCCGAAATTGATTATGAACATATGGGCACTCGCGCGGCAGAAAAGTTGATCAATAAAATCAAAGGTGAACCTGTCGACACCATCACCGATATCGGTTTTAAACTAACGCGTCGCGCCAGCACGGCGATCAATTAACGCCTTACCGTACTTGCTTCAAAGTAAGTGCGGTCTCCCGACCAAGTCAAACTCCCCCATCACAGCTTCTTCGTAGTTATTTCCCTGCGCAATATTTGACTACGTTAACAATCTGCCATACTGAATATATTTATCCAAATAATTCATGACCTATATCAATTCCAAAATCTGATAGATCTCGTCATCCTAGCTATATTAGTAAAATATAAATAAAAAAAAGGAACCATGATGACTTCAGTCGCGCTAGATCAAACAGCAGGCCAAGATGAAAAACAACCGAAGTTATTTGGCTTTTTCGCAAGCGTCAGCATCAAACTAAAGTTAAGTCTTCTGCTAACCCTATTCGCTTTTCTGGTGCTCGGTTACCAAGGTATTTCGGGAATGCGAACCTCTGCCGCTTATATCGAAGATCTCTATAGTCAGGGAATGCAACACACGATCCGAACAAGCCGAGTGATTGATGAACTTGGCAACGCAAGAAGCGCCCTGTTACTCGCTTCTCAACATGCTCCATCATCTTCCACCGCGTCGATGCACGACCATCCACTCAGCCTGCACATCGATCAAATTCACGCCTCGCTTAAAATACTGCATAACATCATAGATAAGGAGTTATTGCAGTCTAAGCTAGCACCAGAGGAAGCCCGTGTAGTGAATAACCTTGCCAGTGTTGTTGATGACATCACTGACCGAGGTTTTACACCAGCCATCGCTAAACTCAATAATGGTGACTTCACCGGTTCCAACGTCATATTGCTCGAACAAATCAACCCACAATTTCAACAAGCTTACCAGTACGCCGAGCAGTTTTTCACGATGCAAGTAGAAGAAGGTAAAGAGAGCTTCCATGATGCCCAAAACAATACTCAACGTTTCATCTGGACGGTCAGTTCGATAACCCTTATCTCGCTAGTCGTGATTGTCAGCATGTCGTTATTTGTGGTTAAGCGGGTCAATAATGCCGTAGCGCAACTTGAGCACACCTCAGATAAAATTGCACGAGGCGACCTGACTCAACGACTTGATACTTCTGGCGATGATGAATTTTCGCATATTGCGGAGTCAGTGAACCGTATCGTGACCAGTTTCCAACATGTAGTACAAACCAACCGTGACTCAATTAGCCAGTTAGCGCGCTCAGCCGAGGAGAACTCTGCGGTAGCAATGCAAACCAAGCAAAACATCATGACTCAACAAGCCCAAACCGAACAAGTCGCGACCGCAATTAACCAGTTCACTGCCACGGTACATGAAGTAGCGCAAAGTGCTGCGTCTGCGGCCAACGCCTCTGAGCAGGCCGACTTAGCGGCCGCTAATGGACAACAAGTAGTGATGGACAGCGTGGAGATGATTGAACGATTATCCCAAGAGATGCAAGACTCGGTAGAATCGATGCACCAATTGGCCAAACACTCAGAAGAGATTGGCAGTGTGGTGGATGTGATTCAAGGCATTTCTGAACAAACGAACCTGCTGGCACTCAATGCCGCGATTGAAGCGGCGCGGGCCGGAGAGCAAGGTCGAGGCTTTGCTGTTGTTGCTGATGAAGTTCGTACTTTAGCGAGCCGTACTCAAGAGTCGACAGAAGAGATTTTGCAAACCATCCAGCGATTGCAACAAGGTAGCCGCGACTCAACTCAACGGCTTGAAACCGGAGCAAGTAATGCACTTTCAACGGTTGATAAAGCACGCGAAGCGGGCGATGCATTGACCCAAATAAAATTGAGCGTAGACCAGATCACAGCGATGAATGCGCAAATCGCCACTGCGGCTGAAGAGCAGAGTTTAGTGACAGAGGAAATTAACGCCAACATTAGCAGTATTAGTGAGATTTCAAATCAGAATGCAGTGGGAGCTGAGCAAAGTAGCGCGGCAACTCAAGAACTCGCACAACTTTCTGAAGTACTGCGCAGTGAAATTGATCATTACAAAGTCTAATTCCCCAAGGCCTACGCTGTTGTGGGCCTAATTTTTCTCTTTGGCAACAAAGGTAAGCGCAATCCCACCTAAAACAAGTAGCGAAGATAAAACCGCAGTAAAGGTCACGGATTCACCAAGGCCGAAAGCTCCAGCCACAAACGCCATCACAGGTACCGCAAGTTGAGCGACTGACGCCTGTAACACCGATATACGTTTGACGACTTGATACCACAATATATAGCCAAAGCCTGATGCGAAAATACCCGACAGCATGGCCCAAATGATGCCTGACCAAGAGAGGCTTTCACCCGAAAACAGGTAAGGGCTGACGACTACAGCCAGAAACGATGCCAAAACAAACCCGTGGGTAATCGCTACCGAAGCCTCACCCGTCTTTCGTCCTAATAAGGTAAACACTGCCCAGCATATTCCAGCCAACACCATTAACAGCGCCGCGGTAAGACTTGGGGTTTGCGCCGAAGGCAACATCAGTAACGAAAAACCACTAATGGCAATGCCAATACCGCTGAGTTCAAGCCAAGAAAGGCGGTTGCCTGATAAAACATGAAACGTCACTAAGGTGAGTTGCACCATGCCAAATAGAATCAGTGCGCCTGTGCCAGTACTTAACTGGGTATAAGCAAACGAAAAGCAGATCGCATAGCCAAAAAGCGCAATGCCAGACCACCAGCTTAATTTATCACGGACAAAAGCAACGTTAAGTTGGCGACGAAGTCGTAAAATGATCGCAAGGGTCACAGCGCCAGACACCAAGCGAATAAAGGTAAATGAACCCGGGTCAATCGATCCATCAGCCAGTGCATATCGGCAGAAAAAGGAGTTGGCGGCAAAGGCAAATAACGCCAACACCAAGTGGATGGAATGAGACATGCGCTTCCTTTCGAGTGTTGTATTAATTATATCTACCCATAATCAAACCGCCTTGCTTAAGCATCTTTTTGAGTGTGATGGCTTAGATAGGTTTGAGCCTGCTCTCGTCCCATGTACTTAGCCAGAACACGCTCAGAGACTTCGGTTAAATCGACCACGATCAAACCATCAAGGGCAAAGTTAAACGCAGGATCGACATTAAAGCAGACAAGCTTGCCGTTTAACCCTAAATATTGGCGCAGTAACACTGGCATACCCATCCCTTGCTCTAAGCGGCTGAGGACTTTGGACAGTAAAGGGAGCTTGACCAACGAGCTTAGCATATCGGGGCGCCAAAACTCCTCTCCACTTGGTTGCAGTGGTGTGGTGGGATGAACTAACCGTGCTTTATCATCGTCATAATAGTGTACTGTCATTACCGAGGCGATAAGCTGCCTTGCAACAGGACTGTAATCATTACTAATACTTACAGGGCCAAACAGGTGAGTATAATTGGGCTGACGATGGACAAAGGTCGCAATGCCCTTCCAAAGCAGCAGTAGTGATTGCATATTTCGTTGATAAGGCTGCGCCACCACAGATCGCCCGACTTCAATTGAGCGACCAAGCTTAGCTAAAAAACTCTGGTCATATTGAAATAAACTCGACGAATAGAGTGCATCGACGCCTCCTTGTTCAACCAGTTGGTCCACTAAACCTAAACGATACGCGCCGACCAACTCGCGCTGATGATTATGCCAAACAAACAACTGATGATAATGTGGATCAAACTGGTCAATGTCACAACTGCGCCCGCTGCCTTCCCCCACCTGGCGAAAGCTCTCTTCTCGCACTCGGCCAATCTCGCGCATCATATGGGGTATTTGTTTCGTTGGTGCGCAATAGACCGAAAACTCGCCCTGATCAAGTAGCTTGTAGTCACTCAGCTTGGCTAACTCTTGCTCGAGAAGCGCTATCGCAACTGGTGCGATGATCGGCTCAGCTTGATCAGGGATTGGCAGCGTCTGTGGCGCTTGATCTAAACTGCTCATCAAATAGGTATTAAGACGCAAGTAGTGCGTCACCTCTTGATCGCTGGCAAAGTCTTTAACCTCACTAAACACAATAGGACTACCGATCGACACTGAAATTGTCTGCCCCGCCTTGTTTAATAATTCTCGCCCGAGTAACGCAGTCCTAAGCAATGGATGGATGCGCCCGAGTTGGTAGAACAGCTTACTGTTCATACCACGAATGAACACAGGTACCGTGGTGGCTTGGGTGTGTTTGATGAACTTTGCAACAGATTGGCTCCACTGTTTGTCTGTGACCCGTTTGTCGCCAGCTTGCCAAGCAGAAACCTCACCCGCTGGAAAGATGATCAACACACCTCCTTGTTTAAGATGTTGATTCGCTTGTTTAATAGCTTTGCGATTGGTCGCACGCCCCCGTTCACCACCAAACACATCGACGCCAATAAACAACTCATCAAGCTCTGGGATTCGTTTGAGCAACTCATTCGCCAACACTTTGACATCTTTGCGCACCTGAGCAATCAATGAGGCGAGAATAATCCCTTCTATGCCTCCAAATGGATGGTTAGCCACGATCAATACTGGTCCCTGCGGGGGAATATTGTCCAAGCTGCCGTGATCAACCTGATACTGAGTACCAATACGCGCCAGCGCTTCTGTCATAAAATCAAAGCTATTTTTCGGTAACGCGCTTTGACAATAGAGCGTATCAAGTCGTGCTAACCCCGTCGCCCACTCTAATACAGACTCACCAATACCAAAGGGCGTTTTACGCGGTAATCGAAACGGACTGGCTATCATTGGGTGATCCTCATCGTTTATTGGCCAATCAACGTAGGCCAGTTCTGATCTGCGACCTGAATATGACCCGCTTGATCTTGATCCCACCACTGTTTCACTTTAGCGCTGTAGTTAAGGTAGAGCTTACCGTCGACGATCGCCCACTGGTGAGGGTCCGAAGGAGCAAAGTCATTTTTGACCGATACCGCCCAGGCGCAGTATCCACCGTACTGAGGCGCGTACCGCTGAGGGTCAGAAAGAAATAACTCAAGATTCTGCTGCGAAGAAAAATACCAATCGGCACCTTTGTATTCACTGTGCCACTGGCTATTGCCTTCAACTGCCTTGCCTTGGGTAAAATAAGCCACCGTATCAAAACCACTGAGCGCTTTATTGCTAAACAGACTGGTTGAGATTTCATCTTTGGCCAGCACTGGCGTGCTCAACAGTAAGACAAATAGTAAAAATAGTTTCTTCATTTAAAAACTCCTTGTTGTATTGTTTCAGCCGGCAAACAGCTCTGTTGGGTAGCAAAGTCGATATTGAGCTGCTCATCAATGGACTGATAAATCATTTTCTGCTGATTAGAAGAGACGATAACAGACGTAAAACTGACCGTTCGTGCATCGTCTCTGACCATTAGCGGAGATAAATGCGGCGCTGAGACATCGTGGGTTTGATGGAACTGCTGACCAAGCTCTAGCTGTGAATTGTGTTGTATTAAGTGATTAAACAACTGGCAGCGGTAGTGGTGCGCCTTATCAAAATGCAGCGCAGCTGAAGTGATCGGGGCACTCCCGTGAGTGCGGTGAAGTTCTACACCATCCCATAGCCACACCGGGGTCTGGTTAGCATTGCGCCGAGTATCAAACGACACAAGAGTAAAAGGAGCAAAATGGCTCAGATCCATTGCCAGAAGGCGGCTATCGACCTCTTCACTAACAGCACTGCTTGCTAAGCGCTTCACAATCAAACCGCGACTCGTCAGTACACCTTGTGGCAGTGAACCTTGATAGTAGTTGAGCAAACAGAGCGTCACACCATACTGATTGGTGGTAATCCAACTGCCTCCGCCAACCGGATCAATCGGCATCACACAATGCACGCCATCAATCACAAACCGCTGTGGCTCAAGCGCGGGTGCACGTGAGCGCTGTTCATCGCGATTGAAGTAGACTTGGTAGTGGTTGCTGCCATGATAAACCCAAGAAAGTGTACACATAATTTATTGCGCTCTTTGGTAGCTTGCGGTCGCGGGTGCAACGCCAAAACTGGCTTGAGTTTGCACGCCACGTAACGAGGCAACCACTTTCGCCATTGCGAAATGATGGGTCGCATGTAAAGTCGCAAAGGTGAGCTCACGAACCAATGTTGACTTGACCTCTTCACTATGGGTTTGCGACAACATGATTTCCGTTTCTACACACACGTTTTGGTTAAGCTGCTGGTGCGGTAAGTTGAATAACCACTGGATCAACTCGGCAATCTCTTGTTTAGCAAGACTGATGCTTCTTTCGACTCTATGACCGCGACGACGGACGTTGTAGTCAATTTTTCCCGATTGATGCTGAATCGCCTGAAACAGATCGATCCAATGACGATAATGCTCCCCGATAGAGCTACTGACATGCGGCTGGGCCACATAAACATAGTCATCGTCATTTAGTAGTTCGAGAAACTCGTACCCTTGCGACAGAGTTTCTATACAGCCAACTACCACAGGGGAAGTTTTTGCCTTGCTCTCTAAAGCAAGGTCAGGATGGATATTATTCATTATTTAACGCCTTACTAAATTGCACGGTTAATCGGTCATCGGGTAAAGTTTGGTCAGCCGTTTTTCTTCTCGCCACGCCTGCATCAACACAGAGAGACTCGGGCTTTGCAGACCTTGTTGCTTGTGTTTAGCGCCTATCTGATACAGCAAGCGGTACTGCTTGAGCAAAGTGGCAAAGATCTCCCGTAGTGGAGTATCACTGTCCCAAATGTGCGCCGCCTCACTACTGGCACCGTTTATCTCAAGAATGTCGAAGCTTTCCCCTCTCATGAGTAGATTGATATCCTCAAACTTGATATCTAATCGTCCGTAACAAAAACCAGGGAAATCCGCTAACACGCCGTCGAGCGCTTTTTCAAGCGCTTCGGTAATAAACGCGTTACCACTGCGGAAAATTGCGCCACGGGAATGGCTACCAGCAAAAGCCAATTGGAACTCTTCCCCTAGCCCCAAGACTCGATCTAAATCTTGGGTATGGCGCGGTAGATAGAGATGCTTGAGTTTACCCGCTCGCGGGCAACGTTCGATCAGCGCTTTTAGTGTCGATACGCCATCACCTACCACCAAGGGGCTGTATTTCAACGTCAATGAGATGATTTTGCCACAGCGCTCCTCAGGCTGACGGACGTAAAACACCCCAGCTTCAGCGCGATAACGTGATTTCTGTTGCAATAAGAAGCGTCCCTTATTAGGAAAAGATTGAATGTATTGATATAGCTGCTGCTGATCTTGAACCAATTTAACCCCAACACCACGACAACCCAGATCTGGCTTTGCCACCAGCGGATAGGAGAGTGAAGCTCGTGTTAACTCTACGAGCACGTTGTCCACTTGTTCATCAAGACTAACCGCGCTTTTACTCACGGTGATAAAGGGCAATATCCATGCTTTGGTTTGCTCACCGACCGAGGTGAAAATATCGTGTTTTGACTCGCCCACCATGCCGCTGAGCTTGATGCCCGGATTGGCAAGCAGAGGTAACGCCCAATCACGATGCCAACAACTCAAAGCAGCACTTTGAATTAAGACTGGCGTATAAAAAAACCACGTTGGTAGAAACTCAAAAGGAGAGATAACGCGTTTGGGCGGATCTAACACTGGCATGCCAGCATTGATACGCCCTTGCGGCAAGGTTTCTAACTTAGCGAGCGGTGTCATACTTATTCCTTACCAAGCGTTTAGTTATCAGTGTATTGACTAGCCACAACACAAACACACCACAGGGAATAAGCAGCCATCCCATCGGTTGTGACTGTATCCAGCTCAGCTGACCTAGTTGAAGTAAAGAGCCAAAGACAAGTGCCGTCCACAATGCAGTCGCGCTCAACACTGCAATAAAAAAGGTTTTTATCTCGATATCGACAAAACCACTGAGGGTAAAACCGACCGTTCTCAGACCCGGAACAAAGCGCACCACAAATAAGGTCACTAGTGCGTGTTGTTGCAGCTGACGTCTCACTCGTCTGCCGCGCTGAAAACGCAATAGTCGATAACGAAGCAAAGGGACTTTTTTAGCCGCTTTTCCGACCAAATAGAGCGCAAGATCTCCACTGCTGATACCAATAAAAATCGCCAGCAGTGCCATACTGGTCGGCATGGTTTGCTGCACAGCTAACGTCGCGGCAGTCACTATGGCTAAATCTTCCAGTAAATATGAGAGCAAGATAATCGCGACAAACAAAACAGGTGCAGACCATTCTTGTTGTAACAATCCGTTGTTTATCGAGTTGGCAATATCCATGCTCGTTTCCTAGGTTGGTTCGACTCAATGCTTACTTTTCAAAGTCTTTAGCAAAGGCGCACATATTTTGTTCACTGTGAATATAAGGATAGGAAACTCAGATAAAAAATTTCAATAATCGCGAAATTTGTTACCTGAACCTGGATCTAATCAGTGTCAGCCATTAAAAGGAAGCTAGCGCTTACTTTTTGTACAGACCCTATTGCAGATAGCAAGTCAGCATGCAAACATATCGTTCAGAAGAATCGAGCGCCACATCACTATTATCTCTTCTGCGCACGCAAGGAATCGCACTCACTATGGAATCTCTATCACTACCCCAAGCACAAAAACTGGCCCTGCTGTCACAAGGGTTGCCCTCCTCTGCGCAAAAAAGCGGCGCATACGACAAAACTCTCAAAGTCTTTGAGCAACTCGGCTATGTGCAGATAGACACAATTTCAGTGGTACAACGAGCGCACCACCATACCCTTTGGAGCCGAAACCTTAACTATCAACCTCACCACCTTGAGCAGTTGGTCGCGAACAAAAAAGTGTTCGAGTATTGGTCACACGCCGCGGCTTACTTACCAATCAAACACTATCGTTATACCTTGCCACGTAAGGCCGCTATCAAGTCAGGTGAGCAACGTCATTGGTATTGCAAAGACCGTCAGTTGATGCAAAACGTTCTGCGTCGCATTGAAGAAGAGGGGCCGTTAATGGCCAAGGATTTCGAATCTAAAGCCAACAAAACTGACGGCTGGAATACCAAACCTAGCAAGCGAGCGCTCGAAAACTTATACATGCAGGGGGATTTGATGATCGCTGAGAGGCGCGGTTTTCAAAAAGTTTATGACTTAACCTCGCGCGTCTTACCTCCAGAGACGAATACTTCAATGCCAACCGCTCAAGAATACGGGCGCTTTCTAGTCATGAGCTATCTCAATGCTCACGGTTTCGGCTCGTTAGCTGAAATGGTCTATCAGCTCAAAGACGTGCGGGATATTGTCAAACAAGCTCTACACTACTTAGAAGCGATGCAAAAAATCACCAAAGTGAAGATAGGATCCGGTGAATACTATGTCTGCATCAAAGCACTTGAACTGGTAAACAAACGCCTTAATCGCAAACGTGCAAAAATTCTTTCCCCGTTTGACAATCTGCTGATTCAAAGGAAACGAGCAAGTGACATCTTCAATTTTGACTATTTGATCGAATGCTACGTACCAAAACAGAAGCGGCAATTTGGTTATTTCTGTCTACCAATACTTTGGAATGGTCAATTGGTCGCGCGTGCCGATTGTAAAGTTGACAAAAACCACTCAAGGCTTGATGTACTGCATCTATTTACCGAGGCGAATTTAAAAGATAAAGACACGTTTTTGACTGCGTTAGAGCAAGAGTTACAAGCGTTTGCCATTTTTAACCAGTGTCACTGCTTTACCATTCATAACCATTCAGAAAACTGCCGTTAAACCACAAGTATGAGTAAAAAGTAAGCGCCAACTTAAAGTGAGCGCTTACTTTATAAACTTAGACTACCCAAGCGTACGGCTGAAACATTTCATCTAACGGCGTTTTAGCGACACGGTTTACGTAGTTACTGATGACCTTTTGCGACAGGCCTAAAATCACCTCAAGAATTTGCTGATGACTATAACCTGCTGCAAAGAAAGCCTCGACCTCTTGCTCTGACACGTCACCACGCTTACGTACCATGCTTAAAGTGAAGTCGTGCAGTGCTTGCAGTTTCTGAGTTGGCATCGGCGCGTTGTTGCGCAGCGCTTCGGTAACCGCAGGGTCAACTTTCATCGAATGAGCAATCGCGGTATGTGCTGGAACACAGTAATGACACTCATGCTCGACGTTGATGGTTTGCCACACCACCGTTAGCTCTTCAGCATCAAACGACGAGTTAACAAACTGCTGGTGAAGTTGGTTGTAGCCAATCAAGGTTTGTGGCGAGGCAGCAAGACGCGCAAGCAAACCCGGAATCGCACCCATTTGTTTCTGTGCGCCAGCAAGAATTTCTCGGCTCTGTTGTGGTGCGTCTTCTGCTGTGTGTACCGTAAAGTCAGTCATAGTCGTTCCTATATTTATCTTTATTTTTCATGTGGCAGGATTTGTCCCGTTGCAAACGACTATAGAAGCATTTGAACGAACGTTCAACAACTATTTTGAACGAACGTTCAAAACAGTACTGCCGATTGGTTTTATTCACTGTTTTTGTTTGGCTATTGCAACATCTAGCACCAGGAATCGCAGTTGAAGCCTTTGCGCTTTACCTGGCGTGAGTCAGTCTCTATAATTTGAACTATCGTTCAAGAATATAGGTATTATTGTGGCTAAGGCGGCTAAGTTTGATCGTCAACAGGTGATTGAGAAAGCAACCAATCTCTATTGGCAGAAAGGGTTTCATGGGACATCAATGCGTAGTTTGCAAGATGCGATCGACATGCGACCTGGGAGCATCTACGCAGCCTTCGGTAGTAAGGATGAGCTGTTTAAGCAAGCGCTGGATAACTATACCGACTGCGGGCGAGCAGACCTTGAGCGGTGTCTTGCTGCAAATGACTCACCAATTCAAGCTTTAAAACAGTTTATAAAATTGATTGTCATTGATTCTCGTACTCATGCGCCCAATGGCATGTGTATGTTAGCTAAAACCATTGCTGAACTTACTGATGAGCAGCATGATCTGCTTGAGCATGCCAAAAAGTGCTATCAAAGCATGGAAACCGAGTTTACCAAGGCGTTAAGGCTTGCACAGCAACAGGGAGAAATTCGAGCCGATAAAGATCTTCAGCAACTGGCACGTCACGTTCAGATTCAGATCTCTGGATTAAGAACTTATATCAAAGCAAGTCATGATGAATTGCCACTTGAGCAAATGATTGATGATATTTTCACTCACTATCCGTTTTAAGTGATTCTAGCAAATAGCTCAAAACGGGTCTGCAATGCGCTAAAAAGCGCCTATTGAACAATTCAAACACGCCGCTTGAATCAATACACCCGTCATGTAAGCCATGGGTGCACTTCTTGCCAGCGGCGATAAGAGTTTATAGTTGTTGTTCTAAATCATCTTCTTCGAACATAGATGAGAACTTAACCTCAAACTGATTGAATGTGAAAACACTCGCACCATAAACACGTTTAGTGATGATCTTTTCTTCACCAAACTGGACGGTAACGTGACTGTAAACTTTACCCTTAACCTCAACAACTGCTTCTTCGAGGGCTACCTCAAGTTCATTATCATGGTTATCGCGAACGGCTTTAACTTTCTCTAAATGTGCATTAGCTGCCTGTTTATCTTGTTCAAGTTGTTGCTCTTGCTCAGGCGTTCGTTGTGACTTAGGTATTTTTTTCAGCTCGAGCTCTTTACGCACCATATTCATGGTACCTTCTTGAGCTTGAGTGTACTGTTCTTTAAGTTTGGCTTTCTTATCTTTGTACATTTGAAAACGAGCAAAGGCATGGATGAAGGTAGCAGTATCGCCTTCGACTCCTAGGTTTACACAAGTAATTTTACTGCCAACTTTGGCATGTCCGCCACTGAGTGTCCCTTGCTTCCCAGCGGCATCACACACCACAAGATCACGACCACAACGCAGCTCATTGTTCATACAATGGACGCTGAGATTGATGTCATTTGCCGCTTGTAACTCTGAAAACTGGGCATAGTTAGCGGTGATAGACCCCCCTGATTTAACGATACAGCTTTTCTGCTCATTCTCTGAAACATTGTGGCCAATAATGCCTTTCGCGACCTCAATATCGCCTTGTACCTGAACATCCGCCGACTCAATGAATCCACCAACCGTCAGTGAGCCTGTGGCTCTTACCATCATGTCAGACTCAATATTGCCCAACACAACAACGTTTCCTTTAAACTTCACATGCCCCGTTGCGACACCGATAGTAGGTAAGCAAAGGGCGTTTTCCACCTCAACAGTACGCTCTTTGATGATTGGCATACCTGAAGCTTCGGCAATCAACACGTTGGGGTCATCCGGTGAGATTATTGTTCCTTTGCCTTCTTTGAGCACAGCATCACTGCCAGACTTCGCGGGGATAGGTTTACCTTGCACTGTCATGCCCGGTGTTCCTTTAGTTGCAGGAACACGCCTCATTAATGGTTGATTGGCGGCAACATTGATGGTTTCGCCTAAATTGAGCATATCGACTTTTCCACCAGGAGTGGCTTCTGTCGGTGCGAGGACTTGTTTACTGGGATCGTCAACAAGCGCAATAAACTTAGCATCAACGCCTTGTTTAGGCTCTTTGCCTTTCGCTACAGGTTGAGTAAAAGTTTCACCCGGCTTGAGTTGATGGCTCATCACTAACACTTTTTTGAGCGCTAACTTATTAATGCCTTTAGTCACATGTGCTTGAGCCAGCGCATGAACTATTTGTGGGCCTTTTAGGGGAGCGCCTTTATAGGCCCCCGTCACCGTCATATTGGCGATCATGTCTTGCTCGGTAAGCTCGATGTCAATAGCCGCATCTCTTACTTCTGCAATGACAACGCCAACATACGCTTCACTTTTCATCTCCTTGGCATAGTTGATGAACTTGGTCACATTATCATCTATAACGTATAATTCGCTGGCGTTAATCTTAGCTAACGCGTCGCTCAAACCTCGAGTGTCGAAGTTTGAATCTACGGTGATATCTGGCGAGAGTTTGGCTAACACTTGAGTGTTATCGTCAGAAAACGCGACAAATTTATCCCACATGTCATTCTGTCCTTAATACTTCCTGGCCTCAGTGTATAGAAAATATTCGCGGGACTGTATCAAAAGTGTGACGTTTTAAGGCTTACATCACTAGATGTTTTTTACACTGTAAATAACCCTAGCTTGAGCTCGGAAAGTGATGCGCTGCCGACAGTGAATAAACCGCAGTAACACTTCGCCCCTGTTTCGAATATTCTAATGAATCACATAATTCAGAAGCAAGAACAATGCCGCGACCATGCGTTAATGACTTATCTGGGCTGCTACCGCGTGTGCGATAGTCAAATCCTTCACCATTATGCTCTAGCTGCATGGTTAAACGTGCCTGAATGGGATCATAATCAATCATTAGCTCAACCCACATATCATCGCCGAGCTGCTTCAGCTTCTCTTCGCGGAGTTGGTAAAATAAGAAAAACCCATCCTGTTCCTCTTTAATTGACGAGTCCAATTTTAACAAACCATGCTCAATCGCGTTGGCAAACAATTCAGAAAGCACTGAGCAAACCAAATCAAGATGTACACCACCATGTAGTATACCGGTTAGAAATTTACGGACCTCTGTCATCACGCTAATACCACGCAACGCGCTGCCACAGAGCTTAAGTTTCGATTCGATGGGAATATGGTTAAGAACGACCTCATTCGGCGGTGAAATCTGGTTGTTAGCATTTGAAATAGGAAATGTCATGGCTAAGATAGATAAGTCATCACCTACCGTTTTATCAGCAAACTGACGAACTGAATCGTAAAGTGTTGGGATAATGGCGCGATTTTGTTTGAATACTTTCTCTAGCCGTTCTTGGCCAAACTGCTCGCCATGTTCATCAGAGGCTTCGATGACACCATCGGTATAACAGATAATTTGTTGCTCTGGCTCTAAACGGAAATTGACGATGTCTGCTTCAAATTCGTGCGGCTTAAGCACCCCAAGCGGCATGTGAGTTGACACCAGACGACGTACGATGTCACCTTTACGGTCAATCAAATACCCGTCAGGCAACCCTCCTCCCCACCAAGAAACTTCAAAGCCATTAGCACGTACTTCAAAAATACTCGCGGCGAGCATCATCCCCATCGGCAGAAAACGCACCAATACTTCATTCACTTCACGAGCAATTTCTCCCAACGACAAACCTTTTGATGCCATCGAAAAAAAAGCGCGGGTAGCCGGAATCGCGGAAATGGCGGCAGGCAGACCATGCCCGGTCGCATCAGCAATCATCACATAGACGCCACCATGAGGTCGATTGGCGACCACGATTAAATCCCCATTGAATACGGTTGAAGGGGTCGAAAGATAATTGATGCCATAGATATTTTGCACTTGGGCACTCATCTCAAGCATCAGATTCGAAAATATAGACTCGGCTATCGCATATTCATAACGCACTTGTTCATGAAATTGGCTTAGTTCATCACGCTGCTCCATCACTTGGTTGTGTATACGGACAATGCGGTAGTGAGCTTGAACTTTAGCCGTGATCACACTGCGTTCAATCGGCTTGAGAATAAAATCATCGCCATAATTTAAGCAGCGCTCAAACGACGCATGGTCGTCCAACACCGTTAAAAATATAATTGGCATATGTATATCAGGGAAAGCGAGTCGAATTTCTTGGGCAGTGGTAAAGCCATCTTTCACTGGCATCATGACATCAAGCAAAATAACATCTGGCAAAGACTCCATTTGCCTCATTGCCGCCACAACACCCTGACCATTTTCAAACGTTGTCACCTTCTCAGCGAGATGACTCAACATAAAACGACATAGTTCTCTGTTCGTTGCATGGTCGTCTACGATCATTACATGCATACGATCTCCTTAGTCATTTACTCAATATCAAATTTTTTATCGAATCGAGAAATTGTCAGTATTTTTCTCACTTGAGGTAATGTGTTGGTGATGCGTATCGTGCCATCTTGCTGGCCGAGATAATTGTGCATGTTGAGTAACATACCCAAACCTGCGCTATCGATGTAATCAACTTTACGCAGGTCGATAGTAAAACGAAATTCTTGACGATCACTGTAAGTACGGCGAAAGTCTTGAACCAGATTAAATCCGAAAGCTCCCTCTATCATTATCGTTATATGCTTTGCTGTAGAGTCTACTTGTGCTTCTACTGTCATAGTTTATTCCTCACCATCTGTCGTTTTTCGGCTAGCGATATTATTATTAGAACAGCTCTACCTCGCCTTCTTCGATACTATGCTGCGCCGCGGCTGGCGCATCACGACCAGAAATCTGCTGTCGTAGTTGGTTAACTTGCTGTGTGAATTCTTGGATTGACAACGATCCGTTGTCGTAACGCTGACAAAGCTCAGAGAGTGACTGTAGATAGCCAACACTATGCTTAGCATAATCGCCCTGTTGAGTGATGATGTCGGCAAATTGCAACGCGCGAATTCCGTTGTCAACTTGGACTCGCAGTCTGTCACCACTTGAACTGATCTTATACACTTCTTGCTCTACAGAGCGGTTCACCCGTTGAACCCCTTTCAACATCTCATCGACTTTTTCTTTAGATTCGATCGCTTCTGTCATGTCAATCGAAGCCATTTCTCCCACCGTTTTATTGGCTTCCTCAACCGTTTTTTGGGCGATATTAATTTCGGCCTCGATCTGTCCATTTAACTCTTCTGCTTTTACAGAAAGATTACGCACCTCTTGTGCCACGACGGCAAAGCCGCGTCCTGCGTCCCCTGCACGTGCAGCCTCTATCGCAGCATTCAGTGCCAACAAATTGGTTTGCTCTGATAAACCTCGCACTTGTTCAAGTAGTTTGAACACCGTGCCTAGCTTGTCAGACATATCGTGAATACTGTGCACCGCAGAAATACTCTTTTCCGAAACATTGACCAGCGTATCGACAAATTGACGAATGATGGCTTCGGTTTTGGGCAACACATTACTGATATCGCTATCGCTGTCTTGATTACCGAGTAAATTCTCAACCAACTCTGAGGTAATTTTATTTTGCTCTTCGGCCAGTTGCTGTAAGGCAAAATAGCTTTCATTTAGCGTCTTAACAGATTCATCTACGACGCTGCGCTGATGATCAAGCGGTTCGATTAATTGATGAGAAATAAGATCCAGAGTCTGACTAATATCAAAACGAGAGATTTCTTTTTCGCTCGGCTCAATAACGACCGCACTTGCTTGCGTTTGTTGTTTTGGCATGACAAACCAAGGAATGGCTGCCGCAAGAATCATCATCGCGACATTGACGATAGAGGAGGCCATACTGAGTGCAATCAATAACAGCATAATTTGCAGACCAATAGCAGCCACATAGCGTTTTTTTAAGTTAAGTTTGTTGTCTATTAGCATTTTTGCTTCCTTGACATAATGTAAGCAACTAACCATCCGGTGAAAGGTAATGAACGATTTGTTGTGCCACTTTGTTAATGTCGACAACCGACAGAGCTGCACCCATTTCGACTGCAACACGTGGCATCCCCCATACAACCGATGAGTCTTTGTCTTGTGCAATAGTTCTAGCGCCAAGTTGTTTCATGCGGAGCATTCCATGCGCACCGTCTTGGCCCATTCCCGTTAAGATGACGCCAATCGCCTTTGCGCCTACCGTTTCTGCGACAGCGTCAAACATGACATCCACCGACGGCTTGTGACGATTTACCGCAGGTCTGTCATCAAGTTGGCAATAAAGGTGACTGCCCCGTCGCAATACCGTTAAGTGTTTATCCCCAGGAGCGAGATACGCGCAACCATGAGTTAATGGTGCTTGAGTTGCCGTCAGCTCTTTGACTTCTATATCACTGTAATCATTTAAACGCTGAGCAAACGATGCGGAAAACTTCGCACTAATATGTTGCGTGATCACAATTGGAGGTAAACCTGATGGTAAGGAAGACAATACTTTTCTCACCGCTTCTGTTCCCCCGGTTGACGCGCCTATTGCGATCAACTCAATGTGATGATGATGCTTAGGTGCCACCAATTTTTCTGGGGCCGAAGGCATAACCGAAGTGACATTGGCACCTGCGGCAATCTTAATCTTATCGTTGACAAGGCTTTTGTAATTGAGCATCTCTGCGGTATTGTCTACCGATGGCTTGGGAAAGTAGTCGACAGCCCCCAATTCGAGAGCGGCAAGCGTGGCATCTGCTCCATGCTGAGTTAAAGTCGAAATCATCACCACAGGCATAGGGCGTAGACGCATTAAATTTTTTAAAAACTGGACCCCATTCATTTTCGGCATTTCGATATCTAACGTCAGTACATCGGGGTTATGCTGTTTAATCAACTCCCGCGCTTGAAGCGGGTCTTCCGCTGCAGCAACCACTTCTAGATCAGGATCTGAGTTAATTAACTGTGACAACAACGCGCGATAGACTGGTGAGTCATCCACAATCAACACTCGTATCTTCTTCATAAAAATAACTCCACGTCATCAGACTGATGATGGCTCTGTTTATCAAGTTGGTCAGCGTATTGCTCTTCTTGATGTTGCAAACGATAAACTTCAATAAATGGAATTCGCTTTAACCATACTTGCCCACTAACAGGGTCAAAGAGTACTTTTCTTGGCTCTAATCCTCCCAAGTCTTGCGAGACAACCGTCATGCCTTCTTGTGCAACGTAATTGAGAACAAAGGCAATATTCTTTTCACCGATCATTGAATTGCGTCCCATCATTTGCGCGCCACCAAACAGCTTCAAGCGCAGCGACTTGCGTTGAGCACCGCGCTCAAGCATGGCATTAAATAACATTTCCATGGCGTAACTGCCGTAGCGAGATGCGGTCGATATAAGCTCTTCAGGCTGCCAAGATTTGAGCTGTGATTTGCTATCAAAAGGCAATAGAAAATGGTTCATCCCGCCAATACGCAGCTTAGAATCCCAAATACATGCCGCGACACAAGAGCCTAAACCAGTTGCGATCAACTCATCCTCAGCGTCAGTACAATAGACACCACCAGGAAGCACTTTAACGATGTGTTTATCTTTTAGCGGGTGATAAAAACGGTTAAAGTGACTGTTTTCGTATTGTGGTGGTGCCAATTTTGAACCTAGCAAAATTGCCTCCTATTTTTTAACATAAATGGTATGGCCTAAGTGATGGAACAAATCCATATCCGCTGGCACACTTTCTGAGTGGCCTAAGAACAGCGCACCATTTGGCTTAAGCTGCTGATAGAATCGTTCGAGTAGCTGCCGCTGGGTATTTTTATCAAAGTAGATCATCACATTGCGGCAAGCGATCAGATCAAACGTCTGATCAAATTGCCAGTTCTGCAATAAATTAAGTTGGCGAAACTCGATCAACTGCTGCAAGCCGACTCTGCTCTTTATCTTGCCTTTTTGCGCGCCTGTCCCCTTAACAAAACATGGCTTAAGGTACTTCGCCGGAATACTCGACACCGCCGCTTTATCGTAAATACCAAGCTCTGCGTGGCTAAGTACCTTAGTATCAAGATCAGTCGCTAAGATTTTCACATCGTCGATATGATCCAACACCTTAGCCCAGTGAAGCGAAGCCACTAAGCTGTAAGGCTCTTCCCCCGTCGAACAACCCGCCGACCAAATACGCAATTTATTCAGCCCTTGTTGCTGCCACTCCTTAATCAATACCTTTTCGAGAAAATCAAAATGATGATATTCGCGAAAGAACTGAGTTTTATTGGTCGTCA
Organism: Vibrio sp. NH-UV-68; assembly: GCF_042940635.1. Taxonomy (NCBI): domain Bacteria; kingdom Pseudomonadati; phylum Pseudomonadota; class Gammaproteobacteria; order Vibrionales; family Vibrionaceae; genus Vibrio; species Vibrio sp. NH-UV-68. Next base: position 254,931 of record NZ_CP134976.1, read on the forward strand.
AGCAGTTGATGAAATTCGCATGCTCTTGCGAATCTTGCTCAATGACTTGACGATAATCGCTAAAACGGCGTAGGCCTAACCGCCTTAATTGACGGCTAATACGCCCATACACCATGGTTCTTTTACGATCGGAAAAGTAGATGCCAACGTTCTTGTGCATGAACCACTGAATATATTTAAAATCTTTATCCGATAGCTCAAACTCATCTGGCACTGTCTTTTCGGATTGTGCTAGAACTCTTCCCATTCGTCCCCATCCTCTTCAAGCTTGAAGCTCGAATTTGCGACTTTTGGTGTTCTGATCTCTCTGATATTCGTATCTCGACTTGCTGAACCAGGTTTTGACTCAAACGTCGTCACATTCGTATCAGTGACAAAGAAGTTCATTAAATGAAGCAGTTGTTTACCTTCATCTTTGAGAGATTGGCTTGCAGCTGACGTTTGCTCGACCAAAGACGCATTTTGCTGCGTCATTTCATCCATAGTGGCAACCGCTCGGTTGATTTCATCAATACCTGTCGACTGCTCTTGGCTAGAAGAGGCGATTTGTGCAATCAGCTCAGTCACCTTCTCGACGGCATCGACGATTTCATTCAGTGTCGAACCTGACTCATCGACGAGGCGTGAACCTTCATCCACTTTTTCTACGCTGTCTTTAATCAAACCTTTAATTTCTTTTGCCGCTGCCGCGCTGCGCTGCGCTAGATTACGGACTTCACCCGCCACTACCGCAAAACCGCGGCCTTGCTCACCGGCTCTGGCTGCCTCGACAGCTGCATTCAGTGCCAATAAGTTGGTTTGGAATGCAATTTCATCAATGACACCGATAATGTCAGCAATCTTCTTGCTCGCGGTGTTAATCTCTGCCATCGCCGACACAGCCTGGCCGACCACTTCTCCACCTTTACTGGCTTTTTTCGCCGCATCGTCAGACAGTTCATTCGCACCACGGGCATTATCGGCATTTTGACGTACCGTTGCCGTCATCTGCTCCATACTTGCTGCGGTTTCTTCTAGGTTAGAGGCCTGAGCTTCAACGCGTTGACTCAAGTCGTTATTACCTTCTGCAATTTCCGTTGATGCAGTTGCCACGCGTGCCGATGATTGAGTGATTTTCTCAACCATATTGCGCAAATTCACAATCGAGGTATTCACCGCATGGGATAAGCGGGCAAATTCTCCGGTATTATCATCCGGCATGGTGATATTGAGATTGCCATCTGCAACTTGGCTCATCACATCAATACATTGGCCAAGGGGAGCAACCATTGTATCGAGAAGATTATTAATACCGTTACCCAATTCACGCATAAAGCCGTTATACACACTGGTATCAATACGATCAGTCAATTCACCAGCAATAGCTTTTTGAATTAATGACTCGACCTGACGCTGGCCATCTTGCTGCTCGGTAATATCGATCCACTGCAGCGCTGGGCCAATATAGTTACCTTGGCTATCGTGCATCGCGATACAGGTTAAATTAAATTCCAGTCCCCCGACGCTAATGTTGGATGAAAAAGGTAACCGATCAGGATTGGCGATAATGTTACGTTGATGACCTGGATTCTTATGGAAAACATCGATATTTTTCCCAACCAAATTACTTGCATCAAAACTGGGTAAGACTTTTTGCAAATCACTTTCACGACTGCGCATTAAGTTCTCTAGAGAAGGATTCAAGTAGGTGATGATGCCTTCTTTATCAGCCATCATTAGGTTAGTCGTCATCCCTGCTACCGCAGAGGCTAAGCGACCAATTTCCTCTTCTTTAGCACGCTCTTGAGTCACATCTCGCCACTCAAGTGTATTGCCAATATAATTGCCCGATGCGTCATGAATAGCAGCAACATTCAATTCGATCTTAAGATCTTGAATTTGAATGTCAGTGCTGAAAGGCAAGTTCGTTGGATCAGCAAGTAACGCTCGTTGATGAGCCGGATTACGGTGAAAATCATCAATACAACGCCCCATCAACCACTCTTCACTGGCAGTGAAACCTGTCCAAACACTACGCATCGTCGCTTCGTGAAGGCCAAATAGCTTCAGCGTTTCTTGGTTGATGTAGGTGATGAGAAAATCTCGGTCTATCATTACCATCGCAGTTTGAGCTTGATCAATCGCCGCTTGAAGACGACTCAATTCCTGTTCTTTGCGAATACTGTCGGTAACATCAGACCATTCAAGAGTATTACCGACGTAGTCACCAGACTCATCAATAATCGCTCCGACATTGAGCTCTATTTTGACGTCCTTAACATTAATCGTTGTAATGTAAGGTAGGTTTCCCGGATTCGATAACAGCTGACGCTGATGACTAGGGTTGGCATGGAACAAGTCAATGCAATATCCCAATAAAAAGTCCTCAGAAGCCTTAAAGTTTGGCCATACGGATTGGAATAAGACTTCATGAGTTTTAAACAACTCAAGTGACTTGCTATTGAGATACGTGATGTTGAAATCACGGTCGATCATCATCAATGCCGTTTGTGCCGCATTGAGTGCAGAAAAAAGCTGACTTTTGCTTAAACCTTGATCTTCTTCGATGTCAAACTCCTGCGCGAGTGTGTCCTGCGTTGGGGCGACAAACTGAGTTTCAGGCGCAGTGTTTCTATTCCAAAATGCCATGAGTTACCTCTCACTGGTTATTTCATCTGACGTTGTACCAAAACGAATAAACTGTCATTACGTTGGCATTAAGCCCAACTCTCTTCCGTTTGGCTGGGTTGCGCGAGCTCTGCTGTATCGAACAAAGCTTGCATATTAATTAGGACCATATGTCCATTGGGTACCGAAACAATGCCTTGCACATATCGATGATCAACATCGACACTGACGTGCGGCGATGGCTTTATTTGCTCATTAGTCAGTGAATACACTTCTGACACCCCATCCACGATAATGCCTAGGGGATGCCGTTGCTGATCATTAAGTACAATCACAACCGTTGTTGCGTTGATTTCGGCGGCAGATAAACCAAAGCGTAATCTCAAGTCAACAATCGGTATGTACTCGCCACGAATTTCCAGTACGCCTTGCATATAGTTAGGAGAATTGGGCACCTTCCTCACCGGTGTCCAGCCCCTGACCTCTCTGACATCGAGAATGGGCACGGCATACTCCTCGTCTTCAAGCAAAAAACTGAGGAATTCCTTAGTCATATTGGGTTCCTTAAAATCCGCTCAATATTGAGCAGTTCATCCGTATCAAGCAGAGACATTACACGCTCGCCAACATTTACAATGCCTTGTAGGTATGGCGTAACCAGTGAATCGCCAACACTCGGCGAAAGCACATTGTCCCCCTGACTCACGACATCACTGACCGCATCGACCACCAGTCCCATCATTTTGTCATCGTTATCACCACTGGAACGCAATACAATCACCACGGTGGTTGGCAGATATTGACACTCTCCGACCGAAAACCTTGCTCGAAGATCAATGACCGGAACGATCATGCCACGCAGGTTGATCACGCCCAGCACAAAACTCGGTGAACGTGGAATAGGCGTTGGTTTCTCCCACACACGGATCTCTTCAACATCTTTAATATCAACACCATAGAGTTCATTAGCTAACTCAAAACTCAAAAAGTCGGCATTTTCACTGACTTCATTACTCACGGCTTCGTTAAGAGCGTCCACATCGGTAAGGTGAGCCTGCGACGACATCGCGTTGTGCTCCGGTTGAGGTTTATCTATGCTGATACTGTCCATCGCAACTCCCTAAGCGGCCAAACCATTGTGTGAGGAATCATTACTACGATGAGTAAAGCCGGTAATCAAACCTTGAATATCTAAAATCAGTGATACCGAACCATCACCTAAAATGGTGGCACCAGAAATTCCGGCGACCTTACTGTAGTTAGATTCGAGGCTCTTAATCACAACCTGTTGCTGATCAAGCAGCTCATCAAGCAGCAAGCCGACGCGATTCCCCGCCGCTTCGACAAAGCAGATCAGCTGTCGGTCAAGCTTTCCGCTAACGCCCATCTCTAGTTCATCTTGCAGACGCAAAATGGGGATGTTCTCGTCGCGCAGACGGTAAAGTTCAACGCCTCCTGAAGCTAACTTAATGCTCTCAGGGTCGATTTGTATCGACTCGACAATAGTGAGCAAAGGAATCACGTAGACTTCGCCACCCACTTTAACCAACTGACCATCTAAGATGGCTAATGTCAGTGGCAAACTAATGATAAAACGACTACCTCGCCCTAGCTCAGACTCCACTTCAATGTGACCACTTAGCTCTTCGATGTTGCGTCGAACAACATCCATCCCGACCCCACGCCCTGAAATATCAGAGACTTGTTCTGCGGTCGAAAATCCGGGAGCAAAAATAAGATTCATCAGTTGCTTGTCAGAAAACTCTTCGCGGCGAGAGTCTCTCGGCAATACACCTTTTTCCAGCGCTTTGTTCCACAACTTGTCGCAATCGAGACCGGCGCCATCGTCACTGATTTCAATAACAATCGAACCACCTTGATGGTATGCGTTGAGCTCTATCGTCCCAGCAGAGGGTTTACCTTTTTCAACTCGAACAGCGGGAGCTTCTATACCGTGGTCAATGCCATTTCTGACTAGATGAACTAAAGGGTCAACAATGCGCTCTAACACGGTTTTATCTAATTCGGTTTGTTCACCCTTTATTTTCAGGTCTACTTTTTTATCAAGTCGACCAGAAAGATCGCGAATCAAACGAGGGAAACGACTAAAAGCAAAGCTAACTGGCAACATACGAATATTGAGTACGTTCTCTTGCAGATCTTTACTATTTTGCAGCAGTTGTTCGAGACCGGACTTGAGGTTATCCAGTTTATCCAAGGAAAAATCGTTGCCAATTTCTGTCAGCATCGATTGGGTAATGACCAATTCCCCGACCAAGTTAATTAAGCTGTCCACTTTATCAATATCGACGCGAATTGAACTGACACTAGATTCGGGTTTGGTCGTTTTCTGCCCTGGCTTAGTCACCATGTTTTGCTCAGTCGGAGCAAGACTGTCTGCCACAACCTCTTGCTTAACTAATGGTTCTACGCCAGATTCTGTGGGGGAAAGGTCAAGACGTTCAATTGTGAGATCGCATTCATCTTCAACCCATTCAAATATCTCGGTTATCTGTTCTCGTTCAATAGAAGCGCTAAGCGTTGCCGACCAACTCAAATAACAAAGTTCAGATTCAATCGCTTCTATCTCGGGTAAACGAGAGCAGTCAACTTGGATCACGCAACTCTCATCAAGCTCATTCAACTCCCTTAATATCCTTAATGGGTCATTGCCACTAAAAAACATCTCTTGGTGAGGGACAAAATGAATCAGCCATGGCTGCTCACTGGCATCGGTTTCAACAGCGTCGGATGGTTCGGCATTACTGGCCGTTACCTCGTCAGTGGATGACGCAGGTTCATCAAGCAGTGCCACCAGATCTTGCGTAACTTGCTGCTTGAGCTCGGTATTAACCTCACTCCCCAGTTCATGACCTTCAAGCATATTGTGAATACAGTCGCCACTTTTGAGCAGCAAGTCGACCGTTTGCGCAGTGAGATGACGCTGATGATTACGTACCAAATCTAGGTAGGCTTCAACACTATGAGTAAACTCACTGATGTCGAGGAGGTTAAACGTCCCTGCTCCACCTTTTATAGAGTGTGCAGCACGAAAAATAGTATTGATCGACTCGTCATCGACCTGATCGACCTGCAAATTCAGCAGTATTTCTTCAAGCACATTAAGATTTTCACGACATTCTTCGTAAAACATCTTGCGCAGTTGTTCCATGTCTAAAGCCATTGTTCGCCCTACCGTGTGACGTTGTCGTGACGACTTATAATATTTTCGAGGTTAAATCACGCGTTTTAATGTTTTTAGTAGCGTGTCAGGATTAAATGGTTTTACTAACCAGCCCGTCGCACCAGCAGACTTACCTTGTTGTTTTTTTTCAGTACTGGCTTCGGTGGTCAACATTAAAATTGGAATAAACTTGTATTGAGGCTTTTCACGTAATGCCTTAACCAGTTCAAATCCCCCCATGTTAGGCATATTGACGTCAGAAATAACGACATCAAATTTAGCGCTTGTCACTTTACTTAAAGCATCGCGACCATCGTTCGCTGTCTCGACCTCATATCCTGCATCTCGCAGAGTGTGGCTTACCATTTGGCGAATCGAAACAGAGTCATCCACAGCAAGAATTTTTGTCATATCCTTTCTCCAACTTAGTGATGAATATCAAGCTGATTAATTAGTCCAAGAGTCGTAATACTTTCGACGAGAAGTTCCGTCGGATGCAGTAGGTGAATAGTTACTTGATTGGATTTGGCACTAAGAAACAACGCTGTGAGCGCCTGCAAGCCAGCCGCATCGACTCGCTTAACGTTCGACGCATCTATTGCTAGTGAACCGTCGCTGGTTAACCAACGTTGATATAAATTGGTGCTATCAAGAACCGTTGAAATATCAAGGTTCTCGGGTAATAAATATTCCATTTCATCACCGTGCTACTTTATTATTATTCCTAACCACATACTAAGCATGTTGCTTATTATCCAGTGTAGGAACAATTCAACAATACGCAAGCCGGTACAATAGACATATTGGGCGAACTGCCCCTCATCATATACATAGTTATAACTATTTTTATCGATTAATTAGACAGTTAGATTGAGTTTTTTATCTAATAAAAATTTATGTTATTGATACATATAGTGTTTGATTTCGTCGTATATAAATCATTCTGGAGACATGAAACGAGGATAAGGAAAGGATTGATTTACACTGTAAAATCCGCCGATTCTGGGGCAGTTATGTCCATTTTACAGTGTAAATCATCAAATGAATTAATCACCTGATTGTGACTGAACTTGTTGGATAAGTGATTGCAACTCGCTTCGAAAGGTCAGTTCAACCTGTTTCCGTCCCGCTAGCTTTAACCGTTCAGCACATTGTGTCCAACTGTGCCTTTGTACCACACGATAAATAAACAGTGGGCTTGCTTGCTGTAATATTTGCGGGCACTGTTTCCACCATAAATCGAGTATAGGAGCGACACTATCAAAGCTTGCTCCACCTTGAATATAGTTTTGTATAAGGCCCTGCGCGCTAGGAAACTCAACGGAAGCATTATAATTGCTGAACAAACTACGGACGACATCAATCTCAAGTGACGCAAAATTTTCACTCAACGCATAACATAACGTTTGTCGATATAATTGTTCCGCTTGTTGTCGCCAGATTGGCGCTCCGTACAGCATAACAATCGAATGACACCCACTCGCCTGATCACGTTGAGTCCCCAACCTGACCGGGAAGAAGTCACTTTGACGCCAAAATCGAACCAGTTCTTCGGTTGCTCCAAAGCTGGTGGAGTAATAGTCGAAGTCGGTCTGCTGAATCAATTGCGTGAGCATCTTGTGTCCAATTCCGTTGCCCTGCAATTGTGGATGGACCGCGATGCGCATGATTCGCAAGCTGTGTTGCTCGGCAGCGAGCGCAATACCTAACTGATTGGCCAAGGTTACGGGAACCAAATGACCTTTAGGGCGACGTTTACCACGCTGGATTTGCTCAATAAGAGTGTTGTCGAGCCTTCCTTCTTCAACTGTCAATAGGCAACCTATGCACACTTGCTGTTCAAAACAGCCATACAGTTGAATCGCATCATCAGCGAGTAGCAACATCAGATCATTCGGGGTGGTCTGATAATGCGCATTAACGAGCAACGCAAAACAAGCGCGCAGTAACTCTGGTTGTTCCAACAAGGTTAATTTGTCGAGACGAGTTAAATGCACATCTCCAGAGACAGATGACACAGGGCTAAGTTCAGCGTTCAATAGAAAACTATCGAAGAGCCACTGCTCTAGCGGATCGTTGACGTTCCATCGGATGGGTTGGTCAAGATGAATAAAAACGCTGCCAGGACGTTGCGCTTTAAGCCAAGATTGAAACTTAAGCGTAAAACCCCGTCCACAGCCTTCGTAGCCATGAATAGTGGTAGAAAATACCACTCTATGATAAGACTCAACCATGGCTTGAAGCATCGGAATTGGAATAGCGGATGCTTCATCAACGAGCAAAAAGTCACTCTCAACGTTGCGTGATAACAAGTCATCAGGTGCAACAAACTCAAGAGTAGAGCGTTCAAACTTAATAGAGCGATTGGTCAACTGAGCTTCTGGCAACAGCCGTGCTGCATGTTCAAAGACGGGTTTCACGGCTGCTAGCGAAGGCGCGCTCAAAACAATATGGATATTTCGACTTTGCATCAGCTGAGCGGCTGCCATGCCTAGCGCACTGCTTTTACCACGCCCGCGATCGGCCGTCATCACTAATGGCCGTTTACGATGTCCTTCAACGACATTGATGATTTTATCTATCGCTTGTTGCTGTTGTGAATAGGATTGGAATCCACTCGACACCGCGTTAGGTGGTAATGTTTTAGGAGACAATGCTTCAGGTATGGCAGGTATCGCTGCATTAGGGGTTAAAACCAACAAGCTTTCCAATGCACGCGTCAGCCATTGCTCTGCAGGGGTGATTGGCTGGGCTTGGCTAGCAATCACAATCACTAGCCCCCCGCCCCGAACACAACCTGTCGCGGCGCTGAGACTGTTAGCGTCAAACCCATCACGAATGTCACACAACAATACTCGACACTCTTGGCCTAGCAGTTGATGACCTTTATTGAAAGCGAGCTGCTTGGCAGCTAGGTGATGACTTTCACCACCAAGACAAAATAGCTCATCCGACTTTAGCGGTTGGATTAAGGTTGCGATAGCTTGATTCTGCCACTGTTCGCTTCCTTTAAGCACGACCCCAAATCGATGGTTTCGCTGCAAGGCACGAGTAAGAAGCTGCGAGAAAAACAGTTTGATCGGATTCATTGAAAGTAGCATGGCGATTGGATTTTGTTGGGCTTTATTATGGCACAAAAAAAGCCGCTAAAAAGCGGCTATGATCTGGGAGAGATCGATTAATTGAGTTTTTGCGCGACCAAGTCGAGAATCTCGTTCATCAAGGTATCGTCGACTTTTTTAAGGTTAAGCGTTAAGCTCGTACCTTTACGCGAGTAGCTCGCACGACCTTTAATCAACTCAGTTTTTGCCACTGCTCCTTTCTTGGTAGGTGCGAGTTGTTCAATCCAAGCTTCAATAGTTTCACTGACTTCTTTAGTAATGCGTGCGACCCCTTGAGATTCGCTACGCTGCCAAACAAATCCGTCTTTAGTGCGACATTTTTCTAATAGCTGCGTGCGTTGGCCTTGATCGAGACAATTGTATTGCTTGTGCAATTTAACGATAGTCGGGCGACCCAGATCGGCAACGTTCGGGTAAGCTTGCAAAAGCTCCAATGGCAAATCGGCCGCTTTCAAGGCACCGCTGACTAATGCTTCGCTGCATTGAAACATCTTGGCTAACGCTTTTTGGTCCTCAGCTTCGCCACTTTCAAGCCTTGCCAGCATCTCTTTGCCTTTCTCGTATAAAGAGAGCGGTTTATGGGCATTAGCTACGTCTGATAGAAACTTAGCGTGTTTTGAGCTAATGTTCTCGCCAACGTAGATAAGGAATTCTTGCTCAGCCAACAGACAAGACATACGACGACGGCTGCCATCGAGCACTTCAATCTTGCCGTCTTGGCGTTTACGACCAACGGCTGGATACTGCTGACCTCGTTCGCGGAGTGTAACTAAGACATCAGACAAGGCATGTTCGTTAAGAAATGACTGTTCACGCGCATTCTCAGCAAACACAACGGTTTGCTCAGTGATTTGGTCTGCGGGAATTCGAACCAACTCAAACTGCACTTTACTTTCACCCGCAACGGCTAGCTCAATTACTTGTGTCTGCTCTTTAGCGGCCTGCTGTGCTTCTTGTGGCGTCGTTACATTACGCTTGTTCGCTTTGCCAAATAATCTGGCGTTCAAATCTGAAGTTTTAATAGCCATTTTTTAATTACCCCTGATTTAATGATGACCAATGACTATGCAATACACGTTCGAGTTCTAAAGCACTTTTTTGAACCGCATCTTGCGCCGTCGCCAGAGTTTTCTTACCACCTTCAAAATCACCAGTTGTAAGGTCAAACACTGTGCTATAAGTATCGGCACAGGTTTCAAACGCGCGACTACGTGGAATCGTCGCCATCATCACTTGATCACCAAGCAAGTAGTTCATTTCGGTCAATACAGCGACTTGTTTTTTATTATCGTCTTCAAACATCGTTGGCATTAGACGAGCAAACTCCAGTCCTTGCCAGTCGTCTGGGAACATTTCATATACCGTCGGTAAATGTTGGAAGAAGTTCACCGTTGATGCCCAATCAAGACGCTTAGCTGCACAAGGAATCAGTAACGCGTTTGAGGCGTACATTGCATTCCAAACTAAGGGGTCAACGTGCGGACCGGTATCGATCATAATGACATCGAATTCGTCGGCAATCTTATCGATTAACTTCTCTTTAAGCAGCTTGACAATATCAAGCGACTGGTTTTTAGACAGATGCTGCCATGCCTCAGCATTAAACATTGCGTCTTCAGGGAAAGCTGACACTGTTTTCAAATTTGGGTATTGCGTCGGTAGCAATACGTTCTTTTGTAAGAACTCTTTGTCGATCTCAACACCATCAGGAACATTGTCGAGCATAACGTCTACCGCAGAGTAGATATTGTCATGGTCATTTAGACTAATCTGAGGGTTTAAAAACAAACGCAATGAACCTTGTGGATCCAAATCGATTAAACAAATACGGTAGCGCTTATCTAGATTTAGTGCCAAACAGGCCGCCAAATGAACCGCTGTCATCGACTTGCCTGTCCCACCCTTCTGATTCTGAACATTAATAATCCATGGTTTATTGTCACCATTTTTTTTACGTTCATAGAATTTAGGGATACCAGCAGCATCCATCAGCATATGGGCTTCTTGCAAAGAGATAGAATAGTGGTTGGCGTTATTTTTAGTAAATTGATGGCCATCCGCTTCAAGCTTGCTGATTGCGTCATCGAGCTTGCGGCGTGTTAATCCCGATCGAGTTTCCATTAATGCTTTCGACATTGGAGGAAAATGTTCATCGCTGCGCTCTTCTAATACGATTTCGATACGATCAGCCTGAACCTGGGCTGTTTGTTCTGCTAGCTGAATGAGACTCGCAATGGTTTGTTCTCGTTTCATTTGCCAAATTCCGTTGTTATTGAACTAATGCAATTGTACAGCATTTATAATTACATACAATAAAAAGGTGAACATGCAATTATCGAGCAAAATCACACTAAATATAAAATTGACATAAATTTAATGTTCAATGGACAAAATGACGTCAATTTATAGTCTAAAAAGCGTCGGGATTGCTAATAATAATAAACCAGATTAAAAATGTCACAGCGTCACATATTTACATTGTAAATAAAAAACATCATTGAACAAGATTTACTCGGAACGATTAAGATTCATCACTAATTTACGGACGGTGCCGTTTCGATTTGAGCGTACCTAGTAGTGACAGTAGATATCAGTCATCGTGCGTATTTGGCTCATCAGGGTAGGGCAGTGACCTAAAACACGGAACAATGATCAAGAGGGTACTCATGATCATGCTTTCGAAGCGATGAGTCCTACTAGGAACGATGATCAAGGTTGATTTACACGATGATGAGTGATCGCTTTCGGTCCACAGACAAGATCAATGATCGGAAAAATGATCAAGTGTATATGCGTCCCGGAAGCATGAAAAATATCAACTAATTTACGGTTGAATGTATATGGATTCTGACTTTAGCCAAAATATGCTCGTTCTACCTTGAATATTGAACAGCAATCGAAATATTAGCCGTCGTCTGCCGAATAACATGATCATGCTTTCGGACATTTAAATGAATATGCGATGATGTGGATAAAAACATCACATTGTTTTTCGATAGGAAATATGCTGAATTAAACAGCAAACAGGGTTAAAATAGCACTCTCCTTGATCATTGTTTCGTGATTAAAAGTCGCCGTTCCCTTTTTGATGACAATGATTAAAGTGACCTTACTCGCCAAGTCTGTGGATAAAATGTGCAAGAGTGATGATCATGCTTTCTAGATTACATTGATCATTGATTCAGGCTTTTAATGATCATCGTTTCCAACATTTTTGATCATGCTTTCAGTGACTTAATGATCATGCTTACGGTAAAGTCATGATCATGCTTTCCAACCTTAAAAAAAATAGTCTTTTAAAGACAATAACTTACAACCAAATCACTAGCCGGATCATTAGATCATATAATCATTTAAGATCATATTAATCAGAAAGATCAGTTATTTAAAAGCAACAAATTTTTCTTTATTTATGATCTTTTTTTCTTTATTCTTTCGGAACTATAGCGATATTACGGCTACTGTGACACGGATCTAATAATGAGCTCAGAAGAAAAACTACTGATCAAAGCGCCAAGAAGCCACAAAGATGGACATTTATTTGAAGTGTCAGAATCTGCGGTCAATTGGATCGAGCAATACCAGCACTTCAAAGGCGTGACGAAAAGTATCGTTGAACTTCTGAACTTAATTTCTTTACGTGGATTTAGTAGCAAAGATGGTTTGGTCTCGACCACGGAATTAATTAATGCCACCGACGGTCAAGTCACTCGCGCCGCTATCCAACAACGCCTCAGAGCAGCCGTTACCATTGGCCTGTTCAAGCAGATCCCGGTACGTTTCGAACAAGGCCTTGCAGGCAAAACCATGCTGCACCAGTTTGTAAACCCTAACCAATTGATCTCCGTGTTAGGCGCCACCAGCTTGGTGACAGAATCGGTCAAGCTCAATGAAAAGCAAAAACGTTCCAAGGCATTAGCGCAGACCCAAGTCAACAAACGCCTGCTCAATGAACACGGTCTGAATACGCCACCTGCGATGAAAGACGAGGCGGATCAGTTTGTCGTTTCTCCAACCAACTGGGCTGGGATTATTGATCAAGCGTTAGCGCCACCGCGAACTCGAAAAAGTTATCAGAAAAGCATGGTCTCGATCTCGGGGACTCGTGCCGTGATCGAAACACGATCATCAAAAAGTATCATGACCGTGGATGATCTGATGACGCTGTTTGCGTTGTTCACATTGACCGTTCAATATCACGAACATCACCAGCATCAATACCAGCTTGATGGTACTCATGTACCCAATAAAACGCCGCTCTACATCACCGATATCTTGTCCCTACGCGGCAAAAAAGACAGTGGTCCGGCACGTGATTCAATCCGTGATAGTATTGATCGTATCGAATTTACCGATTTTCAACTGCATGAACTCACTGGGCGTTGGTTAAGTGAGAACATGCCAGAAGGCTTCAAGAGCGATCGTTTCCGTTTTATAGCCCGTACCATTACCGCATCGGAAGAAGCACCTACAGAAGGCGCTGACGGCGAAATACGCATTAAACCGAACCTATACATTCTGGTTTGGGAACCCTCATTCTACGAAGAGCTACTCACCCGTGATTATTTCTTCTTGTTCCCACCTGAAATTCTAAAGCAACACACGCTAGTATTTCAGTTGTACAGCTATTTTCGTAGCCGTATGTCACGCCGCCATACCGACTCGATGTTACTCAGTGAATTGAATCAGAAGTTAGCTCGCAATATCGAATGGCGTCGCTTCTCAATGGATCTGATCCGAGAACTGAAGAAGCTGTCAGACAATAAAGGATCTGATGAGTTATTTGTGGTTAATCTGTGGGGTTACCATTTGACCATTTTGACCTTGCTCGATGGCGACAAAATTAAAGATTATCAATTTGATATCAAGTGTGATGCAGACGAAGTGTTAAGGTACTCTCGAGCGCGTATGACCAATGCGGGGAAACGCAACATGGCGCCAACGTTGCCTAACCCTCTGCGCAATGAAATGGTCTCGAAACAGCAGCTCGAAGAGATGTCGCAAATCATCGACGGTGAGTTTGAGCCTATTCAGCGTAAAGAGCGCTCTCCACGTGGCAAATTAGGCCGCCGAGTCAAACAACGAAAACACTTGGTTGAGATCAACGCTGACGAGATCACCATAACCTTATCCAAATACACCTCCTCAGAGGCCCTAGAACGCTCTATAACGGCTTTAGCAGCCATGACTGGGCACACTCATGCCTCAATCCAAGAAGAGTGCCTGGAGCTTATAGACAAGCTTGATTTCTTACGAGTCGGTGAGCACGTCGTTCCCTACGAAACTTTGAGTAAAATGGTTGAACTGTACAATGGCCAAAGTGAGAACAAGCATTTGTCGATTGAGCGATTGATCGCCGGCCTCGCGGTTAGACGAAAAGTGTGCAAACAGGTTTTTGAAGGCCACCTTGATGAGACAGTATTTAGGGCGTTAGACGAAGTGGCGGTTTAACCACTAACATCATCGATCAGTGAAAAAGCCAGTGAGATTTGTCGCTGGCTTTTTTGCTTATGCCACCACTCGAAACACGCTGTTACACTCTTGGTTAGATCAGACAAAGTAACGACATTCCTCTGACAACGGGCTGACAATGATGAGCTGAGGCTTGGTTATTATTTATCCCGAATAGACAACCTTTTGTCCTTTCTGATAAATGAGGGATAGGATTGTCACTGATAGATTGGCTCATATTGTTACATTCATTCTGAATAGTTTGCGAGTTCTCTGAACTCGCTTTTTTTTGTCTAAAATTCAGGTCTTACAGACGTTTTCGAACAATCTAAAACATAATAATGCCTTGATCATTGTTCCGTATTGCTGTTAATGGACGATCCATGCCCCTTGATCATTGTTGCGGGATTCATTCCAAGCAAGGCTTTGGCTGAAACGTACGTGTGCTTCGATCAATTGCTTTGATTCAGTTTGCCAATGATCTTCCGGACGTTGATTGCAAAACTCCAAACTCATCACCACCAAAAGCTGCAAGCGTTTCATTGCCCAATCTTTGACAACTAATTCATATTGATTCGAACTTGCCAATTGTTGCAACTGCGCGCTAGCGAGTTGAAGAAACTGATAGGCTTTGATTGGTTGGCTATCATGACAACGCTTGAATATTCTCAGACAACCGTCTAACCACAATGCCATGGCTTCGCTTTGCTCATCACTGACCGCGTCTAGCCAGAGTGTATGGGGAGTTGCGAGTAGTAAACACTCAAGTGATGGCTCTTGATCATGCTTTCGGGTCTGGTGCCAGTTCATCATATTTTCTAACCAACGTTCTAGCTCGCTCATACTCTCAATCCTCATTGATGCGCTTCTTGCAACCTTGTTGAATTACAGACGTCAGCATTGTTTTGTCAATAGATATAGTGTGGCTTGAGAAAAGTGACTTCGCCACTGCACATTGAGTTAGTAAGAGAATATCGAGTGGAGTTTGACTAAGAGAGTTGTTAGAAACGCGCGCTGGTAACACTTAAGCGGCAGAAAATGAGACGTTGATCGCTTTGATTTGGCTCGGGGTAATCTTGTGAATGTACTGCGCAATAGCAGTGGGCGCAAAGCTTATTTATACAAAAAACACTAAGAGTTATCGAACTACTAGCACAATCACATTATCGAGCTAAAATTCTTAACAAGGGGTGGTAGATTTTGCTACAGATTAGTTGTCCCTTGCATGGTTTGTTCGGAGGTATTTATGTCCATTAATTCTATTGACCATGATGAAATGAGTAAAATTGCTAGCACGTGGGACTTCACGGAAGAAGTAGAGCAAAAATCGCCAACTAAACAAGTTAAGTCTGCCGAAGCTCGTCGTCGTATCGAAGCATTAAGAGAGATTCGAGAAAGCGGCTTGACTATTGAAGAGGCGAAAGAACTGGGTATTTTGCACTAGTTTTGAACTCATACACAAATACTAGAGGGCGGTAGTGGATTACCACCCTTTATTTTTACCATTTTTTTGATCTATTCCGTAGCACACATAGGGATTGGCTCTCTACAATAGGCGCTTGTGTGGTATATTCCCTCCCCATATTTTGCAGATGAGAGCCTTGGTATGTCGATTAACCTGTCTACTCTTCCGCCGAGCGAGAAAAACAAGATAGAGCTTGATAAGCAAGCGTCGTTTTTGGTTTGGAAACTCCGAGAAGCGAAAGCGATGCCTGATGAAATTGATCAGCAAGCAGCGAGAATTGCCGATGACGCAGAAAAAGTGTCATTCTTAGAGTCTGTTGAAAAATATAAACGAGTAATGGGCGTGGCGTAATTCGCTTTATTCCTCTGCAAAGCGAGAAATTGAAATGTGCTCGCATTTTGCTAAAATCCTTCGCGTTAAATTGAATTAGAGAGAAGATCCCGATGGGAAGAAGTTTTGAAGTGCGCAAAGCCTCTATGGCAAAAACTGCAGGCGCAAAAATTAAAGTTTATTCCAAATACGGTAAAGAAATTTACATGTGCGCGAAAAACGGTGGTCCAGATCCAGACATGAACTTGTCTCTGAAGCACCTGATCACGAAAGCGAAAAAAGACCAAGTCCCAGCGCATGTTATCGATAAAGCGATCGATAAAGCGACTGGTGGTGGTGGTGAAGACTACCAACCAGCTCGCTATGAAGGTTTTGGCCCTGGTGGCGTAAGTGTTATCGTTGACTGTCTGACCGATAACGGCAACCGTACTTTCCAAGATGTACGCCAATGCTTTGTTAAAACGGGCGCGAAAATTGGTGTTGAAGGTGCTGTTTCTCACATGTTCGATCACCAAGCGGTATTCCAATTCAAAGGCGATGATGATGAAGTCATTCTAGAAACGCTAATGATGGAAGACGTTGATGTCACTGATGTTGAACTAGAAGATGGCGTGATCACGGTATTCGCTCCTCACACTGAGTTCTTCAAAACGAAAACAGCGTTGAATAGCGCCTACCCAGACTTAACGATGGATGTCGAAGAGATTACTTTTGTTCCTCAGACTCACACACCAGTTGCTGGTGACGATGCAGAGAAGTTCCAAAAGTTCCTTGATCTTCTTGATGACTGTGATGACGTACAGCAGGTTTATCATAACGCCGAGCTGTAATCGACATATTGCTTTATAAAACCGAGCCTTAGCGCTCGGTTTTTTTATATCTTCACACTGAACACTAGGGTAGTAAACGGTTAGTCACGGTTGATTTTACAGTGTAAAGTGGGACGACAAAGGAATGTTGAAGGAACAATAATGAACAACGTTGTGATAGTGACGGGGGCGGGTCGAGGTATTGGCGCTGAAACGGCCAAGCTGCTTGCCGGGCAGGGGGATTTGGTTTGTGTCAATTACCTAAATAATCATATTCGGGCTCAACAGGTGATCGAGCAGATTACTCAGTCGGGAGGGCGGGCCTTTGCTTTTCAAGCGGATGTGTCTGATCAAGTGCAAGTTGAAGCGATGTTTACTGAAGTGAGAGCTTGCTATGGCATGGTGACTCATCTGGTAAACAATGCCGGGATTCTCTTTGACCAATCGACGCTGTGTGACATTGATGTTGCTCGTTTTAAGCGAGTGATGAACTCCAATGTAGTGAGCTGCTTCTTGTGTTGTAAAACGTTTATCAACCAACTTGATGGTGTAGGGGCTATTGTCAATGTCTCTTCTGCTGCATCCCGTACAGGCGCGCCATTTGAATATGTTGATTACGCCGCTTCCAAGGGCGCGATGGACTCGTTGACGAAAGGCCTATCTCTGGAGTTGGCTGAGCGAGGTGTTCGAGTCAATAGCGTAAGGCCTGGGTGTATTTATACGGAAATGCATGCCGATGGCGGCGAGCCGGGACGTGTTGATCGATTGGCTGAATTTATCCCGCTTAAGCGCGGTGGGACGGCGCTTGAAGTGGCTAATGCCATTGCTTGGCTACTCTCAGACGAGGCCTCATATGTCACAGGCTCGTTCATTGACATTGCTGGCGGGCGATAGGCATTGTCCCTATTAGACGCCTCTTGTGCGTAACAAGAGGCGCTATAAAGACACAGAACTCAACAGCAGCCAAAACTAAGAGAAGACAATGACTAAGGCGTGAGAGGCAAATGTCCGGTTTTGACCAGTATGATCGTTTCTTGGTCAACAAAGGGGAAATGTTCACTCATATGTGGGCTACGAATCCAACTCCCTATCGGATAAACGCCGTGTTCATCAGCAAATTCTCCAGATAGCACAAAAATCTCTTCACCGCCGAAATGACGATGAGGCTGAAATCTCTCTCCTGCTGGCCACTTAACTAAAGCTACGTGCTCATGTTCAAAGTCATGCAGTGGCATGACTTGTAAACCGCCCATGCCTGCTAGCCATTGCTGGTGATGAGTATTGAGTCTGATAGTCGCGCTATCGCGTTTATCAAACTGATTGAGTTTGACTAAGATGACGCAGCCCTCAAGACTGAATGGTGCATGATGGCTGCCTGGTGGATTACGTAAATAACTGCCCGCTGGATAGTCGCCATGTTCGTCAGAAAACACGCCTTCAAGCACGAAGATCTCCTCGCCCATCGGATGATAGTGCGTGTTAAAACGAGATCCCGCATCATAACGCACCACGCTGGTTGTATGGCCTGATTCTGCTTCTTCTCGCTCTAATGGTTTACGCCACACACCCTTGGCAGGACTGGCAACCCAATCTAATTGTTGCGTTTCTATCACCACGCGCTGGGAAAAATCCATGTTGTGCATACAAAACCTTATTCATTTGGTGACCATACGGTATCCATTGTACCAAAATAATCACCACTCGATCACTACTGGGCAATACGCATTAAATTATGCACATAGTGGTAAGTCTCACTGTCGATATCGCGCGGGTCACATACAGAAAGTAAATCTTGGATAAAATGACCTAAGGCTCTTGCTTCCACTTTACGTACACCTTGTTGCTGACACTTAGGTAAGTAGTCGTATACGGAAGCGGCACCAAAGTCGCCAAAGATCATCTCGGCGTGATGATTAATTAACACATTGTGCGCGTACAAATCACCGTGACAGACCTTATTGTCGTGAAGATGACTAAATACTGCCAGCATCTGGCTGACGATATGTTCGATTTGAACAATGCTTAGGATCAACTCTGGCTTGAAGACATCACGGGTGCAGGTAGCTAATGTTGGCGGTAGACCTAAGTTAAAGTATTGGTCAGGAATCAGTTCCATGATCAGCGCTAAATAACCTGGTTGATTGACTTGAGCAATCGACTTTACCAAGTTGTTATGTTGCCCAGCTTTCAAGCAAGCTTGAAGTTCATCGTGAGGATAGCCATCGCTGGTCACCTCGCCTTTAAACACTTTGACCGCAACCTCATTGGGGAAGGGACTATCGTCGTTGAGCCAATTAGCATGAGAGATAACGCCCGATGCACCTTGTCCAAGAACGTGATTGATTGAGTAAGCGTCTGAACTCACTTCAGGCACACTGTTTTGCTGCGCGAGTTGTTCGCAAAACGGGTTGCCGGCAAATGCCATCCAAGCGAGTTTCGGCAGTTTCAACAGTACATCAGGGAAAATCTCTAACTGATTTGCAGACAATCTAACGAGCTCTAGATTGTGTAGATGTTCAAAACTGGTCGGTAACGCTTTAATTT
The DNA here is from genome assembly GCF_042940635.1 of Vibrio sp. NH-UV-68. Taxonomy (NCBI): domain Bacteria; kingdom Pseudomonadati; phylum Pseudomonadota; class Gammaproteobacteria; order Vibrionales; family Vibrionaceae; genus Vibrio; species Vibrio sp. NH-UV-68. The sequence goes on from NZ_CP134976.1 coordinate 274,443, forward strand.
GGTTGCCCGCTAAAGCGAGTTTTTGTAGGCGAGGTCGATAGCCTAAAGACTCGGGCAACTGAACAATTTGGTTGTCAGTGAGAATCAACCAGCGGAGCGGTTTCGGCAGCGACTCTTCTGCTACGCGCACTATCTGATTGCTTTTAAACCCGACCATTTCCAGCTTTTCACAGCGTCCCAACACAAGTGGAAGGTGAGTAAAACGGTTATTCGATGCGAATAGGATTTTGAGCTGAGGAAGATCAGCGAGCCATTGAGGCAAGTCGTTGAGTTGGTTATTGGAGACATCAAGAATTTCTAACGTGTCGGCCAGAGTTAAAATCTCTTGCGGTAATTGTGTTAATTGCTCAGATAGTTGAAGGCGCTGAATGCCTTTTAATTGACCATTCTTTAGTTGTTTTACTGTGTGCAAACCGTCTGCCTATTGTCACGCATGGAAGGGAAAGAGCGCGTATTCTACGCAGCAACGGCGCGAATGGCGAGTCACGTTTCAACCTCTGTGCCGTGAATCAAGCCTCAGTCGTTAAGCAGATGCTTCAAATCGATCTCTTGTCTCTTGCCATCCAATGCATGACGGATCACTGCGCTTTGGTTGGCAAGATCCACCGTTAATTCAATCTGGTTGTGATTGTCGCGCCAGCTTAACTCGAGTTGCTGTTGCGTGCCGGCTAGATGAAATTGACCATTAAACGCGGGGTGGGTGTTACGCAGTTTAATTAGCTCAATCAGCCCTTTAACGACAGGTAGCGCTAACTGCTGATGGATTTTGTCTTGATCGAGGTAAGGACGATTGATATCGCGCCCCTCCTGAGTCTGTGCGAGAAGATCGATATCATTATGCATTGCTAGCAGACCAGCATAATAGACCTGAGGCACTCCTGGGCTAAAAAACTGAATCGCCCGAGCCACCAGATAGTGAAAATCATTGCTTGCCAGTGCATCGTAGTAGCTGCAATTGACTTGATAAAGGTCGAGATTATTGGCGGCCGAGCCTGTTGCTAAGCGACTCTGTCCGCCACTGTTGTGATGAATCGACTCGACCAGTTGATTGATTTGTTCTTCGTTGAGTAAACCCGGCTTGTCACCTTGAGGGCCCGCATCGATGATGCCGATGCCGTCATGAGTATCGAGAACCGTTAAGCAATTACGCGGCGCGATTTTTAACCAGGCAATCAGAGCGTCAAAGTCATTCGCTAACAGCGCATGTAACACCAGCGGTGGCAGCGCAAAGTCATAGACTCGATGAACGCGTTTCGCGACCTCAATTTGCGTTTGGTAGTGGCTGTGAATTTCCGCAACGGTCTCCATCCCGAGTTGATTAGCTCGCTGAGACAGCTTATCGATAAACTCGAAGGTTTCATCCAACATAAAACAGCTGGTATCGGGACGTTTGATGGCATAGCCTGCGGCATCAAGGCGAATGATTTTGATGCCATTGTCGGCAAACAGTGACAGAATCTGTTCTAAGTAGGCTTGGCCTTGAGGGTGCTCGACATTGATATCAATTTGGTTATCAGTAAAGGTGGTCCAGAAGTTGACCTGCTGGCCTGACTTGAGCGTTTTGGCGCTGAAGCAGCGGCTAGGGCGAGGGCGGTAGATCGCTTCGGCCTGATGGTCGGTAATTCCATCAGGGAAGACGTCTTGCTGTTTGAGAAACAGGGGCCAATATTGAGATTGCTTGCCATTGTCGATCACGTCCAAAAATTGGGGAGACTGCGCCGACGCGTGGTTGACGATGAGATCGGCCATGATCTGGCAATGATCACTCAATTGCTTCACGTCTTGCCATGATCCTAAGCGAGAGTCGACCTCGGCATGATTGATGGGATCAAACCCAGCATCACTGCCATCGATCGGATAAAAAAATGGTAGCAGGTGTACACCAGCAAAAAGTTCATCTAACTCATGGCTTAAAAGCTGAGTGAGGCCGTTAAGATCAGAGCCTGTGAGTCGGTCAACATAGGTAATCAATTGAACTTTGTTGTGCATGGTAAACCTCGCGCAAGAAGGCAAGCCCCATTGTCAAAGCTCGCCATTAACAGAGATAGAATTAAAGGTACTTAAGTGAGATTCCGTCTTGGTTGAACAGGTGAATTTTCTCAACATTGGCTTTAAGGTGGATTTGCTCGCCGCGATGGAAGTCTAAAATTCCGGGCAGTTTGGCCACGATCGTTTCATCATGACCTGCAACATTAATATGCAGTAATGTCACTTCACCCAATGACTCAACGAACAGTACCGTGCCTGACATCAACGCATCGTCAGTGGTTGCGACAAGGAAATCTTCTGGTCGAACCCCCAATCTGAGAGTGCTGCCTTTGAGTGTTGCTTGAGCGGCAATTGGTACGTCAATGGTTAGGCCGCTCTGTGCTTCAACCGTGCAACTATCGCCCGCCTCCAGCAAGGTTGCTGAACTAAGATTCATTGCTGGCGAGCCAATAAACTGAGCGACAAACACATTGGCCGGATTGGTATAGAGTTCGAGTGGTGTACCGATTTGCTCAATTTTCCCTGCTGATAGCACCACAATACGATCGGCTAAGGTCATGGCCTCGACCTGATCATGAGTGACGTAGATCATCGTCGTCTGGTCGAGCTCTTCCTTGAGGTTGGCGATCTCGATACGTGTTTGTACCCGAAGCGCAGCATCAAGATTAGATAATGGCTCATCAAATAAAAAGACTTTTGGCTGACGAACAATTGCCCGCCCAATCGCGACCCGCTGACGCTGACCACCCGAGAGCGCTTTGGGTAAACGATCAAGGTAAGGCTCAAGTTGCAGCATGCGCGCGGCTTCCATCACTCGGTCATGAATGGCATCTTTCGACTCTTTTGCAATCCGCATCGCAAAGGCCATGTTGTCGTAAACGGTCATATGTGGGTAGAGCGCATAGGTCTGAAACACCATCGCAATGCCACGCATCGCGGCAGGCAGATCGTTGACGCGCGCGCCTTCAATAAAAAGGTCACCCGAGGTTATTTCTTCAAGCCCGGCAATCATGCGCAGCAAGGTCGATTTTCCGCACCCTGATGGGCCGACAAACACCACGAACTCACCTTGTTTGATGTCGAGGTCGATGCCGCGTAATACCTGAGTGTTGCCGTATGATTTGGTTACGTTAGTTAAAGCTAATCCTGTCATATCATTATTCTCATCATTGGCTAACGGCTGCTATTTGACAGAGCCTGAAAGAAGTCCACGAACTAAGTAGCGTTGTAAGGTGAAAAAGACCGCCAAAGGAACCGCAATAGAGACAAAGGCCGAGGCGGTGAGAATTTCCCAGTTGCCCCCTCGCGAGCCAAGCAGTTCACGCAAACGTGCGGTCAGCACAATATGCTCTTCACCAGTACCAAGGAACACCGTTGCCACCAATAAGTCATTCCACACCCACAAGAACTGGAAAATGGCGAAAGAAGCGAGGGCAGGGAACGACAGGGGTAATACGATACGCATAAAAATTTCAAAATCGGTCGCGCCGTCTACTCGCGCCGATTCAATGATTTCACGTGGCAGACTCGAGATATAGTTACGCAGTAAATAGATCGCCAGCGGCAAGCCAAAACCGGTATGCGCAAGCCAGATACCAAGATAGGTTTTGGCGCCAACGCCAAACAAGGCGCCGATGTCGTTATAGAGCCGTAACAGTGGGATAAGTGACATTTGCAGTGGCACAACCAACAAGCCGACCACCAGCGCGATAAGCAGGTTTCGTCCTGGCATTTTCATCCATGACAATGCATAGGCCGCGTAGGCTGCGATAAGAATGGGAATGATGGTTGCTGGAATGGTCACGGTCAGCGAGTTAATAAACGATCGACCAATGCCTTCAGCGGTGAGCACTTCTTGGTAATTGTCGAGGCCAAATTTTGGCGGCACGATCGCAGTAAAGAAGATGCGCTTACCACGCGAGCCTTTAAATGGCTCGGCAGAAATCATCTGGTATTCACCAGTCTCTGAAACGGTCAGAGTACCGTCGCCACGCATGTCGGCGACCTCTCCGGGTTGGTAACGGGTCGGTTCACGTGATGAAAAGCCAAACGCGCTGACCGTGGTCGGTTGTCCTTCTATTAACAGTTGGCCAGACAATACATAGACATCGCCTTGTTTTACTTGCGTGTCGGCGCCACCGGTTCGCTCGATTAAGTTTTGTTGGGATGAGGTTAAAGATGTCCACCAGCCTGACAGAGCCAATTGATCTTTGTCGCGGAAAGAGGAAATAAACAGCCCTGCAGTAGGTAGTGTCCACAAAATCACGATGATCAGCACTGAAAAATGCATCAGTAGTGTCAGCGGTGAGCGTCTGAGTTTACTCAGGCCAAAGGGGGCTTTTTTAGTGTCAGTGGTTAAGCTTGGCATTAGCGATCCTCCATCTGAGCACTTGCCTGGCGCATATTCCACACCATGACAGGGATAACAGCGACCATGATGATCACGGCAATAGCGGCACCACGGCCAAAGTCACCACCGCCACGGAACATCCAGTCAAACATCATGTTAGCCAGTACCTGAGTGCTCCATTGACCGTTGGTCATGGCTAACACAATATCGAATACCTTGAGTACCAAAATAGTGATCGTGGTCCACACCACGGCGATGGTGCCCCAAATTTGTGGGATCAGGATTTTAAAGAAGATCTGCACGCCATTGGCGCCATCAAGGACCGCCGCTTCGACGGTTTCTTCGGGAATACCGCGCAGCGCAGCTGAGAGGATCACCATGGCGAATCCGGTCTGGATCCAGACAAGGATCACCATTAGAAAAAAGTTATTCCAAAAAGGTAGGGTTACCCACGCTTGCGCTGAACCGCCCAAAAGCTCCACCAACGCATTAAGAATACCAATCTGCTCAGAGCCGGGGGCGCGGTAATCATAGACAAACTTCCAAATAATCGACGCGCCGATAAATGAAATCGCCATCGGCATAAAAATCAAACTTTTGGCGATGTTGCCCCAACTGACTTTATCGGTAAGAGCGGCAATGACTAAGCCAAAAAAGGTTGAGGCGGCAGGAACAACCAGTAGCCACAGTAGATTGTTAAACAGTGACTCGCGAAATTCTGGATCATTAAATAGCCAAGTGTAATTGGCCAAACCCACATATTTATCGCCATTTCTGTCATGCAGTGAGAGCACAATTGACTCAAATACCGGATAGACAAGGTAAAGACCTAAAAAGCACAGCGCAGGGCCAAGAAACAACCAAGGACGAACAGAAGCGGCGCGACGTAGGTTACGCGCCATGGTTTGGCTGGAAACATTTCGGGTCGGGAAAATGATGGTTAGCAACCAGTTGCTGCCAACGAAATAGACCACGCAACTTGCGACGCCTAATACCATGATAAATAAAGAGGAGTAGAGCTGTTCCATCGTGGCCTCACCTAGTCTACAAATTGAACTAACACAAAGCCGATAGAAGAAGTTCCTATCGGCTTTAGAGCGCGGATTATTTCAATGCATCCCAAGTGGCTTGCACATCGTTGGCGACATCTTGCGCAGCTTTGCCGCCACTGTAATCGACCATGCCTGTCCAAAAAGCACCTGCGCCGATCTTGCCTGGCATCAAGTCTGAACCATCAAAGCGGAAAGTGGTGGCTTGAAGTAAAATCTCGCCCTGTTTTTTGAGCGTGTCATTGCCGTAAGCTTCGACGTTCGCCCCTTTATGTGGGGTTAAGAACCCTGATTGCGCCATCCAAATTTCATGGGCAATTGGTGACTGGAGAAATTCCATAAAGGCGCGAGTAGCTGGGGAGTCTTTGGTAATACTCCACATCGTTCCAGCGCCAAGCACAGGTTTACCCAATGGTTTTGATTCGTAGGACGGGAAGTAGAAGAAGTCGACATCGGTGCCGAGCTCTGTGCCTTCAGGAAAGAAGCTTGGGATAAACGAAGCTTGGCGGTGCATGTAACATTTTACCGGAGAGGTAAACATCCCTTTGGGTGAATCGCGGAAGTCGGTTGCGGCCACGGCGCGTGATCCGCCATCGACATAGGCATCATTACGCACGAACCAACCAAACTCTTCGATGGCGTTAACCACTTTGGCGTCGTTAAATTTGAGCTCGTTGGTCACCCATTTATCGTAGTCAGCGGGCGATTGAGTGCGAAGCATCATGTCTTCAACCCAATCGGTTGCAGGCCATCCAGTTGCACCACCTGAGCCTAAACCAACACACCAAGGCGTTTCGCCATCTTTAACGATTTGTTGGGTGAGCGCTTTTAACTCTTCCATGGTTTGCGGTACGTCATAACCTGCGTCTTCAAAGTTTTCAGGTACATACCAAACCAAAGATTTCAGGTCGACTTTATAGAAAAATCCGTACAGCGCCTCTTTGCCGTCTTTACCTTTGAATGTGCCAAGGTCAACCCAAGACGACCCCGCGGCATAATTGTCATTCAGCCAGTCCGCCGTTTTTGGCTCAAGTGGTGTTAAGAAACCTTTGGAGGCCAGATCCGCAGCTAAGCCAGGCTGGGGGAAAATAGCAATGTTCGGCGCACTGCCAGCCTGAACATCAATCGCAATTTGCTGCTCAAAAGAGTCTGACCCCGAGTAATTTACCGTTGCGCCTGTGGCTTGCTCAAAGTAGGCGAACACGCTTTCAACGAGCTCTTTATCTTCGGTTAACCATGGGCCAAAAATGGTCACTTGTTGCCCTTTTAAATCTTGGCTTTTAAGGGCTTCATAGCTCTGCCAATTAAAGCGAGCATCTTCGCCGGGAGCGTATTTTAAGTCGGCAGCTAGGGTCGGGAAAGAAAAGACTGCGACTGCAATTGAACTAGCAAGTAGAGTGGATTTCATTGGTCAGACTCCGTGTATTCAGATACTTAGTAAGCGTTTCTTGTTGTATAACCGAGCGTCTTGTACCTAATTGTGATAGTGATTTATTAGGCTCATGTCTTAATCGATTAAGCTATCAGTAATCAAAATAGGAGTTGACGCTAAAGCTGCTCGTTTTTTGCGCGCTTGTTGTGCCTTCGATCAAACTTTAAGCCGAAGATTTGTATGAAATATGACCGCACTCACACTCACTTAATGCTGATTTTTGCGCGAGTACTTATTTTTACTTAATCGTTTTAGACTTTAGGTAAAGATTAACTATCTTTGCCTATAGTTGTTGCGTAATGGACGATTTCAAACGATGCAAAACAAAAAGCCAACACTTAAAACAGTAGCTGAACATCTCGCGGTTTCAACCGCAACGGTGTCGAATGCGTTTAATCGTCCTAACCAGCTGTCCAAAGCGCTGCGCGACAAGATTTTATTTGAATGTGAACGGCTTGGTTACACCGGGCCAAGCAACGCAGCGCGCAGCTTAAGAACAGGCAAAACCAGTGTGATCGGTGTGTTGCTGGCGGATAATCTGGCGTATAACTTTACCGATCCTGTCGCCAGTGAGTTTCTGACTGGCATTTCCAAAGTGCTTGATGCCGCGCACGTCAATATGCTGTTGCTGCCTTCAAAAAGTGAGAATTATCAAAACACTCAGGTCGAGAGTATTCCTGACAGCTTTATCGTTTATGGCAAGCCGATCGACACCAATGTGATTACCCATATTGTGCGTCAGCATAAACCTGTAGTTGCGGTGGATTTTTGTCTGCCGAACTTTCCATCGATTAATATTGATAATCAACATGCGGCTTATCAAGTCGCCAAACACGCGATTCACCGCCCGGATGACAACGTGATCATTCTCGGTCTGCGTTTGGAGCCCTCGACGTCGCTTTGTCTCACCAGCTTTAATCATCTTTATTCCAGTGAAGAGTCAGTGTCACGTTGCCGCTTTGAAGGCTACAAACAAGCAATGCAAGAGCGCGGCAATCTGCTCAGTGTTGAAAAGGTGTGGCAGATTCATGATCTTGAGATCTCGAGCCTAAAAACCATGCTACGTGGCACGTTAACGGCTCCGGAAAAAGTCGATGTATTGTTGTGTATGAGCGATAAAATCGCCCTGGCAGCGCTTGATGTTGCCAATGAAATTGGCCTGACCATGCCGGACGATATTCGCATTGTTGGCTTTGATGGCATTCCCATCGCAGAGCGGGTTGGACTGACGACTATTGAGCAGCCGATCATGCAAAAAGGGCAACTGGCGGCGCAGATGGCGTTGGGTCAAATAGCGCCAGATTCGATTCAGCTTGAGAGTAAATTAGTGATTCGAGCCAGCAGTGAACGTTTTCCTAATCAGTAAGGAGGCACTATGAACAACCAGCAGTTGGCGAAGCGTTGGTGGCACAACGCCGTTGTGTATCAGATTTATCCGCGCAGTTTTAATGATTCAAATGGCGATGGCATTGGTGATATCAAAGGCATCATCGAAAAACTTGATTATATTCGCGAGCTTGGGGCTAATGTGATTTGGCTGAGCCCAGTTTACCAGTCGCCAATGGATGATAATGGCTACGACATCTCTGATTATCAGAGCATCGCGCCCGAGTTTGGCACCATGCAAGATATGGACAGGTTAATTGCCGAAGCGGATAAGCGCGGCATCAAAATTATGATGGATCTGGTGGTCAATCATACCTCTGATGAGCATCCTTGGTTTGTCGAGTCTCGTGGTTCAAAAGACAGCCCTAAGCGTGACTGGTACATCTGGAAAGATCCCAAATCGGATGGCAGTGAGCCAAATAACTGGGAGTCGTTCTTTAAGCCTAAAGCTTGGACGCTAGATGAAACAACAGGTCAGTATTACCTGCATATATTTAGCGATAAACAACCTGATTTGAATTGGGCCAATCCTGAAGTGCGTGAAGCCGTTTACGAGATGATGCATTTTTGGCTTAAAAAAGGTCTTGGCGGCTTCCGTATGGACGTGATCAATATGATTGGCAAACCGTCAGATTACCCAGATGCGACGATTTTTGATCAAGGTGTTGCAGGATGGGAACATTGGTCAAACAATTTATTGGTTCACCAGTACTTGCGGGAAATGCATGACAAAGTACTGAAACATTATGATGTTTTGACCGTGGGTGAAACGCCTTTTACCACCACATTGGACGGCCGTTTTTACTCCAATCCGGCGCGTAATGAGATCAGTATGATTTTTCAGTTTGAGCATGTCAGCATTGACCGAGAAGAGCACAACGCGGTCAAAAAAGATTTCGATCTGGTGCAATACAAAGAGATCATGACGCGCTGGCAAGAGGATTTGTACCAAAAAGGTTGGAACAGCCTGTACTGGAGTAACCACGATCAGCCGCGTACGGTATCACGTTATGGGTGCGACTCAGCTCAGTATCGAGTTGTCAGTGCAAAAATGCTGGCGACGGTACTGCACATGATGAGCGGCACGCCGTACATCTATCAGGGCGAAGAGATCGGTATGACCAACAAACACTTCAATAGTATCGATGAATTCAACGACTTGATGGCGAAGTTCCATTATCAAAAGATGATCGCGCGTGGTGTGAGTGATCAAGACGCTATCGCATTTCTGAATGATTTTTCTCGAGATCACGCTCGGGTCCCCATTCAGTGGAATCACCAAGCCAATGCCGGTTTCACGTCAGGTACGCCATGGTTGCCACTTAATGATAACTATCAGCACATCAATGCCGAGCAAGCGGTCAGTGATGCGGATTCTATTTATCACCATTACCGTCAGTTAATTGCTCTGCGCCAAGGCGACGACTATGGTGATGTGATTGTTTACGGCGCGCACCAGCTACTCGACCCAGATGACAGCGAAGTTTACGCCTATCGACGCGAGCACCAAGGCAAAACTCTGCTGACGATTGCTAATTTCACTGACAAGTCGCTAGAGAGAAGTTATCAAGGTAAAGTCACAAACCAGCTTATTAATAATGGTGTAGGCGTTGTTGATGACTTAATAAACCTGCAACTTCAGCCTTACCAAGCGCTGGTGGTTGAAATCGTCTAAACGGCGCGCGTATAAGACAAAATAAAATGGCATGGCTTAACAACCATGGCATTTTTACACTGTAAACAGAGGCGATCGATTGAGTTTATTTGGCTTTTTGCGCGCACGGTGTCAGGCGCATTTTTTTTGCTCTTAGCCTAGTCAATACTTGCGGTAGTAGTGACATCGCAATCATGCTCATCATTAAGCTGTATTGAAATAGGCTGAACGATTCGCCCAGTAACAACAAGCCTGTGACGATCCCTGCAATCGGATTGGCAATACCGCCAAAGGTAAAGTCGACCACAGACATGCGTTGTAATAACCACACATACAAACCGTATCCGAGCGCAGTATTGAGTATGACCAGCCAGCTCAAGCCAACAAGATTGAGCATCGATAAGTGGCTCAATATTTTGCTGTATTGTTCAGGAGCGATCACGGCTTGTAGGCCAGAGGCGACAGATAAAATCGCACCACCAAGAATCAATTGCCAAGTCAATACCGTCCACCAATGGATGCGATTGCCCAATGATTTGGTCAAGGTACTGCCGATAACGATACAGGTAATCGCACCTAGCATCGCGATAAGTCCGATAGGGTTAAGGCTGATTGAACTAGGATCAAACAACATCCACGCCAATGCGATTAATGCCACCCCACTTAACGATTGAACATTATTTGGTCGCTGTTTACCGCGGAGCCAATGATAGAGCATGGCAAATACCGGAACCGACACCATACCAACGCCGGCAATGGCTGACGGTAGATTTAAGGCCATCACAAAAATTAAACCAAAGAAGGTGGCAATATTAATCAGCCCAAGTCTGAGCAAGATTGGCCAATCGCTTTTTTGCGGCAAACTTGGCTTGATTGCCAGTAGCAGCAATCCGGCCGGTAAAGCTCGGATGGCACCAAGCAGCAACGGCGGCCAATCTGTCAGGGCATATTGTGTCACCGCGTAGGTGGTTCCCCACAAAAACGCAGGGATCATAGCAAGTAATACATTCATGTTAATTATCTTTATGTGAAGATAGTTTGATTAAAATGTACGCTTAAAGTTGCTGCTTGTAAAGTATCTTTATATTAAGATAACTCTTCTATTGTTGTTAATACCTGTGGAGATTAAACGAAATGGATGCGATTGACCGCGTTGTAGGCCAATGGGCGGCAGAGAAACCAACGTTAGAAACAGAACCCATGGCGATCATGGGACGCCTGATGCGCGTGGCGAAGTATATGGAAGCTGAAGTCGCTCAGTTGCATAAATGTCACGACCTTAAGCCAGGGGAGTTTGATGTTTTGGCGACTTTGCGTCGTAGTGGTCAGCCTTACCGCCTGACGCCTTCTGAGTTGATGGGCTCGATGATGCTGACTTCAGGGGCGATGACCAACCGACTCGATAAACTGGAATCTAAAGGGTTGATTGCTAGGGCGCATAGCCAGTCTGATCGTCGCAGTGTAACGGTCGAGCTATCGGCTGCCGGACTGGCGCTGATCGACACCTTGATAGAACAACACGCCGCAGTGCAAGCCAGTTTGGTTTTAGGGCTGAATAGCGAACAAAAAGCGCAGCTCAATCAAACTCTTAAAGCTTGCCTAGCGCAGTACGAATAACCTTGTCCACCTGTCTAATGGAATCGGTGTTATGCAGTTAAATAGCTTGATCGCTCGGCAAATTGTCGAGCGAGCGACAAACATCATTAAATATCCTGTGAATGTGATGGATGAAAATGGCCAGATCATTGGATCAAGCGATCCATCGCGTTTATATCGGACTCATGAAGGGGCTTTGCTCGCTATTCACGACAACCGCACCCTTGAAATTAACCACAGTGTCGCCAGTACGCTCAGTGGTGTTAAAGAAGGGATTAACCTACCGATTGTGTATCAAGACAGTGTGATTGGTGTGGTGGGCATCTCGGGTAAGCCTGAACAAGTGCGAAATTATGGTGAGTTGGTCAAGATGACGGCGGAGCTGATTGTCGAGCAAGCGGCGTTAATGGCACAGATCCAGTGGAATAAACGCCACCGTGAAGAGCTGTTATTGCAACTTATTCAAGGGTCGACCCTCAATGAAAATCAGCTGCTATCGATAGCCGAGCGGCTCGATCTTGATTTATCTCAGCCGCGGGTTGCCGCAACAGTCAAGGTGATTCCAAAACCCGGAGAGCCACTAACTTTGGAGCAATTGCAACAATTAGTCCATCTGTTGGAGTACCCAGAAAGAGACAATATTGTCGGCATTGTTTCTGTGTCGATGAACGAGGTTGTCGTGCTAAAGCCGGTGACGGTGGTGGAGGGGACGTGGAATAAAACGGAGGAGAAAAAGCGGGCCAAGCGTTTGCTCAAACGGATTGCTCAACAGGCCGACTTCTCTGTCAAAATCGCCATGGGAGAGTATTTTGCTGGGCTTAGCGGGTTATCTCGATCTTATGCCACTGCCAAAGCGACCTTAGCGTGCAATGCAGAGAGTAAAGAGTCGATCCTGTTTTATCAGCAGCACAAGCTATCGGTATTGATTGATGGGCTGAAACAAGACGACTGGCGACGAGAGCAGTTGACGCACCCGCTCGATAAGTTGGGTGAGAAAGACGCAAAAGGTGTGCTGCTTAAAACCCTCAAGGAATTTTTTGCTCAGGATTGCGATCTGGCTCAAACCTGTGCAGCTCTCCATATTCATCGCAATACGCTACGCTATCGCCTAGAAAAGATAGAGCAAATTACTGGTTTATTTATCAATAAGTTAGATCATAAAGTTCAACTCTATCTAGCGATAAAATGCTTATAGTTTGACTATCTAAATTGTGCGTTTGCACAATTGCCATCTCCCTTGTGTGGGAGAAATTTGTTATTTTGCATAAAGAATTTCACGCTAACTGCTTCTACTCTGCAGGCAGTTAACGAAATAAACGGAAACAGCAAAATGATAGAAGTCTCTACGCTCGGAGCCTTGACGGCCTTAGTCGTCGCCATTGCTCTGATCCTCAAAAAAGTACCGCCTGCGTATGGCATGATTATCGGTGCGCTTGTCGGTGGTGTTGTCGGCGGCGTATCGCTTACAGATACCGTGTCACTAATGATCGGTGGTGCGCAAGGTATTGTGACTGCCGTGCTGCGTATTCTTGCTGCTGGTGTATTGGCTGGCGTATTGATTGAATCTGGCGCCGCGACCTCGATAGCGGAAACCATCGTTAAAAAAGTCGGTGAAACGCGCGCGTTGTTAGCACTTGCTATCGCTACGATGATTTTGACTGCAGTGGGTGTGTTTGTCGATGTCGCCGTTATTACGGTTGCGCCGATTGCTCTCGCGATTGCCCGCCGCGCAAATATCTCTAAAACGGCGATTCTGTTGGCCATGGTCGGTGGTGGTAAAGCGGGTAACGTGATGTCACCCAACCCAAATGCTATTGCCGCGGCCGATGCGTTTAATGTGCCTCTTACCTCGGTGATGGCGGCAGGAGTGATCCCAGGTTTATGTGGTTTGCTGCTGGCGTATTTCATCGCTAAAAAATTGGTTAACAAAGGCACTAAGGTCGAGGCCAGTGAGGTTGTCGAAGTTGACCACTCACGTTTGCCAGCTTTTAAGGCGGCCATTGTGGCTCCTTTGGTGGCGATTGCGTTGCTGTCATTGCGCCCGATTGCAGGAATTAACGTTGATCCGCTTATCGCGTTGCCGCTTGGTGGCTTACTTGGCGCAGTGGTGATGGGTCGATTTGCTGATACAAACCACTTCGCGGTTGCCGGTCTTAGCCGCATGGCACCAGTGGCGGTCATGCTACTGGGCACCGGTACACTTGCCGGCATCATTGCTAACTCGGGTTTAAAAGATGGCCTTATTGATGTGTTAACGGCATCAGGCTTGCCATCGTTCGTCTTAGCACCTGTTTCTGGTGCGATGATGGCATTGGCGACTGCCTCAACAACGGCGGGCACGGCTGTGGCGGCGAGCGTCTTTAGCAGCACCATTTTAGAGCTGGGTGTACCAGCATTGGCGGGGGCGGCGATGATTCACTCGGGTGCGACGGTCCTTGATCATATGCCACACGGCAGCTTCTTCCATGCCACAGGCGGCGCGGTACACATGGATATTCGCGAGCGTCTCAAGCTTATCCCTTATGAATCGGCGGTAGGTCTAATGATCGCCTTTGTTTCAACCATGATGTTTGGCGTATTTGGCCTGTTTGTTTAAGGATTTCTTATGAAAATTGTAATTGCTCCAGATTCTTACAAAGAGAGCCTCACTGCGATGGAAGTGGCGACGGCGATTGAAAACGGCTTTAAGCAAGTCTTCCCACAGGCGAACTGCATTAAATTGCCAATGGCCGACGGTGGAGAAGGAACGGTTCAATCCTTAGTTGATGCCACTGGGGGAGAGATTGTTAACGCGTTGGTCACAGGCCCACTAGGTCAAACGGTAGAAGGCTTTTATGGCTTACTTGGCGAAGGTACGACGGCAGTGATCGAAATGGCGGCGGCCTCGGGCTTACACCTAGTTGAGCCAGTGCAGCGTAACCCTCTTTTGACCACCACCTACGGCACCGGCGAGCTGATTAAAGCGGCGCTAGATGCTGGGGTGACACACATAATTGTCGGTATTGGTGGCAGTGCGACCAACGACGGCGGCATGGGGATGGCGCAGGCGCTCGGCGCACGTTTTATCGATAGCAATGGCGCAGAGCTCGGTTTTGGCGGCGGTGCATTGGCTCAACTGGCTAGCATTGATTTATCTGGTTTAGACCCACGTTTGGCCGCGATTAAACTTGAAGTCGCTTGTGATGTTGATAACCCGTTGTGCGGTATAAAAGGCGCATCGCACGTGTTTGGACCACAAAAAGGTGCGACGCCAGAAATGGTCGCCCAGCTAGATGCAAACCTTGCCCATTACGCGCAAGTGATTCATCAAACCAATGGAAAAGAGGTGATTGGCCAAGCGGGTGCAGGGGCAGCGGGCGGTTTAGGCGCTGCGCTATTGGGCCTCTTTGACGCCGATCTTCGCCCTGGCATCAACATTGTTATGGACGCGGTGAACCTTTGTGAAGTGGTGAAAGATGCCGATTTGGTGATCACTGGTGAAGGTCGCATTGATAGCCAGACGATTCATGGTAAAACACCGGTTGGTGTGGCGCGCACAGCGAAAATGTACGATTTGCCAGTGATTGGTATCGCCGGCAGTATCGCTAAAGATTGCCACGTGGTGCATGAGCATGGGATTGACGCTGTTTACAGTGTGGTGCTCGGTGCAACCGATTTGCCCACCGCACTGAAAGAAGCGGCGTTTAACGTTGAAATGACCTCGCGCAATGTGGCCGCCACATTGGCAATGACGTTTAAGTAAGCCTTGCGCTTCACTCTGACTAACGGTCGCTATTTAGCGGCCGTTTTTTTGATCGCCAAGCTTAAATACAGGGATATTTAGGCTCGATAATCTAGCAGCTTAACGAATCTGAAAGTGACACAAGCAAGTGAAGCCTTCAATTTGGTATACTGACCATTCTACTGATATTAAGGGTGACAATGTATGTCAAAAACCGCGAAACTCTTGAATGAAGACAAGTTGGTAAAAAAGGCATTAGAGGTTGGTGTCAAGATGGCAAAGATGCAGGGGTTTGATTTACCTATGTCGCCACAACCGGTTAAAGTTAAAGCGATTTATCTATTTTTGGTTGATGCAAAACAAATCACACCACTGCCAGAGAGTAAATTAGACGGTGCCAGTATCAAACATCGTTTAGCACTATGGATACATAACGCCCTGCCTGATAATGATCCTTTAAAATAGGCACTACTCGTATCAACTGTCTGTCGTTACAGCGGTGGAATGAATAACAAAGGCGAGCCAACAGGTTCGCCTTTTCTGTATGTAAACTTAACCCTAACCCTAACCCTAACCCTAACCGTTATCAATCGATGATAGCGGCAAAGAAGCATGTGATTCAATTAAGGGCGTAGGGCTCGATTCTGCTCTACAAATTGAATAAAGTTATCTCTCGCAAGGTTCTCTAACTGTTCATTCCAAATTAGACCAACATCCCACGAGCTATTTTCTCCTGAAAGTTCCCAAAAAGCGACGTGCTCATTCGCAATATTCTTGACACTTGCTGGAACAATAGTGAAGCCCAAATTTGCCGATACCAGCGCCAACAGTGTTTGAATATCATCAGCCTCTTGAGCAACGTTCAGTTTTTTCTCATGCTCTCCCAATAACATGTTTATTTGTTGGCTTAGACCCATGCCTCGTTCAGGATTGAGCTGTAAATAATCGATTGAATCTAACGAATACCACAATTTGTTTTTGTCTATGATTTGGCTGTTATGCGTCGCTATTACTAGGTAATCTCTCGAGAGCTTCATCCCTTTCAGCGGGGTAATAGCAGGAAGTCGACTAAAACTGAGCTGAAGTTCTCCTGAAAGCAACGCCTCCGACTGGTTTTGAGATGGTATATCGTTGAGTGTAATATGGATTTCTGGGTACTTTTTTTTGAATTTAGCTATGTAACCTGGTGCCAGATGGTAAGAAGAGATACCAAAACCTATATTGAGATTTCCTGCAATTCCCTTGGCGACTCGTTGGGTTAAAGATTTATAAGACTCAAAATTCGACACAATACGTTGCGCTTCAGGTAAAAGAGCAACTCCTGCCGCAGTAAGACTGGCACCTTGTCTTCCTCTTTCAAATAATACTACCCCACAAAAAGCCTCAAGACGTTGAATCTTCTTAGTTAAAGCTGACTGAGTGATATGTAAGTGCTCTGAAGCTACTCGATAGTTACCATCTTCTGCTAATTGGCAGAATGTGCGTAAATCACCAAAATCCATTCCGCTTGCTCATTAAATATAGGAATTTTATTCATTATACGGAATTAAAAGAGCTTTTTAAAATGATTGATATTCACTAAGTAAAAGGAACAATCATGAAAGATATCCGTGTTGCTACTGTTCAATTTAACCACCATGCGAACGATAAAAACTACAACTTATCGCTCATTCAAAGTTACGTAGAAAAGGCGGCTAAACAAGAGGTGAAAATCATCGCTTTCCCTGAAATGTGTGTGACTGGTTACTGGCATGTTTCGAAACTTCAAAAGTCAGAGATCTATGATTTGTCAGAATTCATCCCACAAGGGGAAACTACTCAACGTTTGCTAAAAATGTCTGAAAAATACCAGCTCAGCATTGGTGCAGGTTTAATTGAAAAGGATGAGGACGGAAATCTTTATAACTCTTACGTAATGGCAATGCCTGATGGTCAGATAGCCAAACACAGAAAGCTGCATACGTTTGTCAGTGAACACATGAGTAGTGGGAGTGAATATACTGTATTTGATACACCACATGGATGCAGGGTGGGGATTCTTATTTGCTGGGACAATAATTTGGTAGAGAATGCACGAATTACAGCATTAAAAGGTGCCGATATCCTAGTTGCTCCTCATCAAACAGGTGGAACCAACTCACGCAGCCCAAATGCGATGGGGTTGATTGATCCCCAACTTTGGCATAACCGCAAGCAAGATCCAGAGTCGATTCGTTCTGAAATGCAAAGTTCAAAAGGAAGAGAATGGTTAATGCGTTGGCTACCCTCGCGTGCTCATGACAATGGCATGTTCCTGATCTTTAGCAACGGTGTTGGGGTTGATATGAATGAAGTTAGAACGGGTAATGCAATGGTACTCAATCCTTACGGAGAAATTATCGCAGAAACTGATAGCGTTGATAACGATATGGTTATTGCAGATCTGAATGCAGAACAACTAGATATGTGTACAGGTAAACGCTGGATCAGAGGTCGTAGACCTAATCTCTACAATCCCCTAACAGTTGAAGGGAACGAATTAACGCCTTATCACGCGAGGTTTTCGGATCAGAAGTAGATGGACCAACTGTTCTGAACAGTCGCGATGCTAATAATGTGTTGGCCTTAACTTAACTAGAGGTTTTATACTTCTTTTAAATCGAACATACCAACGTTTAAGAGTGATTCCAAACGCTTGCTAGTTTCGTTTCGATCGAGTGTGGCAAACGCTGTCACAGCTTAACACAGCGTTATGCATACTAATCAAAAATACACCTAACATGTTTATTTACACAGTTGTCATGTGTATGATCCGAACGTAATAAAAGGAACTATAGATAATGACATTAAAATACGAAGCAAAAGTCCCCAGTCCATCAGAGTTTTGTGAAATGCGAGTGAAGGCGGGTTTGTCTCCAAAGTCGTTAAAGGCTGCCACCATTGCTTTGCCAAATAGCTTGTATGCCATCTCGGTTCGAGATGGTAATGCTCTGATTGCCATGGGACGTGTGATTGGAGACGGCGCATGTAATTTTGAAGTAGTGGATGTTGCCGTTGATCCAGACTATCAAGGTCAAGGGTTAGGCCGAAAGGTTATGGAGCACATAGATGACTATTTGTCGTCGGTTGCCTTAGAAGGCTCTTATGTTTCAATGATCGCAGATGAGCCAGTATTCTACGAAAAGTTAGGGTACAAGCTTGTTTCCCCATCTAGCCAAGGAATGACGAAGAAATTTAAGCCGCACGCATGATAGTTTAAGCAGATTCGTAAGGCTTGGCACTTTCGGTTTGAGTCAACTTTTAGTGCCTACAGCACAATAGTTGAGGTCGGTGGTAGTGTTGCCCACTACTTAGTTGGCCATTAAGTGCTTAAATGCCCCCATTCATCAATTGAAGGATTAATTTTGATTATTAGAGAAGCAAACGTAGACGATATTTCGCGATTACTATATTTAGAACAATGTGTTATAGACGCTGAAAGACCATATAACTCTTCTTTAAAAGATAAGTCAGCGCACTATTACGATATAGAAAAGCTTATCTCATGTTATAAATCGCATCTGTTGGTTGTAGAGGTAGACAGCGAGATTGTTGGCACAGGTTATGCTCAAATACGTGACTCTAAGCCCTCTTTAAAGCATGAGCAACATTGTTATCTAGGTTTTATGTATGTATCTCCAAACTATCGAGGCCAAGGGATTAATTCTAAGCTAGTAAGAAAATTAATTGATTGGAGTAAGGGAAGGGGTATATCCGATTTTTATCTTGATGTGTATTCAGAGAATGACTCAGCGATTAAAGCTTATGAAAAAGTTGGCTTTAAAGGCGGGTTATTAGAAATGAAGCTTTGTCTTACAGAGTGAGGCAATGCACCTTAGTAACCCCCCTTGAAAGGGAATAACACAATGGGGCAGTGCTGTGCTCGCCAATCACAGTAACTGATTAGCTCGAGTTCACAACTTTGTTAACCAACAATAATAGAGGCACCTAAACCGCTCGAAAAACAGACGGGCTTTGCAGTTATAGGTGCGATTGATTATTTTACATACCGTAGCGAAATGCTTTCCCCGTAGAGGCCATTTCACGGTGTACCGGAGCTAGTGCTTGAGAATAACTTGCAAGCAACGCCATTGTATACTGACTACGTTCGTACATTTTTTGATCAGTACACTGGTGGTCAATCGTTAGCAGTTCTTCTATATTGCGAAAGATTAGATGATCCGGTAAGAAACATGCGTGGTTGTTCTTACTACCTGTCATGCGTAGCTCACTGATAGGGTAAACGCCATTAACACTAGCAGACACACTCACCAGTAACGCTGGCTTATGAGCAAGTTCTTCATCTGTTGTTAGCAGCAAAAAATTCTTAAGTGCAGGCGTCGCCATTCCGTGCCACTCAGGGGTGATAAAAATCACCGCATCCGATTGTTTAAGCATTTCGGAAATTGGTGTCCATTGCTGCCATTGTTCGCTTTGCTGCCAAACTCCTTCGTTCCAAAATGGTAGGTTGAGTTGATGCAAGTCCAAAATATTCGTCGTCTCGAAGTGCTCTGAAGCAAGTGATGCTAAATAGCGTGCGACGGATAGACTTTGTGAGTTTGCACGTTGGCTACCAGATACAATTGTAATCTTCATATTAATTCCTTTTTAAAGAGTGAGAACAAAGCCATTCGGCCTATTAGGTAAATCAGTTCCATAGGGAGTCGCCACAACGATAGCCATTAGGACAAAAATCGGTCCGATAGTACTGGTCAAACCGATAATCTTTATCTGATGAAATCCGTTCATATCTGACGCCTCGATAAATTTCCATAAAAGTATCTTTCACGAAAGATACTTTTTGTAAAGTAATTGGTATTTGAATTATGATCAAGTATCTTTTTGAAAAGATATTTACAACGGAGATAAAAATGTCATCAGATAGCGTTGATTCTATTCTGGCTCAATGGAAAAGCGTCAGACCCGATCTGGACTGTTCCTCGATGGGTGTCGTTGGGCGTCTACGGCGTACGAGCAATGCCTGGAAGAGCAAGATGGATAAGGTGTTCAAAGAGCATGGATTGAGTAGTATCGAGTTTGATATCTTGGCGACGATGCGTCGAAGTGATCCTTCTGGTATCACACCAACAGAGTTATACAAGACACTAATGCTCTCTTCAGGTGCCGTCAGTACGCGTTTGGAGCAGTTGGTAAAAAAAGGCGTGGTAGAGCGTGTTTCAAGCGAATGCGACCGACGCAGCTGCAAAGTCATCTTGACCTCAAAAGGTGTTGAGCTTGTTGATACTACATTAAACGCTCATATTGATAACATGGATAATATGCTGAATGTATTGACTAAAAAAGAGCAACAACAGCTCGCCAGTTTACTATGTAAAGTGTTGGCTTATAAAGAAAGCGATACAAGATAGTAAAGCTGGTTCAATATTGCTGCCGTTTGGAACAAGTAACAATTGGTATCATTGTAATCTCCAAACTCATCATTTAAGTTCTTGAGATCTCGCTGAACAACATTTTGGGTACAAAAACGGTCGCCAATTGCGACCGTTTCTCGTTAAGTGACTTAGCAGCCGTAATTTTGATAGATGTAGCGTTCAAACTGCTGACACATTTGTTGATCTGAACGGGTGTTGCTGGCCAGTTCGTTGTTGCCATCGACTACTTTAATCGTGGCATTCAAAGGGGCTGGCTCGGCTCTTTGACGTGTGGCTAACTGATCGATTTTCTGTTGCTGCTGCAACCAGGCTTGCTGTGGTGATAAGTTACATTCATCAGCAAGGTACTTGGCGTTAAAACCTTCACCCGTCAGACTAACGATGGTGTCGTTATGTGAGCGTTGGTTACCCGCATGCCAGTAATGTTTTGCCAGCAAAGGGCCAATTTCTGGGTTGTCAGTCAGGTAGCCAAACTTATCTAAGAAATAGGCGCGAGTTTGGTAGACCGCCATGTGCGCAAGCAAGTAACCGTGATAAGCACAAGACGCCTCATCAGACAGTAAATGAGGAATAGCCATCAGTGGGCGTGGGCTACACTCTAGGCCTAAAATCCGTTTTTCACAGTCGCGGGCGAGCGCGGTAATTTTCTCAGGGGTAAGGTCGCCATCACTCATCTGGTACAGCGCGGATTCAAAGTAAGGCACAACCAAGATACTGCGCTCTTGATAGGCTTTAAAAGGCTGATTACTGTTGATCATCGCTTGGATGATCTCGTCTGGTACCGGATTACCTTTGGCATCTAACGCGTATTGTTTGAGCCAGTCGGCGTCGTTTAACAAGCTATCGCAGAACATCGACTGGGTTTCGGCGTAGGCCATCGAGGTTGGCGCAAACTCTTGCGAGAAGCACGGCGCATTCATTTTTACGTTGGCAAAGTGCGCGGCGTGCCCACCTTCATGGAATAGAGTATTGATACCATCATAACCACTGCCCACTTGATCGGGCTTGGCATTGCTGGTGAAGTTGACCTTAGCGGCCACCCACTCATTTTGATTGTAAAATGACGGAATCGGCCCGTGACAGAAGCCATTTGGGTATTTGCCTTTTCTGTCGAGTAGATCCAGCGTCAGTTCGGCGCCAGAATAATCAATATTTAAACGACCAAACGACTCTACCCAGCGACGCAAAGATTTTGAGAACGGCACGTAAGGGTCAAGCTCTCGCATCACATCGCCAGAGTAGGAGTAGACAAAATTGTGCCCTTTGAGTGCATCCAACCCTTTCTCTTGGGCGAGCTTTCCCAAACTGGTGAGATTGGTTTCGCGGGTGCGCTGCTCAAAATCATCCAAAATGCTAAACAGCTGTTTCGATGTCATTTTTTCTGTTTTAACAACCGAGTACTCAAAGAAATTGCTGTAGCCCAATGAGCGAGCAAACTGGTTACGTAGTTTAACCAGTTCAATCAATCCGTTATGCAATAACCATTGCTCAAGATCGAGCAGAGCTTGGTGAGCAGATCGACGAACGCTTTCATGGTTATTGGTACGAATCGTTGACGCCAGTACTGGCAGAGAGCCTTCGGTCACATCGCCATGTTCATTGCTGAAGGTTAAGACGTGTTTTTGCTTCTTCTCAAACAGATCGGTTTCAAAAGCGATCAATTCGTTTTTCAGCTGCTGCGCTTGTTCACCTTCGATAGCATGCGCTTGAAACGTCGCTAACCAGCCTTTTAGGCCCGTTTGAGTGCTGTGCCTTTGCTCGTGATCGGTGATGTGCTCTGCGGCTTCAAGTTGCTGTTTAATTGCGCTAATTTGCGTGGCGTCACTTAGAAAATGGGTCCATGCCGTTTGCGCTTGAGTTGAGCCTTCGTGGTCATCACTGATGCCCATATAGGTCTGCCAAAAGAAGTCTTCTTTGCTGCGGTGGATGGTGAGATAACGTTGATTGAGATCGTTTAAATATTCGGTCGCGGTCATTTGGATCCTTCAAATGGTGGCTTAACTGGAGCCTGAATTATGCCATGCTTCGGCGATGATTAGGAATCTAGATGAGTATTCACCAACTCATAAGTCGTAAACAATGTTCTACGTCAGCAGCTTTGGGTCTGAGTCAACGGCGATGCAGTCGCAAACAGAATTTGAAGTGACTCGAAAGAGTGTGCGTGTGGCAGCGGTTTTCGACAAAAATGTTGGAAAGCAGGCAAAGATCTAACAATTCATCTGGCATATAGGGCGCATAAAACGCGTTTATCCTGCTAGCTTTGAGTGGCAAACCAAATAATTGTTGGTTGGCGAGTTGGCTAAATATAAGGATAAAACATGAAAATATATACCTCTTTATCACTACTTGGGCTCAGCACTTTAGCGGGGCTTAGTACGTTTCACGTCAGTGCCCATGGTTGGGTCGAATTTCCTAACGCACGGCAAAACATCTGTTACCAAGATGGTGGTTTCTGGACCAATGAGATTCCTAATCCAGCGTGTCAGGCAGCGTTTGATCAATCCGGTGCTTATCCGTTTGTGCAACGCAGCGAAGTGTCAGCCAATGTGGCGAACTACCGCGATATGGCACACGTGCAAGCGATAGTTCGAGATGGTGAGCTATGCTCGGCGGGCGATTCAGCTAAAGCTGGGCTTAATGTTGTTTCTTCTCACTGGCAACGCACCGATGTCGCGTTAGATGAGAACAATCAAATAGATTTCGTTTTCTATGGCAAAGCGCCACATAACCCTTCTTATTGGCAATTTTACCTGACTAAGGCAAATTACGACTCAAGTCAGCCGCTCACATGGAATGACCTTGAATTAATTGATAGCGCGGGCAACATTGCAATTGATGAGCAGAAACGTTATCGCACCAAGGTGACTTTCCCTGCAGGGCGTTCTGGTGACGCCATTTTGTATACGCGCTGGCAGCGTGTGGATGCTGCGGGAGAAGGATTTTATAACTGCAGTGATATCACTTTACGTGGGAGTGGCACCCCTCCGACTGACCCAACAGACCCAAGCGATCCGGCGAACAATCTGACCGCACTGGGCTATTTTGTCCCCCAAGGTTTTGGTCCGGTAGAGGCGGGCGATACGATTCGTTTTCGAACCTTTGACGCAAGCGGCGCTGAAATAGTCGATCTCTCTTTAGCGATCAGTACGAATAACACGACGACGTGGGCGGCGGAGATGGCCGATCAATTTAACTCGCAACAAAACGGTGATTGGTATGTGGGGATTTGGCATCAAGAAATGAAGCACTATATGTTTGATAGCAACAACATCTATGCCAATCAGGTGTTAGCACCCAATGATTCGTTTAGCTATGCATTGTCGTTGATCAAGGCTGACACACCACCACCAACCGAACCAGATAACTTATGGCGTAAAGAGGCGGTGTACAACGCAGGCGATGTCGTCACCCACAACGGCCGTGAGTGGACGGCGCAATGGTGGACCACAGGCGAAGAGCCGGGAACCACGGGCGAGTGGGGCGTGTGGCGTTAGTTTTCGATTCATATCAAGCCAAGCGGCTGACCTGTTCGGTTAGCCGCTTTTTTTGCACATAGTGTGATTATAACGTGCAAAGTAAAGTCCAATGTTTATTGTCTAATCTATTGATTACAAATAACTTTCAGTATGTCGGTTGGTATTAATTATCAATAGGTTTGTTAATAGAATGTGTCTCAAACTTTAGCGAAAAAAAACCGTCCTCAGTGAGATCTTGCTATAAATAAATTGATTTCATGAATGCTATTCAATGTGTTGCAATTTATCTTTTGTGCGCTTTTTAAGCACAAATAAATAGGATGTAACAATAATGAACAATGGATATAAACTTTCTGCTGTCACGTTAGCTATTTTGGCTTCTGCGTCAGTGTCTGCCAACGTCAGTGGCAACCCAGCTCCCGTCAACTCGCCCGTCATTACCAATGTCAAAGGGACCATCGTTGAAGACTACACGCCGCAAGCGCCCGCACTCGGTATGTTCACGATGCGTATGATGAGCGACAGCGCTGACAATCGTGGAGACTGGTTTAATTTCTCGGCTAATGATTCAAGTGTCCAAGGTGTCGGTGCAGACTATGTGTACGACTACCTGTTGCCACCGCTTATGCCACAGCCAGTGATTGTGGCTGTGTTAGATTCAGGTGTTGATGTTGAACATCAAGATTTAAAGAACAAACTATGGACTAACCAAGACGAAATTCCCAACAACGGCATTGATGATGATGGCAACGGCTATGTAGATGATGTTCACGGCTGGAACTTCCTTGGTAACTCACTCGGCATCAACGTTGACCATGACACACTTGAAGTCACCCGCGAATACAAAAAGTATGTGGATCTGCAACAAAATGGTCACTGGATTCCACCGAAAAAACGTATCTACTACCAAGAGGTGGAAAAAGACTACCTTGAGTCGGTCGAATACAACCAAAATGCGCTTGATCAAGTTCAACTTGCGACTGAGCAGGCCAATCAATACCAGCAGCAAATACTCGACTTGGTTGAGCATGATGATTTCACCGTGGCTGGTCTGCAAATCTTGCTGTCCAATGCAAATCCTGATGTGGTCAGTGCGACGCAAAACTTGTTAGCGGTTTTCGATAACTGGTATTCATTTGACTACCTAGAGTCGCGCCGCAGCCGTTATCAAGACGCTTTGGATTATCACTATAATCTCGATTTTGATCCTCGTGCTGACATCGTGTTTGACGACATCAACAATCCTTGGGAAAAAGGCTATGGTAACAACGATGTGAAGGGTCCAGTCGGTTCTCACGGAACGCACGTCGCGGGCATCATTGCCGCCGAGCGTGGTAATGGCGTCGGTATTGATGGGGTGGCTGACTACGCACAAATCATGGCTGTGCGTGTGGTGCCAAATGGTGATGAGCGCGATAAAGACATTGCCAATGCAGTGCGCTATGCGGTTGATAATGGCGCTAAAATCATCAATATGAGCTTTGGCAAGAGCTACTCTCCGCGCAAATACATCGTAGATCACGCGTTTCGCTATGCGGCGCGTAAAGGCGTGCTGATTGTCCATTCTGCTGGTAACAGCCGCAATGATAACGATATCAAACCAAGCTTTCCAAACCGCTACTCAGTTCACTATCGCTCTAAGCCAATCTCAACGTGGCTGGATGTTGGCGCATCGGCGAAATATGCCGATAACCAGCTAGTGGCAAGCTTTAGTAACTTTGGTAAAGACTCGGTTGACTTGTTTGCTCCGGGCTACCGGATCTTGTCGACCACGCCAGGTGATACCTATGGCGCGAAAAGTGGCACTAGCATGGCCGCCCCCGTTGTTTCAGGTGTCGCCGCACTGATTTTGTCACGCTATCCAGACTTGTCGGCTACCGAGCTTAAAGCGTTGTTAATGAACAAAGCTCGTACGTACCCACAGCTTTTGGTCAACAAGCCATCGAGCCCAGCTGATTTAGTGCCGTTTAGTGACTTATCGATCACTGGTGGTATCGTTGATGCCGAAGCGGTTTTTGAAACGTTGCAAGGGCAAGGCCACTAAGGCGTGGCATTAAACCTAGAAACCTAGAAACCTACAAGGCTGCGTTTGCAGCCTTTTTAACCAATCGGCAGTTGAAAGGTACTTTTGATCTCTTTAACTGATATATTGGACTGAATCGCACTGACGCCTTTCACGCGGCGCATCGAGCTGATGCGTTCAAAGTATTCGTCTAAATCCTGCGCTACGACCTGCACAATATAGTCAGCGCCGCCTGCGATGCAGTGACACATAAGAATCCAATTGTTCTCTGCGACAAAGTCCTCAAACGGCTCGGTATTTTCTACCTCATGGCTACCCAAGGTGACAAGAGTAAATCCCGAGACTTGAAAGCCAAGTTTCTTACGATTGAGCCGCGCGGCATAACCTTCGATGTAACCTTCATCTTCCATGCGTTTCCAGCGTCGCCAGCACGGCGTTTCACTTAAGTTGACCGTTTCGGCGAGCTTGCTGTTACTCATGCGGCCATCGCGTTGAATATGGCTGAGAATGGAGAGGTCGGTGTTATCTAGAATAAATTTGGTGGATTCTTTCTTTTTCATACTAGCTTTAGAAATATCTTGCTCATTGATGGCTAAATCATAACGTAGATAGCAACTTTATTCCTGCCTAGTTAAGTAGACTGTTGTGAAATTTAAATCATAACCTTAAGAGGGAGCCAATGAGTGCTCAACTGATGACAGCGTTTCTGCTGTTTTCGATATCCATTTCAATGACGCCTGGGGCAGGCAACATTGCGCTGATCGGGCTGTCCAGCCGTTACGGCTTTAGCGCGACATTGCCATTTGTATTGGGTAATGCGGCTGGGGTTATCGCTATTTTGGTTGGAGCCAGCGTGGGTTTAGTCGGACTGTTTAACCTTTATCCCGACGTCTATACCCTATTAAAGTGGTTGGGTGCTGCGTACTTGCTTTATATGGCTTGGGGTATCGCTAACATGGAACTCGATGGCAACAAGGTGGTAAAAAAATCAGGCTTTACCTCCGGGGTGCTGGTGCAGATCCTCAACCCTAAAGGTTGGGTGGCTTCGCTCACGGTATTTTCTCAGTTTGTTTCACCGACCGACGATTACCTAATGCAGGTGGTGGTTATTATTAGCGTGATGGTTGTGACGGGGGTGCTTGGTATGCTCGCTTGGGCTTATTTTGGCACTATACTCAATCGGTTGGTGCAAGCGCCGCATAAAATGGCCTGGGTGAACCGTGGTTTTGGCGGTAGTCTTGCGCTGGTGGCTTTATTTGTCGTCAGTCAGCCAGCGTAAACACGCTCGTTGAGTCGATTATTGAACTCGCTTTCAGCCCACAACCGCGCTATTTGGCACTGCGGTTGTGTTGCCTTTTAACTAAAAAAGCCTGCGTCGTGGCAGGCTTTTTATCGTCTTGAGGGCAAGAAGCTGTCGACTTAGACGTAGTACGCTTCTACTGTTCCTTTAAGTTGGATCAGCATTGGGTTGCCGTAGCGATCTTTTGCTTTTGGCGAGGCAATTTTAACCCAACCTTCGCTAATACAATACTCTTCAACGTCAGTGCGCTCTTTACCGTTAATACGAATACCGATCTGGTGATCGAAGCACTCTTTAACAAAGAAAGGGCTGCGAGGGTTACCCGCTAGGCGGTCTGGAAGCGCTGGTTTAGTCGTATCGTTCATATTTTGAGACCTTGAAGTCATTAAAAAAAGTGCGTCATTGTAGTCATAGCTTGGCTGGCATTCAAGTACTGGCTGACTTCTAATTGGCGTTTACAGCCCTTTGTGATACTGAGCATTTTCGGTTGGACAAATGACCTGATCTAAATCGGTGTCGACATGAGCTTGCGAGAGAAAGCCGAGAAATGTCTCAATTAACATCACTTTGCTGACTGACAGTTTGGTTTCTGTTTGGATATCACGTAGGTCAATCAACACATCGGTAAACTGTTGTGGTAAGTCGCGCAGCAACGCTAAGTTTAGAACATGTTGCTTAGCGTAGAGCGAGTTGTGGCTGCCTTTGTGTTTTTGTATCACGTAAGAAGCGTCTTTTAAGTTGATGATTGAAGTGTGTTTCTCGCAGCGCTTTAAGCAGCCTTTATTAACTTTGAGTTTGCGACACCCTGCCGTCGTTTGAAACAGGCATTGGCGGCTAGTTAGTAAGGTGTTGGGGTGATAAATGCTGTAATAACTGCGCATGCCGGTTGGCCGTTTAATATGACGCATCTGCTTCATATTCAGTTCGTTTGAAATGAAGGCACCACTGGCGGCAAACTCTTGTTGCAAACATTTGAGCACGTATGAGTTGGTGGTATTCATCTGCGGCCCTGCTATCCAGTTTAATCCTAGCTGTTGGGCCAACATGCCGACCCCTGAATTATTGGTTATTAAAAGTGCTGGCCTGATGGCGACTAACAATTCTCGTGCAGCTTGGAAGTCATCACCTATTAAGATGGCTGGAAAGTAAGGTTTCAGATGGGGGTGTGTTTGGAACAGCTCAATCATCGCACTCAGCTCGGCTGCCAAGCCCATCGGCAGTTGGTAGTAGAGCTCAATGTCATTGTGTCGGCATAGTGTCACATCTGTTTTGCTAGCAATAAGCACCGACAGTTTTGGTGGTGTGATTACCGATTCCGCTTGCGGTAATGTGGCCAAAATGGGCATGCAGGTTGCCCCTTTTAAGCGCCGATTGGCAGCGGGATCGGATGTGATGTCAAAAGACGCGGTTTTCTGCGCCACGTTCTGGATGATGGTGGTTTTATCATCGTAGAGTTTCTTTTTGACTCGCTGCACATCTTCAACACTTTGGCACTTTTCAATATGGGTAAAGTGGTTGACTGCATGATCTCTGGGGTTATCAATGTACATGTCTCGGCCAATGTTGCCGTGAAGAAAAGCGTTAGAGAAATCGCGGTTGAATACCGTGTACAGTGCGCGGGTATCATGGCAAAGTTTCACCCCCTGACACAAGCGGTCGATTTGTTCACGCCACTTGTCGACCACAGTAAAAACGTAGTGTGATTTCTTGATTCTTCCTTCCACTTTGAGTGAGTAAACTCCCGCATCGGCAAGGGCGGCTAAATCACTAAACGCAGAGTTATCTTTCAGGTTGAGTGGGTAGTTGCTGCCCGTTTGGGTGGTTTGATATTGATCTCGACAAGGTTGGCTACAACGACCGCGATTGCCAGACGCCCCATTGCGCGCCGAACTGATGTAACAGATACCTGAGAAGCCAATACAGTAAGAGCCGTGAACAAACACTTCCATCATGACATTGTGTTGGCGACCAAACTCAGCCAACGGTTTGATCTCATTGATATTTAGCTCTCGAGACAAGTTTACCCGACTGGCGGTCAGTTGATTTAAAAATTCAATCTGGCCTTCATTATGCGTATTGAGTTGAGTAGAAGCGTGCACATCTAGATTGGGAAAGTGATGTTTAAGGATATAAGCCAAGCCAAGATCTTGCACAATCACACCATCAATTTGAGTGGTATTGAGTTGATTAAGCAAACGAACAATGGCTGGAATTTCACTCTCGAGAATCAGCACGTTAAGCGTAATGAAGATCTTACATTGGTGCTGGTGGGCTAAGTTGATCACACCGTTTAAGTTGTCTAGGGTGAGGTTGGTGGCCCGATTACGCGCATTAAAACGATCCAAACCACAGTAAATGGCGTCTGCCCCTGCGGCAATGGCGGCTTTAATCGACTCTAGATCACCACCTGGTGCTAACAACTCAAACTGATCGCGTGTCACTACTCATCTCTTACTTGAACAAAAAAATAGGCAGGTATCTTATGCGCTTCTGCTTATCAATGTAGTGGAAGTTAAGCCTTTATTAATCTGAATCAACAAATGGGCTCAGATCTGAAAAGATGTGTTTAGGGTTGCATTTGTCTTTAATTGCTATAGTGTTATACCTATATATAACACCAACTCGAAATCAATAGGGTATCGACCATGACAGATTGGAACGAAACACAGCCTATATTTCGTCAACTTGCTGACAGGATCATCGAGCAAATTTTGCAAGGTGTGTGGCAAGAAGGTCAGGCGTTACCGTCAGTTCGATCGGTCGCGGCAGATATGAAAATTAATCATCTTACCGTGATGAAAGGTTATCAACTGCTGGTCGACGAAGGATTGGTTGAAAAGAAACGAGGCCAAGGGATGTTCGTTGCACTGGGCGCATTAACTCAACTTAAAGCGACACAGAAGCAAGCGTTTATTGAGCAACAAATTCCATCGATAGCGAAGAAGTTGCAACAACTGGACATTCCATTAGACGAATTTATTGTGCAGTTAAAGCAGCACGTTGAGGGTGAATCATGAGTGTATTAATTGATGTTAGGCAGGTTTCTAAGCAGTATTCTGGCGGCTCTAAACAGCAAAGAGAAGCGCTAAAAGACATCAGTTTTGAATTGAAAGCGGGGCAAGTGCTTGGCTTACTCGGACATAACGGCGCTGGCAAGTCGACTTTAATCAAGAGTTTGCTTGGTGCCCACCACTATCAAGGTGAGATCAGCGTACTTGGGCTCGAACCAGTGACGCAGCGAGCGAAAGTGATGCAGCATCTTGCTTATATTTCGGATGTTAATGTGTTGCCCGAGTGGATGACCGTTCAGCAGTTGTTGCGTTATACCTCTGGGGTACACCCGAGCTTTGACGTCAACAAAGCTAAGTCTGTGCTAGAGAAAACCGATATCAGGCTGAATAGCAAAATTAAGTCGTTATCCAAAGGGATGAAAGTTCAACTCCATTTAGCCATAGTGATTTCAACCGATACTAAGGTTCTGATTCTTGATGAGCCGACCCTCGGCCTTGACTTGGTCTATCGCGATACCTTTTATCGCCATCTGCTTGAGTGGTTCCATGATGGTGAGCGTGCCTTGATCATTGCCAGCCACGAGGTGTCGGAAATTGAACACCTGTTAACTGATGTGTTGATTCTGAAGCATGGTCAGGTTGTGTTACAGTCCGA
Source organism: Vibrio sp. NH-UV-68 (assembly GCF_042940635.1). Lineage (NCBI taxonomy): Bacteria > Pseudomonadati > Pseudomonadota > Gammaproteobacteria > Vibrionales > Vibrionaceae > Vibrio > Vibrio sp. NH-UV-68. The sequence continues at coordinate 305,496 of NZ_CP134976.1, forward strand.
CATGGACAGCTTGGCGCAAGACTATGTGGTAGTAGAAACCAGTGATGATCATCATGCTGGGATTGAAGCTTTAAAGCCTCTGTCTCGCGAGCGAGGGCTTGGTAGTACACGTTGGCTGTTACATGCTGCCCAGATCGATCAGCTTGATGGCATCAACAAAATTTACAATGTAAAACTGGCGGATCTGTTCTTAGCGCTGCAAAAGGAGGCAGTATGATGAATGCCCATGTGTCTATGCTGGAAAAAGAGTGGTTAGAGCACAAAATAATTACCCGAGCCCCTTTGGGATTGCTGGTTTGTGGCGTGTTACTGCTGCTCGCGGTGCTAATGAATTCGACCATTCAAAGTAATGTCACCTACGAGTTAACCTACGATGTTGACGGAATGGGATCGGGTTTTGAGTTGGGCCAGCAGCTTAGTCAAATGGTGTTTGGCTTTACTGGGTTGCTGTCTATCATGTTAACCACGCTTTATTTCCCCAAAACACTGCGTAAAGAGCGCCAAGAGGGCAGCGTGATGTTTTGGCGCAGTATGCCAGTGTCTGACTTAACAACTCATTCGATTAAACTGGTGTTTGGCTTGCTGGTGACCCCAGTCATTTGCTCGATACTCGTGATCAGCGCGGATCTATTGATGTGGTTAGTTAATGTGATGATGGCGCAGAAATTCCCACTGTTTTTCACTGGTGAATCAATTCTCTACGTGTTGACGCATTGGGTCGAATTTATAGGCAGAATGTGGTTAGTTGGTGTAGTCCTTGCGCCCGTGGCGATGCTGGCGATGGCAATTTCACAAAAGGTTCATTCGCCACTCTTGGTTATGCTGATAGGTTTTTATGTGATCAAGTTGTTTTCAGATAGTCTGCTAGGGACCTCTGTCGTCGGTGACTTTCTTATCGAGGTCACTATGTTGCCGTTAGACGTGCTTCTGGCCGATAACCCATTCATCGCGATTAGTAATATTGGTTTGATTAGCCTTGTGGTGTATTTCTTACTTGGAGCGATCGGACTACTGGCGAGCTTGAAATTAAGCCGCGTTGTCGATTAGACGATAACCAACAAAAAAGGTAGCGAGATCGCTCGCTACCTTTTTAATCAAGTGACAAATTTAATCAAGTGACAAATTAAGCTTTCTTTAGATCTTTTGCAGGGTAAGTGAGTTGCATACCGTCTACTTTGACGTGGACATAGTTACCGCCGCCGCTTAAGCCAGTGACGACCATTTTACCTAAATCAACGCCTTTTGTTGCGACAACAATATCATCGATTGCAAACATGGTTGCTCCTCCTTATGAACAGATTCAACGGATTTTTCGGAGCGGATTAAAGCAATAACGATGTGTCTTGACCAATCAAGTTTTTTATTGACATGACAAAAAAATCTCATGGCAAGGCTTAGTTTAACTGGTTATCTTTAAAGCTTTGTACGTAAGCTTTATCTTCTTTCATGATGTGCTGCACAAGCCAGTTTTTCAAAAAGGCCATCAGCTCGTCGCCAATCTCTTCACCTTTTTCTACTCGAGCTTGAAAGTCCAGTACTTGCTTGACGAGACTATGATGCTTATCGATGTGTTGTTGAGTTTGTTTATAGTCAATTTGCTCGAACAAGATCTCTTCGTATTTAAAGTGGTTGGCTGTATAGTCAATTAAACCTTGTACGACTCGCTTAATCGAAGCTAAGCCATAGTTGTGGTTGAGTAAGTGGTACAACTCGTTGATGAGATGCACCAAGGTTTGATGTTGGCGATTGATCTCATCCAGACCAATATCCAGTTGGCTGTTCCACTCCATCAGTTTGTCTCGTTTGGCTTCCTCTGCTTCTATTTGCTTGCTGTCTGTGGCAAAGCGGTGCAGTAATGAATCTATCTCACCTGATAAGTTGCGCACGGTAATGCTGGCAATCAACGTTTCTTGAGTGGCACGGACGTTGTTCTCGGATTCGCTCGCAATCAACTGCAAGCATTCATCTAAGCTCAATGTTTGACCCAATTGTTGTTCCGATGAAGTGGCGATCTGCTGACCATATTGGCGTACTTGATCGATTTGAAGGTCGAGCTCTGCAAAGGTATGTTCAGCGGTAGAGGCTATCTCTAATGATTTGGTCATGCTCGATTTATTTTCTTGCATGGTATTCATGACATCATCAGTCTTGGCTTGTAGGTTGGATATTTTACCGCGTATCTCTTCGGTGGCTTGCTGAGTTCGCATGGCTAAAGAGCGAACCTCATCAGCGACCACGGCAAAGCCTCGTCCTTGCTCACCTGCTCGAGCACTTTCGATCGCAGCGTTTAGAGCCAACAGGTTGGTTTGTTCAGCAATGCTACTAATGGTCTCCATCACTTGGCTAATTTGCGCGGTCTCTTCCATCAGAGATTGGAAGTGTTGATTGGAATTATCAATATGTTGATTGGCGGTATCTAGGGCCTGTTCAAGCGCACGCATATCTTGAGTGCCTTGATCGGCTTTGGCTTTGGCTTGATTGGCTAAGGTCGCGGTTGACTCACAGTAGTCTGAGACATTCTTAGTGATGTCAGACAGTTGGCTAATGATCTCTTTGGCAGTATCAACATCGCGTTTTTGTCCGATCGCGCCTTTTTTTGATAACGCGGAGTCTTCTTGCACAGTGTCAGCGACTTCGACCAGTCGCGCCGTCGATTTTCTTAATGCGTGGACGGTGCGCGAAATGTCTTCGCCGATGCGATTAAAGGTCTTGAGTAAAGGATCATTGACTGGCGCTTGCCCGCTAATGCGCACAGTGAGATCACCTTCAGAGAGATACTTAGCCGTGCTGCTTAATTTACTCAATAAGCCGTTCATCGAATGAATCAGTATCACAATAATAAGGTGATACAGCACTAATAAAGTAATCCAGCCCCACCATTGTTGAACTAACAGCTGATAGGCGATAGGTGAAATCAGTACCGTTAACAATAATGACCACTGCACAGAGGAAAGTTGATTCAGCTTCGCCAGTACCGTTGTAAACATAATCCTGCTCCCTAGTGGATAATCAGTATATTGCCCCATTAAAGATAGACCAACGGCCTAATTTGAATTGAACTTATTGTGCGAATATTGAACCAACTCGTGCTTAACACGAAATGCGTCTATTTGGCGAACCATCGTGGCCTCGAAAGTGTTGTTGAATCCAACCCGCTGCACAGCGACGATTTCTAACCATCTATGCCACAGATCTGCCATTTACACCTTTATTAATAAAATGTAGTGATGTTTCATTGGTGTTGTTAATTAATTGCTACTTAAAGTCGCATGGCGTTGAGTTGATAGGAACGTTCAGTGAATCAAATGGTTAGTCAAGAGCTCGAGATGGCGCATCTACCACCCCCTAACTCGTACCGAGGTCGCTTTAAATGGCGAGGTATCGAAGTGCGTCTTGGTTTAGCGTTGGCCTTGTTATCATTGACGACGTTATTACTGGCTCTGTTTAGTTCAACCACGTACGACAAATTGGAATTTGCGTTGGTGGAGTTGAAAGAGAAAGATATCGCCTCTCTTGAGCAAGCCGCTAGGCTCAACGACATGGTTCGACTGGTGATTACGGACTCTTCGCAATTGATCGATGCAGAATCAAATTTACAGCGTAACGAGGCCATGCAGCGGATTGAGCAAAGCATTGGGGTGATGAAGCAAGTGCTGGTGCATTTTCCCACCTACCACGCCTATTTTAAAGATTTGATCATGCAGGTGAATAACAGCTTAAGTTTGCTACATCAAAGCAGTGAGGAGTCGCGTAAGCTGAACAATGAGTTACGCAATTTGCTTGAAGGTTTCTATCCGTTGTTACAGCAAGTGAGTGAAGAGCTTAATTTTTTGCCCGATGAGCAAAAATCGCGTTTGCAATATAGCCAGCTAAAGGCATTGCTGTTTTATCAGCTTGGCTTGGTCGAAAAGCTCTACAACGATGGCAGCTTTAATGAGCTTGACTACACCACCTACCGATTAGAACAGCTTGGTCAAGAGTGGTTTAGTTTGTGGCTTGCCAGCGGGTTAGCTGAATCGCTCCCCGCATTAGACGAGAAACTGTCGGTCATCTATACCTTGGCTTCGCGTTCAAGCAAACTCGTCACGCTCAAAAATCAAGCGCTTGAGCACCATTATCAACAAGAATATTTTCTACAAAACAGCCGTGAATATTTGCATCAGCTTTCAGTGCAGATCGAGCGCAACACAGCAGATGTCAATTTAGAAATCGATGCTTCGATTGAAAAGATCCAACACTCTCTGGCTTCAAATCGAACCTTCTCACTGGTTTTGTCGGTATTTAGCTTATTGGCGGCAGCCGCGATTGCGTGGTTTTATGTTCGTAAGAATATCCTCGAGCGGCTGCTGACTTTACGCGATGACATGTTTGCCATTTCAACAGGCCACCTCGACACTCGTATCGAATTAAAAGGTCATGATGAAATCACTCAAATGGCCAAGTCACTGCAAGTCTTTCAGGCAACCGCACAGGTCGTAAAAAAAACCAATCAAAGACTCGAGGCTGAGGTTGAAGAGCGCAGAGCGGCGGAAGAGAAACTGCGTGTCACGCAAGATGAGTTGATTCAAGCCGGAAAGTTGGCCGCACTTGGGCAATTGAGCGTCGGTATAACTCATGAAATTAATCAGCCTTTGACCGCGATCAGCAGTCATGCGCGCAGTGCGCAAAAATGGCTCGAACAGCATCGCCCTGATAAAGCGACCCACAATCTACAGAAAATAGAAACGCTTTTGGGTAAAGTCGCCGCCTTGACCCGACACCTGAAAGCGTTCTCACGCAAAAGTGACGGTAAAGTTTCATCGGTATCAGTGATGCCTGTAGTTAACGATGCGATTGAACTGTTTGCCAATAGTTCGGTACCGATTTTGCTCGACTGCCACCTCACGCCTTATGAAGCAGTAAAAGCGAACCCGATTCGTTTAGAGCAAGTGTTGGTCAACTTAATCAGCAACGCGATAGATGCGGTCGCCGAGAACGTAGAGCCACTGATCGTGGTGTCAGTTAAGCGTGACGACGAAAAGGTGCTCATCGCGGTCAAAGACAACGGTAAGGGCATTCTTGCGCAAGATATTCCTCATATATTTGATCCCTTTTATACCCGAAAAGAGGTAGGCAAAGGCTTAGGGCTTGGGCTGTCTATTGCTTTTAACATTATTAAAGACTTTGGTGGCTCGATACGAGTCTCTTCGCAGCCCCAACATGGCAGCGAGTTTGTCGTCCACTTAGAACAAGGCGAAAAGTAATGACAATCGAAAAACAGATTACCTTAATTGATGATGAATTAGACGTGGTTGAAGCGGTAAGTGAGCTATTAGAGCTTGAAGGCTTTGAGGTCACTGGATTCACGGATCCTAAGCTTGGTCTTAAATCATTAACGCCCAACAGTCAGCAAGTGGTGTTGTGTGATGTCCGCATGCCACAGCTTGATGGCTTGGCGATGTTGGATGCCATTCAAAGCCGCGCACCACGCTGTGAAGTGGTACTAATGAGCGGACATGGTGACATTCCGATGGCGATAGAAGCGATGAAGTTAGGCGCGTTTGATTTTATCGAAAAACCGCTTCAAAGCGATGAACTGCTTGAAAAGCTTAACCTTGCCAACACACATATTCAACACGCAGAAGAGCGTGGTAGCACGATTTCGACACTGCCGATTGAACAGGTTCTGATTGGCGTGTCGCCGCAAATGGAAATGATTCGGACACAAGTGCTCGCACTCGCACGAACGGGCGTTGATACCATCATTAATGGTGAAACCGGAACAGGGAAAGAAGTGGTGGCGTATTCGTTGCATCAGTACTCTCCGCGCCGCGATAGGCCGTTTGTGGCCATCAACTGTGGTGGTATGACGGAGAGCATTATCGAAAGTGAGCTGTTTGGCCACGAGGCAGGCTCGTTTACCAGTGCCAACAAAAAGCGTATTGGCAAAATCGAGCAAGCACATGGTGGTACGCTGTTTCTTGATGAAATCGAAAGTATGCCCATTGCGGTGCAGATTAAGCTGTTGCGGGTGATCCAAGAAAGGGTGATCGAACGCGTCGGAGGCAATAGTTTAATCCCGGTCGATATTGTCATTATCGCAGCCAGTAAAGCCGATTTATCCGAGCTTAGTCAACGAGGTGAGTTCCGCGCTGATCTGTTTTATCGTTTAAATATCGCCAGCTTAAACCTTCCTCCTTTACGTCAGCGTAAAGAGGATATTCAGTCACTGTTTCGCCATTTTGTGGTCCAGGCCAGTCAAAAATATAAAACCCGCGCTTCGACCCTCTATGCCGAGCAAATCCAACAGCTGTGCCGACACGATTGGCCAGGCAACGTACGAGAGTTACGAAATGTCGCTGATCGTTTTGTATTGGGGATTGTTGGTGAAGGGTTTGATTTACAGGCGCCGTCTACGTTAGGCAGTGAGAGTTTCGCCTTCGAGCAACAAATGGAGCAATACGAGCGCAATGTACTCACTGAAGCGTTGATCGAAACCGCAGGCAATATCAATGAAGTTTCTGAGCGACTTAATCTGCCACGCAAAACGTTGTACCGCAAGATGAAAAAACATCAGCTCGATAAGGAAAGCTTTAAAGCTCATAGCCGCGTAGAACTCTAGACATAAATGACCCATGCTATCTGGTTTGGGTTGGTGTTTTCTTTATCTACTTGAAATTTAATGGAAAAAATGTTGGCATGGCGCGTGCAACTCAGATGACAACTCTGATAAAAAACAACCATTATTTAATCGTCTGTAAAACAATTGAAATGTGTTGAGTTCAGAGTCTTGTTATCCAAAACACATCATTTGCTGCAAGGAGAAACCAATGAAGCAAATCGTCACGAGTAGTATCGCGCTCTTATTAGGTGTCAGTTCAGTTGCTATGGCAGGCAATGAACCGGCGCAAGTCGGCCCACGTCCACTTTATTTAGTCAGTGACATGGAAAACAGTCCGCTCAAAACCAAGCTTGAAAGCTGCAGTAGCGGCCCCTTCCATCGTAGTGACTTCTCTATTGGTCACCGTGGCGCTGCGATGCAGTTTCCTGAGCATACTAAAGAATCTTATCTAGCTGCGATTGCTATGGGTGCAGGCGTACTTGAGTGTGACGTTACGTTTACTAAAGATAAGCAGTTGGTTTGTCGCCATTCACAAAGTGATTTGCATACGACCACCGATGTGCTTGCGTACCCAGAACTGGCGAAGAAGTGTACGGTTCCGTTCAAGCCAGCCAACCCAGACACTGGTGAAGATGCTCAAGTTGAGTGTCGTACCTCTGACTTTACCTTAGCCGAGTTTAGAACGTTAAAGGGCAAGATGGATGGTGCTAACCCGAAAGCGACCACGGTTGAAGAGTATATGCAAGGCACGCCAGGTTGGCGTACCGATCTCTACTCCCAAACGGGGACCTTGATGACTCACGCTGAGAGTGCCGCGTTATTTAAGCAGTACGGTGTTAAAGTCACGCCAGAGCTTAAATCGGCGGCGGTTGAAATGCCGTACCAAGGTTTCACTCAGCAAGACTATGCGCAAAAGCTGATTGATGAACTCAAACAAGCCGGTTTCACGCCTGATGAGGCATACGTTCAGTCGTTTAATCTTGATGACGTAAAGTACTGGATTAACAATGAGCCGAAATTTGGCAAACAAGCGGTGTATCTTGATGATCGTATGTACGAGCAGCAAGACTTTGTCGCCTCCCTCGAGAATATGAAAGATCTACACAAGCAGGGGGTTAACATTATCGCTCCTCCTCTCTACGCCCTGATTGAACTCGATGGCAACAAGATAGTTGAATCCAATTACGCTAAGCTCGCCAAGCAAGCCGATCTTGACATTATTGCTTGGACGCTAGAACGTTCAGGGCCTTTAGCGCAAGGTGGCGGTTGGTATTATCAATCGGTAACCGAGCAAATCAAACGTGATGGCGACATGATGAAAGTGCTTGATGTACTGGCAAAAGAGGTCGGTGTAATAGGTGTATTCAGTGATTGGCCATCAACAGTGACGTACTATGCAAACTGTATGGACATTTAAGTTTTAAACGACGTCAATAAGCAACTGAAAGGGCCGCAAGGTCCTTTTTTTGTCTTTATTTTCATAGGACACAAATGACTCAAGTTTGACTAGATTGGTAGGACAAAAATGACCCAAATAAAAGCGACCTAGAATGAGTGATTGTTAACTTATTGAATAATATGTTCTTTTAATCTGGCACGCCGCCTGCAATAGGGAAGGGGAATATCAACAATAACGTGAATGTAAGGTTCTAATATGAAAAACAGTGTAAAAGGATTGTTAATCGCTGGGTCTTTGTTGCTGCCAACCCTTTCGATGGCAAGTGAATGTGCTAACCGTGGTGTTCTTGACGATAGATATTGTGATGAGAACCAAGACCTAGTGGCCGATGCACCGAAACAGGCGTCTGAATGGATTGATCCAAGCACCTTAGTGTTTACTTATACTCCGGTTGAAGATCCGGCACTCTACAAAGATGCTTTCGCGGATTTTCAAGCGCACCTGAGTAAAATCACCGGTAAAAAAGTCATCTATTACACTGTTCACTCTAATTCGGCACAAGTAGAAGCGATGCGTTCTGGCCGACTGCACGTGGCTGGTTTCTCTACAGGCCCAACGGGTTACGCCGTGAACCTTGCTGGCTATGTACCAATCGCGGTGAAAGGTGATGAATCTGGCTTCCAAGGTTATAACTTGGTTACGATTGTACGTAAAGATAGTGGCATCAATGAGATGGCGGATCTAAAAGGTAAGAAAGTGGCGCATACGTCAGCTTCGTCAAACTCAGGTAATCTTGCCCCGCGCGCTCTATTTCCAGCTCAAGGCCTAGTGCCAGACGAAGACTACAAAGTGCTCTACTCAGGTAAACATGACCAGTCGATCTTGGGAGTGTTTAATGGCGATTACGACGCTGCACCTGTTGCTTCTGATGTCTATGATCGAATGGTTGCTGCAGGTCGTGTTGACGATTCAGAGCTAAAGATCATCTACCGTAGCCCACGTTTCCCCACTTCTGCTTTTGGCTACGCTTATAACCTCAAACCTGAGTTAGCTGACAAGATCAATCAAGCCTTCTTTAGTTACCGATTCACTCCAGAAATGAGTGAGGCATTTAAAGGTGCAGACCGTTTCTCTCCGATCACTTATAAAGAAGATTGGTCTGTGATTCGTGATATTGCCCATGCCACAGGTACCGCTTACACCAAAACGGGTTTGAAAAAGCTCGCCGAGAAAGACGCTGCTAAGCGCGCAAAGAAAAAAGCCGCAGAGCTAGCAAAACAAGCCACCGCGCAATAATTATTCTCCAATAACGTCAATAGTACGGTGCCTTGTGTGTAGGGCGCAGGGCACTGTACACCTCAAATAGACCAAGAAAAAAACAAGGAAAAGTAGTATGGCCGTAGCAAGCTGTGACAGCGCAAAGTATGACGGAATCAAGATTAATAACCTGTTTCATCAATATGTGGCGGGCAAGCCAATCCTTAAAGGCATCGATATTGATGTCGACCAGCCGGGCATTATCGCCATTATTGGTCCGTCGGGCACAGGGAAAAGTACCTTATTGCGCTGTATCAATCGTCTCAACGATCCAACCAGTGGTGAAATTCTTTTTCAGGGCGTCGATCTCACTAAATTGCAAGGCCAAGCGCTGCGTAATCAACGTCGTCATATTGGGATGGTGTTCCAAGAGTACAACTTAGTCGAACGTTTAACCGTGATTGAAAATGTCCTGTGTGGTCGTTTGGGTTATATGTCGTCGTGGAATGCGTGGCGTCGTAATTACTCGAAGCAAGATCTAACTAAAGCGTTTGAATTACTTGAATTCGTTGGTCTACAAGATTTTGCTAACCAGCGCGCCGATAGTCTCTCGGGCGGTCAGCGCCAGCGTGTTGGTATTGCTCGCGCTGTCATGCAAGACCCGTATATTTTGCTGGCGGATGAGCCTACTTCATCACTTGACCCAAAAACCGCAGTAGAAATTATGGAGTTGATGGAAACGTTCGCCAAAGAGAAACAGATTCCAGTTCTGGTCAACATTCATGATGTCAATCTCGCTAAGCGTTTCGCTAATCGTATTATTGGGATGTGTAACGGCAATGTACATTATGACGGCAGCCCAGAAGGCATCAGCGAAGACGACCTTAAAGTTATCTATGGAGGTGAGTCATGGCTGGATTAAACGCACCATCAGCAAGTGTCGAAAACCCGTTCAAAGCATCATGGGCAAGCCGTATGGGCGTGGTTGCTGTTATAGGCTACTTGATCTATAGCTTCACGACTCTTAACCTCAGCTTTGAGCGTCTAATCATCGGTTTTGGTGAAAGTGAGCGCCTACTTGCTCGCATGTTCCCACCCGATTTTTCTCGTTCGAGTTTATTGCTGAGCGGTTTGGCTGAAAGTCTGCAAATTGCCATTATCTCGAGCTTTGTTGGCATTGTGATTTCGCTGTTTCTTGGCCTATTGGCGGCGCGCAATATGATGCCCGGCATTGTTTCCACGCCTGTGCGTGCATTTATTGCCCTGTGCCGTTCGTTCCACCCTGTCATCATTGCAATTTTGTTTGTTAAAGCGGTCGGCTTTGGGGCGCTGGCGGGGATACTCACGTTAGTGTTCGCTTCGATCGGATTCATTGCCAAGCTGTTTGCCGAAGCTATCGAAGAAATTTCGTTTAAACAAGTTGAGGCGATTCGTGCGACCGGAGCCAGTTTCCTTAGTGTGATTTTGTTTGCGGTAATGCCGCAGGTCTTCACACGTTTTATCGGCTTCTCTAGTTATCAGCTTGATTCAAATTTACGAAATTCGACCATGGTCGGTATTGTCGGTGCTGGCGGTTTAGGCGGCACCCTATTTTCGGCTTTTCAGCGCTTCGATTACGATTTTGTCGCAGCAATTTTGCTGACCATTATTGCCCTGATTCTAGTTGGCGAGTTTTTGTCTAATGTAGTAAGGAGAATCTTCTAATGACGACTGCTTCGATTGATAAAGAATGGCACCGCTTTACTTTTAATGAACGCCTTGCCAGGTTCGCCGCTTACTTGTGTTTTGTTGCTGCGATTGTGTGGTCTTGGCAAACGGTAGAGATCATTCCTGAATTCTTGTATGACGCGCCTGCGCAGTTTGCCGATATGTTTAGTCGCATGGTGCCGCTTGATTACGCTTTTTACCCTGAAACCATTCACGCAGCGCTGATTGAAACCTTGCATATTGCGACGTTAGGGACGTTATTTAGCTTATTGATGGCGATTCCTTTGGCGTTGTTAAATGCGCCGAATATTATGCCAAGTAAAACGCTGAACTGGATAGCGCAGGTGTTTCTGGTTTCATCACGCTCGGTGAACTCTTTGGTATGGGCGCTGTTGTTTATTGCTCTATTTGGCCCAGGAGTGCTGGCCGGAATCATGGCCATTGCAGTGCGAAGTGTCGGTTTTGTTGGCAAATTGCTGGCCGAAGCGATTGCTGAGGTCAATATGGGCACGATTGAAGCACTTAAAGCCACGGGGGCATCGTGGGGCAGTGTTTTATTCAAAGGCTATTGGCCACAGGTTATCCCTGCGTTTTTCTCGATTGTTCTGTTTCGTTGGGATATCAACGTACGGGAGTCAGCGGTTCTTGGCTTAGTGGGTGCGGGGGGTATTGGTGTGGTGCTCAATGATGCGCAAAACTTATTCGAATGGCAAAAAGTAGCGATGGTGCTCTTGAGTATTTTTGCGGTGGTGTTATTAGCAGAAGCACTGGTTGTGCAAGTACGCAAAAAATTGATTTAAGCTTCCTTCCAAGCGAAGAAACGGCCAAGCGCCGTTTCTTTTTCTTGATTAAGAGTGTGAGGTATTGATGGTGGCTTGTTATCGAAGTTATGCTTGCTTTAAAGCCAATAACGCGTCAGCAAACTCAGCAAATCCATAACCGCCACACTGGTTCATGACCACACTAGGTTTGTGGTCGAGTTTATGCCAATAGTGTTCGATGTTTTTGACCCCGGCCGTTAGTGGTAAAGACTCAAACATTTGTTGGTCATTGAGCGAATCTCCGACGTAACAGCACTGGGTGAGAATGTCTTGGTGTGATAAGCCTTGAGCACGCAAAAACTCAACACTACTGACACGCTTTGAATGATCGCCATACCAAGCATTGATGTGAATGGAACTTGCGGTTGCATGAGCACCAAGAGCGTGAATGTGAGCAACGATTTGATCGATGATTTCGCTGTTGAGAGGCGGTCGATTTTGGCCGATATCGATAGCAACCTCACACAGTCGGTACGCTTGATCTAAGGTGAGGTTCACTTCGACAAAGCGAGTCAAAATCATGTCTATTTGTTGTTTGAGTTTCGCTTGGCTTGCGCGCATCTCGTCTAGTGGTACTGAGGACGTAAGCGTAATGCCGGGCGTTTTTTTCTCTAGGCAAAAGGCACCATTTTCACCCAAAACAGCGTCGACTGGCCACAACTGGGCGATATGATCGCACCAACCTGCACACGCGCCCGTTACGGCGACAACCTTAATGCCATTTTGCTGCAGTTTGTTCAACGCCAACAGCGTTTCTGGTGGTAGTTTGCCCTGCCAAGTCAATGTGTCATCAACATCGGTTAACACCCACTTTATCGGTTTCCATGCCTTTGTCAGCGTCATTTCCATGCTCGGTTTTTTCTAATCAATCGGCTAACCAGTATACCATGGGGACTGACGCTCGGTGATTGCACAGCGTTGAATTGAGACCGCCGCCAATATTCTCTGAGCGGACGAAAATGATAACAATTTATTATCGAATCTATAAAAAACCATAATTTCACTACTAGTCAGTCAGGCGTTATGTTAGCTGCACGATGTAACACAGTGCCATTGGTGGCAGAAGGTAAGATTGATACCAACACTACCATGGTGCGAGCCCGATTGCGTTTATCTTCCGAGCCTGATGGCAATCAGATGAGTGGATTCAAGCAAGCAAATGATGAGGAATAAATGATGAAAGATGCACTATTTCAGCCGATTAAATTAGGTAAGCTTGAACTAAAAAACCGTATTGTTATGCCACCAATGACACGCTCTCGTGCCACTCAGCCGGGTAATTGCGCCAACGACATGATGGCGGCTTACTACGCCCAACGTGCAAGCGCAGGTTTAATCGTCGCCGAAGGCACGCAGATTTCGCCGTTAGGTCAAGGGTACGCGTGGACACCTGGTATCTATTCTGAAGAGCAAATTGCTGGTTGGAAAAAAGTTACCGATGCCGTGCATGCCAAGCAAGGCACTATTTTTGCGCAATTGTGGCATGTAGGGCGAGTTACGCACCCTGATAATACCGGTGGCGAGCGACCGATTTCATCTTCGGCACTGAAAGCGCAGAACGTCAAAGTATTTGTCGACAATGGCCAACAAGAGCCCGGCTTTGTCGATGTGGTTGAACCGCGTGAAATGAGCAAGCAAGATATCCAAGAGGTGATCGAGCAATACCGCCAAGCTGCGCTTAATGCGATTGAAGCTGGGTTTGATGGGGTTGAGTTGCATGCCGCGAATGGGTATTTGATCAACCAGTTCATTGACTCAGAAGCGAACAACCGCACTGATGAATACGGCGGCTCGATTGAAAATCGTCTGCGCTTTTTGGCTCAAGTCGTAGCAGCGATGACCGATGCTATTGGCGCTGATCGCGTTGGTGTGCGCCTGGCTCCATTCACGTCACTCAATGGTACGGTTGATAAAACGCCAGTAGAGACGTACACAGCGGCCGCAGCACTGCTCAATAAACTCAATGTCGTTTATCTGCATATTGCTGAAGTCGATTGGGATGATGCACCAGAGACGCCGATAGAGTTTAAGCAAGCGATTCGACAAGCTTATCAGGGCACGATCATTTATGCCGGACGTTACGACAGTGATAAAGCGGCTCAAGCGATTAATGACGGTCTCGCGGATATGATCGGTTTTGGTCGTCCGTTTATTGCTAACCCGGATTTGCCTAATCGGATTAAACACGATTACCCATTGGCAACGCACGATCCCGCCACACTGTTTGGTGGAGCAGAGCAAGGGCTGGTGGACTACCCTGAATATCAGGTGTAACGACGCTGAGTGATTGTAGCGCCTCATTGTTGAGGCGCTTTTTTTATAACCGAGTTAATATTTTTATTGCGTTGTCGGTGATCGATGTAGTTTGGCCTGTCATGTAAGCGGTCGTGATCGCGCCTTCTTTCATCAGGCAAACCGCATCAAGTAGGTAAGGCTTTTGGCCACAGAGTTTCGCTGCAATGAGCTTGCGTACCTCGTCTTTGTGATAAGCGCAATATTGGGCAATATCACTATCGTGGTCACTAAATTCTGCTGAGGTATTGATAAAAAAACAGCCTCTGAAATTGCCAAGCTCGGCCTCTTGGCCTGCAAACCAACCGCCTAATCCAGTGAATAGCTTTTCTATCACGTCGTGATCTGATTTTGTCTCTGCTAATCGCGAATCTAACCATGCCATAAACCGTTGATGACGTTGCGTAAGTGCGGCAACGATTAACGCTTCTTTGCTAGCAAAATGGCTGTAGAGCGTGCGTTTTGCTACGCCTGAAGTTTTAATTATCTCATTGATACCAATAGTTTTTACGCCATGATGATAAAAGAGATCCAACGCCGTATCTATCAGTAGTTGCCGTTTTTTGCTCATGTTTTTCCCTCATCATTGCGACATATCTTGACAAAAGTAGACCGACTTGTCTATCTTGTTTTGTGTAGACAGAGTGGTCTACTTTTTTGGAGGTGTGCATGAATAATAAAATGTTGGCGTTGGTGGCGGGCTTTGGCGCCGCGCTTGCTATTGGTTTACTCTCAATAGTCGAAGCGAGCTTACACGATGTAGCGCTGCTAATGGCGCCATTTGGTGCGACGGCGGTATTGGTGTTTGGTGTGCCAGATAGCCCGCTAGCTCAAGCTAAAAATGTCATTGTCGGTCATATGATTACTGCATTGATTGGCGTGGTGTTTGTTGAGTTCTTTTCGGTTTCGCCCTTATCGCTTGCCGCAGGAACGGGATTGGGCGTTAGTGTGATGCTGCTGACAAAAACGACTCATCCGCCAGCAGGAGCCAACCCGATTCTGATTATGCTTGCTGGCCAGAGTTGGAGTTTTTTGATTTCTCCAGTGCTGATTGGGGCGGTTACGATCGTCTTGGTCGGAAAAAGTCTACGAATTATCCAGTCGCGTTATGTACAAAGCTACTGACGGCGATAATCTTGAATGGTGATTGAGTAAAAAACGCGCTACTGTCTTGATTTACAGTGCAAATTAGGAAAGACAATGCGCGATTCACTACGAGAAAAAATCCTGAAGGTGTGTCAAAAGAAAATTGAACAAAAGGGAGACAACGTCGGCGTCTCTTTTTACGCTTTTTTCGCCAATAAGAATGATGATCCCAAATTACTTATGGAAGCGGCAAGCTGGTGGATTGAGACCCATCAACTGGATCACTTCGAAAAGGCCGTCAAAATAATCGATTTGGTTCAATCTGGGCGGTAGTTCTATGTTTGTGCCTCTTTAGCTCTGAGGGGCTTTACTCTATAATTGCCGCGCTTTAATTTGCCAGCCCTCATACCGTGGACATATTATGATTTCGAAAAACCAACTCAAATTACTTCGTGCTTTAGGCCAAAAGAAACAGCGTAAGGCGCAGGGTTTATTCTTGGTCCAAGGCGAGAAAAACGTTCTTGAGCTGGTGAATAGTACCCTCACGGTAAAGCAACTTTTTGCCACCGCAGAATTTTTAGCCGAGCACCGCCCATTGCTTCACTTTGAGTGTATTGAAGCGTCTTTGGATGAGTTGACCAAAGCCAGTACGTTAGTTAGCAACAATGCGGCGATTGCCGTGGTGGAAATACCTCAGGTTGAAGTGCCAAAAGCGCAAGGTTTGATGATTGCATTGGATGGGGTTTCTGACCCTGGTAATTTAGGTACCATTATTCGTGTTGCAGATTGGTATGGCATTAAGCATATAGTCGCCAGTACCGACTGTGCCGACCCGTATAACCCGAAAACGATCAGCGCTACCATGGGCAGCTTTGGCCGAGTGACGGTCAGTCAGTTGGATTTACCCGCTTATCTGCAGCAGTCAGATCTACCGGTTTACGGGGCGTTCCTTGAAGGTGAAAGCGTACATAAAACGCAATTTGCTGCTGAAGGTATCTTGTTGATGGGGAGTGAGTCTCATGGTGTTCGTCAATCAGCGGCTCAATATGTCACCGATAAAATTACCATTCCAGCCTTTGGTGGCGCAGAGTCTCTTAATGTCGCGATGGCGACCGGGATCATTCTCGACAATATGCGTCGTCAAAACGGCTAATCGTGTCTTGGGTGTGCTCGCACCTGAGCTCTGTGATGCATCAGTGATGAGTGTTCCTACTTCTACCGCTTTTTAAAAAGGGCTGATGTTTTGGCATCAACCCTTTGACACTTCTCTACTTATATCTTGCGGTTACTCAAAATCGTAACTGAAGCCAAATCCGACACTTCCATCACTGCCAGATTTCGTATAAGTACGTAACTTGTCATTTGGATAGTGCGTCTCATAGCAGTCCGTCTTGACGTGAGTTGGAATACCCGATCCAGAAAACGGGCGACTACTAATGCGATCACAGTCTTTTTCATTATGCCAATTTGGTGTGCTATTGAAATGATCGGCGCGTGGCTGAATGGGTAAGTTGTGCAGTTTATGCTGTTGTTCTAATGAATGAATAAACAGATCGCTCGCTAAAGCGCTACTGGAAAACAAACTGATCAGGGCTACCACTAGTGGACGGTTTATCACGGCTTAAACCTCTTTGATATTGAATGATTGGACAGGAATTGATAGCTAAACTAAATCTATCGAAAATAAAATGCAATAAAAACTTATCGTAAAACGATAAATTATTATTGTTTGTTTTAAGGGTAATGGTTATGATGATGGCCAATCTAGTACTGTTTGAGGTCTTTATGTCACACTCATCAATCAGCGGCTTTAGCCGTAAGTTATTGGCTCTTTTTTGGTTTTCGCTGATATTTGTCGCTGTGTTAAATACATCGTTTTGGTTTGGTGCCACCTTGTTTGATGCCGAGTGGTTTAATGCTACTTTTCCGGTTGAGGTCACTTTGCCACTAACCGTGACTCGCGCTTTGGTCGGTTTTGTGCCGAGTATGCTATCGACCTTGCTAACCATGGCGATGTTGTGGCAACTTATCGTGTTATTTCGCCTGTATGAGAAAGGCGCTATCTTCGAGCGTCAAAATGCTCTTTGCTACAAAAAGTTGAGTTACCTGTTGATTGCAACCCCGTTTGTTGAAGTGATTCAAGACGTGCTTTTGAGTCTCGCCTTATCGTACAATGGTGATCAGTGGTACTTCTCGCTTGAAGTCAATGATGCGGATATCACCATGATGATCATAGGTTTGGTTGTCAGAGTGATTGCTGTTGTAATGGAAAGAGCAGCAGAGCTTAGAGAAGAGAGTGAGCTGACAGTTTAAATGGAAGATCAATGGCTATTGTTATAAATCTTGATGTGATGCTAGCAAAACGGAAGATGCGTTCAAATGAGCTCGCTAAAAAGATTGGCATCACTGAGCAAAACCTATCGATTTTGAAAAATGGTCGTGCTAAAGCCGTTAAGCTTGCGACCCTAGAAGCGATATGTGAGCATTTAGATTGCCAACCAGGAGACCTGTTGGAATACGTCCCTGAATCAGAATGTGTTCAGTAGTCGCCTCACACTGTAGGGAAAGCCAGAGTTAATTTCTGGCTTTTTTTATTCAATTAGGCCAATCAAAGCTATGGCTTAGTTTTAAGCAATTCGTTGAGACCACCGGCATTATGCAGATTGCTAAAGCCTTGAGCTTTAAGATACCGATACGCTTGTTCTGAGCGATTACCGCTGCGGCAATACAACACAATTGCGGTACTTTTTTCAATAGTAGCGAAGTGCTGTTCGAGTTCTGATAGTGGGTAGTTAATGGCGCTGTCTAAATGTCCGTGATTAAACTCTGATGGGGTTCTTACATCTACGACTATGGCACCTTGATCTATCCATTGCCAACCCTTCTCAGCGCGCTCAGAAGCAAAGGCAGAGCTCGTCACCAGCGTTAGCGCTGTAATAACAAGCATCATAAATTTTCTCATAATGGCTCCTTTGTGGTGATTGCTTTGTGATAATTGCTTTGTGGTGAGTAGTATGGTGGCAGTTTTCCCGCCGGTGAAATTGATAGCTTACCTCTGCTATCGAATGATTTTTTAACTCCTACTTTCTTATGTCTATACTTTTATTAACTTAACACTTTGTTGTGATAACAGAGTTGTGAATTTAATAATAGGCAATGACATGATAAAAAAGACTTTAATCACCTTTGTGGCGATATGGCTTTTCACTCCTGTGGCAGCTTTTGCGTTATCAAGTCCAACAGAAGACACCTTGTTGTGGGTCTCCGGTAATATTAACCAATCAAACTCAAACTCTGGCGTTGAGTTCGATGAGCCGATGCTATCTCAACTTGAGATGGGGGTAATTCGAACCAATAATCATGTCGTTGAAGATATTGTTGAGTATAAAGGGCCATACTTGGCAAGTTTATTGGACAAGGTGGGGGCGCAAGGAGAGTCGGTCAAAGTCATAGCATGGGATGACTATATGGTTTCTATTCCGATAAGCGATATCAAAAAGTATCAAGTGATACTGGCGACGCATGAAAATGGCCAAAAAATGACGTTAGATGATAAAGGGCCGTTCTTTGTTGTCTTTCCGTTTAGTGACTTTCCTGAACTTAGAAACGATTTTTACTACAGCTTGTCGGTGTGGCAAGTGAGGGAAATTGTGGTTGAGTAGTGATAAGCAACAAGCTCGCTGGGCTCAAAAGGGGTCGTTTGTCGCGATAGTGATCACTATCTGTGCTGTGATCTTGGTGATGATTGCTTATTTCTCTTATTCGATAACCGAGATCCGTAACATCGCGCCTCAGCCCTATGTCACCATTGTGAATAATAACCTTGGAGTCAAAGTAAAGCTGTTAACAATCAAAAGTGAAATGCTCAGCTATAAGGCAGCCCCTTCCAGTCAGTCATTGGCACAATTGAAGTTTAAATCACGCATTTATAAGTCGAGTATTTTACAAGACTTTCGTTCGACTAGAACCATAAAAGTCCATGAACAATATGGTGAAGTAAAACGGCTCGCGGTACTTGTCGCTGAGCTGGAAAGCACATTTACGCGTATTGATGCGATTACGCTCGATAATGAATCTCTGCTCAATAATACCTTAATCCAGTTAGATGGTCTTTATGACCGTTTTAACGCCTACTTGTCCAATTTTGTCTCCGAAGTGCAAAAAAATCAGATGCAGTTTGTGCTGCAAAAAGAGAGCCTACACAACAGTCAGTATGTCTATTTAGCGGTTATTTTGGTTTGCGCTTTATTGATGGTGGGCGTGATCTCTTGGATGTATCTCGATCAACGAAGACTGAGTTTTAACCTTAAACGGCAGACGCGAGAGATGGAAGAGGCCAAAAGCCTTGCTGAACAAAGCGCCACGACAAAAGCCCGTTTCCTTGCCAATATGTCGCATGAGATGCGTACCCCACTTAATGCCATTATTGGCCTGAGTCAGAAAGAATATTATCTTTCATCAGATGAGCAGACACGAAATTTCACCGCTTTAATCAATAGTTCAGGTAAGCACTTACTTAAGTTGATTAATAGCGTATTGGATATCAGCAAAATAGAACAAGGTAGGGCGAAGCTAGAGATAGAAACCTTTGCCATTAGCGAATTGATTACGGCTGCAAAAACGATTTTCGTTGAGATGACTAAACAACAAGTTGAAGTGCTGTTCACCACTGATTTGGTCGACGATGTTCAGATCAAAGCCGATCAAACTAAATTGCTGCAGGTCATCAATAACATTAGTTACAACGCGGTGAAATTCACGAGTCAAGGTTTGGTTGAGATTCATCTCTCCCTGAGTGAGTTCAACTTACTTAGTATCAGGATTAAAGATACAGGGATTGGAATGACTGAAGAGCAGCTCGATAAGGTATTTGACGAGTTTACCCAAGCGGATGATTCAATTACCCGAGAATATGGAGGTAGTGGCTTAGGTCTATCAATTTGTCGCTCATTGGTGCAGTTGATGAACGGAGAAATGACGGTAACCAGTGAACCTCAACAAGGCACAGAGTTCATCATTAACATTCCGGTTGAGGTGGTTGAGCGTCAAGCCATTGTGGATGAACATATTAAGTCGCTAGGCGTTAGAGTGGTGGCGCATAACATCAACGTGCAGAAAGCCATTTCGTCCGAGTTAACCCAACTTGGCCTGTTTGATCCTGATGGCCAGCTAACGGTTTACTACCACAGTGATGAAGCTGTGCTTGAGGCTGGGCTGGCATTGGCCTCTCGTCAGCAAGATGATCAAGTGTTAGTGATTGCCGATGTTCAAACGACGTTGCCCGAACGGCAGCTTTTATTCAAACTCAATAAACCTTATGACCAATTTAGCTTGATTGCTTCGTTGGTCGCGATGCGCGGTACGTCGTCGCCTAGTATGGCGAGCCCGTTATTTCAAATCGATCCGAACTTGAAAGTACTGTTGGTTGAAGATATGCGGGTTAATCAACTGGTCGCGACCAAGATGTTATCTACCCTTGGAGTACATTGGCAAACGGTCAACAATGGTCAAGAATGTTTACAACGACTCAAAGATGAGCGGTTCGATATTATCTTTATGGACATTCAAATGCCTGTCATGGATGGTTTACAAGCCTTGGCTCATATACAACAACAGTCGCTTGCCCCTGAATCGGTCATCATCGCTTTGACTGCCAATACCTTTGACAGTGACGTACAGCGCTACTTGGAACAAGGCTTTGTTGACGTGTTAGCTAAGCCATTTCAACTAGAGTCGATGGAGAAAATGCTCAATAAATACCAACCTGCATCCGCGTGACAAGCCTCATCCTCTCTTTCTTCAAAATGAATTATTAAGTGTGATCTAAGTATCATTTGGTCCTTTTGTTGATTATTAATCAATCAATAACTACCTTTTTATTATCGGTCTTAAAAATGAAAGGGATCAGTTTTGAAAAGTTTAAAATTAGTCTTTCTTATCCAAGTGATTATCGCGCTAACTTTTGTATTGCTGATTTCTGCATTCATTAAGTATCAAGGTTTTAAAGAAGACCTGACGACAGAGCTACAACAATCGGTAGAAAATACCACTCAGCGGATGATGATTAGTCTACCTAAATCGGTCTGGGACTTCGATTTAGAGTCAGCCAAGGTATCCATTTCAGCCGAACTTAAGCTCCCGGAAATATCGGCGATTCGGTTGATTGATAATGAGGGCAGTGATCTACTGTTCCTTACGCAAACTAGTACTGGTGAAGAGCGCGAAACCATTGATGTTGAGAACAAGGGCGCTTACTCAATCGATAACAGTATCAAGGCGGATCTCACTTTTGTTGAATACGGAGAAGAGAACGCGGTAGGTAGTGTTGTGGTTTACTTTGATACCCATGCTTTAGACACTAAGCTCGCTGACTCGCTTAAAACCAACATTATTGAGCTTGTCGTGCTCGATATCGTCTTATCTGTGGTTATTGTTGTCGTACTATCGATGACGGTGATTCGACCAATAGCACAACTTACTGATGTGATTAAAGATCTGGCATCTGGTGATGGCGATTTGACCAATAAACTTGCCCCAGCTAAATACCGAGAGTTCAATGCCATTACTGAAGGGATTAACAGCTTCACTGAGTCCTTAAGGCAGATAGTGCAAGATGTAAATTTATCTTCGGAAGCGTTGGGCGAGAGAGCATCGGCCAACGGCTCAACCGCACGGATCAATGCGGAAAAATTAGAGATGCAAAAGCATCAGCTTACCACCGTAGCCGCTGCAGCCACTGAGTTGAATCAATCGGTTTCTACCGTGGCTGACACCGCAGCAGAAACCGCGCAGCAAGCTCAAACTGCAACGACTTTGGCTTTGGATGTAAACCAGTCGATTGAACACTCCGCCAATGAAATCATCAACATGCGTGAAGAGATGAATCACGTCAATGCAGAAATGCATATCTTGATTGAGGAGGGGGAAAAAATAACGACAGTGCTGAATGTCATCAATGATATTTCTGAGCAAACAAACTTGTTAGCACTGAACGCCGCCATTGAGGCTGCAAGGGCAGGGGATCAAGGGCGTGGATTTGCGGTTGTGGCTGATGAAGTGCGGAACCTTGCGGTGAAAACCAGTCAGTCGACTGAGCAGATTCAAAAAAACATTTCTGCGCTTGGTGGCGCAACCAAATCAGTTGAAGATGAGTTAACTCGTATTGCCACACTTCTTGAGCAGACGGCCTCTCGAGTCAGTGAATCGCAAGTTTCGGTGAATGAGGTCCAGAATCTCATTGCCGTTATTTCCGATAGAAGCGGCCAAATCTCGCAAGCGACAGATGAGCAACGAATGGCTGTGGAAGAGATAAGTCAGGCAATTGTTGAAGCGTCGGAAGCGACCAATGATGTTTCGTCTGGTGCGACGACTAATGCTAAACGGACGGAAGAAGTACTCAGTCTAAGCCAGAATATCGCCAACCATATGGCGAAATTCCGTACTTAGCCATTCAATAGAGGATACGTTATGAGAAGTTTATTGATATTAGTGTTTGGATCCCTTGTCGCATTCCTAGCTCAAGCGGCAACAATTACGGCCGCACAAGACCCATGGGCGCCTTTTGTTCAAAAAGACAAAGCGAGCCCCGGTGTTTCTGTCGAAATTCTAACGGAAGCGTTTAAATCTCAGGGACATCAGCTCGATTTTAAAATTATGCCTTGGACTCGAGCATTAAACGAGGTCAAAGAGGGCCGAGTCGATGTGTTAGTGGCGACGTGGTATACCACCGAAAGAACCTCGTTTTTAAGTTACAGTGATCCTTACTTGGAAAACTCACTCAAGTTCATTAAACGCGCAGGCGATAGTTTTGAATACAGTGGCATGGATAGTTTGAATGGGAAAACGGTCGGGATTATCCGCAATTATGGTTATGGTGATGCGTTTTTAGGGGCGAGTAACTTTAACAAGCCTGAAGCGAATGATTTGGTCGGTAACGCGAAGAAGCTGTTAGCGAAACGCATTGACTTAACTCTAGAAGACGAGCTGGTTGCAAAATCAACCCTGTCGGGTGCAGGCATGAGTCTCGGTGACTTCGAGTTTACCGACAATGCCTTATCGGTTAATCCGCTTCATGTCACTTCGGGACTGGCTAACCCAAATCATCAGATGTATATCGAGGCGTTTAATAAAGGCTTAGCGGAAATCAAAACAAACGGCACCTTTGATAAAATACTCGCTAAATATGGCATAAAATAATTCGTTGCTTTCAACATTAATTGACAACGCTCTCACTGGTGGGAGCGTTTTTTAGTTTTAGATCGTTCAATTCGCTTGATTATTGCGTACTGTAAACCTGCAATTGAAAAACTAAACTTTTGATTTAGATCTCAGCATTATTGATGATAAAACTGTGTCAAAAAAATACCACGCAACTTTATCAATAGTATCTAACCTGCTGCTTTGTAATGACCAAAACTTGCCCAGTCATCTTGCCATATTTTAATTTCAGCCACTTACGTAAATTTTAAATGACATTCTGTATAAAGTATTTCTACGGCTTAGTTGTTCGTTTTCATCATTATCTTCCATGTTATTGAGGCGATATGTCGCGAAATGCTTCCTATGTAGCGGTTGGGAAGAAGGAGTTTCATAATTACAGGATTGAATAATGAACCAACAACGTCAATTAAGCTGGATGATTTCAGCGATTCTAGGTACGTCTATCACTGTCACGGCTAATGCTGCAGAAATGGTCCAGGTCAACGATAGTGCGCTATTACAACAAAGTTTACAGGCGCAGTCGAACAGTGTGGCCCCAGTAGAAACGGGGTTTGCTGAGGTTAAACGAGTTGTTCTACCCAATGGCAAGACCAAAGTTCGCTACCAACAGACCCACCGTGGTGTGCCCGTGTTTGACACCTCAGTAGTTGCAACGGTGAGTAAAGATCAGCTCAGTCAAGTGTTTGGCACCATGGCGCAGGGCATCAGTTCGGATATCACAACCTTAAGCCCC
Organism: Vibrio sp. NH-UV-68; assembly: GCF_042940635.1. NCBI lineage: Bacteria > Pseudomonadati > Pseudomonadota > Gammaproteobacteria > Vibrionales > Vibrionaceae > Vibrio > Vibrio sp. NH-UV-68. Next base: position 329,612 of record NZ_CP134976.1, read on the forward strand.
TCACTTGATCACAAACAAGCGATTGCGGCTGCGGTTAGTGATTATCAAGCACAATCATTGAGTGCGGCTAGAGTAGAAAATCAAAACGCCAAATTGATGGTAAGGCTAGACCAAAATCAAACCGCTCAGATGGTTTATATGGTCGACTTCTTTGTCGCGGCAGAAAAGCCTGAACGCCCTTTTTACTTTATTAATGCCATGACAGGCGAGGTGATTGAGCATTGGGATGGTCTTAATCATGCAGACGCTTCAGGCACTGGCCCTGGAGGCAACCTTAAGACTGGTCGTTATGATTATGGCACTGACTATCCAGGCTTTATTGTCAATAAAACTGGCACGACCTGTACCATGAATAACAGTGCAGTAAAAACGGTTAACTTGAACAATGGCACCTCGGGAAGCTCTGCGTTCAGTTATGATTGTCCTGATGGGACCAATTACAATGATTACCAGTATGTTAACGGCGCTTATTCGCCGCTCAATGATGCTCATTACTTTGGTAAAGTTGTATTCGACATGTACCAAGATTGGATGGACACCTCACCGTTGTCATTCCAGTTAACCATGCGAGTTCATTACAGCACTAACTATGAAAATGCCTTTTGGAATGGTTCATCAATGACATTTGGTGACGGTAAAGATACTTTCTACCCATTGGTCGATATCAATGTCAGCGCTCATGAGGTAAGCCACGGTTTTACTGAGCAAAACTCGGGTTTGGTATATCAAAATATGTCAGGCGGTATGAACGAAGCGTTCTCTGATATTGCCGGTGAAGCGGCAGAATACTACATGAAAGGCTCCGTTGACTGGGTTGTCGGGGCGGATATTTTCAAATCTGAAGGTGGTTTGCGTTACTTCGATCAACCATCAAAAGATGGCCGCTCAATCGACAATGCCTCTCAGTATTATAACGGCTTAAATGTGCATTACTCGAGTGGTGTCTACAACCGAGCCTTTTATTTGCTTGCGAATAAATCGGGTTGGGGGGTACGCAAAGGCTTCGAAATCTTTACCTTGGCGAATCAACTCTATTGGACACCAAACAGTACCTTTGATGCAGGCGCATGTGGCGTCGCCAAGGCCGCGCAAGACTTCGGTTATAACGTTGCCGATGTGAAGGCCGCGTTCAGTACCGTTGGTGTGAATGCTGATTGTGGCGTAACGCCACCTACTGGTAAAGTCCTTGAAAAAGGTGTCCCGTTAAGCGGACTAAGCGGTAATCGCGGTTCTGAGGACTTCTACACCTTTACGGTCGATAGCGCTTCAAATGTGGCCGTTACTATTTCTGGTGGTAGTGGTGATGCAGACCTGTATGTTAAAGCGGGAAGCAAACCAACAACCAGCAGTTACGATTGCCGCCCATACCGCAGTGGTAATGCCGAGCAGTGCCGTATTGCGGCGCAAGCGGGCACGACCTATCATGTTATGCTCCGTGGCTACAATACCTACTCTGGTGTGACACTGCGACTGGATTAAAGTGTGGTTGGATTAAATTAAAGATAAAAGACACCTCAGGGTGTCTTTGTTGTGTGACTCAGTTCTGTTCGAGAAAAACCCAGCCTGTTGTGATATCGGGTCAGCAAGACGGATTTGTGTTCTGAATTGGCATAACAAAAAGCCCGCTTTTTAGCGGGCTTATTCGTTTTAGTTAGGTGTTGTTTACACTTTAAAACGATCAACGAGCTCGTAGAGTTCATTTGCTCTTTGGTTAAGCTCTTGGCTACCAGCGCGGTTTTCATTGGCAAGTTCTGCTGATTGCAAACTTTGGTCTGAAATGACCACCACACGCTGGGAAATTTCTTGACCAACCAAACTCTGTTCTTCAGTTGCGGTTGCGATCAACGAGTTCATATCCATGATGGTGCCGATCGATTCTTGAATTTTAACCAACGCTCTTGCCGCTGAGTTTGCTTCTTCAACCGTGGTTTCGCCGCGTTTTTGGCTTGATTCCATCGCTTTCACTGCATCGTCAGAGGCGGCTTTGAGCTGTTCAATCATCTGGTGAATTTCACCAGTGCTATCTTGCGTTCGGCTAGCAAGCTTACGGACTTCGTCGGCAACGACCGCAAATCCACGCCCTTGCTCACCTGCCCTTGCCGCCTCAATCGCTGCGTTCAATGCCAGTAGGTTAGTTTGCTCGGCAATATCTTGAATCACTGCCAGAGATGATGAAATGTTTTGTACGTCACCCTCTAGGCGAGAAACAACGCCATTCGCTTGCGAGACTTCTTGTGCTAAGGCTTCGACTGACTGAGCCGCAGAGTTCACTATGTTTTGCGCTTCTTTGGCGTTGTCATCTGCCAGTTTGGCTGAGTCAGCCGCTTGGCTGGCGTTGTTGGAAATCTCACTTGCTGTGGTGGTCATTTCAGTCATCGCAGTGGCGACTTGTTCGGTTTCCTCTCGCTGACCAGAAGCCAATTCGTCCACTTTCGCTGCACGCATCGACATGTTATTGGTTTCAGAAACCACTTGTTGACCCACGTCGCTGACACTGCGAATTATGGTTTGCAGGCTTGAAACAAAGGCATTGAAGTTGCTACTTAGTTTGGAAAACTCGGGTGCTTTGAAATCGTCCATGCGTGCAGTAAGGTCGGCATCGCCGCTGGCAAAAGAGCTGATGGACTTATCAAACATTTCTAGCGGCTTCATGATGGTGCGGTTGACCGCAACCGCGAATACGGCGACAAGTGCTGCGATCACCAGACAGAAAACCACAATCGCTGAGAGTGTCGTCTGTAGTGCGCTGGTTGTGGAGCGTTCCATTTCTACCACAATCGCATCGATGTCATCGGTGTAGAACCCCGTGCCAAGCATCAGGTCCCATTCAGGAATAAATATCGAGTAGCTCAGTTTAGGTAGCGCTTGTGTTTGGCCCGGCTTCGGAAAATAGTAAGTGGTAAAATCACCCGTTTTGGCGTTACGGAGTAAGTCTTGGATAAGGTAATTACCTTGCTTGTCTTGTAAGTTCCAAAAGTTATCTCCAACGCCCTTGTCGCTTTTACCTACAGCAACACGGACCCCTTTTGAGTCGTAACCAAACACGTAGCCAGAGTCACCATACTCAAGCGTCTTAATGGTTGGTAATGCTTCTTCTAGCGAAGCGCCACGTTGTAGGAAAGGAGTGATGGCGGATTTGGCCATTTGAATATAGTTCTTCAGTTCCTCTTTCTTCATACTCATCATATTTGAGCGAGTAACTTCGATTTGTTGAGCGTTGAGCTCGTTGGTTTTGAGGTAAGTGACACCCAGCATACCTATGGTCATCACAAGCAGCGGAACGAGAGCCAAAATGTAAAGGCGGCTACGAATAGAAAGAATCATACAAACGTCCTGTAATTAGTACAATGTGGCTTCGTGCCTGGAATGAATGCCCAGATAGCCAGCCTAGTAATTGGATTTATCTTAATAGACCCAAAGTTTATCTATTAAGATTAGCCAATTTATCGACTAATGACTGTGAGTCTTGAGAGATTTGTTATGCTTCGTTACTAGACATTAGTACTATCTAGCGAGAACATTGACCGCCTTCACATTTACTTTTACCTGTCAGCAACTTAGACCATCGATAACGATTGCGTGCAAACTTAAGGTAAGCCCAGTCGGCTAGTGGTTTGACCACGGACCAGCGCAGTGGTGCGTATAGCCAGCCTTTTCCGACCAGCTTCCAAGCATAATAAGTCACATCAAGCCCAAGTAATAATTCACCGTCCTGTTTTAATCCATGCAGAATTTGCCCTGCACGGTGTTTATCGATAGCAGGGTAGTGCTGCATATCACTGCTCTGGGTATCAACCAGTTTAATGGCGTGGTTTTTGTCATGACGATACAGCGAGTTCATCTCTTTAACGCAAAGCGGACAAAGGCCGTCGTAGAAAATTGTTAGTTTGATCATCATTACTCCTTTGCCATTATTACGCATTAATCAAGACTATTGATCAGTGACTGGCGTTTAAGTAATGATGCCAACTGTTTGCCACGGTTGCGCCGTTTTCACTCTATTCACTCATCATTACTGCCGCGAAGTTGTTGACGGCATCAATAGACTTCATCGTGACACAACAGTGGCTAAATTGCTGGTTGGTTGCGACAAAAGCGGAGTCACGCTAACCTAGCTAAAGTTGATTATAATTAGGGAAGTGTCAGCAGGCTTATGCTACACTCGCCGACCTTTTCTGTTTCCAATAAGAGTAAAACCATGAGCCTTAAGCAAGAATTACAAAACCTACATAATCGCATTGATACTTGTCAGCGCAAATTGGAGGCTGCCAAAGGTCGTGGTGATCAGGACATGATCAGCAAATTTACTGACGAAATAGAAAAGCTCAACAAAAAAGCCAGTGCCATGAAGCACAAACAGAACTATGACATCAGCAAAGAGGGTAAAACTCTGACTGATATGCCATTTTCTCGTCCAATTACCAAAGCTGAACAAGCGGACATGGGCAAGTTGAAAAAATCGGTTAAAGGGTTAGTGGTTGTACACCCAACGACTAAACTTGGAAAAGAGCTGAAGCTTGAAGCGATGACAGGTTACGCTCCGAAGAAGTTCTAATCGAGACAAGATTTAAAAAAAGCGCCAGTTAGGCGCTTTTTTACGTTTTGGTACGTGTATTTCTGATGATTGAGCAAAAGCGCAAGCGTAGAGCCTTGCGCTTAGAGTACTTGCTTGATGACGATGAGCGGTTAGTAGCCCATCAGTTGCAGTAAGTTTTCTGCGGTTTTAATCGCTTCTTTGCGGTTGGCGATATTGAGTTTTTGATACAGATTACGAATATGCGTTTTGATCGTAGTACCGGCGACATCTAACTCTTGGGCGATCTGCTCGTTACTAAAACCAGAATAGATAAGACCCAGTACTTGCCACTCGCGTTGAGTCAGCGGGCTGGTGCGCACCAGCTCAGGAATATTGGGGTGATTGACCAGTTTCTCCACAAACTCTTCATCAAAGTGGATAGAGCTGCTGCGTTGAGTGGTTGAAATGTCTTTGAGTAGTTGCTGAGCGCGGTGGCGCTCTAGATCACCCAGTTCATTCTTGTTGTTGAGTTTCTCAAGAATGTGACCAATTTTGGCACCATCGACTAAGAAATTACCCAGCATTCCCGTTTGATTGGTCAGTTCGAGCGCTTGTTTGAGCGTTTGGTGTGCTCGTTCTTCATCGTGTTCGGAAATCGCCAATACTGCTTCCACAATCAAGTTGCGATTCTTGTCGGTCAGTAGTTCGTTCTCTTGTGTTTGTTGCTGAATAAAGTCTAACGTGTCATGCGCTTGTTCAAAGAGGCCTAATGCAATCTGTGCGCGTGCGATGTTGCGCCACTGCAATTGAGTGAAGTGGTTGCAAGCTTGCTCTGGTCGAACTGTCGTTTCTAGCCATTGCGCGATCGAGTCGAGATCACCGCGAGTCTGCCAGAATAAAATCAGCGACAATGACGCATTCGCTGTCCAATCGACATGATAAGTTGATTGTTTGAGTAAGTGGGCAATCTGGTCGATAAACTTACCTGCTTTGTCTATCTCGCCACGTCCAATCGCAATACGCGCCAACATCGAATAACTATGTAAGTGCTTACTTGGGCTATGATTACCCAGCACATCAAGTCCTTTATAAGCGCATTCTTCTGCCTCTTCGAGGCGGTTCCAACACCACAGGATTTGCGCACGCACGCGCAGCAAGAACTCATGCAGTGGTACTTGATGAAGCTGTTGTTCTTCAATCAACTTAAAGGCATTGTCCTGCACTTCATACGCCGCTTGTACATAGCCTTGAGCAATTAAGATTTCGCTTTGCTGCAGCATTGCCCATAACGCCTGATGGTAGACCTGATATTGACGTGCTAATTTTTCAGTTTGCTGCATCATAGGTAACGCACGACTGAGGTGGCCAAGTACGTGGTTAACTTCGCCAACCACAGAGGTCGCGACAATGCGGCTCCGGTAGACGGTGGAATCAAGTTGGCTCAATGCCAATTCCGCCAGCTCAAGTGCTTTTTCAGGTTGATTTTTATTGATGGCGACCTGAGCGCGTAACGCATTAAATTCGCCTTGTTCTTTAGCGCTTAACACCACATTAAGCTTGGCCATTTGCTCGTCAGCTTTGGCCAGAAGATCGCCGACATCATTGTATCTATGCTGACTTTGCGCCAGCCAAGCTTGTAACATGCACAGCTTCGACTCGCTATAAAGTTGCTCAGAGGTCAGAGAGTTAATCGCTTTCTCTAATGTCTGTAGCTCACCGCTGTTAAACATCTTCCAACCATATTGACTAAGAATATCCGCAGTTAACTGGCTGTCTCTGGCTTCTTGCGCATGACGCAGTGCTTGATGGGGCGATGATAAAGTCAGCCAAGCGTTGGCTGCTTTGCGATGCAAGGCTTTTTCTTGACGTGGAATACGCGCCGTACGTTCATGCGCTAAAAATTCAGCAAATAGATTGTGGAAGCGGTACCAGTTTTGCTCCCCTTCAAGCGGATGAATAAACAGACCGAAGCGGTTGAGAGATTCAATCATACTCAGAGCGTCTTCGCGCTCGGTCAATTCAGACACCAGATGATCGTTAAAGTGGTCAAGTACCGAACATTGCAATAAAAATTGGCGAGTCTCTTGATCAAGTAAGTCAAACACTTCTTCAACCAAATAGTCCCACAGATGAGCGTGATTAAACTGTGAAAAAGATTCCGCCGATTGGGCTAAGGTTTTATGCTGATGTTGAGCTTGCAGGGCGATGAGTTGCAGTGCTGACGGCCAGCCTTCAACGTAGTTACGTAAATTGTTGGCTGTGGTGTCGTCAATACCATCGCTCACTCGTTGATTAAAGAATCGTGTCGTTTCTTCGGTATCGAACGCCAGTAATTCATCGCCAATTTCGATCATCAAATCACGTACGCGCAAGTTGGCGGTGCCAAGTGGTGGCGCTGCTCGACTCGTGACAACTAGGGTCAAGTTATCTGGCATATGCTTAAGGAAAAAGCGCATCGCCTCGTGAATTTCATCATCAGCAATAAGGTGGTAATCATCGAGCACCAAATAACACTCTTGATGAAAGTTGGACATCTCAGTGAACACTTCACCAAACAGCGAATGAAGCGATGAAAATTGACGCTTTTCAGCCAGTTTCTGTGAGTTTGGACAGCTGTCATCGGTGGCTTTGTTCAGGGCTTGGAGTAAATAATTCATAAAGCGGAATGAATCATTATCGCTTTCATCAAGACTGTACCAACCAACATGAGGTTTGTCAGACAACCATTGAGCGGCCATCGTGGTTTTACCATAACCTGCTGGGGAACGTAGTAGTACCAATTTGTAAAAAGGTGCTTGCTGAAGTAAATCTAGTACTCTTGGCCTAACAATGGCGTTATGCAGTCGGCCAGGGCGCGTCAATTTCGAAGGAATCCACATCTTCTTAATCCCTATAATGTTGTCCTACTGGTTACGGCTAACACGGTGGAGAGGCTAGCGATAACATGAAGCACAGGGTGTTCATTTTTGCTTATTGGCAAGAATATTACTGGAGATTGAATTCGACCGTTATTGATCAGAGGTCGGTTTCTCGTATGTTTCACAGTTTGCTCTCTTCTACGCCCCATATTTGTGATGCCTGTCACTAAATGTCTATCTGTGAAGTGTGTCTTAGCTCTATATCTGCACGAGAAATAGTGAAATTTGCAGTTAAAGGGAAAACAATATGTGATCCGATAAACAGTTTTGTCAAATACTTACTCCCCGCTACATGTATCTTTAATACAGCAAAGCTAGGCTAAATTCGTTGATGGTGTGATCTCAATCACCCGAGCTCAGACGTTGGTAATTTTTATTGAGAGTTAGATCACTGAGCCTAGGGTAATACACCCTCTACGCCCTATATCCTCCTCCTAAATCGGGCAGTTGGTGGGAGGATGTTTTGTTGAGCTTGTCCATGCACGATATGGCACAGATGGATTAAAACTAATAAGTGAGATTTCTCGAATGAAACCTACGCAACAGAAAAATTTTGACAAGGCTGCATTTCAAGCCGATGTAAAAATGCACCTTTCCGCGACTTACGCAAAGACGATAGAAACAGCAACCACGCGTGAATGGTATCTTGCTATGGGCAAAGCTCTAGCAGAAATCACCACTCTGGATCTACTTAAAACTGAACAAGATCCTAGAATTCAAAAAGCGAAGAGCGTTAACTATCTTTCGCTTGAGTTTTTGATTGGTCGCTTAACCGGTAACAACTTAATCAGCTTAGGTCTGTATGAGCAAATCACTGACGCAATGGCTGAGCTAGGCCAAAACCTTACCGACTTGCTTGAAGAAGAGCGTGATCCATCATTGGGTAACGGTGGTTTGGGTCGTCTTGCTGCATGTTTTATGGATTCATGTGCTGCGCAAGAATTCCCGACTGTGGGCTACGGACTACACTACGAGTACGGCCTGTTCAAGCAATCATTTAAAGATGGCCGTCAGCAAGAAGCACCAGACGCGTGGCGCGGTGTTGAAGGTTACCCGTGGGAAATTGCTCGCCCTGAGCTTGCGCAAGAAATTGGCTTTTATGGTCATGTTGAAGTCACGTACGAAAATGGCCGTGAAGTGCGTAAGTGGGTACCAGGTATGACTGTGAAAGCGATGCCTTGGGATCTACCAATCGTGGGTTACGAGTCAGAAACCGTCTATCCACTGCGCCTATGGGAATGTCAGGCGATTGCACCTTTCTCTCTTGCGAGCTTTAACAACGGTGACTACTTTGAAGCCCAGCACTCATTGATTGATGCCGGTAACATTACCAAAGTTCTTTACCCGAACGATAACCACGAGAAAGGCAAGACGCTACGTTTGATGCAGCAGTACTTCCACTCAGCAGCATCGGTACGTGATATTCTTCGTCGTCATGAAGCCGCTGGTTTTGCCCTTGCGGATCTGCCTAAGCAAGAGACGATTCAGCTTAACGATACTCACCCAACAATCGCGATTCCTGAATTGATGCGTATCCTGATTGATGAGAAAGGTTTATCGTGGGAAAAAGCGTGGGAAATCAGCTCACAAACTTTTGCTTACACTAACCATACGCTACTACCTGAAGCGCTAGAAACATGGCCAGAGTCGTTGATTCAACGTCTATTGCCTCGCCATATGGAAATCATTTTTGAAATCAACCACCGCTTCTTGCAGCAAGTCCGTGCTATGTGGCCTGGTGATGGTGAGAAGCAAGCTAAGCTATCGATCATCCAAGAAGGTTTCAACCGCATGGTGCGTATGGCTAACCTCTGTGTGATTGGTTCTTATGCGGTCAATGGTGTTGCGGCGCTTCACTCTGCATTGGTCAAAAAAGATCTCTTCCCTGAGTTTCACGAAATGTACCCAACGCGTTTGCATAACGTCACCAACGGTATTACGCCTCGTCGCTGGTTAAAATTCTGTAACCCAGGTCTTTCGGACCTTATCACTGATAAGATTGGTCCTGAATGGCCAGCCAAACTAGAGATGCTAGAAGCTATTGCTAAATACGCTAATGATGAGCAGTTCCAACAAGCGTTTATGGCGGTTAAAAAAGCCAACAAACAGCGTCTGGCGGATTGGGTGAAAACCAATATGGATATCGATCTTGATACCAACGCCATCTTTGATGTTCAGATTAAACGCCTGCACGAGTACAAACGTCAGCACTTGGATCTTCTGCACATCTTGTCTTTGTATCATCGTATCCTCAATGAACCAGGTTTTGAGTGCACTCCTCGCGTGGCTATCTTTGCTGCGAAAGCCGCACCAGGTTATCACCTAGCCAAAGAGATCATTTTTGCGGTCAACAAAGTGGCGGAGAAGATCAACAACGATCCACGAATCGGCAATTTGCTGAAAGTGGTCTTCATTCCTGATTACCGTGTGAGCATGGCCGAAATCATTATCCCGGCGGCAGACGTTTCACAACAAATCTCGCTAGCGGGTAAAGAAGCGTCAGGAACCGGTAACATGAAGATGGCTCTTAACGGTGCATTGACTATCGGTACGATGGATGGGGCGAACGTTGAGATCCGTGAAGAAGTCGGTGATGACAATATTTACATTTTCGGCCTAGAAGTCGACGAAGTCGTCGCGTTGCAAGCGTCAGGCTACAACCCTTATGACTACTACCATGCCGATCCGCTGCTGAAAGCGTCACTGGATCTATTGCTTGGTGAAGAGTTCACGCCAGGTCAACCGGGCTTGCTACGAGCGACTTACGATAGCTTGCTTGACGGCGGTGACCCGTACCTATGTTTGGCCGACTTTGCCTCTTATGTGCAAGCACACGAAGCAATGGGCAAGCAATACCAAGATCAAGCGGGTTGGGCGAAAAAAGCGATACTTAATACCGCTTTAGTTGGCAAGTTTACCTCTGACCGCTCAATTCGAGATTACGTCAACAACATCTGGAAACTCGAAGCGGTGAAACGCTAATTAGAGACCATAAACAGCCAAGGCATCGTGCCTTGGCTGTGAACATTTTATCAAGTTAAATAACCCTACATTTTGAAGGTACAAGCAGTCCTTCGGAGAGAGCGATGAAACAACAGAACGCATTAAAACAAGTCGCTGAAATGGCGAGAATTGCCGACAGCTACGTGAGCGCGTGGGGAGATGAAGCGAAAGTTTCAGACGAGACTATTCGCCACTTACTTACGTCATTAGGCTACGATACAACCAATGATGAAACTCTTCTAAAATCGGCAGAGAAAAAACACAAGAAAGAGGTGTTGGATCCTGTGCTTGTGGTTCGAGATGGTGAGCCCGTTGAAGTCACCCTTAACCTAGGTGCAAGCGCTCGTGAGAGTGAGTTTAGCTGGCGTCTAGACACCGAACAGGGAGAGGTACTTGAAGGCTATCTTCAATCACAAATCGTGCGTGACGAGCGTAGCGAGGGTGGCCCTTTAGTGTTTGCATTACCGAGTGATATCGCTTGGGGTTATCATAAACTGACCGTGATGCGTAAGCGTCGTAAAGCGCCGTATGAGATGACGCTCATCGTGACGCCTCAAGCATGTTACAAGCAAGAGGCGATGGAGCTCCGCAAAAAAATGTGGGGGCCCAGTGTTCAGCTCTACACGTTGCGCACTCAACATAACTGGGGTATCGGTGACTTTGGTGATCTCAAACAGCTGGTGGCCGATATTGCATCGCGCGGGGGCGACTTTGTTGGCCTTAACCCGATTCACTCATTGTTCCCAGCTAATCCTGAGGGCGCAAGCCCGTACAGCCCATCTTCGCGCCGTTGGTTAAACATTCTTTATATTGATGTGAGTTCGGTGCCTGAATTTGCGTTGAGCATCGAAGCGCAGCAAAAAGTCGGCAGTGCTGAGTTCCAACAGCGTTTGCAAAAAGCGCGCGATTCACACTGGGTTAATTACACCGAAGTGGCTGAGCTTAAATTAAGTGTGCTACCGCTGCTGTTTAGTGAGTTTAAAAAACGTCATCTTGATAACAATACTGAACGTGCTGAACTGTTCTTGGCGTTCGTCGAACAAGGCGGTGAGAGTTTAGTTCATCAAGCGGCTTTTGATGCACTGCATACTAAGCTACATGCTGACGATTCCAACGTGTGGGGCTGGCCTGTCTTCCCTGAAGAATATCGCCAATTTGAGAGTAGCGCGGTGCAAGCGTTTATTACTCAACACCAAGATCAAGTACATCTTTACATGTATTTGCAGTGGATTGCCGATATTCAGATTAAAGAAGCTCAAGCACTGGCTGAAGAGAAAGGCATGTCAGTCGGTCTGTATCGTGACCTAGCCGTTGGTGTGGCCGACTCGGGGAGCGAAACTTGGGCTGATGAAGGTAATCTGGTGATGGATTGCAGCATTGGCGCGCCACCTGATGTCCTTGGCCCGCTGGGGCAAAACTGGGGCCTTCCGCCACTTAACCCGCAAGTGTTACAAGCAACCAGTTACGATGCGTACATCAAGTTGCTACGAGCCAATATGAAGCACTGTGGGGCATTGCGTATTGACCATGTACTTGGTTTATTGCGTTTATGGTGGATTCCGAAGGGTGAGAACGCAACCCAAGGCGCTTACATCTATTACCCTGTAGAAGATATGTTGGCGATTTTGGCGCTCGAATCACATCGCCACCAGTGCAGTGTAATTGGTGAAGATTTAGGCACAGTACCGGATGAGATTGTTGATATTCTGCGTGATGCAGGCGTTCACTCCTATAAGGTTTTCTTTTTTGAAACATCAGAAGGTGACGGCGGTTATATCTCTCCTGCCCATTACGCAGAGCAATCTATGTCGGCGTTGTGTACGCACGATATGCCAACCTTACGCGGTTTTTGGCACTGCGATGACCTGAAGATGGGCGAAGAATTAGGTTTATATCCAGACCCAGAGCAGCTAGAGAGTCTATTTGCTGATCGTCTGGCTTCGAAGCAGGGTATCCTAGATTCAGTGGCGTGGCATGGTTATTTACCAGAAGGCGTTGGCCGTGATGCCCAATTCGTTCCTATGGATGCGTATTTAGCCGAAGCGCTTCAACTGCATGTGGCGGCGGGGTCATCAGCTTTGCTCAGTGTTCAGCTTGAAGATTGGCTAGAAATGGATAAGCCCGTCAACATACCAGGTACGGTTGATGAGTACCCTAACTGGCGCCGTAAATTATCCATGAACCTTGATGAAATATTTGCTCATGAAGGGGTGAATCGCATCGCGCATAAACTGACGGAAGTTCGAAATAAAGTCGCGAAATAGTGGCCCAATTGCACCGCCTACATAGAAAACTTGAGGATAGGTCACTCTATGTAAAGCAGGAATTCGGTAAACTTAAAAAATGCTAATCAAGCCCGCTATTTAGCGGGCTTTTTGGCTTTTGTTACATCGAAACTATTTGATTAGAGAGTTCGATAAGAGAGTTCGGTTAGGGAGAGATAAGACTTGAAAATAACAACGTTAGATAAGACAACAAAAATTTATAACCAACTTTCACATGCAACATGTTCTGATCCTTTTTCATTTATTGGTCCTTTTATCGACCCCAAGCAAGGCGCACTTCGAGTATGGATGCCAGGTGCAGATAAAGTTGAGTTGGTGATTGATGAAGAGCGTATAGAGTTAGATCGTGAAGAGGCATCGGGATTTATTCTCAAGCAGCCGCGAGACTTGCACTTGACTCATTACCTGCTCGCGGTAGATTGGAATGGCACAGAACAACTGATTGATGATCCATACCAATACCACAATATCTACGCAGAATACGATGAACTACATACTCCGAAAGAGATGTACAAACATATGGGTGCTCAGTTTGTCACCATAGAGCGCGATGGTAAGCAGGTCTCAGGGATCCGCTTTCTCGTTTACGCGCCTCATGCTTGTGCGTGTAGTTTGGTCGGCGAATTTAATCAGTGGGATGGTCGTCGCACACCAATGCAGCGTTTAGACTATGGTATTTGGGGCGTCTTTATCCCTAACTTACTCGAAGGGACGCAATACAAATTTGAACTCAAAGGACCCAATGGGGAAGGCTTGCCACATAAAGCCGATCCATGGGGTGCATTTGCAGAGCAATATCCATCGTTTGCTTCGATCACCTACGATCACAGCCGCTATCAGTGGCAAGATACACAGTGGCAACAACGTCCGATCACTGAAAAACGTAAGCAGGCGCTGTCGTTTTACGAACTCCATCCGGGCTCTTGGCGTCGCGATGATAATGGTGATTTTCTCAATTATCGACAGCTTGCCGATCAATTGATTCCTTACCTTATCGATATGGGGTATACCCACGTTGAACTCATGCCAGTGTCGGAACACCCATTCTATGGTTCATGGGGTTATCAACCGGTTGGGCTGTTTGCGCCAACGAGCCGTTATGGCTCACCGGATGACTTCAAATACTTCGTCGACCAATGTCACCAAGCAGGTCTTGGCGTTGTGCTAGATTGGGTTCCAGCGCATTTTCCATCTGATGACCACGGCTTGGCCAACTTTGATGGCACACCACTGTTCCATGACCCAGATCCACGTCGCGGTTGGCACCAAGATTGGAGCTCATACATTTATGACCTAGGTCGTGAACATGTACGTCGCTTCCTTGTTTCGAATGCGCTGTATTGGTTTGAGCAATTCCATATCGATGGGATACGCGTTGATGCGGTGGCCTCAATGCTCTATCTCGATTACTCACGCAGCCATGATCAGTGGATCCCGAATGTTGATGGCGGCAACGAGAATCATGATGCCATTGCGACCCTGAAGTGGATGAATGAGGAAGTGTACAAATACTTCCCGAATGCGATGACGATTGCCGAAGAATCGACGGCATTCCCAGGCGTTTCTGCACCTACTTTTATGGGAGGCTTAGGTTTTGGCTTCAAATGGAATATGGGCTGGATGCACGACTCGCTCGCTTACATCAAAGAAGATCCTGTTCATCGTAAATACCATCACGATACCATTACTTTCCCGTTAGTTTACGCACATAGCGAGAACTATGTGTTGTCGTTATCTCACGATGAAGTGGTGTATGGCAAAGGCTCAATCCACAATAAAATGCCAGGGGATGAGTGGCAGCAAACGGCTAACTTGCGCGCTTATTTAGGTTATATGTATGCGCAACCTGGCAAAAAACTCAACTTTATGGGTACAGAATTCGGCCAAACTGGCGAATGGAATCATGATGATCAGCTGCAATGGTTCTTGCTCGATTTTGAGCGTCACCAAGGTGTTCAGGCATTAACTCGCGATCTCAACAAACTCTACTGTAGTGAAAAAGCGCTGCATGAATTGGATAGTGAGCCGCGTGGTTTTGAATGGCGTTTGCAAGATGCGGCCGATGCATCGATATTGGCGCATGAACGATTGAGTGATCGTGGTGAACGTATTTTGGTGATCAGCAACTTTACTCCTGTCCCTCACGAGGCATTTCGCTTAGGCGTACCGCTGCAAGGTACTTATCAGTTATTGCTCAACAGCGATGATACTAAGTACTCTGGCAGTGGTTATGAGGTCGCCTCTTCGGTCAGTACTGAAGCGGTAGAGAGTGAAGGCTTGGCTCAGTCCTTGATGTTGCGGATTCCACCGTTAGCAACGCTGTTTTACAAGCTAAGCTAACGTAAACGAGATGACATGACAGCCCAGCAATCGCTGGGCTTTTTTAGGCGTGCGATTATTCAATAATATTTGGATGTGTCATGGCTTGATAACGAGGAAGTTGCTCTCGTAGACCTTGAAAAGTGGCGCGTGCACTTTCTTTTGCGAGCTTGTTGACTAACCAGTCTGGGAGCGAGCCACCAGGGTTGGCAAAGGCCTGATATTCAATCATGGTGTCGCCATTGCTGAGTTTTTGCAGTGTCCAAGTTGCCTTAACTTGGCGTATACGAATGTAACCTTGTTGTTCTGGCAGGGTTTGCGCAGGCGCATCTTCAATGGTTAAGCGAAAACCGAGAGCATCCAGTTCGTATTGTGAGTAGGTGACCATATCACGGTCTTTGGCAGGCCAAGGGGCGTCAAACTGGGTGTAGACAATGTTTTCATTGCTTGAGATCTGCTTTACTACTCGACTGTGGCTGACGTTGTCGATCCACTGGGGGACATTGGCGGTGTCTTCGAGTAAACGCAGAAAAGCGCTGTAGGTGGTCGGTGTAAACATTTGTACGCGGACTTCGACTAAGCCGTCTCGGTGTTCACGGGTATAAATGGTGACCCCCTGATTGTCACTGTCAAACTGCCAATAAGTGGGGGCTTTAGCCAGTGCTATTGAGGTGACAAATAGCAGGGCAAGTAACGGGTTCTTCCATAAACCAGACATAACACGACCTATTGTTAAGGGGGCAATGTTATTCAAGCATAAATCGTGAGATCAGCACAATCACACCTTAATTTAATGCTTTATACGGCCACGTAATGTTTTAGTTTGTGACTTCATCCCTTTGCTTTTCAATCTGCGTTCTTTTGATGCACGGGTCGGTTTGGTCTCTCGGCGCTTCTTTTGCACCACCATCGCGGAGCGAATCAAGTCGGCTAAACGATTGAGCGCATCGTCTTTATTTTGTTCTTGAGTACGGTACTGCTGCGCTTTAATTGTGATGATGCCTTGTTTCGAAATCCGTGAGTCATTGAGTGCAAGCAGGCGCTCTTTATACATGTCAGGGAGCGAGGAGTGGGTAATATCAAATTGCAGGTGTATAGCCGATGAGACCTTATTAACATTTTGGCCACCGGCACCTTGGGCGCGAATGGCCGTTAATTGGATCTCCCACGCTTGAAGGGTGACGTTGTTGGATATTTTAAGCATCTACTTCTTTTTATCGGTCAAAGAGCGTTATTGTAGCGTGTTCATCAACGAAAATCCTCATGTCTCATTTGAGCGCACTCTCCGCGTCGTACACGATCAGGTTATTTAAACTCTTCACCATGGTTTTCGAGTTTTTTGTGCCCACATTCTTGGCAAACGACATAGCGATCGATGAGCTCAAGTGACGCTAATGCTGGCCCGACTGCAATACCACCAAAAAATCCCGATAAGAAAGCTTTAAACTGCTCTTTTCTACTTTTACCGTAGGGAGAAGGTTTCTGCTTTATTAACTCTTTATGCGCCGTTGGGCGTGCACATTTGTCGCAAAACTGGATTGTCATTGATTTCATTATCCCCTAAATAGAGGCCCTCTTGAGGGCCAGAATGGTTAAATCAGAGTCGCCGCCGTTTGTTCACCCATTGCGATTAAAGTGTCGAGGATTTTCTCGCCATCCGCGCGTAAACCATTGTGCTCATATTCGTTCGTGATCCACGCTTTGGCGTTTGGCATGATAGCCAGAGTTTCGCGGCTAATATCCATCTCAACAAACATGTCATCGGCGTACACAGCGCAGCTTACCGGAACTTTGTTATTGGCGAGAACGTGTTGATCGTAAAGTGCTGGCCAGTCGGATTTTTCGGCCAAGATTTGTGCCGCTGACTGGAGTGGCTGCAAGTTTTTGTATTGGTCGAACATCCAAGGGAATACCATCTCACCCGTAAAGTAGAAAGGTTGGCCTTTTTGATAGTTAAACTCGTTGTGGCTTTGACGTACACGCTGAGCACTCCAGTTGGAGGCAAATCTCTGGCAGTATATCGATTCGTGCAAAATGGCATAAATAGGGTTGGTCTGAAATCCTTGCTCCATCAGCATGTGATTAAGAAATTCGTAACGCAGTTGAGGTTGACCTGCCACTTCTATTAACGCGTTCTCAAGGGCGTAGTAGGTTGGCAAGAAGGAGTCAGCGACACCAAAGTTAATGCCGATTTGTTGGAATTGCTCAACCGTAAAACGCTGACCATTTGGTAGAAACTCTTGATGGTCGATAAGGTGATCGGCAATTTGCTGACACAGTTGTTGCGCTTTAGGAAACTGCTGAAAGAAAGCTTTGTTCTTGTCGATGGTGCGTTTAAACGTGGCTTGATACACATCGTCTGGGCGGCGAGAAATAGAAGGTACGCCACCTGTGATGTAGCTGCGTGACAGGCTTTCGGGAAACAGGGATAAATAAGTCAGTGAGCAAAACCCGCCAAAGCTTTGACCGAGAATAGCCCATTGCTCAATAGCAAATTGCTGGCGAATAAACTCGGCGTCACGCACGATACTATCGGCGCGAAAGTGAGTTAAGTAGTCCGCTTGCTGCTGCGCTGATAAGTGTGCCAAGGTTTGGTGGTTGATCACTGAACTGTTGCCTGTGCCACGTTGATCAAGCAATAGTACGCGATACTGCTGCAGAGCGCGTTTGATCCAGCCGTTATGGCCGTTTTGTCGTGGCGAAGGGAAACCTGGTCCGCCTTGAAAATAGACCAACCAAGGTTTAGTGCTTTCCCCATCGCTGGTTAAACTCAGTGCACGAGCAAAAATGGAAAGGGTCCCTTTACTTGAGTCGGCATAATCGAGAGGAACATCAAAGTAGTGCGGTGTATAAGTGACACCCGCGTCGGTAAATGGTTGAGCGTGCATAGTGATTGTCTGTTGATATGGTATAAGTGGCACTATCTTAGCTTGTTGCCGAATCGAGACCAATCGCTGAGTCGCGTTCTACGTGATAGAAGGGGCGGAGACATAACAAACGGTGATCTTGATCGTCTTTGAGTGGTGAACCGTTGATGAATATGAATGAGATGAACATCTGCGGTTTGGTTCAACCACAACTCATTCGAAGAATTTGAACGAGAGGCTCTAATCTGCCCGCTCTTCTTTTTAGCCTGTTGACATAGAATCAATCCTATCGAGTATAGGAGGACAGGCTATGAGCGTGTTACGAAGTGTCAATCAAATCATCCAAGCCCATGCGACATCCGATGGTGATGGCGTAAAGATTAAACGGGTAGCCGGTTTTAATAATCACCAGTTCTCTCCCTTTTTGATGGTGGATGAGCTCAAGTCTGATCAGCGAGCGGATTATGTTGGCGGCTTTCCTCCGCACCCTCATCGTGGTATCGAAACGCTGACTTATATGCTGAAAGGGCATTTTGAACATCGTGATCATATGGGCAATGTTGGCGAACTCAGAGCCGGTGGTGCTCAGTGGATGGCGGCAGGACGCGGCGTGATCCATAGTGAAATGCCAATTATGCAAGACGGTGATTTGCATGGCTTTCAGATTTGGATCAATCAGCCAGCGCGCGACAAAATGAAGCCAGCTCAATATCACGATTTTCAGCCAGAAACGATTACTGTCGAGCAAAATGATCAATTGGGTGTGTTGCGCGTATTAGCTGGTAGCGTTATTGCTAATGGTGAGCCGGTTAGTGGCCCCTTAACCGAGACAGGTGTTGAGTTGAGTGTCTCAGATTGGCGCGCTGAGCAAGGCAATCAGTTAACACTGACCGTTCCGAATGACTTTAACATGATGGTTTTTAGCTATCATGGTGATGTAAAGATCGGCGAACAATGGGTAAGGCAAGGCGAACTAGCGCTGCTTAGCAAAGGCAACGCCGTGACCCTAAGTAATTTGGCACAAAGCGGCGCACTTATTTTTTCAGGTCAACCGATTGATGAACCCGTCGTGCATTACGGACCATTCGTGATGAACAGTATGAAAGAGATAGAAGAGACGATTCGAGATTACAACATGGGTGTGTTTGAAACCTATTAACCCGTTTTATTTGAGGTTGGCTTTTCAACCTCTCGTACACAAAAGCTAACTATTATCCACTGCCAGTTGTTTTTGTTTTGCCGCACCCTAGGGTGCGGCTTTTTTATTTGTGCAATATCGTTCAATACCTAAAGGAGAGGTTTGATTAAGGTTGAATAACAAACCAGGAGACACAGATGAGCAGTATAATTTGGGGCATGTTAGCCTTCGCGCTAGTTGGCGCTGCAACGCCAGGGCCGGTTAATTTAATCGCGACCACCACAGCGGTGCAAAGAGGCAGTGGAGAAGCGTTCAAGTTGGTGCTGGGGGCGTCATTGGCTTATGCGATGGTGGTGTTTCTATCCGGCAGTGTGATGCAATACTTGGTTAATTTGGTGCCTGTGCTGCATCAGGTCCTTCGTTGGCTCGGCAGTCTGTTTTTACTTTATTTGGCGTATCAAATTTTTACCGCACCAGTTAACGCTCTGTCATCACCGTCAGCGTTGACGTCTGGCTGGTGGGTCGGATCGCTGACTCAGTTACTCAACCCGAAAGCTTGGTTGGTCGCGATGTCTGGTGTTAGCCTCTATGTGCTTGGTCAAGCAGATCCGCAATGGTGGTTGTGGATTTTTACTTTGGTGTCCTTGGTCTGCTGTCTGATTGGTGTTGGTCTTTGGGCATTAACTGGCCGAGCGTTTGCCAGCTTCCTTTCTCAGCCGAACCGTTTACAACTTTTTAATCGTACCATGGCGATTGTCTTGGCTGCATCTGTTAGCATTATCTGGATTCAGTAGCACAAAGGGAGTTGTGCATGAAAAAAGACGCCAGCGCACATTTTAAACAAAGCACGGTGTTACCTTGGGTAGAGCTCAGAGTCGCCAATCAGAGTAATGCCTGTTACCAAGCTCACTCACATGACGAGTTTTCTTTTGGCATCATTGATAGTGGGCGCGCTGAATATCGTAACCGTCACACCAATCATCATATAGGTCAAGGCGATATCGTCACCATTAATCCGGCCGATGTCCATTCATGCAATCCAGAGAGAGGTACTTGGTCATACAGCATGTTATTTGTTGATAGTGGCCAGATGGGACAAATGCAACAAGAAGTGATGGAATGCAGTGACGGTGGGCATCGCCAAGACTATCTGCCATTTCGTGCTGCGTTGGATCGCAGTCCACTCGTTGGTCAGCGATACCGCGCGCTTTTTTATGATCTGCAAGCAGAAGTCGGTGCGCTAGAGGTTCAAACTCGGCTGTTTGATTTTATTGAGGCGGCGTTTGGCCAGCGAAGTGATGAAACCATAAAGGCACCTAGCCCACGGCTTAAACGTGTTCATGAGACGTTACTTGATGATGTGACGCGTGTTCATCAACTCGAACAGTTAGCGGCAGAAGCGCAAATGAGTCGATACCAGTTATTGCGTGCGTTTAAACACTATTATGGTTTGCCTCCTCACGCCTACCTGATGGATGAAAAAATTAAGCGCGCTAAAGTGATGCTAAAGTCTGGACATCAGATTGCCGATATCGCTCACACGTTGGGTTTTTCTGATCAAGCCCACTTCCAACGCCAGTTTAAAAAGAAAATTGCCGTGACGCCGAAGTATTATCAATCCCATTTTATCAAGCTTGGCGACGTGTAGCGACGTAGCTTTCAGCCACAAACTAAACCCTTCAGAGGTAAAAAAGCCAGTCGAAGGTCGACCGGCCTTGACTAATTTTAAAGCTTAGGCGCTCTGTTTGGCGTCTTGTTGATCACCAATAAAACCACCCGTTTGGTGCTGCCAAAGTTGGGCGTAGATACCACCTTGTTGCACTAGCTCTTGGTGAGTGCCTTGCTCAACGATGTCTCCTTTATCGAGCACGATGAGCCTATCCATCGCTGCGATAGTCGATAGGCGGTGTGCAATCGCAATCACGGTTTTTCCTTGCATCAATTCATTGAGGCTTTCTTGAATCGCGGCTTCTACTTCAGAATCGAGCGCTGAGGTTGCTTCATCGAGAATCAACAACGGCGCATCTTTGAGCAGGACTCGCGAGATCGCAATACGCTGACGTTGCCCGCCTGAGAGTTTTACACCGCGCTCACCGACCTGCGCATCGTAGCCAATGCCACCAAACGGATCGCTTAAGGTTTCAATAAACTCATGCGCGTGCGCTTGTTTGGTTGCGCGCAGCAGATCTTCCTCTGAGGCGTCAGGGTTGCCGTAAAGAATGTTGTCACGAATCGAGCGGTGGAGCAGTGAGGTATCTTGAGTCACCATGCCGATGTTACTGCGCAGTGAGTCTTGAGTGACGTCAGAGATAACTTGACCATCAATCTTGATTTTGCCGCTTTCAACATCGTGAAAACGCAGCAACAGATTGACCAAGGTAGACTTACCCGCGCCAGAGCGCCCGACTAAGCCGACCTTTTCTCCCGGTTTGATATTAAGATTTAACTTGTTGATGACCCCTTTACTCGCATCGCCATAATGGAAGCTAACATCTTCAAATTCGATGCTACCTTGGTTAACAACTAATGGTTTCGCATTGGGTTTATCTTCAATATCAACCGGTTTAGACAGTGTTTTCATGCCATCAACCACGGTACCCATATTTTCAAACAGCGCACCGACTTCCCACATGATCCACATCGACATGCCGTTGATACGTAGTGCAAGGGCAATCGCAATCGCAATCGAACCGATGCTGATGGAATTGTCCATCCACAAGTAGATAGAGAGGGCACCAATAGAGAACACTAAAATGTAGTTAGTGATTTCAACGGCAACATCAAACCCAGTCACTAAGCGCATTTGACGATAAACGGTGTCTAGAAAACCACTCATGCCTTCTTCGGCGTACTCGGTTTCGCGCTTGCTGTGAGAAAACAGCTTAACGGTGGCGATATTGGTGTAGCTGTCAACAATACGCCCGGTCATGGTTGAACGCGCGTCGGCTTGCTCTGAGGCAACGCTTTTCAACTTAGGCACAAAGTAAACTTGAATACAGACGTAACAAATTAGCCATACCATCATAGGGATCATCAAGCGCCAATCGGCCTGGGCTAACAGGACTACCATAGAGGTGAAATAGACGCTAACGTAAACAAATACGTCCATGGTTTTCATCACGGTCTCACGCACGGCCAGTGAGGTTTGCATCACTTTTGTCGCAACACGGCCAGCAAAGTCATCTTGGTAGAAATTCAAGCTCTGTTTGAGCAAGTAGCGGTGTGCTAACCAACGAATCGACATTGGGTAGTTACCGAGCAAGGTTTGATGAACCAGCAATGAGTAACAGATGGCCAAAATTGGCATCACGACCAGTAATAGCACCCCATAGAAAATCAAGTCACGATGATTTTCTTGCCAAAAGGTCTCTGGGTTACTGTTAGACAACCAGTCGACTAAGTTACCCATCGCCCCAAATAAAGAGACTTCGACCACGGCGACAATAGTCGCCATAATCGACATGATTAACAGTGGGATTTCGAAACCACGGGTATAGTAACGACAAAATGCAAAAATACCCGATGGCGGTTGGCCAGGGTCTTGCTCGGGGAAAGGCTGAGTAAAACCTTCAAACTTCTTAAACATATGTTTTTCCTAAACACGCAATGAGAATAGAGCGCCAGACAGGCGCATGCGTTCGTCCTTAATAGGAAGGGCTTTGATATGGTAACCCTTCGGCTTGGCAAATGTAACCGGTTTATTATTCCCTTCTATGCATAATATCCATTTCATTTGATTGTTAAATTTATCACTCAGTTAAATTAACTTAACTTACTTTATTTAACAGTTATATTTGCTGAAAGTGAGTGGCTTTAGGCGTCAACTTCAGTAAATGTTTATTTAACATTATGTCTACAATTGGCCTTATTGAGTGAGATTAATTGAGTTTGTCACAATGTTGAAACAGCAAACCATACTAGAAATTAAACGGTCTTCAGTGCAAAACGCTAACTGTGTGGTGATGGTGCCTCCTAAAGAGTTTGCCTTTAATGCTGAAACGGCCAAAGACAATGAATTTCAACACCAAATTAATGACACCACTGGCCACATCCGCCAACTAGCGATGCAAGAATTCAACACGATGGTGGGTGAATTACGCCAGGCGGGCGTGCAAGTGGTGGTGTTTGATTACCCTCAAGGTGAGATTGAAACGCCAGACGCTGTTTTCCCTAATAACTGGTTTAGTACTACGGCAGATGGTCGTCTATACACTTTTCCGATGGCATGTGAAAACCGCCAACAAGAAGTCAAAACCAGTGCATTAGTTGAGGCGCTAGAATTGGCTGGACGCCCTGTTTTAACGCAAGATAATTTGTTGTCTTACTTAGAGCAAGATGCGCATCTCGAAAGCACGGGGGTGATGGTCAAAGACCACCTCAACAAGACGGTTTACGCGGCGCTTTCTCAGCGTTGTGATAGAGAAGTGCTTGAAGATTACGCCGAGCGTATCGGCTATCAACGGGTGGTTTCTTTTCAAACCGCACTGCCTTCAGGCAAGCCGATTTACCATACCAATGTCATGATGGCGATTGGTGAAAATTTCTGCGTTATTTGTGATGAAGTGATCCCAGAGTTTGAACGTCGTTTTGTACTCAAATCATTAGCCAAAGATAAGCAGGTCATCTCAATTTCACTTGAGCAGATGAATCGGTTCTGTGGCAATATCTTGCAACTGGAGGCCGCTAATGGTGAGAAGGTAATTGCCATGTCTCAGTCAGCATTTGAAGCGTTTTCTCCTGCGCAGTTGGCTCAGTTAGCCAGTCACGGTAAATTGCTGCCATTTAACGTGCAGACTATCGAGAATATCGGTGGTGGCAGTGTGCGCTGTATGTTGGGCGAAGTGTTTCTGCCTAGCCACGCACAAAGCTTGTAAATCCATAGCTCAGCTTTAAATATCGTCAAAAATAAACCGCCCAAGCAAGAGGGCGGTTTTGTTGTTTAAGTTAGAATTTAACTTGGTAGTTCAATGTATAGGTGCGGCCACGGCCTTTGTAATCGTAAGCCGCTGCATCATAGTGAGCCGAGTAAACTATCTGAGCTCTTTGTCCCCAAATGGTGGTGTAATCCTTGTCGAAGAGGTTTTGAATACCAAAGCCTAAACTGCCGACAGGAAGTTGGTAGCTACCCACTAGGTCAAAGATGGTGTAACCATCAAGCTTGCTTTGCGCATCATCTTGGTAATCAAACATGGTTTGACTTTGTACTTTGACAGCCAGCTCGTTGTCATACCAACCTGCCCATGCATTTGCTTTTGAAGTACTCGCTTCGCCAGCCGTCATATCTTGCCAACCATTATCGCCCTTGATCTCTGAGACGACATAATGGCCTGAAGCGCCAAGTTGAATATTGTCATGCACCCAGTAAGATGCCATGGCTTCTAGTCCATAAACACGTTTCTTATCTTCTAGCTCTTCGATAAGTAGCGTCTTCTTGTTGTACTTAACTGATTTGTCAGAGAGCGAATAGTAAGCGGCAGTTTGCAAGTTAAAGCCCGCTTTATCTAATCGGTAACCTAGCTCTATGCTGTTGGTTTTAATACCAGACATCTTTGATTCGTTGACATTGATACTATCGTTCAGCTGCCAGTGATCACCCACTTGGGTGTAGTCACCTTGGCCATAGTATTTGGCGGGATCGGCGAGGTCGAAACCTTGTGAAAAGTTTGCCCAAATCTGCGAGTTGTTATCCAGGTGATAGATAGTACCCACATTGAATAGACCTACATTGTAGTCGGTCTCACCGCCCGGTACTGCATCGGCCGTGGTGCCATTACCTGCGGCAATTTTCTTTTGTTGCTGGTAACCGACAAAATCATCGATCTTGTTGATCATGTGTTGATAGCGGAATCCCCCTTCAATCGACCAATCCTCAGTAATGGCGTAATCGGCCTGCACAAAGCCTGCAATTGAACCGACGTCGACCCCTGGGTAGCGGCCAACTTGTGCGTAGGTGCGATTGATTAAATTCCCCGAGTTATTCGCGATGGTCGGATCATAAAGAGCTTGGTTACTGTCGAGTTTGTCTTGGTAGGCATCAATACCGTAAACCAAGTTAAGTTGCTCAAACTTTTTGGCTAACGCAACTTTCAGTGACAGGACATCGGTTTTTTGCTGACCAGAAGATTGATAGTAAGGGGTATAGGTTTGGTCTTCTTGGCGGTATGACGCTTCAGCGATAAGTTGGTGACCTACGAAGGCTTCATCCACATAAGAGGCGCTCAACATCATGCGTTCTGTGCCATGCTCGCGATCTGAGTCAAAGCCTTTTCTTACATCAACAAAATCACCGTTTTCGATATACAGGCCGTAAGGCGAATCTTGTTGACTATCATAGTACTGAGCCAGCAAGTTGAGCTGTTTGGTGTCAGAAATGTTCACGTTGGCGGTAGTCATGAAATCAAGGGTTTGGTTAAATTGCAGCGAACCTTGTGATATATCCGGTGTGACGATATCACCATTGGCATCAAAATAGCCTTGGGTTTCTGTGTAGATTACCGATGCGCGTGCGGTGACTTTGTCATTGCCGCCAGAGATCGATTGTCCCAGCTTGTAGTCAAAATCTTCACTTGAATTTAAACCAGAAGAGCCGCCGACATAAGACTCAAATTCAAGCTCTTGGCCGGTGGCTTTTTTAGTAATGATGTTGATGACACCACCGGAAGCGCCAGCACCATAGATAGAGGTGGCACCAGACAATACTTCGATTCGCTCAATATTAAATGGGTCGATAGAGTCCATGTAACGGCTGATCTGACGCGATGATTGCAGAGACACTCCATCAATCATCACCAACATTTTGCGTCCACGTAGGTTTTGACCGTAGTTGGTGCGTGCACCACTGCTGATGTCTAAAGAGGGAATCGAGGTCGCTAGGATTTCGCCTAATGTTTTGCCACCGCGATACTCTTGCTCGATTTGCTCCGAGTCGATGTACCAAACGGTGCCGGGAATGTCGCTGATCGCTTTCGGTGTGCGGCTAGAGACCACCACCATCTCTTCAAATGAGGTCGCTTCTTGGGCGGCAACGGGCGGGGTGAGTATTGCACTGGCGACAGCAATCGCCGTCGTAGACAGTAGCAAGTTTCCTTTCTTAACGTTCATTTTCTTCTCTATGTTTATAGTAGTAATGAGCCCACGACTGGCTGTTTACGAACCAGCTCGCTCGTTGGGCGGGTGGAAACGTCACCCACTCAATCACAGTGAGTGACAAAAAGGTATTTGGCTAAGCGACCAGTTGCTGTGCCTGCGTACTAGGCGAGAGCCAATCAATCATGCCCTGACCTGAATCCGTATCGAACAGGTTTTGGCCAGTTAAGCGATTGATGATGCGTGCGCTGCGCCAAGCCATTAAGCTCAGTTGAGGCTCAGCGATGCCGTGGCTGTGCATACCAGCATTAACCGCAAAGATTTTATTGCGCTGTTGGCCTTCCCATTTGATCTCAAAGTCAGGTGTCATTTGATATCGGTGTTGTTGATCAAGATCGAGCAGAGGCAAAATGGCGCTTAAGCATGCAGGGCTGGGCGCTTCAAACCCGGTCGCAAGAATGACGATGTCGGCCTGATGCGTCTCTAAACATTGGTCTAGTGCGTTGCTGGCGGTAAGTTTGAATGCGCCGCCGACAGCATTCATCTGAGTTAAGGTGCGATGTGGTAATAATTTGACCCACTTCTCTTCTTTGAGGACATCAAAGCGGTGATACAACTCTTGATAAATCGTGAGTAGTGCTTTTTGAGTAATACCGTCAGAAGTGAGTTTTTGCTGAGTAATCTCATTGCGCTTTACTTGCGAATCTAAATTAACGAAGGCATTGACATAATCAGGGGTGAAGAACTCGTTGGTAAACGCGGCTTCATCAAGTGGCTGATAGTTGGCACGACGTGAGAGCCAATCGAGGGATTTTGGCTTGCCCCATTTGTGTTGCAGCGCGTTGATGAAGATGTCTGCGCCGCTTTGACCACCGCCAACGATCATGATGCGTTTACCGCTAAAATCATGCTCACCAAGGCCAATTTGTGCAGCGTGGAAAACGCGTTGGCCTAAATGCGCTTTGGCACATTCAGGGATTGCGGGTACTTTGCCTGTGCCAATACAAAGGTTGTCGGCGAGGTAGCTACCTTGGTTGGTATGCAGTTTAAATGCATCGCCAGTGTACTCTATCTGTTCAACACGGGTTGAGAGCTGAACGTTTTCTAGTTGGTTAGCCGTCCAAGCAAGGTAATCCGAGAATTCGTGGCGGCTGATACATTGCAGCTCAGCAGACAAGAAACGATAAAATTTCTTGTTTTTAACCAAGTAAGAAAGAAACGAGTAGCGACTTTCCGGATCGACAGCGCTGACCAAATCTTTCAAGAACATGGTTTGCATATGGGTGTTATCCAGAAGCAAACCTGGATGCCAAGCAAAGTAGTCACGGCTTTCAAAAAAACGTGATGAAATCTGTGGCTTATCTGCAAGTAGTGCCGCGATACTGAGGTTAAATGGGCCGACGCCGACACCGGCGAGATCAAGTTTGACGTTGTTAGTGTGTTCCATAAGAACAATCCTTTTCTTGGTTTAATGACGGCTTAACTAAGCACTAAATTTATAGTTATGTTGTTAATTAGCGTTGATGGTTGTCGTCCATTGCTTTGAACAGCGGGTTATCGAGCATGTCATCCATATCGGGTAACATTCTCGATGCACTGGCGTCCGTGCTATGGCGCAACTTGGCTAAGTTAAGGCCGATGCGTAAAATTTTCGGTTTGAATAGGTCGAATTGCTCGAACCGGTGTTGATACTCACGATGAGAGGCCATGTAGGCTTTAAGCCGGTCGCCAAGCAAGCGATAAAATTGCTGCTCAGAGAAGCCTAGTTTGGCCACCCATGGTGAAATAAAGCGTAATGTGGTGACAAAGTGGCCAGTCTGTAAATCATGAATAATTAATGATTCATCGAGACGGACTGTGACCTTTTTGACACTATCATCCAAAGACGCTTGTTCAGGGTAATCTTTGCTGACCAAGCGCATATCGCCTTGAAAATCTTTGAGTAAAATGCGTTTAGGGGCGTTATTTTCTAGTATTAAGGTCACGTTTTGGCCATGGGCGATCAGTGAGACACCGTATTTACACAGCAGGTGGTAATAAGGGATCACCACGGCATCAAACAGTTTGCTCAGCCATGCTTCGATACTTAAACCGGAAGCGTCAATGTACTGCTCAATCAGCGAGTGGCCTTGGTTGTCACTCTCCATCAAGGCTGCCATTAAGATCGCGCATTCACCCGATTGTAATTTTGAGGCGGCAGATTCACGCCAAATGACACCGAGCAACTCGTGGTAACGATAAGGTGCGTTTTGTAACAGGGCATAGTCAGCTTGCGCAGCAAAGGCGGCGGCAGGCTCTTGCAAGACTTGCGCTTGTTTTTGTGCCAAGAGTGGATCTGACTTGAATACGTCATCAATCCAGTCAGAGGCGGTTGGACCGGCGAGAATATAACGACCTGGAATACCGCGATAGCACGAGGTATTCATGATGGTTAGCGGCAATTTGATGTCGTAGCTTTCAGGGCGCGTAACGTTGCTTAAGGTGCGTAATGACAGCTGAGGCAAGAAGCGATCGCCAAATTCACCTAAGTAAACCAGCTGTTTAACGGCCAGTTCACGCACAAACAGGATTGACAGCTTTTGGTTCCACTGCCAAGGATGAACGGGGATATAGCCATACTCGCTGATATCGACATTCAGTGCGGCTAATTGGCTGTCCATCTGCTTTCGTTCATCATCAGCAATGCAAGAGTTCAGCAGATCTTGCCAGCCAACGTGGTCATTAGTTGCACGTTGCAAAATAGACAAGTGCACCGCAACCCAGCCTAATTGAAAGGCATGTTGTGCTTCTGGGGCATACTTTGCCAAGTCATCGCTACCCCATCCTCGACGCCCTTTATTGAAGGCAAACTTAGGGTGACCGTCAAAGTAGCTTTGTTGCTGCTCGCAGGGTAAAAATGCCAGATCTCGCGCAGTCATCGCTTGTTTACGATGGATTAATTGACAGTCGCCAAGCAACGTGGCGTTAAGATCTTCAAGGTGTTCAGCCAAGGCTTCATCAGACATCGACAGCTGTGATTGAAGATCGCGCATCAATAATGCCGCTGAAACTGGTTGGTTAGGCTCACTGTCTGAGTTGCGTGTGATTGAGGTAGGCTCAATCATCACTTGCCCCCAGATGTTCTCACTGCCGGTAAAACAATACTGAGTGCCATTATCGAGTTTGAGTTGATAGCCTGAGCCGATGACATCAAAGCGAAACGCTTGTTCGTAAGCGAATTCACTGAGGATTTTGCCGACCATTTTTTGGTTGGCTAACGTCCAATAGTTGTGTAAGGCGAACGATTCCATTACCACTGCTCCGTAAAGAATGTTGCGCGATTTAGCATCAATAGCGCCGAGCGTTTATGAGGGAAATTAAACTCAAAACATTTTTGATAACCCAGTGGCAAGATGCGATTAAATAGACGGTCATTATCCGCCCGCGGCTCGAGCACAATGCGGTTAGTGCGCACATCATCGATAAACAGGTAGTGGCTAATCGCACGCATCCAAGCGTTAAAGAACTTAGGCCCTCTGAATGCTTGCTCGCCGACCAGTAGGTGGATACCACGATCGAAGTCTTGCACATCGTAATATGGGCTAAGTCGGTCTTCGGCAACCCAATAGGCTTCAACGTAACCAAAGGGTTGGCCGTCAAACTCACCAATTAATGGAATAATGTGCGGGTCTGCAAGGCGCTGTTCAATAAACTCGGCCAGTTTTTCTTCACTCCAAGCCTGCTCCCAAAAGTGGGCGACTCTCGGGTCGTTCATCCAGCGGGTAAAACGGGCCAGATCTTGCTCTAATTCAATCACGCGAAAGCTGACGTTAAGTTCGGCATCAAAATCATCCCTTTGATACACCTGGCCTTGTGGCATAGGCGGACGTAAAGGGTGATGGCGGTATTGGTTGTTGGATTGAACGAGCTGCTGTGGGAAGCCGCTTGACGTTGGGTGTTGATGCCAAACGAGCGGCAATTGGTAAAAAGCTTGGCGTGATACCTGTTGTTCGACCAAAGGGAGTAGCGTGCTTACCCACTGCAGAATTTCGCGATCGTGGCTGATCACTTTGAGCGCTTCAATTTGCTTAAATTGGCTCAGAAGTTGATCTATATCTCGCACCAATTGTGCGCCGATTTCAGAGCAGACTAAGTCACTAGCGTGTAGTGTCAGCTCAATCGTAGCTTGAGGTTGTTCGTGGTAGCTAAAGGTATTGAACTCAAGCATGAGTCACCTCCTTAACGCGAGCCAAAGGGTTGGCCAAATCAAAATAGATAACGGCAGGATCTGGGATAGAATTCTCGTTAAAGTTTTGTAGGTAGCAAAAGAAATTACCTTTGCAGCACAGCGCGTCACTCGAGAGCACATAGCGCAGGCAGAGATCATCTTTTACTCCGCTTTTCAGTAGTGCATCAAGGTGATCGTAGAGAATTTCAATTAATTCACTTTCCTCAACATCCAAGTGAGCGCAGATGGCGGAGATAACATTAAAAGTTGAGTTAATGATCAGGTAGTAGGCAAAGTAGCGGCGTACTTTGTCTTGGTTCCAGTAGTTCTCAAGCGCCTCTTTTTCATCACCGAGTTTATCGCCAAAGCGCTTAAAGGCGAGGTCGGTATAGCCGGTGCCCTGACAATCGCGGTAGTACATTCCGACCGGGAAGCCATGCTCTAACTGCATCACGATATTTTGCTGGTGGGCAAGAAAGACGATGCCCCAGTTGGCTTGTAAGTCAAACAGAGGCGCAACAGCATGACGGCAGTATGCATCAAACCAGCGTGTGGCGGCGTGGTGGGTAGGCAGCCCCTGTTGCTCGGCATAGTGTTTAATGCGTTCGGCCACTAAACTTGCGCCGCCATACGGATTTTGCTGGGTGAGCGTTGCTAGAACCACGGCTTCTTGAGCTGGTTTGTCCATCAGAGGATTGTCTCTAAATGCCACAAGACTCTCGTCGATAATCTCGCCGTGGCAATCTTTGAGACCGATAAACGCCGGCTCTTGCATTAGTTGAAAATCTTGACCATTACCCAGTTGTTGCGCCAGTTCAGGGTGTTGGAATAAATCGTTGAGTCTTGTGCCACGCAGCACTTCTTTAAACGATAGATTACGAATGGAGTTGGTCAGTTTAACGCTGAGCGAAAACTTAAGCATGTAAGGTAAGCTCGGCGCATATAACGAGCGAGTTGACGAGGTAGGGTACCAAGTGGCGCCCAGTTGGCCGAGGTTCTCAATTTGCTTAGTGGCGATATAACCTTTAATCGAGGCGTTATCTGCCATGACATGCCACTGCCATGGGTGAACGGGAAGCAATAACCTGTCTTGTTGCTGTGCGTTTTTTAGAGCATCAGCCAGAACGGCATCGTGTGCGACAAGGTCATGTAGGCGTTGAGTAAAACTGACTTCCGCCGAGCTACCTGTTGTCAGGATCTCTTGATTGACGCTAAGCCAGAACAGTTTGAATTGGCCGCCGAGTTCGGGTGAGTAACGCTTAGCGTCACTCAGGCTAAACTGTTCGCGGCTCTTTGGTGCTGGGTGGAACGAGTGACCAATCAACAAACCTTGCTCTGCGGTTTTGAAGTCAAGCGGTTGGCTAAATAGCTGTTGTTGATAAGGTGAATGCGCAATCGCTTGTGCGGTGTTGTCCAGACTCTCCAAAACTCGATTGGTAAAAATGGCTTTTTGCTCTTCGCTGATAATGCCAACCAGTGCTGGTTCGTTAACGATAGTGTCGACAAGTTGTTCTATCGTCAGCGCCGTCACTTCATCGCCGCTGAGTAGCAGGGCTGGGAGCTGATATTCATGGCTGCCCAAGGCTGAAAAATAGCGCAGAGGGATATGAAGTGTTTGTGAGTTTGACAGCGACAATTGATACGTATGCTGACCATCGTCACTGCGCAGTAATTGTACTGACTGACTTTCTCTGGCTAATGAGTTGAGAAAACAAGCGATGGACGCTTGGTTGGTGTCGATTTTATTGGTTGAGCTCTCGAGGTTAAGCCGATCGTTGTTACGATTCATTTTCTTTCTCGTTATGTTATTAATTAAACTGACAAGAGAATGCTAATTATTATCATTCGTATGATCAACTTGTTTTTGATGATTTAATAAAATTATTTTTACAAAGGGGAGAAATAATGTGGGTTAAGTATTGCCGTGTGGTTAACAGAAGGTGCTGCGAGGTCACCTTCTGTGGTATCAAATATCTATCGTCAACGTCTCATCAGATAAAGGAAATAGCCACCGCCGATGAGCGAAGCAAGCAGTCCGGCGGGGAATTGCCAAGGAAACCAGAGGTTGCGTCCGAGCCAGTCAGCTAACACCATGACTAGCGCGCCGAGTAGAGCCGCGCTAAGCATTTGCGTTCGCGGTTGATACTGATGCAGCGAGCGCGCCATATGGGGTGCCAGTAAGCCGATAAAACTCAATGGACCAATCACGATAGTGCAAAGGGTTGTCAGCGCCGCGACAAGCACGAGCAAGACAAGTCGCACACGAGTTGAGTTAAGGCCAAGGCTGTTCGCGGTTACTTCTCCCATTTCTATTATGCCAATCCAGCGCTGGAGTAAAAGTGCCACCAGTGCCACAACGCTGACACCAGTCGCAAGGAGATAGATGTCAGACTCGGCCACTAAATAGGTTGAACCCGACAACCAAGTCAGCAGAGCTGTGGCATTATCATCGCCCGAGCTCATGGCAATGCGTAACAATGCATCTAGTCCAGCACTGATGGCGATGCCAGTCAGCAGCAGTTGGCTTGGTGCAAAGTGGTGTTTACGACCCATAAACCACAATAAAGCGGTGACCGAAAGTGCGCCTAGTGTGCCAAAGAGCATCTGTTGCTCTCGCTCTACGGCAACACCTAATAAACTGCCAAGCACCAAGGCTAGTGCGGCGCCTGAGCTTAGCCCGAGGACTTCTGGGCTCGCCATCGGGTTGTTTGAGACTCGTTGAATGATGGTGCCAGCAAAGGCCAACCCAATTCCGGCGAATAAAGCGGTCATTACTCGTGGTGCGCGCAGTTCAAGTAGGCTTGGGTTGAAGCTTAAATTCCAGCCTGTTTGGCCCTGGCCTAAGAGTAACGCCAACACTGTCACTGCAATAAGTACCGTCATCATTAGTGGCAATACGACTTTTGCCTCTATGTTGATGTAGCGTTGGGGCGGTTCCTCGCGGGCGCGAAGCTGCGATTGTAATTGGCTGCGTTGCAGGAGCCATAACAGAAATGGGGCGCCGATTAATGCGGTCATTGCACCAGTTGGCAGTAGCGCGCCACCAACGCCAGAAAATGGCTGAATGGCTAAATCGACCATTAACAACATCATGGCACCAATAAGACCACTGACCATCAATTGAGCCGTTAGTTGCCTGATACCCAATAGCCTTGCGATTGCCGGGGCGACAATACCAATGAAACTAATCAAACCGACCTCGCTGACCACTGCCGCGGTGATGAATATCGCCAAGCCAAGACAAAGCAGCTTAATCTGTTTGATGTTGATGCCCAAAGAAGAGGCAACATTATCACCAAACTGCAGAGCAGACAGTGGACGCTGCAGCACCATCAGCAACAGTGTCGGCGCCGCAATTAGTGGCGCAAGAAGCTTAGCGCTGCTCCAGTCATTTTGATTAAGGGCGCCTGCTCCCCAAACAAAAATGCTGGTTAGCTTTTGTTCGTGCAGCATCAGTAACATGGTGTTCAACGAGCCGAAAAAAAGGCTCACCACCATACCGGCCAGAATCATATGTAAAGGCGCAAATCCGCGTTTTGCACTAAGCAGAAAAACCAGTGCCGTCGCCAAGCAGCCGCCCAAAAACGCAGGCACAAAACTCGGCATTGATAATCCGGCAGGCAGCATCAATAAGCCAAGCACCATGCCCAATTCAGCGCCAGCGGCAACACCGAGAGTGGTGGGTGACGCGATGGGATTTCGCAGCACAAACTGCATCACGCAACCGGCTATGGCTAATGCAAAACCACTTAGCAGAGCAACAGTGAGTCTAGGTAAATAGGTCAGGTAGGTAATCAAATGTTGGTAATTACCTTGGTCGAAGTGCCATAAGGTGTCCCAAATTAGCGTGATACCTTGTGAGTATGGGGCGGTGATGTGCAAAAGGGTGCCAACAAGACACGCCATGGCTACCAACAACAAAGCGGTAGTGGGAAACTTGATTGGGTGTGAGCGAAGGAGGTTAGTGCTACTCATGGTTGTGCGGTTAATGGCTGGGCTGTCGTTAGTAGCTGAGTAATATGATCGCTAAATCGCTGCGCGGCAATCAAACCGCCGAATGTCCAGATAGGCGGAAGTTCATAGACGGACTCACTGCGCGTAAATTGCATCGCTTGCCATAGCGCCGAGCTTTGCATAGATTGGCGCAACTGCGGTTGAACTGGGCCAAAAATAATCACACTGCTTTGCTGGTGTTCCGCGAGTTTTTCCACTGCCGTGGTGGTAAAGCCCCATAAATTGGTTGTTTCTTGCCAGTCATTACTCAAGCCCATTGCTGAGGCAGTGGCGTCAGCTAATGAACCTTGACTGTGAATGCGCAGTGTTTTGTCATTGATAAAGCGTGCAAAGAGCAAGTTTTTCTGTGCCTTATCATGAGCGCGAATTTTTTCACCGTTGGCGGCGAGCAAGGCATAGGTTTGCTTGATCACTTGCTCAGCTTGTGGGGTTTTATCGAGTAATACTGCCAAAGAGCGTGTCACTGACTCGGCAGCATTAAGTGGCTGCTTTTGTTCACTGTACAGGGTAAAAACCACCACTGGGGCAATGTTGCTGAGTTGTTGATACGCCGCCGCCATGTGTTTACTGATCAAAATAACATCGGGCTTTAGCTCGCTCAGCAGCTCTATATTAGGTTCACGTCGCGAACCCACGTTGATCACACTCGAATTGATCTTGGGTTCGACGACCCACTGATTATAGCCTTGTACGTCGGCTACGCCTTGAAGTTCGACACCTAAACTGAGTACCGTTTCGGTTAATGCCCAGTCGAGAGCAACGACTTTTTTCGGTGGACTATCAAATGAAGCAATGCCCATTTCATGTTCAATATCAAAAGCGTACGCCTTAAATGCCATGACTGAGACCAGTATGATAACAATGGTTTTCACAACAGATTCCTTCTACTTGTTGTTAAGGGATATAACTAATAGGTTGACCAGTATGTGGATGGGGAAAGAGCGCCAGTTCCATGCCGTAGATTTGCATTAAGGTATCGCGATTCATTAATTGGGCGGGTGAACCATTGGCAATGACGCGGCCTGAATGCAAGGCAACTAAGTGGTCGCTGAACTTTGCCGCCATATTGACGTCATGCAGTACCATAATCACGGTCAGATTTAAGCTCAAATTCAGCTCGCGTATGAGACTCAGTAGTTCATGTTGGTGGGCCACATCAAGCGCGGAGGTTGGCTCATCGAGTAACAACGTTTTGCTTTGCTGAGCGAGCAACATCGCAACCCAAGCACGCTGTCTTTCCCCTCCTG
The DNA here is from genome assembly GCF_042940635.1 of Vibrio sp. NH-UV-68. NCBI lineage: Bacteria > Pseudomonadati > Pseudomonadota > Gammaproteobacteria > Vibrionales > Vibrionaceae > Vibrio > Vibrio sp. NH-UV-68. The sequence goes on from NZ_CP134976.1 coordinate 365,212, forward strand.
AAAGGGTCGCAACAAAGCGCTCGGCAAACGCACTTAAACCGACTTTAGCAATCGCGTCGTCAACAATGGCGTAGTCTTGCTTATCATAGCGGCCAAATGCCCCTTTCCACGGGTAACGGCCAAAACAGACTAATTCTCGCACGGTAACGCCATCAGTCAGCGGTGGATGCTGTGGTAAATAGGCGACTTGGTGAGCAAACTCAATATTGCTTAACACGGCAACTGGTTGATGGTTATACAGAACGTGACCATTTGTCGGTGAGTTTTGCCGGCTCAGTAGCTTGATTAAGGTTGATTTACCACAACCATTGTGACCGAGCAGTGTCGTGACTTTACCCGGTTCAAAAGTCAGATTGGTGGCAGAGAGAATCGTTTTATTTTCAATGCTAAATGAGGCGTCGACCAGTCGAAACATAATGCAATAGACAGTTGAGTTATTGGTTACAAGTCGTTAATGTTACCACAATAGAATGGCAATGATAATTGTTTTCATTATCAATAATTGTGTTAATAAAACCATCAGCAATGATGGCCTTTTCAGCTAAATGCGGCGACTCTCATTATGTCTCTTATAAAAAACCACTCCTTTCAACTTGGCATTATTGGCTCGGCGGCAGCGTTAATGGGTATTGGACAAAACGGTCTGTTAGTCTCGTTACCTTTTTTGGTCGAGCAATCAGCGTTTGATCTTCCGACTTGGTCTATCCTCATCGCGTTAGGTAGTTTTGTCTTCTTACCTTCGGCGCCATTTTGGGGCAGAGTGAGTGACCGACATGGTCCGAAACGTGTTGTCGTGCAGGCGCTGTGTGGTATGGCATTCAGTTTCGCATTGTTGGCGCTATTTGCGATGATGAGCCAAGGTGCTTCGGCATGGCTAGTCTGGTGTTTAGTTGGTCTAGTGGTCGCGCGTATCATTTATGGCGCAACGGTTTCGGGCATGGTGCCAGCCAGTCAACACTGGGCGATTTTACTCTGTGGTGAGCAACATCGCCTGCAAGCCATCACTTGCGTTAGCATTGGATTAAGCACTGGGCGTTTGGTTGGTCCGGTCCTCGCCATTGTCGCGCTTAAAGTCTCGCCGTTCGCCCCTTTGGTGGTCATGATTTTGCTACCCGTGATCGTTTTGTGCGCTGCGCTTTTCTTACCTTCCCCAACGCTGTTAAATCAACACTCTGGTGCGCCATCATCACTGCCCTGGTTACCAAGCAGAAAAATATGGCGTTTTTTATCGAGTGGGTTGTTGTTGTGTTGCGCAATCGCCTTGCTGCAATACAGCTTCTCACCTTTGATTGGGTCGTTGACCGCTTGGTCGACGAGTCAAATTAGTGATGCGATTGGTTTGTTACTCACTCTTAGCGCGGCTTGTACGTTCGCCACTCAAGTGGCCGTGATTAAGAAAAAGAAAATGAGTCCAGAGCAGATGTATCGTTTGGGATCTGCGCTATTTGTAAGCGGTTTAGCCCTGTTTCTTGTCCCTTATATTTGGCTATTTGCTGCGGCGATGATATTGACCGCGTGTGGTGCGGCTTTGTTGGTCCCGGCGTATACGTCTGCCGCGACCGCCCAACATGCCAATGCGCCCGGAGCCGTTGCGGGCTATATCTCGATGTCGCATACGCTAGGTTACGGATTTGCCTCACTGTTGGCTTTTACGGCGACACTTTCACCGAATTATCCAATTTATTTGTGTGTGTTATTTGCTGCGATGATCAGTTGGAGTGCCTTTTCATCACCCGGTAAAACCACAACCAATATTCAAGTGACGCGTTAAACTTTATTTTCCGGATGCCTTGGGCAGTTGCGACACAGCGCCCGACCTTGACATTTGTATACTAAACAACAGCTGGTTCTCACTAAGGTTAGGCTGTGGTTGTCTGCATTGTAGCTCAACGAGTTAATCAGTTTGGCTGGCAGACCGCATGCGTCAAGCCACCGCTGGCCTTGTTCAACAAGATATTGTTCAGAAAGGTGAGGGTAGTAGTGGCTTAGTTTAACTAAGCAGCCAAGAATACCGTCGGCAAACAGGTGGTTGGTAAAGCCGGGACGAATTCGAGTCCACTGACTCATTTCATCACGGAAATAGTCAAATAGCTCAACCAATTGCTTGCCAGCTTGTGTGATCAGCGTTTGCTCAGGGCCTTGTAGACGCGCTAGTGAAGTAAAATGAAACCCGCTCACAAAGTCCGTTTTTATGTTTTGCGTCATGCTTGATAGCGGCGGTAATCCTCGACAGGAGTATATGGCGACAAACGCCACATAGATCGGCTGCCAACACAATAAGGTCCAAGTGCGGGTTAACCAATAGGCTGAGCCCGCTTCAGGATGGGCCGATTGCAAATTGTTATATAAGGTTTGAATACACGCTGAGCTCGGCTGGCCGAGGCCAATCAACGACGCTGTTTGCAACTCGTTTGGCTCGATTTGACCCTCTAGATAAGGAGTCACCCGTCGTGAATGTTCAAATAGCGTTTCAAAAAATGCGTGCTCTGTCATGGCGAGAAGCTCTTAACATCTATTCGTGCCAGCAGCTTAATAAAATATCAGTCTTGTTGCAATTGGTTATCATTACCATCTTGGCGGGGTAATAAAAAAGCGACCTCAAATAGGTCGCTTGATCAAACTAGCCAGTGATTAGACGTCGTGACGCTCAGCATACTTTTCGAGCCCAAGAACTAAGCCTATCGCACACAACATACACACAATCGCTAAACCTAATTGTGAAGGCTGAGAGGTGATAGTTTCGAAATCAAATGGGGTTAAATTGTGTTCCACTAGAGGCACTTGTTCCCCTTTCGAGTTGATACGCCAACTGATGGTTTCTTTCCAAGGCCAAATTTTCGGTAATGTGCCTAACATCAAGCCAGTTAGAAATACTAATGTCAGATCGCGAAAGCGTTTCAGTAACCAAGATAGTACATGAGAAAAGCTCAGCAGGCCGATCACACAACCGCAGAGAAACAGTGCCAAAATGCTTATATCAAGCGACTTCACTGCGCCGAGCACAGGCGTATACATGCCGATTAGCAGTAAGATAAAACTGCCCGAGATACCAGGTAAAATCATGGCGCAAATAGCAATGCCTCCGGCTAATAGAACATTGAGACTGGTTGGTTCAAGTTGGAGCGGATTGAGAATCGTAATGCTATAAGCGAACGCGATACCCAGCAGCAGCATCACCGCGCGGTTAAAGCTTCTTTGTTCAATCTGCTTGAGCATGTGAAACACAGAGACAAGGATCAAACCAAAAAAGAATGACCACAACGGGATAGGGTGGGTCACGAGTAACCAAGAAATCAGCTTGGCCAGTGTCGCAATGCTGGTAAACACCCCACCAAAGAGCGCCAGTAAGAATCTACCGTTGATGTGATTGAATGCGGCTTTAAATCCTTCGCGCTTCCAGATGCCAATGACATTGGGGTTAATGCGACGAATACTTTCCAGCAAAGTATCATAAATACCGGTAATAAAGGCGATAGTACCGCCAGAAACACCAGGGACGACATCCGCCGCTCCCATGGCCATACCTTTAAGAAACGTAGAAAAATAGTTCATGATGACTGAGTCGTTAAAATAAGTGGGTTGAGTATATCGACTCTGAGTTTGAAAATGTATGAAAAATCAACGTTGATAAAACTGTTTATAAGAGTCTGGTTTAATATAATTTTGCGAAAATTTGCAAAATGCAATTTTCATATTGCATTTTGATACGGTTTTTTGACCTAATAATGCGGCACAAGACTAAGAAACCCTACTTTTTATAGTTGGCACGCAACCTGCATTAATTAGTTCGACCCTTCTTAAGCCGAGGGTCACCTAGCCAACTGACGTTGTTAGTGAATGTTATTTGTTCACACTATATATAAGCCAATCGCAATTTTGCGGCTGGCTATTTTTTTGTCTCTACAATGTAACGTCGTTGTAGCCTGAGTGTGTGAAAAACGCTAACGACACCTCTATTTCTCGACAATTTCGCGACTTTTTAATTCTATACTCGACATTTTGTCGTATTTTTATTAATAATGTCCGCTTTATTCTTCGCTGCCTGCCTGCCTGATTGAGGGCGCGGAGCACCTGTTGAAACGAACATCTCAAGGTTGTTTGTATAAGGACACATTTCAATAGAAAAACCAGTTTATGAGCAATGCTCAGTGGAGCTGTTGAGCTCTCAACTCATTAAGGACGATGAGTGCGTAACTAATAAGAGGTTATATGAATCAGATAATTTCAGTGGGACCGCTAGAATCGTTCTTAATTGCTATCAGCGTGTTGTTCTTAGGTCACTTCGTTAACTCAAAACTCCCGATTCTTAAAAAGTTCAATATTCCTGAACCGATCGTCGGCGGCCTTATTGTCGCGTTTATTATCACTCTTGTGCACTTCAATGGCATCGATCTCGAGTTTTCATTACCACTGCAAAAAATCTTTATGTTGATGTTTTTTGCTACGGTCGGTTTGGCAGCCAACTATACCCAGTTGGTGAAGGGTGGCGCCAAGGTTTTTATCTTCTTAGCGATTGCTTCCTTCTATATCATTATTCAAAACGGAGTCGGGGTGACGCTTGCCACTGCTCTCGGGCTCGATCCTCTGATGGGATTGATTGCGGGATCGATTACGTTGTCAGGTGGCCATGGTACAGGCGCGGCTTGGGCACAAACGTTTAATGAGAGTTTTGGCTTATCAAATACGCTCGAAATTGCGATGGCATCGGCCACCTTTGGCTTGATCATTGGTGGTATCATCGGTAGTCCTGTCGCGCAAAAATTGATCAACAATAATGGTTTCGAGTCTGAATACGGCACCGGGGTTAATACTCACCAACGTTTTCCTGAGCTTGTCACATATAACGAGTATGAGGAAGATAAGGTCACCGCGAAAAAGGTGATCGAAATACTGTTCATTCTTCTACTCTGTGTTACCGGCGCTAAGTATCTTGAAATGTGGGTGAATGGCTTCGAGATTAGCTGGTTAATGATCCCAGATTTTGTTTATGCGCTGTTTATCGGTGTGTTTATCACCAATATTCTTGAAGTGACCAAGGTGCACAAAGTGGACGCTGAGACGGTTGATATTCTTGGTACTGTATCTCTTGCGTTATTTCTTGCGATGGCGCTGATGAGTTTGAAACTCTGGAATATCTTCGATTTGGCGATTCCGTTCTTGGTCATTCTAGCCGTGCAATCAGTGGTGTTAGGCATATTTGCTTATTTCGTGACTTTTAAAGTGATGGGAGCAAATTATGATGCAGCGGTTATTGCCGGGGGCCATTGTGGTTTCGGTTTAGGAGCCACACCCACAGCGGTGATGAATATGGGCTCATTGGTCAATAAATTTGGCCCTTCTCCACAAGCCTTTATGGTGGTGCCGATTGTGGGGGCGTTCTTCATTGATATCGTTAACCTGATTATTCTTCAGGGGTATATCTCGTTTATCGGTTAACTCAAGCAAAACGCCCTACATTAGAGGGCGTTTGTTTTATCGATTCGATTATTTGCCAGTGAGGCTACCTGAGGGTAAGTTTGGTGCCGTTAAATTTAAGATGTCCTAACAAGACTTTGGCGTTGTTTTTGCCTAGATCGGTAAATGCGACGCCGTAGCGGGCATAATGCATCGAACGTTGTAAGTTACACACTTTGCCAAATAAAGGTTCGAACTGTGTGCCTTTTAATGTATTTAGCTGAACTTGCAACGCTATCTCCTCACCCACTTGGAACGGTCGGCTAAGTGGCGCTGTGATGAAACGACAGCCTCCTTTTGAGAGATCACGAATCTCACATTCAAGTCGATGACTCTCTGCCGTTACTTTTGCCGATAAGTTAATATCAAACCGAGGCTCTTTTCGCAGTTGGGTGACTTGCATCGTCTGGGGAACCGACAGTGCGACCATCGCAATCGGAGCTCTTAGAACGTGTTGTAATTGGCTGCGAAAGTGGATCACAGCGCCTTCACCGCGAGGAGAAATGGCTCGTATCGTTGCCCAAAAACCTTCTTGGAAAAAGAACTCAAGATCGTCTTCGGAAATTTTTGGTAACTCGGCTAAAACAACATTTTGCGAGTGAGTGCCAATAAATGAGGTTTTGCAGCGGAATGTCGTGCCAACAGGCGTCGAAATACCAATCGTGAGCTCTCCACCATGCTCAACCATTGCCAGTGCATCTGTGCTGTTGAGAACCGAGACACTGCGTTCACTTTGCTGTTGATCGTTTTTTGCTACCGCTCGGGTATTCATCTAGCCTCCGTTGCTCCCATCATGTTATTGTTTTGTCGATGGGTAAATAAGTGTGTCCGCATGGGATTATAAAAAACACCTCGGAGCTCTCCAATTTTATGTTTGGATTCGTTATTGTTCAAACATCAATTTACCTAATAAGTTTGACCTATCTATCATTTCTGGGAGTCAATATGTCTCATATGGTAATTCTTGACCAAGAAAATCATCAATTTCGTGTTCACTTACAAGATGAGCATTATGCGACTGTGACTTTTGTCGAGAAAGACAACGTCTATATAATTACCGCCACTAAGGTCCCAGAAGCACTCCAAGGCCGTGGATTTGGCAAGGTGATGATGGAAGCAATTTTGCCTGAAATCGAGCAACTTGGTATGAAAGTACAGCCTATTTGCAGTTATGTGGAGCACTATATGTCTCGTAACCCGCAGTGGTCACATCTACAAGTGTAAATGACATTGAATCGATATCAGCCCATTATTGAAGCACTCGGATTTACCACGCTTCACTCTAGTCAGCGGTTACAGGTATTGTGGGGCGGCTACGGTGAGCTAGTTCGGCTTTATGTCGACAGCACCAGTATTGTAGTAAAACATGTCCAGCTGCCCCAGCAACATACTCACCCTCGAGGTTGGAATACTCAACTTTCTCACCAACGTAAACTGAAATCCTATCAAGTAGAGCTGAGCTGGTATAACCATCAGGCCGAGCACACAAACGCGCGAGTGCCGAAAAAACTGCTCGTTCAGACGGATGGGCAAGATTATCTACTCGTGATGGAAGACCTTAAGTCGGTGGGTTATAGCGAGGTGGTGAGCACTGCCAAACGACAACACATTACCGCTTGTTTGCGTTGGCTCGCTCAATTTCATGCACAATACATTGGTGATCAAGGTAAAGATTTATGGCCTGTAGGATGTTATTGGCACCTTGCGACCCGGCCAGATGAATTTGATGCCCTGCAAGATATGCAGTTAAAGCAGCACGCACACACGATCGATCGTGTATTAACGCAAGCGCCATACCCAACCTTAGTTCATGGTGATGCTAAGCTGGCTAATTTCTGTTTTACACCAGATGGAAACCAAGCGGCGGCGGTCGATTTTCAATATGTCGGGCGCGGATGTGCGATGAAAGATGTTGCGCTGTTTATCAGTAGTGCCGTTGATCCTGAACTGTGCGCACAGATGGAAAGTGAGTTGCTCGACGAATATTTTGCGCATTTGCAACTTGCGCTCAGTGACACTCAGCCTCAACTCTGTGCACAAAGGGTAGAGCAGGCTTGGCGGCCATTATTTGCTATCGCTTGGGCCGATTTTCAACGCTTCGTTAAAGGGTGGAGTCCGGACCATTGGAAGATCAATACTTACACCGAAGCACTCACTGCTCAAGCGCTAGAAACACTTAAGGCGTACCGCTAAGTACGCCTTATCGTAACGAGATAGGTTGACTAAGCACTAGGCCTGAATCCTCGCCATGTAATAGGTGTTAATCAATTGACCATCACGAAATGATCCCCATTTGGCTTCGCCTTCGATTTCAAAACCAAACTTTTTGTAGCAGGCTATCGCTTTTTCGTTGTCGCTGTTCACTTCGATTTGGACTCGTTTAATTTGCAGCCAGTTATCGGCCAAATCGAGCACGGTCTCAATCAGTTTACTGGCCACTCCTCGACCATGAAAGTCATCATGGACACCCAAACCAAAGCTACCACAATGGGCGGTGCGAGGTCGTTGAGAATGTTCAAAGCCAATATTTCCCACTACTCGTCCATCTATCTCTGCAACATAGCTGTAAACGCCTTGAGGCATGCTTTCCAGTCGTTTCGTCCACATGGCTACTGAAGGCTTCGGCAGTTGCAGAGTTTCTCGTTGTGCTTGCGGTTGTGAGTAGATATCACACAATGCTGCAGCATCACTAACTTGAGTCGGACGTATTATTATTTCCATATTATTGCCTTAACTTAACGACTGATTGAACATTGATACACCATAACGACATTCGATTTTTTGTTAAAGCACTGTTTTAGATAATTATTATGTGATGAATATTAGGCAGGCGATCATTGCCTATCCATAATAGCTCATGAGTAAATAGCGCATCGGTAAAATGATTTGTGTGTTACGTCGCGGCGATTTACTCTAGTTATCTCACCAGATAAGGACATCGGTATGAATCATGCTGCGAGCTGGAAAACTCCGCAAAACTTTCTGTTAATTATTTCGATTGTGGTTCCGATAGCTTTTTCAAGTTGGATGGCCTTGTTGAATAACTTTGTGATCGAAAAAGCCAACTTTGATGGTTCTGATATTGGTTTGCTCCAGAGCGTACGCGAGATCCCTGGTTTTCTGGCTTTTAGCGCGGTGTTTTTGTTGTTGTTTATCCGTGAACAGCGATTTATGTTGCTGTCACTGGCGGCTTTGACACTCGGTACCGCAATCACCGGATTCTTTCCCAGTCTATTGGGCTTATTACTCACAACCTTGTTGATGTCGACCGGTTTTCATTACTTCGAAACGCTTAAACAGTCGCTTTCACTTCAATGGCTGTCAAAAGACGAAGCACCAGAAATGTTAGGTAAGATGATATCCGTGGGGGCGCTCGCATCGTTAGTGACCTACGCCGCGTTATGGTTTTGCCTTGAAGTACTCAGCTTAGAGTTTAAATGGGTCTATCTGATTTTTGGTGGCATTGGTTTGGTGCTCGTAAGTTGGATGATGCTCGCCTTTCCGCAGTTTCAAACTGATGTGCAGCAAAACAAAAAGCTCGTCCTGCGCAAGCGTTATTGGCTCTACTATGCGCTGACATTTATGAGTGGTGCACGGCGCCAAATCTTCACCGTCTTCGCCGGTTTTTTGATGGTGGAGAAGTTTGGTTACTCGGCGGCGGACGTTACTGTGCTGTTCTTAATCAACTACCTATTCAATTTTCTGTTTGCCAAACGGATCGGGCGATTTATCGGTCAGGTCGGTGAGCGCAAAGCTTTGATGTTTGAATACACAGGTTTGATTATTGTGTTTGCAGGCTATGCGGTGGTAGAAACGGCGCAATGGGCCGCGCTACTCTATGTGATTGACCATCTGTTTTTTGCTCTCGCACTGGCAATAAAGACCTATTTCCAAAAAATAGCCGATCCGGCAGATATGGCCTCGACTGCTGGGGTGGCATTTACTATCAACCACATCGCTGCAGTATTTATTCCCGTGACTTTCGGGTTGATTTGGCTGGTATCGCCTGCGGCAGTGTTTTACATTGGCGCAGGGATGGCATTGATTTCATTTCTATTGTCACTCAACATTCCCAAGTTGCCACAACAAGGTAACGAAGTTCGCATTCTCAATTGGAGTTAATCTGACGTGAAAATCGCAATTATTGGCTTAGGTGACATTGCACAAAAGGCCTACCTTCCGGTGATAACTCAACTGCCAGGGGTCGAACTGATTTTATCGACTCGCAATGCCCAAACTCTGGCGCACTTAGCGGAGAAATATCGTATTGCCAATACTTGCCAAGATTATCGACAGGTTATTGATTTTAAACCGGATGCTGTGATGATCCATGCGGCAACCTCTGTGCATTATCAGGTCGCGAGTTTTTTCCTAGCCCATGGAATTGCGACCTTTGTTGATAAGCCGCTGGCTGATAGTGCACAACAAGTGGAACGCTTGTATGAGCTTGCTCAACTGCACCATCAACCTCTTTATGTCGGCTTTAATCGTCGTCATATCCCACTCTATAACCAATATATTCCTGAACTGGCGCAAGGCCAGATTGGGCAACTGACCTCTCTTCGTTGGGAAAAGCATCGTCATAATCTTGCTGGTGAGATTCGTACATTTGTTTTTGATGATTTCATTCATCCGCTCGATAGTATTAATTTAGACGCGCGCGCCAGTCTTGATCAAGCTTACGTCACGCATCAGTTCGACGCTGGCAAATTGGCACGCCTCGATATTCAATGGCAGTCTGGTCAGACGTTGCTTCATGCCTCGATGAATCGCCAGTTTGGTATTACCACTGAGCGTATCAGTGCGACGTATAGCAATGCTGCGTATCAATTTGATTCTTTCCATCAGGGGGAAAGGTGGCAAGCGGGTGAACATTGCTCATTGGCACTGAAAGACTGGACGCCAATGCTGACTAGTAAAGGCTTTGAGCACATGATTCTTGATTGGTTAAAGGTGGTCGAGCGTGGCCAATTAGCGTCAGATGTTATTGCGCGTAATATCGTGACGCATCAACTAGCGGACCGTTTAGTTAAGCAACTTGAGGCGCAATCGGCGAGCTAAATGCTCTCGCTTAGCGCGTTTGGTCTATTGGCTAAATCGCTGTTGTAAATATTCGACAAAGGTTTTGATCTGTCCCGGAATGAACTTAGACTGGGCATATTGCGCGACAATATTGCCCTGATAGTTCCCACCCACATGCCAGTCTGGCAATATTTCAATCACTTGACCTGACTCGATATACGACTGAATAGCAAATTCGGGGAAAACCGATATGCCAGTATGACGAATCACGGCTTCACGGCGGATTTCGCTATGGTTAACGGTAAAAGAACCTTTGACATTGATTGAGACTTTTTTCAGGTTATTGGTGAAGTCCCATACTCGATCGCGTGGGTTCTCCCCCAAGCACAAACAGTTATGGCTGGCGATATCTTCTGGATGAATTGGCGTACCGTGTTGTTCGAGATATTCAGGGGTTGCGCACATAACCAAACGGCAATTGGCTAACGGTTTGGCAATCAATCCCTCGGTGGGTTTATCAGTGATATGGATAATAACATCGACTTCGTCACCAATGGGGTCAATGTAATGGTCAGCGACTTTTAACTGGAGGGCGACATGAGGGTAAAGCTCAATAAAGTCGAGCACCATTGGCATCAGGACTTGACGAGAGAGTGCTTTGGGCGCCGCGACCCTGAGCGCACCAGAGACCTCACTTTTATCAACTTGGGCGGCTGATACCGCAAGTTTTGCCGAATTCATCATATCGCTACATAAGGCGTAAACTTCTTGCCCTGTTGAGCTTAAACGCATCTTGCGTGTCGTCCGTTCAAGTAATTTTTCTTGCAAAGCATTTTCTAATCGCGTCACTGAACGACTAACGGAAGAGGGTGAGACACCAAGCTTTTGCGCTGTTCTAGAAAAACTCCCCGATTCAACCACATTAACGAAGATCGCCATCTCAGACAGTAATGGAATAAGCTTATTTGTGTCCATGGTGCAAAAATCCTTTGCGAAATGGCTATATTGTTTCACTTAAGTTACTTATGGATACTAAATAAGTCAATGAATGACAAGATGAGTGGAAAGGACGTCGTGAAAAAAATAAGAAGTATCGAAGATATTCAAGCGATCTCACCTGCAGTGAACCATGTATTGACACTTTTTAGTGGGGGATTAGACAGCAGTTACCTACTTGAAGTACTAAAAGAGATCGATGCGAAGGTTACCGCGTTAGTGGTTGATCTCGGCGATGGCATTGATCGCGAAAACCTAGAACTGATCACCAACCATTATGGCGTCGATTTGCAGATCATTGATGCACAGCAAGAATTTGTTGAGCACAGCATCGTCTCTGCGATTCAGGCCCAAGCGCTCTATTTGGGCGATTATCCGGTCAGTTCTTCATTATCTCGGCCAATTATCATCAGTAAAGCGATCGAAGTGGCGCAGCAACTCCAGTGCGATGCCATTATTCACACCGCTAATCAATCGCAAAACAGCCTTCGACGCCTTAATGGTGCGATTGAGGCAAGTGGCTATCAAGGTTACTTCGGCTCACCATATGAGTATTCCGCATTGAGCCGAGAAGATAAAGCAAACGCGTTGTTTCACTCTGGCCTGGTGGGATTTAAATCTCGTTCGGTCAGTGGCGATGCGAATCTTTGGTGCCGCGAGTTTGAGTCAGGTGTTCTTGATGACCCTGAAGGTTTTACACTTTCTGAGTCGCTGTTCTCGTGGTCGCAGTGGCAGCCACAGCAGCAACTCGATAAACATCAAATTAAAATAGGATTTCGTAAGGGGTATCCGGTAACGATTAATGATTTGCCGATAAACCTTAGGGAAATGATTGCTTTCATTAACAACCACGTTGGCGCGTATGAAATAGGTCGTTACATCGGTTTCGACCATTTAGATGACGATGAGAAAGTATTAGAGGTGCGCGAAGCACCCGCTGCTCTTATCCTCATGAAAGCATATAAGTTGCTGGAAACAGCAACGTTACCCACAGATGTACTCAAAGCTAAAGCTATGCAAAACGAAATGTGGACTCAAGAGGCCGTAGAAGGTCGTTGGGGAAGCACTCTACAGTGTGCAAGCTATGCGTTCATCGCTCACACTGCCGAGTCTATCTCTGGCAGTGTTCTCTTCAAACTATCGCGCGGAAACGCGTTGGCGACCGCTATTGTCGCTGATAAGGCTAAGTACTTGCGTGATAGAGACCGCTGGGAAGTGGACACGGCTAAGTTACGCAGTCAGCGCACCTTAGTGATCCCTTCACCTGCTGTCGACCGCAGTTGCAACTCGGAGGTAACGTCGAATGGATATCGTTAAGAGGCCCAGAGAACGACACGCCTCAGTGATTGCTAACTTGCTCAATCAAAATAGCTATGTGTTTGTCAGTGGCAAACAGATGACCAGCATGCTCGCGACCAATGTTGATGAAGTGGTGCGGTTTAAAAGCTGTTGGCATAACCTTGAGCGTGACCAGTATATGGCCGATGGAGGCACTTATCGCTATCGACGTTACGGCCAGTTTAATAAGGGCAAACATAGCCAGCAGTTGGTGATGCTACCTCATCAAGCTTACGTTCAGCCCGCGGCGGTTAATCCACTAAATGGCGATGTGGAACGCCATTTTGAACCTTTGACTGACCGATTCATCATGTCACCAATTTTGGAAAAACTATTGCTGATGATGAGTGATGTTTACGATGGGGCGCAAGGACAAGCAACCAACTGGAATATCCGTTTACATCCATATCGAATTATTACTGATGGCCATAGTGTCGGCAAGCCTACTCCAGAAGGGTTGCACCGCGATGGCGTTACTTATATTGCTTCATTGATGATTAACCGCACCAATATCACGGGTGGAGAAACGGTGATTACTGATGACAACAAAAACGTATTGGAGCGTCTGACCTTAGATAAGAGCTTCGATATTGTGATGGCCGATGACCTTGCCACCATGCATGAAGTGTCGCCGATCACGCCAGTTTGCTTAGATAAGTGCGCGTACAGGGATGTACTCGTGATCGCTTTTACAAAAATGGAGGAATAGGATGACAACGGCTGCGGGTCAATTAAAAAAAGGAAGTTTTAGGTTTCCGTTAACCGAATCACTATTGTTGTTAGTGGCGATATTCTGGGGTACCAGTTATGGTCTAACCAAAAGTGCACTGGTTTATACTAGCGTGCTGGTATTCATTTCGATTCGTTTCTCAATCACTTTTTTATGTATGCTACCTGTAGTGATTCGAGACTTTCGCCGAGGACTCAACAAAGACTGGAAGATTGCCATACCGACCGGCTTTATTCTATCGGCGATTTTTTTCTGCGAAGTGTTTGGGGTCTCGCAGACCTCTGCATCCAATGCGGCGTTTTTAATCAGCTTATCGGTTATCTTAACCGCTTTTGCCGAGTTGATTATTAACAAAAAGCGCGTCAGTAATACCTTGTGGTTACTGACCGTATGCAGTGTGGTTGGTGTTCTGCTGCTGACCAGTAATCAAAACATTGAATTATCTTTGAACAGCGGTGACTACTTTATTCTCGCCGCCGCCTTATTGCGCGCTTTAATGGTGACATTAACCAAGCGTTTTACTGAAGGGAAGGCGATCACCACGACCACACTGACCTCATTGCAATCTTTGGTGGTCGCGGTTGTTGCGATCAGCTGTGCTTTGATTTATTTGCCCGCGTCACAGATAGTGATTCCAACCAGTAGTGAGTTTTGGATGACGCTGGCCTATTTGGTGGTATTTTGCACACTGTTTGCGTTTTATGTTCAAAACTACGCCGTACGACGTACCTCACCCACGCGCGTGTCGTTGTTGATGGGCAGTGAACCACTGTTTGGCGCTTTGTTTGCCATGATCTGGTTACAAGAGTCGCTCGGTGTTATGCAGTTGATTGGTGGAGGACTGATTCTATTTAGTGTTGTTGTGACATCAACCAAAGAAAGCTAAGTGGTCAGCATTTTCAACCTCTCAAGGCTACTCAAACTGGGCGTTCCATATTAGAGTAGCAAGCAGAGTAACCTAAGGCGGGTGATGGATACCCGCCTTTTTGCTGTGAGGATGAAAATGACCAAGCCGTTAAATCAATCAATTGTTCCCATGTACCCGACCTTGCAAGCGCTGGACGTCAACGCGCTGGAGCCAGGTGAGCATAAGTTTTGGTTTGCCGTTGCGACCGATGCGATAGGCCATCCACAAGCCTTGCCTGTTCGAGTGTTTAAAGGCGTAACACCTGGTAAGCGGATTGTAATTACGGCGGGTGTCCATGGTGATGAGCAAAACGGTATTCTCACCGCGCAGCAAGTTGCGCGTGAGCTCGAAGGACAAACCATAAGTGGTTGTATCACTATCGTGCCAGCGGTTAACTTATCGGGTATCGCGCGCCATAGTCGCGACTTTCACTCTGCAGCGCCTGATAGCTCTTCGTCTAACCTAAATCGTTTGTTTCCTGGTAACCCCAATGGTGATGATGCCAGTCGCTACGCGCATAGCTTATGGGAGAACTTACTCAAGCCTAATGCCGATTTGGCGATTGATCTTCACTCACAGACCAGTGGCAGTGCGTACCCGCTTTACGCGTTTGCTGATTATCGACTTGCAGATGCCTTGCGTATGGCGAGGCTAATTAACCCAGATGTCATTCTTAACGATCCTGGCGATCCGGGCATTTTGGAAACCGTCTACAACCGAGCAGAGATTCCATCGATCACGATTGAAGTCGGAGTAGGGCGCTACACTGACCTGACCATGGTCGAGCGTGCCACACAAGGGGTACTCAATGTATTGCGCGCGTATGAATTGCTTGAAGGTCAGGTCACTGAGAATAACAATGCTTGCATTGAAGGAAGCCAGATTACCAGCGTTCGGGCCCCGCAAGGGGGCTTTGTTCTGTGTCATGTTGCGTTGCTAGAGCGAGTTGAGCAGGGGCAGAAACTTGCAACGCAATACAATAGTTTTGGTGATGAAATCTATAGCTACTTTGCGCCATCCAATGGCACGGTTATCAGTCACAACGTCGAATCGGTGCGCGCTCCAGGCTCTTTAGTGGTTAGATTGATCGCGTAATGTCAGCTGACGGTCAGTTCTGTTGCTATGGTGTTACTCTTGCTTATTGGCAACTTTGTTATGACATGGTTCTGACGAGGTACGCCTAAAATCGTTGTTTTTGAACATTGAATAAATAGTCGCAATGAAAACAAAAATAATGATTTTAAGTGCCTTAGCAGTGGCATTAACGGGTTGTAATGGCTCTGAGTCTGATCAACCTGCCATGACAAAAGTCTCTTTTAGCGTCTCTGACGCGCCGGTTGATAGCGCAAGTAATGTTGTTGTTGCATTCGATGCACTTGAATTGGTGCACGAAAATGGCACGCGCTACTATCTTGATGTCGTTGATAGTGAGCAAAATGAAGGCTATCAACAAGTTGATTTACTCGCCTTTCAAGGTTCTGACGCTAAGATGATTCTTTCTGACCAAGAAATTGCGGTTGGCAAGTATAAAGAGCTGATCATGCATACTCGTTCAGGCTTACCTCTGAGTTGGGTTAGTGATGTCAATAGTGGAGACTTTGAGCTGAAAGTGCCAAGCAACAAGTTGAAACTAGGAGGCTTTGAGACCAGTGAGCAAGCAGTGCAAGCTTTCACTATTGAGTTTGACTTAAGACGTGCGCTGGTTGAACGCAGTATTGGTTCAAATAAGGGCTATAACCTTAAGCCGCATGGGGTGACTATTGTTGATAACAGTGCCGCGGCTTCGCTAAAAGGTCAGGTTGACGTCGCACTATTTAGTGCTGGTGATTCTTGTGATGCTAATAGCGGAAACTTTGTCTACCTGTACCGCGGTCATGGTCACTCGAACGATAGTTTGATTGATAATGTTGATGTGGAATACAACGAGGTTCAGTTACCTGAGAACTACGTCGAGCCTTATGCGTCAACCGATGTCGATGACAATGGTCAATATGCGTTTAGCTATCTGCCTGCTGGCGACTATACAGCGGCATTCACCTGTAACGCGGTGGCTGATGACCCTGAGCAGTACAATCCTGAAATCATCATCGCCAATCCAGCCGATCAAGCCATCGAAGTGACTCTGCCAGCCACTCAAGAAGTGACTCTCGACTTTAAAGAGACGGTTTTGTAAGCTTTTTTATCTTAAAGTTAACTGTTTTAAGGCTGCATCTTGCAGCCTTTTTTACCGGTGAACTTAATAGGTCAATGAAGTAAAGTGCTGATAGTAAGACAAAACTATTTTTTGTTGTCGCTAACGCTATGGCTATCGAACCGTTACATCTCGCGCTTTTTTGGTCTATCCTGCTAAGAGTTGAGTTGGTTTAAGGTCAAAAAAGAATGATGCCTCAAGATGTCCAAGCGGAATTTCCCGCTAAATGCGAACAATGTGAATGTCACAAATCAAAAATGAGCGATTTTACCATGGCTTTTCAGCCGATTTGGGATTTAAAGCATGAGAAGTTATTTGGCTACGAGGCATTGGTTAGAGGGGTGAACAACGAGTCTGCTTATGATGTCCTTTCGCAAGTTAATGATGAGAATAAGTATTACTTTGATCAGCAATGTCGCGCTAAAGCGATCAAACTGGCTGCAGAGTTAGGCTTAGACTCAATTTTAAGTATTAACTTTTTGCCTAACGCCGTCTACGAACCCAAACGTTGCCTCGCGACGACTTTAAGGTTAGCTAAAAAGTACGATTTTCCTACTCAACGAATTATGTTTGAGTTTACTGAAGTCGAGAGAATGCGTGATACCGAGCATCTTAAAAACATTATTCAGTGTTACCGTGATTTAGGCTTTCTAACCGCAGTAGATGATTTTGGTGCGGGCTATTCCGGTCTGAGCTTATTGGCCGACTTTCAGCCCAACATTGCCAAACTAGACATGGCATTGATCCGTAATATCGATTCATCCAATAGCCGACAAGTGATCGTTAAAAACTGTGTTTCGATGTTCAAACAATTGGGTATTACCGTGTTAGCGGAAGGGATCGAAACAGTTGAAGAACTGGCGTTTTTAAAATCCCTTGATGTGGATTTAATTCAAGGCTATTTGGTGGCAAGACCTGGCTTTGAAACACTACCTCAACCCGATCTCGATAAACTGCTCTAGTCCAGATCCATTCAACCTTACTCATTTGATCGGTCGTCTCTCGTCACCAACGAGAGCTTAACGATACTCGCTCGATGAAGTTATTTGTTTTGCTTGGAAATTTATTGCACCGAGTCGATTTTTCATTCATATATAAGCTGACTCAACTATTCGCCATGCCAAGGACGCGTTATGAATGACTTTATTATTTCTCGATGGGATTTTTCATCGGGTACTGCACAACTTGAAGCCAATCAAGCACAGCGTATCACTGCAAAAAACTGGTACCACTGTCAGCGTGATCAACCGGGATTGCGCGAATGGCTCATGGAAAATCAAATCCCTGAGGGTATCGTTGATTCATTGTTGGCGGATGATACTCGCCCGCGCTTTGAAAGTTATGACGATGATAACTTTTTAATTATCTTGCGTGGTATTAACCTCAATCAGGGGTCAGAGCCTGACGATATGCTGAGTCTGCGTATACTCTGGTACAAGGGCGCACTGATTTCGACTCGTAAAGTGCCGTCGCGCGCGGTTTCAACGCTTATTAATCGATTGGAACAGGGCAAGGGGCCCAACAGCCTTGATGCGGTGTTAATGTCGATGATCAATGGTATTAACCGCCTTATTGCTGATTTTCTGACCCCGATAGAAGACAAGATCAACGAACTTGAAGGCGAGGAGCAGGCCAGCCTTAATACGCTCAATCAGCTCCACTTTCGTTTGCTTAAATTACGCCGTTACCTCAAGCCGCAGCGTTATGTGTTTGAAGATTTGATCAGTGCCGATCTCGTGATGTTAACCAATCAGAAAACCCAAGTGAAAAATGGTTTGGACCTGATTTTGCGTATAAATGAATCCATCGAGTTCTATATGGATCAGATCAATCACCAATTGGCGAACTTGGCTCAAAAGCAAAGTGAAATCATGAATCGAAATACCTACCTTTTTTCGATTATTGCTGGCATCTTCCTTCCCGCCAGTTTCTTTACTGGATTGCTTGGGGTTAATATCGGTGGGATGCCGGGTGTTGATAGCCCGATGGCATTTACCCTATTTTGTATTGCTTTAGTTATCGTCAGTGTAATTGAAGTGGTGATACTGAGAAAGTTGAGGTTTATTTAGTGGATGAGTTTTTCCCGCTGACTTTGGTAAGCAAGCAAGCGTTGTTAGCTTGCTTATTAATTGTCGGCTATCTGGTGCTGCGACGTATAGGGCAGCGTGGGATTACTAGGTTAGCCAGTAATAAGCGCGTATCGCTTGAAAGGACAAAGTTTGTCACTAAGGCCTTCAACTTGATGGCGTTTATTTTATTTGTTTCGTTTTTTACCATTATTCTTGACCTAGGCTTTGGCGATATTTCTCTATTTCTGTCGTCGATATTCGCTGTGCTCGGTGTGGCGCTGTTTGCCCAATGGTCTATTTTAAGTAACCTGACCGCCAGCATATTGATCTTTTTTGTCTTTCCTTATCGTATTGGCGATACGGTTAAGGTGGCCGAAAAGGATGAAGATATCAGTGGCGTGATCATCGATATCACCATGTTCCATGTGATTTTGCGTCATGCCAATGGCAACATCATTACATACCCGAATAGTCTGATTTTGCAAAAAGGCGTGACTAAAGTTGTGCCGAAAAACTTACCAAACTCGGCCGCCGAAGAGTAGCCACTTGGCTGGTTAAACTACTGAGTAAAGAGATCGTCATGAAATTGAGCTTTAATTTTGAAGATGCTGGGCAAATTTTTGTCGGCGCTTTTGCGCTGGCGGTACCGATCTCTTTTTCGGAAGAAGCGTGGCGACTGGGAGAGACGCTGCCAACCAGTAACTTATTAATGTTAATGACCTTGTCACTGACATTTTTGACTTTGTTTACTTATGAGAGTGTCTTTCAACGCGATATTCAACACCGCAAAGGCGTGTTTGTTCTGCGGATTGTCTCGGCTTATGTCATGGCGGCGTTTGTGGTGGCGTTGGTATTAGTGTGTATCGACAAACTTCCCTTGGTTGATGATCCCGTGACATCGTTAAAGCGAGTGATTGTCATCGCCATGCCCGCGTCTATGGGCGCGATAGTGGTTGATAGCTTCGATAAAGAGTAATCCTCTAGTCAAGGTTAATTCATCTCACCAAATTGTTTGCGATATTGCTGCGGCGATACTCCGACCAAACGGCGAAAGTGATGGCGAAGTGTCGTTGCGTTGTCAAAACCTGATATGGCGGCTAATTGCTCGATTGAGTGCGCTTGTTGTTCCAATAATCCTTTCGCCCTTTCTATGCGCTGCTGAATCAACCACTCTTTCGGCGAGAGGTTAAAGCTGGCGCGAAATTTACGATCAAAGGTGCGTCGTGACATATTGGCCTCCCGGGCCAATTCATCGACATTAATGTTTCTATCGAGATGACTATTCGCCCAATCTATCGCCTGAGCAAATTGGTTTGGCACGGCGAGTAATGGTGTATCAACAAATTGTGCTTGCCCCCCAAGGCGGTGCGATGACACAACCAGTCTTTTGGCGACCTGATTGGCAACATGATAACCAAAGTCTTGCCTGATCACGGCCAACCCAAGGTCAAGGGCGGCGGCGCTACCTGCCGAGCAGCCAATATTGCCATCAAACACGTACAACACATCAGGTTGGTAATCAACTTGCGGAAACTGTTGGCAAAAGCGTTGCTGATACATCCAGTGGGTAGTGGCTTTTCTACCGTTTAGTAACCCAAGCGTACCAAGCAAAAAAGAACCTGAACACAAAGTGAGCACTCGCTTACCCGAATCCACAAATTGCCTAACCTGCTGGCTAATTGCGGCTGGGGTCGGGTAGTCCCATGTCGGCCAACCTGGAATCACTAACGTGTCATACGCTTCAAGGCTAGAGATACTCGTTACGTTGAGCGAGATATTCCCTGTCGTGTTGATCTCACCTTGTTCTAGGCTAACGACGTCGGTTTGATACCAGGTGGTAAATTCCGGGCGTGGCAGCGCAAACAGTTCAATCGCGCACGACATTTCAAATAAGGTCAGGTGAGAGTGAGCGAGAATCGCAACGTTATGCATCTTAAGATCCTAAGATAAAGTGATGTTGGCTTAAAGTTAACGATAACTGTCTTTTAAGCCAATGTCACCTCGTCTGATTTGCGTGCATGATAATGATTCATTACCACTCAGGGAGAGGAGCATTATTATGACAAGCGCAGTATCACGAATCACAGCAGCCCCCAGCCAGCAGGCATTGGCGCACTTTGAATCATTATTGAAGTTTGAGACAGACTGCTGGGATGTGCACCACGCGTTAACCAACCACAGCCAAGACTTTATTCTGGTTGATGTCCGAGGCGCTGCGTTGTACGACGCTGGGCACATTCAGGGCGCTATCAATATTCCTCATGCACGACTTAACCACAAGCAGCTCGAGTCTTACCCGAGTGACACGCTATTTGTTGTTTATTGTGCCGGGCCGCATTGTAACGCCACCGAGAAAGCGGCGATTCGCTTAGCTAAGTTAGGCCGTCCAGTTAAGAAGATGATCGGTGGTGTGACTGGGTGGCAAGATGAAGGATTTGTACTGATCTCGTAAGGGTATCAACAGCACTATGCGTCTTATACATAGCACTATTGTAAAAATGTCATTTGAGTCATCGAGTGCCAGTCTCTACACTTCGCGCTCTTTAAAAACCGCTGAGAGGATCCATCATGTTTTCTCAATCACTTTTCGCTCAGCTAAGCAGAATGACGCTATTGCTGGTTCTGTCATTAATTGTTGTGCATCACTCGCCAAGATTGCTGACGTTGTTAGCACAGCAAGCCATAGACAGTGGTTGTCACCAGACCACCCACAGTGAAGCCAATCATTCTCACCATCATCATTAGGGTAAAGCGATGAGTATTTTTCGATTTCCACCGATCGTTTGGCTCGGTATTGCCATTCTGATTGTCTGTCTTGGTATCAGACAATCATTTGGTATTTTTATGATGCCAATCTCGGACTATTTTCACACAGGACGTGAATTCTTTAGCTTCGCGATTGCGCTGCAAAACCTATTGTTTGGCGTTTTTCAACCCTTTGTTGGTATGGCGGCCGATCGTTTTGGGTCAAAGCGAATTATTATCCTTGGCGCCATCAGTTATGGTTTAGGTCTATATTTGACCTCACTTGCCATGGCGCCGAGTGTTCTTTATCTCACTCTGGGGGTTCTCGTTGGCCTTGGTTTGAGTGCAACCAGTTACGTTATTGTGCTCGGAGCGGTCGCTAAAGTCGTGCCTGCAGAGCATGCTGCTAAAGCATTTGGTCTTACCACGGCGGCGGGCTCGTTTGGTATGTTTGCCATGATCCCGGGCGCGCACACCTTGCTCAGTGAGTTTGGCTGGCAAGGGGCGCTGCAAGTGTTTGCGCTGTTGTGCACGACTATGATTGTGTTTGCGCTGTTTATGCGTACCAGTCAATCGTCTCACAATCCAACCATGCAAAGTCATGCAGAGCAGCAACAAACACTACGACAAGCGCTGACACAAGCGTTTGCCCACAAAGGTTACTGGTTAATTCACTTAGGTTTCTTTGTCTGCGGCTTTCACGTGATGTTTATAGCGAC
This sequence comes from Vibrio sp. NH-UV-68, assembly GCF_042940635.1. NCBI lineage: Bacteria > Pseudomonadati > Pseudomonadota > Gammaproteobacteria > Vibrionales > Vibrionaceae > Vibrio > Vibrio sp. NH-UV-68. The sequence continues at coordinate 387,383 of NZ_CP134976.1, forward strand.
GCATTTGCCAAGCTATTTGGCTGATAAGCAGTTACCCGCCTCGACAGCAGCAATGGCGTTGGCGTACGTGGGCATTTTTAATATCTTTGGCTCGTATTTTTGGGGAGTAATGGGCGATAAATTTAATAAGCGCCATACGATGTCCGCGCTCTATTTGATGCGCACTTTGGTTATAGCGGCGTTTGTGACCCTGCCTGTGACAGAACATACTGCGGCGATATTTGGCGCCGCGATTGGGTTTTGTTGGTTAGGCACGGTGCCGCTAACGTCGGGCTTAGTACGTCAGATCTTCGGTGCGAAATATTTATCGACTTTATACGGCTTGGTGTTTTTTACCCATCAGGTGGGCAGTTTCTTAGGCGCTTGGGCAGGTGGCCGAATCTATGACTACTACGGTTCTTATGAGCCAATTTGGTGGTCAACTGTGGTGTTGGCGTTTGCCGCGGCCTTGATTCATTTACCGATCAATGACCAACCTGTGCGTCAATTAGAAACGGCGTAATTAACCTTGTTCAACTAAACTCTATACGCTTGTCGTTACGTATAAACTCAGCGAGGCAACCTAGGCCTCGCTGATTGTTTTACAGGAGAGAAAATGTTGCAGCAAACGATCGGGCTTTATTGGTTCAGTCATGACCTAAGAGTTGAAGACAACAATTTGCTGGCGCTCGCCGCAAAAGAAGTGGATGCGTTGATTTGCGTCTATTGCCCCGCTGCGATTAGCCCTTTTTTGGCGCAATTTTCACAGCAAACTCAGTTTGGCACTGAGAAACAGCGATTTATTGATCAGTCATTACACGATCTTGCTTTCCAGCTATCTCAATTCGACCAACAGCTAATAATCTTAAACGAGGACCCTTTTGATGCTCTGCATGAGCTTGTCAGCTCCGCGAAGGTCACTCATCTCTATTGCAATCGACATAGTGGTTACAATGAGCAGCGTTGCGTACAAGCTTTGCAGCAAACTTTCCCGTTACTCAAAGTCAGGCAAGAAAATGTCAGCAGCCTGTTCCACGCAGAGCAACTGCCTTTTGACCTCGACCAATTACCGAATACATTCACGCAGTTTCGCAAGCGCGTTGAGTCGCTTGAGTTACCTGCTTGTGCCAGCGTGAGTTCACTGCCGCAAGCGATTGAGCTTCCTTTTGCAAGTCTAGCTCCAGTTAAATACTCGACCAACGAGCAATGGTTGATTGGCGGGTCAACAGCGGGACTTGAGCATTGCCGAGACTATTTTGCAACTCACAATGCAAGTCAGTACAAACTAACTCGCAACGGTTTGGAGGGCAAAGATTACTCGACCAAATTCTCTGCTTGGCTTGCGCTCGGGTGTGTATCACCAAGGCAGATAATGCGTCAGCTCTTAAGTTATCAAGCTCAGAATGGCGCTAATGACTCGACCTATTGGATCTATTTTGAGCTGCTGTGGCGAGAGTTTTTTTATTGGTACGCGATAAAACAGGGGCAACGACTGTTTGTTCACTCGGGTTTAAAAACAGCGGCAGTAAGCAAGCATTTTAATCAGACACGCTTTGACGCTTGGGTTCAAGGCCGAACTGGGTATGCCATTGTTGATGCCTGTATGCGCCAGCTTAGCCAAACCGGATATATGTCAAACCGTGGCCGCCAATTGGTCGCCAGCTGCTTTATTCATGAGCTCGGATTAGACTGGCGTTATGGTGCGGCTTACTTTGAAACTCAGTTGATTGATTACGATGTCGCGTCCAATTGGGGCAATTGGCAATATTTGGCGGGAGTCGGTGCCGATACTAATCCAAATCGTCAATTTAATCTCGAAAAACAAACCGCGATGTATGATCCACACGGGGTATTTATTGCCCGCTGGCTTGAGACCAACAATCATGGAGTGACACCATAGTGCAATTTAATACCATTCGACTGATTTTGGGCGATCAGCTTAATAGTAACCATTCATGGTTTGCTCAGGTCGATGATTCAGTGCTTTATCTTATTGCAGAGCTTGATCAAGAGGCGCACTACACTCGCCATCATATCCAGAAAATATGCGCTTTCTTTGCCGCGATGGAGACGTTTTCCTATCAGTTGCAAGAGCAAGGCCATCAGGTGCTGCATTTGACCTTAGATGAAACTAAGCCGTTCGACTCGCTCAGTGACTTGATTGGTCATTATGTCGCGACAACGGGCGCGAGTAAGTTTGAGTACCAAAGACCCGATGAATACCGCCTCTCTATACAGTTAGAGGCGCTCAAGCTAGAACAATGTGCATCGCAGCGTGTTGAAACGGAGCATTTCTTATTGCCTTACCCAGAGATTTGCGAGCATTTCAATAAAGGCAAACATGTGATGATGGAGCATTTTTATCGCAAGATGCGTAAGCGCTTTGATATTTTAATGGATCAGGGAAAGCCAGTGGGCGGAAAGTGGAATTATGATGCCAACAATCGAAATAAGCTCAAACCAACCGATATTGAGCAACTTCCTGAACCGCTGATGTTTTCTGTGCCTATCGACGCAATACTTGAGCGCATCGAACGCCACAAAATTAGTACCTTAGGCAAAATAGGACCAACGTTACTTTGGCCCGTTAACCGCAATCAAAGTTTGTCACTGTTGGCGCATTTTTGTCAGGTTTGCTTGCCTCTGTTTGGTCGTTTTCAAGATGCGATGACCACGCAGCATTCGGCGAAGTGGAGCTTATACCACAGTCGGCTGTCATTCTCGCTCAACAGTAAAATGTTAAGCCCGCTTGAGGTGGTTGAGGCGGCGTTGTCGGCTTATGGCAAAAACCCTGACATTGATATCGCTCAGGTAGAAGGTTTTATCCGTCAAATCATCGGTTGGCGTGAATATGTTCGTGGTGTCTATTGGATCAACATGCCAGAGTATGCGCATAAAAATCATCTTAAGGCACAAAACCACCTCCCTGACTACTTCTGGAATGGCAAAACCAAAATGGCCTGTCTGAGTCAAGCGATAGGTCAATCGTTGGATTATGCGTACGCGCATCATATACAGCGCTTAATGGTAACGGGGAATTTCTGTTTAATCAGCGAAATTGAACCGAGTCAGGTCGATGCTTGGTATCTAGGTATCTATATTGATGCGATTGAGTGGGTGGAAATGCCCAACACTCGTGGAATGGCGCTATTTGCCGATGGCGGTGTGGTCGGTACCAAGCCTTATGCGGCCAGTGGTGCGTATATCAATCGTATGAGTGACTACTGCAAGAGCTGTCATTATCAGATTAAGAGTAAAAGTGGTGAGCGTTCTTGTCCGATGAACAGCTTGTATTGGCGATTTATGGTCAAACATCGTGATACGTTAGCCTCCAACCCTCGTATCGGTGTGATTTATCGTTCTTGGGATAACATGGACTCTGACGCACAACAAGCGGTGTTAGAGACGGCGCAAGGCTATCTGAATAACTTAAATCACTTATAGATAAATTGGTTATATGGTGGATAATCGCGGTTGATTAGATGTTCAATTGGACTATGATAGGTGTTCATTTTCCTTTGAATTAAAGGGTTTATATGCTCGCCGAGTGGATAACACCAGAGGCAATGATTGCCGCGTTGCTGATTTTTTTTGGCTCTTTTGTTCAAACCGCGATTGGTTTTGGTTTGGCCATTGTTGCCGCGCCGCTGTTGTTTTTGATCTCGCCGGACTATGTGCCTGCGCCTATCTGTTTAGTGGCGTTATTTATTTCAATACTTAACGCGTTGAAGCATCGTGATAGTGTTGAAATCGGTGGCTTGAAGATGGCATTGATTGGCCGAGTGCCAGGCTCGATAGCTGGTGGCGTGCTATTGGTGATGGTATCGACCGATTTACTTGCCTTGTGGCTTGGATTTCTCGTGCTGCTTGCCGTGGTAGTGAGTTTATTGCCGTTTCGTATTGAGCCTACACCAACAAGAATGGGCATAGCTGGCTTTTTCTCGGGCTTTTTTGGTACCAGTTCGGCGATTGGAGGCCCACCAATGGCACTGTTGCTGCAACATCAAGAAGCCAACCAGCTGCGAGGTAATCTGTCGGCTTTTTTTGTCTTTAGTTCGATTATCTCGCTTATTATCCAAGTTCCTGCCGGTTTTCTGACCTTGCACCACTTATGGATCTCTGTGCCACTCATCCCGGCTGCATGGCTTGGTTATATGTTAGCGCGAGCAACGACACAAACCTTGCCCAAACAACAAATTCGTATCGGTGCTCTGTTGCTATGTTCAATCAGTGGCGGTACTGCGGTATGGCAAGGAATGAGCTAGGCGTTTGGCAATCGCCCCAATATCAATCGGTTTATAGTTAATTAGCGAGGAAAAACGCAGTGCTAAGAGTATTAGGTAATATTATTTGGTTCCTATGTGGCGGCATTATTATGGGGCTGATGTGGTGGTTTTTCGGGCTGCTGGCCTTTATTAGTATCATTGGTATTCCATGGGGACGTGCGTGTTTTGTGATGGGAAACTTTTCGTTTTTCCCATTCGGTCAAGAAGCGGTCAGTCGCAACGAATTAACCAACGAATTAGATATAGGGACCAGTCCACTCGGAACGATTGGTAACATTATTTGGTTTTTACTCGCAGGAATTTGGCTTGCGATTGGTCATATTATGTCGGCGGTGGCGTGTTTTATCACCATTATCGGTATTCCTTTCGCGTTGCAGCACCTGAAACTTGCGCTGATTTCATTAGCGCCAATTGGTAAAACGGTGGTGCCGAAAGAGCAAGCGGCGATGGCGCGTTACGGTAAACGTTAATCGATGCCACAGAGAAAAAGCCTATCGGTTATCCCGATAGGCCTTTTTTGTTAGAGCTCTTCACCATAAATATCGAATGAGAAGTACTTGGCGGCGATTTTGTCGTAGGTTCCATTGGCGCGAATGGTCTTGATTGCCTGATTAAACTTTTCGGCCAGTTCTTGGTCTTTTTGACGCAGAGCCAGCGCGGTTCCCTCGCCAATATAGGCTTTGTCTGTTACCGCTTTACCCACAAACTCAAAACCTTGGCCGATTGGCTTGTCTAAAAACGCCAGTGCTAGCTGATCGGAGTTACCAAAAGTGGCATCCAAACGCCCGTTTGCCATATCGATGAAGACTTCATCTTGGCCTGAGTAGCGTTTGATGGTGGCCACTGAGCCAAATTTGTCGCTGACATAACGATCGTGAATTGTCCCGCTTTGTACGCCGATCACTTTGTCTTTCAGCCCTGCGACACTGATTTCGATTGCGTTGTCTGCATTGGCGACAAAGCGCGCAGGAGTTTGATAATACTTATCCGTAAAGAGAACGCGTTTTTTGCGCTCTTCAGTAATTCGCATCGATGCCATTATCACATCTGATTTACGGGCTAACAGGCTTGGAATTAGCGAGTCCCAACCTTGCGAAACCCAAGTACATTCCAATTTTGCTTGTTGGCACAAAGCATCGGCAATTTCGATATCGAAGCCGACTGGATTACCGCTTGAGTCCATATAGTTGAACGGTGGATAGGTAAAATCAGACGCTAAACGTACTTCTTTGGCCAGTAACGGGGTAGAGAATAGTGCAGCGGCGCAAGCGAAAGCGCTAAGCATTTTGTTCATGTTTAATTTCCTTATTATTTTCAATCGATATTGTCCGTTGATGAGGGTAGTTGCAAATGGTTTCCGCAACGTCTCGCATACTGTTTTTTGAGCCAATCGTGATTCTGACGCAATGTTTGAGGCTAGGCTCATGCGCTTGGTTGCGCGTCACTATGCCCTGCTCTAATAGGAATTCAAATAGGTCGACCTCGCACTGAGTTCGAATCAGAACAAAGTTGGTTGCCGATGGATAGATGGTTTCAATCCAGTCGAGGTGTTGAATCTGTTCGATGAACTGCTGTCTGGTGGCAACGAGTTCGTGGGTATGTTGGGTGACTTTATCTATTCCCTGAGGGCTTAATGCTTGTAATACGATCTCGGCGGAGCTGTCTGGCATTGGGTATGGCGGGATAAGCTTAGCAACAAAATCCATGACAGAGGACTGGGCGATGACAAAACCACATCGTACGGCCGCGAGGCCAAAGGCTTTTGATAAGGTACGAATGACGACGAGGTTGGGGTAATGTGCGACTAAGTCGACCACGCTTTGCTCAAGTTCAAACTCAATATAGGCTTCATCGACAACCACAAGGGCGCTGTTTTGTGTTTGCTCCAAGACAGAAATAATCTTATCTCGATTGAGCAATTGTCCGGTGGGATTGTTCGGCGAGCAAAGAAAAATGAGATTAGCTTGTTGTGCCGCTGCAACCACCTGATCAACATCAAGTTCAAAATCGGGAGCGAGCAGTGGGCAGTCAATCACATCGATAGCCAGCGATTCGGCGCAGAATTCATACATCGCATAAGTAGGGCTGCAAATGGCAATGGAGTCTTTACCTGGCTGACAAAAGGTTCGGACTAGTAAGTCAATAGCCTCATCGGCGCCACGCACTGCCAGCGTTGGTTGTTCACAATGGCAGTATGCTTGATAAGCTTTAGCGATCTCATAAGGTAAAAAATCGGGGTAGCGATGGAGTGGGGTTTGACGAGCTTGATACTGTATTGGCGTTTCAAGTTCATTGGCATTTAACCATAACCTTCCTGAGCCACCGATACGCCGCGCCGATTGGTATGGTATTAACTTTTTTATGTTCTCTGGAGCGAGTTTTTCAGCAAGTGACATCGTGTAAGTTATCCTATAGTGAATATTTAGTCGTACAAAAGTTGTTAAAGTAACTAAATTCCCTTTCTAGATAACAATCTAGTCAATAATTGTTTTCGGTTGAATCGAAATAAAGGCATACTAGCCATGCAAAAAAATCATGGATGATAAAAATGAACAGCCGACTCCCTTCAACAAAAAATTTGCAAGCCTTTCTCGCGACAGCTCAGTATCTCAATTTTACTCATGCCGCTGAGACGCTCAATATGACGCAAGGAGCGATCAGTCGTCAGATACAAGCGTTAGAAAGTTTAATCGGCGTCGCCTTATTTTATCGACAGGCTCGTGGATTAGCGTTGACGCCGGAGGGCGCGAAGTTTGTACCGTTTGCTGAGGACATTATTCATCGTTTACAGACGGCCATCAGAGAAGTTGCAGACAGTGCTAACCGGATTAAGCTCAATGCACCAAGCTGTATTACGTCATGGCTGTTGACACGTATCGCCAACTTTCAACAAGCCTACCCTGATGTCAATGTGGAGTTAACGTCGACGACTAAACACCAAGCGGTGCCAAACTTTGACAGCTTTGACCTTATCATTACGTATGGTAAGCCGATACGCAGCAAAGCCGTTGAACAGCTGGTTCTGTTTGACGAAGTGCTGGCGCCAGTATGCTCTCCCGAACTATGGCAAAGCATCGCTCTACATGGCGATCATGGTGAGCTTGATGAGTTAGCAACGTTAAAGCGCTGTACTTGGCTGCATGCCAATACAGAACAATCGGATTGGTCGTTGTGGTTAGCATCGTGTGGCTACAAAAACGTGCTCGGTAAGGGTAACCAAACCTTTGCAACCCTAGATCAAGCGATGAATGCTGCTCAACAAGGTTTTGGTCTCGCCATCGGTGATATCACGCTGGCCGCGCAAGACTTACAATCAAAGCGATTAGTCCGTCCATTTGCCTTCAGTGTTCGCTCTGGTCATAGTTATCATCTGCTAAACCCCAAGCATGAAGAGACGCCAAGAGTGAGCGAGTTGATCCACTGGTTGGTGAAAGAGAGTGATAAGGCACAAGCGTTGGGTTAATAAGCCTTAATACCAAAGGCTTTTAAACGCCCGGGCAGAATGTCATCGAGTTTGTCGATTTCATGAGGAAAAACCTCAATGAGATCAAAATTGTGTTGTGCGTATATCGCACGGACACTCGCTTGTTCTTGTTGGCTCATTTCACCGTTATCTTTACCCCAATATTGCAAATAGACTTTGCCTGTCGGGAGATAAAAGTCACTCAACACATCTGCTTCAATCGGTAGCTGCCTATCGTAAGCATGAATCACCCCGTTCATATGCAACCAGTTGTCCATCTTGAGTTCACCTAGCGAGCGGACGTAGTGTCCATCGAGAGTACGGTGTTTGGCTTCAAACTTCTGTCTAAAGCTTGAAAGGGATTTGTCGGTCGCATGGGCCTGTGCATCTTGACCGGAAAACTCAATGACAGACTGTTTAAGGCGTTTGTTACGGATAATGGAGTCGTGCCAGACCACAAAGTGTTGACCGCTCTCTTTGTCTTGGCGCTGAGAACCGCCAACGGCCAATCCAGATGAAGTGATATGCCAGCCATTGTCTTTTTTGGCGATCCAACCGAGTTCTTGTAGTAACTGGTTAATCTTTTTAGCGTTTAACGTGAATCGCTGGCCGATTTGAGTCGCGCTGAACGTTTTGCCGCTGGTGGCGGTCAGATCGATCAATAAATTTTGTGGCCAGACAATAAACGGACCAAATTTTTTATGCTCTAAGTACTCGCCACCAAACTTGCGGCCAAGTTCGGTTAGCACCCAAGTCTCGTCAGCGCGGTTGATATAACCGGCGGTTTTAAGGTCGTGAAACAGCTGCTTTGCCTCAATATTGCGCAGTTTGGCTAGCGCAGAGGTTGAGATCTTGTCAGACATGCCTTTCTCCTAAGGGATTTTTCAATTGTTGGTGCTAAACCACAAAAATCATGTAGATAGTGCCAATTATTGGCAACGAGAGCCAGTGGTAATGGCTCAGCTTAGGCATGAAAAGTGACGCTGACCAAGGTATTTGGTCAGCGTTGTCAACGGTCATGTGTTTATGGGTGAGTTTTCGCGCCTTGGGTAAAGAAAATGGCCATTGAGGTGGGTGCAATTAAGACTTGCTTGTGATCAATACTCTGGTGCAGATCATGCGAGTCGGTGTTGCAGATCATGATCCAGTTGTCAGCGGTTTCTGGTAGGGTAAAACGCGCTGGAGCATTGGTTTGGTTGATGCAATAAAACAGCTCATTACCAGCCTCGCCAATGCCTAAGTGTAACGCGACTGAGCTAAGTTGGTTCCAATCATCATGCTCCATAAAGCTGCCATCGATCCGACGCCAATAGATACGATTGTGATTGCGCTGCTTGCCGCTGAACGCGCGAATAAAGGGCAACATATACTCTTGACGCGCCTTGACCAATTCCGCAAGCCAGGCTCTAAAGCGCAGTTTGTTGTCACTAAGTTGCCAATTTAGCCAACTGATCTCGTTGTCTTGGCAATAGGCATTGTTGTTGCCTTTTTGAGTGTGAGAAAGCACATCCGCGGTCAGAATATGAGGGATACCAAAGGCGAAGAGTAGACTCGCCATAAAGTTGCGCTTCTGTTTTTCGCGCTTTTCAACAATCAAAGGGTTTTCGCTATGGCCTTCGACGCCATAGTTATCTGAGCGATTATCGCCGTGGCCGTCACGGTTTTGCTCTCCGTTTGCTTCATTATGTTTATGCTTGTATGACACAAGGTCTTGCATGCAGAAGCCATCATGATAGGTAATGTAATTGACGGTCAGTTTGTATGGCCAGTTAGCTGCGCTGTAGAGATCGCGTGAGCCCATAATACGTGTAGCGAACTCTTTCAGGTAGCCGTGATCACCTCGCCAAAAACTGCGGGTAATATCGCGCAGGCGATCGTTGCATTCATTCCAACCCAGTGGGAAGTTACCTACTTGGTAGCCATTTGGACCAATATCCCAAGGTTCGGCAATCAATTTAACTTGCTTGAGGATCGGGTCTTGACCGACGGCTTTAAAGAACCCAGCATCTGGGCTGAAGTGCTCACCTTGACGGCCCAGTGTCGCCGCCAAGTCGAAACGAAAACCATCGATTTGATATTCGCTTACCCAATAACGTAGAGTGTCCATCACAAGGTTAAGCGCAGGTTGATACGTAACATCAACGGTGTTGCCACACCCTGTGTAGTTAGCGAAATGCTCTCCTTGCTTAATGTAGTAATGCTTGTCTAACGCTTTTAAATTGAATACAGGTCCATCAGCCCCGCCCTCAGCAGTATGGTTATAGACCACGTCCAAAATCACCTCAATGCCGTTGCGATGCAGCTCGCGAATCGCTGTCTTGAGTTCAAGTACGGCGTCTTTTTCAGCATAACGTGGGTCGGGAACCATAAATAAGTAGGGATTGTAGCCCCAGTAGTTGACCTTATTCATCTTGAGTAAGTGTGGTTCGTGCATACAGGCAGCAATAGGCAGAAGTTGCAGGGTATTGATGTTCTGCTGTTTATAGAATGCCAACATGTCAGAGCTGATCAGCCCGAGGTAACGACCTTGATGACTAGGGCTAACACTTGGGTTGAGTTTAGTTAATCCTTTTACATGGGTTTCGAATAATACCATCTCGTCACGTGGGCGGTTTGGCGGCGTTACCCCTTGCCAATCGAAAGCATCGTCAACGACGACACACTTAGCAAGTTGGAAACTTTTATCGCTACTAAAAGGAACTTGATAATGCAGAGGTTTGTCTATCGCTTTAGCGTAAGGATCAGAAATAAAATGGGCTTTGTTTTTTACCTCGATAATATAACCGTAGCGTTGGCCCACTGTTATACCGGCAATGTGAGTAAATTTGATGCCCGCGTACTCACTGTCTAACGGGTAGGTTTTGAACTCGCCGCTTTTTTCAAACAGGGCGAGCTTAATATCTTCTGCGTCAGGAGCATAAATTGAAAAATTGCATCCTTGGCTATCGGTTGTCGCCCCTAAGGGGTATGGACGTGAACACTGCATCGTAATTACTTATTGTTTTTGTTTCTTAGTGAAATATTAGTAAATAGTTTTGTGTAGATCAGGTCAAGCTCCTTTATAAAAAAAACTGTTGTAATTTAATTTCATTATTTGTGTTTTTTATCGATAAACAGTGAGCGATCTGACATTCTGTGGTGACAATCTTTTCCGAATCGATTCATCTCCTCCTTACTTTTGTGATTCAACCCTTAAAAACGCCGTAGGGTATGATTTCTACTCCTTTCTCATCCCCCTTAACTATTTCTCATCTGGAGGATTTTGTCTGTCTACTCCCCAGTTAATCTTGCAGCAGTTGAAACAAACAGGGACAAGGGCAAGAGCCTAGATCCCATCTTACCTCTCTTTTATTTTGAGTCTGTTTCTGCCTTTTACAGAGTTAAGCACTAAGAGAGTAAAAGAATAATAATCCCTAAATGGAGTTAATAATGAAAAAAGTAAGTGTAATTGCTGCTGCAGTGGCGACGACTTTATCTGCTGGTGCATTCGCAGCTGACGTGGATTTCCATGGCTATGCGCGTGGTGGTGTAGGTCTGAGCGGTGAAGGTTCTCATGTAACTTATGAAAAGAACAAAGTAGGCCGTTTAGGTAACGAAGACGACCTATATGCAGAACTTGGCCTAAATGCTGAGTTGTACAGTCAAGGTGATGTTACTTTCAATCTAGAAACATTGGTTGCATACGGTCAAGCGGGTAACAATAACTGGGAAGGCAATGCCAATGCACTTCGCGTTATGAACGTACAAGCTAAAGGTTTGTTTGAATCAGACAAAGAAGCGGTACTTTGGGCTGGTCAACGTTACTACCAACGTAAAGATATCCACATCACTGACTTTTACTTCCTAGACACTTCTGGTGGTGCTGGTGGTGGTATCGAAAACCTATCACTGGGCGAAAACGTAAAAGCGTCATTCGCACTTATGCACGATGATGGTTCTCAAGGTGCTGAGACAGTATCTGGATACACATTCGATGCGCGTTTCGCTGGTATCAAGCTAACAGACAACACAAACCTTGAGTTGGCACTAGCTTATGATTTTGCCAATGAAGCTGAAGGTCAAACTGTTGCTGCTGATGACGGTGTACTAGCGACGGCCGTCTTTGGTACAGGTTTATCAAATGGTTTCAACCAGACTGTGCTTCAGTACGGTACGGCTTCATACGGTAAGCAAATGGCAACCTACGGTGGCGGTGGTTGGTATAACCGTTCTGGCGGCAACAATGATGCAGACGGCTTCCGTATCATCAACTGGGGTGTCACAGGTCTAGGTGATGCTTGGGAACTGGGTCACGTCGTAATGTACGCTCAAGCGTCTGATACAGACAGTGGTGATATCACAGCTTACAATGCGGTTGTTCGCCCTATGTACAAATGGGATGAGCACATGAAAACAGTTTTTGAAGTAGGTTACTTTGCTGATGAAACAAAGAACAGTGGTACAACGACAGATGCTGCTGGCTCTAAGTTAACCGTAGCGCAAGCATGGTCTGCTGGCTCAAGCTTCTGGGCGCGTCCTGAAATTCGCGTTTACGGTTCATACTTTATGGATCATGAAGCAGATAGCTTTGCCAACAATACTGATGACTCTGAGTTCAGTGTTGGTATCCAAATGGAAGCTTGGTGGTAATATAGTTTCTTAATTTTATAAGTCCATAAATTAAAGCCGGCTTATACTGAGTCGGCTTTTTTCGTCAAAAGTTGAGGTTTACATGAAACATTTAGTTCTAGGCTGCGCAATCAGTATGGCTCTGTTGGGGTGTGCCACGACAGAAACGGTTGTGTTTGATGCGAACAATGTTTCGCAAGTTGCAGAGTCATATTCTCAAATTCAATGGATCGATGTCGAGCCAACCAAGCGAGTTAACTTCTCAATTGATGAAAGAAACCAGACATACGAATTTGCTGCTGGTATGAGCCCTATTGCGGCTTTTGATATTAATACTCAAGGCAAAGAACTCGAACTAGAGATCATTAGCCACTTTAAAAAGAGTGTTTTTTATCCTAATGCTTTGTTACTAAACGAAAATAACCAAGTTTTAAAAACATTTGGCACAGAAGACTTTGAGTATAAACATGCCTATGGATTAGATGGCGATCGCCTGACCACAGAGATCACAATTCAACCAGTTGGTCAGCAACGTGTCAAATTATTAGTCTATACGACTCCTGAGTTGGTTGAAGGCGAGTCTGAAGTTTTACATCCGGTAAAACTGGATGCAATTGCCCGTGGGAACTACCCGCCAGATGTTCCGAACCCGGTCATTCCTCACGCTCAATATGGTGAGCTGAGTATTGTCGCAAAAGTCGATAGCGCGATTGTTGTTCAAGACCCTGTAATGGTTTCGAGCACCGATACGGCGCAGCAAAAGTTTAAAGATGAGCTGGCAACGCAAGAGAAACCAGACCTACAAACGACAACGGTTATTGCGACCGAACTCGCGACGAATGACATCTCGAGCATTCTTTCGGTCGAGCAGCAACAGTTCTATCTTTCTAGCATTGAAAATGCGGTTAAAGTTGGAATGTTAGACAAGGCATTAGCCTTACTTGAAGAGGCCAAAGCACTTAATGTTGAGGGCGCTCAGCAAGTCTTTATTAAAGCCGTGAACAGTCGATAGTCACGACATCATTGAATTTATTAAGCCCTCGCATTGTCGAGGGCTTTTTGATTATTTGCTGCTAGTGCACATTTAGCTCGTCGATTTAAATAACCTATGCTGGGATCAAGACTGAAAAAATGCCTTTCTATCATTTAATTACTAGTGACTTCGATTAAAATAGCCGCTGTTTGATTAATCAGTCAGGGATGATGGCATGTATAGTGTGAAAGTCGGTGAGCAAGTGCTTCAACCAAGTAAAATTTTATGTGTTGGGCGAAACTACCTTGAGCATATTCAAGAGCTCAATAACGCCATTCCCGATCAGATGGTGGTTTTTTCTAAGCCGCCGACATCAATATCGACAACGTTGCACTCCTTCCATCAAGAGCCTCTTCACTATGAAGGAGAGATCTGTTTCGTGGTTGAAAAAGGGGCTCTTGCTGCGGTTGGCCTCGGTTTAGATTTGACTAAGCGCGAGCTTCAGTCGCGCCTCAAACAAAAAGGGCTTCCCTGGGAGCGGGCGAAAGCGTTTGATGGTTCTGCCGTGTTTAGCCGTTTTGTGCCGTTGAAAGGGATTGACGTTGATTCGCTTGAAATTGAGCTATTCATTAACTGTGTGCGGGTCCAGAAAGGATCAGTCAAACAGATGATGTATTCACCTAGCACCATATTACAAGAGCTTGCTGGCTATACTACCTTGTGTGATGGGGACATTATTATGACGGGGACGCCTCAGGGCGTGGGGGAAGTTCACCCCGGCGATCTGTTTTTAGCGCGCCTAAAGTCGAATGACACCACCTTGATAGAAATAGAGTGGGTCGCGCAATAAAGCCCTTTACTTTAACCTTGGGGCAAGGATTAACCTCTTATTGATTGCTCAATAGGAGGTTTTTTATGGGATGTTGTAACCGGGCCCCCAAAGAAGGCACCAACAGCTTGGCTACGCTTATCAAAAGCACATTAGTGATTGGTTTAGCCTTGTTTATCATTGTCGCGCTGTTTGGTTAAAGCAGTTTCAGCGCTAAAAAGAGGACCATACTCACAATGGTAGTCAGTAGTACATTGTTAGTTTTCCAGGCCAATAGTGCTGCAATAATGGCAGCGACCAGATAAGGGTTAGAGCTTGAAAGCGATAGCTCCTGTTCTGGCATAAATACGATCGGAGCCCAAATCGCGGTCAGCACAGCAGGGCTTGAATAAGTCAGCAGCCTGTGTGCTTGTGAGTTGAGCTTAAGTGGCAAACGTGGCTCTAGAAACAGATAACGACTTAGAAAAACCAACACAGTCATAGCAACAATAGAGAGCAAGATCATGCTTTTCCTCCACGCAGTGTCTCGGTGAGATAACCCGCTACCATACCTGCGACACTGGCGATCATTAGCCCTGATTCTATTTGTAGCGCATAGCACCAAACCGAAAGTATCAGTGAAACTAACACTGCCACCAAGACTGGCGAAGATTTGATGTTAGGGACAACGATGGCGATAAAGGTTGCAGCCACAGCAAACTCTAAGCCAAGTTCATTGATGGCGGGTATGTGTGTGCCTGCGATAATGCCAGCCAAAGTGGCGAGATTCCAGCATAGATAGAAACTCAAACCTGCTCCCAGTGCGTACCAGCGATCAAACTGTTTCTCGGATTGTTGGCCACAAATCGCGAACAGCTCATCGGTGAGCAAAAAGCCCAACCCCAAGCGCCATTTAAGCGGGAGTGGCTTGATTTTCTCTCGCATTGAGACGCTATAGAGTAGATGACGAGACGTAATAAAAAATATTGCCAACAGCATAGTGGCAAGTGTTGCGCCTGCTTTGAACATCCCAGTGGCCACCAGTTGGGCTGAACCTGCGAACAAAATAGCAGAGAGCGCTTGGCTTTCTAAAACCGTTAAACCGGACTCAATGGCAAAAGAACCCGCTAGCAGTCCCCAAGGAATTACGGCAATACTTAATGGCACCATGGCGATAGCACCTTGGCAAAATAGTTTACTGCGGTTTAAGCGTGAATCGGTATTGATAGTCATTGTATCCATAGACGTTTGTGATTATTGATCGTGAGTAACGCTACTTAGCTATGCGATGAGTGCTAGCCATTGTCGGTCATTGTTTTATCTTTGTCGGAGATTCGGGATAGCTTACCGCTTGTGTGATTTTTTGTACAAAATTGCGTTTTTTAACGATTTCTATATTTGCGATTAAATTGGTTAATTACACTGAATTTTCCGGTAGTGACTGTTGTGATTAAGATGGAAAGTGGCATTTTATTGGTATAAAATCTCGCACTTTATTGTCTAACTAAAATTATAAAATGATTGATATTACTGTGCTGCCGATATATCTAACGGCTGTTGTTGCACTGTTATTGCTACCAGGCCCAGATATGCTGCTTATTGCCAGCTCTAGTATGAGTTACGGCAAAAAGGTGGGAATTTTCGCAAGTTTAGGTAATGCCACCTCGGGAATCATCTTGACGTTGTTGGCCGCTTTGGGCGTTTCTGCTTTGATTGCGATGAGCCCAATTGCGCTCAAAGTTCTTCATTTCCTCGGTGGCGCGTATCTACTTAAAATGGGTTGGGATTGTGTTCGCGCGAGTGCGGCAGATGCCCCCGACTTAGGCGAAGGAAGTAAAGTCGCAACCACTTTTTACCAGCGCGCCTTAGTCAGTAATTTGCTAAATCCAAAAGCCTTAGTGTTTTTTGTGATGTTCTTACCCCAGTTTGTGTCGAGCAATATTAATGCAACCTCGGGCGAGCAAATGCTCGTGTTAGGGTTACTACTGAATGTGTTGGGTTTGCTGTTCAACCTTCTGCTGGTTGCTTTGGTTGGTACTATAGGTAAGCCTTTGCTAGAGAACGCAAATTTCCGTGCTTATCAACACAAATTTATGGGCTTGATATTTGTTGTGTTAGCGATGTGGATGTTAAGCTCATTGGCTAGCTAAGCATGAAGGTCAGCATCAGCTGGCCTTTTTTATATCAGAATTGACTCACGTGACCATATACTCGCGTGGCAATTTACTCATGTGACAAGGTAGTCGTTATGAATGTTCAGTTTGTCTTAAACCCTCCGAAGAATATTAAAGATGTCATTTACACTGGCCTTAAGTCTTTCAATATGAAGCATTTCCCTGACCAAGACGTCCATAGTCTTGCTTGCTATGTCGAAGATGAGCGTGGAGAATTTGTCGGTGGGTTAACGGGTGAGATCTTTACCAATACTTTATTTGTCGAGTTTTTGTGGATAGATGAATCACAGCGCAAATCCGGTGTGGGTTCGCTGTTGATGGCGCGCCTTGAAACGGAAGCGAAAGCATATGGAGTGACCGACTTGTACCTCGATACTTACACTTTTCAGGCCCCTGGCTTTTATGCCAAGTTGGGATTTAAAGAAGTGGGTCGTTACACTGGGTTCCCGACAGCTGGTGTTGATAAGATATTTCTACAAAAGAACATTGTCTAAAGTAAAGGCTCAAACTGGGTTTGAGCCTTTATTGTCTTCGTTAACCAACGCGTTATAACAGGCTGTGTTGATGCTCTGAGATGAGCATTCCCATTGATTCAGACGCCTTTTCTAATACTTGCTCAAAGCTATCTGATTGGGCAAATGCTTCAATAACTTCATAGTAACATTTGATTTTTGGCTCGGTTCCCGAAGGGCGAACAATGACCCGAGCGCCACCTGCTAGGTGGTAGATCAGAACGTCACTCGACGGCAAATCTATACTTTCAGTATCGCCATTGGCAAAGCGTTTGGTTAAAGACTTCAGATCTTCGGTGATTTCGATTGGTTTTCCGGCGATCATCGTTGGTGGTGCTTGGCGAAGCATGTCGCCAATCGGCGCTGCCTTAGGGTCAAGGGCGATACTGCGTTGCGCGTTGAGATACATCCCATGTTGACGATAGAGCGCCTCTAGCTGATCCCAAATGGTTTGCCCGTGGCTTTTTAACTCAGCCGTTAGTTGCGCAAATGCCACCAATGCCGATAAACCATCTTTATCCCACACCTTATTGCCAACGGTGTAGCCAAGGGCTTCTTCATAGGCAAACAGGAACGGTTGCTCATCGCTCTGCTTTTGCATCGCAACATTCGTCAGCCACTTAAAGCCCGTCAAGGTTTGGTAGTACTGAGCGCCATGTGCGGTCGCAATTTTACTCAACAGACTCGAAGAAACGATCGTGTTACCGACTAATTGTTGATTCGATTCGGCTTTCGACAGTAGGTAGTGGCCAAACAATGAACCGACCTGATCCCCCGTCAGCATTTGGTAGTCGCCATCTGACTTTCTAACTGCGACAGCAAATCGGTCTGCATCTGGGTCGTTAGCGCAAGCTATATCGGCATTATGTTGCTTGGCGAGTGCAATCACTTTATCCATTGCCCCCGCTTCCTCAGGGTTGGGGAAGTTGACCGTTGGAAAGTTGCCGTCAGGCTCACGCTGTTCTTTTACACTGTAAACCTTGCTAAATCCCGCGTCGTTTAACAGTGTTTCAGCCATGACCGCGCCAACGCCGTGCATCGCAGTGTATGCAATAGAAACATCCTCGGGTTGATTGTGATTGTTCAACAATGGATTTTCGTTGATTGCTTGGCGATAGGTTTGGTAATAGTCCTCTTTTAACCAGACTAACAGCGCTTGTTTTTGTGCCACATCAAGTGACATTAATGGGATGGCTTTCGTTGCGGCATTATCGATTTTTTCGGCAATCCCTGCATCATGAGGAGGAATGATTTGCGCGCCGTTTTCCCAGTAAACTTTAAATCCATTGTATTCAGGTGGATTGTGGCTGGCGGTCACAACTACCGCAGCGGCAGCGTTAAAATGCTTAACACCAAAGGCGACAATAGGTGTTGCTGCAACGGCGTGAGTGAGGTAAACCTTGATTCCGAGTGCCGTAAGTACACTAGCGGTATCATGAGCAAACTGTTTGGAGTCGTTACGACCATCATAACCAATCACGACACCGCGACTTGCGGCATTGTTGATCTGTTCAATCAAGTAGTGACCAAGACCAGTTGCGGTTTCTTGGATCACTAAGCGGTTCATTCGGTTCGGGCCACAACCGACTTTGCCACGCAGTCCGGCGGTACCAAATTCAAGCCGCTGGCTAAACCGCTCTTCTAACTCAGCAAATGCTTTTGCATCAATAAGGTGCTGAAGTTCTTCTCTTGTATGTGGGTCAGGATCTTTTTCTAACCAACGAGTTACGTTTTCCATCATCTTAATGTACCTGTTTATTTACTTAGGTTTATCCACCACTTAAGTCTATGTGATCTCACCAATTTCGCACGACTTTAATTGATATTGATTATCATTTAGTTGAGCGCAATCGCTAAAACCAATTGACCGCCACGGCCCTGTTATTTTGAGTAGGACTTTCTTGCACAATCTCGAAACGCCAACTAACGTTTATTAACATAAATATAACAATTTACACACTATTTGCGTTTTGACTGCATTTTCTAAAGTCGACGGGTCGCTTGGTACTTTTTTGTCTGCTGAGTAATTCGTTCGGGTAGTTGAACCTTAATCACACGAGATGGCTTCGGCAGAGGAGAGATCGTTTGAAACCATTACACAGTTCAGCCAAGGTGCTGGCGATACTAGCGCTGCTTGTTGTTGCCAACGCTAATGCTGAAGACAACGCTTACAACATGACACAGGGCGTTACAGAGATAAGCGGCCAAGTCTATGATTTGCACATGCTGATCTTTTACATCTGTTGTGCCATTGCACTGGTGGTGTTTGGTGTGATGTTCTACTCGATGTACCACCACCGTAAGTCCAAAGGGGCCGTTGCGGCCAACTTTCATGAAAGTACCAAAGTGGAAGTTATTTGGACGGTTATCCCAATTATCATTTTGATTCTGATGGCGATCCCTGCAACTCAAACCTTAGTTGCAATGGAAGATACCTCACGATCGGATCTGACGATCAAAATTACTGGTTCTCAGTGGAAGTGGCACTACAGTTATTTTGATGAGGATGTGGAATTCTTCAGCTTATTGGCGACCAGTCAAAAATCAATAGAAGGTATCGAAGAGAAAGGCGCCAATTACTTGCTTGAGGTTGATAATCCGCTAGTATTGCCGATAAACCGCAAAGTGCGTTTTCTCCTCACCTCTGATGATGTTATTCACTCATGGTGGGTGCCTGATTTTGCCGTTAAGAAAGATACCATACCTGGCTTTATCAACGAGGCGTGGACTCGTATTGATAAACCGGGTATATACCGCGGTCAGTGTGCTGAGCTATGTGGTCGCGCTCATGGTTTCATGCCGGTGGTAGTTCAGGCGATGGAAGAAGACCAATACGATGCGTGGTTAGTGGCGAAAAAAGCGGAACTCGCTCAAGCGAAGCAAGAAGCCGCCGCATCATTGACAGCGTCGCTCTCTATCGATGAGTTGATGTCAATTGGTGAACAGGTTTATCAAGACCGATGCGCCGTTTGTCACCAAGTCAGTGGGGCAGGTATTCCGGGGGCCTTTCCAGCGATCACTGGCAGTAAAGTGGCGACTGGAGCTGTCAATGAACATATTGATATCGTTGTTAATGGCCGTGCTGGTACTGCAATGCAGGCGTTTGCTAGTCAATTAACCGATAAAGAAATCGCTGCGGTCGTCACCTACCAGCGTAACGGGTTAGGAAATAACGTGGGGGATTCAGTTCAAGCCTCAGATGTAAACCAGTTTAAGGCGTCTAAGGAGGGACTATGAAAACGTCCAAACCTGATTCTGTTGTAGAAGATAAATCTAAGCTCGCTCCCGCAACCGATGCGGAGATCTCGCGGGCAAACAGTTCGGCTGCGGTTGAAGCCGACGATCACCATCATTCACCACAAGGCATCACTCGCTGGCTTTATTCCACCAATCACAAAGACATCGGCACTCTCTACTTGTGGTTCAGTTTTATTATGTTCCTAACTGGTGGGGCAATGGCGATGGTCATCCGCGCCGAACTCTTTCAACCAGGGCTACAACTTGTTGAACCGCATTTTTTCAATCAGATGACGACCGTGCATGGTTTAATCATGGTCTTTGGTGCGGTCATGCCAGCGTTTACAGGCCTTGCGAACTGGATGATCCCGATGATGATTGGTGCGCCAGATATGGCGTTACCACGCATGAATAACCTCAGTTTCTGGATACTCCCTTTCGCTTTTGCCATTTTGCTCGCTTCACTGTTCACCGAAGGTGGCGGCCCAGATTTTGGCTGGACTTTCTACGCACCACTGTCGACGACATACGGCCCCGATAGTACTGCGCTGTTTGTGTTCTCGGTACATATTATGGGCATCAGTTCGATCATGGGTGCAATCAACGTCATTGTCACTATCGTTAATATGCGTGCTCCGGGAATGACGTGGTTCAAAATGCCGCTGTTTGTCTGGACGTGGTTGATTACGGCATTCTTGCTTATTGCGGTAATGCCAGTGCTGGCAGGCGCCGTAACCATGGTACTGACAGATAAGTACTTTGGAACGTCATTCTTTGACGCGGCAGGGGGCGGTGACCCGGTAATGTTCCAGCACATTTTTTGGTTCTTCGGCCACCCTGAAGTCTACATTATGATCTTGCCATCGTTTGGCATCATCTCAGCAATTGTACCGGCCTTCAGTGGTAAGAGACTGTTTGGTTATCACTCGATGGTTTACGCGACGTGTAGTATCGCCTTGTTGTCGTTTTTGGTTTGGGCGCACCATATGTTCACAACAGGGATGCCGGTGTTTGCCGAGCTGTTTTTCATGTACTGCACCATGTTGATTGCGGTGCCGACGGGAGTCAAAGTGTTCAACTGGGTGGCAACCATGTGGCGCGGGGCGATGACGTTTGAAACGCCGATGTTGTTTGCGATTGCGTTTATCATCTTATTCACTATTGGCGGCTTTTCTGGCTTGATGCTGGCGATTGTGCCGGCTGATTTTCAATATCACGATACCTATTTTGTTGTGGCGCACTTCCACTATGTCTTGGTTTCGGGGGCAGTATTCTCGATTATGGCGGCGGCCTATTACTGGCTACCTAAGTGGACTGGACATATGTATGACCACAAACTGAGCTTATGGCACTTCTGGTGCTCGGTCATTTCCGTCAATGTTCTATTCTTTCCGATGCACTTTCTTGGTCTGGCGGGGATGCCACGTCGTATTCCTGACTACGCGATTCAATTTGCAGACGTTAATCAAATTGTTTCAATTGGCGGCTTTGCCTTCGGTTTATCGCAACTGATTTTCTTATGGTTAGTCATCAAGTGTATTCGCGGTGGTGAAAAGGCGCCCGCTAAACCTTGGGAACGTGCTGAAGGGCTAGAGTGGACAGTGCCAAGCCCGGCGCCTCATCATACTTTTGATACGCCACCCAAAATTGACTGAGGGTAACGAGATGAGCGAAGCCACCAACGCTAACCGAAAGCTAACGTTAAAGCTGCTCGCTGCAGTGGTAGCGATGTTTGGTTTTGGTTTCGCGCTTGTACCGCTCTACGACATCATGTGTGATGTGCTGGGCATCAATGGTAAAACCAACAGCGAATCTGTGTTGCAACCACAAGGTATGGTGCCCGATACCTCGCGCAGCATTCGGGTTGAGTTTATGGCCCATAATCATAATAACGTGCCTTGGTCTTTCGCACCCAAACAGATTGCGATGAACGTTCATCCTGGGCAAGTGATCCAAACCGCGTATTTGGCCGAAAATCTTTCGTCACGCGATATTGTCGGTCAGGCGGTACCTTCGGTCTCACCTGGGCTTGGCGCTACATATTTTAATAAAATTGAGTGTTTTTGTTTTAACCAACAACCCTTGTCTGCGGCGGCGAAAACAGAAATGCCTTTGATCTTCTATATTGAACCCGATATTCCTCAGTCGATACATACACTGACCTTGTCATACACCTTATACGATATCAGTGAGAGAACGGCTGCAAATGAGTTAGCGAAAGCATCACAACCAATAAAAAGTGACGCTGTGCAAGGAGCAACGCCATGAGTTCAAAACATCAACCCTATTTTGTACCAGCACAAAGCAGTTGGCCTATCGTTGGCGCGATTGCTCTATTTCTTATCGCGGTGGGCGCAGGCATTACGGTACAGAACATGGCGGAGGGCGGCGATGGCAGTGTGTTCGGTAAGTTGATTTTATTGTCGGGCTTTCTGTTTTTGCTGTACATGTTTGCTGGTTGGTTTAGCAACATCATCACCGAGTCGATGAGTGGTCAATACTCTGCGCAGCTATCGCGTTCTTTTCGACAGGGAATGAGTTGGTTTATCTTCTCTGAGATTATGTTCTTTGGCGCCTTCTTTGGGGCTTTATTTTATGCACGGATGATTTCAGTACCTTGGCTTGGCGGAGCGAGTAATAACGCCATGACTAACGAGGTGATCTGGCCAACCTTTGAAGCCATGTGGCCGCTGATTATTACGCCGGGTGGCGAAACAACCACGGCGATGCCATGGCAAGGTATCCCGTTAATTAACACCATCATCTTACTTACTTCATCGATAACGCTGCACTTGGCGCATACTAGCCTTGAGAAGAATAAACGTATGGCACTGATTGTGTGGTTAGAGGTGACAATCGTATTAGCGTGTTTCTTTTTGTATTACCAAGGCGTTGAATATGCTCATGCTTATCAAGATCTTGGATTGACGCTGCAATCAGGGGTGTACGGCAATACCTTCTTCTTGCTGACGGGATTTCACGGTATGCATGTGTTGTTAGGCACCACGTTCTTAATCATCCTGTTAGCACGCGTTGCCAAAGACCATTTTACGCCAAAGAATCATTTTGCTTTTCAAGCAGGGAGTTGGTACTGGCACTTTGTTGATGTGGTGTGGTTATGCCTATTCGTCTTTGTGTATGTAATTTGATTTAAGCGAGGCCCTTTAGTAAGGGCGACCATGGGGTTCAATAAACCCGCTGAGTAAGGCCGCAATCAGCAATATGATCGCCAAGGCAGAGAGAAACACCCGACGGCCAAGGTAAAAGCTCATTGGTTTGTCATCAGGCTCGGCGTTGTCTTCATCATCGGTGCCTCTAACCATTTCAAACATGGCTCGGCCAAGGTTGATTAGGATGAAAAGCAGTAGCAAGAGCAGTACAAGTTTGAAGATGAATACCATGACGGATTCCTTATTCGGGCAGATTTTAACATTACGTTTTGCTGTGGTTTGCCTATTAACTGTGGTTGCCTTTTCTATATTGATCAAATTAGGTTTATGGCAACTGGCACGCGCTGAAGAAAAAAATGAAATAGAGCAAAGAGTTAGTCAGAGGGAAGAGCAAGATCCAGTTTTGTTAACGTCGCTGTCATCGGATCAACGCACGATACCAACGGGGCTGAAAGTGAAACTGAGCGCAACACCAGTAAAAGATCGTTATCTGCTGCTTGATAATCAACATTATGCCGGTCAGGTCGGTTATTTGGCCTTACAGCTTGTTGAGGCAAAAACAGGACAATGGGTATTAATTGAGCGAGGCTTTGTTGCCGCTCCTAACACAAGAGCGCAACTGCCAACGGTGGAATGGTTAACAGAGCCGATGGATATTATCGGTCGACTTTATCGCAAGTCGCTCAATCCGTTAAGCCAAGATCTGATGATGGAGCAGCGCCAGCCAAGTCGAATTCAAAACCTGAATTTTGCTCAGCTGGGAGCGCAGTGGCAGATAACACTGGAACCTTACGTGGTTCAACCCTTGGCTGCGAACTGGCCCTACCCACAACCTTGGCAACCCGTTTCAATGAACGCGGAGAAACATCTTGGTTACGCCGTGCAATGGTTTTCGATGGCGATAGCCTTGGTCGTGCTGAGTATTTTGCTGTTGATACGAACATTAAAACAAGGAGCGAAAGATGATTAATCCAGTATATCGCGGACGAGTAATTTTTTTGGCTCTTGTGCTGCTATTTGCGCTACCTGCGGTGATTGCGAAAACTATTCTTAGTCAGCATTGGTATCAATCGGGCGTGACCAACAAAGGTGTGCTTATTGAGCCAGCCGCATCGTTTAGTTCCTTAGCGTTAAGTAATCCTTATCAACACAAACAGTGGCAATTGGGCTATGTGATTCCAAATCAATGTGATGATTTTTGCCAACAACAGATTTTCCTACTTGGTCAAAGTCATATCGCGCTTGGCAAATATCAGCAACGGGTTCAGCCAGTATTATTGAAATCACCACACAGTGCGGCGCTCAATATCGAGCTCGATGATTATCCGGTGGTCGAGATTGATGACGGCTTTACCCAGCTTGTCGGTCAATTTGAGTATGTCATTGTTGACCCGTTAGGTCAGTTGGTGATGCGTTACCCTAAAGTTGATTCGTCATCAGAGTTGGTGTCACAAAGCAAAGGGTTGTTGGCAGATTTACGCAAACTGCTCAAGCTATCGCGCGTCGGTTAACAGCAAGGAGTGCTGAGATGAAGTTGATAACTCTAGTCAGATTCAGTTTGATACTCACTTTTATCGTGGTGATGTTAGGGGCTTATACGCGTCTTGCTGACGCTGGTTTAGGATGTCCGGATTGGCCGGGTTGTTATGGCCATCTGACAGTGCCCAATGAGACCCATGAAATTGCCTTAGCGCAGTCGCTGTTTCCGTCGTTAACGGTAGAAGAGGATAAAGCTTGGCTTGAGATGATTCATCGCTATTTTGCTGGAAGCTTAGGTTTGGTGGTGTTTGCCATTAGCGTTATTGCCATCAAAACCCGCCAGTTGCCGTTGTTACTTGCAGGCGCTATCAGTGTGGTGGTGGTTTTCCAAGCGCTACTTGGCATGTGGACCGTAACGATGAAACTGATGCCGATAGTGGTCATGGGACATTTGTTGGGAGGCTTTACTCTGTTTAGTTTGCTGGCTTTTTGTCACTGGCAGCTACGACAAAAAAGTACGCCTAAACAGCCTGTTAAAATGGTGTCGCCTTTGCGAGTGGTTGCCACTATCACGCTAGTTGTGGTGATTGCTCAGATAGCACTAGGAGGATGGACGTCCTCTAATTATGCCGCCTTAATGTGTACCCGTTTACCTATTTGTGAAGGTGACTGGACTGCTTATCTTGATTTTGCTACTGCGTTTGATTTGATTCAGCCTCCGCGAGACAGCTATGAATTCGGCACATTGGATTATGCAGCTCGGATGACCATCCATGTTACGCATAGAATAGGCGCGCTGGTGGTGACGTTGATGGTGTTACTGCTCAGTTATCGGTTGTGGGTGACTCAGCAAGCAAGTTTACGCTCTGTTGCCTTAAGCATGTTAGCCATGTTAGTGATACAGATAAGTTTAGGAATCGGCAATGTTTTGCTCAGCTTACCTCTGATTATCGCCGTCGCACACAATCTCGGCGCCGCGATGCTTTTGCTGACAGTGCTCAAGGCTAATCAGCTTGTGTGGTCATTGGCAGAAGAAACGCAAACCCAGTCATCTTTAATTACCGAGGAGAACGCTCATGAGTAAGACTATCTCGATTAGCTCTGCCAGTGACAATCCCCTATGGAGAAGCTATCTAACATTGATGAAGCCTAAGGTGGTGGCATTGATGTTACTCACAGCCTTGGTTGGCATGTGTTTGGCCGTTCCGGGGACATTACCTGTCCAGCAGACGATATTAGGTTTGATTGGTATTGGCCTGATGGCTGGATCTGCGGCAGCGTTTAATCATCTTATAGATCAAAGGATCGATGCCATCATGGCGCGAACCTATCAACGTCCTCTGCCGCAGGGCAAGCTGCGCTCTAGCCATGTATTTGCCTTTGCAAGTGCCATTGGTGTCGTGGGTTTTGTCATTCTTTACTTTGGCGTCAATGGCCTGACTGCGTGGCTGACGCTGGCTAGTTTGCTTGGCTATGCGGTGGTTTACACCATGTACTTGAAACGCGCAACGCCGCAAAATATTGTTATTGCTGGGATCGCGGGTGCAATGCCACCTCTTTTGGGTTGGACAGCCGTCAGCGGAGAGCTGCATGCCAATGCATGGCTACTGGTGATGATCATTTTTATTTGGACACCACCTCACTTTTGGGCGTTGGCAATCCATCGTAAAGATGACTATGCCAAAGCCGACATTCCGATGCTGCCAGTTACCCATGGCGTCGACTACACCAAAACTTCAATATTGCTCTATACCGTTTTACTCTCTTTAGTTTGTTTATTACCCGCACTGGTTGGAATGGCGGGCACGCTTTACTGGATTGGAGCGACAATTTTGAGTGTTGGTTTTATTGGTCATGCATGGAAGCTTAAGTTTAATGCCGAAGACAATTCTGCTATCGAGACGTTTAAATTTTCAATTTATCATTTGATGTTTTTGTTCTTGTTATTATTGCTCGATCATTACCTGCCGTAGTCACGATAAACGTCTAACCTATCTGGGTGTGAGGGCCTATTTACGTTTGATAGGGATTGATAATGAATCGTTCGATACCATTAAAAAAGGCAATGGGTGCTTCCATTGCCTTTTGTTTTTGTGGTGGTTCAATCCAGTAATTTATTTCTTGGCTTTGAAGCTGTATTTTTGTCCGGCAATAGACGCTTCATACATTAATCCACCTTTACCCATGGTCACAATAGCCATGCCATTATTGTAATTAATCGTGGCTTGTTTGCCTTTGTCGGCGGATGCCCCTGCACCTACAGAACTGCCGGTTGTTCCTAATCATTTAATCGATTTATTAAAGAGAGGTTTGATTTGAACTTTAGCCTCACTTCAAGGAAGTTCTGTGCATTAAATCGGGTTAGGTGGTAGGGGACGTAATTTCTTATCTCAGCAACAATACAACGATGTGTAATTATAAGTTTACACATCGTGTAAAATGTAAAAATAGCAAAAATATTGTCTTTTATTGAAAATAGTGGTTGCAAGCTTGGTTTTTGATAGATAAGTTACAGAGACAGGACCAAGAAAGTGTGAGCATTTTTTCACCATTTTATTTAGGCGAAGCGCTCAGCAAAGAGAAATAGGAAGAAGTAAGCAATGTTCCAGACCGATGATGTACGAATTAATAAAGTAAAAGAATTATTACCACCAGTTGCGGTTTTAGAGAAGTTTCCGGCAACAGAATCAGCTGCTTCTACTACGTTTCGCTCGCGTGAAGCGATTGCAAATATCCTCAAAGATAAAGACGACCGCCTTTTGGTGATTATCGGCCCATGTTCGATTCATGACACTGAAGCGGCGCTTGAGTATGGTAAGCGTCTTAAAGTCTTGCGTGATGAACTGGGTGACCGCCTCGAAGTGGTTATGCGTGTGTACTTCGAAAAGCCACGTACCACGGTGGGCTGGAAAGGCCTGATAAACGACCCTTACTTGAATGACACATTTAAAATTAATGATGGTTTGCGTACAGGGCGTAAGTTACTGCTTGATCTGACCGATATGGGTATGCCGACGGCGAGTGAATTCCTTGATATGATCACACCGCAGTATGTGGCTGATTTGATCAGTTGGGGCGCTATCGGTGCTCGTACTACTGAGTCTCAAGTTCACCGTGAACTGGCTTCTGGTATCTCTTGCCCAGTTGGTTTTAAAAATGGTACGGATGGCAATATCAAGATAGCGTCTGATGCCATTCGTTCAGCGAGTGCATCGCACCACTTCTTGTCGGTGACGAAATTTGGTCATTCCGCCATCATAGAAACGGCAGGTAATCCTGATTGTCACCTTATTTTGCGTGGCGGTAAAGAGCCAAACTACAGTGCTGATCATGTTGGTGCGATTAAGCAACAGCTTGAATCGTCTGGTCTACCACAGAAAGTAATGATTGATTTTAGCCACGCTAACAGTTCGAAACAGTATCAACGTCAGATGGTGGTTGCAGAAGATGTCGCAAACCAAATATCGGGTGGTGAAGCCGCTATTTTCGGGGTGATGATTGAATCTCATCTTGTCGAAGGTCGTCAGGATCTTGTGGATGGTAAGGCGCCAACTTACGGCCAGTCTATTACTGATGCTTGTATCGGTTGGGACGATACTGAGAAAGTTTTACGACAATTGGCAGATGCTGTTGAAGCGCGCCGCAATAACAAATAACGATCAGCTCGTCTATTTTTCACAACAAAAAGCTCCTGCGGGAGCTTTTTTGTTGCAGCAGCTAAACACCTACTTATAATGGGCGAAAATAGAGTATGACGAGCCTGCCCATGAAACTCAATCTGACATTCGCTGCGTTACTGTTGTTTATGACCAGTTCAGGCTATGCGACTGAATATCAGACCGAGTTATTTCTTTACTCGCTGCAAGAGCCCACTCAGGAAGCGCCGCAGGCACTGTTAGAGGAGCCTCAAGTAGCGAGCCCTAAGCATCAAACAACAGTCAATTTAGATTATGACGAGCCGTGTGGCATTAAGTGTGGCGTGAGTAACACAGGTCTGTTTTTGCTGCATATGATTGCCGAGTCGAAAGCGGACCAAGAGTATCGAAACCGCTTAATTAACCCTAATTACGAACCTTAAGATAGGGGCTGAACCAACAGCAGCCCCTATGTCATTAGCGTCCTACATAGGCGATGACAACTTTGTCATCGCCTAGCTGTCTTGAAAATACATACGCGTCTTGGCCCTTGATTTGTTGGTGCGCTCCCCCTCCAATCGCTGGGTGAGCTTGCCTGAACTGGGCTACTTTTTGCCAATGCGCTAACAGTTGTTGTCTTTGCGCATCAAGTTGCCAAATCATGTCAGAGCGAGTCCCTTGGTGGAAGTCGTCCGCATAAGGGCCGAGTTCACGTCCCACTTCATCTCCGTAGTAAATCTGCACAGCACCTGGGCTAAGCAGGAGGGCATTGGCGGCATTTTTCTGCATATCAAAAGAGTTGAAACGATTGAAGAACAGCTCGGTATCATGAGAAGACATGTAGCTCACAGGCGTATAGTCGGGCGTTGATTGAATTGAATCGGCATAGTTTTGGTAAATATCCTGCATATAACTAAAACAGGCCGCACCTTTGTCGAGTTTCTTTTGCATGTCGAAGTTGATTAACGCGTCAAAACCTTGGTCGGCATACGGAGATCGATAGGCCGAGTGACCCCATACTTCTCCCATCATCCAGAATGGTTGACCTTGTGAGCTATTTTTACTGCGCCACTGTTCAAGGTTATCACTGGCCGCCTGCTTAAGTTTTAGCCATACATCACCCTCAACGTGTTTGACAGTATCAACTCGAAAACCATCAATTCCAAAGCGTTTTACCCAGTCTGCTTGCCATTCAATCAGATAGTCTGCGACGGTATAGTTACTGCGCGTTTTTACTCGGGTATCAGGATTGTCGAGTAACCATTGAGGTGGCGTTACGTGTTGATCAGACTCGGTTTGAAAGTCAGGCAGGCCAGCTAGGTTCATTGTCGTGTCGCTGCTACCTGGTTGCGGGTAGTTAGGCAAACCGGCGCGAACCCAATCAGGTCCCCACCAGTTGACCCAATTTTTGCTTTGATAGTCAATGACCTTGTTAAAACTGTGCCAGTTTTCGCCTGGTTTTGGTGTCCACTGTGACCATTGCTGCGGCATTTCTTGTCTATTCACCACTTGCAGGTTATCCATCTGAAGATCGGCAAGTGTCGCGTAGCCAGCGTGGTTGAGCACCGCATCTAGGAGTATTTTTATCCCGCGCTTGTGCGCCTCTGTCACTAAAGTGCGTAAGTCTTGTTCATCACCAAAGTTTTGGTCAATTTTGGTAAAGTCGCGCGTCCAGTAGCCATGGTAGGAATAAAACGGGAAGCTACCACTTTCACCACCGCCGACAAAACCATGAACCTGTTCAACGATCGGTGACAACCAAATAGCATCAGTGCCTAGGCTCTGGATGTAATCGAGTTTAGCGATCACACCTTTTAGATCGCCACCATGAAAGGTGCCCACTTGTTGTTGGTGATCTTTTTGTCTGCCATAGCTTAAATCATTGCTAGTATCGCCATTGTTGAAACGATCAACCATGACAAAGTAAATGTTGGCGTTGTGATAAGTGAATTCGGGCTTATTTTGACCTGAAATGACAGGTTCCAACAACACCAGACCACCACTCTCTTTTGCAGGCAATACCACAACTTGATCGTTATGCACCGTGACGACCTGACCGCTTAATGCATCTTTAAGCTGCTGTCCTTCGTTGAATGAGCCACCTAAATGAAGGGTCACTTCGCCACCCGAATAGGTTTCACATTGTACGTTAGGGATCGGGCGTACAAAGGTTTGTTTACTCTCTTTAGCTTCTCGCGCCACAGTAAGGGTATTGCTTTGCTGATCAAAAGCGAATGAGTAATCACCTTTAAAGCGAATGTTGACAGAAAATTGTGTCTCTTTACCGCAATTCAGTGCCAGAGGCCGACGAAATTTGACTTTTTGCTCGCTGATATCGTCACATTTCCCCTCAATGCCTGAAAGCGTTATTTGATACATCGCTTTGCTCAGTGGCAAAACGATAGGTTTACCGCTCTGAAGAGGAAAGTCGCGGCTAGTGGTCGTGGTGGAAATGGTCAAGTTTGGGCTGGCCAACGCTGTGGCGCTACAAGCTGTTGCGAG
This sequence comes from Vibrio sp. NH-UV-68, assembly GCF_042940635.1. Lineage (NCBI taxonomy): Bacteria > Pseudomonadati > Pseudomonadota > Gammaproteobacteria > Vibrionales > Vibrionaceae > Vibrio > Vibrio sp. NH-UV-68. Next base: position 418,209 of record NZ_CP134976.1, read on the forward strand.
CAGGGCTAGCGAAAAAGTCGAGATGTTCTTCACGTTACGTCCTTGATGTCGTTGTTTTTATACTCGCCTACCTTACCTAACTCGTTTTTTCACCACATCATTCTAGACTTCTACGCCTTAGAATCTGACGCATTTCACACTCTGCCAACGAAAGGATGAGAGAGCGAAGAAAGGCGACTTGTAAGGCATAGCCACAGCAAAAATGAGGTTAATGAGTTCTCACTTTTGAGAATGTAACGCATATATTTTCTTAATATTTCGGGGTGGATCAGTTGCCAAGCCCTTATCTGCTTGGTTGATTAGTACATTAGCCTATTCTTAATAATATTATCATCATTATTAGGGGCTGCTTTTGTGAACAACGTCTGCTACTTTTGGCCGATAAAATAAAAATGAAACAAAATATTTCTATCCCTTGTCGTCGTGAATAGGGGAGCTTGCCGGGGAACACTTATGGACGTAGATGTAGTACGCCAAACCACTGTAGTCAAAGATGTTATTGGTGACGTTGTCGTTGTTACTCCTGAAGGGGGGGCACATCAGGCGGTCGTTGGGGAACGACTGAATGCGGGTAATATTGTCATTGTTGCTGCTCAATCGAACTTGTTGCTTGATGCCGTAGGAGCAGAAATAACGTTTGATGCCAATGCCGTTGCTGTCGAAGGCAATTATGGCTCTTGGGTAAGCTCACCAGTGGCAGGAGAAGTCAGCATTGATGTTTCGCAGTTGGGAAACAATGCTATCGGTCCCGACGAGTTAGCCGCCATTCAAGAAGCAATTTTAGCAGGGGCTGATCCGACCCAAATACTCGAGGCAACAGCTGCAGGCGCGGGTGGATCGGGCTCAGCAAACTCAGGCTTTGTGACCATTGATTACAATGGCGCGGAAAGTCTAGCCAGTACCTTCTTTGAAACGTCGGGTTTTGAGGTTAGTGTTGATCAAGACAATGATGATCAAACCAGACCGCTTGTGTTCGCCTCGGGTGGTGAAAATATTAGCGACTCACTCATTGAAGGTTCATTGTCTGCTGGCAGTTACCCTCAATCGGTCACTACCACTGTAACTATTTTCGCCGGCGATCTTCCACTCGATTCTAATTCATTCATTCCCGAACCAGTTTCTCTTGCGGCTTTGATCAGTGAGCTCAACACGGATATTACCTCGAACGGTCAAGCGGTTTCGTTTAGTTACAATGGCGTTGATAACGCCATTGTTGGTGCATTAAACGGCGAAGAAGTTGTGCGAATTGATATCGACGCCTCCAATCTTGGCAAAGATGTTAGCTTAGCGCTGACCACGACAATTTCTCAGCCGATTGATCATACATCGTCGGTCGGTGGCGGTTTGGTCTCTTTTAGTGGTGATCAGATCAATGTCTCGTTTGACATCATTGGCAGTGATCGCGGTGGTAACGCGATTCAAACGCCAATCGATGTTCAGGTAAGCATTGGTGATGGGGCCGATCCAGTTTTTTCTAACATCGACTCAGCCAATGTCTATGAGGCTGGCTTAGCTGATGGCTCTCAGGATGGAGCGACCAACACTGAATTTGTCGGTACGCTAACGGGCGCGTTAGGCAGTGATACCGTCACAGAGCTGCGTATTGATGTTGAGGCTTTCAATCGTTCACAGCAAATCTCAGCAGTTACTGCGCAAGGTCAAACGATCGTTTTAGAGCCTGTTGCAGGTGAACCCGGCGTCTATCTTGGTTACATCACCTTAGCTGGCGTTAGAGTTGATGTGCTGAAAGTGACTATTGGTAACGTCACGACCACAGACACAGAGTTTCGCTCTGGCTATAAATTCGAGTTACTTGAGGAAATCGACCACGGCTCGCAAGGTATGGATTCTATTGCCATATCATTGCCCGTGTTTGCGATTGATGCAGATAACGACCAATCTACACGTTCCGATCTTGTCGTCAACGTTGGCGACGATATTCAGGTGGTCGTCGATGGCAGCTTAAGCGTAACTGAGCCGACCATAGGGGAAGCAACTCAAAGCAATCAGATTGACGTGATCACCCAAGCGGGCGCGGATCATGGCGTGGTGACCTCATTTAGCTTTGATGGCAAAAACTACCCGTTGGTTGAGGGCCAAAGTGACTACGTGGTGAGCGACGGTAAAGTGGTGATCAGCGCCGACGGCAAGCTGTCGTTTATCCCTGATAGCAATCTTGATCATTCAGCGAATGACACCATCAGCCATATCTTAGTTGTAACCGTGACGGATAAAGACGGCGATACGCTGCGCAGTCAGGTTGAGTTGACCATCAGCGATGGACAAGATCCCATCATTACCGCGATTACTCAAGGTCACGTTTATGAAGCGGGCTTAAGTGACGGCTCGAAAGTGGGCGCAACGGATACCACGGCCAGTGGCACGATTAGTGTTGCTACCGGCAGTGATGTGGTTCGCGCGCTTAACATTGATGTGGCTGAGTTTAACGGTCGCGATGCGGCAGACGGTGTGTTCTCGGCCGGTCAGCGTGTGGTACTCGAAGAGACGGCCTCTGGGAGCTATCGCGGTTACATTACGCTGCAAGGCGCGCAGATTGATGTGCTCAGCGTGACTTTAGACCAAGCGAACTTAGGTCAATACCAAGTGACGCTGCTCGCAGAAGTCGACCACGGCGCGCAGGGCCAAGATAACCTTGAGATTCATCTGCCCGTTTACGCTCTCGACAGTGACAACGATAAATCACCCAACAGCGATTTAGTGATCCACGTTGGCGACGATATTCAGGTAATCGTCGATGGCAGCTTAAGCGTGACAGAGCCGACCATAGGGGAAGCAACTCAAAGCAATCAGATTGATGTGATCACCCAAGCGGGCGCGGATCATGGCGTGGTGACCTCATTTAGCTTTGATGGCAAAAACTACCCGTTGGTTGAGGGCCAAAGTGATTACACGGTGAGTGACGGTAAAGTGGTGATCAGCGTCGACGGCAAGCTGTCGTTTATCCCTGATAGCAATCTTGACCACTCGGCGAATGACACCATCAGCCATACCCTAGTTGTAACCGTGACGGATAAAGACGGCGATACGCTGCGCAGCCAGGTTGAGTTGACCATCAGCGATGGACGAGATCCCATCATTACCGCGATTACTCAAGGTCACGTTTATGAAGCGGGCTTAAGTGACGGCTCGAAAGTGGGCGCAACGGATACCACGGCCAGTGGCACGATTAGTGTTGCCACCGGCAGTGATGTGGTTCGCGCGCTTAACATTGATGTGGCTGAGTTTAACGGTCGCGATGCGGCAGACGGTGTGTTCTCGGCCGGTCAGCGTGTGGTCCTCGAAGAGACGGCCTCAGGGACCTATCGCGGTTACATTACGCTGCAAGGCGCGCAGATTGATGTGCTCAGCGTGACTTTAGACCAAGCGAACTTAGGTCAATACCAAGTGACGCTGCTCGAAGAAGTCGACCACGGCGCGCAGGGCCAAGATAACCTTGAGATTCATCTGCCCGTTTACGCTCTCGACAGTGACAACGATAAATCGCCCAACAGCGATTTAGTGATCCACGTTGGCGACGATATTCAGGTAATCGTCGATGGCAGCTTAAGCGTGACAGAGCCGACCATAGGGGAAGCAACTCAAAGCAATCAGATTGATGTGATCACCCAAGCGGGCGCGGATCATGGCGTGGTGACCTCATTTAGCTTTGATGGCAAAAACTACCCGTTGGTTGAGGGTCAAAGTGACTACGTGGTGAGCGATGGTAAAGTGTTGATCAGCGCTGACGGCAAGCTGTCGTTTATCCCTGATAGCAATCTTGACCACTCGGCGAATGACACCATCAGCCATACCCTAGTTGTAACCGTGACGGATAAAGACGGCGATACGCTGCGCAGTCAGGTTGAGTTGACCATCAGCGATGGACAAGATCCCATCATTACCGCGATTACTCAAGGTCACGTTTATGAAGCGGGCTTAAGTGACGGCTCGAAAGTGGGCGCAACGGATACCACGGCCAGTGGCACGATTAGTGTTACTACCGGCAGTGATGTGGTTCGCGCGCTTAACATTGATGTGGCTGAGTTTAACGGTCGCGATGCGGCAGACGCTGTGTTCTCGGCCGGTCAGCGTGTGGTCCTCGAAGAGACGGCCTCAGGGACCTATCGCGGTTACATTACGCTGCAAGGCGCGCAGATTGATGTGCTCAGCGTGACTTTAGACCAAGCGAACTTAGGTCAATACCAAGTGACGCTGCTTGAAGAGGTCGACCACGGCGCGCAGGGCCAAGATAACCTTGAGATTCATCTGCCCGTTTACGCTCTCGACAGTGACAACGATAAATCACCCAACAGCGATTTAGTGATCCACGTTGGCGACGATATTCAGGTGGTCGTCGATGGCAGCTTAAGCGTGACAGAGCCGACCATAGGGGAAGCAACTCAAAGCAATCAGATTGATGTGATCACCCAAGCGGGCGCGGATCATGGCGTGGTGACCTCATTTAGCTTTGATGGCAAAAACTACCCGTTGGTTGAGGGTCAAAGTGACTACGTGGTGAGCGACGGTAAAGTGGTGATCAGCGCTGACGGCAAGCTGTCGTTTATCCCTGATAGCAATCTTGACCACTCGGCGAATGACACCATCAGCCATACCCTAGTTGTAACCGTGACGGATAAAGACGGCGATACGCTGCGCAGTCAGGTTGAGTTGACCATCAGCGATGGACAAGATCCCATCATTACCGCGATTACTCAAGGTCACGTTTATGAAGCGGGCTTAAGTGACGGCTCGAAAGTGGGCGCAACGGATACCACGGCCAGTGGCACGATTAGTGTTGCCACCGGCAGTGATAGTGTCGTTGCGATGAAAGTGGATTTAGCTAAGTTAAACCTCACGTCAACGCTTGAATCTGATGGACAAAAGGTGATATTTGGCGAAGTGACTGGCACTGGCGGTGAGTTTATTGGTCAGTATGTCGGATACATCCACCTCAACGGCGCTAAAGTTGAGGTGTTGCGAATCGATTTAGATCAGAGCGACTTAGGTAAATATACGGTTTCTCTTACTCAGGAAGTTGACCACGCGCAGCAAGGTATGGACTCGTTAGCGATCAGCATTCCCGTGTTTGCGGTTGATAAAGATAACGATGCGTCTATTAGTCATAATCTCGTGATCAACATCGGCGATGATGCTGCTCAAATTACAGGCTTCGACCCAAGTAGCCGTTTTACGGTACAAGAGGACGATATGCAATCGGGCTCTTCGCCAGCGGCTGCGACAGCATCGGGTCGCTTAACCACGATTGAAGGCGCAGATTCCGTTGTGCGATACCAATTGGTGAATTTACATAACAGTGAAGATGGCCTTAAATCAGGCGGTCATGAGGTTACGATTTCACTAATATCCGGTAGCGCAGGGGAAACTAGTTATCAAGGCGTAGCTAACGGCGAAGTCATATTCACACTTACGCTCGGAGATAATGGCAGCTATACCTATACTCAGATTAAAGCCTTGGATCACGCCGAGGGATCCGACTCGTTGACGATTCCTTTTGCGGTCGCCGCTGTTGACCGTGACGGTGATGTTTCGCCATCTCATCTGCTGCCAATCGAGGTTGTTGATGATAAGCCTAGTCTTGCGGGCACCACGGGTGAACGACGAGTTGATGAAGATGATTTAACGTCTATTGGCTCAGACCAAAGTCAAGCTACCCAAATCTCGGGCCATTTTGTTGTGACTGAAGGGGCTGATGGTGTTGCTGATTATCAGTTGGTGAACGCAAGTCAAACTTTAAACGGACTAGTCTCTGGCGGTGAAAATCTAGAGTGGGCTCCTGCGACCAATAACGGCACCGTATTTACCTATACCGCGCAGACAGTCTCGGGCGAGCCTGTGTTTATGATTAAGTTTGATACATCGGATAATCGCTATACTTTCGAACTTCTTAAACCGCTTCAACACCCCGATGGCCAAGGGGAAAACTCGCTTGATATTAACTTCTCGATTAAAGCCATCGATTTTGACGGTGACGAGAGTGAAATCATCACCCTAGCGATTAACGTGGTCGATGATGTACCTACTTTAAGCGGACAGTCGATAACGCGCGTCGAGGGAGAGGGACTGAGTGGATCTCAGGTCAATATGTTTGGCGATGACACCGATAAAGGTGCCGACCACGCAGCGCTAACCAGAATTGAAGGTACGACAGACAGTGACGGTGCCGAGATTGTTTTTAGAGATGGCCATAGTTACGTTAATTCAATTGATTTGACGGCAGGGACGCAAGATATTGCCGTGTATCAGCAAACGACGAACAGCAATGGTCAGGTTGCAGATCGCCACTTAGGTTGGTTAAGAGTCGACAGTGACGGCGAGATAATGTTTGCCGCCAATCCGTCGCTGCAGCATCAAGGGAATGAAATTAATTTTACCGTCAATGTTACGGCAACCGATGGCGATTTAGATACCTCGGTGGCACCACTGGCGATCACCATTACCGACCAAGACGCCAGTCCGGTTGCGATGAAAGTCACCACATTTGAAGATGCCGGTCGTGATAGCAGCATCAAATACGCCGACGGTGACGAACCTACGCGAGAAAATGCACATGATAATCAAGCGGGTATGCCAGATGCGCCAGCACAAGTCTCGCTACAAGTTAACCTACATGATCAAGACAACGGTGAATCGATTGGCGCGCTAACGATTAAAGCGGGCAATCACCATGGCAGTTTCTTCTATCTTGAAAATGGCGAGTTACATAAATTAACGGTCGATCCTGCAACGGGCGATATCGTCTTGGATAAGTCGCACCTGCAACAGAGTTTTAGCCAAAGCGGTAGCGATACTATAGCGACGATTAACAATCTCTATTTTGTGCCAGACCGTAACTATTCGACAGAGCATGCTGGTATCGTCATTAACTACCAAATGCAAATCGATAACAATGGAATCGCCGACCATACCCTTGACTCGAATTTCCATATAGCAGTAGAAAGTGTCGCCGATATTGCGACTTGGAATGATGCTAAAAGTACCTACTATTACCAAGTCGATGAAGACGGCAGCAACGTTCAAGTTGAACTCGCTGCGGCAACCCAAGATGCGAGTCGCCCCGAAACGATTAGCTATGAACTACAAGTAACGCAAGGTGAAGGTCATTTTGAGCTACTCGACGCTCAAGGAAAAGTCATTACCCCCACAGACGGTGTTTATACGCTCTCGGCGCAAGAGGTTAACTCGATTCAAGTAAACCCAAGTGATAACTACTCAGGGCAGATTCGCTTCGAAGCAACCGCAGTCAGCACTGAAACTCGTAATCCTTACGTCGATGGGACGACAGATAAAACCACTGCGCGCTCTGAAGTTAAAGAGTTAATTATCGATGTGACGCCACAAGCCGATGCTGGCAGCTTCAGTGTTAATCGTATTCAGATTAATGAAGATAATATCGCTGATCCAGATTACACCGGGCAAGATGCCAACCATCAACCTTTCACTCTCAGCGAAGTGATTGGCATGAAGCCGTCGTTAGATAGTGACGGCTCAGAAACGTTGTATGTGCGCATTTCGGATATAACTGAGGCAGCAACGCTGGTTTGGACGGGGAGTGGTGTCAGTCAAATCACGTCTGTGACAGTCAATGGTGTAACCTATCAAGAGATCCCTTACGATCAATTGGCGAATGTCGAAGTGGTTCCTGATTTGCATAGCAATAAGGACTTTACCTTTGCTGTGACAGGGGTGATCAAAGATAGCGCCACTCTGTCTGACAATAGCATACATGTTGATGAAAACGTGTTGGGCACGAAAACGGTTAACGTTGAAGTGATCGGTGTGGCGGATATCCCTGAGCATCATATCGGTGGCTCAAACTGGAGCGATTTTGTTGATGGCAATATCTCTGGTGTTGAAACCACCATCGATGAGAATAGCTTTGCGACAATAGATTTCTCGGTAATTTCTGGCGAGCATGCACAGCGGCCTATAGATGGTTCAGAAACCATTACGGTACTGCTATCTAACATTCCTGCGGGTGTGGTCATTGAAGATGGCAGTGGTGACACGGTTAATCTGAATTTTACCGGTTACGATGCCAACGGCCAGCCTATCTATGAAGCTAATATCACCAATCTCGATATCTCATCGGGGATTGTGATCCGTCCTATTGCTTCTTCGACGGAAAATATCCATATCAAAGAGACCGTTGTTGTCACTGAAAATGATGGCCATACACTGACTTTTGATAGAGAGATCCGAGTGAAGGTTGAGCCCGTCATTGATACACCACTGCACTATACCAATCAGTCCGTGGGCGACGAAGACTCAGCAATTAATATCGCTTGGCATCCCAAAGTGGGCAGTGATTACACCGACTCGGATGAACACTTTACCTCGATCCAGATCAGCGGTATTCCCGATGGTGCAACGGTATATGTTGGTGGCAGTCTGGCCAGTGTTAACGGTGGTACCATTGAGATTTCACCCAATACAGGCCAGTCATTGGCAGCATTTACACAAGCTGCGTTACAAGATGGCTTCATCCAAATTGTGCCGCCAAAAGACTCAAGTACCGACTTCAATTTAACAACCACGGTGCAAATTGAAGAGCTCGACCACGAATACACCAGCGATAACATCCAAGGTGAAGGTGGGCGTGTTAGCGCCACCATTAGCGGTGATATTCACGTCGAAGTGCGTCCTGTGGTTGAGCCAACAGATGCGCGTAATAAACTGATCGTAGCAAATGAAGCGGGATCTGAGGTCGGTGATGCGGCGCATAAAGTCGTTGCCAATTCCGATGGCACGATTGTTTTCACCACAAATGAAGCCAAAGCGGCGTTATCGGGTGAGTATGTGATTAGGTATCAAGAGACTGATGCTCTTGACTCTCAGTATGAATCTGAGGAATTAGTCACACAGCTGGTTGTCCAGTTCGACGATACGCGTCAAGAAATCATGGATCAGCTTTTCATTGAGGGCGCTGTGTATGAAGGTAATGGTCGCTGGGTGATTACCAACGAAGATGCCTTTAGTATCAAAGCGCCGAATGGATTAGATTTTACCCCTGCCGATGCAGGTAATCCGAAAGTATTCAGTGATATTGGTTTAACCATTTTCGCGCAAGTCGTTGATAAGGGCGATGATGGCACCAAGCAGAGTGTCGTGGAGCAGCGCGAGACAAAAGTGGTGTTATCGTTCCCTGAGTATGCGGACGGTAATGACTATCAAGCGGGCGTTGTCGAGCTTATCGACAACAGCGTCATCACAGGTGTGGAAGATACAACTATCGACCTTGGTCAGCAGCTAAAGTCTATTATTACCGTCACATCCCATGACAATCATGAGGATACCGTGACGATTGTGATTGATAGTCAGGTGACGGTGGGTGGCGAGACTTTCGCAATTGGCATTGAGGGCTCTAATTCTCATGTTGATTTTACCAATGGCAAGTACGTCTTCCAGGCGACACTGACTGACGACGGACTCATTACAGGGCTTGATGATCTCACGCTTATTCCGCCAACAGACTATTCGGGGGACTTTCGGTTACCTCTGACTGTTATTACTACCGATAAAACGTCAGGTGATGAAACCGCTATCAATGAGTCAGTGATCATCAAAGTTGACCCGATCGCAGATGTGGCCTCTGGTGTCAATTCACAACCTGAGATCACGTTGGAGGTCAAAGGGTCACTCGACGATTCGATCAACCCGATTGATCAAGATGGCGCGGCAGGAGCTGATCCGATTGGTTATGAAGATAGTTATATTCAACTCGATCTGAGTTACGTTTTGGCCGATAAAGTCACGGGTGACGAAGGTGGCCGCGAGGTGCTTTCATCGATCACTTTAACACTAGCCGAACCCATCAACGGTGAGTTTTTCGACCAATCCGGTAAGAGCTTGGGGACTAGCCTAGAGTTTAACAAAGAGATGATTGATAACCACGCACTCGATAACATCTTGTTTAAACCCAAAGCCAACTACCCCACGGAAAATGACGATAACAAAATCACCATTAACGTGACGGGTACGGTCACCGATACCGCAACATTCAATGAAACGGTGAGCGAAACGACCTCTACACACTCAGATAACTTTTCAACCAGTGTCAGCTTTGAAGTCACGCCTGTGGTTGATGAGGTTGTTGTCACGGGACCTGGCTCTGATCCAAGTCAGGTAATCGAAATTACGGGCGATGAAGACCAAGCGATTTCCCTTGGTAACTCTGGCGCGGTGTCGATCGCCTTGACCGATACTGATGGTTCCGAGTCGTTTGTATCGATTAAGTTTACTGAGGTGCCAGATGGATTCTTGCTAACCGCCGATCCCGCTAGCGGTTACACAGTCAAAAACAATGGTGGCGGTGAGTGGAGTGTTAAGCTTCCTTCGGGAACAAGCGATTCATTGGACTTAAGTGCTATCTCTGTTCAACCGCCGAAGCACTTCAGTGGTAACGCTGAGTTTGGCGTAACGGTCTTTAGCCAAGAGTCATTATTAGGTGTACCGACGGCGGCGAAAGATTTGCCTAAGTTTTCTCTGACGGTGAATCCGGTTGGCGACGTAGTTGATACGGATGCAACTGATTCAGTCTCTGGATCTGAAGGCACTAACATTGATATTGCAATCAACGCCTCAGTGATTGATAAGGCGATGTCTGCCTCGGGTAGTGGAACTTATAGTGAAAATGCGCCAGAAACGCTGCGGGTAGAAGTGAGTAATGTGGCGCATGACGCGCAGATTTTCTATCCAGATGGGACAACGTTGGCAAATTATGATCCCGTTACCAAGGTTTGGACGTTAGATATTCCGGCTCAGCAGCTCGATAAAATTGTATTTAACTCAGGTGAACACAACAGTGATACTGCCAGTGTGATGGGTATCAACCTCCCTATTCATATTGCGGTTCAAGCGGTGGATAAGGATGCCAGTGGCAATGAATATCTGGGGCCTAAGTCAGAGTTTGATGTTGATTTGATGATTGACCCAGTCAACGATCAACCGACCTTCGTGAACGTTATTAGCCTTGAAACGACAGAAGATGTGGTCGGGGGATTAGCGATTGACCAATTTTCGATTGCCGATGTCGATGCAACTTATGATGATCCTAACGCCATCTACACTCTAACGCTGAATGTCGATAAAGGCGTGTTGGAATTTGTCAGTGACCCGAGCGTTGACTTCTCGCTCGCTACAGATGGTCGCTTAATCATCACAGGTAAACTTGAGGATATCAATGCAGCCATTGCCGCTGGTAAAGTGAAGTTTAACCCTGATACGGACAGTAATGATCTTAATTCAGGTGGCGCGGTGACAGTCACCGCAAGCGTTGATGATGGTGGGAGTTATGGGGCGATCATCGCCGGAGATGCCAGTACGTCATCCACAAATCAAACTAACTTCTTGATTCATGTGAAAGAAGTTAACGATGCTCCAGAGCCGAAAGACTTAGATTTGGGCACTATGCTTGAGGAAGGAAGTCGCATTATTACTGCTCAAGAGTTGCTTGATGCCACCAGTGACAAAGAAGGTGACAGGATCAGTGTTGAGAGTTTGATGTTAGCCGAGGGGCAAGGAAAGTTAACCCTCAATCCTGATGGTGTCTCTTGGACTTTTGTTCCGGCACAAGATTACAACGGTGAGGTTAAGTTTACCTATGTAGTCAAAGATGATGGCATGACAAATGGTCAGTCTGACCATCAATCTGCTAGCGCAGAGATCACTTTGCTTGTTGAAGGGGTGAACGATCAGCCAGTGCTTGATATCGATGATATTACGGTCGGCATTAATGAAGCGCCAGCGCAGCTGATTAGCGGTATTAACGTAAGTGATGTTGATTATGTCGATGGACATGCGAACGACTTGATGACCGTCACCTTGAGTGTTGATTACGGTCATCTATCCATTTCGATACCTTCGGCTTCGAGTGTGATGGTGACTGGCGCGAACAGTAGCTCAATGACGTTAACAGGGACACTCTCAGACTTAAATACTCTACTCGATAACCCCACGCCGCCAAATGGCGTTTATCTCGACGCGAGCCGTGCACCGAGTAATAGCATTGATTTGCACGTTACCGCAAAAGATAGTGGTAACCCATCAGGGATTGCCTTAGAAGCTGATGCTAAGCTCTATACCATCGCGTTGACGCCAGTGGCCAATGCACCAACGTTGACGCTAGATTCCAAGTGGAGTCATATGCAAAATATGACAGTAAGCCAGAATGCCAGTGCGAGCGGAATCGCCGTTCTTGGGTTGTTGGCAGCACTGACTGATACGACCGAAGCGTTAACACTTGAAGTGTCTGGTGTTCCGGCAGGGGCGAGCTTAGACAGTCGAGATGGCAGCGTAAGTTTTGACAATGGAGTGTGGTATGTATCGCCCGATGCTATCGATACGCTCAGCGTGAAAGATGCGGCAGTTGGCGAGCATACCTTGACGTTCAAAGCGATCTCATCAGAGTTAGACGATAGCGGTGCAGTGCTTGATAGAGCAGAATCGAGCAATCACATCGCTATTCATCTCAGTGTGGTTAATGATGCCACAGTGATCGATAAGTCTGCTTCAAACGAGGGTGTGCATCTTGATGGTAGTGGTGTTAATGCCACTTTAACCGGAGGAAGCGCAAGCGACTACTTGGTTGGTGGTGCAGGTCATGATCAGCTCATCGGGGGTGATGGTGACGACACGCTGGAAGGCGGTTTAGGGTCTGATATTTTGGTTGGTGGCACGGGTATGGATACCTTTGTTTGGCATCAAATTGATAATGGTTCGACGGATACCATCAAAGATTTCAGTGTCAGTGAGGGGGACAAAATCGACTTACGTGACGTGTTGCCTGAGCTCAAAACAGTGTCCGTCAATATGGATAAGCTACTTGAGCACCTTGATGTCAAAGTGGATGGAGATAATGTTGAGTTGCTTGTTCATCCTGATGGTTCAGGAATGCAAGAGCAGTCTATCGTGGTAGAAAATTTAGCCCATCAGCTTGATAGTGGCTTTAGCGGCATGTCGCAACACGACATGCTCTCTTCATTGCTCGATCATGTGATGATACACGACAACAACTAATGGTTTCTGTCCTCGAGTAACCAGTAACGCCCCTAATGCTAAGTTAGGGGCGTTTTGTCTTGCTTATGATTTAACGCAGCAGATAGGCACTGTGCTACGTAAGGTCGAGGCACAATTACTGTGGTTTAACTGGCAGCTCACCGACGTGTTGTGGCTCTAACTGGATGGTTTGAGTTGGGAAGGCGATATCAGCATCATGTTGTTTGATGATGTCATAAATTTTTAGCAACACATCCTGTTTTACCTTGTGGTAGCGAATCCAATTGACGGTCTTGGTAAAGGTATACACCATTAAAGTCAGCGAGGAAGGACCAAAGCCATTGAAGTTGACGATTAAGGTCTGTTTCGCATCAATATCAGGGTGATTGGTCAGCATGGTCTTGATATCTGAAACAATGACGTCAACTTTTCCACCATCTTTATAACGAATGCCGATATTTTCGTTAATACGTCGGTTTTGCATACGTGATGGGTTCTCAACCACAATATTACTGAATATTGAGTTGGGGACATACAGCGGTCTTTTATCGAACGTACGAATAATAGTCATACGCCAACCGATCCGCTCCACTGTCCCCTCGATTTGGCGATCAGGAGAACGGATCCAATCGCCGACTTTAAACGGGCGATCAAAGTAGATCATCATCCCACCAAAGAAATTAGACAGTAAGTCTTTGGCCGCGAAACCGACCACCAGACCACCTACACCACCGAAAGTAAGTAGGCCAGAAAGGCTCAAACCGAAGGTTTGCATTACCGTTAAAGTGGCAATCACCACGAAGAATAAACGCGCTACTTTACTTACTGCTTGTACGGTGGTTTCGTCGCGCTTTCTTTGCTCTAAAATGTACTCTTCAATATTGTTGATTAGGCGAATCGCTATCCAGAGAAAAATGCCAATCAGTAGAATCTCTTTTAAGGTGCTCAACCAGTTGAGTTTGGAAATGGTGTAATCTTGCAGCAAAAAACCAATTGAAATGGTAGCAGGCCAGCACCAAATTAGGGTACTTACCGGTGTTTTAATTGCAGCAAGAACAAGGTCATCCCATTGGAAGCTGGTTTTTTCAACTAACACTTGCAACTGATTGTAGGCCAACCGCCATGCAATCCATGCCAGAAAACTTGCGAGGGTGATCAGTAATACATTGGTATCCCAGCTTTGGAGCAAGGAAGCGATGGGTGGCGGAAGGTTTTCAACGAACGCTGTCATTATTTTTATCTAGACCTACAGATAGTTTGGTTCAGTATACGGGCTAGCTTGATATCAAACTAGTGCGTTGACAGCCACTTAGTTATCACCAAAGTGATTAGAGAGCGCAGAACGGCGGTTTTTAGCTGAGCCCCCACCGCCCATATCAATCGTCTCTTCAAACCCTTGCTTAATAAAGCGCTGAGTTGGACTATTGGGTTGTATGCGGCGCAGTTGAGGGGAGTTAAAGGTGCCAGCAATTTGATATATCGCGGTTCCTTGGCCCGTTTTAATTAAGATCTGTTTACCATCAAATTCAAATTGCGTCGCAACGAGTCTATCGTTCCTAAACACGCCTTGTTCGTTTAAGGTCAGGATTTCTGTTTTATAAGGAGGAGCGCCGATCTCAATCCAGCTTCCATAGACGTGCTTCGGATCAACATAGTCTTGGTAACTAAAGTAAATTAGGCCACCAAAACCCAGAGTGAGAATGGTAAAGACTACCACAGCGAGTGTTTTGAACGTCGAGCCTTTGGTCATAATAGTGTGTGCTCATCCCTTGGAAAAGGAAACATCAAGAAAAGGAAATATCAAATAGCAGACTGTTAGCTTGGAAGAGATCGTTTCTTAACGCAATTTTGATAAAAAGAACTTTGAACCTGACCCCAGATTAAAAGTTTGCTCACTCAGTTAGTCATCAAGTCTAGCTTATTAATTTGCTCACTGCGCAATATGAAGTAAAGCTTGGCTGAAGTGTTCTTTTTTAGTTAGTTGTAGATGCGCTTGGCTTTTGGATGGCTCAATGCATTGTATTATTAATTTATATTGGTGTTTTGTATCAATGCAGTGTGTGGTTCAAGGTATAACAACAGATTGCTGACTGGGAATATTTGCGATAAAAGAAGCTACTAAACAATCGAATATGGATTCATGGAGGATGAAATGATTAACGCCAATAGCTATTTTGATGGGCAAGTACAATCGCTGGCTTTTAGTCAACAAGACGCAGAGTCTAGTGTTGGCGTAATGTTACCGGGTGAATACACCTTTGGCACCGTTGCACCTGAGCGTATGACTGTCATTAAGGGGGCGTTGACGGTGAAGTTAGCTCCAGACGGTGAGTGGGTCACATACCAAGCGGGCGAGTCATTCAACGTTGAGCGCGATGCTTCCTTTGATCTTCAAGTGACACAATCGACCGCCTACTTATGTGAATATTTGAGTTAATGACACTTCTCTTTATTCAACAAAAGCCGTGTTTAGCACGGCTTTTTGCCTATCAAATGAACAACCAGAACGGGAGTCAGGCAGCACGACGAGTTTTTCTATTAAGATAATCTGATTTAAATCATAGCATTAGTTCGTTTATGTGACTTGGTATTGTAATTGCGATTTGTATCAAAAGATGAGTTTTCTCATCGTAGGTTTCGGTTTTGTCGAACTGTTGTTCAGTTTTAATCAAAGTTACGTACAACAGAGTTGACTATACTTAACTTATGTCAGTCTATTCGCGAGGAGGTGGTTATGGCTATCGTTCCCAAACACAATGACTCCAGTAGTCGGTATGACCCGAGTCAGGATTTGACTGCCGATCAATTACATCGCTTTGGTAAGGCGGCACAAAAAGCGCAAAAGCGTCGTGAAGAACATGATGAAAAAGCGACGATCGCTTCTACGGCTAGGGCGGCGAGACGCGCAGCGTTGAGGCCAGTTATCCAACCTAAAAAAGATAAGCCTAATACAGTTCGCTATGCAGTTTGGATGATTGTTTTTATGGCCATTTCTCTTTGGGTCATGTACATGACCCGCTAACCTTTTTTATGGAAGTGACGCTTGCCAGTGGTTTAGGGTGTTTAAGTTCGAGGTGATCATTTCGATAAAATCGATATTGGTTTTTACCAGAATGTTTTGCCGCATACATGGCTTTATCTGCGCAGCGTGTCAATTCGGCAAGGTTTTCGGCATCTTCAGGGTAGAGCGCTACGCCCGCACTTATCGTCAGTTGGTTGATCCTCTCCGTAACCTGATACTCACTAGTAAACAAGCCACTGATACGTTGTAAAATGTTTTCCAGATCTTCGATGTTTTTCACATCGTATAATAACAGCACAAACTCATCTCCAGCGAAACGAGCAATCGAGTAATCATGCTCATTGGTTGAGCGATCTTTGTTCCTGATGTTGTTTTTGAGTCGGCTGGCAAAGTGCTTTAATACCCGGTCACCAACATCATGGCCATAGTTGTCGTTGATCAATTTGAAGTTATCAATGTCTAAGAATACCAGCGCAGTGAGTGATTGACTGTTTTGACGCTCTTCAAGCTTGTCTATTGCCCAGTTCTCAAAGCTCCAACGATTGGCGAGCCCAGTCAGTTGGTCGATATAGGCGAGATCTTCGATCCCTTCTTTATACAGTACTTGTACGAAGGCCAACATTCTCGCGTAGTAGAAGGCGTAGATATTGCACAAGATAGACAGGGCAGACAGGCTGAGTAGAAAGCGTATTTCAGGCGTATCCATAGCTAGCGTAGCCCACTTAGCCGATATCAGGAAATAAGAGGTGGAGACACAAAAAAGTGAGCTAAGTGCCAGCCCTAATTTAAACGGATTAACGAAAATGAGTACGCAAGCGATAGGATAAAGCCACAAAAGGCGCTGTGTAATATTGTCACCATTGGTGAGAAACAGCATGGCGTGGAGTATCAGTATCGTGCTGAGAATGATATTTGAATAAATAGGTTGTGTGGCGCGTAGCAGATAAATGATGTTTAGCACTAAGATGACTGAAGAGAAAAGATTAAGTTGACCGAGAAAGTAATCCTGTTGGGTAAAACGAACCACACTGTAAAGCGCGAGATAAAAAACACCCACCACAGAGCAAAGCATGACAATATTACGCTTACGCGTTGATTTCATGTCAGCCATTTCTTTGATTTTCTGCCCTGCAAATCGTGGCATACTGATAGTTTCCTCGATACGAAATCCCTCAAGCAAAGTCTAGATGAAAAAAGAAAGTCTGAACCAAGAAAAAGAAATAGAGATATTGTGTTTATGCCTTCAATTATGCGTATTAATGCTTATTCTTTTTTGTCATGACAGAAAAAATTGTTATTGATAATGATCTAACGGTTTGTATTTTAAAAAGAAAAAGTACTCGCATTGGTTTGTTGTCAGTTGTGATAAGGTCGTGATTGCGGTCAATAAGCTATGAATAAGCAGATGCTTATAAATAAATGTTCTAATTATTTAGCATTAGTTAACTTGTTGCGGGTTAGTTCCTTGTGCTGAATAAAATCACTCAATGTGATTTGATAGCAACAAGGCCATAAGGCAGATTAGAAAACACACTAGGATCGCTTTCTAAAGTAGGGGCATGATTGACTGACTGCCAGTCAAGTAACATGATCGCTAATACGTTGCGATGTTCGCCATATTTAAGATCAAAGTCACCAGAAACTGAAGGTATCATGCCCTTATCTCTATCAATAGCGCGTTGAATTACTTGACGGGTTTTTTCAACGACAGGGTCTTGATCTAACCCAGCGAGAAGAAAGCTAATTCCTACTTCAGCAATCACATCTTCTTTTGCTCGCAGTAATATAGTGTCGATATTGTTGCGTAAATAATTGTAAATCCACTGGTATTGCTTTTCATCAACTTGATGCTGATAGTACGCAGAGTCGGCGAAGATAATGTGGGTTAAACCGTAGATCTTATTGCCGTACTGTTGGGCACTTAAGCTTTTATCTTTATCATCGGGGTACGCGTGTCTGAACGCTTCAATAAAGGGCTCTACAACATCTTGCTCGCCCAGTTGGCGCAGCCAAAAGACTTGGTTTGCCAGTTGCGCGGCCCAAGCTTTGATCATCTCTTGATCTGTCGCGTATCGACCAAAGTCATATCGGCGAATCACTTCGCGTAATTTTTTATCTTGTTGGTGCTTTAGGCCGTACTCGTTAGCACGAGCCATCGAACCCAGTAGATCTACGCCCAGGTAAATGTATTCAGGTGTGTGCTTGGTGACGGCATATCGACGCTGACTTCGCTCATCATTGTCGTTTGCGTAACTTGCTAGTCGTCTACTTGCATAGAGAAGTATTTGCTCTGGTGTATTCACCTCTGCGGCGAAGCGGTTGAGTCGACTCGCAACTCGCGCCATGTCGGTCCAGACTGCCGCTGAGTATTTAGGGTCAAGGGTTTGGCGATACATGCGTAAACCATAATGGCCTTCTTTAAACGCTGGCAATGTATACAGTTGGCGCTCGTAGGTATTACGAATCAGATCCGCAGAAGCTGCGAAGCTGTCTGTTTGAGTCGTGGCAGACACAGAACAGCTAACAACAATACCCAACAATAACCGAACAAGCGTTCGACGCATAATAATGACCTTCGACTATAATCAACCACAATAAACACGTTAATGTAACTGTTATTGGTGCTCTGAATGTGAGCAAGGAGTCAGCGATGGGTGAATTTTGCTTGATTACATCTATTCAACAAGTCACTCTTGCTTATTAATAAATTTATCGATTAAACGGTGAATTTATTATTGAACTAATGTATTTTCATACAATAACTATAAATTTTAACATTTATTTTGGCGTGGGTAGGTGAAGTGGTTTCATCAACAAAGATTGCACGCATTGCACGATATGTGGGGGAAGAATGGCCTATCGCCTAGGCAAGCATTACTTTATTAAGAGCTTGTTTTTGATTTCATTCGTTTTTTCTATAGGCTTGGTTGAATCTCTTGACCGAAGCCAAAAGTCCTTTCTACGTGACAGCTTATTGGCGAAGGCGAAAGAAGAGCTCTCTAACGTGCGTTCTGAATTAGAAACAGCAATCGTGTCTGATGTTTATGTTGCCAACAGTCTTTCTGCTTTAGTGGCGTCAGATACTGATTTCGAGTTCTCTGGTTGGGCACTGATTGCCTCAACGGTTTTACGCAAAAGCCGTCATGTTGAGCTAATTGGATTAGCACCTAATGACGTCATTGAACATATTTATCCACTCCAAGGTAATGAGCAAGCCCTTGGGCTCGATTATCGAACCATTCCCGGACAATGGCGAACCATTAAAAAAGCGCAGCAGATCCAAGAGATCTTTATTGCAGGGCCGGTTGACCTCGTTCAAGGCGGGCGAGCCTTGATTGCTCGATTGCCAATTTTTACCGATCCTCCCTACAACACAAGGTATTGGGGTGTGTGCAGTCTGGTGATATCACTGCAGTCGCTGTTTACTGATGCCGGTATCGCCTCGTTTGAGTTCAGTCATAACCTAGCGATACGTGGTACTGACAGTAAAGGGATGGATGGTGAACTTTTTTATGGCTTACAATCGACGTTTGATGATGCGTTTGCGATTGAATCTGTCCATTTTCCCTATGGCAGTTGGGTTGTTGCTGCATCAGCGAAGCAAGATCTACTATCGAATAGTTCTTGGTATCGTGTGCACGTGGTGCGTTTAATCGGTTATCCAATGATTGCTTTGTTAATCGCGGCATTTGCGATGACTTATCGATTGTTCTTAACCGCTAGTAAGCGTTCACTGCAAGATGAACTGACTCATCTGCCCAATCGACGTTACTTTATGTTCACCCTTAGTGAGCATTTTGATGCAATAAAAAAAGGTTCTGGAGCCGAGTCTTTTGCGATATTAAATATAGACTTGGATGAGTTCAAAACTATCAATGATACCTATGGTCATTCGGCTGGTGATAAAGTGCTGATTGCGACTGCTGAGCGATTAAGAAGCGTATTGCGCACCTCTGATGTTGTTGCTCGTTTGGGAGGCGATGAGTTCTTAATATTATTGCCGAGAATCGAAAAGGTCGAAGATATTGATATTATTAACCTCGCGCTACAAAAAGCGATTTGCCAAACGCCAGTGATTTATGAACATTATCTAATTAATCTTAAGGTCAGTGTGGGTTATGCCGTCTATCAAGATGATTTTACTGATATTGATGAAATGCTGAAGTTAGCAGATAAGCGTATGTATCAAGAAAAGCATCGTCGTAAACACAAAAATATCACAGATTGATGCCCTGTCGCAGCAGGTTTGCCAAACTCATGCTATAGAAATGATAGATAACATTTTTAGGTGATGGCGTATGAAAGACCTTGCTCAATGGTTGGCTGAATATGGCGAAAGTCATCAAAATCCACTCAATCAAACCATCCATAAGATCGCGGTGCCTGGGATTTTTTTATCTGTGGTGGGCCTTATCTGGTCAATTCCAGAGCTTCAACTCTATGGTTTTACCCTAAACTGGGTGTGGGTAACTGCGATACCTGTGATGGTATTTTATTATCGTTTATCGCTGAGCGTGTTCTTAATGATGCTTGGTTTTACGCTTGCTTGCATCTCGCTAATTTGGTCGCTAGAACTGCTTCAGGTATCAGTATTGTTAGTTTGTTTGCTTCTGTTTTCTGTGTTGTGGTTGCTTCAATTTATTGGCCATAAAATCGAAGGTAGGAAACCATCATTTTTTGCTGATGTGCAGTTTTTGCTTATTGGTCCTATCTGGGTATTTCGTAAACGTTAGTCTTAAGTTCAGCGCTACCTGACTCATAGTCTTTTGGCGTGGGCTGATTCACACTTCCTCTTTTTATTGTTAAATGTTGTCATAACACATTAAATAAATGTGATTCATGTCTCTGCAAACACTTGCTTGTTACCGGTAACATTACTCCTGAAGTTACCGGTAACATAAGAATTATACCCGGTAGCCTATCTAAGAGTCACTCTGACTTGATTGGATAACTGAAACAAAACAAGGATACCCCTACTATGAAAGCAATGACCAAAACTCTGCTTGCTGCCTCTATCACTGGTCTCTTTTCCGTCTCTGCCTTAGCAGCTGACTTCAATCTAAAAATTCAATCTTCTGATCCGTCGGGAGATTTGAACTATAAAGTTCAACAAAATTGGGCAGAGCGCGTCGAGACAATGTCTAACGGACGTATCGAGATTGACTTGCTGCCTGTCGGTTCGGTAGTCAAGCATACTGAAACGTTAGGTGCCATCAAAATGGGTATCCTTGATGGTCAAGTGACAGCCACGGGTTACTTTTCGGGGAAAGATCCAGCGTTTGGCTTGATTGGCAATATGGTTGGTGCTTGGTCTGATACTACCCAACTACTGCAATATATGAACTATGGCGGTGGTAATGAGCTCATGACCGAACTTTATGCGCCTTACGGTGTGAAGTTTGTTGGCGCGTCGACTACGGGTGTTGAGTCCTTTATCTCGAAAAAACCAATTGATGGTGTCGATGATCTGAAAGGTCTTAAACTGCGCGCCCCTGAAGGGTTGGTGCAGCAAGTTTTCGCAGCGGCGGGCGCAACCCCAGTAAACCTGCCTGGTTCAGAAGTTTTTACTGGCTTAAGTAAAGGTGTCATCGATGCTGCAGATTACACGGTGTTTTCAACCAACCAAAAAGCAGGCATGAATGACATCGCAACTCACCCAGTACAGCCAGGCTTTCACTCTTTGCCCTTGATTGATATCTCTATATCACAGAAGAAGTGGGACAAAATGCCAGCTGATCTGCAGACTATTTTGCAAACCTCGGTACGTGATTTCTCTTACGACATGACTACGCAGCTAAAAATGGCGGACATGGCCGCAGTAAAAGAAGCGCAAGCTAATCCAGAGATCACGATTCACAATTGGTCGGACGTAGAGCGTAAGAAATTCCGTGAAATCGCGAAAACACAATGGAAGGTATTTGCTGAGCGTTCTCCAAATGCACAAAAAGTGTATGACTCTGTCACTCGCTTCCTAGAAACCAACGGCCTACTGTAATTTCTTACGCCCTTGTCTCGCTTCTCGTAGGAGGGTTATGCCCTCCTAATTTTTGGGATTTTTTATGAATGATAACACGCCTCACTCCACCCGAGAGCCCGAAGAACAGCCAAGAAATGTTCTTGATCGTGCGATTATTAAAATCAGTAACCTACTCAGCTGGTTTTTTATTTTTACGGTGCTGATTTCATTTTATGAAGTGGTGATGCGCTACGCATTTGATGCTCCTACCACTTGGGTTCACGAGACCGCCTCGTTTATTGGTGGTTCGCTATTCATTGTTGGTGGTATTTACGCGTTTGCAGCCAATAGGCATGTCCGAGTGGTGTTGATATACGACGCTGTCTCCCATCAGACGCGCAAATACCTCAATATGGTTCATCATATTGTCGGTTTGGCTTTTGCAGGCATGTTGGCCTATGCCTCTTATTCTCTTGCTAAAGAAGCTTGGTTTACGCCATGGGGCGAACTCAGGCTCGAAACCTCGGGTTCTGTGCTCAACGCACCATACCCAGCTTTGCTCAAAGGACTGATTTTTGTCGTCCTATGTATTCTCGTTGTCCAATATGTATTGCACCTAATCCAAGAGATTGCTGGGCTAAGGAATAATGACGATGTTTGATTTATCTTCAATCGGCCTAGCATGGGGTAGTATCCTGATGCTGGTAATGATGATCGCTTTGTTGCTAACAGGGATGCAGCTCGCTTTTGTGACCGGTTTTGTTGCGATCTTTTTTACCCTGTTTTGGTTTGGCCCTGATGCAGTGCCCCTGATTGCTAGTCGTACTTACAGTTTTGCCTCTGGTTATGTCTTTTTAGCGGTGCCGATGTTTGTGTTGATGGCCGCGCTGCTCGATCGCTCAGGCATTGCCAAAGATCTGTTTGATGCAATGAAATCCGTCGGGCGTAAAGTCCGTGGTGGTGTAGCCGTACAGACTCTTTTGGTGGCGGTATTGTTGGCATCAATGTCAGGGGTTATTGGGGGAGAAACCGTACTGCTTGGTATTTTAGCCTTGCCGCAAATGCTGAGATTGGGTTACGACCGAAAGTTGGCGATTGGTACCACGTGTGCTGGCGGCGCACTGGGAACGATGTTACCGCCAAGTATTGTACTTATTATCTATGGCATGACCGCGAGCGTTTCGATTGGTGATTTGTTCAAAGCCTCGTTTCTTCCGGCGTTTATTCTCGCAGGCTTCTACATCGCTTATGTGCTTATTCGTTGTAAGTTAAACCCTGCGTTGGCACCGATTCCAAGTGACAGTGACGAAGAAGACGAACCTCAAGTCAGTTACTTCAAGGCGTTGTTCTTCCCGTTGCTCTCAGTCGCCGTGGTACTAGGCAGTATTTATACTGGTATCGCCTCTGTCACCGAAGCCTCTGCATTGGGCGTCGTTGGTATCATGATTTCTGCGATTATCCGCGGAGAAATGAGTCTCAACATGCTTAAAGAGAGTGCTATCGCAACGATGCGAACGTGCGGAATGATCATGTGGATTGGTATTGGTGCGAGTGCACTGGTGGGCATTTATAACTTGATGGGCGGCATCGATTTTGTCGAGGAAGTTATTTTAAGTCTAAGTGGTGGCAGTGCGATGGGTACTTTGCTGATTATGATGGTGATTTTGCTTGTGCTCGGCATGTTCCTTGACTGGGTCGGCGTGGCACTTCTTACGATGCCAATCTTTGTCCCCATTATTACTGGCCTTGGATTTGACCCGGTTTGGTTTGGTGTTGTTTTCTGCCTTAACATGCAGGTCTCTTTTCTCTCGCCACCCTTTGGACCAGCCGCTTTCTATCTTAAATCAGTGGCTCCAAAAGATATCAGCTTGGGAGAAATCTTTACGTCTCTCTTACCATTCATCGCTTTGCAGGTGTTGGTCTTGAGCCTAGTGATTATCTTCCCAGATCTAGCGATGTGGTGGAAGTAAGCGCTTCCAAACAAAATGAAACGTTATTTAGTTGGAATTCACAGCCTTCGCATCAGCCACAAGGCTAAGGATAGTATTGTCCAATGAAAGCAAAAAAAATAGTAGTGATGGGTGTATCAGGCTGTGGTAAAAGCTTGATCGGCAGCGAAATTGCAAAAGCCCTAGCGTTACCTTTTTACGATGGTGATGACTACCATCCCGAGGCTAATGTCGAGAAAATGCGTCAGGGTATACCGCTGACCGATGAGGATCGTAGTGGGTGGTTACAAACGCTCAATCGTATTTATACCGATAACGACGCGGCAGTGATCGCTTGTTCTGCGCTCAAACCCGAATATCGTCAGGTGCTTCGTCACAATAACCCCGAGTTGGTGATTGTTTATCTTAAAGGCGACTTCGATACCATTTGGGCTCGTCATCAAAAGCGCGCCAATCATTATTTTAACGGTGAGTCGATGCTACGCAGCCAGTTCGAGGCTCTTGTTGAGCCGAGTTGTGATGAAGCACTGCATATCGATATTTCATTGCCGATTGAAGGTGTGCTTCAGCAAGCACTGCAAGCGATTAAGGAGCGTCAAGGATGAGTCAGTCCAATATTGCGATGATAGGCTTAGGTGTTATGGGCAAAAGCTTGGCGCTGAACCTGATTGACCATGGGTTTGATGTCTCGGGTTTTGATGTCAATCCGGTTCATCGTGACAAAGCCATTGCAGAAGCTGCGTTGGTGAGCCAAAAAGACCATAAAGGACGATTTATCGCCTTAACGTCTTTGAGCGATTTATTGGCAAGCCTTGAGACACCGAGGGTGATCGCCTTATCGGTTCCTGCTGGGGAAATTGTTGATAACGTCATTGATGATTTACTAAACGCCGGTTTAGCCAAGCAAGATATTGTCATCGATACTGGCAATAGCTTATGGACAGATAGTGAACGTCGAGAGCAGCAATATCAGGGTAAATTGCGTTTTTTCAGTACCGCAGTGTCTGGAGGTGAAGTTGGCGCTCGAACTGGGCCGTCACTGATGGCTAGCGGCGAGCAATCAGCTTGGCAATATATTAAGCCTATGTGGTTAGCCATTGCGGCGAAAGTCGATAGTAATGGGCTTGCTGTGGGGCCGTTTGAAAGCGGTGAAGCATGCGCGGCCTATTTGGGTCCTGCTGGTGCAGGTCATTATGTCAAGATGGTGCATAACGGGATTGAATACGCCGATATGCAGTTGATATGTGAGGCGTATCATTTCATGGCGCAGGCGCTGAGACTAAGTGCTGCTGAGATTGGGCAGATATTCGGCCAGTGGAATCAAGGTGTGCTGAATAGCTACTTAATGGAAATTAGTGCTGAAATATTGCAAACAAGCGATCCCATTACCAATAAGCCATTGGTTGAGGTTGTGCTTGATAAAGCAGGGCAGAAGGGAACCGGGCTTTGGACGGCCGTTAATGCGCTTCAAGCCGGTGTACCCGCACCGACAATCGCGCAGGCCGTGTTTGCCCGCGCGCAAAGTGGCCAAAAAGCATTACGTTTGCAAGCGGAAAAACAGTTGAACACGCCACTCAAGCAAGTCAACTTCTCTGACGTTGATGCCATTTTGACACAACTGCATGATGCGCTGTTTTGTGCCAAAGTGACGGTCTATGCGCAAGGCTTTGATCTACTTAAAACCACCTCATGTACTGAACGTTGGGCATTGGACTACGCCAACATCGCCAAGATCTGGCGAGCGGGTTGTATAATTCGAGCGCACTTCTTACAAGATATCACCAAGGCGTATCAAAATGACCCGGAGTTAGATAACTTACTGCTAGCACAAGACTTTGCCACTCAAATCGAGGCTAAATCTTCCGGCTGGCGCTCAACGGTAGCCAATGCGGCGATGTCGGGAGTGCCAATGCCAGCAATAAGTTCGGCGCTGAGCTATTTTGATTCATTACGCTGTGGTGTTCTACCGGCGAATTTGCTTCAAGCGCAACGAGACTACTTTGGGGCTCATGGCTATTCTCGGCTTGATGATGCCGAATCGAATCGTTATCACCTAACCTGGAGTGAAAACGAAAAACGTCAAATTTTACAATAAAATCAGCGCTCACCGACATGTGAGCGCTTTTTTGTTATCTAAACCAATAAAAGTTATTCTCGATGCAGGTACTATGTTACCAGTAACACAACATATCGATGATAAGAAAACCGTCATGGCCAACAAGAAAAAAAGACCGACATTACAGGATATAGCCGATAGAGTCGGTGTGACAAAAATGACTGTAAGTCGTTGTTTACGCGATCCTTCGCAAGTATCGGATGCATTGAAAGAAAAAATTAACCAAGCCGTTGAAGACCTCGGTTACATCCCGAATCGCGCCCCTGATATCCTTTCGAACGCCAAGTCAAATGCGATTGGTGTATTGGTCCCGTCTCTAACTAACCAAGTTTTTGCCGAAGTGATTCGAGGTATAGAGTCAGTGACGACGCCTGCAGGCTATCAAACTATGATTGCTCACTACAGCTACAGCACCGAGCTAGAGGAGCAAAGTATCGCTTCACTGCTCTCTTACAATGTTGACGCAATTATTTTATCTGAGAACATTCATACTCAGAAAGCACGTAAAATGCTCAAAACGGCGTCTATCCCTGTGATTGAGATTATGGATAGTTACTCACCTCGTATTGAACAAGCGGTGGGCTTTGATAATGGCCAAGCATCACTTGATATGACCAAAGCTCTTCAGGCGAAAGGACGCAAGCGAGTCGCATATTTTGCTGCGCGTATGGATGAACGTACTCGGCTTAAATTACAAGGCTATCGGCGTGCGGTTGAGCAAGTTGGGCAGTTGCCGATCAGTTTACAAACTGAAGAGGCATCTTCATTTACCTTGGGAGCGAAGCTTTTAGGTCAGTTGCTTGAGTTGCACCCAGATGTGGATGGGATTGTTTGTACTAATGATGATTTAGCGATTGGGGCATTGTATGAGTGTCAGCGACGTGGAATCAAGGTGCCGGAACAAATGGCCATTGCAGGGTTTCACGGTCACGATATTAGCCAAGCAATGATACCGAGATTAGCGACGGTCGTTACACCTCGTGAAGAGATCGGTCGTGTAGCAGCCAGTCAATTAATTGAGCGGTTAAAGGGCGCTGATAGTTGGCAAGACAGTATTGATCTTGGTTATCAGATCGAGTGTGGAGAGAGTATTTAAATTGCAATATGCAATGGCGAATATTTGCATTTTGCATTGAATTGCAGCATGAAAAAGTATTATGCGCCTAGTTTTTGTGAAATGGACGGTTTTTTGTGCAAAATAGACGCTATACAGTGCTTTGAAAGTTGGCACGCTAAATGCTTAATATTAGTTGACCCTTATTAAGCCGAGGGTCACCTAGCCAACTGACGTTGTTAGTGAACCTATTTTGTTCACAAATATATATAGCCAATCACGATTGTTGTGATTGGCTTTTTTTCTATTAAGCGCCCGCGTCTTGGCAGCCGTTATAGCAACTAGGTTTTCTTGGGCATACTGCACCTCTTGAACAAATCACTCTGGCATCAGACTGAATACCTCGCTCTATCCAATTAATATTGAGAATTTTTGCGACGGTGGTGAATTCTTTCTGCATATGACGAGGAATAGGCGCACTGCCCCCATTGCCGACACACAGCGCTTTTAACTCTTCAGCTATTTCCAGTGAGTTTCCACCCTGTGCATCGATCGCTGGGTTTAAATCTATCCCGGCACACAGGACACGATTGTTTCCGGCAGGATCGGTCATGTTAACGGATTCACAGCAGTATATTCTTGGTTCATCACCCACATTAAGAATGGATATCTGGGCGGAGCTTCCCTGTTGTGGCTCAGAAAGACGACGAAAAACGGCCCAGTGCTGACAAGGATCATTCACTTTGCGCATATTCCCCCAAGGAAGCGGAATGCCATTACCACGGTAGACGGCTTTGAGTTTGTTCTGCCCATACGCATCAAAATAATGCCAGTGTGGGTAAGGGGATACGACGGTCATGCGACGCATAGCGACAGAAGGCGACACTCCAGCCTTTTGGTGCACATCAATTTCATAGCCACTGCGGTCAAGCAATTGCCTAAACGGGACTTTAGGGCAGAGTAGGGCTCCGGCGAAAAAACTCGACTCAAAATCACGCCACGCTTGCAAAATATCTTGTGAGTTTAGCTCTGATGTTGGCGTTGCTTGATCGTATTCTTCCCAGCTATTGGCATGGCCGACGGAAAGCACACTCTTTAACCCTTCTTTACTGTGCAATACGCAGTGACCTATATAGACAGATAAATCGTATTTGAGCCGAGTAGGGTAGTGCTTAAGGACTTCATTGAGAAATATTGTACCGGGTGGCTCAAAAAATGAGGTAACCACTTGTTTGGCACTAACACCAAGTTCATCAACCACATCTTTCGGTGGACGTGAAATCCAACGTATCGTTAATCCCAAACTACGCGCGATGTCCATGAGATCTTCTGCTGAGAGATTGAGTCGTTTCAGCCCGACTTCTTCGGCTGCGCGCTCAAGATCGGGAAAGTGATTTTGATTGCTCTCTTGGTGAGCGCGGATCAACAGATGAGCAAATTGGCGGCCAGTAATACCCGTTTGCGATAACATCTCGGGAATGGCGATTTGTAAGATGTCATTAGAAAACAAGAAACTCGGCTCTAGAGCCATGCCGCTGATGCCACCGCGGTTGCCTTTATCTGGGGTGATGTCAGCTTGCTCTGGTTCATCATCTAAAAACCAAGACGGATCCTTTTGGAAAACTTCAGCGATGACTTCCAACATATCAATACTAGGCACTCGTTTTCCGCGCTCGATCATCGAGAGGTAGGAGACCGAAGGTGCATATTCTGGGCTGACTCTAATGCAACGCGCAGAGAGATCCTCCATGGTTAAATGGTTGCGTTTCCTAAGATTTCGTATCTTAGTCCCTAAAAAATGAGATTGACGAATTAAGCTTTTTGACACGGCCATTTTGTAAAATTCACACTGTAAAATTTTTGTTGTGAAATTGTAGTCAAAAATTCACTAGTATACAAAGTAAGCAAAGTCACAAATTAGCAAAACAGTTAAATGCCAATTTGGAATATTTGCTCTAGGACTTAAAAGTTGTGCAATATCCGCGAGGGAAACGCTATGAACATGCTGACATTCGATAAGACTGAAATCCAAAAACAAAATAAGCCATTTATCGCTGAAGCAGTCTTCGCGGTAGAAACAAGCCAAGCGATGGAAAAACAAGTAAAAGCCAAACAGTTGCTTGATCGCCTGTTTCCGTTAGAGAGCGGCTCGCACAAAGAAGTTACCGCTTACGTTATCGACTACCGTCACGTGATGGCATATTTCAAAGATGGTAGCCACAGTGGCTTAAAGCATCCAAAGCACTTTGTGGCTTACACGGGTGAAAAGGAAGATCCAGAATCTATCTTGTTCCGTGATGGTACAGGTAGCCATGTTGAGGTGACATTTGGCTATCACAAAGGGACAGGTTGTATTGAGTTAATTGACATTGAAGACATTCAATTGGAAACATGCACCACATTCCCGCAAGAGATGGCCGAAATGGCAGCAATGCGACACTGGATCAGCCTAGTGAAAGGGGATGCGCAAGGCAAACCGAGAGCATGTAAAGAAGAGAAAGAATACACGGCTAAAAATGGTGAGGATTATCCACTGGGATGCTGCTACACCGTTGGGCAATAATCTAAGGCAAATAAAAAAGGATACCGCGAGGTATCCTTTTTTATTGTTTGAATATTTAGAAATGCAGTTGAATTACTGACGTAATCACGGCCCCTGGGCGACGAATACCTTCAATTTCAACCTTGATTTCGCGCTCTATTTCTAAGCCTTTACGAATTGGAGTAACTTTAGCTAAGGTGCTCACTGCACGTATTTTATCACCGGGTTTAACGGGATACGGAAAGCGTACCTGGTTTAAACCAATATTGACGACCATCTTAGCGGTAGGAAATAGGTTATTGTCTGGATCTACGCTGTCAGTCAACTTAGGCAACAAAGCTAGGGTTAAAAAACCGTGTGCAATCGTCGTTTTAAAAGGAGACTCAGTTTCAGCACGCTCTGGATCGGTATGGATCCACTGCATGTCTTCAGTAACTTGACCAAATTGGTTAATACGTTCTTGAGAAATACCCAACCAATCGCCAGTATGAATCACTTGGCCGATTTGTTGTTGCAACTCTAGATAGACTTTTTGCGCTTCTGGCTTGAGTTCAAACGGTTTTGGCTGCGTAGTTTTGGGCTGATCAACTGGGAGTTGTATCTCGTCGTTGACTGCAGGTGCATTGAAATCACGTAGACGCGTAAACAAGTGGCGGTTATGAGCCTTGTTGACAATTTCTCCCCAGTATTCGCGTACAGTAGGGGTCATCCACTGCATAAATTCTGAATGCTGTTTAGAGTTTGTATCACCACGATGTTTAAATAAGTCTGCGACTTTCATAAAACCTCAGTTCTAAGCAAAATTACTCGGTTAATACGCTAATTTTGATACAGTTCACACTGTTGTGCAATTGTTTTCGAGCGTACAAGTGTTAACTGAACACTGTTTTATTCAATTAAATCATGCAATTAAAAATAAAACACTATTTTATTGAATGCATAGAGCTAAAGTTGTTTGTGGATCTTTTTTAACAATGATTTAAACAAGAAGGAAACGGTCATGCCAATAACTGCTTATAATCTAAACACTTAAACTAGGTTGTATGAATTTTTGCTTTACAACTCTAGGGGTTGAACCTAATATACCTACCGCAACGGAGAGATGGCTGAGTGGTTGAAAGCACCGGTCTTGAAAACCGGCGTACGTTAATAGCGTACCTAGGGTTCAAATCCCTATCTCTCCGCCACATTTAGAAAAGCCCGCTGAGTCATCAGCGGGCTTTTTGTGTTTTAGTACGCGATGTAGTCACCACTTAGGATTGACTGGGACAATATACCTATTTCTTATCTCAACCCTTCGTTACTACACACCTGCTTGTTTATGTGGTTCACATCATTGGCAGTTTTTCTTCTTCTCTCAACGTAAGAACTTCATAGCTTGAACTTGTGACTAATACAGTATGTTCAGATTGAGCAGAAAGCTTCTTGTCTCTAGTAACGACAGTCCAACCATCTTTTTTGGTCTTTATCTTCGCGGTACCTTGATTCACCATTGGTTCGATGGTGAATATCATTCCTTCTTTTAAAGTGAGGCCACTATTTGGAAGGCCGTAATGAAGCACTTGCGGTTCTTCATGCATTTCCCGACCTATTCCATGTCCACAATACTCTCTGACAATACTGTACCCATGGGACTCTGCATATCGTTGAATCGCATAACCAATATCACCAAGTTTTGCACCGGGTTTTACTCGCTTAATACCTTCCCACATAGCGTTATAGGTTGTATTTACCAATTGGATTGCAAGCGGTGAGGCTGATGGCATCACATACATTTTGCTTGAGTCAGCAATGAATCCATTCTTTTCTAGAGTAATGTCTAGATTGATAATATCGCCGCTCTTTAACGTTTCTGCCTCTTTAGGTACTCCATGGCACACTACGTCATTAATAGATGAGTTTAAAACGTATTGATAATCATACTGCCCTTTACTTGCAGGGCGAGCATTGAGTTCATTAACAATATACTGCTCAACTTTGTTATTGATATCCATCGTAGAGATGCCCGGCTGGACGTATGTGTCGAGCATCTTAAAAACTTGCGCGAGTAACCTTCCTGATTCTCGCATAAGCGCGATTTCATCTTCTGATTTAATCAGTACTTGGCTATGCATCATTATTCTCTTCAGTCGTTGCAATGTTTGCAGCGGAAACATTCGCAGATTGCATCAAGTCCGCCATGATTTGATTAAATGAAAGTTGAGGGTGCAGTTCGGCTAGCATGCCCATTTTGATCCAAAACTCCGCTTGTGAGTTGATTGAACGTGACATGACCGAACTTGCTTTGCGAAGCTCTTCATGAAGTTCTTCTGAGATTTTGACAATACCCATATGTATGCGATTTATATGTGAAACGTATATGTATTGTATTTCTCTTGGCTGCGTTGTCAAATAGGCATCAAGTTATCAGTTCACGTGGTGAAAAGGACATGTGTCTGTACAAATCTGGGCCCCTTACTTACCAGAGTGCTCAACTGTTAGTCCACCACTACACCTTAGATCTAAGCCTTAGCTGATCATCATTATGGGTGATATGTAACGGTTAGTGTTTTGGTAACGTTGTTATACCAATAAGAGCAACAACGGAATGTAGCAAGATGACTCGTCACAAAATACAACGGCAATTTGAGAACAGTGATGCCAATTTAATCGTTGGCAATATTGAAAAATGTCCAATATCACCTAAGCAACTAGCTTTAACCACCAGTGATTCACCATACGTAGTGCAAACATTTAAAAGTGGTTTGACGGCAGAAGTATATCGTATCCGTCTTGGTGCAAAGGAGTACACGTTAAAGAAAAAGCGTCCAGTCGCTCGAGTAAAAAACCTTGATGGTCAGTTCTCTTTTCTTAATGAAGTGCAACGCCGCTTTGATTCCCAAAAGCTTAAAGATGATCCTCAAACATCTGCATCATTCAGGTGCATCGTTGAGACGGTTTACGCAGATTATCGTCTTGGTATTATCTTGTCCGATTGGGTTGAGGGAGAACCAATCAAAGAGCTTACACCGTCACTTCTATCACAGCTATTTTCTACATTAATTGAGTGTGAAAAAGTCGGTTTGTTCGAGTGGGATTTGTGTTCTGGTAATTTATTAGTCGATCGCAACCAGAAATTATGGCTATTTGATTTCGGCTATATGTACGCATTTGATCCGCTGACCGAGTTTAATAGTGATGGTACAAATTCTCCACTGTTCCAATTTTGTGAACGGTTTGAAACGCGATTCTTTTCTGGTTGGCTGCTAGAGCAAGATTACTCTCACCACCAGTCCATAGCGGTGTTTCGTAATGTCAAACAAGCGGCAGTAAGTGTTTTAGAAGGTAAAATAGCATGGCTTGAATGTCATCATGCTGATAGCGCCATCTTGCACTATTCAGAGTCGTTAAGAGATCAATATCTAACCGCTCTTGAAAGTGATGACGCTTTAGAAAACTTATTTACATTAGAGATGTTCCGCTCGAATGTTTTGGATATAGAAGATGACCTAGATGGTAAAAGCTGTACGCCAACCACGATAAAACGAGTCAATACTGTTCTTGAGATGGTAGAAAATTTCTATCCACTACTTCAAAAGCAAGGTGCTCTATTTTTCGATAATAAAGGTAAAAGTAAACAAGAACTGATTGAATCATATAAGAAAAAAATGAACTTAGTAAAACAACATCAGTTGCAACTGAATGGATACTAGTTTGGTCGTTGCTGGCATGTTTCCTAACAATATGTTCTGGTGAGACCATATTATTAGGAAACTTAGTTGTCAGGGGTAGTTTTACGGCAAGCTCATTAGCCAAGGATATTGACCTTAGTCATTCGACACTGCCCAAGAAAACATTGATGCTTGTTTTCTCATAACTTCTATTTGGTAGACATTATCACTGGCTTTACCGGCCATACCATAACAGACATGCAGCGGTATCAGATGCTCTTCTCGTGGGTGACAAAATCTTGCACTAGGTGCGGACTCCCAATCGATCAGCCGCTGTTTACGCATTGTTTCAGAAAGCGAAGTATCACTCATTGTGGCTTTCAACCAATCATCAAACTCAAGGTTCTTTGCACGTATTTCTTGTACATCAGGAGTAAAAAAGGCGCGCATATTATGAAATGAGAACCCCGACCCAATCACCAGTAAATTGCTCCAATCCAAATCTTGCAAAGCCTGACCAATTTTAATGTGTAGCTCAGGTTCCAGCGTTTGAACTAATGATAATTGTACGCAAGGAATATCGGCTTCTGGATACATAATTTTAAGTGGAACAAACACGCCATGATCGAAGCGGCGATACTTATCATCAATCACATCGATGCCATTTCGCTTAATCGCGTCCATTACCTTCTGCGCCAATTCCGGTTCGCCAAGGCATGGGTATTGAATATCGTAAGCTTCTGTGGGGAAACCGCCATAATCGTAGTTGATCCCGGGAGAGCTGCCTGACGTAACGGTCGCGAGACGCGCTTCCCAGTGTGCGCTAATCACCAATATGGCACTCGGCTTACCGACTTGTTTGGCTATGGTTTTGAGTGTAGTGACCATTTCTTGATGCTCAGGATCACCGAGCAAGGGCATTGGTCCCCCACCATGAGAAACGTAGACAACATTTCGACTTGCTTTTATCTGACTTGTTTTCATGCTGTTTCTCACTCGGTTTAATACTCAGGGCCAATTGGAACAATTGTATTGGCGGTGACTACTGAAGCTTGAATAATGCCATTCACCCTTTTAACGATCTCGCCATTAGCTAACATGGCACAAGACCTACTTAACAGATGATGGTTTTCAGAGATTGTTGACTCAAAAAATTATCTTAGAGAACTTTTTTTGCCAACGCATTGTCGATGGCAAAACTGCCGGAGCCCTGAATACTTAAAGCCAAAGTGGCGGCAAATAACGCAAGGGCGTACTCATAACCGTTGTTTGAAAGGAAAAGGCCGTGGCTTATATGCACGCTAAAAATAGCAACCAACATGGTAAAGGCACTCACTGCAGCAGCAGGTCGAGTTAATAACCCTAAGACTAATGCCACGCCACCAAAAAATTCCGCACTTCCTGCCAGCAAAGCCATTAAATAACCCGGCTCCATGCCAATGCTCGCTAACCATTGTCCGGTTCCTTCTAGGCCATATCCACCAAACCAACCGAACAGTTTCTGCGCGCCGTGAGCAGCCAAAATAACGCCGACAGGGACTCGTAAAACCAGAGCGGCAATACCTGCATCTGATTTCAATAATGTCTGTAAAGTTTGTTTATTCATTATGTAACCTATTCTAATTTTCAATCAAGGCTGACTGCCTTAACCAGATTAGTGCTCATATTACTAACAACATTTTGTGTAATAAATGCTATATTTGTTGAATTATTATCAACAATTTATTTGAAGTAGGTGTTATGGATCGTATTGAAACGATGAAAGCATTTGTCGCCGTCGCAGAGGAAGGAAGCTTTACAAAAGCAGCGAATAAATTACAGATATCCAATCAACTGGTTAGTAAATACGTTTCTCAATTTGAAGGGCAGTTAGGCGTTCGGCTGCTGAATCGTACAACACGGAGTGTTCACCTTACTGATGAAGGCGAGCAGTGCTTGCAACATGCTATGCACATTCTGGAAAGCATTGATGGTATGGATGATCACTTCGGGCAACTTAAAAGCACCGCTAAAGGGCTTTTGCATATCAGCGCTCCGGTCTCATTTTCTACGCTTCATTTGGCGCCACTGATACGAGACTTTAAAAAGCAATTTCCAGACGTGGGCGTTAACTTGGAACTTAGCGACCGTAAGGTGGATGTTATCGAAGAAGGGGTGGATGTGGCATTAAGAATTGGGCAGCTAAAGAGCTCGTCACTGGTTGCGAAAAGAATAGCGCCGATTCGATTGGTGCTTTGCGCCTCTCCTGAATACTTAAAGCATCATGGCACTCCAAGCCATCCAGACCAATTAATTCCTGAGCATTTTTTACGTTATAGTTACATGGACTTGGCACCATCAAAGAATCTGTTAATGGAAACTTTGCGCGTCAATTTTGCAAAAAAACAGTCCGGTTTGGTTGCAAATAACGGTGAAATATTGATGGCAGCGGCTATCGCGGGCGAAGGTTATATATTACAACCCACATTCATCGTCGGCGACGCACTAAAGCAGGGAAAGCTCAAAATCATATTGAATGACTTTGAGCTTGAGACGATAGGGCTATACGCCGTTTATCCACACCGTAAACTGCTTGCGCCCAAACTCCGTGCCTTCATCGATTTTATAAGCTCGTATTATGGTCAACCGCCTTATTGGGATGACTTTTAATTGACACCCTTTTGTTTGCGGTGAGACAAGATCAATGACCAATATGGTCATGACGTTGGCTCGTATTGGTGTCGATGCATTTGTTATCCTGCAGTCGGGTGCTAACGACACCGAAACTGCCGAAATGATATTTTTCGAGTAAAGCAGTTTCAACTTTTTGGCTGTAAGCTGGTTTGAGTTTGTTTAGTCAAACACAAGCAGCTCACATCAACAAAAACATTTTTACTTTGCAAATTTTTTACAAATGTCGGTATCAAGATCTATCGCAACATAGTAGTTCCCGTACTTTCGAATAAGCAGTGGACTTTGAGCGTCGTAAGTTCCCCAAAGCGCTTTATCTAAGAAGCAAGCATGGATACCACTTTCATCCACTTTCAATAACTTAATCTCGTATTTCCAATATTCACTTTCTATCAAAAAGCTATTGTCTTTAAATGAGGGCTCAGGCAAGCCCAATTGGGAAAAGTGTTTTTCACCGCCTGTTGACTTTTGAAACAATGAACTATTGAACGAAGTAATATCAAGCTGGTTATAGATTTCTTCAACTGGAAATGCGTTAGAGTTGAACGCCGACAGTAACCCTACGAGGATAAATACCAAGTTTTTCACATAATCTCCTTAATAAGCAAAGCTTCTTTTTCTCTTCTAGTTTTGTATTCATCGCCGAAGTCCATGAGATTTTGGTACATAGAGATCCAATCCTGATCCTGTTTCCAAAAATTTTTTGTCTCGCTAGGCAAATAGCCATACTGGTATGATGCCGAAGCTATTACCGTTTTAGCCTGCTTAGGCAAACATTCAAATTTATTAGATTTTGAACGTTGGTTATAAAGGTCAACAATTCTTCTAATTTCCCATTCTGAATGAAAGATATACAAAATTACGAAGCGTCTTAAAGACCAAAAGAGATAACTTTGCGGCTAGAGTTATTTGGTATTTTGTTGAGTTACTTCGATTGATTGGACGACATCGCCCAAAGCAAACACAGAATTATTATTGAACACAACTTCAGACTCTTTATTTAGAGAGAAGTCAAATGTACCTGAAACCCAGACTCCATTGATTCTCGCACTACCACTTTGCACGTATATATCAGAAGTACATACGTCACAATCGTAACGCTTTATTGTAGTTACTTCCCACTTTTCGTCATTAGGCACACTGTGAAGTTGGCTATTCTCTAGTACTTTTGCTGGTGTTGAAACCGAGATGCATATTAGTGCTAGTGAAAACAAATTTTTTACCATTTCTTATATACTCCCTTATGGAAAACATCGAGTTCGCATTTTCTTCTACTAATCAGGCCGTTCATTATTTCACCTTGAGATTTATTCCATGCCAACCAAGCTCGATCTAGGTTGTTTCCATAGGCTGGGGCTAATCCACCATTTATTAGCTTTAATACAGAAGAATTTTCGAAGTTAGCTGGGCCGATATTGTAGCAAAGTAATACCAGAGCATCATATTCTTGTTGGTTCATCTTAGAGGTCAGTACTTTGACTACTTTGTCCTCATATTTTGGCAGCTTAAGTTTTAGTAACCTTTCTGCATTGGACTTATCGATGCCATTTTTGTAATTGTCCCATTCTGATTCTGGAATGAGATAACCGTAACCAATAGTCGCCCCTTCTACGTAACTTGAAATTTCCTTACCAGTTTGATCGTCATAGGGCATTAAGCGCAATTCTTCAATTTCTTTAAGCAATTGCAATCCCTGTGGTGATAATGAGAGTGTATTAGTTTCATACTCCCACCCCTCAACAAGTGCTTCGTCTAGACCTAGTAAGGTTCCTTGACCTACGATTCCATCAACGGCTCCCACATCATAAGCGAGATGCGTTTCGTTGGTCGGCTTATACTCACTTTGGAACAGCTTAACCTGACGTTGTGTGGTTGAACCAAAATCTCCGTCAGCGCCTGCATTTCCTAGATCGAAACCTAGTTTTATCAGAGCTTGTTGAATGTATTCAACTTCTTGCCCTTTTGATCCGCTTTTGTATGAATGAGATTCACGATTCGCGAGTTTATCTAAGGTTAAAGACTGCTTAAGAAGGGCAGACTTTAACCTTAGTGAGTTAGTCTCTTCAGATTCAGATTCAGATTCAGATTCAGATGAGCTGCTGCTATTAGCACTCGAAACTGCGGCAACAGGGCTGTTTGCTGTTAAGTGTTGAGCTGCATGCGTTATCTCTTCAGGCGCACTGAACTCACTTATCACATTCGCTTCTGCGCTGTTTTGTGACGCACTGATATCGGCTTGCTGCAGTTCGGCGACTTCAATATCGTTGAGTAAGGCTGTGGCTAGCTCGGCTGTTTGTCCGGCATAGCCACTGCCACTTCCTGCGCTGCCGCCTGAATTTAGGTTCACGCCAGCACCGGATAAGTGAACGCCTGCCGGGTCGACTTTGACAAAGCTCCCTGCGGCTTTTAAGGTGATTTCACTGCCTGCCTCAATCACCACCTTATTGCCTGATTTAATGTGGATTTCAGAGCCAGAGTCATTGACCCAAACTTTACCGGTTTTGAGATGCAAAGAGCCCTCAACCACTAAGGTTTGATCTTGGGTGACTTTGTTGCGCTTATCGCCTTCTACCGTTTCATTACGATGGTTCTTAACATGGCTGAAGTAGTGATTATCGACGGTTAAATGCTGATCATGCTTGATATGAACCGTGGTGTCGTTTTCGACCTCTATGTCGAGATCTTTTTGGGCGTGGACAAAAACTTGCTCTTGCTGAGACTGGTCTTCAAAACTTAATTCGTTAAACCCTTCACCTTGGTGCGATTCACTGCGTATTACGGTTTTTGTTTTATTGTCGGGCAACACGTAAGGTGCAGTGTTCGTCACATGGTAGGTTCTGCCCGTAATAATCGGTTGGTCAGGGTCACCATTTAAAAACTCGACGATCACCTCATGACCGATGCGAGGAATAGCTAACATGCCGTATTGATTTCCGGCCCAACCTTGGGAAACACGAATCCAGCACGAACTGTGCTCGTCGCCGCTTGAATAGCGATCCCATGGAAATTGAACTTTAACGCGACCATGCTCATCACAGTAAATTTCTTCACCTTCAGGACCAACCACAGTCGCCATCATCGGGCCGTCGACCAAAGGCTTAGTAAAGGGCTCTAATTGCCAATGGTGCTCGCTTGGGATCAACCAAAATTGATTATCATAGGTTGTTGAACCAGAGCCGGCTTCTTCTTCTAGGGCCTGAGGTTGCGTGCCGCGATGGGTGGCTTTGACGACTAGCCATTCTCGATTGAACTCATCATCTAAGTGCTCACTCAATTGAAACTTGTAACCCGCTTGAATAGCAGCAACGTAGCTCTTGCCAGTGGCCAGTTGTGTATCGCGACGTAAGTAGTCGAGGCGTGTTTGGTTAATTAACGCGCCGCTATCATCCGATTTAAACCGGCCTGGTGCATCAAAGTGTTGATAGTCGGTACTTTGAAAGTCGATGTCAGTGGCAAGGGTGTTTTGCTGAAATGAATAGGCTGGCTTTTTAAAACTGTAATCTTTAAGTTGCGTCGAGCTGGGGGCGAAACGGGTGTTAAATACCATCGCGGATACATACTCTTGCTCAGAGATACCGCCGCTGAGCGCATTGTATGGAATAGGCGTGTTTACTTTAGGCAAACAAGCGCAAGAGTCACTAAATAGTACCGTGTGCTTACCATTTTCAAATACAAAGCTGTAAATCAGCCCTTCTTCGGCAGCCAGCCGGTGTAGAAAATCGAGGTCGGACTCTCGGTACTGAACACAAAATTCTCTTTGGCCATGGTCATGTTGTAAGGCAAAGGCAAAATCATCGATCTCCATTTCTTTAAGAATAATAGAGAGGATTTCCGGTACGGTTTTAAACTGGAAAATACGACTATTTTGGCGCAAAGACAGTCGCTCTAATGCTGGAACAATCGTTAAGGCGTAGAAGGTATGATGATGACCAGTATCACTTTTGGTGAAGCTTCGTGCCATTCCGTGGATGGTTTTTACGATTTCTAAGTCGCGGTATAAGGTGAGTTGGACTTGCTTATCAACGACATCTTCAGCGCTAAGCAGCGAATTACGACTCGCGAGCTGAACATCATAATAGTAACCATGGCAGGGTTGCTTGCCATGGTTAAGATCATGCGAAAGAGATTCGTTGCCTTCGAACTCTCTGACGACAAAAGCTTGAGGATCGAGCCCTTCAACGGTTAGATTGAAATTGAGAGTGGTCATATATTCAGCCCTACGTAATCGCGATTACCAATCTGGGAGGGAGAGTGCTCAATAATTGCCTTGTACAGATTGGTATAAAACCCTAACCAAGACACCGTCTTAACGGCGTCTTGGTTAGGGTTATAACTAGCCCACCCGAAGGTGGGCTAAAACAAAGCGTAATATTACGCTTCGACAGGCTTACGCCAGTCGTCAGAACCTGAAGTACCCGCGTTAACGTGGTCCCAAGTGATCTTACGGTAAGACATTGACACAGTTAGATTCTGCGTGAAGTCTGACATTGATGGATCTTGACAGTGAGGCATCTCACAATGGATGTCTACGATAGACGCATTTTCAAGCTTAGTTGTGAAGAAGTTCTCTTGTTTACCTTCGATAGAAGTACGGTACCATTTTAGTTCAACTGTCTTCATCTTCTCGCCAGATGAAAGTGCGTTGTAAAGCAGTGGTACCGCTTTGTTGAGAGAAACAGTGAACTGGAACGGCTTGTGAACACGTTGGCCTGAAGGTTGACCTGACTGTGGATCAGTAGGAACAGTTACGACGTGGTCAAACTTTTGAACCAGCATCTCATCTTCATGACCTTCTACAAATGAATCACCGATAGAATCAGCAGTACAAGCGCCTGCAGTGATTAGACCCTGAGTTTCACCGTCGATAGAGATATAACATGGAGTTGGCATAGCAATCCTTTCCTTTAGTGTGTTTGTTTAACATGTGAATGTGTTTACTAAAGGGCAATTGTTATGCCTGAATATAAATTTCTATATAATCAATGTCTTACGTTTTTTACCCATTTTTGTTGAGCAAGTTTTTACCTACAGCAAGCAAAAACACGTTGCTCGATGAGCAATATATTGTGATTTATTGCCCACGTTGAAAAGGTTTTACCAATTTCTGACCAAAGACGTTAACTAATGCTCCGGTGACAATCAAAGTACCGCCGATATATGTCCAGATGGATGGGATTTCATTGAAAATCCACACGCCGAGCAGTGCAGAAAAAACAACTTGCACATACGAGTAAGCCGAGGCTTTTCCAGCCGCCTGAGTTTGCATCGCTTTTGTCAGTCCATACTGACCAACCTGAGTGAAGATGCCCACCAGTACCAGTAAAAATGTTAGGTAGAGGCTAGGCCAAACGAAGTTATCGCCAATTAAAACTAATGAAACGGGAAGTGCGATCAATGGAAAGTACATGATGATCACTGAGCTATCTTCAGTCTGGCTAAGTTTGCGAACGATGATATAAGCAATTGAGCTGCCTAGCGCGCCAAGGAGCGCCGTCATGACACTAAACATCGGCAGTTGATACTCAATCGTGTGATCAAGGCTAGGTTGGACCATCACCCATAAACCCAATAAACAAAAAGCGATACAGATGAGGGTAGACGTCTGCACTCGTTCTTTGAGGAGTAACAGTCCAAGTAGCGCAGTAAATACGGGGTGGACGTATTGCAATATCGTGGCTTCTGCCAGAGGAAGGGTCGTTACCGAGTAGTAAACGCACATTAAGGCAAAGGTTCCGATGATACCGCGAATCAACAATAAAGGTTTGTTGTTACCCCAGATGGAAATTCGTTTTCTTTTCACGTCGAGATAGCTAATGATCAATGACACTAACGCGCGCGCAGCGACGATTTCAAAAACGGGGATACCATGGATGCTGACATATTTTACACATGCAGACATCAGCGCAAAACCTAGTGCGGAAAGCAGCATAAATCTTACCCCGGCAGGGACTTGGGTATAGAGTTGGTTCAACATATTTCAGGGATCTTGTATGGTTGTGTTAGGTTGATGTCGCTGTCATTCACAAATTAGACTTGTCTTACGATCATAGATATCGATGATGCACTATATTGTACGGCCAAATATTGACGAGTAAAGGTATTACTCTCTCTAAGGAAAGATGCATGAGTACCCAATTAAAACAACAATGTCATACTTTTTTGCCTGGCAATAAAGAAGATTCTCCCGCTGAACATTTCGCTAAAATGGCCAAGTGGTGTGAGCAGCATAATGTCGCGCATGATGTTTACGGCGAAGGAGAAACGATTCAAGCTTTCGAACAAAAAGTTGCCGATCTTTTGGGTTTTGAAGCTGGGCTTTTTGTTATTACCGGGACTATGACTCAACCGACAGTGCTTGAATTAGTCACTCGGCAAAAACGTAATCCTTTAGTGGCGATGCATCCCTCTAGTCATATCTATGTGCATGAACGCCAAGGCTATCAGCTGCAAAACCGCTTTAATATCTTACCGATTGGTAATCCTTATCAACCATGGAAATTAGACGACCTTAAGGCTTGGCCTGATGAGATTGCAGCTGTACTTTATGAACTGCCAATGCGCGAAATTGGCGGACAGTTACCAAGTTGGTCAGAGCTAGAAGAGATCAAAAAACACTGCAATCAGCATCAGATCCATTTACATATGGATGGCGCTAGGGTGTGGGAGTGTGCCGCCTTTTACCACAAAAGTTATGCTGAAATTGCCTGTGGTTTTGATAGTGCCTATGTTTCTCTTTATAAAGGGATAAATGGCTTGGGCGGTTCTATGTTACTGGGTTCAAAAGAATTTGTAGAGCTCGCTGACATGTGGATGAAGCGTCAGGGTGGCAATGTTTACCATCGCACACCGTATATTGTATCAGCCGCGATGCAGTTCGATGAGAGGTTAGCTAAGCTGCCTTCACTCTTTGAACGAACTAAGCAGGTTTACAACATTATTGCCGAGTTTCCAACGCTTGCGGTTAATCCGCCACAACCTCAGTCGAACATGCTGCACTTAATTCTGCCATTTAGCCAAGTACAAGCGGTGAAGATACAGCACTTTCTAGCAAGCCAAGCCGGGATATGGTTTGGTCACCCACAAGTGACCGCTCATCCTCATCAATCGGTTGTGGAGTGGTATGTTGGCGACAATTTACTCAACCTTAGTGATGATGAACTACGAGCTTTCTTTACACGTTTAACCTCTCAGTAAATCAGGATCAACGGCTGACTGATGAGTCGGAGCAAAAGCAGCAGGACTTGACGTGTTATTGCGCAACTTGGTTGATAGGGCCACACAGTGAAATTACGTTGTCATCGAGTGAGCATAACGGTGTTATTGAAGTACAAATCGTATCAGGCAAGTGATAGACTGCAGCGCATGTTTTACTTAGCGAAATAGGTAACGAAATGAATCCGATTATTGCCATGTTAAAAGAAAACAATATTAGCGATGAGCAAATCAACCAACTGTTCCAAACCTTGACACAAAACCCATTGGCCGCGATGGCGACCATCAGCCAATTGGGCTTACCACAAGATAAACTGCAATTGTTGATGGGCCAAGTAATGCAAAATCCAGCGCTTATCAAACAAGCGGTCGAAGAGCTAGGTTTGGATTTTAGCAAAGTAGAAGAAGCGAAAGCAAAACTGCAGCAAGAATCGAAGTAAGCGATCACTCACGATCAAACAGGCCGTGCTAATGCACGGCCTGTTTATTTATGGAACAAATTATAGAACAAAGCGCAATGTAACCGCGATAAAGGCATGGTCACTGGCGTTTTTATCTTGCTCATAGATTGGATTGATTAAGTGCTGATCGAGCGTTGTAAACTGAGTCACATCGGCAAGCGAATACACTGAGTCGGGCTGAAACTCTTGCGATAACAAAATGTAGTCTAAAACATTGCCACGGCTGAAATGATAATGGGTCGCGGGCCGATCTTGGGGCGCATCAGATAGCAATTGCCAGCTATCTTTGAATTGCAGCGTGTGTGGTTGGTTGTTGGTAGGTTCCGTCAGTAAGCCAGAGATATCACTACTGAGCGCTTGGTTCATATCCCCGACGAGCACCGTTGGCATCGGTCTCTGGTCATACTGCTGTTCGCTAAACAGGCGCAGCATCAGTGCTTCCCATCCTCTCTGTTGGCTTGAAAGCCAGCGACCAATCAGCGGTTGAGCCCCGTCCGGCGTCAAGCTCTCGGTTGCACGCTGCGATTTTAAGTGGCAAACATAAAAACCGATCTCACCAATATGGGGAATGTCGACAATACAAAAAATGGGCGCGCGGCTAAAAGGTGGCACTTCAACGCCATAGCCCTCCGATATCAAGTCTTTGGGTGTGGTTACTGCTTGAATGTGTTTGAGAGGATAGCGCGAGGCAACGGCGACAACAGGGTGTGAGTAAATATACTCATCTGCAACTTTGGGGGTCTCTATGGTTGCAAAATACGGGTAACCCATCTGCGTGAATAGCGCCTGCACAGCATCAATACTAAACACTTCTTGAAGGCCAACGATGTCTGCCTCTAAGGCTTGGATTTTTTGTTTGGTCCAACGGCACTTATCTTGCCATGCATCGCGTTCATAGATGTTTTCAAAATCGTAGAACGCATTCGGCGGCTCGATGAAATTAAACAAATTCGCCGAGGCAATAGTTAGTGTTTGTTTCGTCAGCACAGATGGCCCTTATCAGCGATGGTTTCTCTCTAGTGTAAACAAAACTGACTCAGCTTGCCCGTGAACAATTTTTCTCAATGCAAAAGGCACTGAGGCGCCAAAACAGACGCCTTATTGCTTAGTGTTCGTTATTTTCTTTGAACCGCGACTTAGTTATAGCGCCTCCACTTTGACTGCGGCGACCTTAAATTCAGGGATCTTGGCGTGCGGGTCAGTTGCGGTAGTGGTCAAGCGGTTGACGGGTGACTCTACAAAGTGGAAGGGAATAAAAATGACTCCAGCTTGAATACGCTTGGTCACAAACGCATCAATTTCTATTTCGCCGCGCCGAGTCGAGACT
This sequence comes from Vibrio sp. NH-UV-68, assembly GCF_042940635.1. Lineage (NCBI taxonomy): Bacteria > Pseudomonadati > Pseudomonadota > Gammaproteobacteria > Vibrionales > Vibrionaceae > Vibrio > Vibrio sp. NH-UV-68. The sequence goes on from NZ_CP134976.1 coordinate 463,182, forward strand.
CGCAACCGTTGGCCATTGTGAATGCCCAGAGCTTCGGCGTCAGTGACACTGATCATGGCTCTTGGTCCTGCAAGCTTGTTTAAGCCTTTGGTTTTACGAGTCATGGTGCCAGTATGGAACTGCTCTAGTACACGGCCGGTTGTCAGTACCAACGGATAGTCTTGATCAGGAAGCTCTGCGGCGTAGCGAAACGGGATGCCCACCATTTGCCCCTTACCCCGAGTGAACTGGGTTTGATGCATTATACGCGTCCCATTGGGGTTGTTTTTATTGCTTGGCCACTGAACCCCTTCAGGGGTGATTGTATTCCAGTGCAGTCCGGCATATTGCGGAGTAACTCGAGCAATTTCACTGGTGAGATCTGATACTTTTTGATAGTGCCAATCGCTGCCCATCGCGTTGGCTATTTGTTGGATGATCCACCAATCTTCCTTGGCGTCACCCGGAGGTTTAACCGCTGGATTAATCCGCTGTACTCGACGCTCAGTGTTGGTAAAGTGACCTGACTTTTCGGCGAACGAGCACGATGGCAACACCACATCGGCATATTGCGCCGTTTCAGTTAAGAAAATATCCTGCACAACCAGAAAATCAAGCGCCTCTAACCCTTCAATGACATGGGCTTGGTTAGGGTCACTCAGTACCGGGTTTTCACCCATGATATACATACCGCGAATGTCGCGCTTGCATGCAGCATCGATAATTTCAGTTAGTGTCAGACCCTGTTCGTCGCTAAGATTGGGCGCATCCCACTCGATGGCGAATTTTTGCCTGACCATGGGGTTGTAGACTTTTTGGTAGCCGGGAAAGCAATTTGGCAATGCGCCCATATCACACGCCCCTTGCACATTGGACTGACCGCGTAGTGGATTAATCCCACCCCCTTCTATACCGATATTGCCGCACAATAATTGCAAGTTGGCAATCGAGCGGACGTTATCATGCCCCGTGGTGTGCTGGGTAATGCCCATTGAATAGTAAACTGCGGTGCGCTTAGCGGTGCCTATCATTCGCGCCATGGCAAAAATGTCATCCGCGCTTACCCCCGTGACTAACTCGACCTTGTCTGGGGCATAAGCCGGTGACATCACTTCTTGCAGTAAGGTATCAAAACCATCGACCCGTTCTTCAATATACTCTTGATCATGCCAACCGTTTTTAATGATCTGTTGCATGACACCATTGAGCAGCATGACGTCGGTTCCAGGTCGATGTGACAGGTAGAGCTCGGCGTGTTCAGCCATATCAATACGTTTAGGGTCAGCAACAATCAAACGGGCGCCATGATGGCGAATGGCTTGTTTGATGTGTGAAGCGATGATCGGATGCGCCGAGGTCGTGTCTGAGCCGATGATAACAATGACATCAGAGTATTTAATACTAGGAATGTCGTTGGTCATCGCGCCGCTGCCCAAAGAGGCTTCAAGGCCTGTCACACTTGAGGCATGACACAAACGTGCACAGTGATCGACATTATTGGTGCCAAGCTCACGACGAATAAATTTTTGAAACGCATAGTTATCTTCGTTGGTGGTTTTCGCTGACGAGAACCCTGCCAAGGCATTGCCACCAAAAGCTTGCTTAAGCGTGGTGAGTTTGCTTGCAACGAGTTCAATCGCTTCTGGCCAAGTGGCGGGTTGTAGCCAGCCATCTTTACGAATTAAAGGTGTGGTTAGGCGCGCCTCATCGGCAACAAAATCAAAGCCAAATCGTCCTTTAACACAGAGCATTTTTTGATTCACTGGCGAGTGTGCGCCAGTAATATATTCAATACGATTGTTCGTTTTATCGACATGCATGGTCAGCTTGCAACCCACGCCACAATAGGTGCAGATGGTATCAACACAAGTCAATGGCTCTTGTCGTCCTTGTGAGCGATAGCGCTTATCCACCATCGCACCAGTTGGACACGCTTGTACACAGGCGCCGCACTGAACACAGTTCGAGTCGCCCATTAACAGTCGACCATTGCGCATCGAACCAAAATGCGGTCTATCATCAGGCCTTAATGCGGGGCGACCATTTTGATCGTTAACAAAATTGAGAATACCGTGCACCGCTTGTTCGCTGCAGGCGTCGATACATTGCCCACAACTAATGCAACGGTTGGCGTCAAATTCGATAAATTCAGAGCTGCGGTCGACGCTAAACTTATGGCGTGAGTCTTTGGCGCGCAGCGCTTGCCAGTCTTGGTCGGATTTGATGTTGAGTTTTGGCTCAAAACACTGCTCAGCGCCGTATTGGGTTGAATAGTCACGTAGGCCACATTGGGTGTTGGCTTGACATCCGCACTCCAAGCAACGCATGGCTTCGCGAATAGCGTCGTCGTTGTCAAAGCCTAGTTCGACTTCAGAGAAGCTTTGCGCACGTTGCTCGGGTGTTAACTCGGGCATAATTGAGCGAGCCACTTTTTCAACGTGTTGAAAGTGAAAAGGGTCGACATCAGCAAGGGTTTTCTCTTTGCGCGCATTGAACTTGGGTTGGGGCATGTCTGCCATATTGCCATGCAAGTAAAGGTCTATGGCTTTGGCGGCCAAACGGCCATCGCCCACGGCTTCAACGGCGGTCGCAGGGCCGCGGCGAAAGTCGCCGATACTGAAAATATTACCCGTTCCAGTATGCATAGTGCACGCATCGGTTTGCGCGGTATTCCAACGGGTAAGAGGTATCGACAAGCGCTCGTTGTCTAAAAAGCTTAAATCGGGCTGCTGTGATACTGCGGCAATCACGGTGTCAAATTCTAGAGTAAAGAACTCGCCAGTAGTTTGAGGGCGGCGTCGGCCTGAGTCATCAGGTTCACCTAGCACCATTTTCTCAAGCTTGACGGCGTTTACTCTGCCATTGTCATCGCTAATGTTTTGCACCGGATTGGTTAAAAATAAAAAGTTAACCCCTTCATGTTCCGCTTCTTCAATTTCATAGGCTTCAGCTGGCATTTCATCTCGCGTACGGCGATAGATTAATGTGGTTGCCGCGCCTGTACGCCTTGCGGTTCGAGCGCAATCGATGGCGGTGTTGCCGCCACCAATCACTGCGACGGTTTGGCCTGTGGTGTAGGTTTGGTCGGTGACGTAATCTTTGAGATAATCGACGCCCAAATAGCAACCAGCAAGATCACTGCCTGGGTATTTCATCTCAACCGCCAGTGAAGCGCCGACTGCCAAACAGACGGCATCGTAGTCTTCACTGAGCCGAGAGAGGGTAAAATCTTCACCAAGTTTCTGTTTGGTTTTGATCGTCATACCGCTGCGGCACATTAGCTCAATTTCTTTATCAAGAATCTCTTTCGGTAGGCGATATTCTGGAATGCCGTATTGCAGCCAACCACCGGCTTTTGGCATCGACTCAAACACGGTCACATCGTAACCTTCGTTGCACAGATAGTAACCCGCGGTGAGGCCACCAGGACCACTGCCGACAATGGCTATCGAGCGATGTTTGAGCGGTTTTTTCTTCGGCACATAGGCTTGATGCGCCGCTAAATCGGCGTCGGCGGCGTGACGTTTAAGTTGGCGGATCGCCAAAGGCTGGTCAACTAACGCGCGGCGACATTCACTTTCACAAAATGCTGGACAGACGCGGCCGATAGAAAGTGGCATGGGAAGGGTTTGTTTGATCACTTCAATCGCTTTCTGATGATCATTTTGCGCGATGTAATAAAGGTAAGATTGAATATCGACGCCAGCAGGGCACGCAGTTTTGCACGGGGCTTCGCAGTCTGCGTAGTGGTCGCGCATGATGGTATTGAGAGCCTGCTTGCGATGCTCGCTGAGTTTTGCTGAGTGAGTTGTTACGTTTAAGCCGTGGTAAACCGTAAGTTCACAAGCGCGTTGCATACGGCCATTTTCATCTTCTACCTGACACAGATCACAGGGGATTTTTTGCCCAGATTTATTCAGCCCACATAACGAAGGGATCTCAACACCACACACACGCGCTGCTTCTAAAAGCGTGCTGCCTTGTTCAACAATTCGATACTTGCCGTCAATAACGATCTCGATCATAACGTCCCCAAGCGAAGCGATAAACCATACACTTGTTAAGGATAAGCGTTTGCGAGGAAAGTTCGTGTGACAACAAACTCAAAGTTTGGATATAGCCAAGAGATTATTACGCTTTAAATGCCACTGATTGCATTTGAATGCAGATTAGTACTAGAGCTCTAATCGACTTGATTTCGTTATCTTAAGGGGTTGTAAGTTTCGCGCTTTAGTCTCTAGGGATATTAACCACAACCACAACCACGGCTTATATCAGTGGTTACTCTATCATTTGGCTAACGCTGCATCACTGGATCTATTTGCCTCGTGCCGAAGCTAATTTGGTGGTGAATCTGTCAAGAAGGTTCAGGAGAAACCTGATACTGATTTCTACCTGCGCGTTTTGCTTGGTAGAGTGCGCTGTCAGCTGAGGAGAAAACGCGTTCCCACTGAGCATGAAGGTGGTGTGATGGACAGACACAAGCACCAATCGAAATCGTGACTTGGAACGTGTTGCTGCCACAATCAATGATCGCGGTTTCGACATTGCTGCGCAGACGCTCAAGCGTTTCATTCACCTGTTGGGGTGAGTCAAGAGAGACAATTACAAGGAACTCTTCGCCGCCCCAACGTACTAAGGTATCTTTTTTGCGAATGCTGCGTTGTAAGATCGTTGCCGTCTGTTTAAGCACTTCGTCGCCAATGTCGTGACCGTGTTGATCGTTAAAGCGTTTAAAGTGGTCAATGTCTATCACGCAAACAAGGAAGTCACCTTGTTGTTTCGTTGTTGGTCGCTGAGTTAACCAGTGTTTTAAGTAACGTCGATTGTGAAGACCTGTTAGCGTATCGGTACTGTTTTGGCTTCGTAACTCGCGATTGGTGTGTTTTAAACGCATCAGAACACGCAATACCAAATAGCCCCCGATAATGAACAGAGTAGAAATAAGAATTTCGCGCCAGCGCTGCTCTTGTAAACGTGTTTCTTGCAGTTCGTTTTTCGCTTCGAGCAGCTCTATTTCACGACGGCTGAGTTTGCGCTCAAGGCTGTTCTTTTCGCTCAAGATCTCTTCGTTGTACGTTTGGTCGTAATATTTTTTACGTACCACTGCCTCGCGCTTCATGAGATTGAGCGCTTGTTGATAGTCACCTTGATTCTCATAGGCTTCAATCAATTTCTTCAGTACGCCTGACTCCCAGACAATCTCATCAAGGTTAGATTGCGTGATGGTGTCGAGTACGCGACTGGCATAATCAATCACCAGTGGGTAGTTGCGTTGACTGAGATAAGCAGAAGCTAAAGCATCGTAGCAAATTGCCAGTGTTGTATTTGAGTCGGATTGCTCTTGTGCCAGATTGACGCAGCGCTGCGCAACGGCCAACGCTTTATCGCTATTGCCTACTTTGGCATTGCGCTCTGCCATGTCTGCAAGTGTGATGATTTTGATCACGACAGAACCAGTTTGATCGGCTTCGTCGATGGCGCGCTGCATATAATTGTCAGCCGCTTCATATTGATGGTTGGCAAAGTGAATGGCGCTGGCGTTACCGTATAAAATGGCTTCAAACAAGCTGTTACTGTATTGGTTCTCTTTGTACAGCGTCATCGCTTGATGAATATAGGTGTTGGCACGATCCCAGTCCTCCATTTGCATATACAAAGTAGCGATATTGTTGAGTGTCATGGTGGTTTGAAAGTCGTCACCAATTTCAGTCACGATTTGGTAGGCCATTTTGTAATAGTTCAAACTGGCTTTAATGTTGGACTGCTGCGCTTTAATGTTACCGAGCCAACGATAAGCGCGCGCCAGCAAACGTCGATAGCCTAGCTCGGTTGCGATAGGGACGATCTCTCGCAACAGCGTTTCTGCTTCGATCAATAGATCACTGTCAATTTTGATTATGGCTTGGTTAAGTTTCGCTTCTGCGATAATCCATTCACTGTTTGCTTGTTGGCCCAGTTTGACCAAGTCTGGAGTCGGTGGTGTTTTTAATCCTTCATAGCGACTGAGGTTTTTAAGTCCGAAGTAGTATAGAGCCTGTTCGACTGACGAAGAGGAACTTGGAACGGGAACCGTCGTTAAGTCGACTTGTTCTGTACGGCACAATGATAAGTAGTAGAACTCGAGCATTGGCAGCTCAGCTTCCGCGACATGTGAATAGAGAAAGTCTTTGTCATGATTGATTTTGCATGCGGCTTGTACGTGAGTAGCGAATGCCAAAGAGAAGCAACACAACAAGGCTAAAGAAACAGACTTCATTAAATATGATAAGACTCAATAGTACGACTTGTGCAAAAGTTTAGCATTTTATCGATAAGCTGTACTGACTGAATGGAAATAAAAAGCTCACCATCCTAGCGGGCAGTGAGCTTCAAATATTCAGTGGGTTGTTGCGCTCCAAGGCAATGGCATCACCACAAAAGGTTATGGTGTTACTACACCAAACCACATATCAAATTGATCAAATATCGACATTAACTGCTTGAAGGCTTGTTGGTCAGAAACCTTGATGTCGCCGGTTTTGAGCTCATCTTGCAGTGTCGCTTGTTTGGTCATCATATTTTCAAATGCTTGACGAGTGAGTGAGATGGTGAGATCCGCATCGCTAAACTGTTTTTCTGAATAGGATTTTAGCACCGAGTTACTTAAATCCATTGCATAGTGACCATCGCCTTTAACATCAATATTAATCTTGATATCGAGCCCTTTTGCCGCCTCCGGTTTAACCGTTACACCTAAGTATTTCAAAAACTGATCAAAGGGCATGTTTTTCGCGATGGCAGCAGTATTTGGCGTTGCGACAGGTTGAATGCCCTGACGAAGCTCTTTTGCGCCGCCCAAGTAGTAGTTACGCCACGGGCCAGACTCTGCTTGGTAGCCTAACTGCTCCATTGCGTCGGCTTCAAGATAGCGTGCGTCCATATTGTCTGGGTTGGCAAAAGTGACATTGTTGAGCAGTGTGACAGCCCAGCGGTATTGGCCTTTTGCGATGGCAGTTTGCGCCAGCTTGATCACTTGTTCTTCTCCACCAATCGCCTCGACATACTTGGCCCCTTGCTCGCTAGGTGTGAGTGGGTTTAAGTTAGCAGGGTTGCCATCCCACCAAGCGCCGAAGTAGTAGTCATAAGTGGCGCGGGCATTATGCGATACCGTGCCGTAGTAGCCACGGTTGTACCACTCTTTGCCTAACGAGTCTGGTAACTGAATTGCAGCGGAAATTTCGTTTGGTGTATAGCCTTGGTTAGCTAAACGTAGCGTTTGGTCATGGACGAACTTGTACATGTCGCGAGTTTTTTCGAGCTGGTTTTGAATTTTTTCTTTGCCAAAGGTCGGCCAGTGGTGCGAGGCGATCATGGTATCGGCTTTATCACCATAGGTGTGCAGCGCTTGGTCAATATACTCTGCCCAAGATGACGCATCGCGAGTTTTGGCACCGCGTAGGGTCGAGATGTTATGGATAGTGTGCGTCATTACCTCCGCGGCCATCATGGTTTTGTACTGCGGGAAGTAGAACATAAACTCTGAAGGTGCTTCAGACTCTTGCGCCATTATAACCTCAAGTTCGACACCATCGACTTCCATCGCCTGACCGGTAATGCTAGCGATGTGGGTCGGTTTGACGATGCCCGGGTTACCCGATGAGGTGGTTTTGCCCAAGCCGCCATCCACTTGGCCTTGGCTGCTTGCTTCAAGCAGGTTGCCGTACATGTAAGACGCGCGGCGTGACATGGTGTTGCCCGCCATCAGGTTCTCAGCAATTGAATGAGAGAAAAAGCCTTCAGGTGCGAGAATGTCGACCTTACCAGCATCGATTGCGGCTTGGTTGGTGACGCCCAAAATGCCGCCGAAATGGTCAACGTGGGAGTGGGTGAAAATGACGCCTGTGACAGGCAGATCTTCGACACGATCACGCAGTAGTTTTAAACCAGCGGCGGCTGTTTCCGGTGAAATAAGTGGGTCTATGACAACCCAGCCTTTATCGCCACGGATAAACGACATCACCGACAAGTCAAAGCCTCGAATTTGATAGACGCCTTGTTTGACTTTAAATAGGCCGTCAATATTGTTGAGTTTGGCTTGGCGTAGTAACGATGGATTGATGGTCTCGACGTTGTTGTCTTGGTCGATGAAATCGTATTTGCTGAAATCCCAAATAATATTACCTGCAGCGTCGTTGATGGTTTTTTCAGGCCAAGTGGCAATGAACCCGTGCGCCGCATCTTCAAAGTCACTGTGGTTATCAAAATCGAGATACTGCTTGAGTTGTTGGTTTTTTTCAATCGTGAAGTCAGAGGCTTGCTTTGGCGTGCTGGTGGTCGGTGCCGCGAAGCTCAGAACTGGGGAAAACGTGGCGATAATGGCCAGAGATACGATGGATTTTTGCAGTTTCATAGTTGCTCTCTCTTGATGGCGAACTTGATAGCGTTCGTTGATAGAGAGAGTGTAGGGTGCATGGATTAATCAATCGATGGCTCAAAAGTTAAATGTGAATTAACTTTTATTTAATCCACATTCAATCTCGCAGTGTTTGTGTTGCGCAAAACAACGATTGCTTGAGCCACTGGTGGCCTGAATCTTGGTGTTGTGATTGGTGCCACGTCATGTAGACAGGCAGTGGTTTGAGTTCAAATGGCAGTGGAAATAGGTTGAGATTATGGTTTGAGGCCAGAAACTCAGCGTGCCACTTGCCCGTTACGCATAACCAATCAGTTTGCGCTGCCATCATGATCGCGTTGCAGATTGAGTCAGTTTTATAGACGATATCGCGACTGGGTTGTTGCTCGATGGCCAGTGAGTCGATGATATCTTGATTGAGCCGTTGAGTACCCCACAGCAGATGGCGCTCAGCGAAAAATTGCTTATGGCTAAGTGTATTTTTGATGCGCGGATGGTTTTGACTGCACACCACCACCAAAGGTTGTTCAAATAACCGTTCATTATGGTAGCCGTGTTCGTCAAGGGGAACGGTGGCTAAAATCAAGTCGACACGACGCATGCGTAAATCTGCCTGGCGCTGCGCCTCATCTGCATGTTCAAAGTCCGTGCTTAGTTTGACCGCAGGGGCATGTTGGTCACGATAAGCCAACAGACGTGGCAATATCATCACATCAAGATCTTTGTGGCTTGAAAGACGAAAGGTACGTTGACTGGTTTGTGGATTAAACTGTTGGCGTGATTTTGCCCCGTTAAGTAGTAAATTGAGCGGTTGTTGGATTTCGGCATGAAGCTCTATCGCTAATGTGGTCGGGGTAATGCCTCTACCTTGGCGAATAAACAGGGGATCTTGGTACTGTTCGCGCAGACGATTGAGCGCATGGCTAACCGCTGGCGCTGAAACATTGAGGTTTTCTGCCGCCAAATTGACGCTACGCGTTTTCATCACCACATCAAAAGTTTTCAGTAAGTTTAAGTCCATGCACATTCCTTGGTTGTGAGAAAGGTTAATGTACCATTGGCGGCAGAAAATGATCTAGCGGATGCGTATCGAGCAAAGTGAGAATTGTGTACGCTTGTGATAATTCAGGCGTGGTTTACGTAGCCAACGGAGCCGTTGTCATTCTATTATTCAATGCGTGAGTCGAACAGAAGGAATAAAAATGAAATGGATATGGGCAATTGCTATCAGCGTTTTTAGCTTTAACGGTTACGCGCAAATGGATGAGCTTGCTCCTCAATCAGAGGCGTTTTTTAAAATCAATATGACGCTCGAACTCGATGGTGTGGAGCGGGCGATAGACGACACTCGTCACTCTCTCGACCAAGTCGGTGTGGCGCTCAACAAAATCGCGGCGAACGAGAGTTTGACGCCCGCGCAGCAAAAACAGTTAGACCACACGGTCGATAACCTTAATCAATTGGTGGTGTTGTCTCGGCGCTCGGTAGAGTCTTTACCTCAAGCATATCAAGACTCTAAGCAAGTGTTGGCGCGCAGCAGCGAACGTTTTTTATCCGATGTCCGTCAGCAGATATTGTTGGTGGTGAGCCTTATCGGCGTCATCATCATTGCGATTATTGTGGTGATTGCTTGGTTTATTCTTCGGCCAATTCAACATACCTTAACCAAAACTACACGCAATCTTTCTTCGATGGCTGACGCAATCAAAACCACCGCACAAGCCCTTGAATCTATCTCTAATCAACAGCAACAGTTGGCCACGCAGTTAGAGCAACTCGACCATCGTTCCGACAAGACGAGTCCCCACTCACAATAGGAGCATCTGATGCAGACGCGCGTCAATATTATAATGGCTTATTGGTCATCGACGAGTTTAACGCTAGCTTAAGGAGTTATTAATGCAACTAAAACGAATTCATCATGTCGCAGTGATCTGCTCAGACTACTCACGTTCAAAGCAGTTTTATACTCAGGTGTTGAAACTTAAAGTGATCGATGAAAACTACCGCGCTGAGCGCGACTCCTACAAGCTGGATCTTGCCCTGCCGGATGGCAGTCAGATTGAGTTGTTCTCATTTCCCAACCCACCACCAAGATCGTCTAGACCGGAAGCTCAGGGACTAAGACATTTAGCCTTCGCGGTGCAATCGGTTGATCAATATAGCCACTACTTAGAGAGCCAAGGTATTGAGGTTGAGCCGATTCGTATCGACGAGTTTACGGGTAAGCCGTTCACCTTTTTTCAAGATCCGGACGGCTTACCACTTGAGTTGTATCAGGCTTAGTCGAGCAACTCGCGCTTAATGACCGTCATGACGCCAGCCTCACGATGACTCGGCGCAGAAAAACGTGCTGTCTGTTTCACTGTTGGGTGGGCATTTGCCATTGCGTAGGAGTGGTAACTCGCTTTGAGCATCTCAAGATCGTTGAGGTAATCGCCAAAACTCATGGTTTGCTCATAGCTAAAACCGAGAGTAGTTTGTAAGTGCTTAATTGCAGCCCCTTTTGATGCTTCGGCATTCATGACATCAAGCCAGATTTTCGCGCTCACGACCACCTGATGACTGTGGCCAAATTCGCGTTCAAAACTCGGCCAAACATGCGTCTCAGTGCCGTCAAAGTGACAAATAGCCACCTTGATGAAGTCATCTTCGACACTCAGCAGATCTTCCACATATTGACAGCGGTGGTAGTACTTGGCGAACTCTTTAAGTGCTTTAGGGTCTTGGGTTTCAATGTACGCCGACTGCGTACCACACAAAACGATATGTGCACCTTCAATCAAACGCGCTTGGTTAATGATGCTCGTAATTGATGTTTTATCCATTTCACAGCGGTACAGCTCTTTGCCTTGATGCATCACCATGGTGCCATTTTCAGCGATAAACATCATGCGATCGCTAATTGGTGCGAACGTCTCCATCAGGCTGTAGTACTGACGGCCGGAAGCGGCAGCCAAAGTGATGCCGCGCTGCTCAAGTTGTTGATAGACTGAGTAGAAGTCTTCTGGCAGTTGGCTGTTGTGGTCGAGTAGCGTTCCGTCCATATCGACGGCAATAAATTTGATATCTTTGCTAGGCATAGTTGACCGGGTTGTTGGGAAAAGGGCAATAAATCAGAGACAACAAATTACATCAGTTGCCGTTATCTGCAAGTCATTTCTATACAGAAGATGGATGACCAAGCATGGAATGATCAAGTAAACCAGAAAAAGCCTGTAAAACGGAGTTGACCTTACCCTAGGTGTAAGGTTTATACTTCTCTACTCTTATCAAGGGTACGCTATGACACACTCATCACGCACAACATGGATTATGATTTTCGGCATCTTGGCGATGTTGATGTCTAACTATGTGTCAAGCGCACCAAGCATGGTAATGAAGAGTATGATGATGTCAGAGGTGGTGGTCGACAATACTCACTCTGTTCATTCTACTCATTCTGTGACGAGTTCTGAGCGTGATTATTGTCATTCCTCCACTTTAGCTAAAGAGTATCCAACGACTCAATCAGTCAGTCATTGTGATGATACTGACACCGACACCCATATCCACTGTGGATCTGTCTGTTCCAGCGCCTCTTTTCCTTTAGCCAATATCAAAACAAACAGTGAGTTTTCTTCTCGTTTTGCCCATTTTAATGCGGTGAAAATGGGTGAAAAGGTCTCACGTTCGCAAAGTATTCTCCGCCCACCTTCCGCTTAATTCAACTCGCACTTTCGTTCTTTAGCTCTGATTGATGATCTATATTGATTGTTGAGCTAGGGAGATATCTATAGCGTTTTTACGCTCTAAATGGATACCTATTGTGATTATTGAATTAAGTACTTTTGATCGCCCCAAAGCCCTGAGTCTGTGTATTGTTGCGAGTGCGGCAATGCTACCATCTTTAGCCATGGCTGATATCGTAAGCCATTCAGAAAACACTCAAACTGCGACGTTACAGCTCAATCAAATGATAGCTGTGGCGATTATGCAAGATGCTACTCGCGCGCAATACGCGTCTCAATCTCAGGCATTAAGAGAGAGTGGTGTTGCAAGTTCGACGTTGATGGACCCTAAAATAAAAGTCGGCTTTGGCGGTTTGCCTATCGACTCCTTTAAGTTCGATGACGACCCAATGACCAACATTTCTGTTGGTTTGATGCAGCAATTTGAGCGCGGCTCGACATTAGAGCTCAATCAACGTAAAGCCAACCAACAAGCCGATGGCGTCTCACTTCAAGCTCAAGTTCGCGAACGTGACATTGCCAACCAAATGACTCAATTGTGGCTCGAACTCGGCTATTTGCAACGCACACAAGCACTGGTGGAAGAGAACCAGCGTGTGATGGGGGAAATGGAACAGTTCGTCCGTACTAATTACGCTATCGGTAATAGTGAAGCACAAGACTTACTCAATACTCAGCTTCAGTTGCACAAAATTGATGACAAGTTGCAAAGCAATCTACAGATGCAGCAGCGTTTACTAGCACAGCTGTCAGAGTGGCTTGGTGCGCAGTGGCTAACGCAAATAAATCATGAGGCTCTGCCGTTAGCAAGTAATCAGTTGGATTGGTCGCGTCTTGACCAATTATTGGCTCGCTATGCACAGACGCAAGAGTACTACCCTGAGTTAAAGCAGCACCCAATGGCGAGTATTGCCGATGTCAATATTTCAGTCACACAAACGCAAGTGGACATTGCCGAGCAATCATATACCCCGCAGTTTGGTGTTGAAGTCATGTACGCCTACAGACAGGCGAATAACATGCGTGGCGAACCGGCCTCTGATCTTGTTAGCGCCTATTTAACGTTGGACATTCCATTGTTTACAGGAAACCGCCAAGATAAAAGTCTATCGGCTGCGCAATATCAGGTCGGAGCGTCTCAATACCAAAAAGACGCACTTCTGGCGCAGATGAACGCGCAAGTGAATGCTTTGGTCAATGATCGCGTTAATCTTATCGAACGTATCGAACGCTACCAAGAACGTCTCATTCCTCAAGCGAGTGCCAGAATCGAAGCCATAGAGCGTGGCTACCAAAATAACACCGCTCAGTTTAGCGATGTGCTGACCGCAACAACCGATGATATTGCGCTACGCATAGAATTAGAGCGCTTAGTTACCGATCTCAACATTACCAATAGCAAACTTGCAGCTTTACTTGGCGGGTATCAACACTCGCTGCCCAACTCCGCTGCACACGCGCCACAACAATAAGAAGGAAAAGTCATGAGTACGTTAAAAGTTGCAACGGTTGCGCTATTGGTCGGTGGTGTTATCGGGTATGGAATTAGTCGCTATTTACCAGAGATGGACCATGAAATGTCCGCCCTAGCGAGTGAAACTCGTTCGTCAACGAATGAGCCTCTGTACTGGGTTGCTCCGATGGATCCCAATTATCAACGAGACAAACCAGGTAAGTCGCCAATGGGCATGGATTTAGTCCCTGTCTACGCTGAAGACCTTAATGGTTCAAGCGATAAGCCAGGGACCGTTAAAATTGATCCTTCGGTTGAAAACAACCTCGGAGTGAAGACGGCGATGGCCAAGCGAGAGGCCTTGTCACCACGGATTGAAACGGTCGGTTATATTGCCTTTGATGACAGCAAACTGTGGCAGACCAATGTGCGTGTTTCTGGCTGGGTAGAAAAGCTCTATATCAACGCGGTCGGTGAGAAGGTAAAGCGCGGTGAGGTGTTGTTTACGCTTTATTCCCCTGAGCTTGTAAAAGCGCAAGAGGAGTTGATCAGTGCTTACAAAGCGAAGCGTTCTGGCATGATTAAGGGAGCGACCGATCGATTGGCGACCTTAGGGGTTGATAAAGCACAAATTGCTGCCATTGCACGTAGTGGTAAGGCAACTCAAACCATCGAGATCAAAGCGCCTGCTGATGGCATTATTGCCAGCTTGAATATTCGCGAAGGGGGCTATTTATCACCGGCTCAAGCGGTGATAAGCGCGGGGCCACTAGATGAAGTGTGGGTCGATGCTGAAGTGTTTGAGCGTCAGTCACACTGGATAAAACAAGGCAGCCAGGCATCAATGACATTGGATGCTCTGCCAACAGGGCAATGGACAGGAAAAGTAGACTACGTTTATCCCATTCTTGACCCTGACACACGTACATTGCGTGTCCGCCTTAAATTCGCTAACCCCAATGGTGAGCTGAAACCGAACATGTTTGCCAATGTGGCGTTGCATCCTGTCAGTAGTGAAGAAGTCATAACGATTCCGCGCTCAGCGGTGATTCGCTCTGGTGGCATGACAAGAGTCGTGCTTGCTGAAGGGGATGGTAAATATCGCTCAATTCGTATTGAAGTGGGACGAGAGGCCGGCGAAAACATTGAAGTGATGCAAGGCCTTAAACTTGGCGAGAAAATTGTCACCTCAGCTCATTTTATGTTGGATTCTGAATCGAGTCAGTCTGCCGATCTTGAGCGTATTAATGGAATAGAACCATTAAAAGAAACCGCGTGGGCAAAGGGTGAAATTACCGATGTGATGAGTGGACATCGAATGTTGACCATCAATCACCAACCTGTCCCGCAGTGGGAGTGGCCGGGCATGACGATGAATTTTACCCTTGCTGAAGGGGTGGAAATGGGCGATTTCAAGCAAGGCCAAAGCATAGATTTTGAGATGCAGAAGTCTGAAGATGGCCAATATCAAATCGTCGATTACAAGGTTGGTGACAGCGTGATCGCAGCGCAGGTATGGGTTACCGGTGATATTACCATGCTAATGGCTGATTTTGGCATGATTACTCTGAGTCACCTTCCTGTCGCCGAGTGGGGATGGGAGGCTGGGGAGATGAACTTTTCAGTGGGTGATGAGGTCGATCTGTCGGGATTAGAAGAAGGGCAACGCGTTCGGTTTCTAGTTGAAAAGCAAGCCACGGATTACCTACTTAAACAAGTAACAACTAGCGAGGATGAAGCATGATTAATGCGATTATTCGCTGGTCTATCAATAACCGATTTCTGGTGTTGGTTGCGACGGCAGCACTTGTTTTTGGCGGGCTTTATAGCGTAAAGAATACGCCAGTTGATGCCATACCTGACCTGTCTGATGTGCAGGTGATCATTAAAACCAGTTACCCAGGCCAAGCGCCGCAGGTGGTTGAAGATCAAGTGACCTATCCGCTGACCACTGCCATGCTTGCTGTGCCGGGTGCAGAGACAGTGCGTGGTTATTCGTTCTTTGGTGACTCATACGTGTACATTATTTTTGATGATGACACCGATATGTATTGGGCGCGCTCACGCGTGCTTGAGTACTTAAGCCAAGTTGCCCCTAACTTGCCGCCAAGTGCCAAGTCTGCCCTAGGGCCTGATGCTACGGGTGTGGGTTGGATATACAGTTATGTTTTGCAGGATAAAACCGGCCAACATGACTTAGCTCAACTGCGCAGCCTGCAAGATTGGTTCTTAAAGTATGAGCTGCAAACTGTGGATGGTGTCTCTGAAGTCGCAACAGTCGGCGGTATGGTCAAGCAGTATCAGGTTCAGATTGATCCTGCCAAGCTGCGCGCTTATGACCTGACGCTGCAACAAGTAAACCAAGCGATTCAAGACGGTAACCAAGAAAGCGGCGCCTCGGTGGTGGAAGTTGCTGAAGCTGAGCATATGGTTCGAGCCACAGGCTACCTGACCAGCATCGAAGATATTCAGGCGCTGCCATTAAAGGTGACAGGGCAAGGGACCCCGTTGCTGCTAGGAGATATCGCCGAGATCAATCTTGGTCCTCAGATGAGACGCGGAATTTCCGAGTTGAATGGTGAGGGTGAAGCAGTGGGTGGCGTTATCGTGATGCGATTTGGTGAAAATGCCAGTGAGGTGATCAATAAGGTTAAGCTGAAGCTTGCGCAGTTACAAAGCGGTTTACCTGATGGTGTCGAGATCGTATCGACCTATGATCGCTCGACATTAATCAATGCTGCTGTTGAAAACCTTTGGAAGAAGTTAGCCGAAGAGTTCATCGTTGTTGCGGTTGTTTGTGCGCTGTTCTTATTCCATATTCGCTCTTCGCTTGTGATTGCACTGAGCTTACCTGTGGGAATTTTGTCTGCGTTTATCATCATGTATTGGCAAGGCATCAACGCGAATATCATGTCGCTAGGGGGTATTGCAATAGCGATTGGCGCCATGGTGGATGGCGCAATCGTGATGATAGAAAACGTCCATAAGCATATTGAACGTACCCCGCTGAATGATAAGAACCGTTGGCAAGTGATTGGTGATGCGGCGCAAGAAGTGGGCGCGCCGCTATTTTTCTCACTGATTATCATCACGTTAAGTTTTGTGCCTGTGTTTGCCTTAGAAGGGCAAGAGGGCAAAATGTTCTCACCACTTGCCTTTACTAAAACCTACGCGATGGCGGCGGCGGCAGGACTCGCCATCACTCTGGTGCCAGTACTGATGGGTTACTTTATTCGCGGCAAGGTGTTGCCTGAGAATAGAAACCCGATCAACAAAGGGTTGGTTGCTCTTTACAAACCGCTACTTAGTGCCAGTCTCAAATATCCGAAAAGCACCATAACGCTCGCGTTAGCTTTGATGTTATCTGCTTATTATCCAGCGTCTAAGCTCGGCAGTGAGTTCATACCGCCATTGGATGAAGGTGATTTGATGTATATGCCGACCACCTATCCCGGTATCTCTATTGGTAAAGCACGTGAGCTTTTGCAGCAAACCAATAAGTTGATCATGACGGTACCTGAAGTGGAAACGGCGTGGGGCAAAATCGGCCGTGCAGAAACCGCCACCGATCCAGCGCCACTGACGATGATCGAGACGGTAATTCAGCTCAAACCACGTGAAGAGTGGCGTGAAGGGATGACCTCAGAATTACTGCGCAAAGAGTTTGATGATCTGGTGCAATTTCCCGGTTTGACCAATGCTTGGGTGATGCCGATCAAAACACGTATCGACATGCTGGCAACAGGGATTAAAACGCCGATCGGAATAAAAATAGCCGGGCCTGATCTGAAAGTCATCGAGAAGATTGGCGCGGAGCTTGAGCCGATTTTAAATGGCATTTCAGGCACCGCTTCTGTGTATGCCGAGCGTGTTGCGGGGGGGCGTTATGTGACTATCGATATCAATCGTCACGCTGCTGCACGTTATGGGTTGAGTATCAAACAAGTTCAGCAAGTGGTCTCAACGGCGGTTGGTGGTATGAATGTCGGCGAAACCATTGAAGGGTTAGAACGCTACCCAATTAATGTACGTTACCCGCAAAGTTACCGTGATTCAGTGGTTAAGTTGCGAGACTTGCCGTTAGTGACGCCAAACGGCGCGCGTATTGCGTTAGCTGATGTGGCGGATATTCGCTACGAAGATGGTCCGCCGATGATCAAAACGGAAAATGCGCGTCCAAATGGCTGGGTTTATGTCGATATCGAAGGTCGAGATCTCGGCTCTTATGTTGAAGAAGCGAAAAACTTAGTCACGGAGCAGCTCAACCTACCCGCGGGTTATTCGCTCGGATGGTCAGGTCAGTATGAGTACATGGAACGAGCCAAAGAGCGTTTGGGGGTGGTTGTGCCAATTACGCTTGCCATCATCATGTTGTTGCTCTATTTGAGCTTCCGCCGAGTGGGAGAGGTGATGATCATTATGCTTACGCTACCCCTTGCTATGGTTGGCGGTTTATGGCTAATGCATTACCTAAACTACAACTTCTCGATTGCGGTTGGGGTCGGTTTTATTGCCTTGGCTGGGGTCGCGGTTGAGATTGGTGTGATTATGTTGGTTTATCTAAACCAAGCGTGGCACTACACCAAATTGACACGACAGCAGCAACATCAACCCTTGTTGCTTAAAGACCTTAATGACTCGATTGAAGAAGGCGCTGGGCTGCGTGTGCGCCCTGTAATGATGACGGTTCTGACTGTCATTATTGGTCTGATCCCGATTATGTATGGTGAAGGCACTGGCTCTGAAGTCATGCAACGTATCGCCGCGCCAATGATTGGTGGCATGGCGTCTGCCTTGCTACTCACTCTCGTTGTGCTACCCGCCATTTTTAAATTGTGGAAGCTGCGCGAGTTAAAAAACAACGACGAGTTAATCTAACTAAGCTCAACAATAAAAGCCTCGCTTAATGGTTGAGGCTTTAACACCGAAAGGGAAGGAAATAGTATGAAAAAGACACTTATCGCCATCGCATTGGGCCTTACTGCAACGCTTGCACTGGCCGATAGCGGACAGATGAAGATGGACCATGGTGAGATGGACCACGCCAAGATGGATCATTCAGGCATGAATAACGCCATGATGAATATGGAGGGTATGTCTGAAGTTGGTATGCCAGCAAAAGGCGCGAAACCAGACAAAGTGGTGCATGTGATTCTGGATGATGACATGAGCATCAAATTCAAAAAAGCGGTAGAAATTGAACCAAATGATGTGGTGCAGTTTGTGGTGATGAACGTCGGCAAGATTGATCATGAGTTCACCATAGGTTCAGCGAGTGAACAGCTAAAACACCGCGAAATGATGAAAAACATGACTGGCCATGCTCATGACTCAGACAGTGCCGTTACCGTTCAACCGGGCAAAGCAAAGCAGCTTTTGTGGCATTTCCATGGTAGCAATCAAGTTGAGTTCGCCTGCAATATGCCCGGTCATGCTGAAGCGGGTATGATAAAGAAAGTGACTTTGTAAGTGGTAGATAGAGGGGGGCGTGACGGCTCACCCTCTCTTGATCATATTAGCGCTGTCATCACTTTCGTTTCGAACTATATCGGCGCAACACTTTTTGACAATAAGCCTGCATTTCGGGTGACGATGCACATACCTTAAGGTATATTAGCCGTATCATAAATGAGAGTGATGTGAACGGCAGTGCTAACCAAAGGATTAGAAAAATGGCTGGGGATAAGCTGTGACGACCCAGACTACAGAGAAAGCGTATTTATCTTTGCCTCTCTGAGCGTGTTGTCAGCTGTGCTCTCCTTTTTGGTTTATTACAATACCTTAGTCATACCCAGTCTTTTACTTGCTGCCATTGAAGCCGTGGGATTGGGTTTTTGTGCCATTGCCTACGTTTTTTTATGGCGCAGTAGAAAGATCAATGTAGCCGCAACGATTATGGTGTTGGTAATGTCATCCATAAGCTTACTGTTTATTGTCGGCTCTGGTCACAGTGAATTTGCGTTAGCATTTTCGTTCTTGACGCCCGTGGTGGCGATATTTGTTCTAGGCTACAGACTCGGCTCAGTTTTCAGTCTAATAAATTTTGCAATAGTGGCTTATATCTGTTTGATTGATATGCATAATTGGCCACCCATTCCATTTGATACCATCAGCTTTATCCACCTTTCTATCATCTACTTGTTTTTATTTTCGATTGCCTATTTCTATGATTCTGGGCGGCGAAAAACCATGGATTTGCTGCATGAAACGAATCGACAACTGCAAATCTTATCTCATACCGATATGTTGACCCAACTGTATAACCGACGTCATATGGAAGCCTTGTTACTTGAGCCGCAGAAAGTGCAATGGATCGCGATAGTTGATGTTGATGACTTTAAGAAAATCAATGATGACTGTGGTCATGATGTGGGTGACCAAGTCTTGATTGAAGTTGCACGCATCTTAGAGACTGAAGTTGAAGGGGTTGGGCAGGTAGGTCGATGGGGAGGAGAAGAGTTTCTTATTGCGTTTGAGGTCGCCGACTACTCAGTTATTGAACAACGAGTTAGGTCAATTCAAACCACCATTGCGAATCATGACTTTAGTATTGGCCAGTCTGTAACCATCAGCTGTGGTGTTGCGCTTCATCAGGAGACTGCGAAAGCCAATACGTTTCGTCACGCCGATGAAGCGCTATATCGAGCGAAAAGCTCAGGTAAGAATTGCTTCTATGTCGCCGTTAACTCAGGATAGGCAAATTGCTTAATCGTATGGACTCAATGATGGCGTCGTAAAAAGGCGTTATTTTTTATGTTTATCAACTCCATCGCTGAGCGTTTCAGCGCGTTGTCGACAACTTACTTTTGTCTGTCATTTTGTCATAAAAAAGTTAATTAGCTTAAAAATTAAATAATCCTTTACATTAAATTAATAAAGCGCATAATGGCTTTGCTCTGTTATTCAGAGTTATTAAATGAAAAAATAAAGTTTTTTAAGTAAAGCCCTCAGAATTCACTAGTTGTTATCCTCAGAGTTTCCCTTCGTTAGCTTCATAGATGCATTAAATAATTCAATTTTCAGCGCTTCGCATTTTGGCGACTCATTTATATTTAAATATTAAGGGACAATCTATGTCTGATAAAACAACTGGTTCTGTAAAATGGTTTAACGAAAGTAAAGGTTTTGGCTTTTTGACTCAAGATAATGGCGGTGCTGACGTATTCGTTCATTTCAACTCTATCGTTTCAGAAGGTTTTAAGACTCTAATTGAAGGCCAAAAGGTTCTTTTCAATGTAGAGCAAGGTCAAAAAGGCCTTCAAGCTGCGAATGTTGTCGTTGCTTAAACTGATTTAAATAGAGGTGGTTATCAACCACCTCTATACCTCCCCCCTCAAAATAGCCAATCAACTGCTTTCCCCCCTTAAAAGATGCATTCCTCACGCACTTATTTCTGGAAAAACTTTTGGTTTAAACTATAAAAATACCAACAATAAACTAGAAGATAATTATGCCAACATTTAATATTAAATATATTAACGAAAAAAATAACACATTAAGATTAGAAACGGTTTTTATGCGTGGCTTAAAAGGCGCCAAAATATCAGCTTCGTCTTGCGCTCCATTTTTTACAAGTAGAATTGAGCTCAGAGATCTTATTGGAACGTTACTAGCACACAAAGAAAATGGAGTTTGGCTTAATGCCAATAACGTTTAATTTAAAATTAGCGCTCCTCAAATCAACAGATTAAAATTACTCGAAACCTGATGTAGTAAACTTTCCGAAGCACGCTTTGTCCACTTCTAAGCTATTGGCAGATTTTTTATCAAATCTGGCAGTTCGCTTGAATCAAGGCAAGGTGTAGGATTTAAGAGAGTCACTACACCTGGTTAAATGTGTCAGGTTTAGTCGTTAACTACTCCCAGAACTTCCACCATTTCTTGCTGTTTTCTTCGCGCTGTTGTTGACCTTGCTCCGAGCCTTTACCTTGCTCTTTGCGCTCCTGACCTGCTTTTTTCTCTTGTTGTTTTGCTAAGCCTTTTGACTGCTTGTCTTGGTCAGTTTTGAGCTTGTTTTGCTTCTGCTTGAGTTGTTGTTTGGCCTCATCAAGCTCGTCAGCTTCATCTTCTAATTGTTCGATTTCTTGCTCGATTTTCTGTTTGTTTTTTCCTTTGGCTTTTTTCGCTTTTGTTTTCTTTTCATCGATAAGCTGATCGAGTTCTTGTTCTCGCTGTTCCACCTCGGCGCTCACTTTTTGTGCGTCAGCAAAGGTTTTTATCTCTTCAAGATCTGGTTTTCCTTTCCCCGCCCATTCAGGCTTGGCGGCAAAAGTTGGCGATGAGATTAGGAGGGCAGAAAGAACGAGTGCAGTAGGGGAAAGTTTCATAGTGAATCCTTGTTATAAATAGCTTTATTGTATTCACTCTAGCGATAAATCGGAGTTTACACAAATAGTTAGCGATAGGTGAGTGCACATAAAAAAGCGGGCAACCAAGATCTCCCCCGAAATCTCCCCTAGCTGCCCGCATAACCTAAATGTGGTTAATTAAATTATTGTCGTAACATTGTTGCTGGGATAGTGACCTTCACTTTTTTGATTTGGTCATTACGTGCAAAGATGTTTTCACTTAGTGATGTTGATAATTCGAGAGTATTGAATGTTTCACTCGATCCATCACTGAACACGCAAGTAATGTTTGCGCTATCACCTTTCTGGTAGATGAATGGCACTTGGCAGTAGGTGAATGCCAGTTGGCCTTCGTCAACCGCATAGCTGCAATTTTCACCACTCACATTGAGGCAATCA
The DNA here is from genome assembly GCF_042940635.1 of Vibrio sp. NH-UV-68. Lineage (NCBI taxonomy): Bacteria > Pseudomonadati > Pseudomonadota > Gammaproteobacteria > Vibrionales > Vibrionaceae > Vibrio > Vibrio sp. NH-UV-68. The sequence goes on from NZ_CP134976.1 coordinate 485,487, forward strand.
AATTGCGCGCTTTGGCTAAGGAACTCACTTTGATTCAGTAGCGTTGGGTTAATGATGATACGCCCGTGTTTAATTTCGATACCGAGCTCGACAAAACGTGTGATCACTTCTTCTTTTACCTGACCTGTCATACCCGGTTGCTGGGCACCCGCTTGTTTTGGCGTATGTGAATATGGGTCGGTCGGGAAGGCGCCGTAGTTGTCTGGTGTTTTGTTGAAACCGATACCTGCACGGACCTTGTAATAGTAATCGGCCAGTTGCGCGGTTTCAGTGCTGTTTGCATCAAGTTCACGCGCAGCCAAGTAGTTTTCTTGCACAGCGAGTAGCAGTTTAGAAACCATATGCCAGTAAATGCAGCCCAAGCCTTCGTAACCAAACATAGTGCCAGAACGACCAGTAAAGGCCTTATGGTTAAACACTTGTTCGTACAGTGATAGCACCGACTCTAAACTCTCGTTATCACTTTGTGTGTAGTCGGCTTTGACTTTTTGTAATGCACGTTTTAAGAACTCGGCATTTTCAAAGCTTGGATTGAAGTGAATTTGACCTTTTGAATCGCAGTTGATGATGCGTTGGTCTTTTGCTTCAAGCATGGCAGAAAGAAGTTTACTATTTTCTACCTCTGCTTGAGGAATATGATTCTTTTGCATAAAGCGTTGTAAATCGCGATCAGGGTAGAGCATGAAGCTATTTTGATCGGAGCGGTACATTTCGCTGGCAAAAAGGTTATCCAATAAGGTTACCGCTTGTTTTGGTGTGAGAACACCGGCACTAAGTACGGCAACTTGACCTTCTAGCATAGGGTAGAGTTCATCAATATTGAGGCTTTCTCCCGAGTAAGTAACGATGTTGTAAGCGTTGTATAGACCATCTTTTCGTAAGTTGTTTTCAATGCTTGAATCAAGCACGTTCATGCTTGTGGCAAGCATGTCTTGTAGTGCTGAAAGCTCGACATTGGTTTTGCCCGAGAAGCCTTTCATGCGATAAACACGGCTACGGTAAAGCTCAAATGCTTTCTCTAATTGAGTCAAAATAGCTTTACGTGTTTGACGCGTTACTGTTTCTTGCTTTATCTCTTTGCAGGCATCTTGCAGTACCTTGTGAATGGATAGCATCCAGTCAACGACTTCTTTAGAAATTGAGATATCGTTTGGTGCATTAGTCAGTAGTTTCTGCATAAAGGCGACGTAACGACGCATGTAGTACAGAGTGACCATCGATAAGCCATTACCAACAATCGCGTTATTGGCATCGTTCCACTCAGGACGTTGTGTGTTGAGCCAAATACCACCGTCGAGAACAAGATTACTCAGTTTAGACAGCAGTGGTACCATGATTTTTTCAGTTAAGTTTACCGTGTAAACCTCATTGTCGCGTTCAACTAATAGGCGACCATCGCTACCTAGATCGGCAACTCGTTGTTCGATCTCTGTCTGGAGCTCTTGATCAAAAGAGACGGTGTCTTTTGGGTTCGCGAACAGTTGTTCTACATCGCACAGTTTATAGGGAACGTTGGCGTAGCTGTAAATATCGCTGGTTAGCATCTCAGCCAGCTCTTCGCTTTGGTACTTGTCTGCCAACTCAAGGAACTTAAGTAGATAGATGATTTGGTGATCGCCCCAGTAGCCAATATTGCTCCACGGATCGTCTGCTTCCAGCAGTTCCCAATCTATGCCATCTTTGGTAATGCGGTATGGGTTATAGCCATCGATCGTTGAGGCGTTAACAAATTTAGCGATAAAAGATGAAATGAAGCCAGGATAGCTCAGTGCAATCGCTTCCCAGTTTTGGAAGATATCACGCCAGTTGCCTTGATAAGAAAGTAAGCGCTCACCGTTCTCATCTTTAAGTTTGATTTCATAATGGTTCCAAGGACGGCTTGGGTCACCATGACGACGGCCAAACGTTAATGGCAGATACTCGTAGCTAAGGCGAATCAACTGCGCATCACCACGGTCTTTTGCTTGGCGAATCAGCTCGGCATGGGTGAAGTTCTCTGGCAGGTCAGCAAAAAATGCCGCGTGCTTAGTGGCGACTTTTTTGTTGGCATTGTTGAGCGTTTTTACCACATCAGCTTTGTCTAAACGGTAGTTGTTTTCAATCACGCCACCACGCATGTTATTAAACAGTACGTTAGCATAATGATGGACGCTGGTGTTTTCATCTGCGGTTAATTGCCAAGCATCGGCGCCCGACATCAGTGTGATCAGATCGCGTTGGTTATCTGCAATACTTTGCTCAACCAGCAAACCAAGCTGACTAGGGTTTGATAATAGCTCGGTGAGCTCATTAATCTCTTTATGGCCTTTATCGATGTCGGCCACTATGCGCCAATCTTGCGTTTGGTTGCCTGCTAGAGTGAGGTATTTATGCAGTAAGTAGCTGCCGCGCACACCTTTGGTCAGGTTTTCACTGTTGATAGTTAAACCACGGCGGAATGCGCCCAGTTGTTCGCTGCTAAGTAACAATTGGCTATTACTTTGGTCAAGTGAGAATACTGCAGTCGATAGCAATGACTCTGCTGGCTCGGCGCGGTCGCTGAGTTTAGCGTACATGGTGTACAGTGCCATTGATGAGTCGTCGACTTGCTCGTTCCATTTGTAAGCGTCAACCAGTGCGCTGCGCGTTTGGAGTGCGGCAAGAGGCGCGCCTGATGGCAACAAGTTCTGTAGACCATCAATCAATTCAAGTTGACGTTCTTGACCAGATAGATCGGTAATTTGGCTATGGCGAACAAAACCAAAACGCTCACTTGAGCTCCAGCTGTAACGGAATTTGAGCTTTAGGCTGTGGTTGATTTCTTCAAACACAATTTTGTCACCAATGGTGTTTTTGTACAGGTGACGTTCAGTGTGATAGAGGCCATCATGGAAACGGTTGAACGGTTCCCATAGTGCCGTCACACCTTGCTCGGTATGAACTTTAACGATGGTTTTTGAGCCAGTATTTTCGGCGTTCTCATGAATATGATCGACTGAGCGATAAGGAAATAGAGCGTTCTCTGGGCGGATTCGACCGGCTGATAAGCTGCCTGTAGACGAAATAAACAGCCAGTGATCGCTTGCTGAAACTACGCTAATGAAAAATGGTGACATTTGATCGACGTTGGCGATCTTGTAGAAGCGCTCGCCGTCTAAATCGACAAAGTGTCCAGTGACAGCAAGTTCTGATAAGTAGTCAAGGTTCATAATCGGTTGTCCTTATATGACTTCTTCTCTTGTTTCAGGCAATACTAGCCCTTACCAAGTCAACGCGTTGTGCGCATGACTTGGCGAGAAGGAGTCGAATAAATTGTATTAATTATAGGTGATGGCAGCGAACGTAGTGGTCTTGGCCCACTTGAGTCGGCTCAGGAATGGATTGGGTACACTCCTCGCTCGCTTTCAAACATCGGGTCGCAAATGGACAACCGACACTGCTTGGTTTCCAAGATGGAATGTCACCTTTTTTCGCTAACAGTTCACGACGGCCGGATTGACCAGGCTCAGGTACTGCTGACAGCAATAGCTTCGAGTAAGGATGCTGTGGGTTTTGTGTCACGCTATCACTGCTACCCCATTCCACCATATGACCGACGTACATCACCGCGGTTTTCTCGGCAAAGTATCGTGCGGTTGCGATGTCGTGCGTGATGTACATGAAAGAAATACCATGCTTATCTTTGAGATCGGACATGAGATTTAAGATGCCAAGGCGAACTGACACATCAAGCATCGAAATCGGTTCATCGGCAAGAATGACTTCAGGATCGACCGCTAAAGCACGTGCAATCGCCACACGCTGACGTTGACCGCCACTCAATTCATAGGGAAACTTTTCCGCTGTTTCTTTGGCAGGGCTAAGGCCGACCAATTCAAGTAAGTCATGGACAAGTTTCGGGATCGCCTCTTTTTCAGCTCGTTTATGAATTAATAATGGTCGTGCAATGTGATGATAGATGCTGTGCACTGGGTTAAGTGAGCCAAATGGGTCTTGGAAGATCATCTGCACTTGTCTAGCGTACTCAAGTTCACCATGCTGTTTGATATATTCATCCAAAGGTTGTCCTTTGAAGGTAATATTTCCGGCCGTTTTGTCATAAATGCGGGTAAGAATACGGGCACCTGTACTTTTGCCAGAGCCTGACTCACCTACAATGGCAAGTGCTTCACCTTTCTTGAGTTCAAATGACACGTCATTGACGGCACGCATCATGTTTTTCGATTGACCGATAGGAAAGTCTTTTACCAAGTTTTCAATAGATAAAATAGTTTGATGTTTTTCGATAAGCTCCATCTTACATTTCCTCTACTAGGTGACAGGCCACTTGATGGTTAGGTCGGTTAGCAATAAGTCTCGGCTCTTGTTGCGAACATACTTCATTACACTTAGTGCAGCGCTCTTGGAAGTTACAACCTTGCGGAATCTTCAGTAGGTTCACGGGATTGCCCGGAATACCATATAGTCGCTCTTTTGGTCCGTGAATGGTCGGAAAAGAAGAGATAAGCCCTTGGCTGTAGGGATGATCGGGTTGACTAAACACACGCTTAGCATCGCCAAGCTCAATTAGGTTGCCAGCGTACATCACACCAATTCGGTCGGCGATTTCACCCATCAAGCTCAGGTCGTGGCTTATGAATAGGATTGAAAAACCAAATTTTTCTTTAAGATCATAGAGCTCGTTAAGAATCTCGCGTTCTACCACCACGTCGAGCGCCGTTGTTGGCTCATCCATGATGATCAATTTTGGCTCCAGTGCGAGAGCAATAGCGATGACCACACGTTGACGCATTCCGCCACTCAGTTGGTGTGGAAAACTTGCCATGCGGTCTGCATGGATACCGACGACTTTAAGCAGTTCCACTGCGCGATCATGAGCTTGTTGATAGCGCACTTTTCGGTGTGCGAGGATAACATCGGTAAGTTGTTCACCGATGGTAATCACTGGGTTGAGAGAGTTCATTGCACTTTGGAAAACCACTGACACGTCATTCCAACGGAAGTCACGTAGCTGGCGGTCCGTCATCTTCAATATATCTTGACCCTTGTATAGGATTTCACCTTCGGAGATCAGTGCCGGTGCTTTATGCAGTCGAGAAATAGCAAAGGCGAGGGTACTTTTGCCACAGCCTGATTCACCTGCGATACCCAGGGTTTCGCCTTCTGCAATCTTTAAGCTAACATTGTTGACAGCACGTGCTACGCCATTCGGAGAGACGTAATCGACACACAGATTATTGATTTCTAATAGGGTGCTCATTTTAGACCTCTACGTTTATCTGCTTCTAACTTTAGTTTGCGCCACAGTTTCATATGTGGGCCAGTTCTTAGTTTCGGGTTACTGACTTGGTCAATCGACATGTTGATTAAAGCCAACGCGCCGCCAGTTATTGCTAGTGCAATCGCTGGCACTAACATTTCCCACCAAGCGCCGGTGTAGAGTGATGCGGACGTTTGCGCCCAGTAAAGCATCGAGCCCCAACTGACTTCTGTGGCATCACTGAGACCTAGGAAACCAAGCCCCGCTTCTGCGCCCATTGCATAAATAACCGCGCCCAAGAAACCACCGAATACGATAGAAATTAGATTCGGTAGTATTTCGATAAAAATAATGCGAGCTTTTGATTCCCCCATCACTTCTGCTGAAATGATGAACTCTTTACTGCGAATCGCCATGGTTTGTGAGCGAATAACACGGGCACCCCACGGCCAGGAAGTGATCCCGAGCAGCAAGGCGATGACCCCGGAACCGACTTGCCCAAAAAAGGCCGCTAGTACGATCAATAAGGGGAGCTGCGGGAACACCAAGAATACGTTGGTCAGGAAGTTCAAACGCTCGTCGATTTTGCCACCAAAATATCCAGCGGTTAAACCAACCACTACCGCGAGCGTCATGGCGATAACACCAGCCGTTAGAGCAACCGACAACGTTTTTTGGCCTCCATATAGCACTTGGCTGTATACGTCTCGTCCAGAACGCGTGCTACCGAAGTAGTGCTCTGCGCTTGGGGCTTCGTGTGGCCTTGCAACTCGTTTCTCTGGATCATGCGTGGCGAGCACAGGTGCGAATAGTGTTCCTATCAGCACGACAGTGAGCAAGAAGGTGCCAATGATAGCTGGTGGGTTGCCATAGAAGAAATTGTACAAACCATGCAGTTTCTGTTTGATGTTTTTCCAATAAAATGTCGACTGTTTAATCACAGGTTCATTCGGATCGACATTTGGGTTCAATAAGTTATCCATGATGCACCTTAGTTAGAGATTCGTGGGTCAAGCCAAACGTACAGTAAATCCGCAATGAAGTTAGCGGCGAGGACTGCGGTTACAAGAATAAGTAAAATCGCTTGGATTAGAGGGTAATCACGTGCATTGATCGCATTGAGAAGTACATTTCCCAGACCTTGATAGTTAAAAACGATCTCCGTCATGATTGAACCTGCGAACGAGAAGCCAATCGCCATTGCAATCGCTGTGGCAACTGGAAGAATCGCATTTCGGCCAGCGTAACGAGACATCACACGGAAGCTGCTAAGGCCTTTGGCTTCTGCCATAGTGACATAGTCTTCACCGAGCACGTTGATCATCGCGTTGCGCATGTTAAAGACCCAAGTCGAAATACCGACTACAACCATTGAACCAACAGGTAATACGGCATGCTTAAGAACACTGGAGATAAATTCCCAACTGAAACTTGGCTCTAAGCTTTGGTCATAAGTGTATGCAAGCGGCAACAGTTCCATCTTTAAACCAAAAAAGTAAAACAGTAATAATGCTGTTACCACGTATGGGAAGTTACTGATAAATGCAAGAATCGGTGGAACAAACTGACCGAATAACCCTTCACGGCGATATGACGCATAAGTACCGATGCTAACGCCGATAATTAAGGCGACGATCAAAGAGCCTAGTGCGAGAAAAAGAGTCCAAGGTAGCGTCATTGCGATAACGTCCATGACGCTGACAGGGAACATCAGTACTGAAGGTCCCAAATCAAGGGTGAAGACACTTTTAATGTAAGAGAAATATTGAACAAAAATATTGCCATCTACGAAGCCGTACATCTCGCGTACAGCGTCCATCTGAGATGGGTCCATCTGGCCCGCAGAAGCTGCGAATAAAGCGGCCACTGGGTCACCAGGCATAATCCTTGGTAGCGCAAAGTTAAAAGTAATTGCTACTAGGAAAGCGGTAAAATAAAAGCCAAATCGGCGAAATAAAAACGACATAAAATTACCTTAAACTGAATTAAGCATGGTCATGGCACTGCCACGACCATGCGATGGAGAGTTACTTAAGGTGTAAGTTATTAAGGATAATCACACGCTTACCTGCATCATAAAATACTGGCTGAACGTATGGGTTTTCTGCTGTTGGCCAACCAGTGAACTTCTTAGTGCTGTACTGGAACCAAGTCGCATTAGAAAACAATGGAATAAACGGGATGTTCTCTGCGGTGAAACGCTGTAGATCATCAATGATCGCTTGCTGTTTTTCTGTATCAGAAGTGCGGCCAAACGCTTCGATCATCTGATCGACTTCTGGGCTATGCACACCGTGACCTGCATGCCAAGTTACGCCAATACGAGAGGTGTGGTAGTACTCTTGGAAAGCAAGAATTGGGTCTGCAGCAACCATCGACCAGTTGATCGACATGCTGTAGGTGCTTTTCTTCAAGTTTTCGTCGTAAACCGACCAGTCAACCGTTTTTACATTGGCTTTGATGCCGACTTCTTGGTAGTACTCAGACACCATCTGAACCACTTGGATCCAGTCTGTCCAACCGTTTACTACTTCAATATCAAACTCAAATGGCTTGCCATCTTTGGTTTCGCGGATGCCATCGCCATTGGTATCTTTCAATCCCGCTTCATCCAATAGTTTGTTGGCTTTTTCAGGGTTGAATTGAGTTAAAGATGCGTATTCTTTGTTTAAGTCGTGATCGATATACGGCGAATAAAGTTCAGCGATACCGCCTACGTTGTAGTTCACGGTTGGATAGCCGTAGGCTGCAAACTCGACAATTGACTCACGGTCCAGTGCCATGGAAAGTGCTTGACGAACTTTAACATCATCAAACGGTGCTTCTTTCGTGTTTACATATAGGTGAATCGCATCATTCGCTGGGTACCAGTAATGGTTGTTCTCTTTATCTAAATCGACATAAGTACGGTCAATATCAGCAATAAAGTTTGAACCCCAATCGATTTCTCCACGAATCAGAGCGGGTTGAACTTGTGAGTTATCACTGAACGAGCGGAAGTTTACACAGTCAATGTAAGGGCGATTTTCGTTGGCTAAATAGTAGTTAGGGTTGCGGCACAGTTCCATCTGTTGAGCACGTTGATACTTAACCTCAGTAAACGGACCATTACCGATTGGATTCGGGTTAGTAAATGTGGTCAAATCCTTGGCTTTCGACCACTGAGCCTTAGGTACGATATGATACGCGCTGACGTGAAGAATAAAGGTAGAGTCAGCCTCTTTAAGGTTAAATTGTACCGTCACGTTATCAATTACATCGATTGACTTCAGGTTACCAGACTCGCCCCAAAAACCTTTTATGTCGAAAGCTGGAGCTTCTTTTGGCATGGTATAGCTGTAGGCAATATCTTCTGCAGTCAATGGTGAACCGTCCGACCAAGTGAGACCGCTTCGAATTTTAATTGTCAGCGTTTTAAGATCGTCTGAATACTGGTATGACTCGGCAAGGCGGTAGTCAATATCACCAGTCATGTTGTTATGAACCATTAGCGGTTCAAACATGGTTCCATTAAGAATATCTTTGGTTGTATAGGGGTTAAAGTTTTCAACAAAGCCATTGTTAATGATTGGAACTATTAACGTACCGCCTTGCTTGATTTCGTCTGCTTGAACAGTCGCTGATAAAAGCATGCTGGTAGCAAGCGTAGCGACCAGAGTTTTCTTATGCATCACATCGTCCTTATTTATTTAGTTATGTATTTTGTTCATCCCCCGAAGCACTTAAGAAAGCGCTTTCTTGCAGTCGTTTTATGCCGATAGTAGGAGGATTTCAAACTTTTGTGCGTAAACTTCATTGTGGATCACAGAAATTAGCTCAAGTTTCAAAAAGTTTTTCCAATGGTCTTTTGGAGTTAATTTTCTTTTAAATTAGTTAGTTAAAGTGATGACTTTGATTTTAATCAAACTTTTTTCAGATAGATTTATCGCTGAATAGAGGACGTACTTTAAGGGGAGTTGAGGCAATTGTTTGAGTCAGATCACGTCTTTTTTATCAGTAAATTTGCGAGGTGTCACATTTCAGTACAAAATGAAAGAAAGCGCTTTCTTTGGTGGGCGGATTGGATAAAGTTTGCTGATGATTTTAGCCATTAAAGAGTCGTCTATGATCCACTTCTGGAATGGAAATAAGTCCGCTGCAAGGCAGGCTTATGAACATCAACTGCTTGAACTTGTTCTACATCACATTGGTATTGATGAGCAAGTACATAATGACATGACCGATTACCCCAATGCAGATGATGAAGGGGCTGTGCTTGATAACGGCGCTGATCTACTTGTTACAGTGGCAGGCAATCGCAAATTTATGGGGCGTGACTTTATTGAGGTTCCAACGCCGTTATGCAAGGGCCTATTAGGTTGGCGTGTTCCGATAATTCATCACTCACGTCAAGGTGAATTTGCTCACATGTCAGAAGATGAGCTTAAGCAACAATGTGTTGGTGTGCCAAATACTTGGGTTGATGCTGAATTATTCCGACATAATGGTTACAACGTCAAAGAGAAGGGCAGTTTAGCTGAAATGTTGACTTGGCTTGCACAGGGTAAAGTTGATTTTCTGACTCTTGGTGCCAATGAAGCCGATGAAGTTTTACAACAGTATGATACGCATACTGCATCGTTAATGATTGAGCCAACCAAAGCGCTTAGATATTCTTTTCCTGTGGTTTTCTACGTCAATTCATCGCAACCTCAACTGGCAATGCAGCTAGAGCAAGGTTTAAAAATAATCATCAATAATGGCTGTTTTGATCAGCTATTTATACAACATTTTGCCAAGGTACTAAAAGCTGTGGATATGGAGAGTCGTGATAGCATTGCGCTTGAGAATCCATTACTGCCTATGATTTATCGATAATCAAGGTTGTATTAGGTGCTCTATGAGAGCACCTTTGTCATCATCACTTTTTATTGCAAAATACCGAGTTGTTATTAAGCACTATTATTCAAAAGCGCCCGCCGACTCACGGATAACCAACTCTGGCTCTAAACGATGTTTAATCGTTAGTGCCTCTTTGTTTACGAAAGATAAAACACCATGCGCGGCTTCAGTGCCCATCTCCTCAACTGGGAAGTTGACGGTCGTTAACCTAGGGCGGATATGCTGACTGTGGCTGTCATTATCAAAACCTACCACGGACAAGTCTTTACCTATTTTGATGCCTCTTTCAATTGCGATGTCATATACAGCCAGAGCAATATTATCATTTTGACAAAATATGGCGCTGATATCGGGAGCGCGGTCGAGTAGACGTCTTGCTTTATCGTGATTACCGTTATGGTCAAAGCGACCTTCGACCACCAGGTTTGCATCGTATTGAAGGCCAAACTCGGCTAAAGCGTTGCGATAACCTTGTAATCGATCGCGACTATCGCCTTTACTCAATTGCCCAGTGATACACGCAACGCGAGTATGACCAAGCTCAAGCAAGTGTTTGGTGGCTAAGTAACCACCCAGCTCATTGTCGATATAGATACAGTGTTCGGCGACTTCAGGAATGCAACGGTTGAGGATGATGGTCGATGTGTTGTCTTCGACTACTTTAATCAATTCGTCATCAGAGAGTTTATCTGAGTGAATGATTAGACCGTCGACCTGCCTAGAGCGAAGAAAATTAATCGAGTCTTGCTCCTTTTCATAAGACTCTTGGCCACTGGTGACGATAAGGTAATTATTTTTCTGTCGAACAGTATCTTCAGCGTAATGCATCAAAGGTCCATAAAAAGGGCCATCCAATGAGCCGACCAGCATACCAATACTGTTCGAACGACTTGATGCTAAGGCTTGAGCGAAGGCGTTGGGCTTATACCCTAATTGTTCGATGGCTTCGAAGACCTTATTACGATTCGCCTCTTTGACGGTAGGGTGGCCGTTAAGTGCTCGGGAAACGGTTGACTGAGAGACTTTAGCCAATTCTGACACTTCTTTAATGGTTATCAATGGTAAGTACCTTATCCATTTAAAAATTAGGTGGACAGTGCTGCCAATTTATTGAGCATAAGTTGGCTAGCCTCACTGCTGTTGATTCTATCGGAACTTTCATCACTGCTGCTGTAGTTTGATTCAATTTAGATAAATAATTGTGAACTAACGCTTAAGAAAGCGCTTTCTTGATGCCAATGATCACATAAATCCATCATCAACTTCAATAAGCTTTTTAGGGGGAAGGAGTTCTTAATAACGTATATTTTTTCAATATGTTATAGATGACTGTTAATGGAAGTTATTGTTTTAGTCTCCGATCCAAGAGAAAAAAATCTCAGTGTTCATGCTTTTATGAGAAAGCGCTTTCAAAAATAGAGCAGGAAATAGACTTTGAAAAATACAAAAAAATTAGCCTTAGTTAGCTTACTCCCCTTATTACTAGTGGGTTGTAATCAATCAAAATGGCAACTGGTTTGGCATGATGAATTTGAAGGGCGTGACATTGACGCTGATAAATGGACTCATGAAGTTAATTGTTGGGGGGGAGGCAATGCCGAACAGCAATGTTATGTCGATGACAGCGCAAATTCGTTTGTTTCGAACGGGAAGCTGGTCATTCGTCTCTTAAAAGGAGAAACGACTGGCCCGGATCAGGTTGAGGGTAGTGACGGTTATGGTCAAACCACAACGACTCTCCCTTACTCATCAGCACGTTTACGTACTATGAATAAGGCAGATTGGAAGTATGGCCGTTTTGAAGTTCGTGCCAAGCTACCTCAAGGTCAAGGAACCTGGCCTGCTATCTGGATGTTGCCAACCGACTGGGTGTATGGAGGTTGGGCTGCTTCTGGTGAGATTGATATCATGGAGGCGGTCAATTTAGGTACAGCCTATCAAGAGGGCGATGAAGTTAAGCCAGAAAATCGTGTCCATGGAACGTTACATTACGGTAAATCCTGGCCGAACAATGTTTACTCTGGAGAGGCATACGATTTTTCTGATAGTAAGAGTGGGCCTACTGCTAAGTTTCATACTTATGCAATAGAGTGGGAAAAAGGCGAAATCCGTTGGTATGTGGACGATGTGCACTATGCGACCCAAACCAGTGAAGGGTGGTGGTCACACTATCAAGATGAGCAAGGCAACTGGATCAGTGGGAGTGGTGATGCCCCATATAATCAAGACTTTCACTTGATTCTCAACCTAGCGATGGGTGGAAACTGGCCTACATCAGTCAATGATGGGGGGATTGATTCGAGCATTGAACAGGCAGAGATGCAAATCGACTATGTTCGCGTTTATCAATGTAGTGTTGATCTCGAAACGGGGCAAGGCTGTGCGAGCAATGTATCAAAACAGGCTGTGAAAAACTCGGGCGTCACAGAGCCGAGTTTCCCTAGCGATATCGATCTATCGGCATTAAGTCTAACCCTCTTTAGTGACGGTGACCTTAGCCAAGGCTTTAATTTAAATGGTTGGGATGATAGCAGTAATGATACGCGTTCTATCGATGCTTCCGGTATCAACATCAGTATTATTGATAGTGGTAATGCGTATATAGAGGCACTCGGAGAGTCTATTGATTTAAGCGACTTCTCTGGAGGTGAACTATCTTTCGACTTGAGCTATGTTGGCGGAAATGCGAGTGACTTAGCGATCAAAATGGACAGTGGTTATCCGGCTCTAGCGACATTGAATATACCATTCTCTCAATTGCCAACCGTTGAACAGTGGAAGACTTTTCGCTTTGCCATCGATGACTTCGTTGCTCAAGGGGTCAATGGATTCCATCTCGCATCGATAGTTAATCCAGTGGTGTTTGAACCTATTAATAACAGCAATCTTGCTTTTAAGATCAATCACATTATCTTAGTAAAACCTCTTACTCTACTTAGCGATGACGTAGCGGAAGGTTTTGTACTCGATGGTTATAATCCGGATGGAGAGGATCGACTCACCTTGATTGATGGCGTTATTAAAGCTGATTTTAATGGGGCGGGTAATCTATTTATTGCGGCAAATCCAGCCGTCGACATGAGCGATTATGCCAATTGGTGGTTGCAGTTTGATATTAAAATTACCGATCTAGGTTCAAATAGTGATGTGTTAATAAAGATGGATAGTGGCTGGCCGAATGTCAGTGATATCAGCCTTAGTGAAACAAGTACTGGTCTACTTGCCGATGGTGGATGGCACCGTTATAGCATTGCAGTTAGTGACTTTTTGGCAGAAGATAACCGTTACTCACCCGGCAGTAAATTTGACCTTAGTTCTGTAATAAATCCCTTGGTTGTTGAAGGATTAGATGGTGAAAACCTTTCTGTAGAGATCGCTAATATTCGATTTGTTGCGGACTAGTTATTAAATATTACCCAAAGCCTCGCTTGATTATCAGCGGGGCTTTTTAGTCTTCAACATTTGATTCAATTCTTTACCATGTTGTGATCCGCCTCATTTTGAAAGCGCTTTCTTTGTGGTTTTGATCACTTTTTGTAGGTGTCGGTTATCCATAAAATACTCATCAAGCCAACAATGAATGTTTATCTTGGTCCAAGCAGTGGGGGAAGCTAGATGAGTCTCTGCTTTTTCAAAGATGTTGGCTAATTTTTAAAAATCATAAGAAAGCGCTTTCTTTAGCGTAAACAAAACGAGAACATGGAGTTATTATGAAATTATCTAAGCTTACCCTTGCCTGTTTCAGCGCAGTGACCTCAATGGCCGTTGTACCTTCGGTTTACGCTGAAACTACCGATGGTTTTGAATTTCACGGGTATTTTCGTGCAGGAGCACTCTTTAGTGTTGAAGATGATTTGAAACGAGCTAAATTCCCAGCATCTAAAGAAACATTGGGCCGTCTTGGTATTGAGTCTGATAACCACTATGAATTAGCATTGCAAAAAAACTTTAACTTAGATAACGGCAAAGCAATTCGAATTAAAACCCGAGCGGGTGCAGATAACCACAATACTGCCAACAATCAACTAGGTTCGAACGTCAACTCAAGTGACATTGGGATTATGGAAACGTTTGTCGAATTTGATGGTGTCACCGAAACGGGCACATTATGGGGCGGTAAGCGATTCTACGGTAAGGATAATTACATCTTCATGACGGATTTTTTCTACACAGATATGTCGGGTACAGGTGTCGGTATCGAAGGCGTTGAACTTGGTGGAAATAAATGGGACTTTGCTTATATTTCGAGTGACAAAAGTGACAATGATGGTGGTCGTTGGGGAGACAACACCAACAACACTATGCATGCAGTTCATGTTGGGGTCAATTTTGGTAAGTTCGAGTTGCACGCTATGGGTAAATACCTACCTGATAACTACAACAGCGTTGATGATACCATTGAAACTGATTTCGCTGAAACGGGTTTCGAAATTACGGGCATTTACCACTTAGACAGCTTGTGGGGTTTACCTGGAAATGGCTTTTCAAAAGTGATCGGTCAGTACGGTAATGGCTTGGGAGCAGGACAATTACTGGGTGGTACAATGACCGAGTACAATGCATACAAGCCGGGCACGCCTCGTGGTCAAGGTCAGAGTTTCTTGACTCAGGTTAAAGATGGTGACAATTCAGCACGCTTTTTAACATGGGGTGGTTTCTTTCCTCAAGAGAGCAAGATGAACTACTTTACCTCATTACAAGCACAGTACAACGATTACGATGATGGTGGTAACGATTATTGGATGTCAGCAATGGTTCGCCCAACGTACAACGTTTCAGAAAGCTTCTTCGTTGCGACTGAATTTGGTTATCAATACTCTGAAGTGGAAGCTGTAAACGGCGACACTAGCAGCTCAAATGTCGTTAAAGCCACTTTGGCACCGACTGTTGTTGTTAATACTGGTATGGGGCCTGCACCAGAAATTCGTTTCTTAGCGACTTATTTATCGGACGCAGGAACCAACAACGGTGATAGTGACTTTATCGTTGGCATCCAAGCTGATATGTGGTGGTAATCAACTGAGTAAATAGTGAGGGCATGTCTAGCCAAGAGGCACGCCTTCTTTTTTCATTATTATCCATTATTAGTCACAACACTTTGTTGACCTATTATCTCTGATACAGGACTTGCTCCTCGTTATCGCCTTTGCCGCTCATCTGTGTAGCGGCTTTTTTTATGTCTGTACGCGGGGTTTGACCAAATTGTTGTTTGTAGCACTTAGAAAAATAGTTGCTGTCACTAAAACCACTTCGCTCGGCGATAACCTGAACCGAACCTACCTTTTCGTCAACGATCAACTGATGTGAATAGTTAAGCTGCAGTGTGCGCAGGTATTGCATTGGTGAACACTCAAAGTATTGACGAAATAAACGCTGCAATTGCCTTGAGCTAACAAATGCTGCATTGGCGATGTGTTCAATGTCGATATGGCTATCGGTGAAGTGTTGCTCTATGTATACCAAGGCGCGGCTAAGTGCAAAGGTGGTTTGAGGGGTATCAAGTTGCTGCTTGTGATAAAGCCGAGCCAGTTTGACCACCAATTGCTGCATTAGGCTGCTGATGACGATCTCAAAGCCAGGTTCTGCTTGTTGGTATTCGTTACGAATTTGTTCTAATAGAGTCGCAGCCTGCGGTAACTGCTCACGGCTGAGCGTAAGCTTGGCGCTATATTCACTGGTTTGACGGGCTATCGGCTCAATTTTGAACAGCGCTTGATAACCGGACAGTGCGCGCATAGAAGGCAACTCAAAAAAAGGCGACGATGCATCGAACATTAGATTGATCAGTTTGAGGTTATCGACGTCTTTGAACCCGTGCTCTGTATCACCGTTGATAACAAAAATGTCGCCAGTGTTCAAAGGGTATTCATATTTTGAAACCACATGCTTGCCACTGCCTTCGAGTACCAAAAACAGCTCTGAAAAATCATGCTTGTGCATTGCGAAGTCGGTTTTATGGTCTCCATCGACAAAAGCAAAGTTCAGATGTTGATAACGTTGATGTGATCGAAGTCGATAGCGCGGTGTCATGTCGTTTTTTTCCTTTTTATTGTCGCTATATTCGTAGAATTGCGCGTAATCCAAGTCTACTATGTTTTGAATATAAAGCGTATCGGTTTACATGTTATGGCTGTATTCGCCAGCCCTCTACGCTTCACCTTAATAACGAATAGAGTGTACAGATGAACAATGACCTCATTATCCAAGCGCAGCAAAGCTTAGCACCAGTGAGTCGCCAAGCGGCGGCAGAAGGGATCGTGTTACTCAAAAATGACGACGCTACTTTACCGTTGCGCTGCAACGAAACCGTTTCACTTTTTGGGCGCTGCCAAATTGATACCTACCGCAGTGGTACTGGATCGGGTGGTGCAGTGAATGTCCCTTATTCGATCAGTGCGTTAGAAGGTTTGCGCAGCAATGCAACTATTTCTATCAACCAAGACTTGGTCGCTATCTATCAAGAGTGGATTGCCGATCACCCATTTGATGATGGCGGCGGTGGCTGGGCAGCAGAGCCGTGGTACCAACAAGAAATGCCCCTAACCGAGCAGTTGGTTATCGATGCTGCGCAGCAATCGGTAAAGGCGGTGGTGTTTATAGGACGTACTGCTGGAGAAGACCAAGACAACGCGGATGCATCAGGAAGTTATCGTCTTACTGAAACTGAGTTCGATATGCTCAGCAAAGTTAGCCAGCATTTTGATCACGTGATTGTGGTGATGAATGTCACTAACATTATGGATATGTCTTGGCTCACCACGGTTGAACATCATCAGTCGATTAAAGCGGTGTTGTATAGCTGGGCCGCTGGTATGGAAGGAGGGCATGCGTTAGCCGATATCCTCAGTGGTAATGTTTCACCGAGTGGCCGCTTGACCGACACCATCGCATACCGATTAGAAGATTACCCATCTTCGGCTCATTTCGGTGCTAAAGATTACAATCTCTACGCTGAAGATATTTACGTCGGCTATCGCTACTTTGAAACATTTGCGCCACAGGCCGTTCAGTTTCCCTTTGGTGCTGGTTTAAGTTACACCGAGTTCTCACGCGAAATGCTTGGGCTCGAAGTGAAAGGTCAAGGTAAGCAAACGACGCTATGTTTCAACGTTAAAGTGACCAATATTGGCTCCACTTATGCGGGCAAAGAGGTGGTTCAACTTTACGTCGCAGCGCCGCAAGGGGCGTTAGGTAAAGCGGCTCGCAGCTTGGTTGGATTTGAGAAAACAGAGCGACTCCATCCTGGTGAGTCTCAGACGTTGAGCATCGAGCTAACGTTAGATCGACTTGCCTCTTTTGACGACACTGGCGCGAGCGGATTTAAAAACAGTTATGTGATTGAGCGTGGTCAGTATCACTTCTACGTAGGTGCAAGTGTTCGTGAAGCGGTGAAAGTTGAGCCAAACTGGCAGGTGGATGAGACCTTTGTCGTTGAAGCTCTGACGGAGGCTTGTGCTCCAATTACCGCGTTTGAGCGAATTAAACCAGGCGATTGCAATCATGATGGCGTGTATACCTTAACCTATGAGTCAGTACCACTGCGTACGACTGATATGGCGCAGCGCATTAAAGACAACATGCCGCAATCTATCGAGTTTACTGCTGACCAAGGCATTAAACTTCATCACGTTAAACAACAACAAGCGACGTTAGAGCAGTTTGTCGCGCAAATGACACCGCAACAGTTAGCAACCATTGTACGCGGCGAAGGGATGTGCAGTCCAAAAGTCACGCCAGGCACAGCGGCTGCGTTTGGTGGTGTCAGTGATGAGCTATTTGAGTTGGGTATTCCCGTGGTTGCCGCTGCCGATGGACCATCGGGTATTCGTATGGACAGTGGCCACAAAGCGACCCAAGTGCCAATTGGTACTCTATTAGGCTGTACGTGGAACAGACCGCTTAATCAGCAGTTGTTTAACTTAGTAGGTCAAGAGCTCAAAGCCAATCAAATCGATACATTACTTGGCCCAGGGATTAACATTCATCGTCATCCACTTAATGGGCGTAACTTTGAGTATTTCTCAGAAGATCCATTGATGACCGGAGTGATGGCCGCTGCGCAAACTCGTGGACTGAAGCAAGCGGGTGTTTCCGGAACAATTAAGCATTATGCAGCCAATGATCAGGAAACGGCTCGTGTTGATGTGGACAGCGTGATGTCACAAAGGGCGTTGCGTGAAGTACATATTAAAGCGTTTGAAATGGCGGTAAAAGAGGGCGATGCGACGACTATCATGACATCGTATAACCCAGTTAATGGTCATTGGGCGGCTTCTAACTATGACCTGAATACCGCAATCTTGCGTGATGAGTGGGGCTATCGCGGTATTGTAATGACGGATTGGTGGGCGAAAATGAACGATCCAATTCATGCTGGAAAAGAAGCGAAAACCTTCACATCCTTTATGATTCGTTCGCAAAATGATCTGTATATGGTGGTTGAGAATGATGGTGCTAAAACTAATGCGATGGGCGATGATACCATCGAGGCGTTGGATAACGGCACGTTAGAATTAGGCGAGTTACAGCGCTGTGCGATGAATATCTGTCGCTTTATCTTGCAAACCCCTGCAATGGAGCGCCCGCTTGTCGCCTATGATCCGATCAAAGCTTTCTCGGCTCATCACAGTGCAAAAACTGAGCAGTGTCACAGTGTTGAACAACCGATTGAGATCAACAGTAAAACCAACCTTACGTTGTCGTTTTACGTTGAGCAGACTGGGATCTATCAATGTCATGGGGTGATGAACTACGACCGTGATTCGCTGGCTCAGTCTGCGTGTAGCTTGTGGCTTAATGGCGAGTTTAGCCAGACGTTACCAACCAACGGTACCGATGGAAAATCGATCAAGGTTGAGGGGCTGCAAGTTAAACTTGAACAGGGTTACTATCAGTTGACGTTAGACTTTGTTAAACCAGGCTTGCAGTTAGAGCAAATCGTATTTGTTAAACTGTAACCTTAATGCTGATTGATTGGCATAGTGTTGGCTAATAATTTGTGTCGGCTAATCTATTTGGCGTACACAGGTAACTGTGCTCAAGGATAACGCAATCAACATTAGTCATTACGCTGACAGAGCTCGAGTTGCTGTCAGCGTTGATCGTTTTGAGGCTGCTGTTTACGATACAGAAAATTGAGTGGACTAATTATTGTCTGCTCAATTTCAGTCCGTCGACCACACATTGCGAATATCTGGCCAACCCCAGTTCGTCAGTTCAACATCATTCAAAACGCCCTGAAAGCGCAGAGTTTGTCGGTGGTGAAACAGTGGCGCTAACCAAAATTGATTGATCAATGCAGAAGCGATCGGTTCAAGTGCCTCTAAGTAGTCATGTAGTTGGGTTTGAGCACGCAGCGAAGTGAGGTGTTCCATTAGCCACTGCTTGGATGACTCACCAATGCAGCGTTGGATGATCGGATTATGATACAAGCTGTTAAACGCCGAGGCGTGGCGGTTATCGTCCAAATTGATGTTGGTGATAATCACAGACTCCGTTAATTGGCCCGAGATAGACAACGCGGTGAGCTCTCGGTAGCTATAGCTATTGATAGTTACCGTCACTCCTAGTTGCTCAAGTAAGTGTTTGACTGCGAGAGCGCAATGGCGCAGCGAACTGTAATCGTAGATGGCAATATCGATCTGTGGCGGCAAGTCAGTTTTAGGCATGGTTGGTCGGGTAATTTTATGCCAAATCGGCAGTAAGTTACTCGCTAGTTCACAGCCGAACAACTGGCCAGTTTGGTCGAGGTACTGGTAGACTTTTTGTGGCGTAATATAGGTCGAGAGATAGCGACGCTGCTGCTCACTGAGCACGATATTGGCGCATTGATTGAATAGCACAAACATACAACCATCTTCAGTTCTGCTCTGCTTGATCTCACTTTCAACTGCTTTGCTTTTTCCTACCGCATGGGCAACATAGTAATGACAGGACGGGCGCAGTGATGCTCCGGGTTGATTGGTTTCAATTTGTTGCTTGTCGCCAAGTTCGCTTTCATCTAAATGCCAAATGGTCACTTGATCAGTCAAGGCACGACAAGCGTAATAACGCTCGAAGGCCCTAAGGCACAGCTTGGTGTGTGAGTGCTCAGTCACTTCGAAGGGCCCAGATCCTACCACTAGCATAGGGGCGGATAGGTTGACTTGTTCAGGAGGTTGAATCGAATACTTGACCCCGGAGATCAACCCTCCAAAGCCTTGGTCGGGTTCACTGAGTTGAAATACCACGCGGTTAGCTCCGGGTGAATAAACCCGAACCAAGTGATTGAGTTCACTGCGGTAATCGTCAAGTAGAACCAGTTTGTCAAACAACGCAACAATACATTCAGCGCTAATGGGCTTGCCATTATGAAAAGTGAGCCCAGGGCGAAGAAAGAAAGACCATTCAAGAGAGGATTCATCGTAGTTCCAATGATGAGCAAGTTGGGCTTCAAGTTGACCGTCGTTACTACTTGCCACTAAACAGCAATAGATTTGACGCAGTAAATAACGCTCACTGGAACGCTGTAATTGATGGGGCACCAAGTGCTCAAAGGCGCGCTTATAGGTTAGCTGAATATGCATCAAGCCCTCGCGCAATGATGCGCCGGAGGTTCTTTGCAGTAGTTGACCAAATGCTAATTGATCGTGATTAAGCAGTGACAGCGCCTTTTCATATTGACCTTGCAAAATTCGTTCGCTCGCCAATTGCCTTTTCAATTCAGCGAGTGAGGGCCGAAGGAATAAGGTTGAACGTTGGTTACGGCCTGATTTTGGTTGCCACGTGAGCCAAGCCAGTTGTTGCATTTGACTGAGAAGGTTGCGCGCATGTCGAGGACTGGTGCAGAGGATATTGGCGACATCTGGCAGGGTTGTTTTCACTTCGTCACCGACACCAAATGACACTAGGCGCGAGTAATAGCGCAGCAAGTTAAGCTCGGACACAGCAAAACACTCCTAAAATGAGTCATGATAAATCTCATTTTGTTCCTGTTTTCGCTCTTTTTCCAGATTATTTCGTTTAAAAGTCGCCGTTATCAGTCAAATGGGGAACAAAGGCAGGAAAAAAATCTCAGTGTTACCTTTCCTTATTCAGTGGCACAATAATTTGGCTTACTGATTTGGTAGGTGGTTCTACACGCAGCGCCGATGAAACATGCTCCTGTCCCCCACAAGCTGATGTCTATGGCGCTGCGTTTTCCTTTTCAGACAATAATTGACCATTGCAGGCGACCTGTTTAGCGACATTAGAGTAAAAACTTACTACTATGAGTAAATTGTTTGAATGAGTTGGTAGCTATTGATGGAAAAAGTGGTCGATTTGAATCGCTGGCATAAGGAACATGTCAAAAATAAGCAAGAGCTTGAGCAGTTGTATCAACAAGTTCAGGCACACTATCACAATGATCCGTACCCAGATCACGTTCAAAGAATCGCGTTGCTGACGCGCTTAAAAGCACAGTTGCTTGCTCGGCAAGAGGACCTAGTTGAGGCATTGAAAAACGATTACGGATTCCGGAGCGAATTCGATAGTTTGATCAGCGATCTTCTACCCGCCGTAAACCATATTAATTACACCATCAAACACGTAAAAAAATGGATGAAGCCAAGCCGTCGTCATGCCGGATTATTGCTCTCACCGTCAAAGGTAAAAGTTGAGTACCAGCCCGTTGGGGTCGTCGGAGTAATTGTGCCGTGGAATTTTCCAATCTTTCTTAGCCTTGGCCCTGTCGTGACCGCGTTAGCTGCCGGTAATCGCGTTATGGTCAAACTCAGTGAGTACACGCCACACACCAATCAAGTGCTGAGCGAAATATGTGCATCGCTTGAGGATCATATCTTTGCTATCGAAGGTGAAGCCGACATTGCGGAGAGTTTTTCATCATTACCCTTTGATCATCTAATTTTCACTGGTTCGACGTCAGTGGGGCGTTTGGTTGCGCAGGCTGCGGCGAAAAATCTAACCCCAGTGACGTTAGAATTAGGTGGAAAATCTCCCGTTATCATTGGCGATGATGCTGATATAAAACGCGCCGTCGATGCCATTATGATCGGGAAATCAATCAATGCCGGGCAGATTTGCGTTGCCCCTGACTATATTTTGCTACCGGAAGGTAAAGAGCAGCTGTTCATCAATACCTATTTGGCCAAGTACAAAAAGCGTTTTGTTCGCAAGGGGCAGCTAGTGCCGATAACCCAGATCGTTAATGAGCGTCAATATCAACGTTTGCAGACTTACTTGTCTGACGCCAAGCAACAAGGGGCAACCATTCATACGCTTGAGGATGTCCAGTTGAATGAGCGGCAAATGTTGCCAAATCTTATCACTGGGGTGACTCACTCAATGTTATTGATGAAAGAGGAAATTTTTGGTCCGATCTTGCCCATTATCAGTTATCGACAGTTAAGTGACGCCTTTACTATTGTCAACGAACGGCCTCGACCGCTCGCATTGTACTTGATGTCAGATAATCAGGTGCTGCAACAACAGGTGGTTGAACAGACCCACAGTGGAGGCGTAGTGATCAACGATACTTTACTGCATGTCGCGGCGGATGATGCGCCATTTGGAGGTATTGGCGAGTCGGGAATTGGCCACTACCATGGCAAAGAAGGCTTCTATACCTTTTCACATGCTAAAACCGTAATGGTGACACCATCATGGTTGCCGCGTAGTCATCTATTGCTTAAGTATCCCAAGTTGTTGGTTAAACTGTTATCAAGTCTTTTTCTGCGGTAACGGTCACTGTTGACCCGTGTTAACGAGAGTGGCTGGTGGTGGTGTCGCCATACCTTTTCGATGGGCGACAACAAAAAATCCGAGTATTAAACTCGGATTTTTTAATCGTCTTAGATTCTTAGATTCTTAGATTCTTAGATTTAGAAACCGACAATATTTTTTGCTTCTAACTCTGTAAAGTACTTAACCGTTTTTACTTTGAGTTCTTGCTGGGCTGCTTCGTCACAAACGATAACCGATTTAGGATGCAGTTGCAGTGCAGAAACTGTCCATAGATGGTTAACACTGCCTTCTACCGCAGCTTGCAGTGCTAGAGCTTTGTTATGACCTGTAACCAGAATCATCACTTCTTCAGAGTCTAGCAGTGTACCCACACCAATCGTCAGTGCGTACTTAGGTACTTGTTCAATATCACCATCAAAGAAGCGCGAGTTAGCAATGCGGGTATCTTCCGTTAGGGTTTTGATACGAGTGCGTGAAGAGAGTGACGATGCCGGCTCATTAAAGGCAATGTGACCATCATTGCCCACGCCGCCCATAAACAAGTTAATTCTGCCGTAAGACTTGATTTTGTCTTCGTAACGTTGGCATTCAACTTCATTATCTTCGGCGTTGCCGTTAAGAAGATTGATGTTTTCTTCTTGGATATCAATGTGATTAAAGAAGTTGTTATACATAAATGAACGGTAAGACTCGGGGTGATCTTCTGAGATGCCAATGTACTCATCCATATTGAAAGTCACAACATGCTTAAAGCTCACTTCGCCTGCGTTATACAGTTCGATCAGCGCTTTGTAAGTCGCCAGAGGTGTGCCGCCAGTCGGCAAACCTAAAACGAATGGGCGATCTGCGGTCGGCTGAAAGTCATTAATACGTTTTACGATGTGCGCTGCTGCCCACTTACCGACTTGTGCGGCTTTGTTTAATGGGATAAGTCTCATTTTCTGCCCCTAATGTTAGAATTTATGATGTTTTGAATCATTAATTCGCATTATAAAATAAGTAATGTATTTCTGCTATTGTTTTTGGTCAATTTTTCATAAATTAGTCTTAAATATGGCACGGAAGTGTTTGATAAGCACAATGATTGACTAAAATTATCGTCGTTTATGTAACTATTGCCGAAAAAATTTTATTATAAAAATAAGCTCAAAAGTGAGCAGGCAATCAATTGCTCTAGCTTGTGAACTGCATTGCATCCACTAATGGTATAGCAGTATGTGGTGTGTGTGTTATAGGGTATGATTGAGAAACTCAATCATTTGAGTATGCTGCCGATATTATAATTAGCTTAATACACGAAAGAAGAACGAATGAATATAATAGGGATCGCCATTGGTGCGACCGGATTGCTGCTACTGGGCATGTTTATGTGGATGCTGGCGCTGTCACTGCGTAAAAAACGTTTAGAACAAGAGCGCAGAGAACGTAGTATCGCGCAACGAAAGGCGATAGAAAAACATCGCAAGCAAGAACAACAAGAACGCATTGCTAAAGCAGAAAATGGCGATCTTCCGACCATTCTTTACTTGGCAAAAGAAGCAGAAAGAGCGCGCTTGAAAGAAGCACTTCACTGGTATACCAAAGCGGCTGAGCTTGACAGTGTGACTGGGATGTACGGAGTTGTACGTCTGAGTAATAAGATGAAACAAGATCTTGTGCTTAAAGAGAAAGCGAAGTTTTGGCAAGTGTGTATTGCGGCGGCTGATGGCAGTCTACCGCATAAATACGAAATGGGCATGGCGCTATTTAATGGTCATGGTACCGATATCAATGTTGCCAAGGCGCTCGACATTATGGAGTCAGCGGCCGAACAAAATTATGTTGATGCGCTGATTTTCTTGGGAGATTGGTGGATATCGCCTAACAATCCGCAAAAGAACCCGACCAAGTCGAGCGAGTACTATCGTGATGCTGCTGAGCTTAAAAGCAATCAAGGTCGGATGAAGCTTGGCTTAAATTACATCAAAGGATGGGGTGTGCCTCAAGACTTTGAGCGCGGTTGTTATTGGATAGAGCGTGCGGCGGAAAAAGGCCATCTAGAGGCTATGTACAGAGCCGGAGAAACGTGGATGGAACATCGTCCAAACGGAAACTCTATCGCTTACATCTGGCTGTTTTTAGCGGCGCAACTTGGTCATGACTCTGCGCGTAATTTACGAGATCAGGTCGCGATGCATATTGGTGTCGATACGGTTGTTGGTTTGCAAAGTCTCGCTAAGCCGATTGTTAAGAAAATTCGTGAACGAAAAGTCAGTAAGCACTCAATCATTAAGGCACTTAATCGACTCTACAAGCGTAATATTCCGATTGATGATAACAGCCGTATTGCGGCGCCGATAGACGCCGAGCAACTGAATGACGAGCTTACCATGACCGATCCTGCCACGGTGATTGAAGATCTCTTAACCGATGAGACGGACGTTCAAGCCTCGGAAACGAGTAGCGAGCGTCTTGATTTTACTCAGTCACCGATTGACAAACATTAGTCATCGATTGTTTGAACACCTTTCTATAAATACAAAAAAGCCTCGTGATGACGAGGCTTTTTTAGTATCAGCAAAGATTACGCTTGTTTTTGTTTCGCTTTACATACCGCCGCTGTAAAGACGACATCTGTTGAACTGTTCAGCGCCGTTTCTGCAGAGTCTTGCACCACACCGATAATAAAGCCAACCGCGACCACTTGCATCGCCACTTCATTAGGAATACCAAACAGACCACAGGCCAATGGGATTAGTAATAACGAACCACCAGCAACACCAGAGGCACCACAAGCTGAAACTGCTGCAACGACGCTGAGTAGTAGCGCTGTCAGTAAGTCAATTTCAATACCCATTGTATGAACGGCAGCAAGAGTCAGGGTTGTGATAGTAATCGCAGCGCCTGCCATGTTGATGGTTGCACCAAGAGGAATCGAGACTGAGTAGGTATCTTCGTCAAGCTTAAGCTTTTCACACAACGCCATATTTACAGGGATGTTTGCAGCGCTTGAACGGGTAAAGAAGGCCGTCACGCCACTTTCACGCAGACATCTTAGTACCAGTGGGTACGGGTTCTCGCCTGTTTTGACATAAACGATGATTGGATTGACTACGAGAGCAATAATAACCATTGAACTCAGCAGAACAGCCAACAGTTGAGCGTAGCCAGCTAAGGCGTCGAAACCAGTCGTTGCCAACGTTGAGGCAACCAAACCAAAGATACCAAAAGGAGCCAGACGTATAATGAAGCGAACGATCTGCGAAACGCCGTGACTCAAATCTTCAAATACCGCTTTGGTTGTAGCTGATGCGTGGTGTAACGCCAGACCAAGGCCAACTGCCCATGCCAAAATACCAATGTAGTTTGCACTCATCAGAGCATTAACTGGGTTGTCGACTAACTTAAATAACAGAGTATTTAAGACTTCAGCAATACCTTGTGGTGGTGTTGCGCCTTCGGCACCTGTTACAAGCGTTAATGTGGTTGGGAATAAAAAGCTAAGTACGACTGCGGTCAGTGCAGCAGTTAACGTACCAAAAAGGTAAAGCACCACGATTGGACGCATATAGGTATGCTGGTTTTTTTTCTGATTGGCGATCGAGGCAGCGACCAAAATAAAAACGAGAATAGGGGCGACGGCTTTGAGCGCACCAACGAACAGGCTTCCGAGTAATCCAACACTTTGAGCGTGCTGTGGAGAAACAGTCGCTAGACCTACACCGAGAATGATGCCGGCTAGGATCTGCAAAACCAGATTGCCACGAGCAAAGCGTGCAATAAGTGAGTTGTGTTGCATAGTTATCCCTGCAATGAATAGTTTTATAGAGTTATAGTAATAACAGTTATATCAAACTGAGATCGATATACTAGCGGCTTGAAATAATGTGTCTAGATGTAATTGAAAATTAGCATGAAAAATTAATTGAAATGATATGATGTGAATTTTATGTTGTTATTGTGTGCTTGTTTGGTGAATAAGAGGGGCGGGAGACTCTTCGTCTTGTAAGTCGATTTACCACTTATACTGACGGTGTTCATTTTGAATTTTTATAAAACTTCGTCAGCTTTTTAAACGAAGCTCTTTACTCTGGCAAAGTCCACAGTGGCGTCTTTGCTCGCGCAGTCATTTAAACCAATTATCTAATCAACAAGGTGGGAGCTTACCCACCTTGTTAAGTCATTTTTTAATGATGGTGTTTCATGCCACTCATGACTTTCTTGATTGGCGCACTAAAGGTTTGTTGTTCACCATTGGCAAACGTAATCTCTACGTCTATCTGCTCACCTTCTACAAACGCTTGCTTAAGGTCGAACAACATAATATGCAGGCTACCAGGTTTAAGTATTGCTTTTCCTTTACTTGGCACTTCGATGCGCTCGATCTGACGCATTTTCATCACATCGCCTTCGGTAATCACATCGTGAAGTTCTACTTTGCCGGCGGCTGGCGTTGACGCAGATACAATGTAGCGATCTTTGTCACCTTGATTGAGGATTTCAACGAATACTGCACTGGTCGGTGCATTGGGCGGCGTGGCACGGGCGTACGCGTTGTGCGCCATAATGTCGGTTTGATCTGCGTGAGCAAGAGGGCTTAAGGCAAAAACGGCCAGTAGCAAGGCTTTCAATCTCATGGTCATAATCCTTTGGAATTCAGGTTTTTAAAGGCTTCCACCAAGGGCGCCGGTGTCAGAGTATGTGGCACTTTAGTGATTAACGTGCCATCGGGGTGGAGAAAGTAGAAATAAGAACTGTGATCGAGCGTGTACTCAAGTTGAGAGTTTTCTAACTTGGTCTTGCGGAAAATAACGCCATAGCGATGAGCCAGCGGAGTGGTAATGTCGAGTGGCGCTGACAATCCTTCTATCATCGGATGAAAATACTGAGCGTATTGATAAGCGTCTGCCGCGGCATCACGCTCAGGATCAAGCGAGATAAAAAGCGGCCGAAATTGTTGTTGGGTTTCATCGTCAATTTGATTGAGTGCACCTGCTAACATTGCCAGCGAGGTAGGACAAACATCAGGGCAACGGGTAAAACCGAAATAGACAACGCGAATTCGTTGATCACTTGGGGCAAAGATATCGACCGGGGCATTGTTTTCACCATATAAGATGCTTGAGTTAGGCGTGCTATCAGTCAACGTAGAAGCGTTTTGAGAATTAATATAATAGTGATTTAAACCAACACCCAAGACAAACGCGGCTAAGAGTGCGAATCCCCATTTCTTACTCATCGTTCCATCCTTATTGAAGTGTTGATTGAGTGGACTTGGTCAGAAAGAGTGCCGTACCAAGTCATGGCATCCGATGTACATACTGGCAGTACGACTTGACCCGTAAATTGACCTTGAGGGTTTTTGTCCAATTTAAAAACCAACTTACCCATATCCATTTCATATCCTTGAAGTGTCAGAAACAGCGTTTCACTGCTGGAGTTTGGCCAGTCAACGGTGAGTTGAGTGGGCGCTAACGGTTGGGTAGTATCACGGTCAGCAGTGATGCGAATTCCGTCTTGCTGACAACCCGCTGTTGTGACTAAGCAATAATCGTTTAACGATATATTGGTTTGAGGTGATTGAAACCACTTAATGATGTCACTAGCAAAAAAGCCACCGCTCAAAGCTAGGACGATCAAAATTAGTTTAATGCTTGTAGACATTAGAAATTTCTCTAACTACAAAATCTGGCGCCAATAGTAGTACATAGTTTGGTAAATCTCTATTAATCTAAAAAAACAACGTGTTCACTCACTCATTAATGGCGACTTTTTGAGTCCGTAAACGGCATGATCAAGAATACGGCCAGAGACTTTTTCTTGATTGGTTAGGATGCCTTCTAACACCATGCCTACTTTTTCTGCTACTCGGCGGCTGGCATGGTTATCTACGGCGGCTGATAATTGCACCTTCTCCATGTTTAATTCTTCAAACACGATTTGAATAAGAGAGTGAACAGCGCGCGGCATTATGCCCTTACCTCGATGGTGTTGACTCAACCAATAACCAATTTCAACGCATTGGGTATCATAATTGATTTTGTTGAAACTGCAGTTTCCGACGAGCTCATCGCGGAAAAAAATAGCGCAAGTCATCGACTTTCCGTCGGCGTAATCGTGCAACATACGTTGAGCAAAAAGACGAAAGTCTTGGTCGCTTTGACAGTGTTGTGGCCAGGCTAACCATTCGGCTAAGTAGTCACGCTGTTCAGCAACAATTTGGCTGTAATATGGGGCAAATGACTCTTGAATAAGAGCTAAGTCGATATCAGTGTCGATAGTGCGTCTAAACATATTCCATTCCTTGCATGCTTTGCTGTAAGAAACGTAACAAAATCAAGCGGTGATGGCTAGCAAACTGGCATGCAAATAATGGTAAAACTCTAGCACGTAAAATATGCATTACGTTGGTGAAGTCACAGTTCTGTTAATAACCTTTCATATGCTATGGTTTATCATTAGTACTTTAGTTTACTCTGTGCGGCATAATAAATACTAATAATTGGAAACGTCACAATGGTCTTTGCCAAGCAAGAAATAAGTGTCGACCTACGTCGTGTACTGTTTGAAATTGCCTATGCGCTTGATGCTGTCGGTGTCGACGAAATCTATCACGGTCATCGTGTTGCCTATATTGCCCATCGCTGCGCTCAACAGCTTAACTGGAGTAATGAAAAAGCCCAATTCGTTTTTTCTCTGGGGCTCGTTCATGATTGTGGAGTGTCTGATTTAAATGAGCGTAACGGGCTTTTGTCTCAGCTAGTACCAAGCGATACCAATCACCACTGTATCAGAGGCTATGAACTGTTAAGTGCCTGTCAACCGTTGTCTTCAATGGCGACGCCGATCCTTTATCATCACACTTGGTGGCAAGATTTAAAGCCTCTGGCCGGAGT
Source organism: Vibrio sp. NH-UV-68 (assembly GCF_042940635.1). NCBI lineage: Bacteria > Pseudomonadati > Pseudomonadota > Gammaproteobacteria > Vibrionales > Vibrionaceae > Vibrio > Vibrio sp. NH-UV-68. The sequence goes on from NZ_CP134976.1 coordinate 515,205, forward strand.
TAGTGAAGAAGACAAACAGCTTGCGAGTTTGGTCTTTTTAGCCGATCGGCTCGATAACTTGCGAGCGAATGCTAACCTAGATTACTACGGAAACTTGTCCCATCAATGCAAACGCAATATTGCCGAAGAGCTCAAAGCTAATTGTGACGTTATGTTTGAAACGACCCAAGTCAATGCAATGCTTGAGTTGATTGAGTGTGATGATTTTTGGTTCTCAATGGAACCGCGTTATATAGAATCGCTTGCTGAGCATTTTTCTTATTTGCCATTTTTCTCGTTAAGAATTGGTCTGGATGAGTCAATAGAGGTTGCTGAGCTGTTTGGTAAAATTGTTGATGCGAAAAGCGCATTTACCTATCAGCATTCACTGCATGTCGCTCAATTGGCCGAATATCTCGGTAGTCAGTTGGGATACCCTGCCTATACGACTCGTATGTTGTATTTTGCCGGTCTTATCCACGATATCGGTAAACTCAAAACGCCGAATCGAGTACTGCACAAACCCGGTACCCTGACGGATGAAGAGTATATATGTATCAAACGTCACGCGACCGATTCACGCCATGTACTGCAAAGGATCTTTGCCAATACCGAGATTATTCAGTGGGCATCCAATCATCATGAGCGTCTTGATGGTTCAGGTTATCCACTCGGCCTTGATGCGGACGAGTTAGATGAACCGAGCCGATTGATTGCGATTACCGATGTGTTTCAAGCCTTGACTCAATCAAGACCGTATCGTGCGGGTTTATCGCTAGAGAAGGCGATTGCGATTATTCGTGAATTAGTCGAGCAAGGTAAACTTGATGCTGAGCTGTTTAGATGTCTAGTGGCGAATGGCGAAGAGTGTTATCGCATATCGACGGGCCAAACGCATGTTGAGCCACTGCTTGTGTGCAATGGCTCCTTGTGACGTCAATTACTGCTGATTAATGTGCGCTTTGAAACGTGCTTTGGTGTTTGCATCAGCTTTGTTATACCAAAAATACAGCATCTCTTCGGCCGTTGAGTCGGCCGATTTTTTACTGTCAATCGTTGCGACGACGGGGGTCGCTGTCAAACCAGACAATGCTGCCTTGCCACCCTTACGGTTGTATTCAGCCAGCTCCACTTGTAGGTTACGGCCAATCTGCATGCCCTCTTTAACCAATTTGTCTTGCTTTACTGGAATAAGGTTTCCGCTGCTGTCTTTTAGAGACCATTCTACGCTATGGATCTGTTGCGATGCTCGATGAGCGTTGCGGTAAGTTGGCATTTCAAATTCTAGCTGTTGATCTTGAGCACTGAATGTGGCGATCAGCGGGTCACTGTCAAGTATAACGCGGTCTTTGCCTTGGTCGAAATAGGGCTTATAGATAAACAGAATCTGATTCTCGCCATCAGGCAGAATTAACGTTTTACTGGCATCAAAGAAACCGCCTTTGAGTTCAGGCTTGGTATTATTGGCGACAACGACATCAATCGTATCAGGAATGCTAATCGTCACTTGAGCGGAGGCATAACTGCTTATACCAAGTGCGATGGCAGTGAAGAGTGTGGTTTTTATTTTCATTATCGATCCCTAGTCAACAGACATTTAAACCAAGAGAGTGCCTAGCTCTCAATGCGATTTCAATATCTTAATGTGAGAAGTTTGCTAATTTCATTGTTTCTGCCAGTTGCACTGCACGCACGATTGAGCAAAAGCCTTCTGAGCTTGATCTGATGCGTTTAACTATTCCAAGACGCGTTTACTACCAACGATCACATCGACTACGTCGCGGACGCGATAATCGCCTTGAAGGAGCGCGCGCATGAGCTGAAAGGGTTAACCTTTGAGTACGAACCGCCTGTGTTACGTCATTTCACGGCGCGTTTTAAGTCTAAATAATTACATCGATATTTCTGTTGATATTGGAACCACTGCTGCACTTTTAATAAATTTCAGCAGTTTTCTATCTTGTTCACTGAATTATTGATAGTGCCAACTGCTGGTTTGTTTAATTTAAACCGCGTTTAATTCTGATTACTTATATTTTCTCAGATTTTGACTCAGTATCGAGCTTGTCATGTAACAAGCTGATAACGTCGATAAATTTTTAAGTAATCACTCGTATTTAGTCTTTATTTTTTCCATTAAAAAAAAAGTCTCTTAAATACTGAAGGTGATGTTCTTCACTTTCGATCGAACAGACGTGGCTCTGACAATTGGGGCAAACATACAAGGGATGAGAGAAATAGGTATGAATCGTATTACTATATGTGCAGCGAGCATCGCATTGGCGATCTCTGGCACTACGCTGGCGGCACCTGCTGCTCCGAGCGTTGATGTATATGGATCGAACAATCTACAGTTTTCTAAGATTGAATTGGCAATGGAAACCACCTCTGGCTACAACCAGATGGTTAAGTATAAAGAACAAGCGGATATCAGTATTAAGTTTAACCAGTGGAGTGGAACCACAGGGGATACATACAAGATTTACTTTGATGGTGTTGAAGTCGCAACCGGTCCAATTGCAGGTAGCCAAACCAGTGCCAACTTCCAATATGGCAAAGGCGGCCGTTATCAGTTGACCATCGAAGCGTGTGACGCCACGGGCTGTAGTACCAGTGCTCCAGCCGAAATTGTGGTCGCGGATACCGATGGCGCTCACCTTGCGCCGCTTGCGATGAACATTGATCCAAATAACAAGTCATACAATACCGACCCGAATACAGTCGTCGGGACGTATTTTGTCGAGTGGGGTATTTATGGTCGCGATTACACCGTTGATAACCTGCCTGCAGATAATCTTACTCATATCCTCTACGGATTTATCCCTATTTGTGGTCCTAACGAGTCGGTGAAATCGGTTGGTGGCAACAGCTACAATGCGCTTATGACTGCTTGTCAGGGGGTGCCTGACTATGAAGTTGTGATTCATGACCCATGGGCCGCTTATCAAAAGAGTTTCCCTCAGGCAGGCCATGAATACAGCTCTCCAATCAAGGGCAACTATGCCATGTTAATGGCGCTCAAGCAGCGTAACCCCGATCTTAAGATAATTCCATCTATTGGTGGTTGGACGTTATCAGACCCATTCTTTGATTTTACCACCAAAGCCAACCGAGATACGTTTGTTGCTTCGGTTAAACGTTTCTTAACCACATGGAAGTTCTATGATGGTGTCGATATTGACTGGGAATTTCCTGGCGGCGGCGGTGCAGCTGCCGACAAGGGCGATCCGGTTAATGATGGCCCGGCCTATGTCGCATTGATGCGTGAATTGCGTGCCATGCTTGATGAGTTGGAAGCGAATAGTGGTCGTACTTATGAGTTGACCTCAGCGATTGGCGTTGGCCACGACAAGATAGAAGATGTTGATTATGCCGATGCAGTACAGTACATGGACTATATCTTCGCCATGACTTATGACTTCTATGGCGGTTGGAACAATGTCCTCGGCCATCAGACGGCGCTTTATTGCGGTAAATTTATGCGTCCTGGTCAATGTGATGGAACTGGCGTCGATGAGAATGGCAAACCATATACTGGGCCAGCTTATACTTCAGACAATGGTATTCAGTTATTACTGGCTCAAGGTGTCCCGGCTAACAAACTTGTGCTTGGTGCGGCCATGTATGGGCGTGGATGGGAAGGGGTACTACCGAGCTCATTAAGTGACCCAACAGATCCAATGACAGGTGTTGGTAACGGTAAACTGACAGGCTCAAGTGCTCAAGGCGTTTGGGAAGATGGGGTTATTGATTATAAAGGCATTAAGTCGTTTATGTTGGGGCCTGACAATACGGGTATTAATGGCTTCCAATATGGTTACGATGAGCAAGCGCAAGCCCCTTGGTTATGGAATCCGACGTCAGGTAAACTGATTACGTTTGATGACGACCGCTCAGTGAAAGTGAAAGGCGCTTATGTTCGCGACTTAGGTCTGGCTGGTCTGTTCTCGTGGGAAATTGATGCAGATAACGGCGATATCTTAAATGCAATGCATGAAGGTTTAGCTGGTGGTACTGGTACGCCAGTCAATAAAGCGCCAGTGGCAAATGCGGGCGCAGACCAAACGGTCGTTGGTCCGGTGACGGTGACTTTAGATGCCGGAGCGTCGAAAGACAGCGACGGAGCTATTGTGAGTTACGAGTGGACGCAAGTTTCAGGTCAGACGGTGACGTTGATGGGTACTAACACTGCGCAGGCAAGTTTTGCTGCTAATGAGGTGACGGCGTCACAAAGCTACGGTTTCAAGGTAACAGTGACCGATAATGAAGGCGCTTCTGCATCAGATACCGTTGTGATTAGCATTAATCCGCAAGATCTGCCACCAGTAAACCAAGCGCCAGTCGCTGTCGTTAGTGCTCCTGCCACAGTCCAAAGTGGCGATGTGGTAGTCGTCGATGCATCTGCCTCAAGCGATGCCGACAGTGACCCTCTCAGCTATTCATGGGATATCCCTGCAGGATTAAACGCGACGATCGATGGTGCAATGGTGAGCTTTGTTGCTGCTGAATACACCCAAGATACCTCATTAACGTTTACTGTGACGGTTAGCGATGGCCAAGCCAATGTCACAGCGTCGAGTACGGTTGTTGTGACTAAAACTTCATCAGGTGGTGAGTTGTGCGATAATCTGTGGGATGCGGCAGCAGTCTACAACGGTGGTCAACAAGTCACGTGGGCTGGTAAAGTTTGGGAAGCAAAATGGTGGACTCAAGGCGATGATCCTACGCAATCCGGTCAGTGGGGTGTGTGGAAGGAAGTGGGGGTAGCAAGTTGCCCAACGAGCTAACTTCGTCTGCTTAAGATAAACAAAAAGCCATCGAACTGATGGCTTTTTCATTTTACGCTTTAGGGTTAGTTGACCGCTCTGACTTTACCTTGCTTAAGGCTGTTAAGCACTTCTGATTTAGGTCCATCAGCAATTATGCAGCCTTTTTCCATCACGATAACTCGATCCACGACATCCAACATTGAGGTCTTATGGGTGATTAAAATCAGCGTCTCGGTTGATTTTAATTGCGCGAGTTGTTGTTTTATATGCATTTCTGAACGGTTATCCATGGCGCTTGTTGGTTCATCAAGCAGCAATACCGGAGGACGACCAAGGATTGCACGTGCGATGGTAACGGCTTGACGTTGTCCCCCCGACAGCATTAAACCACCTTCGCCCACTTGACGTTCAAGACCCGCGGGATCTTGTTGGGTGAATACCGTCACACCAGCGCGGTTTGCGGCGTCGAGAACATCTCTATCGTCAGCCAGTGGTCGACCTAAGGTAATGTTGTCGCGAATCGTGCCATAAAACAGTTGGCTGTCTTGCGGAACACAACCGATATTGCGGCGAATATCGATATGGTGCAGTTGGTCTATGTCAGTATCATCGATACGAACGTGACCCTCAGTAGGTTTAAACAACCCCATAATCAAACGTTCTAACGTTGTCTTACCTGAACCAATACGGCCGATAATGGCGACTTTTTCGCCAGGGTTGATGGTTAAACTTAAATCACGAATCGAAGCGACAGGTGAGTCTGGGTAGTGGAAGGTCACTTTATCCAACTCAATCTTGCCATGAATGATCGGACGATGGATGTAGCGTTTGCCTTCTTCTTGTTCATCTGGCATCGACATGACTTGATCAATAATCGTCATGGATGACTTAGCTTGATTGTAACGAGTGGAAAGCAGCGATAACTGAACCATAGGGCCAATTGCACGACCACTGAGCATGGTGGCGGCAATCAAGCCACCCATGGTCAACTCGCCCTCTGCAATTAAGTAGACGCCGAGAATAATCATACCGACGTTAGAGGCTTGTTGTACAAATCCGGCGGTATTTTGAATGCCATCAGTGATGCGACGGCTCTTAACACTCCAATTCGCCATATGCGCGACGGCTTCTTCCCAACGGTATTGGAATTGGCTCTGCGCGCCAAATAGTTTAACGGTCTCTAAACCGGCCAGACTTTCGATTAAGTTGGCGTATTTTTGCGAAGCAAGTCGTGAGCCTTCCTCGATCGTGTGACGCAAAGGTCCTTGAATCAACAACGAGTAAATGATTAAGATCAGAACCCCGATAATCGGGACGAACACAAGGCTTCCTGCCATTAACCAGATCAGCAACAAGAAGAGAATGGCGAAAGGCAAATCAATCAAAGAGCCAATCGTTGCAGAAGTAAAGAACTCACGGATCGACTCAAATTCTTGTAAGTGACGGGCAAAGGCGCCAACCGACGCTGGGCGTGATTCCATTCGAATGCCCATGACTTTACTGAACAGTTTAGAAGAGATCAAAATATCGGACTTCTTCCCTGCCACGTCGATAAAATAGCTGCGCATCAGCTTGAGAGTAAGGTCAAACAAGAAGATGACGAAAATACCGCTCGCGAGTACCCATAAGGTTTCAAACGCTAGGTTGGGCACCACTTTGTCGTACACTAGACGGGTAAACATTGGCGCAGCGATGGCAAATAAATTGATCAAAATTGAAGCGATCAACACGTCTCGATAGATTTTTTTCGATTGCCAAATCGTGCTCCAGAACCAGTGACCTTCGCGTGTTTTTAAAATTTCTGGTGAGCGTTCGTCGTAACGAAACTGCTTTTTTACTAGAAAGTAGCGACCAATATAGAGTTGGCTAAGTTCTTCAAGAGAAATGGAAATGGGCACCAACCCCGACTCTCCAGAAACAATTTCAGCTTCGGTTTTGTCTGCGTTGATGCTATTGAGAACACAAGCGTCACCACCTTTTAAAATCAGTACAACGGGTAACACCAGTTGTGAAATTTCATCAAGTTCTGCGCGGTTCTCTTTCGCGACTAGCCCGGCACGTTCTGCTGCGCGAGGGAACAGAAAAGGGGTCAACTTACCATCGGAGAGTGGCAAGCCATTAATTAACGCCTCGGGAGAGTTAGCTAATCCATAGTATCGACTGACGTAGATAAGAGAATTTAATAGCGGATCCTGCATGCTATACCTTTTATTTGTTATTTATCTACGATGAAGCCTTGGAAGACTTCAATAAAGTGCTCAGCTAAGAAGTCTAACTGAGTCTGTGTCTCGACTCGCGATGCAATGGTCTTAATGCCCAGATTGTGCGCTGTTCTTGAAATTGACGTCAGAGTAAATTTCTGTTTTTCGTCATCAAGATGATGGGTGTAGAGATAATCGAGTTTTACATACGCAGGGCGGAACTCATTAATATAATCAAGCGATTGGAAGTTTCGCCCATAGTTGTCGACACCGAAATCAGCACCTGCACCGCGCACCGCATTACAAAATAAGGCGGTATGGTGTGGTGAGTTAATAAAGCAATTCTCTGGGATCTCAAAATGGAGCAATGAGGCGACTTGAGTATGTTTATTAAGCAGTTGAGTCACCCAACGGATAAAGCTTGGTTGAGAAATACTGCTTTGCGCGATGTTGATGGCGACTGGTGCGTGAAACTCACCCGCCTCTAAACGTTTGACTATCGATTCGATGACGTACTCATCAAACAGGTGGCTGGCATTGAGTTGTTCGAGTGCAAATAAGTATTGGTTTGCGCTGTAACGTTCACCTTCTTTTTCGATCGCTGAGAACACCTCTCGGTGATAGGTTTTACCGGAACTGTCGTTAGCCGCTTGGAAACGGAAGCTAAACCAATCGTTGCTGATGGCTTCACTGACTAATTGTTTCCATTGTTGTTTGCCCATCAAACTGTCGGTCTGTTCACCCGTCACGAAGCTGTAATCCAACTCTGGGTTTGACTTCGCTGCGGCCAACGCATTGTCGAGCATAGTTAATAGCTCAGTTGAACTGGTCGAGCCCTTGTTATAAACAACCCCAAGCGAAATGTTCGGTGTCGCCATACCCGTAGGGTCAGCATTGACGTCTTGTACATAAGTAATGATACTTTCGGCGATTAATTTTAGTTCGCTCTCATCAAGATTAGGAACAATAAAGCCGAACTCTTCGGTCGAAATGCGTGCAAGTGTTACGTTAGGTGAAGAGAGCGACACTTTTAGGTGATCGGCGAGCTCTCGCACCATCCCGTCACCAGCCTCGTAGCCTTTGTCGTCGTAGAGTTCACGAATAAAGCTCGCTTCGAGAATAGCGACACCACCCATACCACCTTCGCCAAGCCATGAGTTGAGTTGACTCATGTAGTAGGCACGGTTACCTAACTGGGAAACTGGGTCGATATAGGCACGTTCACGCAGTTGCTGCGCCTCTTTTGCTTGTGCTTTAAATGATTTTTCAAGTTGAGATGACATGCTGTTAATGCCATCAACAACGTAGATCAAATCTTGCGTGGTAGGTCGGGGCAGTGGATCGCCAAACTGATTACGCGCGACTTGCTCCATTTTATTAACAATCAATTGCAATGGACGGAGCGCACGTTTAAGAATGAACGAAATAGCAAACAAACCAATAAGCAGAATAATACAGAACGCGATAACTAAACGTTCAAAAGCAAGCCATAGCTGGATGTAGGCATCTCCAGTATCACTCACAATTTCGACTTCTGCTAACTGCATCCAACCACTCGTCACAACACGGCGATCATGTATACGTTCAAATAGATTTAGTTGGGTAAACCATTTAGGGACGTCATTGGGCTGGACCGGGTAGGTACGCAGGATCTCGTCACCAGTATCTAAGAAGATAAGTCGTACGATTGAATAACTACTGCCATCGAATAGCGCATTAATGACCGACTCAACTGCGACTTGGTCTTTGTCCTCTAGATAGGGGGCTAGGGCCAGGCCAACAGTATTGATGGTATTATTTACCTCGGATTGCTGCTGTTGAATGAGGTTGTTTCGTGTTGTATTGAATTCAATGATAAACACTGAAATCAACAACATTAAAATAACCGCAATCATGCCGGCGACAAGTTGTTTATATAACGTCATATTGCCTACTCATCATAATTGACTATGGGTTTGTTTAGTTGGAGCGATTTTTCGCGCGCACGGAGATCATTCCAAAGGCTGAGCCTAGAAGATTTCCCTGCAAGTTGTCCGTTTTTCGACTTCATTAGCCACAAGTTTTTACCGTTAAAACTGTAAATAGGTAATAAGTCGCGGCGGGTAGAAGCACGTTTAATCTCTGGGTTAATATTGTCCAACAGTACCGGCTCGGCACTGGGGGTGGAATAGTATGCCAGCACCATGTGGAACTGATTGAGCTCAATAGCCTTTACATAAACCAAGCGCAGTTTTTTATCGGAGACGCCGAGCTCTAACAAAGAGAAATATTTGGCAATGGTAAAATCTTCGCAGTCACCCGCATTACTGCCTAAAAATTCGAGCGGCGTTGCCCAATAATCGTTTTTTCCCCAAAGATTAATATCATCAACAAAGTTAAGCTGGTTGAAGAAGCTGTTCACTTTGGTGAGCTTTTGTCGCTCGGGTAGCGAAGCGTACTGAGACATCTCCCGACGCCAGGTTTCCACTCGCCTTCCGGCGCGGTCGCCATAGGTTTTTCTGACCGAATCAACCCAACGTTGCTCTTGGGTGTTAAGAGCAAACGAAGTCGTTGTAGCAAAAAATAACAGCGCAAAAGCGACTGAACATTTTGCTAGAGTGATTGCCTTCAAGCGGCAATCCTTGAATAACGGTCATTAAAATTAGCCATAGTTATTCCTTCAGGGCGTTGTTTTGAGCACTTAAAATTGGTTTGAGCAGATATTCAAGTATGGTTCGCTTACCAATAATAATATCGACAGAAGCCGTCATTCCCGGAATTATAGGCAGTGAGTTATCCTTGTCGAGACTGGTCTCTTTGGTGCGAATACGCACAAGATAGAAACTATTGCCTTCTTCATCGGTGGTGGTATCGGCACTAATATGTTCTAAAGTGCCTTCTAACCCACCATATTTAGTGAAATCATAAGCACTAAATTTAACAATGGTTGGCAGTTCAGGGCGCAAAAATGCAATGTCCTGAGGTGCAATCTTAGCCTCAACCAACAGCGTATCTTCACTCGGAACGATTTCCACAATATCCATACCCGGCTGAATAACGCCTCCAACTGTATTAACGTTGAGCGTTTTTACTGTGCCTGTGACTGGCGAGGTTACGACGGTGCGGTTTACGCGGTCCTCCAGACCTATTGTCGACTCAGTCAATGATGAAAGTCTGTCTTGAGCTTCGTTGAGCTTTTCTTGCTGTTCTGAACGAAACTTCTGGGCAACATCAATACGGCTAAGCATCGCTTCTCTAATTGCTGATTGTAAAACCGGCATTTTGAGTTCGCTTGAGGTTAGTTCGCGGCGCGTGTCGTTGACTTGGCGCTGCAGTTTTAGCAATTCAATGCGAGGAACCACCCCCTCTTCGGCAAGTGGACGTGTAATCTCAAGTTCTTTATCGGCAAAGCGGTAGCTTTCACGTAAGTTTTTGATACGCGCCTGGATCTCTACTAAATCTTGTTGTTTTTGCTTAACTTGTTGGTCAATCACGGACAGTTGGTTACGGAGGTTTTCGAGATCTTGACGGTACTCATCTCGTTGACGCGCGACAAGTCGAGGTTGAGACTCGACCAATATAGGAGGAAAGGCGAGGCGGTTAAAATTGAGCAACACCGCTCGTTGCCATTCTGCGTCTTCAAACTCTTCATCAATGACCACGCTGGTAATGGATGCTGACAGTTGCAGCACGCTTGCGGTTAAGTTGGCGACTTGTTGTTCACGCTCGCGGTAATCTGAACGAAAACGCGTGTCATCAATCAGCAACAATTGCTGGCCTTTTTCGACTTTCTGTCCTTCACGAACAAGGATCTCTTTGACCAAGCCACCTTCGAGGTTTTGCACCACTTGAAGTTGTGAAGAGGGAACGACCTTTCCTTGGCCCACCGTGACTTTATCAATTTCAGCCCACGCAGCCCATAAACCTGCCAAAACAAAAAAGATCACCATTACCCACAGCATGATGCGGGCACTGTTTGGCGTGTTCAATAATAACGCAGCGGTTTTGTCATCGACATAATCCAGCTCGTCAGGAGTAAGCTTGTTATAACGGCTCTTACTCATCGGTGATCCTTGTAATATGGTGATATTCGATTGATTTTATTACTGATAGCTAAAAATGTTAAGGACTTAGCGTCAGTTTTGTCATTCAAAATGATAGGTTTCTCCACTTTGATAGATGGTTTTAATAAAGTGTAGTCATAACCCGCGGCTTGGGCTTGAGTTCTTGTCGAGAAGCGCGCACAATCGATGAAAAATTTCGTCGAGGACAAGAGATGGAACTTGAAGATATTCGCCGCGAATATAACAAAGGTGGACTGCGCCGAAAAGATCTCAACGCAGACCCAATCGAGCAGTTTAACCTGTGGTTAAAACAAGCCATTGAGGCGAAACTGACCGACCCGACAGCAATGACAGTCGCGACCGTTGATCAAACGGGTCAGCCCTTTCAGCGTATTGTACTACTAAAAGATGTCGATAAGCGCGGTTTCGTTTTTTATACTAACTTGGGTAGCCGCAAGGCGCAGCACATAGAGCATAATGCCAAAGTTAGCCTCCATTTCCCATGGCACCCATTAGAACGTCAAGTTCATATTACCGGTGTAGCAGAAAAATTATCGGCAACGGAAAACTTGAAGTATTTCTCTTCTCGCCCTAAAGGTAGCCAACTTGCCGCTATCGCCAGTAAACAAAGTAGCCGAATTTCCGCTCGTGGCGTGCTGGAAGGCAAGTTTCTTGAACTCAAGAAAAAGTTTGAAGCCGGAGAGATCCCAGTACCTAGTTTCTGGGGCGGGTATCGTATTCGACCACAAAGCATAGAGTTTTGGCAGGGTGGAGAGCATCGACTTCACGATCGCTTTTTGTTCTCGAAACAAGAAGAGCAGTGGATTATCGACCGTTTAGCTCCTTAGGACAAAATCGAATACGCCACTTATGTGGCGTATTCACTATTGAGAGCAACCGAAATTTGGGTTTTCAATAATGTTTTCGGGATATGCGATCCATAGCCTTGGTCAAGCGCCATTTCGACTAATTGGGCTTTTGAATGAGCCCCAAACTTACGCCTTAATCGCACCACGTAGCTTTCTAACGTTTTCACCGATATGTTCATAATATTGGCGATGTAGTGTGGTTTCTTACCATATAAAAGCAGAAACAATGCTTCAGATTCTCTGTCGGTTAACTGACAGCTCAGGGTACTCGTTGCGGGAGTAACGGCCGTCATGGGGCGTTCTGTTGAGATTCCAGTGGCCCGACAAATCCAATGACCCACTTCTAAAATCGCAGTATCTGACAGCTCTTGACCATAAAATATTGTACCTTGAACTTGACCACTATCATCAAGCCATGGGGTCTTGGTAAAGATATGTGCACGCCAGGTTCCATCAGGGTAGGGGTGGATATCTAACACTTTGAGCTGAGTTTTGTGCTCCATGACATATCGATCTTGATTGACAAAGTCGCTAGCACAGCGGGTGGTTGGGCTCGGCATCTGGTGGTCGGTCAAACCGATACAATCATGAGATTGATCAAAGCCGATTAATTTGGCGTAAGCGTCGTTAGCATAAACAAAAACCGAACTGAGATCTTTGCATCCCCAATATCCGGGTAATTGAGCAAAAAGGGAGAGCTGTTGTGGATTCACAGGTGCAACAGTAAGCTATTAAATAAGATGACTATCATAGCATGTTCTATTGAATAGGCAGTTGTAGATATTAGATAAGTCGATTGATTGCTCGTTAATTAATCAGACAGTGTAATGGTTGACTGTAATCAAGTGAAGAGTGGGACGATGAATAAAAAATGCCAGGCATCAATTGATGACTGGCAAATACAAGAACCATAAGTTCCTGTCCAAGTGTAGAAGAGGTTCTATGTACTCAGAATAAATCACTGAGAGATAGACATATCAATAGATATCAAACTTAAGTGGCTAGACTTAAGTTCGTTATCGATTCTATCTTTTTGAAATAAATAAAAAAGGGGGGAAATCCCCCTCAGATACTTAATTGATATCGCGTACGATACGAAAGCCAACATAGTTGGTGGCTTCTGATGGAGAGAGGAATAATTGCTTATCTGCCGCCGCCATATTCGGCGAAAAATTCCAAGCGCCTCCCTTAACGATGCCACGCGGACTACTGGTCCACTGCCACACGTTGCCAACACTATCATAAACACCTAATTGGTTTGGTTTGAAAGCACTGACCGGAGCGGTACTTATATTTGACCAAGGTGTGCCACTCCAACCGGTATTAGCTTGACCTGGTTTAAATTCATCACCCCACCAATACTTATCTTGGCTACCAGCACGTGCGGCGATTTCCCATTCATCTTCAGTGGGTAGACGATAAGATGCTCCAGTTTGTTGGCGCAGCCAATTGGTGTATGAGCTAGCGTCATTTTGGCTAATACACACCACTGGAGAATTTGGATATTGCTTAAAGCCTGGGTCGCGCCAACTGCTGTTAGCAATAGGAGTGACTTCGGCGTTAACCAATGCGGTACAGGTGTTTTTGAGCTCGGCATCCGTTTGATAACTAGTGTGTTCTACAAAGGTCGCGAATTGGCTAACGGTCACTGGAGTAACCCCAATCGCGAAAGCATGATCAAGGTAAACTTGCCTTGAGCCTTCTTCTCCCACATAGAATTTGCCAGGCAGTAAAGTGACAACTTCTGGCGCTGAACCTTTGTTGGCCATGCCATCGGCAAACTTAGTTCCATCGCGTAATGGATTGGCTTTCTCTGTTAATACGGCGCGTAAAGAAGTGTCAGATTTAATCGATATTTGCTGATTAAACGATTGGTAGCCTTCTTTTTTGATCAAGACATTGTGCGATCCCGTTGGCAACATCACTTCGATAGGGGTACTGCCATAAGAGACACCATCAATAAAGACACTGTCATTATATTGATTTGAACGTAAAGAGAAGGTCACCCAAGCAATTTCCTGATCGACAGGTAATTGTTTGCTGCTATCAACGCCGGGAGCGAAACAGTATTGATTTTCGACCTGAAGCAACTGACAAGCCACGGTTTCGCTTGGTCTTGTTTCTAGCTCTACATCCATAACTATGCGGTAGCGGACACCATCATAAAAACCAGACTGCTTGGTGGCATGTCTTAACACGTGAATATTGAGAGTGGCATCGTTGATATTACGCTTTACCAAAGCACTTTCGCTGGTTTGGTTTGGGATCTCACTGCGAAACTGTTTAACCGCCTTTTGCAGTGCTAGCTCGCGAGTTTGTTGGTCGCATTGGGCTAATGTCATTGATGGCTGACAGCGGTTGGTAAAGCTGACCGCGATATTACTTGGCTGTTGCAGTTCATGGTTAAGTTGTTCAACTCGAGCGCGAATTTTGCTTTCGCCAAGGCTGACAATTGTTTTTTCAATTGCTTCCACTTCAGCATTGCGTGTGACTAACAACGCACGTTGCTCTTCAACGGCTTGTTCTGCCGCTAGGCGTGCTTTCTGGTTTTGTTTAACCGTTGACCAGGCGTCTTGATAAGCTTGTTGAGAGGCCACCAAGTCGACACTCGGGTCGTCAATCATCCGTTGATAATCAGACTCGAGCTTTTGCTTTGCGTCAGTGAAAGCTTTCTCTAATGCTTTCGCTTGTTGATCGAGAGAGTTAAGTTCAGCTTGTTTTTTATCTAGCAGTGCTTGCTGCTCGTCTTTTGTTTGTCGCGCTGTGCTGAGTTCGTCATGTTTGGTGAACAATTGGTCATCAATTTGAACTAATGGCGCTTGCCCATCTTCAGCGAGGGCTGGAGACGAAACTAAGCATGGCAATAATGCTAACAAAAGGGCGGATAAACCTGGACGCATTGACTATCTTCTACATCTAATTATTGGTTAATGGGCTTATTCTAAACGAAAACGCCACTTTGTCTTAAGTTATCAATGAATAACTTAAGATCAAAATGGCGCTTTCGTTCATCTTTGTGAATCAGATTGGTAAAACAATCGTTAGCCACTTGGACGAAGCTTAACCCAAACCGTGTCACTACTATTGACACTGATCACGCGGTTATAAGTTTCAAATCCGTTTTTTGATACCGTGACTTGGTGTTGACCACGAGGCAGTACAACTTCAACAGGAGTACTCCCGTAGTTAATACCATTAATCACGACATCATCGTCAAACTGATCAGAACGTACCGTTACGTTGACCCAGTTTTTGTCTTGCTTCTTGTTGTCTGCTGTTTGTTCGCCTTTTAAACAGTAGCGAGACGACACGTTTAGCAGCTTACAAGCCGCTGACGCCTCAGGGCGTGCCTGCAGTTGTGAACGCATCTCTGTGTAATAGTCGTTGCTTCCTTCGAAACCAGAACGGATCACTTGGTTTTCCTGAACATGTACATTGAGCTGAACGTCTTTGGCATTCTGCTTCGCGATGTTAGATTCAGTAAGTCTATCCATCAACTTAGCTTTGAAAGCTTTGACCGCTTTTTGCTTGGTTAAATAGTGACCTTGGTTCTTACACTCGCCAATCGTCATCGTTGATGAACAGGTGGTTTTGTAGCTGGTCTCCAACACATCACTTTCACGTAGTTCAGCCGCTAAGCGTTTTACACGTGCCTCAACTCTTTGCTCTTGCAGGTAAGAAAGTTCGCTGTTTAGGCGTGCTTGCTTTTGTTTGACCTGAGACAAGCGCATTTCACTTTCAGTGATGGCTTGTTGGTTTTCAAGAATCGCTGACTGGTTATCCTTAACTTCAGTCCAAGCGTCTTGATAAGCTTTTTGAAAAGAAACTAAGTCGATCTCTGGATCATCTAAAAGACGGCTATATTGTTTGTCCAAAGCTGACTTAGCTCGATTTCGCTTTGCGTTGAGCTCTTGCTCTTGGCGCTCAAGCTTATCTTGTTCGTTTCGAAGTTGTTGGAGACGTTCAGCTTCAGAGTCAAACTCTGCAGCCATAGTGCCCAATTCAGCTTCTTTAGTTTCTAATTTAGTTTCGATTTCAGCAACAGGATCAGCCTGTACACTTTCTTGTGCAAAAATCGAAGTCGAAACCCAAATAGGGCTTAGCGCAAGCAAAAGCGCTGCGATGCGACGTATGATCATAAGTCCCTGCAACAATTAACGTTTAAACAACCAATGTAAAATAATCAAATCAGTGCATATCTACAATATATGCAACTTACATTAGGAAAAAGACAAACTTTTGACAGTCCATTGTTCAGATGCCTTGCAAAGGTCTCTTTCTTCCATTTCTATCACTCTACTCGAAGAGAGTGTTACCTAAGTTTATCATAATTAGAGATAAACTTATCTAATACATATTCCATTTTGGGCGCATTCAAGAAATATGCAAGTAAAGATTTTTGATCCAGAATGGCTAAAGCGGATAGAAGTGACATGAGCCGTAATTTATGTGCACTTGATCATTCTTCCAGTGTTTTGATTGGCGTTTTTTTAACCAGCACAAAGTGATATTGAGCGATAACCCTGATTCGAGCTGTGCAACCTATTTTATAATTGATTAATAGTAATTTCGAGTTACGTCACTTTTGTTATACCATGCCGAAACCCACTGATAACTTTTTTCGTGATCTGCTATGTCTCGCGCAAATAAACCGCCAAGTGAAGCATCGACTGCCAAAGAATTGTCGCCTAAACCTGCCCAAATTATCACTTTGCCTTCTTACATGGAGTGTCATGATCATAATTACACCCAAGTTGTCATTGGCTTGAAAGGCCAAGCAGAATTTGAGGTCAGTGGTTATGGTAATTTGGTTGGCCCAGGCCAAGGTTGCGTTGTGACGTCGGGGACGGGACACGCATTTGGTGGTGTGGTCGGTCAATCTGACATTTTGGTGCTTAACATGCCCTTGCCTAAAGAAGGTGATGCAATGCTGCTACAGCGTCTCAACGAGCTGAACCAAAAAGAGACCTACTTTAAACTGGATGGACAAATCCAAAAATTAATCCAGATGTTGGTCGCAGAAATGCAAGCGAATCCTGATGACTTATTGCTCAGCCGAGCTTGCAATGACACGGTTGTGGCGCTTTTACAGCGCCACATGTCGGCATTTGAAACGTCGCGTAAAGACTCACGTTTCGATCTAGAAGCAATCGATCGTTACATTGAACAACATCTCACTCAAAGAATTTCTGTCACCCAGTTAGCAGGCAGCGTCTTTCTTGGTGAAAGTCAATTCCATTCACTGTTTAAAGAGCAGATGGGCATTACGCCACATCAGTATGTGCTTGGTAAGCGAATTGATATGGCTAAGCAATTTATCGAGCAAGGCAACCTTACCCTTGGTCAGGTTGCGGAGTTCACCGGTTTTTCTGGTCAAAGCACCTTTACTCACTCTTTTTCTCGCCTTCAAGGTATGTCACCTTCTCAGTACAAGAAACAATTCGGTTAAATAAGATAACGCAATCGAGATAATATTTTACTCATTTGAGTGTGACTCTGTTTTTGTTTTGTTAAAAATCAGAGTTTTTAGCAAAAAACTCGGAGTTTTTGACAAGTAATCTTCTCAAGCTCAAAATACACTGCTTGCCACTGTAGGAAACCTGAAATGATTTCAGGTCTGAGATTGAGGAAAACGCATGTTTACAGCAACTGATGTGTTGAATGCTGAGTTCGTTGAGCAACCGCTTAATGAGCTTTGGTCATTGATCTCGCCACTATACATGGTGGACGAATCACAATGGCTAAACCAATTGCTGCCTTTGGCAATGCCAACCGATGCTGAAAAAGAACAGATTACAGTCAAGACAACGGATCTGATTAAAGCGATTCGAGCAGATAAAAAGTCAATTCAAATGATTGATGCGCTACTGCTTGAATATAGTCTGGATACCCACGAAGGTATCTTGTTAATGTGTCTTGCTGAAGCGCTAATGCGTATTCCTGATGCCGCCACCGCTGACGCGTTGATTCGCGATAAACTCACTGTGGCTGATTGGAAATCTCACCTGAAAAATTCAGACTCAGTATTCGTTAACGCTTCAACTTGGGGATTAATGCTGACTGGGAAGGTGGTTGGCCTGTCTGAAAATGAAGCACAAAGCCCAGTCAGTGCCGTTAACCGCTTAGTTAACAAGATGTCAGAACCTGTGATTCGTAAGGCGATGCATCAGGCAATGAAAGTCATGGGTCATCAGTTTGTCCTAGGTCGCAGCATTGCAGAAGCGCAGAAGAATGGCAAAGCGATGCGCGATAAAGGCTTCACTTACTCTTACGATATGTTGGGTGAAGCGGCGTTAACGACGGCCGATGCAAATAAATATTTCAAAGATTATCTAATGGCGATCGAAGCGGTGGGTCGAGATACCTACGCTTTTGACAAAAGTCCAGCGCCCTCGGTTTCGATTAAGTTATCTGCGTTGCACCCACGCTACGAAGTGGCCAATGAAGCGCGTGTATTGACCGAGCTATACGATACGTTACAACAACTTCTACGCCGTGCCGTTGAGTTAGATGTCGCGATTACGATTGATGCCGAAGAAGCTGACCGTCTTGAGCTCTCTTTAAGGTTATTTGAAAAAGTTTACCGTAGTGAATTAGTTAAGGGCTGGGGCAAGTTTGGTCTGGTTATTCAAGCCTACTCTAAACGTGCTTTGCCAGTTCTTGTTTGGCTAAACCGCCTAGCGAAAGAGCAGGGTGATTTGATCCCACTTCGCTTGGTGAAAGGGGCGTACTGGGACAGCGAAATCAAATGGTCTCAGCAAGCGGGCTACGCTAATTATCCTGTCTATACTCGTAAAGAAGCGACCGACGTGGCTTATCTAGCCTGCGCGCGTTTTCTATTGAGTGACCACGTTCGCGGTAATATTTTCCCGCAGTTTGCCAGTCATAACGCGCAGACGGTGACCTCAATCGCGGTCATGGCAACACATAAAGACTTTGAATTTCAACGTCTGCATGGCATGGGCGACTCGTTATATAACCACGCCATGAGCGCATATCAACAATCTGTTCGCATTTACGCCCCGGTTGGTAGCCATAAAGATTTGCTGCCGTATCTGGTTCGCCGTTTGCTTGAAAATGGCGCGAACAGCTCATTTGTTCACCGTTTGGTCGATGCGCGCTGTCCTATCGACAGTTTAACTCAGCACCCGGTTGATATGCTGTTGGCGTTCGACAGCTTTAATAACACCAGTATCCCACTGCCAATGGATATTTTCCCAGAGCGTAAAAACTCTGCTGGCGTCAACATCGATATCGAAAGTGAAGCTAAGCCGTTCGAGCATGAAGTTGAGAGTTTTCTTAGTAAGCAATGGATTGGTGGTCCGGTAATCAACAATAAATTACTCGCTGAAAGCATGATCAAGGAAAATCTTAATACTGAAGTCGTCACTGCACCATACGACCGACGTATTGAAGTGGGTAAAATAGCTTTTGCCACACTTGATCATGTTTCCGCTGCGATTGAGGGTGCGCAGCAAGCATTTCCAAGCTGGCAAGCGACTCCGAAAGCGCAACGTGGTGAAAAACTTGAAGCATTAGCTGACCTGTTAGAAGAGCATTTAGCAGAGCTGGTGGCGCTTTGTCATCAAGAAGCGGGCAAAACCATCCATGATGGTATTGATGAAGTGCGTGAAGCGGTTGATTTTTGTCGTTACTACGCTAAGCAGGTCGATGCCCTAGGTGAATTGTCGCTCAAGGGGTTCGATGGCCAAAGCCGGTCGATGACTCGCCAAGGTCGCGGTGTGTTTGTCTGTATTAGTCCGTGGAACTTCCCGTTGGCTATCTTCTTAGGTCAAGTCACCGCTGCGTTGGTGGCAGGCAATACCGTAGTGGCTAAGCCTGCCGAGCAAACCAGCCTTATCGCGGCTCGTGCTGTTGAACTGATGATAGATGCTGGCTTCCCTGCAGGTACTATTCAATTGGTAACGGGTCGCGGCGCAGAAATTGGATCAGCACTTACGTCTCACCCTGCGATTGCGGGCGTGGCGTTTACTGGCTCGACAGCAACCGCTCAACGTATCAACCAAACTCTTGCCGCTCGCGACGCGGCTCCGGTTCCATTCATCGCTGAAACGGGCGGTCAGAACGCGATGATCGTCGACAGTACAGCACTTCCAGAGCAAGTTGTACGTGATGTGATTCGTTCGGCATTTGCTTCTGCAGGTCAACGCTGTAGTGCGCTGCGAGTGCTTTATGTTCAAGCGGATATCGCGGATCGAATCACGGCGCTGATTCAAGGTGCGATGCAAGAGCTGAGCGTCGGTAAACCGTACTTGCATTCTACTGATGTTGGTCCCGTGATTGACGCTACGGCTAAATCTAAGTTGATGTCGCACATTGAACACATGAGTAATAGCGAGAAGAAAATTGCCCAACTGGCGTTGACGGATGAGCATGCTCATGGCGATTTCGTGCCTCCAACGGCATTTGAAATTGCTGATATTTCATGTCTCAAAGAAGAGCAGTTTGGTCCGATCTTACATATTGTTCGCTTTAAGGCCAATGAGTTAACACAGGTGGTTGAACAAATTAACAATACTGGATTTGGTCTAACCATGGGTATCCATAGTCGCAACGAAACGACTTATCGTTGGATAGAGAAACACGCTCGTGTAGGTAACTGTTACATCAACCGCGACCAAGTTGGTGCAGTCGTAGGTGTTCAACCGTTCGGTGGTCAAGGCCTGTCAGGCACGGGGCCGAAAGCGGGTGGCCCACACTACCTGTATCGATTTACACAAGCACAGTTTTCTTAATTAAAAGGCGAGGGGAATAATTATGGTTCATCAAGTCACTCGTTTTTCTGATGCTTTTTCAGCTTGGGAAAACTGGAATCTGACCGATTTTGATTCAAAAAGTGAGTGTTTGCTTGCTTTTAAACAGGCTTTACAACAAGTAGAGCCTGAGTTGGCTGCCGTTGTTTCTTACCATATTGAGCAAGCGTCAGCGTTACTCGCTGAGACTCATCAATTGGTTGGTCCAACGGGTGAAACCAACGAACTTTACACCGCAGGTCGCGGTGTCGCTGTTGTCATTCAGGATGCATTACAACAGCAGGCTAAGCATGCCGTAGTCGCGCAGTTAACGGCGGCGTTAATCGCGGGCAACACCGTTATCTTATGCAGTGATGACGATGAGCTTAGCCAAGCTTTAGAGTCTGCTTATGTGCAGTCTTCATTACCTACTCACTTAGTACAATTTGTTGCGCTTGATGCTTACCATCAATTGCTCGATTCGGATGTACGCAGTCTTGGTTACGTGGGTAGTAATGAGGTTGAAAAAACAATCAACCGCTTACTTGCACAGCGTTCTGGCGCCATTGTAAGCCTAACGTCTGAAACGGATCTGGTGAACATTCCTGTTGCACACGATCCACACTTAGCGCTCCGTTTTATTACAGAGCGTACCCGAACAATAAATATAACAGCGGTGGGCGGTAACGCGACCTTGCTTGAACTTGGTAGTGAAACCCACTAACTCTTCGTTAGTCTGCCCTCGAATTCAGAGGGCATTCAGGGAAGGCGATATTATTAGAGAGGACAAATCACATGGAAAATAGCTTTGCTATTACGACAACGTTTATTGCGTATCTTTTGATGATGCTAGCAATAGGCGTGTATGCATATCAACGAACGAAAAGCTCAAGCGATTATTTCCTGGGCGGCCGTACACTAGGACCATGGCCTGCGGCACTTTCAGCGGGCGCTTCAGACATGAGTGGCTGGCTACTGCTTGGCTTACCTGGTTACGCGTATGCTGCGGGTGTCGAAGCATTCTGGCTTGCGGGTGGTTTGCTGATAGGTACATGGCTTAACTGGCTTGTAAGCGCAAAACGTTTACGTACTTACAGTATTACCACAGACGCACTAACCTTACCTGAGTTCTTATCTCGTCGCTTTAATGACACGTCTAAAATGATTCAGGTAATTTCGGCATTCTTCATTCTGTTGTTCTTCCTTTTCTATACCAGTTCAGGTTTAGTTGCAGGTGGTAAACTATTTGAAACCGTATTCGGCTTGGATTACACCACCGCAGTGATTATCGGGACCGTATGTGTTGTTTCTTATACCATGTTTGGTGGCTTCCTTGCGGTCTCTTGGACTGACCTAGTTCAAGGTTTGTTGATGTCGGCAGCACTGCTTATTGTGCCTATTGTTGCGCTAGAAGGTGGCTTTGGTCAGTTAAATAGCGACTTGGCGAACATCAACCCACAACTACTGACGCTATGGAACGATTCAAAAGGCGAGCCTTTATCGGCAATCGCGATCATTTCACTGGCAGCATGGGGTTTGGGCTACTTTGGACAGCCGCATATCCTGGCACGTTTCCAAGCTTCTCGTTCGAACAAAGACCTTATCACGGCTCGTCGCATTGCGGTAATTTGGACGGCACTGTCGATGGTTGGCGCCATGTTGGTTGGTTTGGTTGGTTTGGTGTATGTAACCAACACAGGTCTTGGCATTGACGATGGTGAGAAGATATTCATGCTTCTGGTTAATGCACTCTTCCACCCAGTGATTGCGGGTATTCTATTAGCTGCGATTCTTGCGGCAGTAATGAGTACTGCTGACTCACAGCTATTGGTTTCATCTTCAGCTTTGGCGGAAGACTTTTATAAGCAAGTGTTTAAACAAGACGCGTCTTCGGAAGAGATTGTGATGGTTGGCCGTATCGCAGTGATTGGCATTTCAATTGTGGCGCTCGTGCTTGCGATGACTCCAGACAGCTCAGTCCTTGGTCTGGTTTCTTACGCTTGGGCAGGTTTTGGTGCAGCCTTTGGTCCTGCTCTAATTCTGAGCCTGTATTGGGAGCGTATGAACCGTAACGGCGCTCTCGCGGGTATCCTCGTTGGTGGTATCACAATCGTTGTTTGGAAACAGCTGTCTGGTGGATGGTTCGATGTCTATGAGATTGTTCCAGGAATGATTTTCTCGATTGCCGCTATCGTGATTGTCAGCTTGGCAACAGGTGAACCTGAGCAGAGCGTAAAATCGCAACATGCGACGTTTAAGAAGCATTTAGTCGAACTTGACTAGATCGCGAACGTTTTGTTAGAAAAAGCCCCGATTTCGGGGCTTTTTTGGTTTTTTTGCTCTATTTATTGAACATAACTCACGTTTTCTAAACTATCGTTTGAATTTTATGAACTCTCGCTCTCAAAATGTGTCGACTATCAATAACGAGCGTAAAAAGGAGAGACGAAGATGCCACAAATGCACTGCCATTGTTGTCACAAAACAACGCACCACAAGGTCGTAATGAAACGTTGTGAAGTACAGCATGATTCTTTGCTAAAAAGCCTGTCTTATACTTTCTCTACGCTATTTCAAGGTGCTCATTACGTTAAGATGGAAAAGCAATCATTTTGCCGAGTATGCAATAGTCAAACGGCCGTTGAACCTGTTGCGAATCGTTTTTCGGACGCAAAAATCGCATAAGCTCACAACTTAACGGTCAACATCACTTGCGGCTATTAACGTCGCGCGGTTTTCCTCTAGAATAGAGCTCAATACACGTTGTTAATTTTGGGCCAACCATGAACCTAGATAGAATTGATAAAGAAATTCTGCGCGCACTCAATCTAAAAGGCCGCCTGCCGATTGTCGAGTTGGCCAAACAGGTTAACTTGACCACCTCGCCTTGTTCAGACCGGGTCAAACGGCTAGAGAAAGAAGGGTATATTTGTGGTTATCATGCCGAATTGAACCCAGAAAAGCTCGGCCTAGATGTACAGGTTTTTATCCATATTCGCCTCGATCAAACTAGCTTCTCTATTTTTGAAAAATTCGCTCAAGCGGTTGCCGATATGCCCGAGATCGAAGCGTGTTATTCCTTATCTGGCGACTTTGATACCATGATCAAGGTGCGTGTTAAAGACATGAAAGCTTATCAAAGCTTTATGTCGACTAAGCTCGGCACCTTACCCGGCGTTATCCAAACGCGAAGTGAAGTGGTGATTGAAGAGCATAAAACGAGTTTTGGCGTTAACGCCGATTTGATCGCCAAGTTATAAAAAAGGGAAGCCAATCGGCTTCCCTTAGTGTTGATTGATGTTAGGCAACAAATGATGAGCCAATGCCAATTAGGCCACCAAATACACCACCCCAAACGACTAACCAGCCTAAGTGCTGCTTAATCATCTGTTGCACCATCTCTTTAACCAGCTTTGGCGTAAGCTCATTAAGACGCTGATCTATAATGTTTTCAATGTTTAGCTGAATCTCTTCCATCATGGCAGGCGATTCAAATTGTTCTTTTAAGGCTTGTTTGACCGAATCACTTTGGCTGATTTGAACCACTGACTCTTGCATCTTCTCGACGAAGGGCTGTTTAAGTGGCTGAAGTGCTTCAGTGCCACCTAACATGGTTAACATACTGCCAAATGAAGAGTTAGCAATCACGTCCACAAGAGAATCAAAGGTAGGATTGAAGTCTACTTTTTCTAGCACTGGCTCTAGGTTAAGTGTGGTGCTCCCACCCATCTCTTTGTTTAAAAATTTGTCGATATTCGACTGCGTAAAAAATTGCTCCATCATTAAGGTTTTGATGGCCGCCTTAAACTCCTCGAATCGAGCTGGTATTACTCCTGATCCGTACAGTCCGGGGACTTTTTCAAACAGCATATGGATAGCGAGCCAGTTAGTAATGGCTCCAGAAAATGCAAATAAGCCCGCGTAAAAGGCGGTTTGGTTGTCTGCTTGGTAACCGCCAGCCAGCAAAGCAAGGGCAACAAGGTTAGTTAATAAGCTCTTGTTCATCTTAATAATAAAGTAGTTTGTTTAACGGTGACGCGAAGTATATACCAAGTTAAATCGCATTGGACACCTATTCTCAATCTCGGCGATGGATGCTGTTTTATTACCAATGCCTTGCTGGAACGATTATTTCTCTTGCGCAGTAATAATCGCCTGCTTGATCTGATCTGGAATGGGCGCTTTGGTATTGTTTTTGAAATCGAACATTACGCAAGTTGCACGGCCGTTGGTGGTGACTTTAGCTTGTTTTTTACTGACGATTTGGTACTCCATGGTAAAGCGATCGTCTTGAAGATCAATCACTCGTGACCCAATGAGCAAAGTGTCTGGATAGGTGACTGGGCGCTTGTAATGGCATTCAGTATGGCCGAGTACAGGGCCAATTTTACTCTGCTGCAAATTTACCAGTAAGTCGATTTGGTTGAAATAGTCGAGACGAGCGGTTTCAAAATAACGGAAGTAAACCACGTTATTGACGTGTTGTAGCGCATCCATTTCACCCCATGCCACGGGTATTTCAGTAATAACTGGGTAATCTGCCAGTAAATTGTCCATGTTGCTTCTCCTTGAGACTGAGTAATTAGTCTAAATCGAATTTAATGGAATGTAATGCTGGTGTTGACAAATTGTGACTTAGTCGGCGGCTGGTGAGAAGGTAAGGAATAGAGATAAGAGATAGGAGACAAGAGAGAAGGGGCCATTGGCCCCTTAGATGATTAAGTGCGGTATTGCTTGAGAATGTCGGCTAGAGAGACCGATGCTTTGGTCAGGTTAGCGACCCCCAGTGACGATTGCTCGGCAATGTTACGGATGGTATTTGACTGAGTACGTATATCACTGAGTTCAGAGGCTATGTCATTGGCAACGGCACTTTGCTCTTCTGCTGATGTTGAGATTTGGATGCTCATATCCATCAGTGAACGTGCTGAGTCTGAAATCGACTGTACATCACTACCGATATCGGCCACCAAGTCACTGCTGGTTTGCGCTTGGCTGACGGTTTGTTCAGTGATCGAAGCAATACTGCGAGTTTCTGATTGCAGTTTTTCGATCATTGCCTGAATTTCTACGGTTGCGGATTGTGTGCGGCCTGCGAGGGTGCGAACTTCATCGGCAACAACAGCAAAACCTCGACCTTGCTCGCCAGCACGCGCCGCTTCAATTGCCGCGTTTAGAGCCAGCAAGTTGGTTTGCTCAGAGATGGCATTAATGGTCGTGATGACTTCATTAATTTGCGTGGTGTTTTCTGTCAAGGTTGCAACCGATTGGGAGGCTTGAGCAATATAATCAGAGAGCTTAGTGATCTCACTAATCGCAGATTGTACGCGCTGGTAACTTTGCTCGATATGCTGTGAGTCGCTCTCTGTTTGAGACGTAGACTGTTGAGAAATATTCGTCACTTCTTTTGCCGATGCCGTCATCTCTTCCATCGCCGTGGCGACAGAGTCAAGAGAAGCATATTGTTGGCTAATTTGTGATTCACTGGTCTTCATTTCTTGTTCAAATGAAGACGAGGTTTCACTCAATGTGGTGGCATTGTCTTTGACCACCACAACCAGGTCGGTCAGTGTATCCATGGCTTTATCGAGAGCACAACCAATGGTACCAAACTCGTCACGACCAGGGTGGAATCCGAGGCGTGAGGTTAAGTCGCCTTCACCAATACGTTGAGTCGTGGTGTACAGCACCCAAAGTGCGCCGCCGAGGAAGGTTGCTACCCAGTAGCAAAATATAGCAAATGGGATGACCCATAAAAAGCTCAATCCAAAGCTCATCATCGCTTCAGATTTTACTTGCTGTGCTTGGTTACGTTTATCTAACGTTAGTTGATACGCTTTGCCGTCTGGACCTTGTTTGGATACGGTGGCTAAGCCTCGCTCGTAGCGAGGCGGCGAAACGCGATTGACCGCTTGAATCTGATTAAATGCCTTTAAGCTTTCAGGCGTGCTCGCGGCTATCGCCCCTTCGAGCCTTTGCTCAGCTGCGAACAAGGTGTGTTGTTCAAACGCTTGCAGTGTGTGAGAGTATCTGCCACCAGCTAACGCGGCTACTGTTATTAGAAACAATGCAAAAATGACCCATACCTTGTCATTTATCGACATCTTAATAAACAGCTTGTCTATCGTTCGAAATTCAACTTCTTTCATATTGGGATTCCTATTCCGTCTATGCCGGAAGGCTAATTGGGATTGGCTAGTAATGTATCTGTTAATTTATCGGTCAAAGCGGCAGAATTATGAGGGTTTAATCTCAATATTATGTAATTAATCTGCACATTTGTTTTGTTATTGTGATCCTAGTCTTGTTTGAGTGCTAATGTACATCGATGTACGATAACGCCGAGAAATAGACGTGTCATTTAATAGCAAATTGTAGCAGCGATTGATTCGAGTGATAGGGCAAGTGTTCATTTGGTGCGAACCAATGTGTAGGACAGTGGTTAGTGGAGGGTCATTTTTTAGTTTTTTTCATCTGGTGAGAAAATGGCTAAAACACTCAGTCGTAATTGGTGAGCGTGGCCCATATGCTAAAGGGATGTTTGTACATTTGAGATAGGTGATTATGAATCTCATCGTCAATATTGAAAAGGCCGTCAGGAAGTGCGGATTTGAAATGGCGACGCGTCAAGCATGGAAGTGCGGCGTTAAGGCCAACTTAGTTCAACGAGTGGTTGGCGTCGCAAAAGGGCAAATTGTTTGTGTGGTAGAAGGGGTAAGACCTGAACTATCAACGGATCTTAACAATTCATTGCATAGTGAAGACAAACAAGGCCGATATGTGTTCGTGGGCGGTATTGTATGGCAACCCAACGATCTACTCGCTCCGGGTTTCCCCAACTTCATGTTTATGCACTTACGCAATTTAGGGTTTAAGCATAAATACATGACAGATGATGAACTGTTTCTCAACTTGGCGTAAACAGTGAATGAATAAAGAAAGCCTAGAGGAGATTCTAGGCTTTCTAATTTTTATCAGTGATCCAAATAGAGGAAGTTTTGCCAGCTCTTCATGCGGATAAGAACCTTTCGCATGATAGAAACATGGGTAAATTTATCCGAGTAAACAGCCACTTCGACCGCTGTGCCCAAAGGCAGGTTGTACTGCGAAAGGTCATCGGTGATTTTGAGCTTAACAAAAACCCGTCCGCTCGTTCGCAAGGCGTCGGTGCCTAGCAGTGCCCCACGCGCTTGGAACTGGCTCTCACCTATAGCGGGTAGCAACTCAACCACTTCGCCTTTGAATACTTTACCCGGTAGTGCTCTGAAAACAAATTCTGCTTCGTAACCAGGTTCTAGGCGTTGTAGTGAGTTTTGTCTGAATGCCGCCGTATAGTAGATGTCTTCTTGATGAACATAGGTCATCACTGGTGCCAGTGGTAAAGGGACCGCCATTACGCCGGGTCTCAACGCCAATTGCGTGGCGAAACCATCGGTTGGTGCCCGGACAATGGTTTGCTCTAAATTGAACTCAGCTTGACGCAATTCTTCAATCAAACGCGCGACCGTTGTATTTTCACCACCAATTTCAGACTCAAGCGCTAGCTGTGCTCGTTCTATTTTGGTGTTAGCCACATTAACGGTGGATTCAGCTGCTTTATAAGCCTGACGGCGTGTATCGAGTTGTTGCTCAGTGAATGCACCTTTGTCATAACCGCGTTGATAACGGTCAAACTCACGTTTGGCTTTGTCTCGTTCGGCGACCGCTTTGGCTTTTGACGCTAAAGCCTCTTGAAGAGAAGACTCCAATCCAAGAGCGCTTTGACTTGCCTCTTTAATTTGCGCTTGTTTTTTTGCCACTTCGGCTTGATAAGGAATCGGGTCGATTTTAAACAGAACATCGCCTTGCTTAAGTGGTTTATTGGCTTGGACAGAAACCTCTACGACTCGACCTCTTACGCCAGAAACAATCGGTGTGGTTGAGTAGACTTGATTGCCTATTTGAGTGAACGGGTGGTTGTAGTTCATTAATAGGATAAGTGTACCAATCAAAACCACACCGCCCAGAACTGCCGTTGGCACCGTCCATTTGTTCAAAGGGATTTTAAACACCTTAAAAATGGTAATACAAATAGCGGTGTAAGTTAGAATGAGCAGTAAATCCATTAGTTTTTCTCCTCATCCTGACGTGAAGTTTCTTGCATCAAAGCACTATTTTTTTGCGCTTTTAACTCGTTTAACTCTGCTTGCAGTTGCGTCACCTGATCGATTAAAGCATCGACTCTATGATGAATGTCGTGTTGCTCAGCCTCTAGTTTTTGAAAGCCCCAACCGCGTTCTTTACGCCACAAGGTTGCCCATATCCATAGAAATGGCCAAATTGCATGCAAAGTAAACAAGCTAACCCAGCCAGCATAATGTATTGCGTCTTGATGCGGGTGTTCACGCTCTTTAGCAATTTCATAGGGAATATCGTGAATAACGATGATGCCATAAAAAATCACCAGTGCGACGAAGACCAATAGCCCAAGTGCAAAGTAGTCCAAAAACATAAGTATGTTCCTTTCTGTGGTGGCAAAATTATCTAAGATTACGTTTATTCAAATGTAAAGTATAGGAATAAAAACAATACATTAGATACGTTAATGTTATATTGTTTTGATCTATGTTTAGCTAATAATAGGGAAAAGGATGCCATTTCAAGGAGAGATTGCAGCCGTTGGTGCTGCATTGGTATGGTCGTTGGCAACGTGGATCTATAGTCAATTTAGCCATCGTTTTAGTGCGCTACAGCTCAACATTGTGAAAGGTGTTGTTGCGTCTGTGATGATGTTACTGCTACTTCCTTTTACCCCACAAACTCATGTCGTGCTGTCTTCTCAACATCTGTTCATTCTTGCCCTTTCCGGTGTGATAGGCATTGCTATTGGTGACAGCGCGTATTTTGCCTCATTAAAACGGATTGGGCCGAATAAAACTTTATTACTCGAGTCGTTAGCGCCGCCACTTTCCGGGGTGTTGGCATTACTTGCTCTGGGTAGCGTATTACCTATCCAAAGTTGGCTAGGGGTTATTATCGTTACGGTCTCGGTATCAGTGGTAGTCTTTCACAGTGATGGTCAAACGATTGATTGGCAGGGGATAGGTTTTGGTTTACTTGCCAGTGTTTGCCAAGCAAGCGGTGTTGTTATTTCGCATTATGCATTGGTGGCTGGCGACGTTTCCCCTTTATTCGGCGCGTTCATCCGCCTTTCGGCTGGTGTGATGGCCGTAGTAGTGGTGATCGCGGTTGTAGAGAAACGGCCGTTTTCTGTGATGCGAAGTAATCTACGTTGTTTGACAGCGAATAGTTTTGGCTGGTTGCTTAGCGCGATTTTTGTTGGCACCTTTTTAGCCCTGTGGCTACAACAGATTGCGTTGAAATATGCCAACCCAGCAGTAGCACAAACGCTTATCGCGACCAGTCCACTGTTTATGCTCGCGATTTATGCGGTCAAAGGTCAACCTATTACGCGTCGTGGACTGATAGGCACGTTTTGCGCCGTGGCAGGTATTTCGCTATTCTTTGTACGTTGATAGGGTCATGCCAATCTATTGACTGACTATTCAGTACACACTTGGTTGCGTCCGTTGGCTTTAGCACGATACAGCGCTTTGTCGGCACGATAAAAGGTACGCTGAGTATTTTCCCCTTCGCGATGTAGCGTAATGCCAATACTGACGGTAAGGCCACGTTCACCCAAAATGTTATGCCAACCGAACTGATAAATGCGTTCGCGGTAGTTTTCTGCATGCATTTCGGCTTGTTCAAGCGTCGAGCGCTCAAGAATGATCAAAAACTCTTCGCCACCGAAGCGCACGCATGAAGCGCCACGGAATTTAAAGTAGGTATTAAGCTCATGAGCCACGTTGACAATTGCTTTATCGCCGACAAGGTGGCTAAGTTCATCATTGATTGACTTAAAGTGGTCAATATCGACGACCATCAGTGCAAAGGGGACATCATGCAGCAACAGATCTTTGAGTTTAACATCGAGCCATCGTCGGTTATGTAAGTTGGTTAATGGATCGGTAAACACGTCTTGTTGTAATTTCGCTACGGTATGCTTTTGATTCTCTGTTGTCTCTTTGAGCTCACGGTTCTCTTGCTCAGATAAGATCAGTTTTAACTGCAATTCAAAGCGCGATAGGCGGCGTAATTGACTTGCACCGAGTTCGCCAATCGGAACCTTCTTCATCAGATCGCTTTCAATACGATAAGCGTGTTTTTCGTAATTAAGGGCCGCTCGATAGTCTTTATTTTGCGTGCAGATCGCGGCAAGTGAGTCGCACAGTTTAAGGCTCAATACCGGTGAGGCGTAAAGTCGCACTCGTCTGCGGGTCGACTCGAGTAACCAGTTGGCGATATGTGGCTTGTTTTGTTCGCTCAAACAGTAGGCGATTTCAAGGCGTATCATGTTTGAGAGCCAGGTAGAATGAATATTGCCTGCGGCGTACTGAACGTTGCTTAAGCATTGCATCGCCAAATCAATCTGCTGGTTTTGTCGATAGAGCTTTGCCTGATACAGCAATACTTGACCGGACAGAACTTTATCGCTGACCAGAATACTGAGCTCTTCACACTCTTTGATTAACTCAGTCGCTGCAGTCGTACGGTTGAGTTCGATATAGCATGCGAGCATGTAGAGTTTATAACGTAGGCGTAATGAACGGCTGGTAATGGCGTGATCGATACTGTCGACCTTTTGGTAGTAACGCAGAGCGCGGTTATGATCGCCATAAGCGTCACATAAGTTACCCATGCCTAAAACTGCTAATACATAAGCATCAATAAAGCCGTTGTCGACCGCAATGGTTGATGCGCTGATGTACTGATTGAGCGCTCCATGGAAGTCACCATTTTCAACCATTCGTTCTGCTAAACCATGACGGACTTCTAAAACTAACTCTGCGTCTTCGGGCAGCGTTAAGTAATCAAGTGCTTCCCGCAGTTCATCAATACTGGTTTGCAGTTGTTTTAGCTCAGAGCGAAATTCAGCGCTAATGATTAAACATTGCGCTTTTTCTTGTGCTGTTGTGGCAACATGTTGTCGAGCATGATTCCAAAAAATCAGCGCTTCTTCACCGCTGACTGATGTCGCATCTAATCCAGAGTCGGTAATCTTATTTAACAGTACTTCCATCGTGTTCTTCCTGTCTCTGGTTTTCTTCTAGTTGATCTAAGGTGAATGGGAAAGAAAGAATGTCGTGATAGACCACTTTAGGGAGTTCGTTATTTAACCCTTTTCGATGCCAAGGGTAGATTTCTATCATTTTTGTCAGCACATCGAAAACGCCAACTGCCTCGTCGCCTTTATCAGCAAGTAAAATTCCCAGTCTTTCACTGCTTAAACGCGAGAGTAGATCTTGTTTGTTACACAGAGAGTGTGCGAGTTCGGTACAAATATCGAGATAATTTGAGTCTGAATGTTGCAACATGATGACTGCATGATTTGAACGTTTGAGCTCGGTCTTAAACAGAACCAATTGTTCCCACCAATAGGTTTCTGACACCATTTGGCTCAGCTGCTTTTCAGGATCGAACTCATGTTGTCCACGGATTCGGTTAATGAGTTTGCGCGCACGCTGTTCGAGTTGTCTTTTAGATGCGCGTGCTTTGTCGCTACTGACTCGGGCGGTTTGCTCACGCAACATATTAGTCGAATGTCGACGATATTTTCGGAATGCTTCGAGCGCTAATCGGTAATCGCCAGACTCTTCGGCGACAAGTGATTGTTGAAAGCAGATTTGTGACAGCAATTCACCGTTATCAAAAGTCACTGCAGATTGCTCGGCTTTAATCAACAGTCCTGCTGCTTTTTGAGGTTGTTTACGCAATAGTTCAACGCGCGCTCGACTGATAAAGGAGTGCGCCTTCATCCATATTAAGTCGTGTCGTATCGCAAGATCATGTGCTTTGTTGGTGGCTTCTTCGGCATCTTCAATACGTTCGAGTCCAAGTAGAGCAAGACCGCGAAAATCCCACACCTCCGCTTGCCACGTCTTATCGTAGTGATCTTTGAGTGCTTCTGCGGCCCCATCAAGCACTGAGAGCATCTCAACATAATTATTGAGGAGGTAGTAATCCCAAGCCAAAAGAATTCGCGCTTTACCCTCTAACCAACCAATGCGTGCGTTGTTGGCAACCTTTACGGCAAGTTCATGAGTGGTTTTGGCAAGGTGGTATTCATTGGTAATGCGCCAAACGTTACCTAGACCGATTAATGCTTCGAGTTGGATTTCAGTTTCATCAATCAGGGCGGATTGTTCTAACGCGTTAATCCAGTATTGCTGAGCTGAATAGTATTTAGCTTGGCCCCAATAATGCAGCGCGTGGATGTGTAAAATTTCTGGAAGCAAGTCGTCAGTATCGAGGACATTCAGTTTGCTGTACGCTTCTTTGATGTACTTTAGGCCTTTGCGGTACTCCATTGAGCACCACGCGCAGCGCGACATAATCACCAAACATTGGATTTCGCCCTCGGGATAGAGAATTTGTGCAGAACGCGATGCACATTGCTCTGCAACTGCCCAGACTTTTTCAGGGTCAGTCTCTATTCTGCCTTTGAGTTGCTCTATCTCGACTTCTAACAGCCGTTGGCTTTTATCCAATGAATCAATCCTATACTGCTGAGTATTCTACTTACACACCCTTTGTAGCATTATATGAATAGCTAGAGAGTGAACTCTACTAAAAGTAATAAAACAGGCACGGTTTAACGGCGCTCGTCACACTACCTTAGTTAGGCAAGCAGCTCACTCAGTGTCAAAGGTGATGGTGTGAGTTCTAACATCTGCGCCGCTGTCTTCCCTTCCTTATTTTGGTAGCACAAATTGTGCCAAGCTCTGAATATATCAAGCATAGGAAGCAAACCACCGGGTCGTAACTTACGTCTAGGCTCGTTGATAAAACTTTCAAAAAGCGTTTCAAAGCGGTGTTGGAAGAAAGCCGTTTGACGAATTGATGCAGTTCTAAGCCATTGTTTAGGTTGGTTGTTACAGCCAGCTAGGTAACAGATTCCCTTTGAGGTCGAGCCATTGTTTGCAATTGCCCAGCGGTCACGCCACCAGCCCATATGGACAATGTCAATTTTATCAATAGGGTAATCTTGATGCCATGATTGATCTTCTTCAACATACAGAAGGTCGACATTTTGACGTTGGATTCGTTGCAAACAGACACTCAGCGCAGCCGAACGTAGAACCGGGTCTTGCGGTAGGTATATAGAAACTTGTCGGTCCTCTTGGCACAAATCAAGCACATGTAAAAAATGCGCGTACGAGGTGTAGGGCGGTCGGATCAGTGCGCCCTTTGATGGGTAATTAAATACCGTCAGATTACCCATTGGGTCTTCGACATTACCGCGCGCTAGGATGGTTTGATATTTTTGATCAATACGTTCACGCAGTATCGGCGAGGGCTCAGGTGTCGTCATGTTGGCTTCAGATGAGTGATCACGAGAGACAAACCTTGCCGGATAGTGGTATGGGTCATGGTCAACCTCGCCTACAGGCTCTTCATTGGCCGAGTAATTGACATGCTGGCAAAGAATGTAACCACTGTGAGCTTCTCCGGTAGCGATCCATAATACGCCATTGTTGCTCTTGGGTTGGAGAGTAATATAGTGTGATGCCAGCTCATAATTGGCTGCATGATTTACCCAACGTGCATCAAACATAGCGAGCTTTCTTCGACATCGACTAGCGATATGATCGAGGTGATCGTAGAACGTCTTTGGATTGATCTCTAATTTGCGGCAGATTTCGCGCACCGAATAGCTCATAAAGAGCAAACCAAGGAGGTTTTCTTGAAAATGGAGTTTTTTGTTGGCACCGGACCACTTATCAACAAAGGTTGATTGGCACAATTTACAGCGATAGCGTTGGCGATCGCCACTGTAACCAAAAGCGTGGTAAAGGTTTTTGTGGGTATGAACTGAGAGGCCAAAGTTGTCACAGTCGTCGTTACGACATGCGGGAAGGCCATCACTGTGGAGATGTCTTAACCGATGCAGTTCGTTAAGCACCTCTTGGTTGTTAAGTAAGGGGGGGAAAGCACCACACTCCCGACAAACCATCGCAGGTCGCTTGGGGTTAGCGTGCTGCACAACATAACGATGTGCATCACTCAAACCAAAATTGTCACACGCCAATGTTTTACAAAAATTGAGTTGTAACCCGTCTGCGTCCTGTGGCAGTTTGCCAGTCGTCACTATCTCCCCCTCGGGATTAATATTGCTGCCAATAGATAGTTGGCAGCTAACTTTGATTAGATGTTGATGGCTGTTTCTAGTGCGACTTTCATCATGTCGTTGAATGACTTCTGACGCTCTTCAGCACTGAGTTTTTCGCCACGGATGATGTGGTCTGACACGGTAAGAATTGTCAGAGCTTTTGCACCAAGATCAGCCGCGACACCGTAGATACCAGCCGCTTCCATATCAACGCCTAAGATGCCTAATTTTTCCATCTTCTCGAAGATATCAGCTTCAGGAGTGTAGAAAAGGTCAGCAGAGAACACGTTACCGACTTTGATTGGCACTTGTTGCGCACGTGCTTGGTTAACCGCTTCTTCTAATAGACCGTAGTCAGCAATCGCTGCGAAGTCATGGTTGTTGAAACGAATACGGTTTACTTTCGAATCGGTAGAAGCACCCATACCGATGACAACATCCATAAGTTTAACGTCATCACGTACTGCGCCACAGCTACCAACACGAATAACATTTTTTACACCGTATTCAGCGATCAATTCGTGAACATAGATACAGCACGATGGGATACCCATACCATGGCCCATTACAGACACTTTCTTGCCTTTGTAAGTACCTGTATAGCCAAACATATTGCGAACATCACACACTTGCTCAACATCTTCTAAAAACGTTTCTGCGATGTACTTAGCTCGTAGTGGGTCACCAGGCATTAGCACGGTTTCAGCGAAATCACCTGGTTTTGCGTTAATGTGAGGGGTTGCCATAGTCAATACTCCAAGTTTATTAGTAACTCAAGCTTCTGATTACTAATTATGTTGATTTTGAATAATCTGTTGAGGCAATACTAGCCTTATGAAGTAATAAGCCATGAGATATAGCTCACATAAAGTGCCTGTCTATGCCCCTTTTTTACCATTGATAACTAAATGTGTTGAAAGTGATTGAGCAATCGATTCGGAAAAACGTTTGCTTAACCAAGTGAACGAAAACGGATTTTATTTCGTAACTGTTATTCAAAGTTATACAAATATTTTTTTTGTACACCTCATTAAAACTGTGCTAAAACTTATACAAGAATAAAAATTGTATAGCACAGTAATGTAAAGGAGCCACTCATGGATCAAACGATTAAAATAGGCATCAGTTCTTGTGTGTTAGGTGAGCGTGTGCGTTTCGACTCAGGCCACAAAATAAGTAAGTTTGTGACTAAGGAACTTGCGCCATACTTTGATTTTGTCCCCGTGTGCCCAGAGGTCGGCTCTGGCATGCCTGTGCCTCGACCTACCATTCGACTGGTTTCCGACCAAGAACGCATTGCGCTGGTTGAGACAAAAGATCCCACTCAGGACCACACTGATAAGGTGCTGGATTATTCGAAAAGTAAAGTTGCTGAGCTCGAACAACAGCAACTTTGCGGCTACATCGTTTGTGCAAAGTCTCCTACTTGCGGCATGGAACGAGTCAAGGTGTACAACAAGAACAACGCCGAGAGCATCGGGGTTGGCCTTTATACCAATGAATTGATGAAAGGCATGCCTTGGTTACCAGTTGAGGAAGATGGTCGTCTTAATGACCCCGTGTTAAAAGAGAACTTTATTACGCGGATTTTCTCACTTCATGACTTCTACAACTCGATGGGAGATGAGCCTACGAGAGGAAAGATCGTTGCGTTCCATTCGCGATACAAACTCACTTTAATGGCGCACCATCCTGCCTCTTATAAAGAGTTAGGTAAGCTTGTCGCCAACATCAAAGTGTATGAACTCGACGAGTTTTATCGCCTGTATCGAGAAGGACTGATGAACGCGATGTCACACCGCGCCAGTCGCAAAAACAATACCAATGTGCTGATGCATATCCAAGGTTACTTTAAGCGCAACTTAGACAAGAATCAAAAGCAAGAGTTACGTCAGGTCATTGATGATTATCGCGTCGGCCTACTACCTTTACTTGCGCCATTGACGCTGTTGAAACACTACTTATCGGCTCATCCGGATGAATATTTGGCTGAGCAGGCCTTCTTGCAACCACACCCTCAGGAGTTACGTTTAAGATATGGATTGTGAGAAAAA
This sequence comes from Vibrio sp. NH-UV-68, assembly GCF_042940635.1. Taxonomy (NCBI): domain Bacteria; kingdom Pseudomonadati; phylum Pseudomonadota; class Gammaproteobacteria; order Vibrionales; family Vibrionaceae; genus Vibrio; species Vibrio sp. NH-UV-68. Next base: position 552,085 of record NZ_CP134976.1, read on the forward strand.
GCTATACGCAATTCGTGAAGTCTCTGAAATAACAGGCGTTAAACCAGTGACGCTCAGAGCTTGGCAAAGACGTTACAGTCTAGTTCAACCTCAGCGAACTGAAAAAGGGCATCGTCTGTACACAGACCAAGATGTCGCTTTGATCGGTGAGATCCAAGGTTGGCTCAACAAAGGGGTGCCGATTGGCAAGGTCAAAGCGGTGCTTGAGTCTAATGTCTCGCTTGATGGCGTCGAGTTGGTTGGCGTAGAGCAGTTAGAAGAGGTGGCGAAATTTCTTCAGGCTCTGGCTGATTTGAACAAGAGTAAAGCCGACGCTATCGTCAGTACGGTGCTAAAAGAGTATCCGCTCGACGTGGTCGATAGCCAATTTATTCAGCCTTCAGTGAAAGCATTATCTTTAGTCCGTTTTGGTTTGCGCTCACTGCAAAAAGGATTAATGGATGCGATTTTGTCTGCGCGCTTGAGCGCCATCATTGATGCCGAGAACAAAGCGGCTCGTAGTGGACGTTGCTTGTTTATTAGCTCAGATTCTATCAATGACTTTGGCTCGAGACTATGGGCATTGAAACTTTCACAATTAGGCATGCATGTGGTGATCATTGATGGTGTCGATGATTTATCTGGGTTAGTTGAGCATAGCGGTTTAGGCGCTTATCAGGTATTGGCTCTTTATAGCTCGCGTCCGTTAGGCCCAACTCAGACCGCAACAATAGAAAGAATCAAACACAGCTTTGATGGTGAAGTTTTGCTGTCAGATTTGATTGAACACTAGAGGGTAAAATGAATATTGTCTGGTTACGTCGAGATTTACGAGTAGAAGATAACAGCGCGCTTTATCACGCCTCAATTAGCGGTGAATCTGTGGTGGCGGTTTATATTGCTACGCCGCAAACGTGGGCTGAGCATCATCTTGCTCCGATCCAAGCGGACCTCATCTATCGTCGCTTATTCGAACTGCAAAAAGATCTTGAGCATAACAATATACCGCTGATTTACGCGCAAGCCCCGACGTACAATGAAGCGGCACAAATGGTTGCTGATCTCGCACAAACCCATTCAGCTTCGAGGGTTTATTTCAATAAAGAGTATGAAATCAATGAAGTTGCACGTGATAAACGACTTGTTGAATTGCTTGACGCAGCTGATCTTGAAAGTAACGCACTAGATGACAAGTGCCTATTGCCACCGGGCAGTGTGATGAATAAGCAAGGACAATACTTCAAAGTGTTTACCCCGTTCAAACGTGCTTATTTAGCCAAAATGTATCAACAACCATGGCGAGTCACTAAAGTTGCCCCCATTGCTCAGCGCGCAGTGTGGCATGATCAAAAGGTAACGCCATGGTGTCTTGAGTCCTGTTTTGATTATCCTCGTGAAAGCAGTGAAGCTTACGCGGTTGATACACAATCAATCATTGACCAATTGCGTGCTTTCGATAGCGATGGAGCGGATGGTTATGATCAGCAGAGGGATTTTCCGGCACTAAACGCTACCAGTTTGCTGTCGCCTTACCTTGCTATTGGCGCCTTATCAGTACGTCAATGTATGGCACGTTTAACCTACCAGCGTGAGCTCCCTTTGACGGGCGGACGAGAGGTGTGGCAAAGCGAGTTGGTGTGGCGAGAGTTCTACCAACATTTGATCTACTTTGAACCTAAATTAAGTAAAGGGCACAGTTTTACGCCGTGGGGGGATAACCTATTGTGGCGTGATAACCCGGCGTTTATCGAGGCATGGAAAACCGGCAATACGGGCTACCCAATTGTCGATGCGGCGATGCGTCAACTAAACAAAACCGGTTGGATGCATAATCGTCTTAGGATGATTGTGGCCAGCTTTCTTGTCAAAGATTTGCATGTTGATTGGCGCATTGGTGAGCAATACTTTATGTCCAAGCTGGTGGATGGTGACTACGCTGCAAACAACGGTGGGTGGCAATGGTGTGCATCAACGGGCTGCGATGGTCAGCCATACTTTCGCATTTTCAACCCAACCACACAGGGCGAACGCTTTGACCCTGAGGGGCACTTTGTTCGCACTTGGGTTCCTGAGTTAGCCAATTTGCCTGACAAGTGGATTCACTCTCCTTGGAAGTCGCCCAATGCCAAAGCTTTGTCATATCCTGCACCAATCGTTGATCACAAGAGCGAAAGAGAGATAACCTTAAGCCTCTACAAAGAAGCCAAGGAAACGAACGATGGTGCGTAAATTTATCGCTTGGTGTTGTTGCTTGAGTACATCTGTGTTTGCTGCCACTTACGACCTCCCGCTTGAAGGCAGCAGTATTGTTGGGCGTACTCAGTTTCATCAAGTGGCAGAGGGTGACACACTGGCTAATATTGCCAAGCAGTATGATGTGGGATTTTTGTCGCTTATGGCGGCAAACAAAGGCGTCGATCCTTTTTTGCCACAAGTTGACTACGTACTGACCATTCCAACTCAGATAATATTACCCAATGTCGAACGTCAAGGGGTGGTGATTAACTTGGCTGAACTGCGCCTCTACTACTTTCAACCTGAAATCAATAAAGTTCATATATTTCCGGTTGGGATTGGCCGAATTGGTCGCGATACGCCAGAAATGGAAACTCGCATTAGTCAGAAACGCCCCAATCCGACATGGACGCCACCAGCCTCTATTCGAAAAGAGTACCGTGCGAGAGGGATCGAGCTTCCAGCAGTGGTCCCAGCGGGGCCTGACAACCCTCTAGGGGAGTATGCACTTCGTCTCGCTTATGGTATTGGTGATTATCTTATTCATGGCACCAATAAAGATTTTGGAATCGGTCTGCGTGTCAGTTCTGGTTGCATTCGTATGGATCCAAAAGACATCGAATGGTTATTTGAAAAGGTAGAATTAGGTGAAAAGGTGCGGGTGATAAATCAACCAATTAAAGTTGCTTTGGAGCCCGATAGAAGTGTGTTTGTAGAAGCGCATGAACCCCTAACGCGCAGCGATGGCGTAAAACACGATCTGGAAGTGCCGATAGAGCTGAGTTGGTGGTTAGAAGAGTTTGATTATTCTGACGTTAAAGCACGTGCGGTCATCTTGGCACAAAACGGTGTCCCGGTTGAAATTGTTGCGCCAACACGTACATATTAAATCAAAAGAGGGTCAGCATGCTGACCCTCTTTTTTAGGAAGACGTATTACTTAGTGTAAGACTGAGCAATGTTGTCGATACGCTCGTTAGCACGTGCTGCTTCTTCTTGAGCTGCCATTGCTGAATCGTTCGATTTACGTACTTCTGATTGTAGAGCTTGAACGTCTTGGCTTAGTTGGCTGACTTGATTGCTTAGCTCATCCATTTTTGCTGTTGTTGCTTCATCAGGACCAGAGGCACAACCTGCTAGTAGAAGAACAGATGATGCTGCAGCTGCGATCAACATTTTGTTCATAAGAGAACTCCTTGCTTGTAAAGTATCAATATGACGCCCTATAACTTCTTGCTCTTATAGTGGCGTTTTCAGTGTAGCTCTAATTATAGGCATCCTAAAGCATGCCAAAGTCAAAAAAACCCAAGAATTTAAGCAATTATCGAATTAGGTGATCGATGTCTCACTGGTAGCAGCAATCTGTGCAAGCCATTCTATTGACTGCATCTAACCTTATTTTGCATGACAAGATTATTTTATGTGATCTCTATCCTCTTTCGCTGAATACAGTTATCATGGCCTGTTATTAATATTTTCGTGTTTATTCGGCACCCATTTGACGTTGTGCCATCAACACTTAGTTCAATTGGAGAATACTTTGCAGTTTAAAGAGTTAGGTTTAGACAATCGCTTACTGAAGAACTTAAAACATTTGGATTTTAACAAGGCGACAGAGATACAGCAACGCGCCATTCCGGTTGCGATCGCGGGTAAAGATCTGTTGGCTTCATCAAAAACAGGTTCAGGTAAGACGCTGGCATTTGTTTTGCCTATGCTACATAAATCTTTAAAAAACAAAGCGTTTTCAGCAAAAGATCCTCGTGGCCTAATTTTGGCACCGACGCGTGAACTGGCAAAACAGGTTTACGGCGAATTGCGCACAATGTTGGCGGGTCTATCATACGATGCGACGTTGATTGTTGGCGGAGAGAACTTCAACGACCAAGTGAAAGCTTTGCGTCGTTACCCTAAGTTTATTGTGGCCACCCCAGGGCGTTTAGCTGATCACCTAGAGCATCGCTCTTTGCACCTTGATGGACTAGAGACGCTAGTACTGGATGAAGCAGACCGTATGTTGGATTTGGGTTTTGCCCCTGAACTACGTCGCATTCACAACGCAGCTAAGCATCGTCGTCGTCAAACCTTGATGTTCTCAGCGACGTTAGATCATACCCAAGTTAATGATATTGCTATTGAGATGCTTAACGCACCAAAACAAATCGCTATTGGTGTGGGCAGTGACGAGCACAAAGACATCGCGCAAAAATTCTATTTGTGTGATCACTTAGACCACAAAGAAGCCATTCTTGATCGTATTTTGAGTGAAGCACAGTACAAACAAGTGATGATCTTTACTGCGACACGCGCTGATACAGAACGCTTGACTGACAAGTTGAACGAGAAAAAGCTTAAAGCGGTCGCGCTAAGCGGCAGCCTAACGCAGACTCAACGTAACACCATTATGAGTCAGTTTGAGCGAGCTGTGTTCAAAATTCTGGTCACAACTGACATTGCATCACGTGGTTTGGATATCACCAATGTGACACACGTGATTAACTTTGACATGCCAAAACATACCGAAGAATACGTTCACCGTGTGGGTCGTACGGGTCGTGCGGGTAATAAAGGTGATGCCGCTTCTTTAGTGGGGCCGAAAGACTGGGATAGCTTTAAACGCGTTGAAACCTACCTACAACAAGATCTGGCATTTTCCGAGTTGGAAGGTTTACAAGGTAAGTTTAAAGGAATCAAACCGCGCAAGCCTGATTTCCGCGCCAAAGATAAAACGACCAAGAAAGCGAAACCTCAGGCGAAGAAATCAATTAAGAAGCCAGTCAAACGTGATAAGAGTTTCCATCAAAACGTTGCGGTGGGCGATAACGTCTTTATCCCTAAAAAGAAAGTTGCACCAAAGATTGAAGACGAGTAATAGAACTGAAAAAAAAAGGGGTTGCCAGATTGGCAACCCCTTTTTTTTTGTTATTTGTTTTGCTCTGAGACAGTCTTAAACGGGTTTTCTATATTTTAAAAAAGCTTAGCTGCTGCTTTTGATTTTCGGCTAGGGTCGAGAGCTCTTGGCTCGCTGCCGCGGATTGGGTAATCCCCGTAACGTTTTGGCTTACCAGCTGATAAATATTGCCCAAGTTGTTATTGATGTCGGAGGTAACCTGTCCTTGTTCTTCTGACGCTACCGCCACTTGAGCATTTAGAGAGGTCAGTTCTGAAATTGAAGTACTGATCTGGTTTAACGCCTCGCTCACTTGTGCAGCTTGCTGCTGGTTTTGCGCAAGCATCTCAAGACTCGATGTCATGCTATCGTTGGCACTGCCGGATTGGTGTTGCAACTCTTCAATGATGACTTGAATCTCTTTAGTCGACTCTTGTGTTCTCGCTGCCAGCATACGGACTTCATCGGCGACCACGGCAAAGCCTCGGCCACTTTCCCCTGCACGCGCCGCTTCAATGGCTGCATTTAACGCCAGAAGATTGGTTTGCTCAGAAATACTTTCAATAACCTCAATCACTTTGCCAATTTGCTCTGATTGCTCTTTTAGAGAGTTCACCACATCAGCGGCCTGAGTCAATTGATCGGCCATCTTGGCGCTTTCACGAATGCTTTGTTCAAAGATAGCTAAGCTCTCTTTTGCCATTTGGTTAGCACTGCTAGAAGCGGCATCAGCAAGATTAGCATTTTGCGTGACTTCTAAAGCAGTACTTTCCATTTGGTTGATTGCTGATGCGACTTGTTCGACTTCGTTCTTCTCTTGGTCGGAGTTAACGCTCGATTGTGTCATTACCGCTGCAAGCTCTGTTGATGCCGAAGCAACGTTGACACTGATTCGAACTAGAGCATCAACCGTTTGTTTAAGTTGCAAAGCCGTGAGGTTGAAATTCCGCGATAGGGCGGTGATTTCATTATTGCCTTCTTCTGCGACCGTAATGGTCAGATTGCCTTGCGCCAGTTCTTTCATGGCTGCCTGAAGCTTTTCAATTGGTGTGACGATAATACCGGCCAGCAACCAACTGATTATGCAAGCGGCAAGTAGTACCGCAATCAAACCGATAATCGAATTGTTCATCACGCTAGAATGCTTCGCTTCATTGTCGTTGACTTCATCAAGGGCGATTTGGTTAAGCTTATTGGATAGTTGATCGATCGCTTCGACCATCTCGCGACCTTTGTCACGATAAAGGGAAGCGGCTTGATCGTATTGGCGTTGGAAATCTGCCGAGTTTTCGCCGTTCTCGTGTTTAACGCTGAGCAGTGGAATCATGGTGTTAATTGAATAGCTCACATAGTTATCAATAGCCTGTTCCATCTGCTGAGTTTCGCGTTTTAGTCCACCGACCTGATTAAGTGAATCTAACAGGCGTAGATTGTCACGTTGCTTGGCTTGGAGAGTCGAGGTCAGTTGGGCGACATCTTCTGCACGGAACAAGCTGTATATCGCTTTAATTCGCATTGCATAGGTGTTGTCGATAATTTTAGTCAGTTGATCTTTGTTGTTAATAACCGTTTCGGTTGAAACAGTTACTTGTTTAAACGCGTGCTTTAGAGATGTGGTGCTGTAAGTAATTCCTGCAATTAGCAAGAGTAGCGTAAACAGTACAGGTACTAGGATCTGCACTTTTATTGATAAGCCACTGAGTAACGGGCGCATTAGAAAACCTCTTCGATAAATGAATTGAGTATATTGTTATTATTTTCAAATGATTCTAATTCCTATATGCAATATTTCAACTAAGAAATTAAGTTGAATGAAACAAAGTTTGAACAGGGGCTATGCAACTAAATTTATTAAGCTTATCAATGGGTTGTTTTATGTACGATTTGAACAAAAGGGAAAGTTAAACCGACTAAAGTACGATTAATGTGGAAGCGATGCTGGCGTTTTAAGATCGACAAGGTTAGTCAACCGCTGTCATAGAGGCTTCAACTAAGTGAAACACAATTGTCATATTCGAGTTCTAAAGTGGGCTGCGTTCAAGTGAAACACAACGGCAATCAAGCCACTAAAGGAAATTGTGATGAAAAAGACAGTAATCGGTGCAATTGCACTTCTAGGCACAATGGCAGTGACTTCAGTTTCTGCTAAAGAAACGATCTCTGCAGTGGGTTCTAGCAGCGTCACTCCACTGATGGAAGTTTTCTCTGAAACATACATGAAGTCAAACTCTAACGTATTTATTGAAGTGCAAGGCCCTGGGTCTTCAGCTGGTGTTAAAGCCGCCAAAAATGGTTCTGCTGATTTAGGTATGTCTTCACGTAACCTAAAGTCTTCAGAAAAAGAGCCATCACTTAAGGAAGAAGTGATTGCCCGTGATGGTATCGCTGTTGTTGTTAACCCTAAAAACAAATTATCAGGCTTAACTGCAGAGCAAGTAACGGCAATTTACAAAGGTGAAGTGACCAACTGGAAAGATGTGGGTGGTTCAGACAAGCCTATCGTTGCAATCACTCGTGATACCGCTTCTGGTACTCGCGGTGCATTTGAAGACATCATGAGCTTGAAGAAGAAAATTTCGGGTAAGAAAGTCTCTGCCATTTCCCAGCGTGCACAAGTTGCTAACGGTAACGGTGCGCTAAAAACCATGGTAGCTTCGAACCCATACGCTATTGGTTATATCTCACTGGGTACGGTCGATAACACCGTTAACGCACTTGCTATTGATGGTACTCCAGCCTCTGTCGACAATGTGAAGAACGGCTCTTACAAAGTTGCTCGTCCATTCCTTGTCCTTTACAAAGAAGGCGAGCCATCAGCTGAAACTCAAAAGTTCCTAGACTGGATGTTGACTGATGAAGCGCAAGCGTTGGTTGACAGTAAAGGTTACATCTCAGTTAACTAGTTTTTAGCAACAAATGTTAATTTGCTCAGCCCAACTTTTTCGGGCTGAGCGTTTTCAATCCAATTCGAAGTAGCGAATTCTGCTCTCGAACTGTGAGATATCAAAATGACCATCGCAAATAGTGAAAAGCTTATGAATACGCAAGCGACTGCATTTAAAAAAACGGGTTTGCGAACTAAAAAACGCGTTGATTGGAAAGAGCGGATCTTTCATGGCTTGTTTTTAACCAGTGCAATTATCGGTATTGTCTCTCTAGCGGTCATTGCCTACTTCATTGTCAAAGAAAGTATTCCTGCTTTCCAAGAAGTGGGCGTATCAGGCATTGTGCTTGGCCAAGATTGGTTACCACCCGCCCTGTATGGTGTGGCAACGATGATTGTTGCCTCTGTGGTTTCAACTTTAGGGGCGGTTGTGGTTGGTGTGCCTATCGGCGTTCTCACGGCAATTTTTATCGCAGAAATTGCGCCTAAGCGCGTGGCGGATGTGATTCGTCCTGCGGTCGAACTATTGGCTGGTATCCCTTCCGTTGTCTACGGTTTCTTTGGACTAGTTATCATTGTTCCTTTGATACAAGACATTTTTCAAGTGCCAGCGGGTAACACCATTTTGGCCGGTATCATTGTCTTGGGTGTGATGATTCTGCCAACCGTTATTACGGTATCAGAAACGTCCATTCGCGCTGTGCCACGCACCTATAAAGAAGGCTCTTTGGCATTGGGTGCTTCTAATATTTTTACGATATTCAAATTATTGGTCCCCGCGGCTCGCAGTGGCATTATGACTGGCGTCATCCTTGGTATTGGTCGTGCACTTGGTGAAACCATGGCGATCATCATGGTGATGGGCAACGCGCCTGCCATGCCTGAAGGAATTTTAGATTCCGCACGTACGTTGACGGCCAATATTGCGATTGAAATGTCATACGCAAGTGGTATTCATGCAAATGCGCTCTATGCGACGGGCGTGGTGTTACTGGCCTTCATTATGTCTTTGAACGCTATCCTTCTGTACTTAAATCGTGAGAAGGCGAGGTAATGACAATGTCTACAATCAATAACACCGCAATGGCGATGCATAAGGTTAAGCTTAAAAAAGCTCGTCAAACCAAAGATAATATTCTGACCGCCTTTGTATGGGCAGCAGCAGCGCTTACGGTTGGTTTTCTATTCTGGATTATTTGGTACATCTTATCTAACGGTCTTCAGCATGTGGACTGGGCTTTTATCACTGACGACTACACACGAACAGGTGATGAGCATGGGATCTTTCCGATGATCATCTCAACTATTTATATGGTTTTTGCTTCGATAGCGGTTGCTGCGCCTCTGGGCATCATGACAGCTATTTATCTAACCGAATACGCCAAAGTGGGCAGCCGATTAGTTAAAATCATACGTTTTTGTACCGAGTCGCTTGCAGGGATCCCATCCATCATCTTTGGTCTGTTTGGTATGACCTTTTTTGTTGCGATTCTTGGTCTAGGCTTCTCGATACTTTCGGGTGCTCTGACACTGAGTATTTTAATTCTTCCAGTGATCATCCGGACGACAGAAGAAGCGTTAATGGCAGTCCCACAGACATACCGTGAAGGTTCTTATGGGTTGGGCGCTTCAAAAATTTACACCATTTGGCGCTTAATTTTGCCAAGTGCCATTCCTGGTATCTTAACCTCAGTAATCCTGAGTATTGGTCGGGTTATTGGCGAATCAGCGCCAGTATTTCTAACCGCAGGGATGGTTGCACGAATTCCAGATTCGCTGCTTGATTCAGGCCGCACTTTGACGGTTCATTTATACAAATTGACGACCGAACTGTTTACGGTAGAAGAGTGGAACCAAGCCTACGGCACTGCGACCGTACTGATTGTTGTCGTGCTGCTTATCAACACGTTAACTAAACTGATTGCTAAGCGATTCAATACAGCAACTTACTAAACTTGCTGAGCATTTAAAGCGACACGACAGAATTATAGAATTAAGAGATATCGACATGAATAAGTTTAATATTGAAAACCTCGACCTATTTTACGGTGATAATCAGGCGCTTAAGTCAATCAACTTGCCAGTACCCGAGCGTCAAGTCACTGCGTTGATCGGCCCCTCAGGTTGCGGTAAGTCGACGTTACTGCGCTGCTTGAATCGTATGAACGACTTGATTGAAGGCGTCAAGATTACGGGGCGTTTAGAAATGGATGGTGGTGATATTTACGGCAACATTGACGTTGCTGATCTGCGCATCAAAGTAGGCATGGTGTTCCAAAAACCCAATCCTTTCCCGATGAGCATTTACGAAAATGTCGCTTATGGTCTGCGCGCTCAAGGTGTCAAAGACAAAAAGCATATTGATGAAGTAGTCGAGACTTCTTTGCGCAGCGCAGCGCTGTGGGACGAGGTTAAAGATCGCTTAAAATCGCACGCTTTTGGTTTGTCGGGTGGTCAGCAACAGCGTTTGTGTATTGCGCGAACCATTGCGATGGAACCGGACGTTATTTTGATGGATGAACCAACGTCAGCACTTGACCCAATTGCAACGCATAAAATTGAAGAGTTGATGGAAGAACTGAAGAAAAACTACACCATTGTTATCGTTACTCACTCGATGCAGCAAGCTCGTCGTATCTCAGACCGCACCGCTTTCTTTTTGATGGGGGAGTTGGTTGAACACAATGATACACAGGTCATCTTTAGCGAACCTAAAGACGACCGCACGCGCGGTTATGTTAATGGCGACTTTGGTTAAGTAAATTTACAGGCACGAAAAATTATAACTATAAGCGATGGTACTTTGCCCCTCTATATTGAGGGGCTTTTTTATTAGCGATAGACAAGATTAGGTTGGTTTATAGGTTAGTTTGCACTGGTGGTTGAGGGTAAAAAGTGCGGTGTGGTCTGCACTTGTTAAGGACAGCTCAATAGGAAAATCAGAGTTGCTCAGGGACAGGCCTAGGCGTGAATTAGGGGTAAGTGAAGTGCTCACCGAACTGGAACCCGTGATTGTAATTCTGCTTCCAACTGGTGTATTTTGCTTAGTAGTAATCACTATCTGAATTGAGGTTGTATGCACTTCACACGCCAATTGCGCATAGTCTGATAGGTCGTACATATCGGTACCTTCAACGCTGAAAGAGCTAACGGATAAAACCAATAAAGCGGTACCATATGGCACCGCTTTTGATTTAGATAGAACGTTCATTGATGTTAGTTCTGAACGATGTTAACAGTGTTGTTGTTTGAAGCGTAACCACTAACCGTTGCTGAATCGTTAGCATTTTGCCATACCGAGATAGCATTGTTGCTTGAGTAGGCTAGATTAACCAATGCGTCAGAGCCGTTAGAGGTTTGATCGATTGAGATTTCGTTCAAGTCACTGTACAAACCAACATTAACGTATGCATCGTTGCTGTTGTGCTGACTAATGTCGATGTCGTTGCCATCACTGCCCCAGTAAACGCTAACACTTGCGTAGTTACTATCATTCTGAGTCACATCAATTTCATTGAGATCTGAACCACTACGCACACTCACATAAGCATCACTGTGGTCGCCGTTCTGAGTGGTATTGACAGTGTTGTCGTTGCTGTTTCTCACCAATACGTGCGCATCGTTTGCATGGCCGTTATTAACCACACTTGTTACGCTGTTATTGTTGCCGTTAACGATCTTAGTTTTGATATGGTTGTTATCAGCACCGCCACCGTTAAACTGAGCGACGGTAGTGTTACCATCACCACTGACGTCAACGTCTGCATCATTGTAATCACCGTCATCAACGCTGACAGTCGATGTATTGCCATTACCTGTTTGAACGATGTCTAGGTCGTTGTAACGATTAAGAGCACCTTCTGTCTCAATGGTGGCCGTGTTTTCGTTGCCGGTTTGCGTAATGTCAAACTGAGAACGAGAAGCATGAGTTGCATCAACCGTTGCTGTATTTTCATTACCAGTTTGCAAGATAACCGTGTCGTTTTTATACGTATTAGTCATGTAGACGAAAGCATCATTACCTAGAGCTGGGTTGGCATGGGATGTATTTTGGGTAATTTGTACATCATCACCGTATGCAAACTGCAGCTCAGTTGTCGCTTCATTACCCGCGTAAGCCGCGCCTGATGCTAGAATAGCTGAGATTGTAATAGCTAACTTTTTCATGAATAGATCCTTTATTTGTCCATTTATAGTGATTTTATCCTTCACGTTGAGCATCACTGCCTAACGTAAATACCGCGATTCATATTGCTAAAAATGACGATCGAGTCACCGCCATCTTGTGTTATGCCGTAATTGGAGTTTCCTCTATCTACGACCAGTGCAAAGTTGTCGTTGTTTTCCTGAACAATACTGATATCACTACCACCATTGGTGTTGGTACAGGCTAAACCGCGACACTGCTTTAAATAAGCAAGGTTATTACTGCCACTTTGACTGATGTAGCTATTGTGACCGTACCCTGCTTGTTTAATCTCTGCGTAATTATCTTGTCCTTCAGATTGCTCAATCACCGCTAGATTTTCAGCGCCCGATTGAGAGATCGCAGCCTTATTTCCGTTGACATTACTCTGTATTACCTTGGCTTTGTTGGTTCCCCCGCCTTGGTTGTATTGAGAAATGACGACTTCGGAGTCAAAGGCATTTTCTAACACTACTTCTGCATAGTTATTAGCTGATAAATTCATTTCTGAAAGTTCGGAGTAAATGGTCGAACCTTGAGTATTGAACTCCCCAAATTCCGTCGACATTTCATCTGAGTATTCAATGTTTTTATTTCCAGCGTAGGCAGATGTAGCCATTAAGAAAGAAAAGACAACAAAACCTATGTTCTTGATTACTTGATTTTGCACCTTAACCTCCGATAAGAGTTGGATTAACTATCGAACTCGGATTAATTATGAGTTTTATACAGTTAAACTCAATGAACTTAGAATTGAAAATATAGATATTGATTTTTATTTTAGGTTTACCTTCTGGTAAAGAATGATAGGTAATAGTTTAATTTTTCAGGTTATTAATTTGGTACTTTATGATTAGGTCTATACTAAGTTGTTGATTTTTATTTATTAAATTATTGTGTAATATTGATTTAATTTCTCGGTGTAATGTTTGTTTTGTTTATTCAATGAGATTTAAATCTGTCTCATAAATAAGATGGGCCTATTATTGATTCTATTTTAAGTTTAATTATTAATTAATTGATATACCTTATTGTAAGTTTTAAGGTATTTCTGATTTAGGTATCAAGGGAATGTATGAATTTAAAGAATATAAGCCTGATCATCTTTGTTATTACCAGTTTTACCTCACAGCATGTTTTTTCTAGCGAGAGTAGCTTTGAAAACAAAGAGGAAATTGAGTCAAAGACGGATGCTTATATATTAGAAAACGAAGTGGACGGATTGATTATTGACCGAACGATGACAAGGTTAGGTGACGATTTTTATTTCTTTTTTTCTCAATATTTAAATGAAAGGCACGGTTCATTGAAGGAAAACTTAACAGTAAAAGAGCGACCTACAGCATTATCAGGAAGTATCATCAGTGTGCTACACCGCGAAAGAGTCATTTATAGAACGGCGTTGTCTCCGGGTAGGAAGCAAGCTGAAAATAAAGCGAAAGCTGCGATGAATGCGGTGACCTCTTACTTGATTCGGTGGAAAGCTCAATTGAGTTACCAAGATACTTTCGATCTTGAACGGGATGAGTTTTAAAAAGGGATTGACTATGAAATCAAAATTATTGAGCTATGGTGCGATCATGTTCTGTATCTCATCTTATTCTGCGTTAGCGACCGAATTGGTGTATACCCCAATTAACCCAAGCTTTGGCGGGAATGCACTCAACAGCTCTCACTTGTTCGGAGTGGCCAATGCGATTAACGATTATAAAGCACCTATTGATGAATCTGGGTTTGAAAGCGAGTCGTCATTAGAGAGGCTAGCAAATAGCCTAGAATCACGCTTGATAAGCCAGTTACTTGCTGATGTAGGTAATGGTAATACGGGTCAATTAGAGACCGACGACTTTTACCTAAACATTGTCGATGATAATGGCACTTTGATCGTGCAAATTGTCGACAAGGTTTCCGGTGAATCCACCGAAATTAAAGTTGCTGGCTTAAACCCTGATCAATAGAGTGAACAGAATAATGAAGAAACTGCTATTACTTCTTGTGATTGTTGGTCTCGGTGGATGCTCAAATTCAATGACGATTCCTGACGCAGACCAAGCTCCAACGTTAATGCCTCGTGGTGCGAGTTATCAGGATCTAGTTCAACTACCTTTGCCCAAAGGTAAGATCTTGGTTTCTGTGTATGATTTTCGCGATCAAACAGGTCAATACAAGCCTCAGCCAAACAGTAATTTTTCTACCGCGGTCCCTCAAGGCGGAACTGCATTGCTAACCGCCTCTTTGCTTGACTCTAATTGGTTTATTCCATTGGAAAGAGAAGGGCTACAAAACCTACTTACTGAACGGAAAATCATACGTGCAGCACAGAAAAAAGGTCAATCAGGTGTCAACCACGGTGATGACCTTTCAGCGCTAAGTTCAGCGAATGTCGTTATTGAAGGTGGGATTGTTGCCTACGATTCGAACATCAAAACGGGAGGGGTGGGGGCCAGATATTTAGGCATAGGATCTTCAGGAAAATACCGTACCGATCAAGTTACCGTTAATCTAAGAGCTGTGAACGTTACAACGGGTCAGATTCTGTTAAGCGTGACGACCAGTAAAACGATTTTTTCTCATGAATGGACGGCTGGGGCCTTCCGATTCATTGACTACAAAGACTTATTGGAAGTTGAAATGGGTTATACCAACAACGAACCAGTGAATGTAGCAGTGATGTCGGCGATTGACTCTGCAGTCATTCACCTGATTGTTCGTGGTATTGGCAAGGGGCTATGGCAACCCGAACATCGTGAGGACATTAAAGATCCACTTATCCAGAAATATGCACGTCAAACCCATCAGATTCTTTAATGAACAGAGCTATAGGCATCGCTCTTTAAAGTTTTTTGGATTAATAAAGCCCCGATTTCGGGGCTTTATTGATATCAATGTTGATTAGAAGATCAAGTGTGCAACACCTGCAATAACCGGAAGGGTGATCAGCGTGCGCAGGATAAAGATGGTGAACAGTTCAATCAAGTTAACCGGGATACGGCTACCAAGTAGCAATGCCCCCACTTCTGACATGTAAATCAACTGAGTGACTGACATTGCAGCGATGACGAAACGTGTCATTTCATTGTCGATAGAGGCTGCAAGAATCGCTGGAATGAACATATCAGCGAAACCAACCACGATGGTCTCTGATGCCGCAACTGCTTCAGGTACGCCGAGTAGTTCTAGAAACGGAATAAATGGTTGGCCTAGAATGCTGAACACAGAGGTGTACTCGGCAATAATCAATGCAATCGTACCAAGCCCCATAACCACTGGTAGGACGCCAAACACCATATCAACCGCGTTACGAATGCCTTCTGAAAACACACTACGTACCGACTTCACTTGCGCTGCTTTGCTAAGGGCTAAGTGCATACCCCAAGAAAAAGTGGTGTGATCATGTGGAATCGCGTCAGCATCGCTGGCAGGTTTCGAACCATCGATAAAGGTGTCTTTTTTTAAGCTCAGTGGCGGTAGACGAGGAATAATCACCGCAGCCACAAAACCAGCTAAGCAGATCGCGCCGTAAAATGGCAAGAATAGGTGCTCAAGTTCTACTTGGGCAATCACGACCAAGCTAAACGTTATTGAAACGGCAGAGAATGTGGTACCAACGACAGCGGCTTCACGCTGAGTATAAAACTTTTCTTCATACTGCTTGCTAGTGAGCAAGATACCGACAGAGCCGTCGCCAAGCCACGAGGCCATACAATCAATCGCACTGCGACCAGGAAGGTTAAACAGTGGGCGCATGATTTTGCTCAACAAGGTACCAAACAACTCAAGGAGACCAAAGTTAAGTAGCAGCGGTAGCAAAAGGCCTGCAAAAATAAATACAGAGAAAAGTGTCGGTAACAGGCCTTCAAGTACTAAACCACCAGTATTTTCTTCCCAAATGGCTTTTGGTCCAACTTGGAAAAACGTCATGATGACTGCAGCACCACCAATTAAACGAACGGCAAGCCACAATGAGCTCGGATTAAACAGTCCGTTAAGGAACGCATTATTTGCAATGAAAGTCGGCGTTTTAATACGACATGCTGCTGATGCGATTGCCATAAACGCAATGATAGCTGTCACGATGTGAACTAAGTAATCACCAAAAATGGCTTGAATAGACTTTGCTAAAACGGCAACGGGAATGGTGAGATCACCTTGATAGCTGATCGGCGCCATAAAAAGAAACAGGCCAACTAACGAAGGGATAAAAAACATCCAAAAGGTCGCTTTGCTTTTGGTCTGTTCAACAGATTGTGCGTTATTTTGCATATACTTCTCGAGTTACAACTAGTTAAATATCGTAGCCACTCCTTGTGGCATAGTTATTCACTAAACATCCATATTTTATCAAATTGGCGCAAGGTTAATAGCTTTTAACTTTGCTTGCAATACTATTCAATAAATATCGTTAAATATTCACTATAAAGCATTGAATATTTTGACGCATTCAGTTTAATGTGTCGAGGATGTTAAATTGTTTAAAATTGTGTTTCAAGTAAGAAGTGTCAATTAGTGATTTATATGTCGGTTGGCTATAAACAGCCAGTAGGTGACGGCCAAGGTAAGAGCGAGCAGTATCGGTACGATCAAGGCCGCAATCGAGAGACTTGCGTATAAGTTCGCGCCGATAATCCCACCGGATAGAAAACCACTGAAAATAAACAGAAACAGTTTCGCTTTGCGAAAATCAAAACTTTCACCACGTAATTTAGCGCCGATCATGATACCCAGATCCGTCATGATCCCCGTCATGTGGGTCGTGCGAATGATAGCGCCACTGAACGTTGTGATCATCGCGTTTTGCAAGCCACAAGCTGCAGAAGCGAAATATTGCCCCGATTGATGGCCATTGCTGAGCAAGTAGTAAGATAAAGCCAGGAGGGCACTTTCGATACAAAGAGCGACCCCATAGCGTCTGCCAAGTTTCAGTGCGGTGCTTTCGATAAATGTGCCGCTGAGTGTCGCGCCAAACAAAAAGCTTAACAAAATCAGTAATAAGTGGCCGGTTTGTTGGTTGAACTCTAAGATAGATGTGCCAAGCAGCGTCACTGTGCCAGAGATATGTGACACGGCTTGGTGTTGAAAACCGAGTAATCCGATAGCGTTGACAATGCCAGCTAGCAAGGCGAGTAGAAAAGCGCCATATTCTACCCAGCGTGGAAGTTTTGAAATCACGATGTGCTCCTGTTGCTGAGGGGCGCAATTATAGTCCCACAATAAGGTTACTGATAGGGGGCTGGTCTAAAAACCGTGTGATCAAATGAGCTTTTTCTAATGTTGTGGTTATGACCCTTTCTATTGTCGTTGCTAGGTTGTTGTATCTAGTCAAGCTAGCCTGATACCATAAGCAATCAAAAAAGCATTCGAGACAAAGCAACGCTAATGAAAAAACGTTTGTTACCTATCCCACTGATTTTGTTGATTCCCATTGTATTGTTAGTCGTTGTTTCGGCGGCAGGTCTTTATCGGTTCAGCTTATCAGATGAAGAAGTTTTGGCTAAGTTTCCCAGTTATTCCGCACAAAATGACACGATTATGCAGTCGTTGTTTTCACTAACTACACCTAATCCATGGACAATCAAAGTCCCTGAAAGTGGGGCATTCACCTTTATAAAAAGCAACAATCAGCCAAGAATTTATAGTGGTAAATATCAAGATGGCGTTGAAAGGGGAAGCGTGTCAATCGACACTCGTTATCTATTAAAAATTGCTGACAATCGTTACATCCACCCTTTAAGTGTCAGTAATCAAGGTTCTGGTGTCTTTTACTATTTAGCGCTCAGTCATTACGATACGGCTCGCCAACGTATGGTGAGTGAGAACGCACAACTGCTAGGTGACAGAGTCCATGTCGAGGGCATTGTTGTCGATGGTGATAGGGTAACGGTCACCATCCAAGAACGTGATGCTCATCAAGCGATGTCGGAGGATCCGACAAAAATAACCACTATACTGTTCAAGATAACTGAGCAAGATAGCTTAGAAAGGCAATAGTTGTGCGGCGAATATGCAGTATTGAGTATGTGTGATGAATTGCTTATTATTTAACCTAGCAAGTTATGAGATGGACCTTAATTGTCGTTAATGGAGTTAAATATGATCAATAAACGCTTTTTCAAAACCAAAGATGAAGTTGAAGTTACGTTTGAGCTCGATGCTGAACACGTTAATCAATCTGTTTGGATTGTTGCGGATTTTTTAGATTGGCAACCAACCGAAATGAAAAAAGTCGCTAAATCGAAGAGTTACAAGTTCAAAACACGCTTACCTAAAGACAGTCATTTTGAATTTAGGTACTTGGTCGATAAAGAAAAATGGGTGAATGACCCACAGGCTGATCAATACCGACCTAACGGGTTTGGTGAAGATAACGCCCTTGTTTCGACCTATCAGTAACGGTTATCGTTAAAGGGCTTACAGTTCATTTGAATCAATAAAGGCGCATTTTGCGCCTTTTTTACCTTAAAGTTGACATATCACAGGTGACAACTTCTAGAGAAATTCGTACTCTTAGGCCTTTGGTTATTTCAATTATTGGGTCAAATTTGTGCAATCTAGAAGTTTGAAGTCTCGCTTCCAAGAGTTATCGCGTCCAAAGAAGCTAGTATTATTAACACTGCCTATTCTTGCTGCGGTTGCTCTTTCGTCGTCTGAACGTGGCCGATACCATCGCACCATTGATCTTTCTCTTCCTGAATCAACGCTAGTTAATGACATTTTGTTAAGTAACGAAGTGACGGCTGATCTTCCTAGTTACGAGTACGAGATCAAAGCAGGTGATAACTTAAGCAACATTTTTAATCAGTTGGGCTTTGGTTACAGTGAACTGATGAAAATTATGGAAACGGATCTAAACTTTTTAGCGTTAGATACTCTCAAACCTGGCAACAAATTGCGTTTTTGGCGTGACGAAAACTCCCAAGCCTTGGCGAAAATGGAACTTGAGTTCAGCATGGTTGAACGAGCCGTTTACACACGAATGGAAGATGGTGGTTACGAATTTAGTGACGTCAAGATTCCTGGTGTTTGGAAGCCTTTGCCACTGGTCGGGGAGATCAATGGCAGTTTCTCACAGTCTGTTCATGCGCTTGGTTTAGGCAACAGTGAAGTTGAGCAAGTGGTCAGCTTGTTGAAAGATAAGATTAATTTCTCACGCGATCTAAGAGCTGGTGACCGTTTTGAAGTGGTTCAATCACGTCAGTTTGTGGATGATCAATTGACGGGGAATCGTGAAATACAAGCGATTAAGATTTACAACCGAGGACGAGTACTTTCAGCCTATCTGCATAGCGATGGTCAATATTACGATGCAAAAGGTGACAGTTTACAACGTGCCTTTCAGCGCAAGCCTGTCAACAGTAATTATCGGTTGAGCTCGCAATACAATCCGACACGCAAGCACCCCGTCACCGGACGTGTTGCACCGCACAATGGTACTGACTGGGCAACGCCGACAGGGACACCGATTGTATCTACTGGTGATGGTGTCGTGATCATGACACGCAAGCACCCTTATGCGGGTAATTACGTTGTGATTCAACATGGTAGTCGATACAAAACACGCTATTTGCATTTAAGTAAGATTTTAGTGCGTAAAGGACAAAAAGTGTCTCGCGGTCAACGTATTGGTCTGTCTGGTGCAACGGGGCGTGTGACTGGGCCACATATCCACTATGAGTTGATTGATAGAGGGCGTGCGGTTAATGCGATGAAAGCCAATATCCCAATGGCTAAATCCGTGCCTAATAATCAAATGGCCGCTTTTAAAGCCAAACGTGATGAGATGGATGTCATGCTCAAGCAGCGAGAAATTGAATTGGCTCAGCAGGTTAACCCTCAGCCAACCAGTTAATTGACACTAGTTATCAGTTTTAAATGATTAGACAAAATAAAAAGGCTTCCCCACGGAAGCCTTTGTTTTATCGCTAGTTACTTAGCTGCTTTGCCAAGTTTTAACCAGGTATCAATCACGGTATCGGGGTTGAGTGACACTGAGCTAATACCCTGAGCCATCAACCATTCAGCGAGGTCTTCGTGGTCCGATGGACCTTGACCACAAATACCGACGTATTTGCCCGCTTTAGTTGCGGCGTCAATGGCCATCTTCAACATGGCTTTCACCGCTGGATTACGTTCATCAAACAGGTGCGCAACGTCGCCTGAGTCACGATCAAGGCCCAGTGTTAGCTGAGTCATGTCGTTTGAGCCGATCGAGAAGCCATCAAAGTACTTGAGGAACTCATCCGCCAGAATAGCATTGGATGGTAGCTCACACATCATGATCACTTTTAGACCTTGGTCTCCTCGACGTAGATCGAATTTAGCCAATAGATCAATTACCGATGCCGCTTCACTCGGTGTCCGCACGAAAGGAATCATGACCTCGACATTTTTCAGCCCCATTTCATTGCGCACACGTTTAATGGCTTGTGTTTCTAGCTCGAAACAATCTTCAAACGCCGGAGAAATGTAACGAGAGGCGCCACGGAAACCAAGCATTGGGTTCTCTTCATGTGGCTCATACCCTTGTCCACCGACAAGATTGCTGTATTCGTTCGATTTAAAATCCGACATACGAACAATCACGCGTTTCGGCCAGAAAGCGGCGGCGATGGTGGCGATACCTTCGGTAAGCTTGCTGACATAAAAGTCGATAGGATCTTGGTAACCGCGAATACGCTGGGTGATCTCTGTTTTTATCTCATCGCTTTGTTGTTCAAAGTTAAGTAGCGCTTTCGGGTGAATACCAATCATTTTGTTAATGATGAACTCCAGACGAGCAAGGCCTACGCCTTCATTTGGAATTTGTGCAAAGTCGAAGGCACGATCTGGGTTGCCAACGTTCATCATGACTTTAGTTGGCAGCATCGGCAGCTCATCAACCGCAGAGCGCTTGACCTCAAAGTCTAATTCGCCTTGATAAACATACCCCGTTTCGCCTTCTGCGCAAGAAACCGTGATTGTCATACCGTCACTGAGGCTTGAGGTTGCGTGACCGCAGCCAACGATAGCGGGAATACCCAATTCACGAGCAATGATTGCCGCGTGGCAAGTACGACCACCACGGTTAGTGACAATCGCCGAGGCTTTTTTCATCACCGGTTCCCAGTCTGGGTCGGTCATGTCAGTCACTAAAACATCGCCTTCTTGCACCAGTGACATTTGATCCAATGAGTCGACTAAGCGCACAATGCCAGAGCCAATACGCTGGCCAATAGCGCGACCTTCAATCAATACTTCTGCTTTGTTGTTAAGCTCGTAACGCTCGATAACGTTTTGTTCGTTTTGAGAGCAAACCGTCTCTGGGCGGGCTTGAACTATGTATAGCTTGCCATCAATGCCATCTTTGGCCCACTCAATGTCCATTGGACGTTGGTAGTGTTTTTCAATGATCATGGCTTGTTTAGCCAGCTCTTTGATCTCTTCATCGTTTAGAGAGAACTGGTTACGCTCTTGCTCGCAGGTGTCAATGATGTCGACTTGCTTACCAATTTCTTGATTGGTGGAGTAGATCATCTTGATGAGCTTTGAACCAAATGTTTTTTTCACGATTGGATGTTGACCCGCTTCAAGCATTGGCTTATGGACGTAAAACTCATCAGGGTTAACCGCGCCTTGTACAACCATTTCACCCAGTCCCCACGATGAAGTGATGAAGACTACTTGATCGAAACCAGATTCGGTATCGAGGGTAAACATCACACCAGATGAGGCTTTATCAGAGCGCACCATACGTTGGATGCCCGCCGATAACGCGATGCCGCGGTGGTCGAAACCTTGGTGAACGCGATAAGAGATCGCGCGGTCGTTAAACAGGGAAGCGTAGACATGCTTGGTCGCTTCTAGCACTGCCTCAATGCCTTTGACATTAAGGAAGGTCTCTTGTTGACCTGCAAACGAAGCATCTGGTAAGTCTTCGGCTGTCGCTGAAGAGCGCACCGCGACTGATAATTCGTCATTGCCTTCAATCAGTGTTTGGTAGTTGTCGCGGATATCTTGTTCGAGTTCCGCAGGGAATGGGGCTTCTAATACCCATTGACGTATGGTGGCACCTGTCTTGCGCAGGGCTTCTACATCGTCAACGTCTAGTTCATCGAGCAGTTGGTGGATGCGATTGTCCAATCCTTCAAAATCTAAGAATTGATTGAACGCATAGGAAGTGGTGGCAAAGCCATTCGGCACAGACACTCCAGCATTGGCTAGGTTTGAAACCATTTCACCAAGTGATGCGTTTTTTCCGCCGACTTTGTCGACATTTTCCATCGATAGACCATCGAACCAGAGGGTGTTCTTTTGCATGTACTTCTCCAGAAACATTGCAGCGTAGGGATTAAAGGCAAACGATTACGTAAAAGCACAAAAAAATTCACCAAGAATTTTTAAAGCTGTGGGGGACGTAACAGTCAGCCAGGTTTTATTATCGATATTATGTCGACTATCCTACTCAAAAGAATTTTAAAGTTTAAAATAAAATGCAAATTGAAAGTCAAAGTCGTGATGTGTTCTATGTTTCTGATGGAACGGCCATAACATGTGAGACATTAGGCCATGTTGTTTTGGGTCAATTTCCGTTTAAAGCCAATGAAAAAACCTTCCCGTTTGTTGAAAGTGAAGATAAATTGGCTGACCTGATCAAAGAAATTGAAACTTCCTACCAAACTCACGGCGTGAAACCGTTGGTGTTTTTCTCTCTGGTGATTCCACAACTGCGACAAAAGCTATTGGCGTCTCACTGCTATGGTTATGATGTGCTCGAAAGTATTGTGCAGCGAGTACAAGATGATATTCAATTAGCCCCCAAACCTAAGTTGCAGCGCTCACGAAGTGTTGGGCGCGATAGCGTGAAGTATTTCGATCGAATTGCTGCGATTGAATACACCTTAGCGCACGATGATGGCATCACCCTCAAAGGACTTGAAGAGGCAGACATTATACTGCTTGGCGTATCACGCAGTGGCAAAACGCCAACGAGTTTATACATGGCAATGCAGTTTGGGCTACGCGTTGTGAACTACCCATTTATCGATGACGATTTAGCACGCATGAAGCTGCAACCTGAGTTTGAAATTCATCGTCATAAATTGTTTGGCTTGACCATTAATCCCGAGCGATTGACACAGATTCGTCAAAATCGTTTAGCTGGCAGTGACTATGCGAGCAATGAGCAGTGTCTGCATGAATTACAAACCGTCGAAGCGCTGTTTCGCCGTGAAGCGATTCCTTACATCAATACCTCAGCACTCTCAGTTGAAGAGATTTCAACGCGGGTACTTGAGAGAACCGGTCTTAGGCGTCGTTTGCTCTAATTCTGCTCTCGTATCAAACGGAAGTAGTTGTCGAGTAACGTTTTCAGAGTAGGGGCACTCTCGAGCTGACGAGAGATCAACATATAAAATTTGTGCGGTTCCATGTTGGGGACCGCCAAAGACATGATGTCATCTTTGAGATAGGATTCCCCTCGTGGATTTTTATTGCCAGTCAATATCTCAGCCCAGCTAATATAGACCTCGCACTCACCGGTTTCCAACTGATTTAAAGAGTGTTGAATCGTGTGTCCTGAGCGTTCGATCGTGGTTAGCTCAAAATCTGAGTAGTTATAGTTGTGATTGCCGCAGACTTTGTAGTTGTTTAAATCGTCAACATTGGAGATAACCAAACCATCAGGAAAATGCTTAACTGAAAACAAGTAGTAGGGGGTAACGGTGTAGTACCACTCGGTGTAGAGATAATCCTGCACTCGTTCTTCACTGTAAGATGCGCTAACGGATAGATCAAAACTGCCCGTCTTGGTACCTTTAAGGCAGCGTGACCATGAAGTCATTGTCATTTCATAGTCAATGCCATGCCGCCCTAGTGCTTGGTCGAGCACTTGTTTATCAAACCCTTTTACTTCACCGTCTTCTTGATAAATGTAAGGACGCCAGTCAACCGCATCACCGCACACTCTTAACAGGGGGATGTCGTTAAAGGTGTGCGCGTAAACATTAACACCAATAAGTAGGGTCACAACGAGCATTAGTCTGTGGGCAAAGTGCAGCATGGTTGTCCCTTTTGTTACGTATTCAGTCAAGAGTATAGTTAAGCTTTGCCCAGCTTACTGATTAGTTGTCAGGATGAATCTGCGGGAACCCTAACGTTGGATGCGTTGTCACTATGGCGTTGTAGTCATAGACATGTTTGAGCATAGCCACAGTAAGTGCTTGTTTTGGAGGTGCGTCACAGACAATATCTCCGTTGCGTAAAATGACCATGCGGTCAGCATACTGCGCGGCGAGGTTAAGGTCATGTAATACGACTACCACCGCCGCATTGGACTCGGTAGCTAATCGACGGGCGATTTTAAGCGTATTCTGTTGATGAGATAAATCCAGCGCTGATGTTGGTTCATCGAGCATGAGGATCTTTTTATCGGTGGATTTTTCAAGTTGAACTAAGACCCGAGCTAAGTGCAGACGCTGTTTTTCGCCTCCAGATAGTGAGGGGTAGAGTCGCTTGGCAAGGTGCCATACATCGGTTAAACGCATGTATTTCTCGGCCACAGCGCGAGTCGCACTGTTGGTGAGTTTGAGCGGGATCGCGCCAAGTTCAACGACTTCATGGGCCAAAAAAGGAAAACTCAAGGTGCTATGTTGCGGCAACATAGCAAGATGTTGAGCCAGAAGATTGGCAGGCCATTGCTGGCGAGGTACATCGAAATAGCGTATATCACCCGTTGAGGGAATCTCGCCGCTGAGCAGCTTAAGTAAGGTGCTTTTGCCTGCACCATTAGGGCCAAGCAGTGCGGTCACTTCTCCACAGCGTATGTCGATATCAATGGCGTTTAACACAGCTCGGCCAGCAAAAGTCATCGACAGATGACGACCGGATAACGCAATGGCACTCATCAGAGTATTTTTCCTTTTTGCTGAAACAGTAAATAGATAAAAAATGGTGCACCAACCAGTGCGGTCACAATGCCAACCGGAAGCTCTGCAGGGGAAAGTGCAATGCGTGAAATCATATCCGCGCCGGTAAGCAGCAGTGCGCCCAGCAAGGCTGAAATCGGTAGCAATGAGGTATGATTGGGCCCTGAAATCATCCTGCCAAGATGGGGAATAACTAAACCAATGAAACCTATCATCCCTGCGACGCTGACGGTAACGCCAACGCCTACCGCCGTAAGTAAAATCAGTTGGCGCTTGAGTTTTTGGAGTGGAATGCCTAAATGATATGCTTCGGCTTCACCAAGTAATAACGCATTAAGAGCCGTTGACTTTGCAATAAAAATTGTCAGTAAAAGACTCAGTGTTATCGTGCAAAGAATAAGACTAGACAAGTTTGCACCAGCGAGTGATCCCATTGACCATAAAGACAAATCGCGCAGCATCTGATCATCAGCAACAAAATTGAGGTAACCAATCCCCGCACCAGACAAGGCACTAATTGCGACACCAGCGAGTAGCATAATGGTGACTGATGTGCCCATTTTACTCGTGCCTAGTTGGTAAACTAGCAGGGTCGTCAAAGCGCCGCCAAGAAAAGCAAACAGTGGAACAGCCGCAAGATTCATCAGTTGTGGGTAGTGCTGGGAGATATCGCTAAACAACACAATCGCTAGTGCGGCGCCGAGTGAGGCTCCTGCGGACACACCAATAATACCGGGCTCTGCCAGTGGGTTACGAAACAGCCCCTGCATGACAGTGCCACATATCGCGAGGATGGCGCCAACCAACATACATAACAATGTTCTCGGCAGGCGAATATCGTGAACCACTAAGTTGATGTGTGGCGCTAACTGCTCGGAGTGAAATAACAGGCTTTGCACACTTTGCCACAAAGTGATGTTCATCGGCCCGACGGTCACTGAACTTATCGCGGCGAGCAGCAAAATACTGCTAAATAGAATCATCAGGTAGCGTAGTGGAAGTCGACGTAATAACATTTCAATCTCTCGTTAGTGAAGCTGCGCGCTGATACGCTGTGCTTCAGCCAAGCTTTTTAGACCGAGGCCGCCCACCAATGCGTGTCCATCGACTTGGATAAATTGTCTGTTCTTACCCGCGGGTGTTGCGGCAAGCATCGGCATTTTTTTGAGAATTTCATCTGCGCCACCGAGAGCTTTATAACTGCGTCCACTAACCAAAATGACGTCAGGCTGCATTTCAATCATGGCTTCGGTGGATAAGGGTTTATACGAAGAGAGTGTTTTCGCCGCTGGATTCACGCCACCTGCGAGTTCAATGATCGTGTTGGGTGTGGTGTTCGCGCCTGCAACGTTCGCTGGTCGACCTTCGTGAAGCAGTAAAAACAGGACTTTTTTGCTCGTGCCGAGCGGATGTTTATTAGCTGCTAAAGTGTCGAGTTGCTGATTCACTTGTGCTTTTAACTGCAAAGCTTGTTGCTCGGCGCCAGTGATGGCTGCAATGTCATCAATACGCGCTAACAACCCTTGAGGCGTCGGTTCAGTGTTAATGATATCTACGCTGACCCCTGCTGCGCGAAGTTGGCTGAGTGCGGTTTTCGGCCCCATCTCATCTGAGCCAATTAATCGTGTCGCGCCCAGCGCGAGCAAACCTTCCGCAGACAGTTGACGATGGTAGCCAATAGTTGGCAATGATAACCCCTGCGGAATGTCACTCGTGACATCAACCGCGATCAATTTATTTTGCTGGTTTAAGGCGAACAGCAACTCTGTCACGGTGCTACCGGCACTAATGATGCGCTCACTAGCAAAAGAAGTGATGGAAAATACCAGCAAAAGCAATGTACTTGAGAGGGTGAATAAACGTGAATTGAACATGATAGACTCGACTATTATTTTTCTTCGGTTAAAAGTTGGGTGGCTTGAATCCCATTTTGTTGCAAGAATCCAAGTAATTTGACTAGGTGTTGTACATCCGCGGTTTTATCGGCGGCGATTGCAATCGACTGCTGTTTTGCATGGTGTTCTTCGAGCAGAGCAAGGGTAAAGTTCTGCCAGTCAATATATGTTTTGCCATTAATGGCCCAGTGCGGTTGGTCAGCCAGAATATTAATGGTTAACGAATCACTTTCTACGGCTGACGT
Source organism: Vibrio sp. NH-UV-68 (assembly GCF_042940635.1). Lineage (NCBI taxonomy): Bacteria > Pseudomonadati > Pseudomonadota > Gammaproteobacteria > Vibrionales > Vibrionaceae > Vibrio > Vibrio sp. NH-UV-68. The sequence continues at coordinate 579,297 of NZ_CP134976.1, forward strand.
AACCGGCGAATCGGTTGCAGGCAGATCCACTTCTAACGATTCAAGTTTCACTGCGGCGGTAAGCATTAAGAACACCATGACAATGAAGATGATGTCTAGCAACGGAGTGAGATCAGGGCTAAAGCTCATTAGAGTGTCGCTTTTAGGTGCTTTGATCATAATGACGCTTCTGTGCTGATGAGATCATTGTCGCTTGGCGGTATAACATCCGTCAGCGAAGTTGGGGCGGGTTGCCAATGGATGCCTTCTAGCCATAAATTGACATAATTGAGCGTGTGTTCGAGCTTCGCTATGACTTTGTCTGCCCACAAGCCGAACAGCTGAGCGGCAGTAATGGCAGGCAGAGCAACCATCAAGCCCGCCGCGGTAGTGCGCATTGCGATGCCTAGTCCTTCTGCTAAATCATTGGGGGTGATGTTGCCAGATGACGCGGCAACGCCTTTAAACATCTCTATTAATCCAAGTACGGTTCCCAGTAAACCGATCAGTGGGCTGAGCACGCCAATTAAAGTCAATAAACGCAAGCCAGAGTGTAACTGGTGACGTTTCTCTTGTAGCCACATTCCTGCCGCGTCTTCACGCAGTGTTTTGGCAAAAGCGTGATGAGCCAATAACATGGCGACACCTTTGTATAACAATGGTCGTTTGGTTGACATCATTTCAGCCAGAGTTTCAATTTGCTGGCTGTCGGCCGGGGAAATCTGTTGCAGCTGTTGGCCAATGGCACGTTTGCCTACGCCTAAGCTAATCAAAACTTGAAAGAGTCGTTCAACGATGATCATTAAGGTGAGTGCTGAGCACACGATCAACGGCCAGGTCATTAAGCCCAGTTGCTGTTGTAAAAGTTGTATCTGTTCCATTATCGATCCAATTTAAAGCGAATAGGGATTTGCACGCGATGAGCCATGGTTTGACCATCAACAGAATGGGGCGAGAATTTCCAATCTTTTATCGCCTCCAATGCTGACTTATCGAGCAAGGTGGCTCCGGATGACGAAATCAATACTTGCTTTACTTGGTGGCCATTCTTATCAAGCCATATCTCATACAATGCCACGCCTTCGATGCCTCGTTTGCGCGCCATCCTTGGGTATTGCGGGGCGCGAGGGCGAGATAAAAACGAAGGATTTTCAATCATTACTGGTTCAGCGGTGACACCTCGATTTGCGACCTGATTTGTTATTTTCTCAGGTTGCTTTTTATCGACCTGTGTTTTTTGTAGCTCGGTCTTCTCGCTTGGTGTAGCCATCTTCGTTAGTGTTTGAGCCTTGGTTTGTTGGGGCGCTAGCTTGGGTTGATTGGGCGTATTATTCTCTCGTTTTTGGGTCTTAATCGGTGGCGATTTTTTTACGACCTGGTCGGTTGCGGTAGGTGCGAAAGTCTGACTCTGTGCTGGTGTGTCGGCTTTTTTGGGATCTAACACAGTTTCGGTCTTAATCGGTGCAGCGATGGCCTTAAAGTTAAGTGAAACCGACGTCGATTGTGAACCCACAGGCATAGCGAAAGCCTTGGGTTCGTGCGCCACGAACAGGACTATTGAGTGGGCTGCCAGAGATAAACTCGCGGCAATCGTGTATCGTTTGATATTCACTTGACTGTGCCTTTTACAAATCCTTGATGACTAAGATAAGTCAATTATTGCCCAACATGCAAATAATATCAATTATCAATTGCATTCGCATTTGTGGCAATTTATGATCAGTGACAAATCAAAGTTAACTGCGCGAACTATAAGTTCAGTGCATATAAAAGTATTCGATATATCAATTGGTTAGCTTGTATCTTTGTTGAGTGAAGCACATCAGCTTGTTTTGAGCGACTTGCCATATCGATGCTAATCGATTACGACTACAGTTTAACCATCAACAAAAAGCGCGCTTATGTTGTCGCTGTTTAATTGGAATAACTCATGGATTCATTATCACAACGAGTGGCTACATTACTCGAGCAAGACCCCACATTGCTGCCTGCGGCGATGGCCCAACAGCTGAGTGTGTCAGAATTTGATGTGGTGGCGGCGTTGCCAACAGAAATGACAGCGATTGTCGATGGCGCTCAAGCACAAGCGATCTTAGAAAATTTGGTTGGTTTTGGGCCAGTAACAACGATTGTTCACTCGTTTGGTTCAATCTTTGAAGTGAAAGCGCCTTTTCCAAAGGGCAAGTTGGCTCGTGGTTACTACAACCTAATCGGGAGTGAAGGCGAGCTACATGGTCATCTTAAACTCGATAACATCCAGCATGTTGCCTTGGTCAGCAAGCCATTTATGGGACGTGAAAGCCACTATTTTGGCTTTTTCTGTCCAGCCGGTAATAACGTTTTTAAAGTCTACCTTGGTCGGAATGACAAACGTGAATTGATCGCTGAACAAGTGGCCACCTTTAAGCAGTGGCAACAAGAATTTAACAACAGTCATTTGACAACAATATAGGCTAGCAAGGAGAGTGAATATGGATCAGCAGGTTAAGCAAGAGCGTTTACAAGGGCGTTTGGGCCCGGAAATTAAAGAGTTTCGCCAGCAACGTAAAACATTGCAATTGGCTACCGTTGATGCCGAGGGGCGCCCAAATGTCAGTTATGCGCCATTTGTACAAAACCAAGATGGCTATTTTGTGTTGATCTCAGAAATTGCTCGACATGCACGCAATTTGCAAGTGAACCCGAACGTCTCAATCATGATGATTGAAGATGAAGAGAGCTGCAAACAACTGTTCGCTCGTAAGCGCTTAACCTTTGATGCCGTCGCTTCTGTGGTGAAGCGCGATAGCGAACAGTGGCAGCAAGTCATTGGTCAGATGCAAACCCGATTTGGTGAAATAATCGATGGGCTGAGTCAATTACAAGACTTCGTTTTATTTAATCTTAAGGCTGAAAAAGGTCTGTTTGTTAAAGGTTTTGGTCAAGCCTATCAAGTCGCCGGTGATGATTTAGTCGATTTCGTCCATTTGCAAGAAGGGCATAAAAAAGTCTCTTAGCCAACACTGTTGTGGTGGTGAAAGAGGTTGCGGTGGTGAAAGAGGCTGAGTTTGTCAGTCTCAGCAATTAAACTCAACGCTAGCGCCAGATGATTAGGCTAAAAGCTCGAATCAGGCTGTGTTAAAAACGCAATTTCTTGTGGGGTACTTTCACGGCCAAGGATCTCGTTACGATGAGGATAGCGGCCAAACTGATCGATAATGACTTTGTGTTTGAGCTCAAACTGATGGTTATTCTCCATGCCAGGCGTGCTAAATAATAGCACCGCTTGCTGATGAATCTGACGTGATTCGCTGTGCATAAATGGCATATACAGGAAGCTTCGTTGCTCTAATGACAGCGCTTGATCTAGGCCTAAACCAATAGCCTCTTGTGCGAGAGCTAACGCGAGTGGGTCTTGACTAAAAGCACGGGGTGTATTGCGGAAAATATTACGCGAGAACTGATCAAGGACAATCACTTCAGCGAGCCTACCTTGGGCACTGCTGCGCCAACTAACCAGTTCACATTGCGCCGCGCGCTCTACTAGGGGTAAGAATCGGGTGGTGATTTTCTGATCCAGTTCAAGGTTAGTCGTGAACCAATCTTTCGCTTCAAGCTCAGTAAACCAGAATTGAATCACATCTTCAGGCGGTATCGGTGTGTGCATAATCGACTCCTTAGCGGTTTACTTGATGATGGATGAGCTCAGCCAGCTTTGCAACGCCGTTTTTCCAGTCAGTGTGGGTTAGGAAGTTTGAGCAACTAAAACGAACACAGTGTCGATACTGCCCTTCGGTAGCAAACAAGGTTCCGGGAAGAATACTGATGTTCAGTCCTTTTGCCTGTTGATAGAGTTGCTCGCTGTCTAAATTTGCTGGCAATGATAACCAAACGAGAAACGATCCTTGCGGGCAATAAAGCTGATAACGGCCATTTAGGTTTGCGTAGGCATCAAGCGAACCCGATAACTGCTGGCAAAACATCCGCACATTGGTTTGGTATTCGCGTTGCATTCGTTTGACATGCTGTTTGTATTTGCCGCTATTGAGAAAGTCCGCCACCGCAGATTGCATCAGGTTGAGGCTGCCCATGTTGTCGCTGACTAGGAACTTCTCAATTTGGGCTTGATAGCGACCGGCAGCAATCCAACCAATGCGTAGCCTTGAATCAAGCATTTTCGAGAGCGAGTTGACATAAATGACTCGATCGCGCTTGTCGAGCGTTTTGAGTGGCGTAATGTTTTCATCAAAGGTGAGCGCGCCGAACACATCATCTTCAATAATGGCAACCGATTGAGCCGCATCAAGTAGCGCAAGACGTTTTTCTAAAGGCATCTTGGCCCCAGTAGGGTTGGTAAAGTTCGGCGTGACGACGATAACGCGAATTGGCCACTTGGTTACCGCTTGCGCCAATAAATCAGGATCCATACCACTGCGCGGACAGCTTGGTATTTCAATAACTTGCAAACCTAAAGATTCCATCAACAGCAAGTTACCGAAATAGCACGGCGATTCAACGGCGACAATATCACCTGGCTGGGTCAGCGCGCGCAGTGCGAGGCTAATCGCCTGCTGAGCACCATGAGTGACCGCGAGATCACTGACCGACACCTCGACACCAAGGTCTTGGCTTATCTTAGTTAAATGTCGAAGCAGCAGGGTATTTCCCGGAGGTAGTTGATAGTGGCTTGGAATCTGACTTTGCTGACGACTGTGACGACCGATTTCTGCATACAGCGTTTTTATCGCCGGAGTATCAATATTAGGATGTGCAGAGCCAGTGGCCAACCACTCGCGTTTAGGAGAATAGGTCAATATTTCTTTGCACAGCGACAACAGATCGACATGGTTAGGTTGTGTCACCTGCGATGCAACGTGATGTGGTGTCTGTACCCGATAACCTGATTTCGCCACCGCATAGATAACACCTTGTCCTTCTAACTCTTGATATGCACGAATCACGGTATTTTTACTGACGTTTAGCTCGCTACTCAAATCGCGGATTGACGGTAGTTTGTCTTCGTTAGACAGTTGTCCTGCATGGATTCGAGTTTTGATATGGTCCTCGACCATTACGTATTTATTGTTGATGCCCATCCATCTGTACCCATATAAAAAGTCCAATCTGTGTCTTTATGATTTTTCTGTACCCAATAAAGTAGCCTGATATCTAATCAAAAAGCCAGAGGAAAGGCGATGTTAGTTCGATTAATTCCTTTTATATTTGTTGTGTTGTGGGCGTCAGGCTTTGTCGGCGCAAGGTTTGGTCTTCAATACGCTGAACCTGCGACCTTGCTTTCGATTCGAATGACCGCCAATGTTGCGCTATTTCTACTGCTTGTTGTCGTACTACGCAGACGAATCCCAACGGGAAAAATGCTATTCCACTGCGCGGTGGTTGGGGTATTCATTCATGGTTTCTATCTTGGGGGGACGTATTTGGCGATTAGTCTCGGTATGCCGGCGGGATTGAGTTCACTGTTGGTTGGCTTACAACCGATTTTGACCGTGTTGCTATTGGTGAGTTTTACCCAGCATTCCTTTAAGCCATCGCAATGGCTTGGCTTGATGCTTGGCTTTGTCGGCATCAGCTTAGTGTTGATGGGCAAAGTGGACTGGCAGTCAGATCAGCATCGCACCTTAGCGGTCGTGGTGTGCTTGGTCTCTTTGGTTGGTATTACTTTGGGAACCCTATATCAGAAAAAGTACTGCCAAGGTGTCGATATGGTCGGCAGTGCGGCTATTCAATATTTTGCGGCGGGCATGTTGTTCATCCCTTACGCGGTGAGCTTTGAAACCATGCAGGTTGAATGGAACTATTCATTGATTCTAACGTTAGTTTGGTTGGTGGTGGTGCTGTCTTGTGTTGCGATTTTACTGCTTTTGTACATGGTAGAGCACGGTGCGTCATCCAGTGTTGCGTCGGTGTTTTATCTAGTGCCGCCGACCACGGCGGTGCAAGCGTGGTTAATGTTTGACGAGTCGTTTGACGCTCTTGGTGCGCTCGGTTTTATGTGCGCTGCTGGCGCGGTGTATTTGGTGGCAAAAGCGCCACAGGTTGGCCAATTAAAATTACTTTTTAAGCATTAATTTATCATTGTGCTTAGAAGTTATGGGTTGAGTGAACTAACTTTAACTGAGACGCTGAATGGAGATGGCCTGTGATTGTACGTAATTTTATTTGCCAATCGGCCTGTGCTTTGTCGTTGATGTTGTCAATATCATCGGCTGTCGGCGCTGAAAACGACCTTCGAGAACTGGAGTTTTTTACAGAGGCTTATCCTCCAGCCAATTTTATTAAAGATGATCATATAACGGGTTATTCGGTCGATATTTTACTGGCGGCAAGTGCATTGGTAGGAGAGCCTATTACTTTGTCGCAAATTTCCTTACAGCCTTGGGCCCGCTCCTATCGTCGAGTGTTAACGCGCCAAAACACGGTTCTATTCTCCACAACGCGTTCCGAGCATCGGGAGGCGCTTTTTTATTGGGTTGGCCCTATCGTGGACATCAAAGTTGTCGTCCTTGCGCGTCGAGGAGACAATATTAAAATAGATAAACCGTTAGATATGGCCAAATACCGTATTGGTGCCATACGTGATGACATCGGTGAGCAGAGTTTGCTAGAACTGGGGGTTCCGCGTGCCGCGATGCAAGAGGCTATCGATGTGACGGTGCTGGCTGAACAGCTCCTGAAAAAGCGAATTGATTTATTGGTGTATGCCGAGCGTGCTGCTTACTGGTGGGCTCGACAAGTTGGGATAGATGCTGATTTATTTGAGCCGGTGTATGTGGTTAAAAAGGGCGATGTCTATTTTGCGGTTAACCGAGATAGTGATCCCGCTGTTGTCGAAAAGCTCCAAAAAGGATTAGATCTCCTTAAGCAAACTGATCAATCAGGGGGCAGTCGTTACCAAGAAATTCTGGATAAATATTAACGATGAGTGGAACCAAAGGCGCACTATGCTGCCTTTGATTGATCAGATTTTGGCTTTTTTGACTCAAACTTTGGCTTTTTTAACAAAGTAAGGGTTGTCGAATTTATTCGCATTTCCTAGTAGTGAAACCACCAGTTTGTTCCACAAAGTGACATCAAATTCCCCCTTTGGTATGGAAGGGTAGAGTGTATCGGCCTCTTCGTTGGCGTAGCGCATAAATTGCTTTTTCTTAATTTGGTTATATTTATCTGCGACTCGGTTGTGTTTTGAAATCCACTCGCGTTTAAACGCGATTAATCCGGGTTGTGCTTGTTCTATGGGCAAACGAGAAAGGTAAATACGCTTATATGACACCTTACGGTCAAGCATAGTACGCATCGCCGTTTGAATATATTTACCGTGATTGGTGATCGAAATAGTTTCTTGGTCGAATCGCTGCACACACCAACCAGAAGGAAGAAAGGTTGGTTTGCGATATTGCTTATTACGCACTTCGATTGCCTGATGCATAATCAGATCAGAGGTGCCATTGAAGGTTTGTTGCCATTTACCGATTCGGATCTGAATAGCCGTTGGCAATCGATAAATATTAGTAAACTTATCTTGTTCCATATATGAATACACTATTTTGCGTCGATAGGTTTTAAATCAAGCACTTCAGGCGGCCAGAGGTCACCACAGATAGGTAGATTGAGTGCTTAAGCCAGCATAGTGTAGTGAAAACGCTCGCGACTAGCTAGTGATCAATAGCAACAAATAGTAAATTGTGTGACGGCTTAGCCTTACGTTGACGAAAGATATCAGTTAGCCTTATGCGCACATATGCGTCGCTATTAGTATGGTATGCAACTTTATTTGACTACGACAAACAATAAGTTAAGCCCTTATCGAATGATAAGGGCGAAAATAGATCTAACGATGATTAGTCGTAAATTGTCGGAATCGGCTCACGCTTATGTTGGGTAACGGTATAGATGTGGACCAAACGCTCACAGACTTCTGGCGCAACAGGTTTACCTTCCAAAAAATCATCAATTTGGTCGTAAGTCAGATTAAGAGCTTCTTCATCGGCTTTCTGTGGTGCCAGCTCTTCTAGATCTGCGGTAGGTACTTTTCTGACTAGTTGCTCAGGGGCTCCTAAGGTTTCAGCAACTTGGCGAACTTGACGTTTGCTTAAGCCAAACAGTGGAGCCATGTCGCAGGCACCATCTCCAAACTTGGTGTAAAACCCGGTAATATTCTCAGCCGAATGGTCAGTACCAATGACCAACCCACCGACAAAGCCTGCAATCTCATATTGAGCAACCATACGTGCGCGTGCTTTTACGTTACCTTTAACAAAGTCAACTTTTGCGCTGTCTTGAGGTAGCAAGCCAGTACCTTCAAGCGCTGTTTGACTTGCCGTGTGAAGCCCATCGACGCCCGGTTTAATATTGACTGACACAGAATGCGTCGGCTGAATAAATTGCAAGGCAAGTTGCGCTTCATCTTCGTCTTTTTGTTGACCATAAGGTAGGCGCACAGCAATAAATTGATAGCCACCCTCGGTCTCTTGATTGAGTTGGTCAACGGCTAATTGAGCTAGGCGACCACAGGTAGTAGAGTCGACACCGCCACTGATGCCGAGGACAAGAGATTTGCATCCAGCTTGTTGGAGTTTGCGTTTGATAAAGTCCACGCGGCGTGAGATTTCGAATTGAGGGTCAATCGTTGGCAGAACACGCATTTCATCGCGAATCAACTGTTCCATTATGTATCCTTCCTGCAAGCAATATATCTAAAAAAACAAAACCAAAAACGGTAATTTTATCAGGTCCACCTCATCTGGGATTCTCAGCGTTGAAGGGGACGTGTTAAACTCACCTTGTCGTATCATACCTTAAACAACGAATTAGAAAACCGTGATCACAGTTTTCATTAATAGTGAATGAGAGAAATGAAAAAAATCGCCGTGTTTGGAAGCGCATTTAATCCGCCAAGTTTAGGTCACAAAAGTGTGATTGAATCATTATCCCATTTCGATCAGGTTTTGTTATTACCGAGTATTTCTCATGCTTGGGGTAAACAGATGCTTGATTACTCAATACGTTGTCAACTAGTCGATGTTTTCATCGCAGACTTGAACCTGCCATACGTCATGCGCAGTGATGTTGAAGAGTGTCTTTATCAGCCAGAACAAAGTGTTACTACGTTTGCCGTTTTAGAAGCATTAGAGCAACGTCACCCAGAGGCTGAGCTGACCTTTGTTGTTGGCCCTGACAATTTATTTAACTTTAGTAAGTTTCATCGTTGTGATGAAATCCTTCGTCGCTGGTCTTTACTCAGTTGCCCAGAAAAAGTGGCAATTCGCAGTACTGACATTCGTTCAGCACTGAGTCGCATGCAAGATGTTTCTCAACTTACGACAGAAAATGTCGCCCGCTTATTGAGTGAGAAAGCGCACTATTAACTATTAATTGTGGGTTAGTATTAGTTTAAAAAGGGTAACAGCGCGGCAATGTGATGACAAAGGCTAAACGGTCGCTTTCGCTTCAATCTTGTCGTTTAGCCGTTAGAGACTCGTTGTGCTTCGAGGCGGAGTAAATGTCTCTCGATAAGTTGATGGGGTTTCTCTGGACGTGAAAAATAGTAGCCCTGAATCCAAGTACAGCCCATTTGATACAGTTTATCCAACGTTACTTTATCTTCAACGCCTTCAGCAACCAGAGCAACACCCAGTTGCTGAGAAAGCTGCACCATCAGCCACACCAATCGTTCGGCCGTTTCGTTGCTAAGCATATTACGAATAAAACTCGCATCAATTTTTATACAATCAATCGGGTAACTATGAATGTAATTAAGGCTTGAGTAGCCAGTGCCAAAGTCATCCAGTGCAACTTTAAAGCCTAAAAGACGTAGCTTGCTCAGTATTTGCTGTACCTCGTTGGTCCGTATTAGCAGCACGGTTTCTGTTAGTTCAATGGTAAAATCTTGAGGAGAGAAGTCGTAATCTTTTAGGCAATTCATTAAATGCTGAAGGTATCGATTAGAGTTGTGAAACTCGTTCGCTGAGCAGTTAATGCTCAAACTAACTCGATGGCCTAGACCTTGCTCAAGTTCAAATTTGGCTTTACATGCTAATTCAATGATCCGCTCGCCAAGTTTGACAATCAACCCAGATTGCTCAGCGGCTTCAATGAATTCGACCGGATAGACATGCCCAAGTGCTTTGCTCTGCCAACGCGCCAAAATCTCATAATAGTCCCATTGATCGCTTTCTCTTTTGACGATAGGTTGAGCGACCACATAAATTTCACTGCTACTAATATCTCGGCTTAATTCATTACGTAGAGTATCGATGACGAGAGCGCGGCGGTGGTATTGCGCGCTCAGATGAGTGTCATAGCACTGCACATTGGTGTGCTTGGTCTGCTTACAGTCTTTAAGCGCTAAACTGGCATTGTTGAGAATTTGATCAGCCGAATGTATTTGATCGCTATTTGTCGCTAGCCCTATGCTGACATTAAACTGAATATTATGGGTGTTGTCCTGATAACCTTTGTCAAGGCGTTGGATGATCTCGTGACAGACCGCAAAGGGATCTCGTGAACGACTGATAAAAGCAAACTCATCTGCGGCGATTCGACAAGCTAAATGTTTGTCTTGAATGGATTCTTTGATGGTGGTGGCGACAAATTTAATGATCTGATCACCAATATAGTTGCCATACAAATCATTGATCGTTTTAAAGTTGTCAATATCAAGATAGGCCAGAGTAAATAGCTGCTTATTTTCACTGTTCAGTCGTTGAAGGGTATCAGACAGATAGCTGCGGTTGAGTAAGCCAGTTAAATTATCGTGAGAAACTTCATAACTGAGTTGGTCGACCAAAGAGTCTGCTCGTGCGGTTAACCATTTCGCTTTCAGATGATGGGTAACAATATTGGCGATCAACTTGTGGTAGTAAGTTAACGATTCAATGTCTCGACTTGCGAGTTTGTGCGTATAGGTTGAAAGGAGAATACCTAATATTTCGCCATTTTGCGTCTTAAGTGGGATCGCGATGTAAGATTCAATGTCATTATCGAGAATAAAAGATTCGGTACTATGCTGTTGGCAAGCCCCACTTTGACAGACTATCGCCTGCTGATTTGATTGGCTTACAAATGTGTACGCTGTACGACTGATTGGAGTGGCGTACAGACAACGATTTAATGTTTGGTCTGATGCACTGGCAATAAGATTCGATTTCGCGGTAAATTGATCCAACTCTATCACGCAGGTACAAAGTGCCCCTGAGGATTGACGCAGCTCGTGGGTGGCTTTGTTGAGTAGTTTTAGCCCATCTAAACTCAGAATATCATTAAGGGTCTCAACATTTAATGACATCTGAATCGACGTTGTCCTAACCATAATGGGTAACTCACTTATTAGTGTGGCTTGCGCCACTTATCCGTTGATTGGGTTACCTAATAAATATGGTATTAGTCGCATAGTATTGCAAACCTAAATCGATAATCCATCGATAGTGTTAGTGCTGCTCTTGTTTAAGTCTTTGTTTTAGATAGTTAAGGAAGAGCTGTGTTCGAGTATGCTGATAGTCAAGTTTAGGGTAATAAGCATAGACAATCGCCTCGTCTGCAGTGATACCCGGCAATACGCGTTTGAGCGCGCCTAATCTAAGATCTTCTTTGATCATGACGTCATTGGTCAGCAGTAATCCCATGCCACTTTTGGCCGCATAAAACAGCGCTTCAGGGTTGGTGGTCGCAAAGTTGCCACTTAAGTTGAGTTTTTGCCCGTTTGTTAGGGTGATTTCACGTTGAGTACGCTCGCCCCATATCAACATATTGTGCTGCGTAAGATCTTGAGGCTGTAAAGGTTGACCAAACTCTTCAATATAACCAGGAGACGCATAAAATCCTGCTCGATGTTCAAATAAAGGACTGGCTTTGAAGCTAAGTGAGTTGAGTTGTTCAATTTCTCGGCTAATGAAGAGATCCAAGCTTAATGTCGGCAGTTGTCCCGGAGTCGTGGTGATCAACTGAATTCGAATATCGGGGTACATTTGCAAAAAGTCGTTGAGATACTGCACCAGAAATTTCGAACCTACCGCAAGAGTAGCGCCGATTTTGAGTAGTCCGGCTGGGGATTGCGATACCGAGCGTGTCTCGTCGAGGACCGACTGCCAGCCATCAATTTGTACTTTGGCTCTTTGGTAGAACAGTGCGCCAGCTTCAGTTTGAGTGACCGAACGCGTGGTACGTTTGAGTAATTGGACACCAATTCTTTCTTCAAGCCAGTGAATGCGTTTACTGATTGCTGAGCTAGTAGTGTTGAGTTTACGTGCTGCGCCATTAAAGCTGCCTTCATCAACAACACGAATATAGCTCTGAACACTCTGTAACCAATCCATAGCCCCTCCTATTGATTCCTTATGGGAACTAATTACTTTCCAATTCGATATATTATCATTTACTAGTGATTAATCTACACTGCTGACACAGGGCTAATTGGGGAGATGTGAATGAGAAAAATGCCGATCGTATTGGCGATGATGATAATTGCAACTGGCCAAGTTGGTGTGAGTATTTATCTACCTTCACTTCCTTTGATTAGTCAGACGCTAGAAGCAAGCCAGGCTGATGTGCAACTTTTGGTGACACTATTTTTGGTCGGTTTTGGGGCTTCTCAGCTATTTTATGGTCCACTCTCAGACGCGATTGGTCGTCGTCCGGTGTTTATCCTTGGCCAAGGTATTTACCTGCTTGGAACTGTGATCTGCTTGTTATTTTCTCACCATCTTGAATCACTTATTCTTGGTCGATTATTACAAGGCTTAGGGGCGGGAAGTGCGTCTGTCTTGGGGCGCAGTGTGTTGCGTGATAGCTATGATGGATCGCAACTGACTCGCGCACTATCCTATATATCGGTCACCGCTTCGATTATGCCTATTCTTGCACCGGTCATCGGAGGCTGGCTGGCGTTTTATCTTGGCTGGCAGTCGGTATTTATGTTTGTTTTGTGCTATCTAATGGCCATTTTTACTTTAGGTTATTTTGTATTACCTGAAACCATGTCTTACGGTAAATCGCGCTTCAGTTTGCGTCAGGTCGTGTCTAATTACCGTCAATTGATTACCAGCCGACAAGTTCTGACCAGTGCGAGTTACAATTGGGTGAGTTATCTAGCAAGCTTAGTGTCATTGTCGGTGATGCCTTTTTTATTGCAACATGAGCTAGGGTTAACCGCTGCGGAATATGGTTCTATAATGATTATTCCATCGGCTGGTTTGATGATTGGTAGCTTAACCCTCAATGTACTTACCCGCTATTTATCTTCTAAGCAACTGCTTTCTATAGCGATTTCATTGTTGATGCTTGCGGGTATCTGGTTAGTATTGGCACCAGCAAGCTTGATAAACTTAGTCGCGCCTTTTACCTTACTTGCTATTGCGCAAGGCTTGTCATTTCCTATCTCGATCAGCTTATTGCTTGAGCCTCATAAACGTCAGGCGGGTGCGGTATCAGCGCTTTCGGGATCAATACAGATGTGTTTAGCCGGAGTGCTCGGTGGCTATTTGGTTGAAAGTTGGGTACACAGCCAGTATGCAATGGGCATTTTTTATCTGCTATGTGCGTGTACGATGGCTACGGTGTTGAGTTTGTCCAAGGCCAATCATAATGTGCAACAAGAGTTGGCTTGACGTACAATACGCGCAATTATCTGCGATAGAGAAATCTGATGGAATACAATCAATTTGAAGCACTGGTACTGTCACTGTGCGAGCAACAAACTTTACCTCAAGCATTGGCTATACTCAAAACTTGCGATGATCAAGAAGTGGCGCAGGCGGCAGATTCATTAACGGGTCAGTTTGCGCTGGCGGAAACTGAAGGAGCAAGACGTATTTACCATGTTACGTTGCAGGAAAACGAGCAGGGCGAAGAACAAGAGTTTGTTGAGCATGTGATGGATGAGGGTGATGATGTGATTCGTTTCGTTGCTTGGTTCTTTGAAGCGATGTTTGATGTAAAACGTAAAGATACCTACCAAGCTGCGGGTAAAACCTATCAACAACCCAAGCGTGCTTGATGATAATGTGATCTACATCTTGATTTTGTGTTAAATGTGATTAAAATCACACTCCTTACTATCGAGGAGAGACTCATGAATCACGAATTAGGCAATGCATATTTAGGTCAAATGATCGCAAGACAAGCCATGCACGATGCGCTTTACGCCAAGCCTAAAGCGAAGAAAGCTTCTTTCATCAAACGCATGATGAAAAAAATGGCGAAGTAATCGCAATTGTGAACTGGCATTCATGCTCAATGATAGGGTCACGAACCTGTCTATGATTGAGCAAAACAAAGCCTCGCTAATTTAGCGAGGCTTTGTGTTTTTTGGGACTTTACTTGGCTATAAAGATGACTTAGTCATAAAGAGACAACATTATCAGGAACTTTATTAAGTCCTTTCTCTTCAATCCAAGCCGCAAGGTTATCGGCACCACCGATATAATGCCCATCGAGCCAAATTTGCGGCACGGTTACTGGCGTTTTTTCGCCGATAATGGCTTTTACCTCTGGAATCATACGATACAGCGCGGCGCTGTCTTTAACTACATCGTGGTATTGATACTCTATTCCTGCGTTATCAAGTAATTTTTTCGCTTTAACACAATAAGGGCAGGTTGCTTTACCGTAGACAATATTTCCTTTCAAGGTGTCACGTTTGGTCCACTCGGCAATCACCGATTGAACCAGCACACCGCGATTTAACGCTTCGCCTTGGCTAATGACCTTGCCCTCAACCATCACAATCGGAGCATGCCAGGAGCCGGCTTTTAAAGGTTCCCACCAGTGAGAGAGCCAATCTTTAACCTCAAGTTCAACCTCTATGCCAGCCAATTCATTCTCAAACACATCGGTTAGAATATCTTTGGTCAAGGTGCATTCCCCGCAAGGAATATTGACCTTAAAAGGGCCCCAGCTTCCTGCCCAGCGGTAAAGGGTTAATTTGATTGGATCTGCCATAGGGTTCTCTCCCGTAAATACTATGACTAATTAGAACGAACTCAGCGGTAATTTCTTTCACTTGGTTGGCTTTTTTGTTTCCCAATGGGTGATGAAGGCGACAGATGCAATGATAATTGCCGCCCCGAGCCACAAGCGGCCAGGTGGTACCCAGCTAAACACCAGCCAGCCTGCCAACACATTCAACGGCAGCTTGGCGTGATCGAACGGTTGGACAAAAGAAGCATCTGCCACCGAGTATGCCTTAACAATAGCCCACTGAGCCAAAGCCGTCATCGCGCCTGCGACGATTAATACTAGCCATAGCTCACCGCCGACAGGTGTTTGCCAATCTGGCACAGCAAGTAACAGATTGAAAGGTGTGATCAAAATAAGTAGATAAACCACCATGGTAGAAGGTGAGTCGTCTGAAGAGAGTTTTTTCACCATCAGTGAGTAACATGCCCAAAAGAACGCGGCACCAACAGGGAGTAGTGTTGCCCAACTAAAGTCGCTTGCCCAAGGTTGTAAAATGATCATTGCGCCAATGAAGCCAGTCAAGGTTGCTCCCCAACGGGCAAAACCAACCTTCTCTTTCAAGAATAATCCCGAACCAACCGTGGCGAACAAAGGTGAGGTCATCAGCAATGCGATACCTTGCCAAATTGGTACTGGATAGGCCAAGGCCCATAACCAAAGTTGAATTCCGATCACCGAAAGAAAGACTCGAAAAACATGCATGCCTAAATGCTGAGTGCGAAGCGAACGGCGAATTCCAAGGGTTTTTAAATAGGGTAAAATAACCACCAAGGCAATCGCGTATTGAACAAGAGCGACGGTTGTTGAGGAGAGACCAAAGTTAATGCTAGCAACTTGCGCGAGACTGTTGACGATAGCAAAAGCAAAGCCTGCCGCTAGCATCCAGCTCGCCCCTTGAATAGGGTGATGGTTATGGGAATTCATGTTTTAAAGGGCTGAGGAATAAGTACGCTGAATGATACGTTTTTCTGTTATGAAAATCATCTAACATGTTGTTGTTATCACTTGATTAACTAGATTCCGAAACAATTGTGAAGCAATAATACTTTTTTGCTCCGCTTGGTAATGACTGATCGGATGCGGCTATTTATATTAATCAATTAATCCATTAGTAATTTTTTTGTGCTAAACCTTAAGTATTAATATAGTTCTGGGAATGGTAAGCAATGAATTTTTTTGCGGATAAAATAACAGTAGACGATCAGACCAATACTACGCCAATAGAATCCAATAAATCGGAGCAACAGTGGAATATTCTGTTGGTTGATGATGAACAACAAATGCACCAAGTGACTAAATTAGCGCTTGCTAACTTTGAGTTTGAAGGGAAGCGATTAAATTTATTGTCGGCTTTATCGGGTGAAGAGGCCAAATTGATCTGTCGTCAAAATGACAATATTGCCCTTGCTCTGGTAGACGTTGTGATGGAATCTGAAACCGCGGGCCTCGAGTTAGTGAAGTTCATCCGTAATGATCTTGGTAATAAACTGACTCGACTGGTTCTTCGTACCGGGCAAGCGGGGCAAGCACCAGAAGATGTGGTGATACGTGAATATGATATTGATGACTATAAAGAAAAAACCGAACTTACTACTCAAAAGCTTAAGACTCTGCTTTATTCTATGCTGCGCAGTTACCGTGATTTATGCTTGATTGAGGAACAGAAAGAAGGGTTAAGAAAAGTCATTGAAGCTTCCTCTTATGTTCAAAATACCGATAGTTTACAAGCTTACGCTGAAGCTGTTTTGTCACAAGTGACTTCTTTACTTAAATTGGAGAAATCGGCTTTTTACTGCCTCGTTCATCCGTTACCTCATGGTGAGGAGGCTCGTGCACTAACGTTAGCGGCTACGGGTGACTATATCGATTGTTATTCAGAATGTGCGTTTGAGCGTCTCCCTGAGTTGGTGGCCGAGCGTTGTCGACAAACACTAGCAAAAGCAAAAAGTAACAATTATGGTGATGCGTATGTGTTGTATACCCACGATGCTGATGGTGTGGAATGCTTACTGTATGTCAATGTAAATCGTGACCTTTCTGATCTAGACAAACACCTACTCGAAATCTATATGCAGAATATTGGTTTAACCTTTGAAAACCTCACCTTGTTAACCGATATCCGTGAAACATCGAAAGAGCTGGTCTTTAACCTAGCGAACGCCGTTGAGGCGCGAAGCAAAGAAACGGGAGCACATGTACAACGCGTATCGTTAATATGTGAAAAACTAGCCTTGTTATACGGTTTGCCTGAGCAAGAAGCCAAAATGATCAAGTATGCCTCTCCTCTCCATGATGTTGGCAAAGTGGCAATTCCCGATAGCATTTTACATAAACCCGGTAAGCTTGATGCTGAGGAATGGACGATTATGCAAAAACACGTAGAGTATGGCGTTGAAATCCTTAGCCACTCCAAACGTCGTTTGATCAATGTAGCCAAACAAATTGCCGGCACCCATCATGAAAAATGGGATGGCAGCGGTTATCCTAACCAATTAAGTGGCGAGTTGATTCCGGTCAGTGGGCGTGTTGCCGCGTTAGCCGATGTATTTGATGCTTTAGGGTCTAAACGCTCTTACAAACAACCTTGGACCGATGAAGCGATTATGCAAGAAATAGAAGCTCAAAAAGGTAAGCATTTTGAGCCCAAATTGGTCGAACTAATGATAGATAATTGGGGTGATTTCATCGCCATCCGAAATTCACTCCCGGATTGATATGACACATGCGTTAGGATCGCATTCTGATGTGGACGCTAATATCCTCAATAATTGTCCGTATTTGTCCTTGCGACACTTGGTTATACTCGCTGCGATTAAAACCAAAAGCTCTGGATTTACGATCCAAGTCGCTATAAGGAAAAGAAATGACAGATTACGTAGTATGTGCCTTGTATAAGTTTGTGCGCCTTGAAGATTATGTTGAACTTCGTCAGTCGCTAAAAGCGTTGATGGAAAAGCATCAAATACGCGGTACTTTATTGCTGGCTAGTGAAGGGATAAACGGCACCGTTGCTTCGACTCGAGAAGGCATTGATGCTCTCATTGTTTGGTTCAAACAGGACGCGCGATTAGCTGATATTGTGTACAAAGAATCATTTGAAGCCACTCAGCCTTTTAACCGTAGCAAAGTGAAACTAAAAAAAGAAATTGTCACATTAGGTGTGGAAGGCATTGATCCTCGCCATGTGGTGGGTACTTACGTTAAACCGAATGAGTGGAACGATCTTATCTCTGACCCTGAAGTGTTTGTTGTCGATACTCGTAATGATTACGAAATTGAAATAGGCACCTTCAAAAACGCAGTCAATCCCAAAACGGCAACCTTCCGTGAGTTCCCAGAGTACGTTGCTGAAAACATGGATCCAACCAAGCACAAAAAAGTTGCGATGTTCTGTACCGGCGGTATTCGTTGCGAGAAATCGACGGCTTACATGAAAGAGCAAGGCTTTGAAGAGGTTTACCATCTTGAAGGCGGTATTCTGAAGTATCTTGAAGAGGTGCCAGAAGAAAAGAGCATGTGGCAAGGCGATTGCTATGTGTTTGATGGCCGAGTTGCGGTTAATCACCAGTTAGAGAAAAGTGAGTATGAGATGTGTAACGCATGTCGCTTGCCAATCACTCAGCAAGATATCGAATCCGAGGCGTTTGAGAAAGGTGTGAGTTGCCCTAAGTGTATCGACAAACATACTGATGAGCAGAAAGCACGTTTCCGTGAACGCGAAAAACAAGTTCAATTGGCAAATGCGCGTGGAGAAACTCATGTGGGTGGTGAAGCGGATCAATTGATTGCGCAGCGCCGACAAGAGAAACTGGCCCGTAAAGAGCAGCAAAGAAAATCAAAATAGCCAAATTGGCAGCTAGCCACCTTCGATAAGCGATTTAATAAATGCCGTTCACATTTGTGTTCGGCATTTTTTATTGTGTTAACAACGGCTATTTATTTTGAACAAAGAGCAATTTTTGCTCTATCTGGCGGAGCGCTTTTTGGTACATCACCCAAGCGGTGGCACCCGCCAATATGTTGCCAATAAACGCGCCCCAGAACAGGCCTTCGATACCACCCCATTGTGACCCTAACCATAAGCATGGTAGGAAGAAGGCAAACAAGCGCAGTGCTGAGATGGTCAGCGCGGTATAAGACTTGCCCAGAGCATTTGAGACAGACACCATCAACATACAGATGCCAAGTGGGCCTAAACTAAATGGCACCACCATTAAGTGATAGTTGAGAATGTTGCCTACTTGCGACTCGCTGGTCATAAGATTGGCGAGTAATCCTGAGCTGATTAACGTGATCAGGCCGATAACGAGTTGGAACCCTATTACAAACTGAGCCGCTATCGAGACCAGTTTACGAATGTCAGCGAGATTATTTTGTCCAAGACGTTTGCCGATCATTGGTGGCATCGACATCGTCAGTGCCAGTACTGCGACGATAGCAAAAAACTCATAGCGCGATCCCAATGCCCATGCTGCAACCGCTGCAGTACCGTAGCTTGCGAGTAGTTTGGTCGCTAGCATTGAAGATAATGGCGGTAGCAATTGGCTCACCATCGCAGGTCCCATAATATGGCTGATTGAGCGAAGACTGTCAGCGACATTAAGATCGTTCCAGTCAAAGCTCATCCACTGTTTGCGCGCCACTTTAGGTGCAACGAACAAGATGCCGATACCAAAGGCGAGGATGGTCGCGATGGCCGCGCCATTGATGCCTAGATCGAACGTAAAGATGAAGATCGGGTCGAGTATTAGATTGAGAGCGCTGGTGACCATCATCATCGTGCCCGGCAACATGGTATTGCCATTGGCGCGACAAAGACTATAGAAGAAGTACAGCACTGCACCTGTCCAAGAGCTTACCAACCAGTAAATCCAATAGCTGTCAATAATCGCAAAGACACTTTGTGGGGCGCTAAGCAGTAGTAAAATCGGCTCACGTAACAGGTATAGGCTGATGCAAATCAAAGCAACGCCGATACTGCCGAGCGCGACCACCAAGCCGCCGAGTTGTTTCGCATAACGATCGTCACCGGCTCCAATGGCCTTAGCGATTACGGCGGTAGTGGCAATGCCTAATCCGACTTGAATACCGATGATCACCATTTGTATCGGTAGGGTAAACCCCTGAGCGGCAAGCGGTAATACCCCTAGTTGACCGATAAAGGCACTGTCAACCAATTGAAAACTCATCAAAGACAGCACACCAAACAGCATCGGCCATGTCATTTTGAACAGTTGCTGTCTCAGCGAGGAAGAGGAAGAGGTGTTTGTCATAGCCATGCTGCCGTTAAGGTTTTTTATTTGGGAAAACAAATAACCGAGACATAAGAGCCTCGGTTAAATCGATACTTACAACATCGTTACTCTGTCGCCCATTTTCAAGGGGCTGGCGAACTTTAATCGTCGGGTTAGCGATGAATTGTTTAAATCTTAGTGGGTGTCGCCGATGGTATATAGGATTCAAATACGCTGAGCAAACCTCGTTTCTAGGTCAGTTAAATGTTCAATCACTAGTGATGCATGTGCGGTAAATGGGCTTGCGTTACCATGGGTGACTAAACACGAGGGCATATCGGCGTTGAAAGCTGCTTGCAGATCGTACAGATAGTCGCCGACATACAAGATCTGGTGCCTACCTATTTGCCATTCGTTAGCCAACGAAATCAACGCATCGGGTGCAGGCTTAGGTGGATAATGTTCACGTGTAATTACGCGTTGAATATTCAACTGATTATGGGCCATTTTTTGTTGAGTCGCTTCGGCACAATTACGGGTAATAACGGCTGTGTGTAGCTGATTACTGTCAATGAAATTAAGCAACGAGTGACAGCCAGGCATCGGTTGAGACGTTTGGGCGTCTTGCAGTTCGTGATCAAGAATAAGCTGATGCGCTTTGCTTGCGGTGTCTGGACAATCGATTTGTTCAACAAAAGAGAGCAGATCATTGTCTTGTGGACAGCCAATTTGCTCTCTAAGCCATGAGAAGTTCATGTCAGACGTAACCAAAGTATTATCGAGATCAAACACAATAGCTTGGATATGCGAAATATTGAGTGGAACGTATGACATAGGCACTTCCTAATGGGCTTGAAGTTAAGCGAACTCTCGCTCTAAGTAGGCAACAATGTCTGAAGATTCATACATCCATTCGACTTTGTCGTCTTTTTCAATTCTTAGGCAAGGGACTTTCACTTTGCCACCACCCGCTTCTAACTCTGCGCGGTGTGTCGGATTATTTTTGGCATCGCGCAATTCGATATTGACCGATTGACGCTTCATGGCACGGCGGACTTTGACGCAGAAGGGACAAGCATCGAACTGATACAGAGCGAGAGATTGAGCTTTGCTGTCAGCTACCTGTTGCTGCTGCGTTGAGCGCTTGACGCCACTTGGTGAAAAAATAAAGTTGAGTAAAAGGATCACGCGTCCTAAAAACCAGCGGATAAACTTCATAACCATCCTATTTGTTGAGCTTGTTTGACTATTTGAGTAACTATTAGGTTACGTATTGTATCTGAGATGTGATCATTTCGGTACAGCAAACTCAGCTCACCTTGATTTGATGTTGGGTCGTCACCTGTATTCCCAGTCGTTTCGCCAATCGGGTTAAATTAGCTCGATCGGTTTTCAGCGCTCGAGCCGCTTTAGCCCAATTGAATCCCGCATTTGTTAACGCTGCTAACACCAGTTGACGTTGGTATTGATTGGTTGATTCTCTAAGGCCTAATTCGGGATCTAACGTATGCGTTGCAACGTGTGTTTTGCTGGGGGCTGAAGAGGCAAGATTAGCCAGCGATTGCAGTTCGCCAATATCTTCGACAGACACGGTAATGAGTGTCCCTTGATGGCGGCGAGCACGGGCTTTAAGTGCTGCGCGATTGATCACGTGCTCAAGCTCGCGGACATTGCCCGGCCAGTTATAATTCGAGAGCAGCCATTGCGCGTCTTTACCGAGCTTAAGCTGGACAATACCTAGTTTTCGCCTAGCTTGTTCCAAGAAATAACCCGCCAATAGCACGCTGTCTTCGTCGCGCTCTCTCAGGGGGGGCACTGTAATGGGATAGACACTTAAACGATGGTAAAGATCCGATCGGAAGTGGCCTTTATCAATCTCCTGTTTAAGGTCGCGGTTGGTGGCAGCAAGCACACGAACATCAATGGTTTCGACCTTGTCTTGTCCCACAGGTTGGATTTCGTTGTTTTGCAGCGCACGCAAGATTTTACTTTGTGCGGCAAGGGGCAGTTCGCCAATTTCATCAAGAAACAGGGTTCCGCCATCGGCAAGAGCAAACTTACCAAGACGAGACTTATCTGCTCCGGTGAAAGCGCCTCGAACGTGGCCAAACAGCTCACTTTCAACCAAGTTTTCCGGTATTGCAGCGCAATTGACATAGACCATAGGCTGCTTTCTGCGTGGTGACAGATGATGAAGGCTGCGGGCAACTAATTCTTTACCTACCCCCGTTTCGCCGTGAATTAGAATATTGAAGTTGGATGGGGCAACCACTTCGATATCAGCTTTTAGCGCTTGTATGGCAGCGCTATCACCGATGATTTCTCCGCCATCACGTTCCCACGCCTCTTCATTGAGCTCTTCGAATCGTTGCTGAGTTTGCTTCGCTTGGTGCTCAAGTTGGCTTACGGTAAGCGCCACTTTAAGCGTTGAAGCTGCAATGGCAGACAAGGCATCTAAGCTGCGACTCGGAAAGTGATCAAATGCACCTGGAGTTAAACTGTCCAGCGTTAAGACCCCCAGTAACTTATCGGCATAATAAAGTGGCAAGCCCATGCATGAGTGCATCGGAAGATCGCCGTCATGGTCGATCAATAGATTATCAAATGGGTCGGGTAACTCGCAGTCAGAGTCAAATCTAACCGTTGTTTTCGATGCACAAATATGTGCGAACCTAGGGTGTTGGTCTATCTTATAACGACGCCCTAATGTATCTCGGGTTAAACCTTGCATCGCGAGAGGGACTAAGGTGTCCCCTTGCAGCGAAAGTAGCGCAACGCAATCGCACTGAATCGCTTTACGAATAGCATCAAGAAGGTTGTTGAAACGATCCTGATCATTGTCTCCGCGAGCGAGACTGATTGTCATGTCAATAAGTGTTGAAACAGAGATATCTTGCATACAGTACCAAGAGATGAGGCGAGCGAGCCCCGTGCGTACGAGTGATGCAGTGAAATTAACCATATCATTGAGGTTATTGCAACATTAAGTAGTCATAATGACATCAAGCAGTGTGTCTATTTGACTCGGGTTTGGCAGTGAAACATCAATAAACCCAGTAACTTAGGGTATCTATAAGTTGGCATGTATCCTGCTTTTAATAGGACAGAAAAATAAAATAATGAGGAGAAAGTCGAGATGCTCAACAACCATCATATTGAAGTAGTAAAAAGCACCATTCCATTGTTAGAGTCTGCAGGCCCTGCACTGACTGAACATTTCTATCAGCGTATGTTCAACCATAACCCAGAGCTGAAAGATATCTTCAATATGACGAACCAGAAGACTGGGCGACAGAGCGTTGCTCTGTTTGAAGCGATCGCAGCTTACGCCAAGAACATTGAAAACCTGTCAGCATTGACAACTGCTGTAGAGCGCATTGCCCATAAACACACCAGCTTTAATATCCAAGCGGAGCACTATCAAGTTGTTGGCCACCACCTGATTGAAACGTTACGTGAGCTTGCCAGTGATGCTTTCACTCCACAAGTGGAAGAGGCGTGGACAGCCGCGTATCTGTTTTTAGCGCAGATCTTTATTGATCGTGAAGGGGAGCTCTACCTGCAGCGTAAACAAGCGGTTGGTGGCTGGCAAAATGCGCGCCGTTTTGTGGTGAAAGAGAAAAAGCCTGAGTCTGAATTCGTTACCAGTTTTGTGTTGGTCCCAGAAGATGGCGGTACGGTACTCGATTACCAGCCAGGTCAATACATAGGTATTGAACTCAAACCTAAAGGTAGTCAATACAAGGAAATACGTCAGTATTCGTTATCGCAAAAGCCGAATGGTCAAGATTACCGCATCTCTGTTAAGCGTGAAGTAGGAGCGCACAATGGCGTGGTATCAAACTACTTACATGATGATGTTGATCAAGGTGATGTCGTGAGTCTCTATCCGCCAGCTGGTGATTTTTTCTATCAAGAGAAGGGTCAACCAGTCGTATTGATTTCGGCTGGTGTCGGGGTAACACCGATCCAAGCGATGATGCAGTCATTAGCGCATCAGAAAAAGAAAGAGGTGACAGTGCTCTATTCGTGTAATGGAGACAAACAACATACCTTTAAACAAGAGTCTGCGCAGCTTGCTCAAAGCAATCAATGGCCTCAATACACTTGGTATTTAAACCAAACTGGGGCTGATTTTTCAGGTCAGATCGATATTACTTTGATTGCCAAAGAGCTACCTTTGGCGAAAGGAGATTTCTATCTGTGTGGTCCAGTGGGCTTTATGGAGTCAGTAGTACGTCAGTTGGAACAGGCTGGGGTGGAGCGCGATCGAATTCATTACGAAGTTTTTGGTCCGCATACTTATCTATAAACAACAGCGAACATGCAATAAAGGCCCGTTTCGGGCCTTTTTATTGATTTTTCGTGAGCCACTGTTTCACGCGCGCTACTATGCCGAACTTACGCTTGAGCGGAGAGTGAAGATCACCAAGATAATAACTCTCAAGATAGTGTGTTCTTAGCGCTTGGGTATCGTCTTTAGTGATCGAATTGATCAGTTGCGCAGTGGAGTCGGCATGTTCGTTGGCCAAACTGAAATCCATTTTAAGATAGCCCTGCATATACAGCCATAAGTGCGTGACTAATTGCAATTGCGCCATGCCTTGCTCTTCGAATTTATGCCGATGGGCGTCACCTAAACCAGTTTGCAGAACATCGTGCATCGCCGCCGCAGACTCGCGCTGAGCATCAACCTGACAGGACGCTTCAATATGCGCTTTGGTCAACACACCGAGTAAGTGATGTTCGGCGGCAGTGTCTGGTTTGGCTTGCAAAACTTGTTCAAACAGTGGTGCATGTTGCTGGCAAAACCGCTCATACACCGCAGCTTTATGTTGCACTATTTCAAGCTGATTAGCATGGGTTGTGCCGAGCCATTCGCTGAGTTTATTCATGGCCTTGTAAGGTATCTAAGGTAATTTCAAAGGACCCTTGGTCTGTATCAATAAATAAGCTGTTGCCTGAGATCATCACCGATAGATCCATCGTGCGGGTGACAGTTGCCGCTAGGGCTTCAATCGCTTGGCTGTCAAGACGATAGATATTTGCATTGTACTGATGCGCTTTGTTTTTGCTCTGCTCCCACCAGACTTCAGACTTACTATTGAACGAGAAAACATCCACTCGCTTAGCCAAGCGACACGCTTTTTTAAGGCGATCTAGGGACGGCTCGCCAATCTCAACCCAAAGCTCAATTTGGTCATCGAGAGATTTAACCCATAGGTCAGGTTCTTCAACGGTCGACAGCCCTTTGGTTAAGGCTAAATCTGGTTGCCATTTTACGCAATACGCCAAGATACGCGCCATCATACGCTCAAGGGTTTCAGATGGGTGTTGAGCAACGGTTAATTGTGTAGAGTCGTAAAGATCTCGGTTGGTGTCAGAAAGTGAGATGCGAAATTTATAAATTGTGGGTTTGAGAGCCATAACCTGTTCTTAAATATAAAAAAATAGCCAGCGAGCTGCTGGCTATCATAAATTCTGTTTAGTTTAAAATTAAACTAGTTTGATGTTCTCAGCTTGAGGACCTTTTTGACCTTGAGATACAGTGAACTCAACTTTTTGGCCTTCAACTAGGGTACGGAAACCGTCGCCAGTGATTGCAGAGAAGTGTGCGAATACGTCTGGACCGTTTTCTTGTTGAATGAAACCGAAACCTTTAGTTTCGTTGAACCATTTTACTGTACCAGTAACAGTGTTAGACATAGTGTATTTCCTTGATAAATCTTGTAAAAGCCATACGGCATCGATAGCGTGGAAAAGGAGATTGCTAATGCGCACGACGTTACGACAGATATACAAGTAATCTAACGGAACGGCGAATATAAACAAGAACCGTTTTCTAGCTGCCAACCAGTCTAATGCGAAGTGCAACTAAGTCAATAAAAATAAGGAGTAATGTTTGGGTTTAAGCGGTGTTTTCATTAGAAATTTGCGCTAGGTAGGGTTTCGAAAATATTACTGATTTAGGTATAATTAGTGTAACATTCGTTTGGCTGGTGACTTAGGTAAGCAAGCTAACCTTTAGTGAGTATAAACGCAACAATCACCAGTTGTTTGTAAACAACAATGTGGAGGCTTTATGGCAAAGCGAAAACAACGATTTACCGTTGATAATAACGCTACAGAGGTAGAGTTTGGACGGGGTCAAATCAAAGACAATGCGCTCAAAGCAATCGTCACGAGCTGCCTGTTTAAGGCGAAAGTTGAAAAAGCGAAAAAAGGCAAAGGAAGCTTTCAACGCAACATGAAACATAAGGGCAGAGAGCCCTATTCAAAAGTGGCTTAATGAGCATCGTTTGAATAGGGCTTTTTATATGGCAAGTCAGTAATATCGTTGAGAGTGTGTTGGCTTTAACGCTCAATCTGAGGCGAATAGATCGAATACGCGGTAATTTGACCTGCGACAATGGCGGAGAACATAAACAGAGCCGAAAGACCAATGCTCGGTATCGGTAAAATCGATTGTTCAAACACCGATTGGCCTGCGCTGACTAACACGCGGCTGCCGGGAACTAAGATAATGATCCCTTGAACAATGTAAATTGACCCCGTTAACGCCATTTTTTTTGCCACCCAGGTGCCATACAAGGTAATGAGTACGGTTGTAACCCAAGTGCCAACGACCCAGCCACTTTCGAAGCCAAGATATAACGGCCCCCACATGCCAAGCGCTGCGACTGGTAAACCGAGCAGAATATCTTTTGGCCGAGCATTAAAGATCACACCCAATGAAATTGAAATCAAAAGTAGACCAAATACATGCAGCCACATCGGCACTTCATTAACGTATTTTAATGACTCCGCTTGCCCCCATATTGCCTCACCAATATTTAGTCCCATAACAATGCCGACAAACAGTTTTATCAGCGTTAGGGCACTTTGTCCGAGTAAGCTAGTGCCAGAGACGAGATCATTAAATGCTAAACACTCTAGTGAGTTGGCGATCGACAATCCGGGAACAAACAATACGATGGCGGCTATGCACAGAGCCCAAACTGGAATAGCGAGGCCAGTGCTGGAAAAGAATGCGACCAATATACCAGTCAAAAGGGCGGCTAAAAATTCTGCAGCAATAGAGCGTCGCGCTCGGCATACTTGTTGAGTTAGCCACACCACAAACCCAAGCAAAGCGGCGAAGTAAATCGCGTCGATAGTACTGCCGACTAACATCAAATATGCGGGTGGAATCCCCATATTCGCCAGCGCGATGACCCATTTAGGATAACCAATCGGTTCGGGGACGGGTTCACTACTGGGTTGATTAATACGAATAATAGTGTTGGCAAGCAAACTCAAATTGATTGAGGCTGGCTGATGGCGCTTCATCACTACGGCATTGTTGTCATCTGGAAACTGGTAATTAACCGTGGTTGGTGTCGCTTGGATCATGACATCAACACCGTGTTTACGGGCATAGAACTGGGTATATTTTTCAAGTTTGTACGGGGCGCAACCACTGCGATGCAAGGTGTCGCCTATCTCTACAATCTTGTTAATTCGAAACTCGGAAGGCATGAGTGTTCATAGGTAATATTGGGTGGCGCAAAAGTAGCAAACCGTCTTAGTTGATACGAGGCGCAAAGCGTCGAACAGTGGTTAACTTCACACTATATTTTTTTGTGCAGTCAGGATGAGTTGTTACGTGCAGCGTAAACTTAGTTTTTGATTTGGCATGTGACGATCGTTTAACGTTAATCATTATGTGCTCTGTCACATATCATAAAATATTTTCAGATGTTTCAAATGTTATTTAACTGTAACATTTATCGCACTTCATTAATGGCTGTTACTACGGGTTAAGGTAGAGTAAGAGTTGAACGATATTAGATATTTAACATCTTATTTACACGGTGTTAAAGGTCACTTTTTGGTTAATAATTGGACAATAAATAGTGCTTGTGTTTCGTCAATAAACAGCGAAACTACATGTAATATGAGATTGCAAAAATGGAATTGAGCTTTTTTCGACATAAAAGCGAGGCCGATTATGAAACTATTTATTCTATTTATTATTTCGATCACTGCAGGTATCGCTTCTGCTGAACACCTCCATTCATTTTTGTTGGGTTTGTACATCTCAACCCTAGCGGTCGGGTGTTGTTACTGGCTAGCGTTTCGTAGCAGCCGTTTCCCACAGTTAGCTCTGTTGCTGCTGATCAGCGGTTTTTTGGCTAAGATTGTGATCACAGTGGCAGGAGTGAGTTGGGGTATGTCACAGCAGTTAATCAGTTCTCCGTTTGTGTTTGCTCTTTCGTACCTGTTCTTTTCTATCGTCGCAACTTACTTTTGGTTTACTCATCGCGAGAAGTTGATGGCAAAACAACAGACGCTGAAAGTTGCCTAAACCTATTCAGTCTTGATATCAAGCCAGTGCTTAGCGCTGGCTTTTTTGTATCTACTAGCGTGACTTTGAGCTATTTCTGATAAAGCAGGTTGAATAGTAACGATTAGTTTCAAAGTGGCTGAAACTCTGCGCCGCTTGTCTATACTGTGTGAGTTTATCAACACTTATAGTGAGACGTTGCACATCATGATTATGCGTTTACTTCAATCTTCAGCGCTCTTTACCACCCTTTCCATATCATTTGGTGCGATTGCCGCACCAACGGTTATTCCCGATCCTCCAGCTCTTGGCGCCAAGGGATATATCTTAATCGATTATCATACTGGTGCTGTGTTAGTCGAGAACAACGCAGATACCAAACTCAACCCTGCAAGCTTGACCAAGCTAATGACGGCGTATGTCGCTGGGCAAGAGGTCAACCGTGGCAATATTTCACTCGATGACCAAGTGCGCATCAGCCGCAATGCATGGGCAAAGAATTTTCCAGACTCATCAAAGATGTTTATTGAAGTGGCTACCGACGTCAAACTGATGGACCTCTATCGCGGTTTGATTGTTCAGTCAGGAAATGATGCCAGCGTGGCTATTGCCGAACACGTAGCGGGCAGTGAGGATGCGTTTGCCAGTTTAATGAACAGTTGGGCACAAACTTTAGGCTTGAAAAACAGTGCGTTTACCAATCCTCATGGCCTAGACAGTGAAGGGCTTTACTCTACACCTCGTGATATTGCCATACTAAGCCAAGCCATTATCCGCGACTTACCAGACATTTACCCCTTGTATAGCGAAACGGCATACACCTATAACGGCATCACTCAGTACAACCGAAATGGTTTATTACGCGATCGAAGCCTTAATGTCGATGGGATGAAAACCGGCTATACCAGTGGGGCAGGGTATAGTTTGGCGACATCAGCCACCAGTGGCGACATGCGCTTAATTTCGGTGGTCATGGGATCAAGCAGCACTCAAAGTCGTGAGTCTGAAAGTAAGCAATTGCTGAGCTACGGCTTTCGCTTTTTTGATACGGTTGCGCCTTCTCGTGTCGATGACACTTTAGCCGAGGCTCGAGTGTGGATGGGTAAGGTTGATAATCTCCCTGTTGGCATCAGCCAGCCAGTATTGCTGACACTTGCAAAAGGGGACAGTAACAAGCTAACGGCTGAGCTAGAGTACTCAAATGATCTTATTGCTCCGATAAGTAAAGGTGACATTGTTGGCAGCGTTATTTACCGTCTAGAGGATGAGCAAGTTGCTCGCGTTGATTTGGTGGCGCAACAAACGGTTGAAGAAGGTGGTCTGTTTAAAAAAATAGTCGATTGGTTTAAGCGGTTAATGTTGAGTTGGTTCTAAATAATCACGATCAGACGGATACATTAGGTAGCTTTTTTGGCGCTTCTTTTACCTAGCCAGCGCGAAAGGACAGTTTCAACACGGTTATGACTTTCATTAACCCAGCGCTGACAATCTTGACGACAAAACACCGACAATTCACCCAACAAATTAGAGTGGGGGAAGATCGTGGAGTTTACTGATAAAGACAGAGAAGCTTTGTATCAGTCTTGGATGTCACAAAAGTCAAAAATGCGTCTAACACAGATGGAGTTTGCTAAAAAGCTTGGCATGAGTCAGCTTGCCTTTTCGCAATTATTACGTGGTGAAAAACCACTGACAATGTCGTTTGTCAGCCAGTTTTGTCGTTTATTGCGCTTGGAACCTCATAATGTGTTTCCGTCATTGAAAGAAGATTTAGCCAATGGACCTAAAGTAATTTACCTGCAAAGCAGAATGAGTGTTGATGGCGATATCCAAAATGCTTACATTGAAGGAAATCAAATCGTGGTGGAGTACGCTCATACTGTGACGCCTCAGCCTTAGTTGTTGTCTTTGGCTTGAAAAGTGTAAACTGTCACGACCGAATCCACAGAGTAAAGCCTGATGTTAGAAAAAGAAAACCTGATAAAACTGGCTCGTATGCCGATGCCATTTGGTAAATATGCTGGGCGGGCATTGATTGATCTACCAGAAGAGTATTTGTTGTGGTTCGATAAGAAAGGCTTTCCCGACGGCGAGTTGGGTAAACTGCTGCAGCTCTGTTTAGCACTCAAAATTGAGGGGTTAGATAGCGTGGTTAAGCCTTTAAAGCGAATGTAACCACCCCAGTACTCCTAATTAAAACCAAAAGATTTACTATGAATTGCGATATCAATGCATTGAGACACCACCAATTGGTCGAAGATGGTCAACTAGAAGGGTGTTACATTCATCAGCCGACCCTGTAAATAATTCTGTGTAACTGTCGGGGTTACATGTATTGAGTGAGTCGGTCTTCGAACATAATCATAAAGCGGTTTAGAGCTTGTCGCCAGTTTCTGATCGGCATCGTCCATTTCTTGGAAGCATCTCGGATAGCCAGGTAGATCACCTTTCTAGCTGATTCATCCGTTGGGAAGAGCTTGCGCTTCTTAATCGCTTTTCTAATAACGCTGTTGGGGGATTCAATGGCGTTAGTCGTGTAAATGGCTCGGCGAATATCCTCTGGGTAGTTAAACAGGGTGTTGAGGTTGTCCCAATGCGCCGTCCAAGAGCGACTGATTTGAGGATACTTACTATCCCATCGGTCAGAGAACTGCGCTAGAGCCAGCAGAGCCTCATCTTCTGTGGCTGATTGGTAGATTTTCTTCAGGTCAGTCGCCACCGCTTTAT
This sequence comes from Vibrio sp. NH-UV-68, assembly GCF_042940635.1. Taxonomy (NCBI): domain Bacteria; kingdom Pseudomonadati; phylum Pseudomonadota; class Gammaproteobacteria; order Vibrionales; family Vibrionaceae; genus Vibrio; species Vibrio sp. NH-UV-68. The sequence continues at coordinate 610,515 of NZ_CP134976.1, forward strand.
AGTCTTTCCAAGGGACGTACTTGACCGAGTTTCGCACCATGTGGACGATACAGAGCTGTATTTGCGTCTCTGGGAACGCAGTGTTGATGGCGTCAGGAAAGCCTTTTAGCCCGTCAACGCAAGCGATAAGGATGTCTTTTACCCCACGGTTTTGAAGCTCAGTCAGCACGTTAAGCCAGAATTTGGCACCTTCCGTTTCAGAGAGCCACATGCCGAGCAGCTCCTTTTGGCCTTCCATGTTGACGCCTAACGCAAGATAGACCGCTTTGTTGATGACTTGCTTGTCTTGACGCACCTTAACCACGATGCAATCGAGATAGACGATAGGGTAAATTTCGTCGAGAGGTCGCGACTGCCATTCAATCACTTGCTCAAGCACCGAGTCCGTTACTTTTGATATCAGCGTTGGCGAGACATCGGCATCATACATTTCCTTGAACGTTGCGACGATTTCACGTGTGGTCATGCCTTTCGCGTACAAGCTCAATATCTTGTCGTCCATGGATTGGAATCGAGTTTGGTGCTTGCGGACGAGTTGAGGTTCAAAGCTGGCTTCACGGTCGCGGGGAACGTCGATATCGATTTCTCCATCATCGGTGATGATTGACTTGCCCGAGTAGCCATTGCGGGAGTTGGAGCTGGTTCTAGATTGGTGTTTTTGATATCCAAGGTGCTCATCGAGTTCAACGTTTAACGCCGTTTCAACGGTCACCTTGGTTAACATTTTGTGGAAGTCATCAAGATCAGATTCTGTCTTAATTGACTTTGCTGCTTCACGAGCAAAAGCTTCGAGTGCTTTCTTATCCATATTGTCCATCCTTAGCCTTTAAGGCTTAAGTTTAGACAGTTACACAGAATTCAGGACACTCTCTAATTTGGTCAACAACTTGCCGTGTAACCTTGCAATGGCCTTTTGAACACATGAGTTACTCTATTCCTTGCTTTAAGTTAATGTGCATACGTAACAAACGTGTAATTTGAACTACTTTTCCTCATATAACTAATTATGAAAAGGTTTTAACCAACTACACCTGTTTATAACGTCGCAGCACGCTCGCCTGTCACGAGCGGAATCGTAGAACAACTCCAATTCTTGTATCTTAGTTGGAAGTAGCTTTACTTTATGATGACGCTTGGCGCTTGAATTAAGCGCTCTTAAAGATCATTTGCATATTCACTGCTATATTTATTTACTGATTTTATAAATGGAATTAAGGGTATATATGACATTTATGCAAAAAGTGAGCACCTCCATAATCGCTTCGGTTTCACTTATAGGTTGCTCTTCAGTAAATACGATAGAGCGTGGCAATTTTGGAGATTTCCAACGTTCGTTAAATAATAAATCTCACGGATATACACTGGTCGAAGATCCTTTACTTGAAAGTGGTTCTCAAGCCTTGGTTGAAAGGTTCGAAGTTCGATATGGCGATTGTGCTTCTAACCAAGATTGGAATGATTGTAAGAAAGACAGAGAGAGAAGCGAACTTAGTGAGAGAAGAAAGGCAACTCATAATGGAGACCAGTATTGGTATGGCTGGCAAATTTATTTCCCAGACAATTATACTAATATTTACCCGACTAAAGTAGCACTTGGTCAGTTTCATCAGGAAAACTCTTATCCAGTCTGGATGTTTCAAAACGCTGATGGCGGTTACTTTCTAGATGATCAAGTATGGGGAGGAACTCGTAAGCTGTATCCCTTGATATCAGAGGATGATTTAAGAGGTAAATGGCACAAAATAGAGTTAGACGTAAAATGGTCACGAGATGATAACGGTTGGTTCCGAGTCTGGGTAAATGGTGAACAGAAGGTTGATTATTCCGGACAGACAATGGAAGCTAATGCAGTCTATTTTAAATATGGGATATATCGCTCATTTTTAGAACGCTATAGAATTAGATACTCAAAGACGATGAAACCTACAAAAGACGATATCGTACCAACACAAACTATTTTTTATAAAAACGTATCTAGGGCAAGTAGGCGAGAAGATTTGCTGCACTAAAAGGTATATGACCTCAGATGTATCAGTTTATCCTGACCTATGGTTATCACAGCGAGATCATAAGACGGTTTGAGACTATAAAAACAAACGGACTGTTAGAGAAGGACATACAAGGCTATTATATGGGAACCATAGGGGCGAGAACTCGCCCCCATTTTTTATTTAGCGAAAGAGCAAACTTAGCTTCTTTGCTCAACAATCGCATAGTAGGCATCTTATTTCTATCAATCTTCGAGCCAGTCAGGATCTTATCTGTACCACTTAGACTCGACACTTCATTAAACGATTTTTGATACCTAAACTAATTCATTAATTACTAATTTAGCAAAGTAAGTGACACACTTCTGTCCCTTTATCACTTAGAGTAGATACTCTTCACTAAACAAGTACGATTATATTGACCAACGTTTTCTAATGTTAGAATCTCATATGCAGATAGTTTTTGTGACGGTCACACAGAGAGTAAAACTTAGGTTAACTAAAAAATTAAGTACCCAAAGGTAAGCGCTCTATGTCTGGAAGGATTTCAAAAACAGTATCAGTTATTAAGCTGTAGTGTAGCTGACTTTTGGGGATAAAGTACGGTTAACAAAATATAAGGTTTAACAGCAACATGAACTCGAATCTTAAAGATATTTTTGATAAAAGCCGTCAAGAACTCCTTGATATGGGTCTTAGAGGAAATACATTACTTAATGTCGGCAAGGGAGCCAAAATTCTAGACATTGTTGACGAAAAGTCCGAGCAAGTGTTTCAACATTTGGTTGAAGACTCAAAGACAATGTCATTTCTTCCAGCTCCTGATTCTCTAGAGAAAGAGGATAGCAATTCGATATCTTTAACTGATTTGACAGCTCATCTTGAAGAAACAAATGGTGATAAAAGGCACGCTGATAACGCTCTGCAAACTCAGTTATTTAGAAAATCACTCGATACTCGCCTACTAAAGCTGAGCACGGAAGCTACGACCTTTGTCCAAGAACAGGGTGTTGATCTACTTTATCTTGCTCTTGGTTTCGTTAAGTGGTTTGAAGACGCTAATTCTGACAAACCGAGACATGCTCCCTTAGTACTTATCCCTGTCGAAATTTTCCGAGCTGATGCGGGTGATGCATATAAAATTCGCTACACAGAATCAGAACTAGGAACAAACCTTACCCTTGCGGCTAAGCTTAAAATGGAGTTCGGTATTGTCTTACCTGACTTTGAAGAAGGAGAAGAGGGTTATGATTTCCAAGGATACTTAAATTCAGTTGCGAATGCTATTTCAGGAGAAAAGCGTTGGTCGGTAGAAAGCAATAAAATAGTATTAAGTTTCTTCTCTTTTGGTAAGTTTCAGATGTATCAGGACTTATCAGATGAAGTGTGGCCCGAAGGTAAAAAACCATCGGAAAATAGCTTAATTAAAAAGCTGTTTACGGAAGGTTTTGAACGTGATGCAACTTTGCTCGATTCAACACCAATGGATGTCAACCGTGTTGAAGAAGTTCAACTGGTTTTAGATTCGGACTCAAGCCAAACAGAAGCCGTATTAGCGGCAAAGTCGGGGGCTAATCTTGTTATTCAAGGTCCTCCTGGTACAGGTAAATCACAAACTATTACAAACATCATCTCTCAGGCTTTAGCTGATAATAAGAAAGTGCTGTTTGTTGCTGAAAAAATGGCAGCACTTGATGTTGTTAAACGACGACTGGATAACTGCCATATTGGTGATTCAGTATTAGAGTTACACTCCCACAAGGCGAACAAGAAATCAGTACTTTCTTCATTAGAAAGTACACTTATGCAGCACGCTCCTGTCACTCCAGAGAGAAGTGACGATATAGGCCGCTTAGTGTTTCTTCGTAATAAGTTGGATGATTACTGTCTATCGGTGAATGAAAGTATTGCCAATTCCGAAGTGAGTTATCATGATGCTCTAGGTTATAGTTCACAGTTTGAGCGAATCGTTACTGACGCTTCAATCGATTTGGATGAGCTACCAAGTACCGACTTTGATTTAAATGTCTGGGATAAGAGTTATTACTTATCTGTCCTGGCGAAGATAATTGAGACTGTTGACTATTTAAGTGAGCACGATGCGCCAAGCCTTAATCTGTTTTCATCAACCACTCTCAAAGATTATTCGCCGTCTGATGATAAAGTGGCTCAAAAGCTAGTCTCTGAATTAGAAGAAACACAGCAAGAAATTATTAACCAGATTAAAGGCCTTCATACCTGCGCTGGTTATATTTCACCTATCTTTAATTACACAGACTGTATCTCGGTTTTAGAGGGGCTTTCTCTTATTGCAGATAGACCCGAGCTTGAGAGCGTTGATGCGAATTCTTCTGCGTGGGAGTCTAAAGGTGATACGATACTCGAGTTCGCTCTTCAAGGTGCAACTCTACAAGATCAAAAGGCAGAGTTATCAGGGTACTTTGTCGATAATGCTTTAGATTACGATTGGATGCCTGTCCGTGGCTCATTGCTGACGACTGGTCAGAAATGGTGGCGATTCTTATCAGGTGACTATCGAAGAGCAAAAAGTACTTATGCTGGTATGTGTAAGAATGGACTTGCTGGCGGTGTAAATGAATGGATTGAAAGAATTGATACCGTATTAGAGTATCGCTCAACTCAAAAGCGCTTCATCGATTCTGCACAACTAGCAATAGATACTATCGGTAGTCATTTTAAAAATGAGAGTACTGACTGGATCGCGATCTTAAAACCGCTTCAATGGGTTCACCAGTGCCATTCAGGAATTAAGTCTGGCTCACTCGATGCGAGTGCTGCGCAGTACTTAGACCCTTCAAAGGAAATTGGATTTACCGCAACAGAGCTTAACCATGTAAAAGAGTTAATCAGTAAGCGTGAAGGTATGCTGAGCGAATTAGCTTCATTACTTCAGCTAGATCTGACGAACTTTACTGACTGTTGTGACTCTTTATCTATTGATGATGTTGAGTTGTTGGGGAAAGATATTCAAAAATTTTACCCTCTAACTCGCTTTAACCGCTTAGGAGCTGAGTTAGACCGAATCGGACTTTCAAAATGGAAACAGGAGGCATTTACTTGGGCTAATGTGCCAACACTTTTCCGTGACTGCTTCAAATATACGTTTTATCGCTCACTTGTTGAATATCAGTATGATTCAAAAGATGAAATCCGTTATTTCGATCGAGTTGAGCATGAAAAACAGATTGAGCAGTTTAGCTTCATAGACGGGCGACTGTTCCACTTTGCTCAAGAGTCATTGGTTAAGCAGCTCTACGATAATTTACCCAACCCATCAGCAAGAGGTGAAGTTGAAACTTTAAGACGTGAGTTCAATAAGAAGCGCCGTCAAATGCCAATCAGACGACTGCTTAATAAATCAGGTCGTGTGATCCAGCAGATCAAGCCCGTATTTATGATGAGTCCAATGTCGATAGCGACTTATTTAGAGCCAGGTGTGGTTGATTTCGATTTGGTAATCTTCGATGAAGCCTCACAGGTTAAAGTCGCTGATGCACTTGGGGCTATTATGCGTGGTAAGCAGGTTATCGTGGTTGGTGATACCAAGCAGATGCCGCCAACAAGTTTCTTCGGCAAACAATTAATCTTAGATGATGAAGACGCAGAAGAAAGCCTCACTGCCGATATGGAAAGTATTCTGGGCATGTTCTTAGCGTCAGGTACACCAGAAAAGATGCTCAAATGGCATTACCGTAGCCGTCATGAGTCATTGATTGCAGTGTCTAACCAAGAGTTTTATGACAATAAGCTGATGATTTTCCCTTCGTCGGGCATTAACCCTCATGCGAAAGGTTTGAGTTTTAACTACTTGCCGAATACTACATACGATCGTGGTGGCTCTCGAAGTAACGTGGGAGAGGCGACAGAGGTTGCAGAAGCTGTAATTAAACATGCTAAGACAGCGCCAAATCAAACACTAGGTGTTGTTGCATTCAGTACAGCTCAGCGGGATGCAATCCTTTTGGAAATTGAACGACTAAGAAAAGCGAACCCAGATCTTGAGGACTTCTTTGGAGAGCATGAGGAAGGGGAAGATTTCTTTGTTAAGAACCTTGAAAACGTGCAGGGTGACGAGCGTGACACCATCTATATCAGTATCGGCTATGGTAAGACGAACGAAGGTCGCTTGCCAATGAGTTTCGGTCCACTAAACAGTGATGGCGGTGAACGAAGACTCAATGTTCTTATCTCACGTGCTCGTATGTGCATGGAGGTATTTAGTAACTTCAAAGGTGATGAGATGCCAACGACTGAGGCATCTCCGTTTGGTGTTCGAGCGCTGAAGAACTTCTTACATTATGCTGAAACAGGTGATCTCGTTAAGCGCGAAGAGACAGGCAAAGCACCTGATTCACCTTTTGAAGAGGACGTTATTTCTTCCATTCGCTCTCTAGGTTATCAAGTTCAACCACAAGTAGGTTGTGCAGGTTTCTATATTGATATTGCAGTGAGAGATCCAAATAAACCTGGTCGCTATATGCTTGCAGTAGAGTGCGATGGCGCGACATACCACAGTTCAAAGAGCGCACGAGATAGAGATCGTATTCGTCAGAGTGTCCTTGAAGGACTTGGTTGGCGGTTTCACCGCATTTGGAGTACTGATTGGTTCCGCAGCCGTCATAAAGAAACGGAAAGGTTAAATGATGCTATCAAGTCAGCTATTGCTTATTATGAAGCCTATGATTCAGAGCCTATTGTTGAAGATACTGTAAAATCAAAGCCAAAAGCGGCGATTGAAAGGGTAGAAGTTGAACATCAGGCATCTGCTGCCGTTTACCAAGCTTTCCCTAAAGAGCAGTTATACCTTGGATCTGGCGATACGATCCCAGAAGTAAGCACGACAGCCCTAGCTGAGGATATTCTCAAAATTGTAGAGCTTGAATCTCCAATTCACGTCAAACATCTAACTATTCGTCTTTTGTCTGCGGTGGGTAGCTCACGAAGTGGTGCGCGGATAAATCGCTCGGTTCTAGATGGTATCGGTTTACTCAATCGCCAAGGTAAAGTTGAATTAGACGGTGAATTCATTATTGCTAAAAGCCAAGGTGAAATTACGATTCGTAATCGAGTTGAACTCCCTTCAAACGAGCGCAAGTATGATTTTATCTATGATGGTGAAATCGCAAAAGCCGCAATAGAGACTGTTAAGGATACTTTCTCTATATCTAGCGATGACCTAGTTAAGTCGATTACGGAAGTACTCGGTTTCTCTAGTACAAGTAAAGCGATGAAAGATAGAACAGAAACAATACTGTCTAAGCAAGTTCAGTTAGGTTATTTGGAAATAAAGGGCGACATCTACCGAATTTCATAGTTTAGCTTGGTGAATAGAACTATTTAGACTGGCGCCGAGTTAATTGATTTTCCCATACATGTGGTTATTCATGTTTTGCTTATTTAGATAAAGCACTGAAACAATTTTGTCCAAGAGTTTGCTGATGTAAATTGTACTAATGCATTGCCACCTAACGAATGATACGTTATCGCCAAGCAGTCAAAAGCGTGCCTAGTGCTCGCTTTTTGGGTTTGATTTCTGGCAGAACGATACCTTCGTTTATAGGGAATAACCATAAGATTATTATTTGCCTTTAGAGCGTTTTTGAAATGATAGACGCCATAGCGAGGAACATAGAAATTCGGAAATCATAGGCTGGTTTTGTTTCTCACAATAAGTACACTGTTGGTTTCGTGATGATATAGGTGGTGAAATGGATTTAGCGAGTAGATTAAATTTGTTGCTAGAGGTTTCACGAACGGGCTCATTTGCCAAGGCGGCTGAAAGGCTCAATATCGACCGCTCAGTGCTGTCGAAGCAAATTAAGCAGCTCGAAGAGCATCTGGGTGTGAAGCTAATCAATCGTACTACGCGTTCAATGTCTTTAACTAGTGTTGGGAAAAGTGTTGTCGAACAAGCAGAGAAGGTGACGCAAGTATTAGAAGATACAGTAAGTATCGCGCAATCTTATCACAATGAACCCTCAGGTCATTTGCGAGTTTCAAGCTCTGTCGTGTTTGGCAGAACCTACTTGCAAAAAGCGGTCGAGTGTTTTTTGCAACGGTTCCCGAAAGCAACAATCGAGCTACTACTTAACGATGATTTAGTGGATGTAGTGAGCGAAGGATTTGACCTCGTTTTTCGCATTGGGCCAATGCGAGACTCTTCGATGATCGCGCGACATCTTGCTGAGAACAAAACCGCACTGGTTGCTACTAAAGAGTTTGTCGAGACACATGGAATGCCAAGAACGCCCGAGGAGTTGGCCGAGTTGCCTGGTGTCATTTATGCGAACAAAAACTTTGTTGTCGATAAATTGCAGTTTGTTGACGGTGAGTCGGGGCAGTCGACCGTTTACCCGATAAAGTACAATTATCGAGTCAATGAAGCCGAAATGATACTCGCCAGTGTTAAAACTTCAATGGGCTATGCTCAGCTACCTCAGTTCATAATTACTGAAGACATGGAAGAGTTAGGACTGGTTCAATTGTTATCTGAATATACGCTTGCTTCGTTCGGTGATATCCATGTTATGTACTTACATAGAAAGCAATCTGTACTCGCAACATCATTCATTGACATTGTCAAAGAAGAGATTGGTTCGCCGCCTGTTTGGGAGCAGAACTTTCGATAAAATCGCCTTCGTCTAAAAGCAAAAGCCCGAAAGATTCGAGCTTTTTGAGTTGGATATTTCAGTGATTTAACTTAGAAAGCCGACAGGAAACGTTGCTCGCGAACTTCTACACCATTTTTGTCTTCGATTTCGAAAGTAAAAGTACGACCGTTATCTTGTAGATTGGCTGCCATGAAGGTGCCTTTCTCGCCAGTGGTGTAGTAGCGGGTACCGTTACCTTTTACCTTTACTGTTACATTGCTTGCAGGCTTGCCATTTTCATAAACAGTCACAACTGCTTGGTTTTGGAATGTAGTGATGCTAATTGAATGTTTTTCTGTTGGCATAGCAAAAGCCATTGATGAAGATAGTGCCGCAATTAATAGTGTTGTAATCGTTGTTTTCATAACCTTATTCCTTTGAATGCTGTTTACTTTAGAGCCACTGCTCTTGGTACAGGAGAGATTATGTATGAAATCATTCATGTGATAAATATCACATTATTCATTTCATTGTTGCCTAAATATCTATAATAAGAATCTACGTTAAACGGCACAAATTCTTGAGTAGTTCAGAAATCAATAACTAGTCAGTGAGATTTAGCAATTGAGCAGGAGGCTGTTAACAACAGAACCAAGGGCAACCGAGTTTTCGATCTCAAAAAGTGTCGCATTGTTGTACGCTACTGCACCGACTGATTCACAAAATTGCTTAACGAGAGGAATAAGGCAAGAGAGGTAGACTACCCTTTTGTTTTTATGTGCTGACCATTACCAATGGTTGGAAGCCAGATTTTGTTTTCCCTGTGCCTGTCTGACCTAGCAATACGCAAGTATCAAATTGATTGCCCTTGATGAGGTAACTAATATTGTCGAACGTTTTAACGTCTATTAAATTGTCAAACTCGGTAACGTTTGTTGCTTCAGTCAACAACGATTTATACAGGTTTTCAGCCTTGTTCATAGCTTTAAGTAGATCCTTATCCACTAGCGACTGGAATAAGCCTTTCATACTGGCGTGTCCCTTTGGTGAACTAATCCTGAACTCTAGATGGATAGAGCCGATTCTGTTCATACAAGCGGTGGGTTCTCTAATATATCCGCTGCGTACATTTCGAATGGTAGAAACTACTTGAGCTGATTCGGTCTTTGCTGAAGAGAATCTCATTTTTGGTCGCGAGGCTGCCTCTGCAATAGCGTCAGCATCGATGAATTATTTAGACAGTAGAACAACAATGCCCACGAGATCAAATATCTAGTGGGCATTGATAATCTTTACTTAGCGAGTGAAAGAATTACTCGTAATCAGAAGCGTAAGTGTCTTCGTAAGAGTGCGAGTAGAACTCAAATAGGTTACCAAACGGGTCTTCTAGGTAAACCATTTGTGCTTGCTTAGAATCATCTTCTGGGTGGTAACGGTGAATATCCATGCGCACTTTACCGCCAAACTCTTCTACGCGTTTGATTGCTGACTCAAATTGCTCTTTTGGTAGTTGTAGACAGAAGTGGAAGATACCTAGGCGAGAGAAGTCAACGTTGTGACGCTCTTCACGGTCAACCATTTCGAACAGCTCAACACCAATACCATCTGTTGTTACTAAGTGAGCAATGTTGAAGCCTTTAAAGCCTTCACCAAATACTGCAATACACATACGACCGATTGCAGATTCGCGCTCTTCGATTACTTTAGTGTTGTTCATAACAACGCGAAGACCTAGCGCTTTAGTGTAGAATTCTACAGCTTTGTCCATATCGCCAACCATGATACCAACGTGATTCATTTTCATAACTTTCTCCAAAAACTGATTTGATTATTTGTTTCGTGTCTTGTGTCGATGTGGAAAAGTATAAGGATCAATTAACCGTAAGAAAAATTATGATTGTTTATAAAAATAATAACTAAAATTTATCGCGTATCTTTATAGAATAGAAGTTCGTTTTTGACGAAACTGTGTGGGTTCATTTTTGTCCAAGGATGTGCCTGTGTGAACACCGCTAGCAAGTCTCTGCCCCTTTTAATAATCGAAACGCTTGCGGATGATCGGTTAGCGCTAAGTCGTCACTCTCAACAATATTGAATAATGTTCAATCCATTCGGGTAATAAAGGTTTGCTCGTCATCCACAAAAGCCACAAAGCCGCCGTGATAGATAAACACCCGACCACGCCCCTCAACTAGACAGGCAAGCTGTGGGTTCAAATCTTCTTCGTTATCCTGGCTTTGAAAAGTGCCAGTGTCGGTGATGACGCCGCTGAGTGTAGGCAAATATCCATAAGTGCGCTTGGCTTGATCAATCAGGCTCAATTCACTGGTGCTAGAGAAGTAAGCGGGAATAGACCCAGCTTCTTCAATAAATAGAGGTTTCAGTTCTTCAAAGGCGGTAATTACCAGCCAGTCAATGCCGTTTACATGATGGATAAACATAGATGCTCTCGATAATTGTGATGTGAAGATTTTATCACTATCAAGAAAAAACGTAGTAGAAATTTAGTTGCTAAGGGCGGTAATTCTGTGTGACTTCTGGACATTCACTAGGCCAACTAGAAACACGTTTTTATCCAATAGTGAGTTACAGCATTAAATGAGACTCCCGTAGGAATTTTTTTGCTCCGAAAATAAGTCCGTTGTCTGTTATCTACACATTAACAAATTGTCATGGCTGTTCGCATTAGTTTGCAATATTGTTGATGATCAAGGCTTTATGCAGTTATCACGGCTTAACAAGCAGTGCGATAAGACCAATCACCTCAAAATCCGCTTGACGATGTGAGCTTGATATCAAAACTGAATCAAAGTCAGGCACTGCGACTAAGAAAAATGCCGGGTTAAATTCAATTTGTGGGGATGTTTAGTGACATCAGCCTGTTGCGATTTATGATTCGCTGATCACCAGCGGATATTTAGTCGTTCAGTGACTAATTATCCGTACCATCTAGCCAACGTCGCTGCATTTTTAATTTGAGTTTTATCACACTCACGTCCAATCCTATCTCTTACTATGGCACCACTTATCCCAATAACCCTACTAAAGACAAAGTTATATTGTCTTAAAAATTTAAGGATACCTATCTCAATGAGTGGCGAAATTATCAAAGTATCAAGAAATACTGAGCAGGCACCGATCAATGCGCTATCAAGCCAGAGTGTTGCATTTTCTCACTACAACAATATTTCTGCTCAACTACCCTTAGACCCGCAATCTGGTGAAATAGTCGTGGGTGATGTCCGAGATCAAGCCAAACAGTGTCTGAATAATATCAAAGCGATTGTCGAGAGCATTGGCCATGTGATGGATGATGTGGTCAAAATTAATGTCTTTGTTAAAAGCATGACCGATTTAGCGGCAGTAAATGAAGTCTATAACACTTATTTTGATACTCAGTTACCAACACGCACTGTGGTTGAAGTTGCAGCACTGCCACATGGTGACGCTCTAATTCAAATGGACGCGCTCATCTCGAATGGTGAAGGAACCAAGCCGCAAGCCCCGTGTGATTTAATTAAACTATCAAGAAATAGTGATAGTGCACCTGTTAGCCAGTGGTCAACTCAAACGGTTGCCTTCTCTCACTACAATAATATTGGTGCTCAGCTACCTATCTGTCCGACTACTGGCAAAATCGTTGACGGTGGAATTAAAGCGCAAACAGCCCAATGTCTGCGAAATATTAAGACCATTATGGAGAGCATTGATGTACCGTTTGACGACATTGTCAAAGCGAACATTTATCTAACCGACTTGGCCGACTTAGAAGCCGTTAACCAGGTTTACACGACCTTCTTCCCGGACTCTTCCATTGCACGCACAGTGGGTTATATGCCAGCTCGTTCGGTGAGCAAAGCGAATGGCTTGCCGATGGGAGCGTTGGTGCAAATTGATGCTGCTATCTCTCATGGTGACGGCACGCCGCCTCAAGAAATCGAGGACCGACACGGCATTGTGATTCGCACCAACAACACGGTTGATGCACCAATTTGCCCGCTTTCGACGCAAACTGTCGCTTTTTCTCACTACAACCACCTTACTGCGCAATTGCCAGTGAAAACCCATGGTGGTGCCTTGGTAGAGGGTGGGGTAACAGAGCAAGCTAAACAGTGTCTCAACAACATCAAAGCGATTGTTGAAAGCATCAGTCATAACATGGACGACATCGTTAAGATCAACATCCAATTGACGGATGTGGCAGACTTGGCTGCGATTGATACTATATACGCGGGCTTTTTTAGCGGTGATTTACCAGCAAGAACCGTCATTGGTGTCTCAGACATTCCATTAGGCGCTGCTGTTCAGATTGATGCCGTGGTGTCTAATGGTGAAGGCACGCCACCAACGCATTAATTTGTTGACTCTTTGTCGTGTAAAATAATAAGGGAGCGCTAATGAGCGCTCCCTTTCGATGTTATGTATTACTGAGCTTTATAGTGCAGCTTGTTTGGCTTCTTTCACCCACGAATCAAATAGCTGTTGGTTTGCTTTAATCCAACCATTGACGTGCGCTTCGATATCAGAAGAACTATTCTTACCTTGGCTCATCATCATGTTTTGTGCACTGACATCATTAATATTCAGCTTCATGATTTCGAACAGTTTGGCCGCGGCTGGGTTGTTTTGAGTAAACTCTTTATTAGCAACGATACGCATAGAGTTCATTTCAAAACCGTAGTTCTTGCCATTGGCCAGCGTGGTATCGACGTTTTTACGTTCGCCCGGTAGTGCAGAAAATGGCACTTCAAGCCAAACAACATCTTCTCCAGGGACAAGTACGCCACTCACCCAATATGGTGTCCATGTGTAGTATAAAATCGAATCGCCTTTGTTATAACGCGAAATCGTATCGGCGATGATCGCGGCATAATTACCTTGATTGTGGCTTACGGTGTCGCGCAGTTCAAACGCATTCAATTGTTCTTCGATAACCAGCTCACAACCCCAGCCCGGGTTACAACCGGTTAAATCTGCTTTACCGTCGCCATTAGCATCAAACAGTTTGGCAATTTTAGGATCTTTCAGCTGGCCGATGTTGGTAATGCCGTATTTGTCTGCGGTCTTCTTATCGATTAAGTAACCTTGCGCAGCGCCACTGACATACTGGCCTTGACGTGAAAACTTGTCATCACCACCCGACATGGTGTATTTGTCGGCATGCAGTGGGAACCAACCTACCGCAAGAAAAGTGGCATCACCTTTAGCAATTGAGGTGTAGCCAACGTTGTAGTCGACTTCTTTGGTTGGTTGAACTTCATAGCCGAGCTCTTCTAAAGCTCGATTTACAATTAGAGTTTGAAACGTCTCTTCAGCAACGGATGATTGCACAGGTTGAACCGTTACCCCAGCGCCCGGCAATTCATTTGCCGTTACGCTTGTTGCTAGTGTGAGTGCACTGATTGTCAGTGTTGTCTTCCATGAGTTGTTCATTTAGTTTTCTCCTTAAGTGTAACTTGAGGTTCATTCTGATTAGTGAGTAATTTGATGACGAATGAAACTGGACCTGTGTGGTACCAACGAAGCTTGGTGTTACCTGCATTTGCGCCTAGCTCTTGGGTAATACGGTCAAGTAGGATGGCAAGAATGACAATGCCTAAACCACCGACGGCAGCAAGTCCCATATCTAGGCGGCCAATACCGCGCAATACCATTTGTCCAAGCCCGCCAACAGCGATCATTGACGCGATAACTACCATTGATAGCGACAGCATCAAGGTTTGGTTCACGCCAGCCATGATGGTCGGCAGTGCGAGTGGTAACTGAATGCGATACAACATCTGTTTACTGCTAGCACCAAAAGAGTGGCCCGCTTCAATCAGTTCTTCTGGCACTTGTTGGATGCCTAAGATGGTCAATCGCACCACGGGTGGCAGGGCGAAAATAATCGTTACGACCACCCCAGGAACATTACCGATACCAAATAGCATCACAATCGGTACTAAGTAGACAAACGCTGGGGTTGTTTGCATTGCGTCGAGTATTGGTCTGATAATCTTAGCGGCGGTATGACTACGAGCGAGCCATATACCGAGTGGCAAGCCTATCAATAGGCAGAAAAACACCGAAGTCATTACCAGCGAGAGGGTGGTCATTGCTTGTGACCAAGCGCCAATTAGGCCGATAAAAACCAGTGATACGAACGTTGCGACGCCAAGTCGTAGGTTCGAAAACTGCCAAGCTAAAAGAAATAAAAATACCAACATAAATGGCGCTGGTGTCGAGACCAGTGCCGTCTCAAATGATGTCAGAATGAAGTCGATCGGCACACGAATTGCCTGAAACACTGGTCGACCGTGGTCAACTAACCAGTTCAAACCAGACTCAACCCAAGTGTCTAACGGCAGTACGGCGTCTTGGAACGGATTCATGATATCGAATGGGGTTTGTTCAACCGTCTCGCTAGTTAACCAATCGTTAGTTGGTGCGTTACTGGTTGACGCTTGTCCCCAAGGGTCGCTTTGTTGCGTGGTAGTTTGCGACCATGGGTCATTGTTTGTTTGCTCTGATGACATGGCGCTAATCCTTATCTAACGTTTGCAATAATCGTGATTTGGTTACGACACCGAAGTAAGTACCTTGCTCGTCGACAACAGGAACGGAGTAGGGAACGCCTGCAACGGTACCTAGAATGTCATTAATTGATTGGGTTGGTTCGAGTGTAATGCCATCATCGAGCTGCGCACTGGTTAGAGAGCGATTCTCTTTGTGCGCGGCGCGCAGAGAGTCAACTGACACGATGCCCGAATAGCGACTGCTGCGATCAACAACAATGCCGTATTCACGATCATTATCCATCAATATCTGCATCGCCGAAGCTGGACCATCGTGCTCAGACTTTTTGAATACAGCGGCCGGGTTCTTGCGAGCAATGTCTTTCGCGGTAAGGATACTGGCGACGTTAACGCCACGGAAAAACGCGGCCACGTAGTCGTTGGCAGGTTGGTTTAAAATCTCATCAGGTGTGCCGACTTGTACCACGTCGCCATCTTGCATAATCGCAATGCGATCACCAATACGCATCGCTTCGTCGAGATCGTGGGAAATAAAGACGATGGTACGTTTATCATCGTTTTGTAGACGGATCAGCTCATCTTGCATTTCCGTGCGGATCAGAGGGTCAAGCGCTGAAAACGCCTCGTCCATTAATAAGATATCTGGGTCACAAGCCAGGGCACGTGCTAAGCCGACACGCTGCTTCATACCGCCAGACAGCTCGTCTGGAAACACGTCGCAATAAGCATCAAGGCCTACGCGTTCAAGTGCCTCAAACGCCGATTTTTTGCGCACATCCGTTTCTATGCCGGCAAGCTCTAAACCAAACGCTGCGTTCTCGATTACCGTCATATGTGGCATTAGGGCAAAGTTTTGAAATACCATCGAAATATTATTGCGGCGCACTTCGCGTAGCTCATCATCAGTGATGTGGGCAATATCTTTACCTTTGAATAATACGTTGCCTTTAGTGGGTTCGATGAGACGATTGAGTAGACGGACTAGAGTCGATTTGCCTGAACCAGAAAGGCCCATAATGACGAAGATTTCACCTTCATTGATGCTGAGCGAGACGTCATTAACACCTATGGTTAATCCTGTTTTCTCAAACACTGCATCTTTGTCCGCGCCTTTTTCGATCATATCGAAAGCGCGTTGTGTGTCTTCTCCAAACACTTTATACAGTCCCTTAACTTCCAGTATGGGATCCATGATTTTTCCTTTGTTAGGTAATGTATCAGTATAAAATCACTTAGAACTCTAATGAAAATTTTATTACAAATCAATGAATGTCGTACCGTATATTGTGAGTGGTACAATAAAAAGTTGATATTGGCAGTATGTTCAACAATAAAGTTTTTATTTAAGATTATGATTATAAAGTGTTATTTGTTTTCGTGTGATGAGGAAATAAAAGCGAATGAATGTTTTTGAATCAGGCTGGGAATCTGACTGATGGGAAAGATAGCGGGAATTTAATTTTAGCTCTTAATGTTAGTCCTCAAAGGTGTCAGTAATAACAACCGAATCGATTTAGTGCTATTACTGACATTGGGCAACGATTAATGTTTGCGCTTAGGTCCGTGACGAACCATATCTTGTCCTGAGTGGAAAACCTCTTCAGTTACCCAGCGGCCCAAGACGAGCTGATTATCATCATCAAGCACGGCGACAAAACGTCGGCCATCGCTATTATTGGTTGCCAATACAACTCCGGCGGCGTTGCTTAATCCCATCATTCCGCTTTCAATCGCAACAAGAAAGGCTTCAAGTTCTTGTAGGTCGGCAATAATTCTATCGTCATTAATCATGTTATCTCTCAGTTTTACTGTGCTTTTCGTCAGGCAGTCAAGAGCCGAACTTATTCATCGGCGCTACTTTAACTAGCATAGTGAATAATTGCTACTAGTGAGTCGATAAGTGAATAAGCGTTAACCGTTCACTATGGTATTTTAACGTTTATGCCAGTCAGTTGGGCAATGCAGAGCGAGATGACCAGCGCTTGGTAATCAAGCGTTGCTAATTTAAATCGTGAGTCGCAGCAATGGTTCGTGACGTAGACAAAGCGACTTGTTACGCTGATTGAACGATTTACCCCCGATAGAATTAAATAGAGAGAATCCACTATTATGACGAAAATAACCCAAAACCGACTCTATTATGTTTATGACCCAATGTGTTCATGGTGTTGGGGTTACAAGCCTGTATGGGACAAGATACAACAAGCTTTACGGGATAAAATCGATATTCAGTTTTTGGTTGGTGGCCTTGCGCCTGATTCAGATGTTGCGATGCCGCAAGAGATGCAACAACAAATCGCGGCTTATTGGAAAAAAATTGAGAACTATTTAGGTACCCCGTTTAATTATGATTTTTGGATCCAAAATGTGCCCAGACGCTCAACTTATCCTGCTTGCCGAGCAGTATTAGCGGCACGCCAGCAAGGTGCAGAACTGGCTATGCTTGAGTCAATTCAACGTGCCTATTATCTTGAGGCGCGTAATCCCAGTGATAGTGATGTTTTGATTGAACTGGCTCAGCAGGCAGGCTTGAATCAACAGCAGTTCGTCGTAGATTATGGCTCAGCGGAAATCGACCAAATGCTCAAGCAAGAGATCGCCTTTGCGCGCAGTATCGGTGGCAATAGTTTCCCTTCGCTTTTTGTCGAAACGGCTCACGGGATAGTCGAGCTGCAGGTTGACTATCAATCTGCCCAAAACACTATTGGCCAGATTGAACAGTTGATTGATGAGTAACTAACCAATTGAGGCCGCTACTCACCATGCGAGAGCAAAAATCAATGCGTTTTGCTATTTTACCCAAGCTCATCTAAGCAGAGAAAGTGCGTGGCGAGCGGCGCCAAATGTATCGGTATGGTTGCGCCATGCTGATTAACTTGCATTGGGTAGCTTGTGTGATTGAGTTTATCGATAAGCTCATAATGGCCAGCTGACAATTGCCATAATTTGACCAAGTGATGAGGAATCGTCAGTTCAATTGTTTTGCCTTTCTCGCGACTGAAATTGGTGGCAATGATCACCGCTTGTTGGTTGTCTGAGCGCGCAAAGGCATACAACTGATGCTGCATATCGGCAAAGTTTTGGTAGTTTTCAGCGTAAAGGTCATGATAATCGCCGCTTAGCGCAGGGCTGCTTAACGCTAGGTTAAGCAGCCGAGAGTAAAACGCCCTTAGTGCCTTTTCAGACTCACTTAACAGTGCGCCATCAAAGCGGCCGTGATTCATCCAACGTTGATGACTAGGGACACCGATATAATCGAAAATTGAGGTACGAGAGGGTTGACCAAAGCCCGCCATCTCTGCGCCGATTTCTCCGACCTCTTGGCCAAAGTAAATCATGGTCGGTGAGGTCGATAGACAGGTCGATACCAACATCGCTGGCTTACCATTTTCCCCGCAGCCGGCAAAGTGCTCGCAGGCAAGGCGCTGCTCGTCGTGATTATCGAGAAAATGCAGCATGTGATGTTCGATATCGCGCAACTCATGCTGAATACGACCAATATCAGCGGTCGAAGCTTGGTGGCGAATTATGGCTTTTAAGGTGTCGTACAGATCCACCTTGTCATACAAGTAATCCATTTTACCCAGTTGAATATAATCGCGATAGAGCGCAGGTTGATACACTTCAGCGATCACTATCGATTGTGGGTTAGCATGTTTGATCGCTGAGTTTAAAAAGCTCCAGAATTCGACCGGAACCATTTCTGCCATATCAAAGCGAAAGCCATCCACCCCTTGTTGTAGCCAGTAGAGCGCGATATCACGAAATTTATACCAAGAGTCGGGCAGCGATTTTCCTTGCCAAAATTGGTAGTGATCGTGATGTGAACGATGGAGATACTCAGTGGGTAAAAGGTCGAAATCTTTTGAGCCATCAGGGCGTACTCCGTAATTAATCTTAACGGTTTCGTACCAATCGTCATGATTTGGTTTCGCCAGTCGAGATCCATTACCCGTCCATTTGGCCGGACATTCGTGGTAAGGCGTTGTTAAGTCGGGATGTGCCTCACCACCAAGCGCAGGTTGATGCGTCAACGTGTCTGGCAGCTCAAAGCGTTGGCCAGGAATATAATAGAAATTGTTATCGCGTTGGTATTCAACATGGGGGTTATCGTCAGCGCCAAAGTCGCGCACGCCATCAGGATTGTTGCGGCCTTTATACACTCGAGCGACATGGTTGGGGACGATATCAATAATCACCTTCATACCAGCGTTGTGCGTGCGTTTGATCAGGGCGGAAAACTCTTGATTACGCTTAGCAGGGTCATCAGCAAGATCTGGGTTTACTGAGTAGTAGTCTTTAACCGCATAAGGTGACCCCGCGCGGCCTTTGACAACACTTGGGTGATCATTGTCAACGCCAATCTCGGTGTAATCGCCAACTAAAGCGTGATGAGGTATGCCAGTGTACCAGATATAAGTGATACCAAGTTGACGGATCTTTTCTAAGGCGAGATCAGTAAAATCGCTAAATTTACCAACGCCATTTTGTTCAATGGTGCCCCAAGCTTGATTGTTGGAGTTGGTATTGCCAAACAGACGGGTGAAAACCTGATAGATATTATGCTTTTTCATTTTGTCGGGTCGCTATCTTTGTTTGCATATAGGCTAGATCATGGCTCAAGTTAGCAACTCATCCCTTAATCAACCATCGGGGGCGTAGAGATGGAAAGTGTGATTGAGGTTTCGCTTTCGGCGTGAGACGCTCAAATCAAAGGCTTGGTTGGAGCAGTGTGTGACTAGTCACTAATTCTCGTTAATAGTTAGAATAAAGTCACAAAACCAAGATTCATTTTTCTATTCAAACATCAGTATAAACGGTATAAATTGCTTTTATATCAACGTTTAGTATGGTGTTAAGCCGTGATATTTTCACCAGATACGATGTTGACACAGCAGAGCGGTTTTCTACGCTTAGTGATGAACTAACGTCAGATGAAAAGGAGAACATAATGGCGAGATTCCAACAAGACATCCCCAAGCGCGTTACCGTTTATCACGATGATATTGATCAAGAAAAAGCCCTCAAAAATGCCATGTTGCCTGAAAAGCCAAGATACTTTAATGGTTCCCCGACATACGAGGCGAACAGCATTGATGAGTTTAAAGATAAATTAAGTCACATCGGGATGTCATTGGATAATTAACATTCGCAGACCCAGTAATGATAATAGGCAGCCATCGCGGCTGCCTATGTTGTTTTTAGTGGGCGATGTTCATGGTGAGGTTAAGATCGAGGGATAGTCTCGATAACTTGTCTTTTAAAATACGACGTGTCTTTTCTAGATCTGCTACCTGCAGTTGCTGGCCAACGGGGTGCACATCCAGTTTTACACGCAACTCACGTCCAACTTTGGTCACAGCTGCCACTTCGAATTGTTGTGCCACTTGATGTTTTAGTGCTGACACTTCTTGATCCACAGCTTGGCAGATCTCTTCGGTGGGTTTCATCATTAGCATTTCACGTAGTGCGCCACGCAGCATGTCGAACGGCACCTTGATGAAATAGAAAGACATTAAGATCATCATCATTGGGTCAGCATAGACGGCGAACTGTGCAAAAGGAGACAATGACACGAACCAAGCAATAATAAATCCAAGTGTGACCGCCACACTGAGCAAGGTGTCCATTTGCCACTGTTTCGTTTCGGCTTCGATCAGGCCTGAAGAGAAGCGTTTAGACTTCTTAGCAATATGCCACCATGCATAGCCACAACCAAGTACGTTGACAACACCAAATAGCGTCGCGATGCTCGTATCGACTTCACGGCCGCCACTCATTACTGAAATGACCGCAGAATATAGCGAATAGCCGACGATGGCCAAAATGACACTGCCTTTGGTGGCGATAACAATCGGTTCTAGTACCGATTTACCAAATGG
Organism: Vibrio sp. NH-UV-68; assembly: GCF_042940635.1. Taxonomy (NCBI): domain Bacteria; kingdom Pseudomonadati; phylum Pseudomonadota; class Gammaproteobacteria; order Vibrionales; family Vibrionaceae; genus Vibrio; species Vibrio sp. NH-UV-68. The sequence goes on from NZ_CP134976.1 coordinate 631,511, forward strand.
AAACTGACGTTTCGATGGGCGTTCAATAAACTTAGAGACAGCCAGCGACAATAATGTTAACAGTAGGCTGACTAAGGAATAAACACCATCAAAAACAATTACCAATGAACCGACAAGCAAACCAAGTATCAAACCTCCGGCGGCAAAGCCCGATGCAAGCATTGCTGAGAAGGTTAAAATACGTTTTTCGTTTAGGCTTGTCCTAGCACACATGGTGAACTCTCTTATTTGAATACCTGTATAGTGTTCTCATTTTAAGAGAATTAGACAACTACAATCTGATTGAAGAGTAAGTGATTTTGAGTGAATTTTAAACATTGCCAATAAAAACAATGGCTTATATCAATATCTTGCCGTCATTAATTTTGACGCTGAGTGACCTTAATCACTGAAAAGGCTTGAATTTATTTAGAAGTCAAAGAGATATTCGTTTAATTTGTCTGCCAACCAAGACATGCCTGGGTGCTCAGCCATCCCTGCTGCAGTAAACATACAATAGTCCTCTTGGGTTAAACCGTAAGTATGCTTGATGACGGCAAGTTCTTGCTGACGCAGTAAATGACGGATCAGTGGCTCAGGAAGAACTCCCCAAGCATTCTCTTTCAGAATGGTGTTAAGCATGTAATCAAAGCTTGAAAAGCCAATATAACGCAGAGAAAACGGCTGTAGTTCAGGGTTATCCTTCTCATTGAGGTAAACCATCACTGCTTGCATCGCATTACGTAGGTCATCGTCCGAGACGCGACGCAGACGGGCGAGAGGGTGGCTTGAACGACACACCGACATCATCCGAATTTTACCAAGCGGTTGGTAAGTAATGTGAGGATTATCGATACGTTCATAGTCAACACCAAAAGCAAAGTCGACTTGTGATGTAGCGACTAAGTTAGCGAGGTCGCCACTTGAAGCGAGCACGGTATTAAACGAGGTCGCGGGGAAGCGATTATTCAATCGGTGCGATAAATCTTGCCACAATTCGTCAGGCAGTGAGTCGTCACGAGCGATCCATATTTCGGCGTTAAACTCACCTGAAACTTGAGCGCAAGTTTGGCGGATACGTGCAGCGGTAACCAATAAGTTTTGGCTATCTTTATAGATGGCTTTGCCTGCTTCTGAAAGCATCAGATTATTACCGCTACGAACAAACAGTTCGACGGCAAGATCTTTCTCTAATGCTTTGATTGCCATGCTTAATTTGGTGCGATTACACTCTAACTGACGCGCTGCCTCCGAAACGGAACCCGTATCAGCAACAGTACAGAATGCTTCGATCTGCGATAAGTTCATCTTTTAAACAAATTGGTTGGCTTAAAAGCGATATTATCTCAATCTTAGCGAATTGTCTGTTTTCCGAATTGAAATGCTATTAATTTCATGTAGTTTTGATACTCTTGGTAACGCCTAATGAATGTAGTTACAGGGAGATCATGATGGCTAATAGTTGGGACGATGTCGCGGCAAACTGGGACTCGGAAGCATCCACAAATACCTATGCGGACAAAGCGTTGCAATCTTTGCTTCAGTTCGTTGATGTGAAAGGAATGCACATTTTAGATTTTGGTTGTGGAACCGGACTACTCAGTCAACGTTTGTCACCAATGGTAAAAGATATTGTGGCATTAGACAGTTCTGAAGCCATGATCGAACAACTCGATATGAAAGAGCTACCCAATGTAGAACCTGTTGTTGATACGCTCACTCGTGGTTTGGTTGCGTTGCATCCGGCGTTTCGCACCCAGTTTGACTTAGTGGTGGCGTCATCGGTATGCAGTTTTGTGCCGAGTTACTCTGAAGTGGCGGATATTGTTTTTAGCCTAATTAATAAAGAGGGCTACTTTATCCATTGGGATTGGTTGTCAGAGACCGATGAACCGGGCGGCATGACCATTCAACATGCTCAGCAAGTCTTGACCAGTGTCGGGTTTAGCCGCGTCGAGATAACCACACCATTTGAGGTTGAAACACCACAAGGCAAGTTCAAAGTCTTGATGGCCTTGGCGCAGAAATAGTCATAAATACAAATTGAAGCCCGGCAATGATGCCGGGTTTTTTGTTTCAGCTAATAGGCTGGCGCTGATATTGCGCGACTTCCTCAAGTGCCGAAGGGTTGGCTATCGCGCCCAAATTTTGTACGTCGAGCCCGTGCAGCACCTGCTTGACTGCCAACTCGACTAATTTACCTGATTTCGTCTTAGGAATTTCATTTAATCGATAGATCTCAGCAGGAACATGGCGAGGTGAGCACTGTATGCGTAAGGTTTGCTTGATACTTTGTTGCAATTCGTCATCGAGCACAGCGCCATCAGTCAGTTGGACAAACAGCACCACGTTTTCATCACCATCAACACGTCTGGCGACGGCGATTGAGTCTTGAATTTCCTCTAGTTGATTCACTTGCTGATAGATTTCAGCTGTGCCGATGCGAACGCCGCCCGGATTGAGCGTTGTATCGCTTCGGCCATAGAAAATCATCCCGCCGTGTTGGGTCATTTCTACATCGTCACCATGATGCCAAGTATCGTTGAATTTATTCCAATAGGCGTTATGGTAGCGTTCACCATTGTCATGCCAAAAGCCGAGTGGCTGATTGGGGAAACTATTGCGACAGACGAGTTCACCTCGCTGTGCAACGACTTCTTTTCCCTGCTGGTCGAATACCGTTACATCCATTCCTAAACCTGCGCCTTGGCACTCGCCGCGATAAACCGGAGAAATAGGATTACCCAAGACAAAACAACCACAGATATCAGTGCCACCCGCAATTGATGCTAGATGAACATCAACCTTGATTGATGAGTAGACAAAATCGTATTGTTCTGGATAGAGTACCGAGCCTGTTGAGCAGAGGGTTTTGAGCGAATCAAGCGTAAACGAATTGCTTGGAGTAAACTGACTTTTTTGCAGCGCTTCTAGGTATTTTGCCGAAGTACCAAACAGCGTCACTTGCGCTTCTTGTGCCAATTGCCAAAGAACGTTGGGGTTAGGGTACATTGGGCTACCATCAAAAATGACCAAAGTAGCGCCGCTGGCTAGTGCAGATACATGCCAGTTCCACATCATCCAGCCACATGTCGTGTAATAAAACACGCGATCTTTCGGTTGAACGTCACAATGCAATTGATGCTCTTTGAGATGGCTAAGGATAGTGCCCCCAACCGAATGAACAATGCACTTAGGCTTGCCGGTGGTGCCTGATGAATAGAGCACAAACAAGGGGTCGTTAAAACTGATGCGTTCGAAGTTGATCCCGCGCGGTAGAAAGCTGGCTAAGATCGCTTGCCAATCGGAAAAGAAATCGCCGTGGTCGTCTTGAGACAAATCGGTTTGTAGATAGTCAATCTGACAAGTATTAACCAGGCTGGGAAGTGCATCAGAGATTTGACGATTTTTTTCTTCGATATGAAAGGTTTTACCGTTGAAGTCATAGCCGTTACAGCAAAACAGTACTTTAGGGTTGACCTGACCGAATCGCTCTATCACGCTTTCAGTGCCAAAATCGGGCGAGGTTGATGTCCAAATCGCGCCAAGGCTGGTGGTGGCGAGCATCGCGATAACGGTTTCTGGCATATGCGGCAGATAACCCGCGACGACGTCTCCTTTTTCTACGCCATTGTGTTTTAGCCATTGCTGTAATATTGACACTTGATCACACAGATCTTGCCAAGTGAGCTGACGACTTTCACCGCGTTCATTTTTGAACCAAATCGCCGTATCATCGGGGGCTTGAAACGAATAGGCCAGTAGGTTTTCAGCGTAGTTAAGTTGTGATTGTGGGAACCAAATGGTGTCGCGACTTGGATTAAAAGCCCCCCATTTGGCTAGACCTTCACCCAAAATACAGTCGCCTTTGTAGCCGATCACGTCACAAAACTGCCAAATCTCTAACCAAAAATCTTTCTTGTAATCGATAGACCATTGATGCAGTTCTGCATAGCTATCGATAATATCGCCTTGAATATTAACGTGTTTCATAAAATTACTAAGATTGGATGACTCAATTCGGTCACTACTCGGCACCCAAATAGGGTCGGGAAAATTTGGGGCTGGGTTAGTCATGACATCCTCGTCTCATCGCTCTCCGTTATAGAATTAAGTTTTGATGAATTTATAAGCAAAGTCAAACTTAGCCCACGACAACAGATAGCTGAAAAATAAGAAAAAAGCCGTCAAATGTAAACATTATGTTACACAGAGGACTGTAGGCAGAGTACGCCGATAAAATTGTCACCAGCCAGTGGTAGAGATAGTCTGAATGTGAAGGAATTGTTAATGGAGCTAGGTATGGCGCAATATCATTCTAAACCTGTCAATGCTCAGGGCATTGTTGATTGGAGCATAGAAGAAGATCTAATCTGGCGAGATTTGGTCAAACGTCAACATCATTTGGTGGAAGAGCGTGCTTGTAAAGAGTATCTAGCGGGCCTTAAGTTATTGGACTTACCGCTAGAGCGTGCACCACAGATTGTCGATATTAACCAGGTGCTTAAAGAGGCAACGGGTTGGCAAGTCGAGCCTGTACCTGCTTTGATTAACTTTGACCGTTTTTTCGCGCTTTTGGCCGAGAAAAAATTCCCAGTTGCGACCTTCTTACGCAGTCGGCAAGAGTTTGATTACCTACAAGAACCAGACTTCTTTCATGAAATATTTGGTCATTGTGCAATGTTGACCAATCCTGAATTCGCCGAGTTTACTCGCACCTATGGCATGTTGGGCCGCGAAGCATCGGACAAAGAAAGGGTTTATTTGGCACGACTTTACTGGTTTACCGTTGAGTTTGGTTTGGTTAAAGAGGGAGACACGACCAAGATTTATGGTGGAGGGATTTTATCTTCGCCAGGTGAAACGCTCTATTCATTAGACGACCCACAAGCCAAGCGCGAAACGTTTGATATCAATACGGTGTTAAGAACACCGTATCGTATTGATATTATGCAGCCAGAATATTTTGTGCTGGAGGATATCAAACAGCTTTACCAACTAAGTCAGACAGATTTGATGCATCATGTTAAACAGGCAATGAAAGCCGGTTTACTCCCCCCACTATTTGAACCAAAGGAAGTGACTCATGCTTGATGAATTACGCTGCGAAGCTTGCACTAGTAGTGCTGCGGCATTAGGTGCTGAAGAGAGACGATTGCTGCTTACCGAGCTTGAAGGTTGGCAATTACTTGAACGTGATGGTATCCCGCAGTTAGAAAAAGTGTATACGTTTAAGAACTACAAACTAGCATGGGCGTTTGCCAATAAAGTGTCAGAGCTTGCTGAACACGAGTTCCATCATCCGGCGATATTGCTCGAATGGGGTAAAGTAACGGTAACCTGGTGGAGCCATTCTATCAAAGGGTTACACCAGAACGATTTCATCTGCGCAGCGAAGTGTGATCAAATCAATTAACCGAGAAGAACGAAGCATGCCCATGCTTCGTTCTTATGTCTAGATGTTAATATACACACTCTAATACGGGGCGATTCCGGCTTCAGCTCGCGTTGCTATCTCTTAAAGAAGATGGTTGAAACTCAGCTTTTCAGCAACGATACCACTTAACTTATCTTCGGCTTTCAAGCGGGCGAGGACGAACATCATTGAATTCGCATCTTGCTGTTCGAGTCGAGCGACACTGCTACGATTACTGTTTAGTGAGTGTGACATTGTCTCTAATTGCTCGTCGATCTTCTCTGTTTCATAGTGATACACCGAAATGTAGCAGGCCGCTGCAACTGCCGCACCAACCTCCAAATAAGCAACGTATTTTTTTAGAGAAAGAACAAGTTTCAATGTTGAAATGATCAGTAATAATGAAACATGCACTTAATCGTGCCGCCAATTAAATGCAAATGATTATTGATGTCAATTTTTGTCAGGCTGTTGTTTCGCTTGCTCAAGCGCTTCAATTTCGTTTTGATATCTCAGCTGTAAGGCAATGAGTTTAGTGAGTAAGTCTTCAATTTGCTTGCTTAACGCTTTATTAAGCTGTGAGTAGTTGAGGCTCGTTATTGCATTACTTTGATTGTCGACCTGCTGACAGTGTTTACTTATTGCTCGCCAACGTCGCTGTTGGTCAGCCACTTGCTCGATTAAAGGCGCAAGCTCACTCCGTTCTTGTTCGATGCGATTGACCACTGATTGGGACGCGGATATTTGGGCGTTCATACTGGAATGAAAGAGGTGTTTATTGCTTCGCCAAAAGCTGCGAATTTCTTCTCGACTAAACTCTTGGTAGAGGAAAGGTTGTTCGCGATGAAAGGCAAGAAACTGATTGTATCTTCGAGCATGCTGGTTGTACTTGCTATCAAGGGTTTGCTGAAGTTTGAGGGAGCGGTTCCATGAATATTCGTCACAATGGGCTGCACTCAACTGAAAAGGTAAAGTGATTAGCAGGGCTGCCGTTATAATAATGTAGTGCCATTTCATTGCGATAGCTGTTTTGGTCGTCACTCGATAAGTATAGGAAAAGAATGAGACGAATATGAAAAAGGTCATAATGGCGGTTTTACTGTTGCTCGGCGTTGCCTGCGCAGGTGCTGGCTACTACATCTTTTACTACAAGCCGCAGCAAGATGCATTGGCATTGGAGCAAGCACAGGCGCAAGAAGAGCCGGTAGTACCGCTTGTTATTCTTGAAGATGAGCCAGAGCCACCACCACCGCCGCCTCAAACTGATTACTATGTAAATCCAGATAAACTTGGCGTACGTGAGGCTCCAGACTACGACGCGTTTATCGAGAGCGTGGTGTATCGGGGTGATAAGTTACATATTTTAGAGAAAAAAGACGGTTGGGGACGCATTTCTGCTTACTTTGTTTATGAAGAAGGCGGCCCAGAAGTCGCAGAGTGGGTGCCAATGGAAGCGTTACTCGAAGTGCCTCCCACCATTACTAAAAAAGAGCGCATGACAACGCTGAGTGAATATATTGAAGACTCAGATGATTTCAAGCAGCACTTTGAAATGTTTATTAGTACCACCGACCAATTGATCAAAGATGGCACTTGTACGCCATTAGATTTTGAAGAGACCAAAGGGTGGATTCGCTCAGTAACGTTTAGCGAGCAAGAGGCTTACTTTGTTTATTGTGGTGGTCTCAAGCAAGCCAATAAGATTTACTTAAATATTCGTACCGGAAAAATCTTTTATCGTTAGTGACTGTTTATTAGAGCAATAACCGCGTAGACCTAAATACAAACTGAGCTTTTAGAAATTTTTAGTTGCCTGTGTTTTATCTTAGTTCTACTATCACGCTGTTATTGACTATTTGGCGTGTTAATGTTTCAACGGCTTACTTCTATTATTTGGCTATTTATGTTTGCGATGGTGCTTCCAACGCAAGCCTTTGGCTATTTATTGCAAGCCGAATCGGAAGTTTCTGCACGGTTAAATAGTGGCACTAACGCTCAGACTCTCTACACACACCAAGCTGTTCAAGCGCTGTTTGATAAGGTTAAGCAGCAGCCAGAGTCTGAGCCTGTTACTCAATCTGAAGTTTCTCAAGATTGGCTGGCGATTATTCATGGTCACCGATGGCTCAATGGCAACCGTCATTTTGCTGAGGGCGAATCATCATCAAATGGTGACTTGCCTAACGTTGAATCAGCAGCAGTTCCGTTATATCACCTTTACAACAAATTACCGCGCGTCGAGCAGTACTTAGCTCAGGCCGCTCGCTACCCATCTTCTTATCGTATCTCAGGCTGGAAAGAATCCAACGCCTTGTACGTTGCTCTCAATAGCCAATTTACTCCTATTTGTTAACTGACTTTACTGATGGTTTTAGCCATCACTGTGATTTTTAGGCGTAGTTACACCGCGCCCCGTTAAGTTAAGAAATATGAAAAAAATGAATCCTGCGAAACAGGCCAAATCTGCGCGCCTGATGAACCACTATTCTGTTTGGAAGTACGTGGTATTAATTGTCACTGTGGTGATGCTGACCTTAAGTGCTATTCCAACATGGTATGGTGAAAAACCATCGATACAAGTGACAGTGTCACCTGATGCAGAACACTCAGTGTTGAATGATGTCACCGAGCTAAATCATTACCTACAACAACACGATGTCCAAACCAGTCAAATTGAGCAAAAGGGTACTCTGACGACGTTGGTGTTTGACAATGAAACGGACCAAACACAAGCGCGGCAATTGCTTGATACATTGCTGCGGCCAGATGACTCGATTACCTTTTCCTACGTGTCTGTTGCTCCGACATGGCTGTCTGATTTTGGTTTTAGTCCAATTAAGTTGGGTTTAGATTTACGTGGGGGAGTGCAGTTTTTACTCAATGTTGATATCGACAAAGCGTTTGAAGATCAACGTAATAGCTTGACAGAAGAGACGCGAGACTTCCTGCGTCAAGAGCGATTACGCAGTGTACAAATCACGTTAGTCGGTTCTGAAGCATTTGAAATTAAGTCAAATGATCAAAAAGCGCTTAGCCAGGTTACGCAGTTTTTAAACCACAACTATGGCGGTTGGGATATCAAACGTCACTCAGATTCTCTCGTGGTAAAACCAACGGTTGAGAACAAGAGTGAGTTTCAATCGGTCACTTTGCAGCAGAACTTGAAGATCATGCGTGGCCGCATTGAAGAGCTTGGCATTACCGAAGCGTTAGTTCAGCGACAAGGTGAGCACAGCATACGTATTGAGCTGCCGGGTGTTCAAGATCCTTCGCTAGCCAAAAACGTTATAGGAGCGACCGCAAGTTTAGCATTCCATGAAGCACGCACACCGTCTGACAGCAAAGCGTATGGTGATGTGGTGCTAAAGAACAACGAAGGAATGGATGTGACTTTGGCCAAGCGTCCAGTATTAACGGGTGAACACATCATTAATGCGCGCGCTGGGATGGATAAAATGGGCTTTTCTGAGGTGAATATTTCCCTCGACCATGCGGGAGGGAAGATCATGAGTGATTTCTCTGCCGATCATATCGGTAAACCGATGGCGACTGTTTATCGTGAATACACCACCAATGCCCAAGGTGAAACAGAACGTAGTGAACGAGTCATTAGTATTGCAACCATCCAGTCTCAGCTCGGTAGCCAGTTCCGAATCACAGGGGCGGGTTCAATGGAAGATGCACAAAACTTATCGTTGCTGTTGCGTGCAGGTTCACTGACCGCACCTGTTACCATCGTTGAAGAGCGCACCATTGGCGCTTCACTTGGCGCGGAGAATATTCAAAACGGCTTTGCTGCTTTGGCGTTAGGTTTAGCGATGACGTTAACTTTCATGGCGTTATGGTATCGCCGTTTAGGCTGGGTTGCCAATGTTGCGCTGTTAGTGAACATGGCTTGTTTGCTTGGCTTAATTGCCTTGCTGCCTGGCGCTGTACTGACCTTACCTGGTATCGCTGGTTTAGTGTTGACCGTCGGTATGGCAGTCGATACTAATGTTCTGATATTTGAGCGGATTAAAGACAAACTGGCAGAAGGGCGTACATTCGCTCAGTCTATCGATCTTGGCTTTGATAGCGCACTCAGTACCATTTTAGATGCCAACATTACCACTATGATTACGGCTGTGGTGCTCTATTCAATTGGTAATGGCCCGATTCAAGGTTTTGCTTTAACGCTTGGGCTAGGTTTGTTAACCAGCATGTTCAGTGGCTTATTTGCCTCGCGAGCAATCATCAATTTGGTTTGGGGACGCGATGCGCGTCGCGATGTAAGGGTTTAAGTCATGGTCGAATTTTTTAAACAACGTATCCGTCGTATTCGTTACATTACCAGTTTTGTTTCGTTGGCCTTAATGGTTGTTTCGTTAATCGCACTGTCCATCAATGGATTAAATCTAGGGCTTGATTTCACCGGTGGTATGGTCACAGAAGTCAAAGTTGACGATCAACTGACGCACACACAAATGGTTGAGGTTTTGCAACCAGAACTAGGGCCGTTTACTAACGTAACGCACTCTGACCAAGATGGGCGTTGGGTGGTGCGCTATCCCGTTCCTCAGCCGGGCGAGCAGGGTGCGGATTTAACGCAATTGCTCACAACGATCTCTCAACAAGTCGAGGTTATCAGCAATAGTATGGTTGGTTCTCAGGTTGGCGAAGACCTAATAGATCAAGGTGGTCTTGCACTGTTGATTTCGATGTTATCGATCTTAGCTTATCTCTGTTTTCGTTTTGAGTGGCGACTAGCAAGCGGATCTCTACTAGCATTGGTGCACGATGTGGTGTTGGTACTGGGCTTTTTTGCTGCAACACAGATGGAATTCAATTTAACGGTGTTTGCCGCAATACTGGCGATTCTTGGTTACTCCCTCAATGACTCAATAATCATCGCCGATCGGATCCGAGAATTATTGGTGGCGAAGCAGGCGTTACCTACTGAGGAGATCAATGACCAAGCTATATTGGCGACCTTTTCACGAACTATGGTGACGTCGGGTACGACTTTGATGACGGTCTCTGCACTATGGGTTTTAGGGGGTAGTGCCTTACAAGGGTTTGCTATTGCTATGTTTATCGGTATTTTGTCGGGCACTTGGTCTTCGATATCAATTGGTACCGTTTTACCTGAATGGTTAAAGCTTGAACCCAAACATTACTTACCGATAGAAGTCGATAACGCGCCGTAAGCGCAAATAATCATAACAACAAATAATCGCTAAAGCCCCAGGTCTTCAGACTTGGGGCTTTACGTTCTTACCAATATCGCGAAGCGCTATCTTACCGAGTTGTGGCCGTTAAGAACTGGGAAAAGCTTGCCCACGATTTTTCATCGGCATCTTGACGATAACGAGGACTGCCAAAGACGGTAAAGGCGTGTGGTGCGCCGCTGTAGGTTATCATCTCATGGCTGACTTGTGCGGTCTCAAGCTGCTCTGCCAACGAGGCAAAATCTGACATAGAAATCGCGCTGTCAGCGGTGCCGTGCAAGACCATAATTGGTGCTTTGGTCATCTGATAATCTTGCCCTTCAGGTGTACTCAGGCCACCATGAAAAGTAACAAACCCTTTGGCCTGCATTCCAGCTCGCGCAGACTCGAGGACCGCAGCACCACCGAAACAGTATCCCATTACAACGGCGTTGTCGGCATTTGCCCCTAAACTTGCGGCAAAATCTAAGCTACCTTGCATTAGAGCGCGCAATTTGGCTCTGTCTTGGTACAACTCGCCAGTGTGTTGTTTCTTGTCTTTAACTTCAGTCGGACGTACGCCTTTACCAAAAAGATCGGCGGCGAAAACGTTATAACCCATTTCATTGAGCATTTGCGCTCGTTTCACTTCATAGTCAGTCAAGCCGTCCCAATCGTGAATCAACAATACGAGTGGTGCATCATCACTGACTTTCGCCCAGTAACCCTCGTATTCATTACCATTTACATTGTAAACTCTATTTTCACCCGCCCATGTGAGCGATGAAACAGCTAGCAAGCAAAGCCCAAGTATCGATTTCATTGTACACCTCCGTTTGTTGTACAAGTGTAGTACGTAATTTAACGAGGGAAAGTACAAAAAGCCTCCCGAAGGAGGCTAGAACTGCAAGGAAATCGAAAGCACCTCTACATAGCGGCTTGGAAGATCGCGGAGATTTCGTCGCGAGTCGCTTGCTTCGGGTTGGTAAAGCCGCACGCATCTTTGAGTGCGTTATCCGCTAGGGTCGGAATATCTTCAAGTTTTGCACCAAGCTGCTCGATACCATTTGGTATACCGACATCTTTCGCGAGGGTGACAATGGCACTAATGGCGGCATCTGCACCTTGCTCTGGCGTCATTCCCGCGACATTTACCCCCATGGCTTTGGCAACGTCGCGCAGGCGTTCTGGACACACTTGAGCGTTATAGCGCTGAACGTGAGGCAGTAAAATCGCGTTACACACACCGTGTGGTAAGTCATAGAAGCCGCCCAACTGGTGCGCCATGGCGTGGACATAGCCAAGTGACGCGTTGTTAAACGCCATGCCTGCCATAAATTGGGCATAGGCCATTTGCTCGCGCGCTTCAATGTCGTCACCGTTAGCGACGGCAGTGCGAAGGTGAGCTTGGATCAACTCTATCGCCTTAATAGCCACCGCATCGGTAATCGGCGTCGCTGCAATCGAAACATAGGCTTCTATGGCGTGTGTCAATGCATCCATGCCAGTTGCCGCTGTTAACGAAGCGGGTTTGGCCAGCATGAGTTCGGGGTCGTTCACTGAGATAAGTGGCGTGGTATGTTTGTCGACGATGGCCATCTTAATGTGGCGCTCTTCATCGGTAATAATACAAAAGCGCGTCATTTCTGAAGCAGTACCTGCGGTGGTGTTAATCGCAATCAGCGGAAGCATAGGCTTGGCGGACTGATCCACTCCCTCATAATCGCCGATCTGACCACCGTTGGCGGCGACTAGAGCGACCCCTTTAGCGCAGTCATGCGGTGAACCTCCACCCAACGAGATAACAAAATCACACTGGTGTTGCTTAAGTAGTGCAAGGCCAGCGTTGACGTTGCCAATGGTTGGGTTAGGTTGAGTCCCATCGAAGACCACTGTCGATACATCGCGTTCGCTTAGCAAGTCCTGAACTTGCTTAACCACACCGATTTGATTGAGTACGTTGTCGGTCACGATCAGGCCGTTTTTAAAGCCTTGTGCCTGAATACTGTCTGCGGCGTCTTTTAAACAGCCGGCGCCCATGAGGTTAACAGTAGGGATGAAAAATGCACTTGTCATTGGATTGCTCCGTTATCGTTATCGTTATTGTTTGCTTTCTGCAATTAGACTCGCATAAAAATCCGCGCAAGAAATTTGATCTCCGACAAGATTCGATGGCAAATAGGCGAGGGGAGAATCGGAAGTGTGATCCTCATTCATACGGTTAGTTTTAATGAATAAACTTGTTAATAATTAGTGGTTTAGCGCAATCGTTTTCTCAACATATTTAGATAGATAGGCCCGATGAAGCCAAAACTTGGTGGCGAGAAAAAGCAACCCTTTGCTCAAATAACCAAGCAAAGGGCGATAAAAAAGTGAATAAAATTTGTGCTTATTTGTGGTACTTGACTTACGCGAGTTCGACAAGGTGAGTGACGAGTTTGTCGATGCCAGCGGAGGCCTGTGAAATCGTCTCGGCAAGCATATAAGCGGGGCTTGAGAGAACCACATGTTCTGGGTCGAAAATCACGTCTTCTACCGCGCAGTCGACATGCTGCCCCCCGAGTTGATTGAAAGCGGCGGCGATGGCTTGATCCTTGCCAACGGTACCTTTTACTCCGTTAGGGTAAATCATCGGGATAATGATAGGTGCAATGCACAAATAGCCTGCCGGTTTTTTTGCGAGGGCAAAAGCACGACATGCTGAGGCGACATGGGCGTTGATACTGCATTCGGCGCCGTTCACGGCGAAGTCGGTTAGATTTTTGGCGGCGCCAAAACCACCGGGCAGCAAGAGGGCGTCATACTCGTCGACATTGAGCTTGGCGACATCCTCAATGTTGCCGCGGGCGATTCTCGCCGCCTCGATCAACACATTGCGTTTTTCATCCATCTCTTCGCCAGTTTGGTGGTTAATGACGTGTAACTGGTCAATGTTGGGAGCAAAGCAGTGCCAACTTGCGCCGCCCTTTTCTATCGCATGCAGGGCTAATACTGCCTCATGAATTTCTGCGCCATCAAACACACCTGAACCACTTAATATCACAGCGATTTTTTTCATCATTGATTCCCCTTAATTTATTCAGGGGTCGATCCTAGCCAAATTTTTTCGTCAACGATCTGATGAGGCTCTCATTCTTCAGTTTCGTCTTGGTCATGGCCTGAATCAGTTTGTTCAAACTCTTGTTGCCCGAGATCAGCGAGATCTTCGGAGTAGTTTTTTACTAAGAAAGGGGTCAGCATGATGCTTGAGGGGAAAAAGCGTTTCATAATGTTCTCGACTAAGAATTGAATCCGTACCGCTATTGTCGATTGCACTTTGGCTCGGCGAGTTGTTTTAAGTCATTAAATTCAGCGAGTAATAGAATTAAGAGTTGAATTGTGAGCATAGCATCACATCCATTGATCCCAGTAAGGTTCATCAGAGCCTAGTTTGTCGCTGATGAAATCGATAAAAGCCCTCACCTTCAAAGGCATATGTTTACGTTCAGGAAATACCGCATAGACTGCGTGTTCAGGCAGTTGGTAGTTAGGTAGAACGACGTCAATCGCCCCCGCGATAATGTCTTTACCAACGATAAAGGTCGGTAAGTTGCCAATGCCGCTACCAGCGAGTACGGCGCGCCGAATGGCTTCACTATTGTTGACCATCAAACGTCCCTTAGGAATTACACTGTATTGATGATTGGTGGTATTAAGTCGCCATTCATTGCCACCACGGTAATAGCTATACTGCAAGCAGTTGTGCTGGGATAGATCACTAGGCCGCACTGGTGTGCCTTGATGTTTGAGGTAGTCAGGCGAGGCGCACAAGACACTTTTACATGGCGCGAGTCGTTTGGCGACCAAGTTAGACAAAGGGAGATGACCAATGCGGATCCCCAAATCAAACCCTTGCTGGACTAAATCGACCATTTTATCTTCCAATTGAAGATCAATATCGACCTCCGGATACAAAGCCATAAACTCTGCGATTAATGGTGCAATATGCAATACACCAAAAGACATCGGGGCGGTTAATTTTAGGCGGCCACGGGGCTGTCCTTGCAACTCGGTAACCGCGTCGATGCCTTGTTGTGCAAGGCTATAGGCCTGAATGACGTATTGGTAATATCGCTGCCCTGCTTCGGTTAAGCTGAGTTTTCTGGTGGTGCGATTAAGGAGACGTATACCGAGTTCATCTTCTAACTGAGTGATACGTTTACTCACCGCCGATTTGGTGATGTTTAAACGTTGGGCTGCACTAGAAAAACTGCCATTTTCAACCACAGAGATAAATATAGGGATAGACGAGAATGCGTACATTGTTGATTATTAGTAAACAATTAATTCAATTTTTAAAGATTATCATTAAATTGAAAACAATCTACAATAAAGCGATAAAAATGAGGAGAAGATAAATGAAGTACGATTGGATCTTGTTTGACGCTGACGAAACCCTGTTTCATTTTGATGCTTTTAAAGGGATGCAGTTGATGTTTTCACGCAAAGGCGTTGAATTCACCCAACAAGACTTTGCTGACTACCAAACCATTAATAAACCTTTGTGGGTTGACTATCAGGATGGGAAAATTACCGCTGATCAGCTTAAACACAACCGTTTCATCGAATGGGCTGAAAAGCTTCAGACGACGACAGCCGAGCTTAATAGTGCATTTTTAGAAGCGATGGCAGACATTTGTACCTTACTGCCTGGAGCGAGGGAGTTGATGGACGCGGTTCATGGTCGAGCGAAAATGGGGATCATTACCAATGGCTTTACCGAGCTTCAGGCGATTCGTTTAGAACGAACAGAAATGGCGCATTATTTTGAACACGTAATTATTTCTGAGCAGGTGGGGGTTGCCAAACCTGATCAAGCGATATTCAATCATGCATTAGAGAAGATGGGCACACCGTGTAAAAGCAAAGTGTTAATGGTTGGTGATAATCAACATTCCGATATTCTCGGTGGCATTAACTTTGGCATTGAGACGTGTTGGCTTAATCATCAGGGCGTCGAGCAAGATTCAAATATCTCGCCAAATTACACCGTTAGCTCGTTGCACGAGTTAAAAGATATTATTTTGGCATAACTTCCCAATCGACTGGTTGACTGTGCTGTAGCGTAATCTCAGATCAGCATAGGTGTTAGTTGGCGATGAATATTACGCCGACTTTGATAACTTGACTGACTAATTCCTTGGTGTCTTGATGGTGATGTAGTGTTCCAAGTTCTTGTTCTGGGTTGTTTCGAACACTTCATCAAGCAAATTGAGTTTCTCTATTCTGTCGATACGAAAATGTCGATAGTCATCGCGAAGCTCACACCAAGCGACTAGCGTCCAAACTTTCCCCCAAAAAATCTGACCTAACGGCTGGAGTTTACGCTTGGTTCTTTTGTCTTGCAGGTCACGGTAGCTCATTAATATTTTCAATTTGGCATCAGTGGCATGCCTAAGCATTTTACTGCGCATTGCCGTATCCGAGTTAGTGTGTAGATCTGGCACAAACAGTGAGCAATCTTCGACCTGCTTTTTCAATTGATCAGGTAGCACAGAGAGAATTTTGACTGAGGCTGTTTTACTGGCTTGAGCTAACTCGTCATCCGACCAAGCTCGAACCATGCGCATACCTAGTTCCAGTGCGATCATCTCTTTTTCTGTAAACATCAGCGGCGGTAGGTGTGAGCCTCCTTGTAGCATATAACCAACACCTGTTTCACCCTGAATGGGCACACCGGAGTTAAGTAGCGACTGAATGTCTCGGTATATCGTGCGCTCACTCACTTCCATCTGCTCAGCCAATTGGGCGGCAGTTACTGCGAAGCGCTTGGCGCGTAAAAGAGTGAGGAGTTCAAATAATCGTTCAGATTTACTCACAGTTAATCCTAAGTGTGTTGAGAAAGGGGGAGTCAGTTGTGCTCCCCCAGCTCAAAGCTATTGGTATTTGGCAGCTAAGTCAGACATCATTATTGTTTGATGTTGCATTATCACAGATGCAGGGTCAATCAGTGCCATCAGAGGTTGACAGTCTGGGCAGGCAACAAATTGTTCACCCGCCTTTTTGGCATTTTCTATCGAATCCCAATAGACAACATCTGTCCAAGTATTTGAGTCATTATCGAAGCTCAGCGAACGATACTCAAATCCAGGCAGTGTAGATACGAATTTCTGACTTTGTTCACTTGCTGCGATGAGTTTTTCACTGGTGGCATTATCAGCAAGTTTGAAACAGACAATCTCAACAATACTTTTCATTTTTATTTCCCTTTGGTTTGATTTCATGACGACTTTACTACCTGCTTGTGTCAGAAGCTGTCAGTAGTGCTCTAGTTCAAAAAAATGCATTTAATTGTTCAAAATATGCACATAGTTTTGTATGTGTGCTAATGGTTAATTGAGTGAACAATTTAAGATGCTGTAAAAGCACATGGCTAGGTAAGGAAGCAATATGTCTATTCAAGGGACGATTGCGCATTGGGACCAGAGCAAAGGCTATGGTTACATTGCTGTCGACAACCAAGATACCAAAGTTTTTTTTCACGCGAGTGACCTAGAAAATGGAGCAAAAGAGCCTTTTATCAGTGAGCCAGTGATCTTTCGTTTAGGCTCAGATGAAAAGGGAGCAATGTGTGCGGTCGAGGTTGAACGTCCATTGGTGTTTAACTTTTCGTTGGCAATTGCCCTGTGGTTTTGCTGCATTTTACTCGGTAGTGTTGTACTACTCGACTTTCCTTTAATCGCCTGTGTTTTTTACTTGGCAATGAGCACTATTACGTACATTGGATACGCGTTTGATAAGCAGGCGATGCTCGCAGGAGGAACGCGCATACCTGAGAGTGTGTTTCACATGTTGAATATCTTTGGCGGATGGTTAGGCGCTTTATGTGCACAAGTATTTATGCACCACAAATACCACGATCTTGGGTTCAAGTTTCTATTTTGGTTAACGTTGGCGTTGAATATCATCATTTATTGCTGGGCGTTAACTGACCATGGTGCGCAAGTGTTAACGACGACGATTGCTTCTATAACGGTATAAGTTGACCACTCATGATGCAAGCAGCGTTAAAGTGCTTCTTGTGCGGTCTGTTGGATGCAATAATTTCGGTCACGCTCATGACATTCGATCCATTTCAGTTTAATGTAAGTCTGAATTTATTGCGTTAAATCATTGAACTAGGCACTGCTGACTCAATCATTTATCGCTACCACATGGCGTGAGTTGGGAGTCAGACAGACTGTGCAGTATGTGATTATTAAAGATGCTATTGTTGAGCAAATAGAGTCTGGTCTGTTAGCTCCTAGGCAAAAGTTACCCGCCGAGAGAAAGCTGGCTGAGTCGTTCAATACCACTCGAGTGACATTGAGAGAGGCTCTATCATTACTTGAGTCAGAGGGGCGCATCTATCGAGAAGATCGACGCGGATGGTTCATCTCTCCTCAAACACTTAGGTATGATCCTACACAGACCCAAAGTTTCACTGAATTGGCTCAGGCGCAAAATCGCACACCAAAGATTGAGTTAATATCAACCAAGGCTATGGTGGCCAATAAACAGGCTGCGACTTTACTCAATCTTCCGCCATTTTCAGATATCTATCGAGTTGACCGTGTACGCTACCTTGAACAGCGCCCCGTTGCTTATGTCATTAATTACATTCGACCGGAACTGTTTAGGCATTTATTGGATTTAGAATTGTCGAACTCCCTGACTGATATTTATCGCCAGCATTACGATATGGTCTATCAGAAGGTGCGCTATCGAATTAGCACGAGTTCTTTGTTTGGTGATATCAGCCAGGCTTTGAGAGCGACAGCAGGGACACCTGCCATGATTATTGAACGGCTCAATTACAACCAAAATGGCGAACTTATGGATGGTGTCATCGAGTACTGGCGCCACGATGCGATAAGCATTGAGTCGACCACTGAACTAAATCGTTAAGTACCGCTTGCTAAAAAAGATAAACCCAAGCTTTGGCTTGGGTTTATCTGTTAGTGACTTAGGATGTAATTAACTTTTCGTTGCAACCAAATCAACGGGTGGTTCACCTGCGCTTGCTGCTTCTAGCATTTTACGAATGATCAAAGATGAAGCTAGTGCAATCGCAACCATAACTACCGCCAAAATGGTGAGCAGTTGAAAGTATTCACCGTAAACCGTTTGTACGATGTCTTGAGTGATCGCTTGGCCTTTTTCTAACGCAATAGAGGTAGAGAATACCGCCCCGACAATGCCACTTAGCGCCATCGCTACGGAAAAGAGCGACACAGAGAAACCTTCAATATGTTTTGGTGCCACAGACAGAATAAAGGCGACAACCAAACTACCGACAATCACCTCAGCAAAGGCTTGGAAGAAGTGAATTGCCAAGAAGATTTCAGGGCGAATGACCACATCAGTACCGACGTTCATCACTGCCATGGTCAAAATACCAAACGCGATCGCAGTAAAAATAAAGGCAAAGCCGATTTTGGTCGCCGTGGAGAAGTTAATACCTCTCTTTTCAAGTGTCGAGAACGTCACCGCAATAACAGGCCCTGCAACGATACACCACAGTGGGTTCATGGCCATCGACGCTTCAGGTGCAATTGGGATCAGATTAAAAAGATCGCCGCGCATGGTATTAATGGTCACCATTGTCATGGACGTCATCATCTGACCGTAATAAACAAAGAAACAGGTAGTGAGCACTGTCATGATAAGAATAGTGCCCATCTTAAGTGCATCGGGTTTACTGGCTTTAAATATCAAAGAGATGAAGTACAAGATCGCCGCAGCGCCAATCGCATACACAATGTTTTGACCGATATCCATGTTTGAGAACATAAAAAAGACTAACCCAACCATTGCGGCAGAGAGAGTAAGGAAGGCCAACCAGTTCTTTACGCTAACTGGTGCTTGATCGATGTCAGCGGCCGTGCCGACTAATTGTTTGTTAAAGATGACAAGCGTGATGAAGGCGAATGTTGCCATCAATGCGGAAAGCCCAAAGCTGCCGTGAAAGCCAATTGCCAAAACAAACATTGGGAATAAATATTGACCCAATAAAGCGCCAACGTTGTTTACGGAGTAGTTTACCGGATAACCGTTTTCGAAGTCTTCTTCTGAAGAAAAGGTACGTTTATAAAGGCTTGGGTAAGAAGGAGACATTAAGCCACGTGCATAACTGGCAAGCGCTATACCAACCAAGCTAAGAGGAACGTTGTTTGTCGATGCGCCGAGCACTAGCAACACGTAACCCGTCGCGAAAGTACCATAGGCGATGGTTAGTGAGCGATAAGCACCAAGGAACTTGTCAACGATAAAACCGCCAGCGATAGCGAACAGTGGGCCAATGGAAGAAAATGCACCAACGACCATCATGGTTTCTGCTTCACTATAGCCGAGATCTTCTAAGAAGAATCGCGTCAGTATGACCATCACGCCATAAAAGGATAATCCAAACATGGCTTGGCAGAACATCATGGACTTATTGAGCTTGTTCCACATAATAATCTCTCTTAATAATAATGACTTAGCATTAATGTCTACAAATGTCGTCATTATTGGTATGTAATAAATTGAAATAATTATCGCAGAAAGTCATCTTGATGCACCATATTTTCTCAATTTCGCATAATTTTTTACAATGTCCTTGATCTAAACCGTTTGCGTCGGATAAGTAAGGTCGATTTATGCGGCGATGGCAAACTGAACCCGATGTTTTAGCCCTTGCTTTGTGATAGCCTCGGGCATCGAAGTCAATTATGTATAAGGAATGTAACGACATGAAGATATTCAGTAACTTTGATAGCGGCAACATTGAGGTTGTTAGTATTGAAGATAAAGACAACATCCAGTTAAAAATTCCTAATGATAACCAGTCCGAGTTTTATCAATGGTTCCACTTTCGGTTAGAGACGCAAGCAGAGCAAGCACATACCATTTCACTGCTTGATCTTAAAGGTTCTGCTTATCCTGATGGATGGAAAGGCTATGATGTCGTCGCTTCATATGACAGAGAAGAGTGGTTCCGAATTCCGGCTGAGTTTGATGGCGATACGCTCACCTTTACCGCGATCCCGGAGCGTAACTCTATCTATTTCGCTTACTTCGCACCTTATACTTACGATCGTCATTTGGACTTGTTGCATTTGGCTCAAAGTGCTCATCACTGTCAACTCGAAACCTTAGGTCATACTCTTGATGGCAACGACATGTCGTTGCTTACCTTTGGCGAGCCGGAACAAGGGAAGAAGAAAATCTGGATGATCGCCCGTCAACACCCAGGCGAAAGTATGGCTGAGTGGTTCATGGAAGGTTTTATTCAGCGCTTGCTTGATCTCGACGACACCAGTGCGCGTGCGTTGCTTGAAAAAGCGGTACTTTACGTTGTGCCGAATATGAACCCGGATGGTGCAATTCGAGGCCATCTACGTTGCAATGCGCAGGGAGTCAACCTTAACCGTGAGTGGCAAAACCCTTCCATGGAGAAAAGCCCTGAAGTGTTCTTGGTGCGTCAACGTATGCTTGAAACGGGCGTAGATATGTTTTTGGATATTCATGGTGATGAGGCGATCCCATACAACTTTGTCGCAGGCTCTGAAGGTATTCCTTCATACGATGAACGTTTAGCGAGCTTGGAAAATGCGTTTAAACAGGCGCTTTCCATTGCCACCCCAGAATTTCAAGATCATCATGGCTACGACAAAGACGAACCGGGTAAAGCAAATTTGACCGTTGGTTCTAACTGGGTGGGTGAGCAGTTTAAATGCCTATCTTACACTGTCGAAATGCCGTTCAAAGACAACAATGAGTACCCTGATCCGCTTTATGGTTGGTCACCTGAGCGAAGTGTTAAGTTTGGTCAAGATGTGCTGACTGCGACACTCGCAATCGCCGATAAGGTTTAATTGAAGTAATAATTAAAAGGCGTAGCAGTTAGCTACGCCTTTTTTGTTATTCACAAGGTGGTGCCATATGGATCACGGCAAGCCCGCCAAGCGAAGTCTCACGGTATTTTTTATTCATGTCTTTACCCGTTTGATACATGGTTTCAATCACCTTATCTAACGAGATTAAACACTTACTGGTACGTTTTAACGCCATTCTTGAAGCGTTGATGGCCTTCATTGCGCCCATCGCGTTACGCTCAATACACGGCACTTGAACCAGACCTCCGATGGGATCGCAAGTCATGCCAAGCGAGTGCTCCATTGCGATTTCAGCAGCGATACAGATCTGTTCATTACTGCCACCACGAAGCGCGGTCAGCCCAGCGGCGGCCATTGAGGATGAGACGCCTATTTCGCCCTGACAACCTACTTCAGCGCCAGAAATAGAAGCGTTGGTTTTGTACAAAATTCCAATGGCTCCTGCCACCGCCAAAAAGTCTTTCAACTGCTTGTTATCTAACTCTTTGATAAATCGATGGTAGTACATAAGAACTGCCGGAATAACACCAGCGGCTCCATTGGTTGGTGATGTGACAACTTGACCACCAGCGGCATTCTCTTCGCTCACGGCAAAAGCAAACAAATTAATCCAATCTAAAATTTCCATCGGATCGTTTTCAACGGCGGCGTTGGCTTCGAGCTTTTTGAGCAGATTTGGTGCACGGCGAGTCACATTGAGTCCGCCTTCAAGTATGCCTTCTGTGTCAAATCCGCGTTGCATACAAAGTGACATCACTTTCCAAATTTGCTCTGTTTTTCGCGTGATCGTTTCATCATCATGAAACTGCTGTTCGTTGCGTAATATCATGCCACCAAGACTAAAACCATGTTGCTCTGCCATCTCAAGCATTTGTTCTGCATTGGTAAATGGGTAAGGCACCTCGACAGGCGAGATGCCAGAGCCTTCAGTCAACTCTTTAGCAGTAGCAATAAACCCACCACCAATGGAGTAGTAAGTTTCAAAGCAAAGCTGCTCACCGATGTCGTCGTAGGCGGTGATCGTCATACCATTTTCGTGCAGTGGCAAATTGTCTTTATGGAACAAGATATCAGCGTCATAATGAAAGCCGATGTGATGTTCACCGGCTAAAACAAGTTGTTGTTCATCGATGGCTGTTGCAAGGGCTTGCTTGGCACTCGACATTTTGATTGTATCGGGTGTATTACCAAGTAAACCGAGGATCACAGCGCGGTCGGTATGGTGGCCTCGTCCTGTCAGTGACAACGAACCATACAAATCGACTTGGACTCGGTGGACTTGTTGCAGCGTTGGCGATAGCAAGCGTGTAAAATGGTAGCCTGCGATCATTGGGCCATTAGTATGTGAACTTGAAGGTCCAACGCCCACTTTGAAAATATCAAATATTGACAGCATAAACTTACTTCCTGTTGTCGTGGCCTTTGGTTGAGGCTCTTGTAGGGGATCGCAGCGCCACGGGTAATGAATCGCTGCATTTAACAAAATGTTAACCGAGCTTAAGCTAACGGTAAAGTCGATGCTTGTACAGTTTCTCCGTTACTCAGTAGGAATAATTGAGACATGGATAATTAATGAATATAAATAGTGTAGTATTGGTACTCGGCAAACGATTAGTCTCAGACCAGTTGACTGTTGAAGGTCGCTCTCGGGTTGAGGCGCTCGCTAAGCAGATGATGTCACTTAATAGCAAGACGACAGCCATTATTTTTTGTGGGGGAGTCACGCAAGGGCAACTAGTCTCTGAAGCGATGGCGATGCGAGATTATTTACAACAGTTACTGCCGTTGAGCGTTATTGAGTCATATCGCATTCTCCTTGAGGATCAATCGCAAAATACCATTGAGAATCTTGCCAATGCCGCGAGTAAACTAAAACAGAGTCTTACTTCATTTCACCAGCAAACACTCACGCTCACTTTGCTCTCAAACGATTATCACCTTCAGCGTATTTTCCAAGTAGAAACGCTAATGCCCGAGCAAGGTTTGTTGAATGCGATGCGGCATCAATGTCATACGTTAGAGCTCAATATCTCGATAACGAATCAACTGTCGCATCACTTTTCGGTGCCTTATCCTCATGATGGCGCAAGAGCGCACGGGTTTCTATTGCTTGACGAGCTGACGACGTACCGGGTCTATTTAGAGGGCGTCGTTGCATGTGTATTTAAACGGCCGTTGACCGAAGTCAGAGCCCAGCCATATCAGATTGCTCGTCAAGCGATAAAACGTCTAAAAATATTGAGCTTCGATAAACAGATACAACAGTCACTGACACAGATCGAACAGGCCGTTAAAAATACGACCGCAGAGGTAGACACTCAGGTTTGTGTGACATATCTAAAGCAGCTTAACTGGCACTTAACGGATCTTAATCGGCGTATCGACCCAGAGAACTGATACCAAGACTTCAATTGCTATTTTTTTCATGCCCTGTTAGTTGATGGTTTTACTCAGTTGAATATGAAATGGGCAATAATCGAATAATTTCTTTGCCTTAAACTGGTTAAAACATTAGCGCTGTCTAAAATTAAATGAGTTATATGTCAAAGCGATATTGTCATTGTCGTTTTGTTCACAGTTTTCGCTAACTCGGTTTATCGCCGTATTAATAACAAGCTCAAGCATAGGAAGTGCCAATGTCGGATCAAAAACATCGACTCGTCACCCGAAGTGACTTTGATGGTTTAGTGTGTGCTGTACTGTTGAAGCAACTAGACCTTATTGACGATATCAAATTTGTACACCCTAAAGATATGCAAGATGGTGTGATAGATATTACGTCTAATGACATCATAACCAACTTGCCTTACGTAGAACACGCGCACCTTGTCTTTGATCATCACTTGTCAGAGGTTATCCGTAACCAAGACAAGCGTGCCAATCACATTATCGACCCTGATGCACCTTCTGCGGCTCGTGTGGTATGGGAACATTATGGCGGAGAGAGCACTTTTCCATCTCAATGGTTAGAGATGATGAAAGCGGTAGACAAAGGGGATTCGGCGCAATTTAGTCGTGATGAAGTGCTTGATTCAACCGGATGGAACCTACTTAACTTTTTAATGGATGCTCGCACTGGCTTAGGGCGATTTAGAGAGTTTCGCATTTCAAACTACAACTTAATGATGGATCTTATCGAGTATTGTAAACACCATTCGATCGACCAAATACTCGATTTACCAGATGTGCGTGAGCGTATTGATCTGTATCGTGAACATGAAAACTTGTTTAAGCAGCAAATTCAGCGTTGTGCCACAGTATACGACAACCTCGTATTTCTCGACTTAACGGGGGAAGAGGTGATCTATGCGGGTAACCGCTTTATGATTTATGCGCTCTATCCGCAGTGCAATATCTCAATCCATAAAATGTGGGGCTTTCAAAAACAAAACACGGTTTTTGCTACCGGGAAATCAATATTTGATCGCAGCTCTAAAACCAATGTCGGAGAGTTGATGTTGAAATACGGTGGGGGTGGTCATAAAGCGGCGGGAACCTGTCAAATTGATAATGACAAAGCGCAACAAGTTCAGAAAGAGCTGATTGAAACGATAACACGTGACGGTTAAGCTAAATCATAAAGCTCCAATCATTGCATTGGAGCTTTATGATTTGAGCGATGACTTAAATCGGCATGACTCGGTTGCGGCCAAGTTGTTTTGCTTCATAAAGGTATTTGTCAGCGCGCTCAATCAAAGATTCTGCCGACTCGCCAGGCTCAAGCTCAGCGACACCCAAAGAGATAGTGATATTGCCTACTTGCTCCGACGTGCGGCGATCTTTGACCGATAGTTTTTCTACTGAGCGACGTAAAGTTTCACCATATTGTCTTGCAATACGCAAAGATTTATTCGGAACGATAAGAGCAAATTCTTCACCGCCAAAACGATAGGCATGGATGCCATCGCGACAACTTAACTGCAGACGTCTTGCTATGCCTTTGATTACCGTATCACCAAATAGGTGACCATAGGTATCATTAAAGGTTTTAAAATGGTCAATATCAGCCAGTACCAAAGACATTTTTTGTTCAGCGCGGCATAGCGTGTTGATGTCGCTATCAAAAGCTCGACGATTGTATAAGCTAGTTAGGGCATCAAATAAGGCGTCTTGTTGAACAACGGCTAATTGGGTTTTGAGATGATTAATCTCTTTAGCTGCGTTTTCGAGCTGATTGTTTAGAAAGCGCGTAGAGTGGCGAATTTCAGTTGATTCCGAGACTAACTGGCGGATAACCTTCATGACCTCTTCCATCGACATGGCTTCATTTTCAACACGAGCCAAATCAACAAAACTTTTGTCAATCAGTTGCGAGAACTGGGAGGTATCAGAAAGAGTGTCTACCATAGAGTTGGAGACTTCATTGACCAATATCTCTATGTTGGCTCGCAGGTCACGCATGTCTGTTTCAGTGCGACATGCAACATAGTTTTGATACAACTGTTGGCCAGCCGCTGGTGGGCAAATGCCATAGTTGTCAATGACGTCATCTAGATCCCTATTTAACTGGGGAATCGCATTATCTACGTAGGTATACCAAAGGGCATAGTTTGCTGGCGTAGCCGCTACGTGATTTTTCATCATCAGTGGGACAGCTTTTCGTAAATTCGCTGTCGACTTTTTAAAATCGTCTGTCATTTCCTATGAACATTCTATAAGAGACATACTATGAGCTAAGATTACCCGATTTTGCGCATAGATGTTTGATTTAAAGTTAGTTTGCTTTTATCAATTTACCTAGACTTTGTTCAATTGCACATTTAAAGCGTAGAACCAGTCAATTCGTTGAGCAAACTTATGCGTGGCTTTTATTTAGCCTTCGTCAGTGACCACTTCGGGTCTTACATTTCCTTGCTCTAATTTACTGGCGCCGCGCAACATCGCCTGAATTAAATCGGCGGCGTTAAATTTCTCTAGTGCTTCATGAGCACCTACTTGTTGGGCGCGTTCGACACAAATTTCACTTGATAATGACGTATGCAATATTACGTAACTATTGCTCAATTCACGCTCATTTTGTGTTTCGAATGCCAATTCATAGCCATCTAGACCTGGCATTTCAATATCACTCACCAATAAATCGATCGCTTGTCCTTGTGCCGCACATTGTCGCATCAGGGTTAAGGCATCAAGACCGTTATTACAAATTTGGTAGGAAATGTTAATGCTGTCGAGTGCATCCGCGAGTTGTTTACGAGCGATAGAAGAATCATCAACAAGGAGAATTCGTAGTGCTTTTAGGCGCTCGCGCTCAATATCGGTCAACATTGGAATGTTGGTTGATTCATATTGAGGATAAATTTTGGATAGTAACAACTCAACATCAAGCATCTGAACTATCTGGTTATTATAGCGGGTTATGCCAGTAACGAACACATCATTACCCGCCGTTTTAGGCGCCGATTCAATGGTTTTCCAATCACAGTCGATGATTTTTTCGATAGAACGAACCATAAAGGCCACAATCGTTCGCAAACAATCGGTGACGATCAGGTAACAAGAGCTGTATTCCTCTGGTTGAATTGGACGAAAGCCAATTGCCGCAGGCATATTGATCACCGGAATGGTTTTGT
The DNA here is from genome assembly GCF_042940635.1 of Vibrio sp. NH-UV-68. Lineage (NCBI taxonomy): Bacteria > Pseudomonadati > Pseudomonadota > Gammaproteobacteria > Vibrionales > Vibrionaceae > Vibrio > Vibrio sp. NH-UV-68. The sequence continues at coordinate 658,563 of NZ_CP134976.1, forward strand.
TGCGGATCGTTACAGTGCCAATCACGTGGTGGTGAGAGTACGGAATTTGCGTTGTAGGCTGATAGGGTACGATCTCTCGTACTTTTAACGTACCAATTGCAAAAAGTTGTTTACTGTTGGTTAAAGTAAACATCAGCATGCCTTGAGATTGGTTTGCCTTACTTACTGTTTTAGCCATTGAGGTGCTCATTTTTCCGCTTAGTTAGTTAAATGGTAACGGATTTGGGTCGATGATCAATGGAGTAATATCAAAATTGTTGTCAACTGTCAGGAACAAAGGCAAAACAGTGCAATCATCGTACGGTTTGAGTGAACAAATGCCGATGAATCGGGTACAATTCGCGCCGTTAGAAGTTTTACTGAGAAAAATTATGGCGAACACAGCAGCAGCACTGCACATATTGGTTAAACATAAAGAGCAGGCTGAAGACATCATCAAGCAGCTTAAAAAAGGCGCTAAGTTTCAAACGTTGGCGAAAAAGTACTCCACTTGTCCTTCTGGCAAGCGCGGAGGCGATTTGGGCGAGTTTCGTCGCGGTCAAATGGTGCCTCAATTTGACAAGGTTTGTTTCTCGGGCGAGACGCTAGTACCACACCTAGTCAAAACCAAATTTGGCTGGCATGTGGTGAAAGTGCTTTATAGAACATAAACACAAAAAGAGCTGAGAATGTCAGCTCTTTTTATTGGCAGATGAGGATCTGTGTTGTAATAACGCAATAAACGAAGAAATTGCGCGCTCTACCAAAATCCAAATTTAAATTGGGTGTTATGCAGGAGTGCCAAGATCGTGAAGGTCTTTCTCAATTTTTTCTTTCAGTATACTTATCTTGTTTTGGCGAAATGTTAATGCATCGAGTTCAGCTTCACAGTTAGCAGAAACGATCGCATCGTCATACTGCTTATTCACCTTATCCAAGGCATCCAGATCTTCTTGTAGGATCTTTGCGTAAGTAACCTCCGGATTAGGCTCTACTTCAGCAAACATGTACATATTGGATACGACAGTTATCTCTTTATTACCCCACGCATTTTCTGCATTCACAGTCATAGAGTTGCAAGCGTAGTAAACCGCATAGTTTTTATCGTCAGTTACAATATGGTTGAATACCACTTGAAGTTTTTCAGTGGTACTGGAGCTTGTGGCAGCTAGGGCAAGCGTAGACTTAATGACTGAGCCAATGTCTGCAGCCATACCCGCCGCTTTTGTAGGATCTTCATCAGAGGTCAGGTAATCTTGTGCGACTTTCACAATACCATCAACCACATCATCAAGTGCATCTAAGTTAAATTCATCTGAAAACTTTGAGTAAGATTGATTATTCACAGACTCAACTTCTAAAATGCCTTTTGTATGGCTTTGAATATACTCCTTGGCCGTTTCTTCGGTATTTTTTAAAGCCGCTTGTGCTTTAGCTACCGCTTCATTTACCGCTTTCTTCGCCTCTTCACTTTTCTGAATCGCACTTTCTAAACTAGGACCATGACACATGTTATTCTCCAATTTACAGTTTCAAAATAGACGCTTCTAAGAAATAAGCCTTATAACATATATGCCACTAGTTTCATTTCATCAAGTGCGGATAAGAAATAAAATAATGTTAATATTCTTTATAAATCAATTGGATAATTAAAGTGTTTGCTTTCAAAGCAACTTGTTCAAATTTAAAACTTAGCAATGATAAATATTTTTATCTTTTTGTAATCGTTTTTAATATTCAAGATACTTTTGTGGTCCGCAGTGGTCGTGTTCGCACGATTGAACACATTGACTGTTGTCCAAAATCTAATTACAGCCACTGCAGTGAAGGGAATGTCTCGGTCTGTTATTCTTGACTGGCAAAATACGCCGCGACATCTTTTAAATCTTGGTCGTTTAAGCGTGACAGTTGTGCGGCCATCATTTCGGCGAGTGGACCTTGGCGGTCACCTTGTTGATAGGCTTGCATTGATTGGTAAAGGTATTGAGCATTCTGGTTGTTGAGGTTGGGGTAGCTTGGGTTGGTAGCAATACCATTGGTTCCATGACAGAACACACAGCTTGGCGCTTTGATTTTACCCAACTCTGGGTCACCAAACGAGGTATTTGCTAGGGTAGCAAAAGGGATAAAAAATAACAGAACTAGGCTACGAATCATTATCATCTATTCTCAATAAGTCACACTAACCCAACAATAAAGCTTCCCCCTAGGGGAAGCTCAATCCCAATAAGATAGTTTTTAGTTGCAGTACACCGCAAGTTTGCTTAACAGTGTATCGATATCGTTACTGCTGACATCTTTGTGGGTGACAAAACGAATCGGATTTCCCGGAGAAATGGTAATTCCATCTTCTGCCAGTTGCTCTGCGATTTGATTAATGTCGATATGTTGATCAAGTTTGGCAAAGACAATATTGGTTTGCACCAGATCGGGGTTGACCTTGAAGCCATCAATTTGACTAAGACCCAAAGCTAAGCGTTGCGCGTTTTGATGATCGAGTTTCAACTGTTCAACCTGCTCGGTAAGGGCCAGTTTTCCCGCCGCTGCTAGAATGCCGGCTTGGCGCATACCGCCCCCAACCATTTTTCTTAATCGACGTGCTTTGGCAATAAATTCGTGGTTACCTAGCAGCAGTGAACCGATAGGGGCACTTAGCCCTTTCGATAAACATACCGTCATCGAATCAAAATATTGAGCGATCTCTTTAACATCCACATCGAGTGCGGTGGCGGCGTTATAGACGCGTGCACCATCCAAATGCAAAGACAAACCGTGAGTATCGACAAATTCTCGCGCTTCGGCCAAGTAGCTAAGCGGAAGCACTTTGCCATTAATGGTGTTTTCAAGGCTTAAGAGCTTAGTGCGAGCAAAATGACAATCATCGGGTTTGATCGCAGCTTTAAGTTTGGCGAAATCTAAACTACCGTCAGGATTATTTTCGATCGGTTGAGGTTGGATTGAGCCCAAGACCGCTGCGCCGCCTGCCTCGTATTTGTAGTTGTGAGCTTGCTGGCCACAAAGGTATTCGTCACCGCGCTCACAATGCGACATCAGACCAAGTAGGTTGGCTTGTGTTCCTGATGTGGTAAATAAGGCAGCTTCAAAACCGTGACGCTTTGCTGCCCATTGTTCTAACTCGTTAACCGTGGGATCGTCACCATAGACATCATCACCAACAGGGGCTTCAGCCATTGCCTGACGCATTGCCGAAGTTGGTTTAGTTACGGTATCTGAACGAAAATCCATTGTATTTACACTCCTAAATATAGCCGCACAGCTTGGCTTTACTCAAGCAGGCGATGGTTTTGGCATCGGTGATCTCACCGGAGATTATCTTTTGCTCTAAGGTGTCGATGGTAAGAGATAGTACTTCAATCACTTCATCGTCATCACATGAATAGCGTTGTGTACGACTGAGACCTTTGGCGACAAAGAGGTATTGTATTTCGTCGCAAAAGCCTGCCATTGGCGTCACTTGTCCCATTGGGATCAAGCTTTCGGCACTGTAACCAGTCTCTTCTTCTAATTCACGTAGCGCGCACGACTCAATCGGCTCTTGCGCTTCGAGAGTACCCGCGGGCAGTTCAATCAGCCATTTTTTTAATGATGGCCTGAATTGATTGACCACAACAATCTCGCCATTGTGCTTAATCGGTAAGATAACCGCAGCGCCAGGATGAGAGATGGTTGTGTGAGTGATGGTTTTGCCATTGGGCAGAGCCACCGACTCTTCGACAAGTGCGATACGCTTCCATTGATGGAGTGTGGTGATGTTGTTTTCCATATGGTTATTATTTTAGTCCTCACGCTAGACGAGCTTTACCATAACTTTTCGTGTCAGGGAGATAAAGTCAAAATAAGCGTTATTGTTGCATACGGTTGCACTAGTTAGTGATTCACATCTCAAATTTGCAAACAAAGGTTTCATTTGATACCAGCGAAAGTAGTTCTGCTATAAAGAACGGCCAATTTTCAAATTACACTTGTAACAAAGTGATAACAAATGTATAAATTTGTGTCTACATACAAACTTACTTTACGTTAGGAGAGCCGATATATGATGAGTACCAGCCGAGTCTCTCACTCGCAAAAAGCGTTACTCTCTGAACGAATTAATAAGCTTGCTGAAGCGTTATCTGATGGTGTATATGAGCGTGAAGACACGATAAAACTCTGCTTACTTGCCGCGCTTGCGGGAGAAAGTGTTTTCCTTTTGGGCCCTCCTGGCATTGCAAAAAGCTTGATTGCAAAAAGACTGATTCAAGCGTTCGATAATTCCTCCTACTTTGAATACTTAATGACACGCTTCTCGACACCAGAAGAGGTGTTTGGTCCGCTCAGTATTCAAGAGTTGAAAGACAACGGCCGTTATTTACGTCTGACCGAAGGTTATCTGCCAACCGCACAAGTGGTATTTTTAGACGAAATTTGGAAAGCTGGCCCGGCGATTCTTAACACACTACTTACTGTTGTTAATGAAAAAACCTTCAAAAATGGCAGCGATATTGAACGCGTTCCAATGCGTCTACTGGTATCCGCATCAAATGAACTTCCAGATGAAGACAGTGGGCTTGAAGCGCTTTATGATCGAATGTTGGTCCGTGTGTTCGTTAATCGCATCCAAAACAAACAAAATTTTAAATCGATGCTCACTGTCGGGACGTCGCAAGAAGCAACGATTCCACCAGGACTGGCGATTACCGATCAAGAATATCATCAGTGGCAAGCCGAGCTCGACAAGCTCGAACTCTCTGATGAGGTGTTTGAGAAGCTATTTGAACTAAAAAACCTGCTTGAGAATGCAACCACGTCGATAACGGGTATCGATGGCACCAATACCGATATGTATGTGTCTGATCGCCGTTGGAAGAAAGCGGTCAAACTACTGAAAGCCAGCGCCTATTTCAATGGCCGCGACGCGATTAACCCCCTAGATTTACTGCTTCTACAAGACTGCTTATGGAACAGCCCTGAATCACGTGACGTGGTGCGAAATGTGGTGAAAGAGTTCGCGTTACACCACGCCTTCGATCAACAAGATGTCGAACAACAAATCACATTGTGTCGTGAAGAATTGCTCGATATTCAAGATGAATTGGAATCGCAATTTGGCATTACGGTATCGATGGAATCGACGACAGGGCTGCTTAAAAAACAAATCCATAGCTATGATATTTCACAGGCTAAAAGCTATAAAGTCGGCAGCGCGTTCGATTTAGTTAAGTTAGTACTGTTGCAAAGCAATTTATCGGTGTCTGAATCTGAGAAAGGTGATAGCCGCTGGGTGTATATCGCAAAAAATGATCTAGAGCGCGTGATCAAAGATGGCCAAGGTGACGTGTATGGTTACGTTAATCAAAATAGCAATTTGTGTCGACTGCGCTTTGAGCTAGATGCTGAAAGTAACTTAGTGATTAAAGACATTGCTAACCGCGCTGTCTTAGTGTCGTTAGTGACTAATGCTGGCCTTGATGACTCACTTTACCAACAGTGGGTTAGCAAAAGTGAGCAAGCGATGGCCCAGCTAGAAACGGCTGAACATCACCTGAGAAAAGTGCGTGCAAATTTCCACGGCGCTCTACCGCATAGCTTTATTGATCAAGAGCTGCCTCGGATTATGGAAGCAAGTTTACAGCAGCTGCAACAGGTTCTGGAGTCGACTAAAACGGAGTGTGAGCATACCGCCTTTCGCTTTAAAAACCTTAACCAGTTCTTCGCGTAAGGAATCGATATGTTAGGAGCAGATGGTCTAAACCTAGTTTTAGCAATCGCCGATTCCGGCATGCTTGATAGTGCAGTGAATGAACTGATGGCTCGGTCACAAGTGATGATGGTGGCGGAAAACCCGGGCGTCAAGTCATCGGTCAAAAGCCACCTTCTCAAATGGCGTGGTAGCGTTAAAAAACGCATTACTAAAGTGTGTGAGACAGAACGATTTCAACAAGAGATAGCTTTATATCAAGAGGTTATTTATTGGAATGAATCAGAGTTTTTTGAGCGTATTCCTGATGTGATCAGGAAGCTTGAGTGGCACTCTGCCTTTTATCTTCAAGCGAGGCGTTTAATCGAAAAGAACAAAGGGATTAATAACCCAATGTTGCCACACTATTTTTGCGATCAATGGTACCAAAGTTTGTCGGATGCCTTGCGCCAGGCCCAATTGAGTGAGTTAAAAGCGAACCAAGAAAAAGTGCTTAAAGATCTCTATCAGCGGATGGAAACCATGAAAAACATGGATAAAGTCACGCAAGAAGGAGACCAAGCGAGCGTAGGCAGACTGTGGGATATGGCATCGGCAAAATTGAGTAAGAGCGATCTCACGGTGATGAAACGCCATGCAGAATTTTTGGCGAAAAATAAGGGACTACAAGAGATCGCGGAAAAGCTTGGACGTATGGCAGGGCAGGTTGATGATCCCGAGCTTAATCGTGCGCCAGCTGAAGAGTTGCAGATGGTGGAAGAAAAGTCAGATGAAGCGACAGATGATATTGTCGGCGTTCATGAAAGCGATGATCTGAACAAGTTACTGCCTAATGAAACTTTATTCCTTGCTTATCCTGAGTTAGAAGTCGTGTTCTATAAACACTTAGTCGATAAGCGTTTAATGAACTATCGCATGCAAGGAAAGTCGAGAACGCTAAGAAAGATCCGCGCTCAGCAACCAGATAATAAGCAAGTTGATGTTGAGAAAGGACCGTTCATTGTCTGTGTTGATGCATCAGGCTCGATGAGTGGCTTCCCAGAACAGTGTGCAAAGGCGATGGCTTATGCGTTAATGCAAATTGCACTGGCAGAGGATCGAGATTGTTATGTGATGCTGTTTTCTACTGAGCAAATTACTTATGAGTTGACAAGGCAAGATGGTCTTCGTGAGGCGAGTGATTTTTTAAGCTATAGCTTCCATGGCGGAACCGATTTAGAGCCAGTGCTGTTTAAATCCATTGAGTTGATGAGTAGTGGCAAATATAAAAATGCCGATATGGTGGTCATTTCAGACTTTATCGCGCCAAAGCAATCTCAGCAGATGGTTGATAAAGTCGCCGAGCTCAAAAAAGCCAAAAACCGCTTTCATGCGATCAGTTTATCGAAATACGGTAATCCTGAGTTAATGAGCCTATTTGATCATAGCTGGGCCTATCACCCCAATCTTGTTGGGCGCTTGATGAAAAAATGGTAGTCAAACTCAATAATCAAAAATAAAAAGGAGCTCAATGAGCTCCTTTCTTCCATCTATATCGCCAAAGGCATCTCGTTAGACGGGTCGTTTTTGCGGTATACGCGCAGCAAGCCGAGTAGGGCGATGAACGACATGATCAGCATTAATGCGCCTAGCGGCATCTGGTTTGGTGCCGGAATTAATGATGCTGCAAGTGTCGCTAAACCGGCGCCTAAGTTTTGCATACCACCCAACAGTGCACCGCCAGTGCCTGCGTGATAAGGCAAGGGCGATAGCGCGCCAGTCGTAGCGGCTGGAAACAAAATTCCACCACCTAAGAAATAGAGTGTCGCGCCACCAATCAATGTGGGCGCGGTAGTCTCACCCATCAAACCTGGGATCAAGACAATTAGTGCACCAACCATTGTCGCTATAAGCCCAACACTCATCGCACGCTTCTCATCGCATTTAGCCGCAATATAGCTTGAAAGCGCAGCACCGAATAGGTAGCCCGGGATCGGCAATACAAATAATAGGCTAACGGTCGTTGCAGGTAGCTCAAGCACACCTCCCAACAATACGCCTGCTGCCGCTTCGAAGATAGCAATGCCTGAGAAGGTCGCAACTAGGCAGATTAAGTAGCCTTGAAAGCGACGATCAGACAACACAAATTTATAACTATGGCTGACTTTCTCATAGCGGCGTTTTTCACGCGGCAATGTCTCGATAAAACTAGTCATCATCGTAATCACCACTGCAATCGCAAAGAGTGCCAAGAACATATAACTTGAACGCCAGCCAAAGCTTTCGGTTAAGAAACCACCTAATACGGGGGCTAACAGTGGTGAAAAAATCACACACATGCTGATCAAGCTGTTTACTTTATGTAGCTCTGCACCTTCAAACAAATCGCGAGTTAACGTACGTGACATCGCACCACCGCAACCAATGCCTAACCCTTGAACAAAACTGCCTGCCAGAAACCATTCAAAGCTGTGGGCAAATAGAGTTAGCAAAGAACCGACAATATAAATCAACAAGCCAACAATAATAATCGGCTTACGACCCAAGCGATCAGACATTGGGCCGTAGATAAATTGTGAGAAGCCATAAGGGATCAAATAACACGCCATTACCGCTTGAAGAGCGGCAGGCGAGACCAAAAACTCGTTCGCCATATAACCAATTGAAGGTACATACATGGTTTGAGTCATTTGACCCACTGCTGTCAAAATAGCGATAAGGAACACGAGTTTAATCACTTGAGACGACGCTGACATTTTCTACTACACCTAAATTCAAAGCGTAAAAAAGATAGCCTTTGCAAAGCTAGGCTAATGAATTAAATCAAATAGGGAACTATTTAGGCGCGAGATATTAGAGCGAGTTACAGTAACTCGCAATCAAAAAGTGTGATCTTAAACAAGATAAAAATTTTACTTTTCCATTAGATAAACTAATGAAAATAATCATGCAGAATGTGGTGAGTTTTTATGCCAGAGGAAGCGCGGTTAAACACTGTCGACACAAGCAGGCGCTATTCTCAACCAGGCTTGATGTGTCACGCTGTTCTACCTCAAAGCACCAACAAGTGGCCTTACCTTGACTAATATCGCATTGTGCTGGCGCATGGCACGATGGGCATTGATGGGTTGACGTCTGTCGCTGAATATTAGTGATGACCGTATCTCGCTCAGCATCAGAAAAATGACGCCAGTTAACGATTTCATTCATGGTGCGATGGCATCCACTGCAGATACCATGATTATTTTTGCAGGCTGCGATACAAGGCGTTTTCAAATCAGGTGTTCCAAATCAACAAATACCGGCAGGACTATACCTGTATCGCCAACCAACATCAAAGTCGATTAATTTTTAAATGATGGGGGTTGATAGTGCAAAGACGTATCCTTCTTAAGTAAAACATTACTCGAGATTAAACTTCCAAAACAGATTAACCCTAATGCAATCCAACCTAAGTGCGATGGAGACTCAGCAAACACTGGAATAGCAAGCAGGGTCGCGATGGCGGGTGTTGCGGCGCCAAATGCTGCCGTTCGTTCAGCTCCTAACACAGAGATAGCATGAAGGTAGGTAAAAGCGGCAATTAACCCGGCGCCTATCCCTTGTAACATCATATGACCAAATAACTCTTGCCATGGCCAAGCCGACAGAGATTGAGTGACTAGATAGCTATCAATACCACCAGTTAAAACCAGTAAGACTAACGATAGGCTAGAAAGTAATGATACCAGCCCAGAAGCGGCGAGTGGATCGAGGTTAGAGACTCGCGCACAAATGGTAAATGTTGCCCACATGACACTACCAAGCAAAAACAGTAAATGCCCTTGCAGTAAGCCGTCGTTCATATTAGAAAAACTCTGCGATAAAAAAGTGGCTATGCCTGAGATGACTAAGACTAATCCAAAGATTCGGTGAGAACTTAACGGCTGCTTAAACAGTAGTACGGCGATGGCGGAAACGAACAAAGGCAAGGTGCCAGGAACAAGAGCACTGCCGTCAGAAACTGGCGCATATTGCATTCCTGTCCCCGCTACCATTAAATAAGGCAAACCGCTACCAACAAACATACCTAGCAAGTAACGTTTTGGAATCACGGCAATGTTGGCTCGTGCCTTGTAGACAATCGGTAATAAGATCAAACAAGGGATGATAAAGCGAGTTAAAGCGATGTCGCCGGTCATTAATTCCGAATGCGCTCCACTGCGTAACGAAAGAAAAAAACCTGACCAAAGTAGTAATGTGGTAAACATTGCCAAGTAACCAGAAAGCATATCGATCCGTGAGCTAAATTGAATTTGTTAACATTATGGTGCGAAAATGAAGCCGATATCTGGCAATATTAGTCCTGATTTTATGAGTTGTTAGTAGAAAGTCGCGTTTAAAGTGTTATTGGCGCGTGAAAAAGGCGAAAAGAGATGGACCGTATAGATAAACATATCCTAAGACTGCTGCAGCAAGACGCACGTCAAGCCACTGCCGATATTGCCGATAAGGTCGGGTTGTCGGCATCACCTTGTGCAAGGCGTATCAAGCGGCTAGAAGAGTCCGGTATTATTGCCAGTTATCGGGCTTACTTGAATAAAGATCGTATTGGTGTTGGTATGACGGTGTTTGTCGAAGTGAGCTTAAGTAATCACCAAGCCACTAGTATTGATGAGTTTGAGTGCGCGATTCAAGATATGGATGAGGTGATCAGTTGCCATGTGGTTTCGGGGGCATATGATTATTTACTTGAAGTGGTCAGCCATGATCTATTGGGGTATGAAGGATTCACCCGTAAGCTACAGCGACTTGAAAACGTTAAAGACATCCATACTCACTTAGCGATACGTCAGGTTAAAGGTGGTAGCGAATTGCCCATCTTTAATGCGTCTTCGAACTTTTAGCGATTGGATAACACTCTTCTTCAACATCTAATTGGTGTTCAGACCTAGCAACACAGACTTGGTCCCTGCCTGACTGTTTCGCATGATATAACGCTTGGTCTGCCCGTTTCAGCCACTGTTTGGTGCTCTCATCACCAATTGATTGAGCGATGCCACTGCTGATAGTTAGAGGTAAGTTTTGCTCGTTTTGTAATAGACGTACTGCACGAGTGATGGATTGCATGGTGTGATTAACGTCAACTTGGTTTTTGCCTAAAAAAAGTAATAAAAATTCATCACCACCTAAGCGGAAAAGCAATTCCGAATGTTCGGTATGTTGGTTAATAAGATCAACGATCTGCACCAGAGCATTATCGCCGATGTCGTGACCAAATGTATCATTTACGTATTTGAAATTATCCACATCAATGATGGCAATGGTTGAGTATTGATACATATCGCGAGCCGTTACCAAAGACTCTTGCAGTCGATGGCGGTTATAGGCTCCTGTCATCGCATCGGTGACGAGAAGACGTTTGAGCTCGAGTTGTAGTTCGCGCACTGATCTTACGACGATATGAACGATAATCGCGGTAACAATAAGGGCAACAATATAACGAATGGAGATTTCCGAATGTTGGTGCATTAAAGCTGCGAATCCAGAACCTGAAATCAAAATAAAATTGGCGACAATCGCGTCTCGGTGGGGAACAAGAAACACTAGAGCAATCACTACAGGAAATAGCCAATACGTGGCAAGCGTTCCAAATATTCGGACAGCGAGAACGGCGGAGAAAATCAGCAAGATAAGTGGCGGGTAAATACCGAGTAAACGTTTGCGATTGTAGATAATCGCAGTGATCTCGAGCAATAAAGATACTTCGAATGTCAGTAACACGACGCCGAGTATTACTTCGCCGATGAGGATGTTTTTAAGCCCAAGAGGTATAAAAACAGCCAAAGTAATGAAGGCGATAACTTTTAAAACGCGCTTTTGCTGTTTTAAGTCGAGAATCGCCTCGTCGGTTAGTTCAGGTAAGGATTCATGCTTTCCCATCCAGCTCTCTCTACTGACAATTTTATTCAATAAACGTAAGCGTAAAGGGGCGTGAAAGCAAATGTCCTTATTTATATTCTGGTTGTGTGATACTGCCAATTTCCAAAACTGGCGCTACGTCGTATTCTTCTGCATTCATCATCGAAGAAATGCGTTGAACAGACGAAAGCAGAAGCGACTGCTCCCACTCTTCTAAGTGCTGGAATTTAGTAATAAAGCTCTGTTGCAGTGGCATTGGGGCTTGACTGAGTAACACGTTACCTTTCTCGGTAAGGTGAGCATGAACTTTACGTTTGTCTTTGTTACTGCGAACACGTTGAACTAGTCCATTGCGTTCTAAGCGGTCTAGTATCGTTGTCGCGGTTGCTTGGCTCATATTCGTATGATCAGACAGTTGACGAATGGTTACTTCACCCAACTCGCGAATTGAGCGCATTAATATCAACTGAGGGCCTGTTAGTCCCGATTCTTTGCTGAGTTTCTTTGAGTGTAAATCGATCGCACGGATAATTTGGCGAATCGAGATAAGGACTTCTTCATGCTTTTCCAATTCAGATCCTTAAGTACTGTCTTTTATAATGATAATGAAAACAACGCAAAATACCTTAATCGAGCATTGAAAAAAAGCCTCTATTTCAACAAACAGCAGTGGTCGGTCCGATTCCCAGACTTTTTTTTACAGGGCTCATGTTTAGTGTACTAAAATTTACAACAGATAAAGCACTAGTACACTGGTTAAATATTGGTCTTTCGTTATGCTAATTTAAGAAAATATGGTTAAAAAATAGCGCATTACTGGAATTTAACGATAATGTGAGTAAAATAATGAGAGGTGTATCAGATTGTAGTATTGAAATTATCATTTTAACTCTAATGATTTCTGCGTTGGCAATCTGTTGTGCATTTGAAACTAGAGGTAGTGAGGAAAAATGACTAAAGGCATAGATAAGTACAGTATCGATAGTACCGACTATACGGTCGGTCAAGATAATGTACAGAAATGGGGTTTCGATGTGCACAATCCGGTCTTTGGCTGGAGTGCGGGTCTGATTGCAGCGTTTTTAATCGCTGTGTTAATAATGGATGCTGAGTCAGCGAAAGCGACGCTCGATGGCATCAAGTGGCAGATCATTGGCAGTTTTGACTGGTTATTTATCTGGTCTGGCAACATTTTTGTGATCTTCTGCTTGGCGTTAGTGGTGTCACCGTATGGTAAAATCCGTTTGGGGGGGACTGACGCAACCGCCGACTTCTCGTATATTTCTTGGCTATCGATGCTATTTGCAGCAGGCATGGGTATCGGTCTGATGTTCTGGAGTGTGGCAGAACCTGTCGCATACTTCACTGGTTGGTATGAAACGCCGCTGGGCGTAGAAGCGAATACGCCGGAAGCTGCAAGATTAGCGCTTGGCGCGACCATGTTCCACTGGGGCCTTCACCCATGGGCTATCTACGGTGTTGTGGCGCTTTCACTAGCGTTCTTTGCTTACAACAAAGGCTTACCACTCTCAATTCGTTCAATTTTTTACCCGATTTTAGGCGATCGCGCTTGGGGTTGGGCAGGTCATATTGTCGATATTCTCGCGGTATTAGCCACTCTGTTTGGCTTGGCAACATCACTGGGTTTAGGCGCACAACAAGCAGCAAGTGGTATTCACCATGTGTTTGGTCTTGACTCTGGTCTTGGCTTGCAAGTTATCGTTATCACTGTTGTTACCTTACTCGCCGTCGTTTCGGTTGTGCGTGGTATTGACGGTGGTGTGAAAGTGATCAGTAACATCAATATGGTTATCGCCTTCTTGCTACTGATTATGGTTGCCCTGATTGGCTACGCGATTGTACTTGGTAACATCGGTACGACGTTTATGGCATACGTAGAAAACCTAATCCCGCTGAGTAACCCGCATGGTCGTCAAGACGAAGCTTGGTTCCAAGGCTGGACAGTATTCTACTGGGCATGGTGGATTTCATGGTCACCATTCGTGGGCATGTTTATCGCTCGTGTATCAAAAGGTCGTACAGTACGTGAATTCATTACTGCTGTTCTACTGGTTCCAACGGCTGTGACGGTTATTTGGATGTCGACCTTTGGTGGTTTGGCGATTGACCAAGTAATGAACAATGTCGGTGAGCTTGGTACTAACGGTTTAACTGATGTTTCGCTTGCGATGTTCCAGATGTTTGATGTTCTGCCTTATGGCTCAATTCTGTCAATCATTGCCGTCGTGTTGGTGTTGGTGTTCTTTATTACTTCTTCGGACTCTGGCTCGTTGGTTATCGACAGTATCACGGCTGGTGGTAAAGTAGATGCACCAGTCACTCAGCGTATATTCTGGGCCTTCATGGAAGGGGCGATTGCAGTTGCCTTGCTATGGGTTGGTGGTTCTGAAGCGGTTCAAGCGCTGCAGGCAGGGGCAATCTCTACTGCGCTACCATTTACCTTTGTACTCTTGCTGATGTGTGTCAGTTTGATCATGGGTATGAGAACAGAGCGCCGCTAACCGGTTGTGCTAAACATACGAAAAAGGGGGCGATGATGTATCGCCCCCTTTTTTATCTCCACTATTTAAGCATTAAATCCACAACTGTCCAATTGGCACTTTAGCATCGTAATGATGGGCAATTTGCGCCTGAAGTAGTTCAGCAGTTGCTACCGCATCGGTTAAAGCATGATGCGGGGTATAGAGCGGTAAACCATAGCGAGTGCGACTGGCGCCTAGCCGAACCGATTCAGGTTTTCGGCCTCGTATTTTATTGATGATGCCGCCATGATGTTTCTTTTGCACATGTGATTCAATCTGCATTGTATCAATGACTGGAAACTCAATCCCTTCATTAATTCGCGTTAATAACGCATTGGCAAAGAATTCGCGTTCGATGCGCTGGTAGTGGACCACCATGACACGCCCCGACATTTGAGCCAATACATCTTGATAAACTGCAGAGAGGTCGGGTGCATCGAGCACATCCGAATGAGTAATGCCGTGGATAATGACAGACTCTTCTGCCAATTGTCTACGCGGTTTTACTGTCCAATGTTTTGCTTGATTGATAAAGATTCGATTGAGCGTAAATGGCACAGTACCAATGGTAATGATGTCATCTGTAAGCGAGTCTAGGCCTGTGGTTTCAAAGTCCATCGCCAGAAAAGTCACTTCATTTAATGGCGTGCTTGGATCAGGAACTCCCGCTGTGTAGTAACTGCGCAACGCATCATCTTTAATGACTTCAAGTTTCCGCGAGAACTTGGCTTTCCAATCAATCGACGGTGGGGACATGATTTTTCTGATCATCAGTGCCTCACTTAAAGTTTTTGCTGGCAGAGTAACGGAACTTGAGGAAGTTCTGCGCATTGCTCAAAATTTGGAAAGCATCTTTAAGGTTTCGACGCTCAAACTCAGACAGGTGTTCGGGTTCAATATTGTTGTCTGGATCGATCTGATTCTCTACATCGTACGCTTGGTGGCGAATGCGGACCATAGAGATAAACTCCAGCGCGTCACTGAGATCGCGCGCTTTGCCTTTGGGCAAAATTCCGGCATCGTGAATATCGTCTAGGCGTTCAAACGAGTTTTTAGAGCGCGAACCGACGGCTAAAGCATGAACGCGAATAAGATCCGCCAATGGCGCGGTACCGCGGCGCTTCAAATTAATCGAGTTCTTGTGTTGACCATCTTTTTCCATCACAAAGTCTTTAAAGAAACCGAGTGGTGGAGTCCGGTTCATCGCATTTCTTGCTAGACAAGCTAAGAAGCGGTTATTGCGTCGAGCACGGCGAACGATGAATCCATTAAGCTGTTCAGCCCACTTCAGCCGGCCATAGACGCCATCAAGATCGAAAAAGATCGAAGCATTAAGCAACGCTTTAGGGTTAGGGTTGTCGATCCAATCAGCGAAACACTCTTCCCATTCGGTACGGGTCATGCGCCAATCTGGATTTGTGGCCATAATATCGCCAGTACAGTAGCTGTAGCCACATTTGTCTAATCCATCACAGACACGTTTGGCAAGTTCAGCGAAATACGCATCATGCTCTTCCTTGATAAAGGTATTATCAAGAATAATGGCGTTATCTTGGTCGGTGACCAACAACTGTTCATCACGTCCCATCGATCCTAACGCGACAAAACAGTACGGTACGGGTGGCTCGCCAAGTTC
The DNA here is from genome assembly GCF_042940635.1 of Vibrio sp. NH-UV-68. NCBI lineage: Bacteria > Pseudomonadati > Pseudomonadota > Gammaproteobacteria > Vibrionales > Vibrionaceae > Vibrio > Vibrio sp. NH-UV-68. The sequence continues at coordinate 674,302 of NZ_CP134976.1, forward strand.
TTCTTCACCGAGTTCAATAATACGTTGCTTAAAGCTGCGGCCAATCACTGACATTGCACTGCCAACCATGTGCGAGTTAGCATCTTCGTTAACTAAACGGACAAAGCTATCTTTCACTTGCTCTGCAAGGGTGGCGAGCTCTTCAATAGACTGCTGTTGGAAAATACTACTCACCAGCAATAAAGAGTTCTGCGACTCGTAGCGCACAATGTCAGTGGCTTCGATAATACCGATTGGCTTTTTGTCTTTGAGCACTGGTAGGTGATGGACATTGTAGCGCAGCATGGTTAGCATCGCTTCATACACGTACGCGTTGTAGTCGAGTGAAATGACTTCTGTGGTCATCACGCTCGCGACATCATCACCCGGATCGAGGCCTTGTGCTAACACCCGAGTACAAAGATCTCGGTCAGTTATGATCCCAACAAGCGGGTTATTATCGCTTTCGTCATCATCGGTGATATTGGGGTCAATAATTAGCAGTGATGACACATTCTCATCGGCCATTTTTATTGCCGCGTTTTGAATCGACTCTGTTTTATGGATGAACGGGGCCTCACCGCTGAGTAACGTTCGCAATTTGGATGTGGTTAGGTCATTTCGCTCATTACTATTAGAAACCGTGTTACGCAGGCGAGCGTTGTTTTCAACCTCTACAAAATCGGCAAAGGATTCATGATTTTCATACAGCTCTTGAAACACCGCTTCAGGGATGCAGTAGAGCAAACTATCTTTGATGGCTTTGGCAGGAAAACGTACTTTATTACGGGTTAAAATTCCCATCTGTCCAAATAGCGCGCCTTCATCAAGTCGATTGTATAACTCGCCTTTGCGACGATACAACTCAATAACGCCACTGCGAACAACGTACAAATCGTGGATCTCGTCACCGAAGTGAATGACGGGAGTGTCTTCACGATAATAGGAAATTTCGACATTTTTAGTGATGTAATTAAGTACATCATCTTCCAATTCGTCAAAAGGAGGGTGTTGGGATAGGAAGTTTTTAATTTCCAGTAGCTCTGCTTCCATGAAAACGTCCGATTGTTGAGAGACTGTCATTTCATGGTACACCATCTCACGACTAACTTCATGGAATGGCGATACAAATCAACAGCAAACCAAGTACTTAATGTTGCTTAGTTTGCTGTTAGCATGCGCCAAATTAGCTTAAGCCGATAATATCGCCATTATCATCGATATCGAGATGCATGAAAGCGGGTTTTTCGGGTAAGCCAGGCATTGTCATGACATTACCACACAGAGCATAGACAAACCCTGCACCAGCACAAAGCCTGAGCTCTCGAACGGGGACATCAAAGCCTTTCGGTACCCCTTTGACCGAACCATCGGTTGAAATCGACATCGGTGTTTTGGCCAAACAGACAGCAAGATTATCAAATCCATGATGTTTAAGATCGGCGAGTTGCTGCTTAGCTTTGTCACTAAACGTAATACTGGCTGCACCATAACCACTTTCAGCAACCGCCATCAGTTTTTCCTCCGTGGGCTGAGAAAAGTGATAAAGAGGTTTGAATATCGATGGTTTGGTGCATTGTTGGATGACTTTATCCGCCAGTTCTAACGTGCCATTACCGCCTTGGCTAAAGCCTTGACTAATTGCGACCGCAACATTGTTTGGTAGGGATTCGACCCATTGTTTGAGTAACTGCAATTCATGTTCGCTGTCTTGTGGAAAGCGGTTGATCGCAACTACGGCTGGTACGCCGTACTTATTGACGTTATTAATGTGCCATTTGAGGTTCTCAAACCCTGACTCAAGAGCTTGCTCGTCATCGGCAAATAGGGTGTCAGGAATAGATTGCCCAGGTATTAATTGGTAGTGGCCCGAATTGGCTTTGAGGCCACGCAGGGTCGCAACGATGACCGCACAGTCTGGTGCCTTGGCTGACATTTGCGCTTTAATATTACAGGCTTTTTCAAACCCCATGTCAGAGCCAAAGCCACCTTCAGTGACGGTATAGTCGCATAACCTGGTGGCAATATTGTCGGCAATGATCGAAGAGTTCCCATGGGCGATGTTGGCAAATGGTCCGGCGTGAATTAACGTCGGTACTCCTTCAAGCGTTTGCATTAGCGTTGGTTCAATCGCTTCCTTCATACTGACAGCCATCGCGCCTGCTACCTGAAGATCTTCAGTTGTAACAGGATGGCCTTCGAGGTTATAAGCGACCACAATACGACCAATGCGAGACCGTAAGTCTTTCAAATCACTTGCTAGGGCTAAGATTGCCATCAGTTCGGAGGCTGCCGAAATATCAAAACCATCGAGACGCTCAAAGCCATTAACGGTTTTGTCCGGTTCATTTTGCCCAACCGTGACCATCCGCAGCGCGCGATCATTGTGGTCCATCACGCGCTTCCAAACTACACGCTTGCAATCAATGCGTAATGCTTTCATACCACTGCGCTGCTCGAAGTCTTGATACCCCAAACGTTGTTCATGATAAATGCGGGCATCGATAGCCGCGGCCGCTAGATTGTGCGCGGCAGTCACGGCGTGAATGTCTCCTGTCAAATGGAGGTTGAGCTCTTCCATTGGAGCCACTTGAGAGTAACCACCACCTGCGGCACCGCCTTTGACGCCGAAAATTGGGCCCATAGAAGGTTGTCTGATGCATGCCATCACGGATTGTTGTAACTTAGCCAATCCTTGCGAAAGACCAATGGTTGTTACTGTCTTACCCTCGCCAAGCGGAGTTGGAGTGATAGCGGTGACTAAAACAAGCTTTCCCGTGGGGTGATGTTGCAGACGTTTAAGGGTATCTAATGCAACTTTTGCTTTGTATTTACCTTGGCTATGAAATTCACTATCCCTTAGTCCTGCATTGTGCGCGACTTGGGTAATGGGTTGGAGAATTGTCTTACGACAGATATCGATATCGGACAGCATAAAACCCTCAAAATAAGCACGCTAAAAGTGAGGTAATCGTTTGCGTGCAAATAATAGCGTTAAAACGTGCTTTGTAAAGCGGTGTTTTTAGTATGGATGAGACTTTAACGTAAAAATAGACGTGGCGTGTTGATCACTGTCATAAACAAAAAGGACCTACCCGAAGGTAGGCCAAAATCCCTATAATCCCTGTGGAGCGAGGGTGGGGGAGGGCAAGTTAACTGCCATCGTTAGGCAGCAATGCAGGTGCTTGGTTTGATCTGAACCAGTCGACTGATGTTGATATCACCGACGTTTTCAACCGACTCAAAACGAGAGATAAGCAGTGACGAGATACCACGTTTAGCCAGCTCATTACTCAATAGGGGGATGACGATTAATGCTGCATCTGACGATGAATGAGTTGTGTCGAGATACATAGGCTCTACGCCGCGTAGAATACTCATTCTTGTCAGTAGCTTTTCATCATTGCTCAATGCCCATATCACGGCTTTACTTTGGCAGCGAGACATCAGCAAAGGTGTTTCACCACTTTCTGTGTAGACAGCAACGCCTAGTGCTTGCTCTGAACGTGCCGCAGAAATCATCGATGAGATAGCAAAGCTTTTGCTGCTGTCACTGCACAATTGTTGAATCTGCTCCCAGCAGGCACCCGAACATACGCTTTCAGCTTCAACGCCTTCGGCAATTCTAACCATTGCCTTCACCGTTTCTACAGGGTAGCTTCCCATCGCAGACTCAGCGGACAACATGATTGCATCGGTACCGTCAATGATCGCATTGGCGACATCCATCACCTCAGCGCGGGTTGGTAGAGGATTTTCAATCATTGATTCCATCATTTGGGTGGCAGTGATTACGGGTTTACCTAGGTGCTTCGCTCGTGAAATCAACGCTTTTTGCACCGCAGGTAGACGCGCATCGCCGATCTCGACACCCAGATCGCCACGTGCGACCATGATGATGTCTGAAGCGGCGATCACTTTGTCCATCGAATCTTCATCAGTGACAATTTCCGCACGTTCGATTTTTGCCACTATTTGCGCATTGCATCCGGCTTGAACCGCGATAGAGCGGGCGTAATGTAAGTCGTCTGCATTGCGCGGAAATGAGACCGCCAAGAAATCAGCGTCAATCAGAGTGGCGGTGGTGATGTCTTGTTTATCTTTGTCGGTCAGAGCTGGCGCAGATAAACCGCCACCGAGTAAATTAATTCCTTTGCGATTTGAAAGCTTACCGCCATTGAGTGCGCGGGTTTTGACTTTTTGCATCTTTTTATCAACGGCCAATGTTTCCAACTGTATGCGGCCATCATCAAGTAGCAGAATATTTCCTGGCTCCAGATCCTGAATCAATTGAGGGTAATCAAGACCGACCGCTTGCTGATTACCAGCGTTAGGCGCCAGTTGACCATCTAAGTAAAAAATATCGCCCTGATTAAGATGGATGGCGCCAGCTTCAAAGCATGAAATTCGGATTTTAGGGCCTTGAAGGTCAACCAAAATTCCGACATGTTTACCAAGTTGTCTGGCGATAGTACGAACTTTAAGAGCCGTCGCAATGTGGTCTTGCTGATGACCGTGGGAGAAGTTGAGCCGTACGACATTGACACCAGCTCGAATCATTTCTGCTAACGTTTCGGCATCTTGGCTTGCTGGGCCAAGCGTCGCGACAATTTTAGTTTTATTCATAATATTACCTATAACGACACAAATTAAAAAAAAGGGAGAAAATGAGAGAGAGGAGCCAACGAAGGCCCCTCAATCTGTGTCATTAGCTCGCAGTGCTTGGCTTGAGGTCACTGTGTGATTCGTCAATATCAACGACTTTTTTCGCATTCCAAACCGTTAGCGCGAGTAGTAGAGAAACCACACCAGCGGCTAGCCAGAAGTACTGTGCTTGGGAGAAGTCGTACGTAGTGACACCATCTACTTCAGTAATCTTGATCAGTGATGCAGAGACCATTTCCTGAGCGGATGCCGCCATGTAAGAGAACAAACCGATGAAACCTTTTACCGCGCCTACTGCGTTCTTAGGCATTAGGTCACAAGCAGTCAGACCAGCCAGGAATACCACTAGACCACCAATTGCAAAACCAATTAGACCAAGTGCAACGGCGTCAATAACACGGTTATCAGGACCGAAGAACATCAAACACATACCCGCAATGTTAGCGATACCGTACAGAAGTGTTGGGATGTGGCGGTTAGCGTTAAATACCTTGTCAGAGATGATGCCAGATAGAATCGCGCCAGCTAGACCCGCGATTGGGTAAGTAGACATTGCAAAACCGGCGTCAATCAGTGAGTAACCTTTGGACTCTTGTAGGTAAAGCACAGCCCAAGACGACATGGCGTAGCGAGATACGTACATCGCAGCACACGCAGCAGCAATTAGCCATACGGTTGGTTGCTTAAGAATGAACATTTGCGCACGACGCGTTTCTTTTGGATCGTTCGTCTTCTTGATTTCTGGTTCTTCGTCAAATGCTGTTGCGGCATCTGGTAGACCATAAGTTTGAGGACGGTCTTTAAGAATAAAGAACATGCAAAGTGCTGCGATGATTGCCGCAATACCAGCACCAATGAAACCTGCTTGCCAACCTAGGTAGCTGACTAGTGTTGCTGTCAGGATCCAGGTGATACCTTCACCGATGTTACGTGATCCACCCCAGATAGAGTAACGGCTACCACGTTGCTTTGGTGAGAACCACTGGAACAGAGACACACACGAAGGTGCAGATCCTACCGATTGGAACCAACCGTTTAAGCCCCAAAGCAAAATAAAGAAAAAGGCCGTGGTATTAAGACCCATGAAAATCGCGGTCGCGCCAGACAACAGTAATGAGAACGACATAAAGCGGCCAATGTTGGCATAATCAGAGAGGAAGCCGTTCGAGAATTTACCTATTGCATAAGTAAAGAAGAAGGCTGAACCCATAATACCCAACTCTTCAATGGTAACGATACCAGCATCAAGCATGGGTTTCTTAACCACACCTAAACTCATACGTACCACGTAAAATACCGCGTAACCAAATACTAAACCCAGAAACACTTGCCATTGGTAGCTTTTGAATCGCGCTTGCATGGCGGTTTTGTTGCCGTCGGACAAGGGGGCGTCCGGACGAGTTTTAAAGAAATTAAACATAGTTGTTTACTCCGAATAAATGACGTTAATTGATTTGTCGGGAGCATCATGTCGAGTTGTGATTAGAGCTTCAAAAAGGGACTTTTGAGGCAAAAGTGACTCAAGTGAGTGATTGGCATGGGTTAAATATGGCACTTTAAACCGCGCGATTGGGCGATAAATTGATAGAATTATGCATAGAGAGGGGGAAGCATTGCGTCAGCTTTGACCCAATCATCCATCAAGCCTTTTATCAGCTTGTTGCCAGATTTTGAAATGACGCACATTTTGAGGGACTTTGTGACGTGGCAACCTGTAGTACACGCGCGGTAATCTATGCGGCATGGTTGACGGCGATGGGGCTATTTAGTCCAGTTAGCTTCTCCAGCCAAGAACAACTGGTTATCTTAACCACATTTTCTAGTGATCCCGTTGCTGAGCTTATTGCGGATTATAAACAGCGCTACCCTGATGTGGATATCAAACTGATGCACCGCAGAACTCAATCTGCGATTCAACTGCTAAATAAAAGCTATATTAAAGATGTCGATGTGGTATTGAGCTCATCGCCCTTTCTAATGCAAGAGTTGAATAAACGCCATCAATTGTCACCGGTAACCTTTGCTAACGAATTGCCGGCTTGGTTGAGTCAGTTCGTGTTGCCCGATCAAAGTAAAGTGACCAGTGTTGGTTACTCGGGGGCAGGGTTGGTTTGGAATAACGACTACCTTTCTGCCAACGGTCTCAAGAAACCGAAGCGTTTTATTGATCTCACATCATTTGACTATTTTGGCCATTTGACCATGAGTACGCCTAGCCGCTCGGGGACCACACAAATGATGGTTGAGAGTATCCTAACGCGTTATGGCTGGGATAAAGGTTGGTCAATCCTTCTTAATGTGGGGGCCAATCTAGGTACGATTTCATCACGTAGTTTTGGCGTTAGCGATTATGTTGCCAAAGGTCAGTTTGCGATTGGCCCAACCATTGACAGTTATGCATTGGTGCAGTCAAACCAGTTTAACTATGTCGAATTTGGCTACGATCACGATTTTACGCTTATGCCGACTTACATTGGCGTAATTGAACAGCCCGGAGATAAGGCTGTGACGGAGCAGTTTGTTGAATTGCTGCTATCGAAACAGGTACAAACCACGATGCTCGCCAGCAGCTTTTCGAAGCATGCGATTGCTGATCCGGCGCTGTATAGCAACGATATTCCCCGTTTAGATATTCACTCACTGATGGCACGTGAAAAACTGGTCAATTTGATGTTTGACGAGGCTATCACCAAGCGGTTACCTGAATTGCAAGACGCGTGGTTGAGTTTAATGATGCTTAAACAAGTGGCGTCGGCCAATTCAATCCTCAGCAAAGAACTCGAAGCGTTGCAAGCACAGCTGTTTGATATCCCAATGTCTGAGCAGCAAATCAAACAGTACTCAGACACAATGAATAAAAACATGGCAGATGACATTGAGTCCAGCGGTTTGGAGCGTGCGATGTTGGCTGAGTTTGGCTATCGATTTGGTGCCCAATTTGACGCCAATTTGACTCAAGTCGCCACGCGTATCAGCCAATTGCAACAAGAGCGCAGCCAATGAAAAAGTGGAACACCATTGGTGCTAAGCTGATATTGGCTTTTGCTGGTACTACGTTGCTGCTAACCGTGGTGAGCGTAGTGGCATGGTTAACTTGGAGCAAGCTAGATGGGCAAGTGAGTGAGTTACTTGAACAGAGCGTGCCTAAATATAACACCAGCTACTTACTTGAGAGTCGCAGCAGTGAAATCCGTTACCAAGTGCAACTTTTGCCGACCATTACTAATAAGGTTGAGTTGAACAATCAGGTGGTTACGTTATCCACCTTAATCGAGTCAATCAAGCGTACCTTAAGCAAGCATGAGCAAGATGGCTTGAGCGATATCGACAGTGTCAATTTATCTCAACTCTACCTTGAGCTGGAAAAAACCTTGCGTCATTACAGCGATCTCGTATTACAGCGCGTTGAGCAAACAAGGCAGATCAACAAGCTTAAAGAGCAATTAAATTGGCTACAGCAAGACATTCGTGCCGAACTGACGCCGATTCGTCAAGAGTTACATTGGTTAATCGAACGAGATGACACTGAGGAAAGGCGTAATATCGCTCTTGAACAACTGCGTACTATCCAGCAGGTTCTTGATCTTGAATCGAACGTGTTTGGCATGATTGGCGATGTGATGGAAGCGCAGCAGCTTGGTCAGGTACATAACGCGACCAAAGTTATTCAATATAAATTGGATGAGCTGAGGACGAACAGTAAGGTGATTGTCAATCTACCTTCTGCCATCGCCTATCAGCAGTTAAACGAAGAGCTGTTAGGTTTGCTCGCACCCGATGGACTATTTTATTTGCAGATCTTGGATAAAGTGACGCTCAACCAAAGAATTATTGCTTTGAATCAGAACATCGATCGCCAGCTCAATGAGATTCATCAGCAGATAGGCCAAATCGTTACTCTTGCTGATAAGAGCTTTATTGATGTTAAGAAGCAGACGGCTAGCTTGGTGTCCTATGGTAATCGGGTGCTATTGGTTTGTTTTAGTGTGTCGATCTTGATGTCGCTGTTTTTAACCTACTACTTTATCAATCGTCGTATCGTCGCGCGTTTGACCGCGTTGAGTACCAGTATTGATGCGATTACGCGAGGGGAATTAGGTTATCCAATCCAAGTCGATGGCCAGGACGAAATTGGCCGTTTGAGTGAAAAATTGATCGAATATGGTGAAAGTGTCAAAGAGATACAGCGCACCAATGCGATCAGCCTTATCAATAATACTTCGGCGAGTTTACTGACTTGTGATTTAGCTGGATATGTTGAATCGCAAAACTTAAGCGCACGCCGTCTTCTCTCGACAGAAGCAAGTGCTGAACATAAGCCGATTTGGGAGATCCTCGACCGAGGCAATCAGTTAGAGTTAGCCCGTATCTTTAGCCGTGAAGGAAAGTTGTTCACTCAAGGGCAAGATGAATTAACGCTTAGTGTAGGAAACGCAGAGCCATGTTACTTACACTTTGATTTTCACCAGTTCTCCCATGGACAGCTTAACAAGGTGATTGTCACTATTACCAACGTGACCCAACAAGAGTTGACCGCGCGTGAGCTAGAAAAGTTAGTGGATGAAAAAACCCACGATTTAATCGAAAAGAATCAACATTTGTCACAAGAAGTACTTGAGCGAGAGCGTGCTCAGCGCCACCTCAAGCAAACGCAAGGTGAACTCATTCAAGCTGCGAAAATGGCGGTGGTGGGGCAAACCATGACAAGTCTAGCGCATGAACTTAATCAGCCGTTAAATGCGATGTCGACGTATATTTATAGTGCCAAACTATCCAGTGATGCCAACGAGTTTACAGGTGTGAACAAGGCGTTAACTCAAGTGGAAGCGTTGGCGAGTCGAATGAGTAAGGTAATAGCAAGCTTACGCAGCTTTGCAAAAAAATCGGATGGCGATCAGCCTGCAGAGCTGCTGCAGATGCATGAAGTGGTCGAACAGGCAATGACAATAGTCAACACTAAGGCCAAGCGCCAATTGGTCACGCTTAACAACCATATTGACCCACAGTTACGCATTACCTTTAGTGCATTGGCATTAGAGCAGGTGTTGATTAATTTAATGGTCAATAGTTGTGATGCAATCAGTGAATCAAATGGCGAGTTACGCTGTGTTGCTATTTACCATCTCGACAGTAATGCAAGTCATCACATCATTGCTATTGAAGATAGTGGTGATGGTTTTGAGCCTGAGATTATCACTAAACTCTTCACGCCTTTTACCACTACCAAAGAGGTGGGTCTTGGCCTTGGGTTAAGCATCAGCCGGTCACTGATAGAGAAGTATGCTGGTCACATTTACCTCGCGTCGAGCCTTCGCCGCGGCGCGTTAGTACTTTTGGAATTACCTTATGAACAATCCTAATTACTCTGTCCTATTGGTTGATGACGACCAGGATGTGTTGGACTCTTATATGCATTTGATGGCGTTAGCAGGTTTGACCGCAAAACCTATTGCCGACCCGACTCTTGTCAGTCAGTTTCTTAACCCGGATTGGCCTGGTGTGGTATTGCTCGATATGTATATGCCGCAGATGCATGGTTTGGAACTGCTGCAAAAAATCAAGCAATTGGACGAGCGGATTCCAGTGATTGTTATCACTGGTCATGGCGATATCCCTATGGCTGTCGAGGCGCTCAAAAAAGGCGCATGTGAGTTTGTTGAAAAACCAATTAATCCTGCGCTGTTATTGGAAGTGGTTAAAGAGCAACTCAGTTTTCGCAAAGTATTTATTGAGCAAAAGCGAGCGATGGCCTCAAGCATTGATCGTAGTTTAATTGGTCATTCCGCTCAGTTAGAGCAGATGCGTCATTGTATTTCTCAGTTTGCTTTACTTAAAAATCATGTTGTGGTGTGGGGGGAGACAGGCGCGGGCCGTCATTTAGTGGCGCAATTGATCCACGATCTGGCCGATAACAATCGACAAGATGCGTTCAGGTTGAGTAGCGAGGCCTGCAACGATGGTGAACAACTTGTTCAACAAATAAGCAGCCAAGCCTCCTCCACTTGGCTGATAGACAATATTGAGCTGATGAGCGAAGCTTGCCAACGCACGTTAGCTCAAGCGATCATCGAAAAAGAGAGAAACAACCAGCCGCTGCAGGTGATTGCTATCTTGAACCAAAACCCAGAACAGTTGATTGCTGAGGCTAAGTTAGTTCCCGAGCTCTATTATGTTCTCAATCAAGGCGTGATAGAGATGCCAGCACTGCGTTTTCGTCCTGACGATGTGGCGGTGTTGTTTCATCATTTTCTCAAGTTGAGCTGTATTAAGCTTGGTAAAAGTGTGCCGAAAGTCGATCCAAGTTACTTGTCGATCTTACGGACTCATCATTGGCCGGGAAATGTGCGTGAGCTACGCAATGTGGCGGAACTGTTCGCCGTTGGCATCATAAAGTTGACCGGTAAAGAAAAACTCTACACTCAAGAGGAAGCTTTGCTGCCGCTTGATGAGTTGGTGGGGGATTATGAGAAGGGGGTGATTGAAGATGCGTTATTTCTTCACTCGGGTCGTGTGAGTGACGCGGCCAGTTACCTACAAGTACCGCGAAAAAAGCTGTACTTAAGAATGAAAAAACACGGCATTGATAAAGAATCGTACAAGAGCCGCTAAATAAAACGCCCCAGCTTTTGCTAGGGCGTTGACAATTTAGTACTGATTATCTTCTGGGAAGATGGTCGATTCTGACGCGTTGGGATCGTCATCAAAGGGATGCTCAGCTTTATTGCGTAAGCTGTCCAATTGATGCTCAAGCATATTGACTGTGTCGTAATCTCCTTCAGAGCAAGCGACATAGATCTGTTGTTCCAACGCTCGAATGCTATCGTTAATACCCATGGTTACCTCCATTTGCGTTGTCTGCGCAGTTGAACGGTTCTACCTATTCTCAAATCTATTGTAGTCAAGTAAACCAAATTCGATAGGTTGATTGGTACGATACCATTGATGAACCTTGTCACTAAATGGCCAGAACTTGTCTGAGCTACGACGAACCGCGAACGTATCCAACAACTTAACGTAATCTTCTTCACTTTTAATAGAGCGCAACATTTTTACTAGCTGAGGAATCTGCTGTTCCTTGAGAGATAGATACGCCGAAGGATAGCTGCCGATCACTCCACGAACTAAAGTAAGGTCATCATTTTTTGGGTCTCGATTACTTTCTTCATCAAACAGACTCGAAATGTTGGTATGGGCATTGTTGTGGAGCAAGGTAAACAGTTGCTCATCACCTTGTTGTGATTCAATCATTAACATCATGATTTGTGGCAAATAAAACACCCCTTGGCCTTTGATATTGTCTATCGAACGTAGCAACTCTTCATTCGCTGGGGAGAAGCCAGTTTGTTCAATCTCGTAGCGGTTACTTAGTACGGGGTTAAGCTGGGTTTTAAGAATGTTGTACAGCTCAGCTTTCGGATTATCGCTTTGATAGAGCACCTGTGATGGCTGATTAAACGGTTTTACATTACGAAGTAAAAAGTCACTAAACTGGGTACTTTGATTTTGATACCAACTTGATTGCTCTTGATGGCGCATCTCTTGTGGTAACAAGGCGATGAAATTACTTTCACCTTCAAGACGTAAGAAGTCCATAAACATACGTGTGATCAACTGGTGGCCAAAGTTGCCGTAGACGTCAAAGCCAGCCACGAGTAAATAGTGGATACGCTCGATTAGTGAGTAATCCAAAATCCAAGCGGTTTTAGGCGGCTCACCGACTAAACCTTGCACGACTGAGGCGCTATCAAAGTGTCTGAACACGGTTAGCGCAGCGTTGGGGTTAGTGTCGTTACCTGTCCAGATTATATCGGTAGTCAGGTATTTACCTCCGGCAAACCAGCGATTAACAAACTCAGACTTGGCGTTAAGGTAACGCGCTTGTTGGCGGGAATAGGATACCCAGTGAGTAACAGGTAAAGTGTTACTCTCTAATTCGCTTGGCAGTTTTAAGTTATCGGCTTGTGAGCGATAAAACTCATTAACCTCGGGAATATCGGATTTTTCCGGGTCGAGAAAGAATACCCAAAATCTATCGTTGATTACGTTAAGCGCGAGTTGGCCACGACATACAGGCCCTTTGATAAAGGCATTGATGGTGTTTTGCGCGTTATCGAGCATAAATTCGAATCGGGCTTTGACGGGCAAGTCGATGAAAGCAGTCATTGGATTCGCCGCCACATCGGGTTTATAACCTGGTAATTGCGCAACGGTGTAATCTGCATCAATAAACCACGACTTCCAGTTGTGCATCCGCGCCTGATTTAGGGCAAAGGGCATGTGGGTTTTATCGACAATGGTGCCTTGGACCGGAATCAGACGATAATAGACTCGTTCAACGCCGGGATCATCATACGGACGTCGTGTCGAAATCCGTTTTACGGGTTGACCCGGTGGTGTTTCAGATCGTATTAAACTAAAGAAACGTGGCGTGGTTTCGTTGAGATCAGAAAAGTACAAATGGGATAAAAACAGGTGCTCATAGATATAACGTGCGGTTAACTGAACTTTATGAGTTCCCTTGTTGAGTAACGTTTCATATTGATAAACGAGTTCTGCTTGCTCGGCAGTGAGCGCGATGGGCTTGTTCATCTTCGCGCCGTTTTGCAACCAGTTCATCAAGGTTGCATACTCATTACTTGACAGGTTTGGCATCCCATAAGGCATTCCCCAGGTTGGGTAGTCTTGCAAGTATTGGTCATATTCTTCAATCGTTGGGCAGACTTGCGAGCGATCCACGGCAAAATCAAACCCTTGTAACTGAGTTTGATCAGGTAACGGATGCGACTCTTTTTGTTGCAGCATACGCGCAACCAGCCCAGCTTCTAGGTTCGCGGTTGGGTTTTGTACCCGTTCGTTGAGGACTGGGTGAAAGCCAAGATCTCGCCACTCCTGAGTGGTTTGGGCATCTTCAAAGAGGCGCTGTGGTTTGGTAGCCGTGAGACGAGTACCTTCATAGACCAAATCTTTACTCGCCCCTCGGTCAATGCCTTGCACTGATGACATTTTGAGTTGGCAAGGCGCATCGTAACAGGCATGACATACCACACAGCGATTGTCGATAATCGGTTTGACATCATTTAAGAAAAAATGACTGTCTACACTAGCGGCTTCAGTGTCTCTTTGTTGAACACTGGCAACGCCAAACAACCGATCGTAATTGAATCCTGCATAAGTGGCGCACCCTGCGAAGGTAGAAATCAGAATTAATATAAAAAATGTTCGTAAATTCATCGGCATACTATATTTATACAAAAAAGGCTTAACCTTAAGGTTAAGCCTTTCTATTTCAAAATCAATTAATTAAGCGGTTTTTAGTTGCGCAATCTTAGCTTCAGTCATCGGCTTAGTAATCACGGCAAGAACAATACACACCGCCATCATAACCGCGGAAACGGTATAAGCGAGTGCATAACCTTCGCCGCTAGTCATTGAGAAGCCAACTACAGCTGCGCCGATGGCACCACCGATACCCCATGCAGTGTAGAGCACGCCGTAGTTAGTCCCGTAGTTTTTAAGACCGTAGAATTCTGCGGTTAGAGTAGGGAATACGGCGAGAAGCGTTCCGTAACCAACAGCCGCAATAGCAGTACCGATGATAAGCGTGAACTCTGTATTGAATGTCGCGAACAGAACCATGTTTACGCCTTGTAGCACGAATGCGAGCAGTAGAGTACGCACGCCGCCAATTTTATCAGCCAACATGCCAGCAGCAACACGGCCACCTGAATTAAATACTGCTAAGATAGACGCAAGGTAAACCGCATTGGGTAGGTTTGCTTGAACGCTGGCGATAGTGGTGATATTGCCGATGATCATTAGACCAACCGATGCCGCGAATGCATACATGATCCACAGTGAATAAAACTGCGGCGTTTTTAGCATTGCTTTCCAAGTTAGGTCATCAGACTTTTTAACCACTTTAGGAGCTTGCCCTTGTTTGAGTTTAGGCTCAGCAGGGGTGTAATCCGCTGGTGGATTATTAATAGTGGCGGCTAAAGGAACCGCAATAGCAAGGATACCGATACCAAGAACTAAGAAGCTAGTTTGGATACCCATGCTGTCAATCAAAGCGGAAGTCACTGGCGCCAGATAAATAGCCGCAAGACCAAAACCTGCTGCGATGATGCCGTTAACCATGCCTTTTTTCGACGCATGGAACCATTTCATGGCTGAAGGTGATAGGCAAGCGTAACCAAAACCGATACCTGCACCGGTGATCACGCCAAAGGTGATGTTGAGCATAAGCGGTGAGTTAACAAAACCAGACGCGATCATGCCAAGGCCGGTAAGTACAGTACCTAAGATCAGAATCAGACGTGGACCCATGCGATCTTGCAAGATGCCCGCAACAAGAAGGCAGATAGAAAAGGTGATCGTTGCGGTTGCATAAGGAGCCGATGCTTCAGCGGCACTCCAGCCAGACTCTGTGACTAACGCTTTGTTAAATACACTCCAAGCATACAGGATGCCAAGACAAAGGTTGATACAAAATCCTGCTAGTAGGATTCGCATTGCTTTATCAATCTTGCTCATTATTACTCTCATTTTCCCTCGTTAGCGAGGTTCGGTTAGCTGTCGATTTCTTCAAATTAAGTTTGCGTTTATCAACATAAATCGCAGTGGCGCGAATTATAACCGAATAAAATGTGATTGGAATCTCTTTTTAAATCAATGATGGATTTATTTTGAGATGTTAATAAAGTGATCGATTAAGACGAAAATTAGCAACAATTCGGCAAAAGAGCCAAGCCGGATAACTTAACTCCAACAAAGTAAAAACGTCTTATGTTGTGCTGTTAAATTCACCCTGAGTGCGCGTTATAAGTTACATATTCTGGTAATTAGGCCCGCCACTTTCTGGCGGTGTCCAAGTAATGTTTTGCGAAGGGTCTTTGATGTCACACGCTTTACAGTGCAGACAATTGGCCGAATTGATCTGCAGTTTTTGTTTGCCTTGTGCGTCGATCACTTCATACACCCCGGCGGGGCAATAACGCTGACTTGGTTCGTTAAATAGTGTCATATGTTGCGCTAGGGCGATGTTTAAATCGGTTACCTGTAAGTGACACGGTTGGTTCTCCTCATGGAAAGTAGCAGAGAGATACATTGACGAAGGCTTATCGAAACTTAATACGCCATCAGGTTTATCGTAGTGAATCGGTTTACAGCGAGTTTGTTCATACAAAGCCACATAGTCTGGTTGGGTATCTTTAATATCCCAACTCGATGTACCGGCGGTTAAGCGCTGCCAAATATTTTGTTCAAGCAGTGCCAGTGCCCCGCCAATCAAAGATCCGTATTTGTGGATGGCCCCCGGAAAGTTACGTTGTTGATTGAGTTCACTATAGAGCCAAGAGCGCTCAAACAAGTGTTGATAATTGGCTTGGTTTTTACTGTTTAATAGTGCGTTAAATACAGATTCTGCGGCCAAAAGGCCAGATTTCATGGCTGTGTGACAACCTTTTATTTTCGCTGCATTGAGAGTGCCCGCGTCACAGCCAATCAATAGTCCGCCTGGGAACTGCTGTTTGGGCAGAGAAAAAAGGCCGCCTTTGGCGAGCGCTCTGGCACCGTAGGCGATGCGTTCGGCCCCCGTTAACTGTTCGGCGAATTTGGGGTGATGTTTAAGGCGTTGAAATTCATCAAATGGGCTCAGATACGGGTTGGTGTAGTTGAGATCGGTGATCAGGCCAACCGCAATTAAGTTATCTTCGAGATGATAGAGAAAACCACCGCCTGTGGTTGATGATTCCGATAATGGCCAACCTGTGGTGTGGACGACAAGTCCGGGTTGAAAGCGCGGGTCGTCTTTGCTGAGTTGCCAAATTTCCTTGATGCCTAAAGCGTAATGCTGTGGTTGGCTATCTGCATCAAGCTGAAAACGACTAATAATTTGTTTGCCTAAATGTCCACGTGCGCCCTCGGCAAAAATCGTCTGCTTTGCATTGAGCTTAATACCCGGTTGAAAAGTCGATTTCGCTTGGCCGTCTTTATCAAGTCCCATATCGGCAGTGATAACCCCGCATACTTGACCGTTTTTATCAAAGCAGATCTCTTTGGCTGGAAAGCCGGGAAAAATGTCAACGCCAAGACTTTCTGCTTGCTCTGCCAACCAGCGGCACAGTTTACTCAGGCTGATCACGTATTGGTCTTGTTGATTGCGCATGGCTAACGGTGTCAATAGTTCGGGAACTTGCACGTGGCGTTGTGGGGTAGTGAGGTAGAGCAGTTGCTCGGAGCTAACGGGTGTATTGATTGGGGCTCCACGCTCACGCCAATCGGGGAAAAGCTCGTCGAGTGCGGTAGTCTCAAACACCGCGCCAGAGAGGATATGTGCGCCAACTTCAGCCCCTTTCTCGACGATGCAAATTGATATTGGCCGTTGATTGTCTACCCCAAGTTGCGCAAGTCGGCAAGCGGCTGTTAGCCCGGCAGGGCCAGCTCCGACGATCACTACGTCGAAGTCCATGCTCTCTCGTTCCATCCTACTAAACCTTTGTTGTTATCGCCTATGAGATAAATATAGTTACAGTTGACGTAAACGTAAACTTTACTAAGCTCAAACTATCAACGGTTAGATGGAGCAGATAATGAAAGTACTCGTTGCGATCAAGCGCGTTATCGATCCTTACACCAAAATTCGAGTCAAGCCCGATGGAAGTGGTGTTGAACAAGACAATGTAAAAATGGCAATCAATCCATTTTGTGAAATTGCGGTAGAAGAAGCGGTACGTTTAAAAGAATCAGGTGTGTGTAAAGAGGTGGTGGTGGTTTCGATTGGTGGCGTAAGTTGCCAAGAACAGTTACGTAACGCACTGGCGCTCGGTGCAGACAGAGCGATTCATGTTGACGTTGTCCAGACTTACTCGCCATTAATGACTGCCAAGTTGCTCAATGCGATTGTCCGTCAAGAGCGACCCGATTTGGTATTAATGGGTAAACAGTCAATTGATAACGACAACAATCAAGTTGCGCAGATGCTCGCAGGGATCGCGAGTTGGTCCCAAGCGACGTGTGCGTCAAAGCTTGAAATTGAGGGCGATAAAGCATTGGTCACGCGAGAGGTCGATGGTGGCCTTGAAACGTTACAACTGAATTTGCCCGCTGTGGTCAGTACCGACTTACGCCTGAATGAACCGCGTTACGCCTCATTGCCCAATATAATGAAAGCGAAGCGCAAACCTTTAGAGGTCGTGGCTGCGGATTCGTTGGGCGTTGAGTTAACCAGCCATCATCAAGTGCTCGAAGTCGTGGTGCCGGCAAGCCGCAGCGCTGGTGTTCGAGTTAATAACGTTGCTGAGCTGATTGATAAGCTTAAAAATCAAGCCAAAGTCATAGAGTAAGGGGAAAGTGATGAGTCATTTGAATATACTAGTGCTTGCTCAGCATAATAATCAAAATGTACACGCCGACACTTATTCTGCGTTGACTGCGGCGTTACAATTACGACAGTTAGCTGGCGGTCATATCGACATGTTGGTGATTGGTAGTCAATGTCAACAAGTCGGTCAGAGCTTAAGTCATTGTGCCGATGTCGACAGAGTGCTGATGGTCGACAGACCCATCTATCAAGACGGTCTTGCGGAAAATCATGCCATGGTCTTGCAAGCGCTAGCAAAAAATTACACTCATGTTGTTACTCCTGCAACTAGCTATGGTAAAGACGTCATGCCAAGGTTTGCAGCCCTGCTCGATGTGGATATGTTGTCTGATATTGTCACCATTGAAAGTGCTGATACCGTCATTCGACCTATTTATGCAGGTAATGCGCTTGCACGGGTGAAAACCCAAGATAGCTTGGTTTTGATGACGATTCGTGCGACCGCTTTTGACAAAGCCTCCCCTGCCGATGAGGCTCGCGCAGAGGTGGTGGCACTCGATCTCGACTATCGGCCACAACTGACGCAACTCATTAAGCGTGAGCAGGTGGATCTTGAGCGCCCAGACCTAACACAAGCGCAGGTGGTGATTTCAGGCGGACGCGGGGTTGGAAGTAAAGAGAACTTTGCGATGTTAGAAACATTGGCCGATAAATTGGGCGCTGCAATTGGCGCTTCACGTGCGGCGGTTGATGCCGGTTTTGTCAGTAATGATCTGCAAGTTGGACAAACAGGGAAAATTGTCGCACCTCAGCTTTATATTGCAGTCGGCATCTCGGGAGCGATTCAGCATGTCGCCGGGATGAAAGATTCGAAAGTAATAGTCGCGATTAACAGTGACCCTGATGCGCCCATTTTTGAGATTGCTGATTATGGATTGGTGGGCGATTTATTTGAGATTTTACCAGAGCTTATCGACAAGGTGTAATCAAGCCAGTTGGCAAAAGTAAGCGCACCTAGGTGGTGCGCTTTTGATTGGATGAGATAAGTGATTAACCGCTGGGTTGCTGCAAGTGTTCGACTAATCGCTTGGTAAAACGGGCCGCTTCACCGCCAGTGCAAGCTCGGTGATCGAAGGTGATCGATAATGGCATTACTTTGACGGCAATCGCTTGACCTTGTTGGATGACGACTCGCTCAATAATGCGCCCCGCACCAACAATAGCGACTTGCGGTGGGGAGACCACTGGCGTCGCAAAAATACCCGCGATTGCACCAAAACTCGATAGCGTGATGGTGGCATTTTGCAGGCTTTCTCGGCCAATACGACGATTGCGAATACCTTGTACTGTCTCATCAAGCCAGTGTCGTATTTGCTCACCATTGTATTGTTCGGCATTCTTAAGTACTGGTACATACAAGCCGTGGCTACTATCGACTGCGATACCAATATTGACCTTACTGTGCACGCAGCGAGTCATGGTCTCTGCATCAAACCAAGCGTTCATTGCAGGCTCTTGCTGACAAGCGTGTAATACGGCTTTGACTAAACGCGCTGAAACATCTTCATTGTCGTGCCAATCACCCAGACTTGCCTCTTCAGTTATCGTGACGGCGGCAACGCTGCTGTGCGACTCGGACATAGTCGAGACCATCGTTCGTCTCGCTCCTTTAAGCACCTCAGTACCTGGGCTTTGTTTTCTTGCTTGACGATAAATATCTTCTTCAGTCACCATGCCCTGATTGCCTGAACCATTAACTTGGTTAACATCAACGCCGAGTTTTTTGGCCAGCAGACGTGCCGAGGGCAGTGCGGAGACGGCTTGAGTTGAGGATGAGTTATGAGAGCCACCAACCCAAAAGTTATCGACATCCACATGATGAGTGGTATGAGATACATTGCCCACCACGGTTGCGGCATCGTGTTGATGTGATTTTTTCGCAGCGTCCGCTACCCGTTCAGGTTGTTCTTCGATTTCTAGCAGCAAAGTGCCAATATTAATCACATCACCCGCTTCACCATGTCGGCTAATGACGACCCCTGAATGGGGAGCCGGTACTTCGACTACGGCTTTTGCTGTTTCAACCGTTAATACTACTTGGTCAACTTCAACGCTGTCGCCAACCTTAATGTGCCACTCAATGATCTCCGACTCAGCTAATCCTTCACCGAGATCTGGCAATAAGAATGCTTTCATTTCCAGCCCTCCACGAGCTCGCGTGCCGCCAGCACAATGTCTTGTTCATCAATCATGAAGTAATCTTCGTTCCGGTAGTACGGCATGATGGTGTCCATCCCGGTGACCCGTTTCGGTGGCGCTTTGAGTAAACACATTGCTTGTTCTGCAACCCGAGCTAAAAGCTCAGCGCCAACGCCACAGGTTCGACTCGCTTCATGCACGACTAAGAGACGTCCGGTTCGTTCCAGTGAGCGCAAAATAGTGTCCATGTCGATGGGTTTAATTGAGGCTAAATCGATAACCTCGAGCTCAATGCCTTGTGATGAGAGGGTTTGCGCCGCTTGCAGAGACTCAACCACACACGCTCCCCAAGTCACTAATGTCACATCTCGTCCTTTACGAAGCGTAAAACAGCGATCAAGAGGGAGCGCTTCGCCACTATCAATGACTTCCGATTTGACGGTTCGGTAGATGCGTTTGGGTTCGAAAAACATCACTGGGTCATTGCACCGGATCGATGCTAACAGCAATCCATACGCACGTTGTGGCGAAGAGGGAATGACCACTCTAAAGCCGGGAGTATGAGCGAATAAAGCTTCAACACTTTCTGAATGGTGTTCGGGCGCATGGATACCGCCACCAAAAGGCGCGCGGAATACTGCTGGGCAGGTTAAGCGTCCGCGTGTTCGATTACGTATTCGCGCTGCGTGACAGATTAGATGCTCCATTGCAGGGAAAACAAAGCCTTGGAATTGAAACTCGGCGATTGGACGTAACCCCTGACTCGCCATGCCGATAGCAACACCGCCAATTAGCGCTTCTGCCAAAGGTGAGTCAATAACGCGGCGCAAGCCAAACTTTTCTTTCAGTCCCACAGTTGCACGAAAGACACCGCCGTTATCACCGACATCTTCGCCAAGGAGTACCACACTCTCATCGCGATTCATTTCATGATGCAAGGCAAGGTTGACCGCTTCAACCAGCGTTAATTCAGCCATGTTTGCCTCCTTGCATGCGCATTGCTTTATTAATTAGTGCATCGCGTTGTGGGTTGAGTTCAGCAGGCGTGTGCTCGTAGAGGTAATCAAACGCTGATTCGGGGGCTTGTGGTGCTAGATTGATGTAGTTTTCGACCACTCGTTCAACGTGTTGCTTGCATGTTATTTGCCATTGCTCTTCCTGAGTATTGTCCCAAGCGTGTTGCGCTTCAAGATAGAGTCGTAAGCGTTTAATCGGTTCGAACTGCCACGCTTGGTTGAGTTCCTCATCGCTACGATAACGGCTAGCATCGTCGGCAGTGGTATGATCGCTTAAACGGTAGCTCACAGCCTCGATTAGAGTTGGGCCCTTGCCTTTACGTGCTCGGTCAAGTGCTGCCAACACCGTATCATGCATGGCGACAATGTCGTTGCCATCGACGGTAATCCCCTTGATGCCAGCACCTTTGGCTTTTTCGGACAAGAAATCAGCCGCACACTGCAATGCTCGTGGGACAGAAATCGCCCATTGATTGTTGTTAACAGCGAATACCAGTGGCAGATTCCAAGCCCCAGCGCAGTTGATACTCTCAAGAAAGTCACCTTTAGAAGTCGCACCGTCTCCGCAAGTCACGACAGCCGCGTGATGATGTCCTTCAATTTTTAGCGCCGCGGCAACACCGACTGCGTGAGTACATTGAGTCGCAATAGGCACACAGAAGGGAAGGTCGCGGCAATGTTCTGTAACCCCCCCATCGCTTGGCTCAATATAAAAATCGCTGCCTCGCTCATCGCCTCCCCAATATTGAAGATTTTTCTCCATCGCGATACCGCGCACCCACATTGCGGGCATGTCACGGTAGTAGGGGATAAACACATCTCTCGGATGCATCGCATGGCCAAGACCAACGCCAAATGCCTCTGCCCCAAGATGTGAAGGGTAGGTACCTAGTTTGCCTGTGCGTTGTAGTGCGACCGCTTTGTTGTCGTAGGTTCGAGTAAGAACCATGTCCTTATAGAAGGTGGTTAAGGTGGCAATATCGGCCCAAGCGGGTAGTTGATTTATTGATACACCGTGGTGATCAATGAATCGATGCATGGGAAGTGTCTGAACATTCATCGCTATCTCCTCACTGCTACTCAAAATGGATCGCACGTTGAGCAGCAAACGATGACCCGATAACCATGTTGCGGTCTTGACGAGTCAAGGTAGATATTATTCGTTGATACTTCTTGGTCGTGTTCTAAACATAACCTGCTAACCAGTGACTCACGCTTGCATTAATACGCTAGAAAGTGTTCACAATGCAGAGAACAATGTTGTAGTACGCCGTTAGAGTTAAGTGTAACCAAAATGTTAAAACTTGCGCAATTCGATAGTGTATTGATCAGTAAAGTTAAGCTTACACACTGAGGGAAATTAGTGAAAGGTGTCACTATTTAACGTGCTCTAGGGCTAAAACTAGAAGCATGTACTGGCCGGGCTGTGAATAATGAAATAATACGTGGTGTGACAGCGGTTGGATAAATCTGACAATAAATGATTGGAATTAAAGAAACAGCAGGCCGAGGCCTGCTGTAGGATTAAATCTGCTTAAACGGTGATTACTCTGCCTGTTCAGCAAGCTTCTGCTTGTCTTGCTGTTGAACTTTGTAAACTTTACCAGCATTGAAGCGTTCAAGGTAATCCGCTAAATCACGTTTAACTTCTGGCACTAGGATGTAAAGACCAACAATGTTAACCAGAGCCATTGCAAAGATCATCGCATCAGAGAAGTCAATCACAGGGCCAAGATTCATTGCCGCGCCAATGACTACAAAGATACAGAATTTAACTTTGAAGATAAGCTCAGCGATTTTGCTTTCACCGAATAGGTAAGTCCATGCCTTTAAGCCGTAGTAAGACCAAGAGATCATAGTAGAGAAAGCAAATAGGACAACGGCGATGGCAAGAACATATGGGAACCAGCTGATCGCACTACCGAAGGCTGCTGAAGTGAGTTCAACACCTGCAAGGCCTGTGTCTGTATCAAGATAACCAGTAATGATGATAACCAGTGCTGTCATCGTACAGATAACTACAGTATCGATAAACGGTTCTAGAAGTGAGACAAAACCTTCTGACATCGGTTCTTTGGTTTTAACGGCTGCGTGAGCAATTGCCGCAGAACCAACACCCGCTTCGTTCGAGAACGCCGCTCGTTTGAAACCTTGGATAAGAACACCAATAACACCACCCGCAATACCTTCACCAGTGAATGCACCGTTAAAGATAGCGTAGAAAGCATCATCGATACGGTCGAAGTTCATTAGGATGATGATCAGCGCAGCACCGACGTAGATAGTGGCCATAAATGGAACCACTTTCTCAGTGACTTTCGCGATAGATTTAATACCACCGATGATCACAATACCAACAATCACAGCGAGAATCAGTCCAAACAACCAACCTTTATCAGCCAAGAAAGACGCATCACCACCCGTCACACCGACAACTTGCTTGAACGCTTGGTTCGCTTGGAACATGTTGCCGCCGCCAAGAGATCCACCAATGGCAAATACAGAGAATATGACCGCAAGTGTACGACCAAACGCTGCGTTACCACGCTTAGCTAGACCTTTGCTTAGGTAGTACATTGGACCACCTGATACAGAGCCGTCTGGGTTAGTGTTACGGTATTTAACACCAAGTGCACACTCAACAAACTTGCTCGACATGCCAAGCAAACCCGCTAGGATCATCCAGAACGTCGCGCCAGCGCCACCAATGGAAACAGCAACCGCTACGCCAGCAATGTTACCTAAGCCAACGGTACCTGAAAGAGCGGTAGTGAGCGCTTGAAAGTGTGAAACCTCACCTTCTGCTTTTTCTTTTGGATCAGAAAACTTGCCTGAAACCAGTTGAACTGCGTGTTTAAAACCACGCACGTTGATGAAACCCAAATAGACTGTAAAGAAAGAGGCGGCAACCACCAACCAAAGAACAATCCACGGCACCTGTACGTCAGTAAAAGGGAAAGGAATAGTCGAGAAGATCATTCCTACAAAAGGGTTAACGATAGGTGCAACGACTTCGTTGATTTTTTCATCCAAATTGGATGCTGCAGCGCTACCTGCAAACAAACTTGCCAATAAAGCAAGCGATATACGCTTTGTCATGCTTTTCCTGCCTGTGAATAGGTGTTTATATGAATAATATTTATATGATGCTGTGTTTTGTTACATTTTTGTAACTTTGGTTATTATTCATTTTATTAATACATCCGCAACATCTTTGACCGAAAACATGATCCAGCGAACAATTCTAATTTTTGCTAACTTTAATGGCATAATTTGAACTTATTATCTAGTTTTTGCTAATTAACTGGTTTTATTGGTAAGTTGAACATTAGTGATTTGGTCGGATATCTTGGTATTGGCTCTTATATATAAAACTCTCTGAGTAGATAATGAGCAGCGTGACATGATGAATTCATGTGTATTAGCAGTTGATAATCAAGTTCTATCTGATGAAGTGATGGCCAAACCTTGTGTTTTCGCCAATATCGACTAGCGGCAAACAAACATTAATCGTTACGGGTTTCACGGGTATTTTTTTGTTTTTGGACTAACTCAAACGAAAGTTTAACTATTTGGACTACATATATTTAACAATGAGCGGCAAGAAGCTATAGTGTCGACTGACTATATAATAGGAGTTGAAGGATGAAACTCACGATATCAGGGAAGTTACAGCTGAGTTTTCTGTCACTTGCAGTACTTTTTATCGCATCCGCTTTTTTCATTTATCGCAGTGTTGCTAGCGTCGAAAGCCAGACACAGTCGTTACTGAGCCGAGATCTGCCAACGGTTGATGCGGCACGTACGATACAACAATCAATTCACGCCACGGTGTCTTCACTAAGAGCATACATGTTGCTGGGTGGAGATGAAGCAACTAGCGCGTTCCATCAAGCCAACCTACAGCAAGCAATAGACCATGTTGAGGGAGCTCTACCTCCATTAGAGAATTTGATTGATCCGGAGCAATATCAACAAGTGACCACTGATTGGGCCGCGGTGACTCAATCAATCGACGAAATTACTCTGCTTAGCCATAGTGATGAAAATCTCCCAGCACACTCTTTGTTTATTAATGAAGCAGCACCAATCGCAGAGGTGGCACTGGATCAGTTGCAAGGCCTTATTAACGATGAAGCTGGTAATAAAGAAGGGGGGGAGCGTAAGCGCTTATTTCGCCTTTATGCTGACAGTTATACCTCTTTGGCTAATGCGCTTTCTTCTATGCGAGATTTCCTTTTATACGGTAGACAAGACCATCTGGACAAGTACCAAGATTTCTTAGACTCGCACAACAAATCGGTGCGTGAAATTGAGTCAAAAATCGAGCTGATGTCGAGCAGTGATCAAAGTTTATGGTCGTTATTTAAAGATATGCAGCAACTTTACTTCCCTTTGGCAGAGCAAGTAGTCGCGCTACGTCGTTCAAATGGTTGGAATATAGCGAACCAAAAAATGGCTAATCAACTTGTGCCAGCCGTTGAAACAATAAACGCGAATCTTGAAACTGTGATTAATCAGCAGCAACAGCGCGCCGATCAAAGTGGTCAGGGGATATTCCAATCAGTGGCCGAGGTACTCACACTACTTATCGCATCAATTGCAGTGGTGGTTGGTGTCTCTTTTAGCGTGGCTCATTTTATGGGTAAAAACATTGGTAGACGCGTAGCCACTATTTCTCAACGTGCCGAGTCGATTGCCAATGGTGATATTTCACAGCCAGCATTAGAACTCGGTGGCAGTGACGAGCTAGCAAGTTTGACCCGATCTATTAACAAAATGAATAATGAGTTGGCCAATATTGTTAAAGGTGTGAGTGATAAAGCCAGAAAGGTCGGCAGTAGTATGTCATCGCTACAAGACGCGAGTCATCAGACGGTTTCACAAGTGGAGAGCCAAAAATCCACGATTGATCTTGTTGGACAACAAGTCGCTGAAGTGAGTCACTCCGCCAGTGAAACCGCACTTCAAGCCGAACAATCTTCGGCTAGTTTGGCTGAATCTAAGGCGCACATTGAGCAAGGTTCTAAAGCCCTTGAACACAACAAAACCACCGTGGATCTATTGCATGCAACGATTGAAAAAGCCAGCGTGCAAGTGAATGAACTGAGTAAAGAGAGTGAAGCGATTGGCCGCGTTACCGAAGTGATTGAAAATCTTGCAGGGCAGACAAACTTACTCGCACTTAATGCGGCTATCGAAGCGGCTCGAGCAGGAGAGTACGGGCGAGGGTTTGCAGTGGTCGCCGATGAGGTAAGGTTACTGGCAACTCGTACCACGGAATCAACGTCAGAAATCAATAACATTGTTAATGCGATCCAATCATCGACCGCGGCAGTTGTCAGTGAGATTGATAGCAGTAAAGTGCTTGCACAAGAAGGGGCGGATCATACTCAACACGCTCACGGAACATTAAGTGCCACCACCGAACAGATCGAACGCCTGAGCCAACAAATGCAAGAATTACTCAGTTCTGCTCAGCAACAGTCGAATGCTACTGACGAAATTCAAGGGTTGATGAACCAAGTCATCGCGTCGGTTGATGATGTGGCCAAAATATCGCAGGAATCGGCACAAATATCAAACCAGGTTCAGGGCCAGGTCGGTGAGTTGAATAATGAAATGGCGCAATTTAAAACCAAATAAGTCAGCGGCTTATATTAATAATTGATTTAAGTCTCATAATTGTTTGTCGGTTTCAGCTAGCAACACGAACTTAATCTATACATAATGTATTCTACTGACTTTTTACTCAGAGTAGGTGTATTCTGAGCTAGTAATTAGGAACATTTGTGTATCGGTTGCTTTTAGCTTTGCTGCTGTTGTCTTTTAACACCTTTGCCGATACTTCATCGGCAAATAGCCTTACTATCGCGAATTCAAAAGCGTGGAAACCCTTCTCTTTCATCAATAGTGACGGCGAGCCTGATGGTATCTTAATCGATTACTGGAAGGCCTATGGAAAAAAGAACAATGTTAACATTGAGTTTCTTCTCTTAGATTGGCAGGCGTCACTGGATGCGTTGAAAGATGGCAGAGCAGACATTCACGCAGGTTTATTGTGGTCGGAAGAGCGTGATGCTTACCTCGATTATGCCCCGGCATTAATGAATATCGACACTCATATGTTCATTAGCCAAGATCTTATCGCAACCAACCTTGACCAGTTTCTGCTAGGTGGCCATCAATACCAAGTCGGGGTTGTTGCGGGTGGCTACGAACAAGCATTTACACAGCTGCATTACCCAAATTTGAACTTGCTCAGCTTTTCCAATAATAATCAGATGATTGAGGCGGCGTTTAATGGTGAATTGGATGCATTTGTTGCCGATCTCCAAGTTGCTAACTTTTACTTACTCAGTAGTGGTGAACAAGCTCATCGTTTTGTTGGCGTGCGTCATCTCTATTCCGGTGAACTTCGACCTGCAGTTGTGCAGGGCAACAATCAATTGCTAGAGCAAATAACGTCTGGCCTTGCAGCATTGACCAATGCAGAGAAGAAACAAATCTTAAACCGCTGGATGTATATCAACACTGTTTATCCTGACTATTTATTACCATTATCGATCTTGGTCATCGTTGTCGTGGTTGTGGGTTATATTGTTATGCTCAATGCAACGGTGAAAGCTCGTACCAAAGCGTTAAAACAAGCCAACCAAGAGCTCAAAAAACTATCCGAAACCGATCAGCTCACCAGTTTAAGCAATCGTCGCCATTTTGTTTTAGAGTTTGAGCGTCGGCTCAATAACCCTGGTTCAATTGCAATAATGATCTTTGATATTGACGATTTTAAACGGGTTAATGATGAATATGGTCATCAAGTCGGCGATAGAGTGATTCGAGAGGTAGCCGAGGCGGCAAAAAGTGTATTGTCTGAACCGCATCTTATCGGACGAATTGGCGGTGAAGAGTTCGCGGTCGTCGTCAATGATGAGGGTTTTGCTGATGTGGTGGAGTTGGCCGAGATGATTTGTGATCAGGTCAGAACCATTGGCTTACGCGAAGACATAGCGCGCAAGGTGACAGTCAGTATAGGGTGTGCTTATTATCCTAAAACTTCGACGGCAATTTCTCTTTCCGATGCGGATAAGCTAATGTATCAATCTAAAGTGGCTGGAAAGAATTGTGTTACGGCTCAGAAATTTAAGATTGACGAGCCAATTGGTGCGAAAAGCAGCACTTAATCAACAAAATGGTGATAACTTCAGCAGTCGAACCAAATAGGACAATAAAAGACTTTTCTTTTCAGTCAGATGTGGCATATTAGCCCTGTCTTCAAGACATAGCGTACTTCGTATAATGGCTATTACCTCAGCCTTCCAAGCTGATGATGCGGGTTCGATTCCCGCAGTACGCTCCAATTCTCTTACCTTCAGTAAAACCTAAAAACATTAATCCTATCAAAGCATTAGCACAGCTATAACTCTTCAACCTAAAGCTGTCACTAAAGATTTAAAAACCAATTTCCTTGTACTGAGACCATTTTGAGACCAAATCTAGACCATCGTACTTTCCAAGTAGAGATGGTGTTAACTGATCCTAAATGGCCTAGTTGTCAGCCCACTATTACCCAAGTTAATTCGAAACTAGTCGTTATCATCTGGAACCAATTCTAACAACTCACCCACACTGCACTCCAAGTAGATACACAATTTTTCCAGCGTATCGAAATCTACACGATTGTTTGTTTCATGAAATAGGCGGTTAACAGTACTGCGGTTGATTCCTGTGTCCCTAACAACGTCAGAAATTTTGAGTTTTCGAGCACCCAGTAGAGTGGAAAGATGGCACTTTATCATTCTTTTAAGACCTAAAATGTTACCCTAAAGACACAAAATGGTGTTGACAGGTAGTCTTTTGTGTCTTAATGTTTCTCTAGAGCTACAAAATGTAGCGAATAAGACAGGAAATGATTATGGCATATACCTATCTAACGACGGAAGAGCTTTCTTCTGTCATCAAGTATGACGCACGTGTAATTCGTGAACAACTCAAAGATAACGTGTTGTTTGAGGGGGTTCACTATATTCGACCATTTGGTGGACGGAAAATTCTGTTCATTTGGGAACGCATCGAAGAAGAAATGCTTAACGGTGTGTGCGTAGAGACGATGTTACTGAAATAAAGAGGGGCTTGATATGGGGAGCGTTAACGTAAGACAAGGTCTGTTGTTCTTTGATTTTCGATACAAAGGACAACGTTGTAGAGAGTATACGAAATTGGCTGATAATGCTGTAAACAGGCGCCGTGCGGCGAAGTTGCTGAAGGTGATCGAGGCAGAAATAGTGACTGATCGCTTTGATTATTCGAAGTATTTTCCGAGTAGTAAAAACGCAGCTAAGTTTGAAACCGTGAAGGAAAGACAAAGACAATCGGAGAAGTACTTTGATGCTCCTGATTCACCACTATTCAAAGAGTTTGCCAAGACATGGCTAGCCGAGATGAAAGTCGAATGGAGTCACAGCCACCTAGTGGACGTTGAGGGCGTCTTGAATAAATACCTACTACCGACGTTCGGTAACAAAAGGATCAGCGCCATCAATAAGGCTCAAATCATGCAATTTCGCTCGTTCCTCGCCAAAGTACCGGGACGAAATTCGCAGTTCTTAAGTCCATCACGGATAAATCACATAATGACGCCGCTTAGGATGATTCTTAATGAAGCCGCTGATCGTTATGACTTTACCCCAGCCTGGAAGAATATCAAAGCCTTAAAAGTAGGCCGCACTGAAGTTGACCCATTTTCATTAGATGAAGTGGAGCGGTTCCTTAAGTATGTCGATGAGGAGTATTACGCCTACTACGTTACTCGCTTTTTTACCGGTATGAGAACAGGTGAAGTTGATGGATTGATGTGGGACGGTGTGGATCTGGAGAACAAAACCATCACGGTTAGTCAAAGTATTGTGCGTGGCCGGTTGAAAGGGCTAAAAACCGACGGTTCATATCGTGTGATTCAGCTTACAGATAGAGTGGTGGAAGCCCTTGAAAAGCATTGTCTTAGCGCCGATAAAAAACTGAAATATGTGTTTACTAATGCTCAAAGTCGTCACCTCAATTACGCTGTAGTTGCTCGTACCGTTTGGTATCCGGCTATCGAAAGAGCAGGGTTAAAACGACGTAATCCGTATCAAACCCGTCATACCTTCGCAACGTTACTTTTGGCGGCAGGTGAATCTCCAGAGTGGATCGCGAATCAAATGGGTCACACCACCACTACGATGCTGTTTCGAGTGTACTCTCGGTATGTTCCCAACCTCACGCGTAAAGACGGCAGTGCGTTTGCAAAGTTTTTGAGTAATGGAGCGCAGATATGAACTACTCTCCACTTGCCATCCACTGTGCAAGCCTTTGTTTTGACGTAATTCAAGGTATCAAATTCGAAAAGCTAAATCATGGGGATATCGATAAATTCCATGATGATATCTATTGCCTCATCAAGGAGCGAACTAACCTAGCTCCCCTGCTATCTGAACGAGAACATTTGTTTATATCCTATGTTACCAGTGGTGTCCTCAGCGTTCTTCACCAGTGTCTTAACAATCGAAGTGCTAGAGACTCTGTATGGATTTTGTCGGCGTTAGAGACACGAATTGATCTTTCCATCAAAACTATCCTCCACTAGAAGGCTGTGCGCACATAAATTTCATAATGTGCGCACAACTCTTTCCATGACTAACTAAAAGGTGTGCGCCCATGGAAACTGTCGTTGTTGTCCTAAATAGCAATACCAATAGAAAATCCGCCAAAAAGAATATTCGGTTCGACCACGAGCTCCTGCACGCGATTGACCAAGTTAAACCAGAAAATATGACGTTTTCACAGTGGGTAAAGGCAGCGTGTTGGGATAGAGTTCACGCCTCAAGTCACCCTACACCGAAGGTGTGCACACCAGAGGATGTGGCTTTGATAAGTGGTGTGCGTACAGTTGCTAACAACGACGACAATTGTCCTGACAACAGCTTAAAGGAGCTTGTGTATGCTTTGTATCAAAAGGGGCTCTACTTCCAGCAGATTGCCAATAAATTGAATCAATTAGGTATCCCTTCAATTGAAGGAAAGACCTGGAGCAGGGGCGCAGTAAAAAAACTCGTCGACTCGATGCTTTGAGTTAGCCTTCTAACGTAGCAGTCAAAATCAAAAATGGCTCATTGCTTGTCACGAACTGTATATGGACGTGGCAAATTTGAACGTAAGAATCTCTGCTTTTCTAATACCTAGATACGACAAGAGCCACTTAAAGTGGCTCTATGACGATCTACCTGCGTTCAATATTCTATGAGCGGAAGAGAGCAGGGCTATTGAAAATACGGAGGTCTTTGGTTATCGCGGCGCGGCCTGCGACTGTTCAGAGTAGACATCAATGTACTAAAAAGTCCCGCTATCATTGATAGCACCTAGTCTATACCTAAATGACCACAAAGCAACCTGAGCTTGAACTAGTTTATGGTCCAAGGCATGTTTAGAAACGTATGAAGCCATCATGAAAACTATTATTGGCGACAGCTTGTTTCCATATTGTCCAACAGGCTGTTGGACAAACTCTATTAACCAATTATGCAATAGGGTCTTGCACAATTGCTAAACAGGTTGTTTCGTAAATTACCTTTGCCCCGAAGTGTTTTAAGAAGCATGATTTGCTTGATAAGCCTTGGTAAAGATTTTAGGCCCTGACTAGAATTTGCTAGACTTAGGTAAAGAGCACATCATGGTGGACGAATGAACTACTTTGCAGAGGACCCCTTCTAGGTAATGTAAACCTGGAGGGTAAATGAAAAAACTAAAGCAACAGTACCGAACTCATGCCAAAGCGAAAGGGGATTATCTATGGGATGTGTATCCTAGAGTACGTAGTGGAACTCACAAGCATTTCTCAACCAAGCAGGAGAAGAGTTACTATTTCCTCCACAAAGTCGAGTGTCGTGAATATCCCATCAAGCTGCGAGCAGCTAGAGGAAGATCACTTGCTAATCCGTGGGACGATTACCCAGCATACGTATATGACGTTGCTAAGTGTTGGAAGCATAATTCGAAAAGGCGTCACCAATACTACAAATAAACATCATCAAGCCTCGCCAATGCGAGGCTTATTTTATTGTCAAGACAAACTTTATTGTCCAGCTTGGCTTCTGGTAGGCATGATAGAAAAAAGCTCCGTAAGCAGAAGATTTGCAATCTTATTTGTCCTCCGGAAGTTAAACGGTTTTTGATACCGGCCTTCATTCAAAACGGAGAATCGACCGTACTTCGAGTTAGTTTTTTTGTTCGTGGTCATGTTGGGTTGGTTTTCAGGATACTTGACTTGGCTCTATTACTCTTGGCATTTGAAAAGTTATAGTGTGTTCAAACTAATCAAGTATAACGAACCATGAAGCCCAGAAAAATTCTCCCACTCGCATTAGACCTAGGTGCCAAAGATACAGGCGTGTATGCCGCAGCCTATCCGGCCGGAAGTACTCTAAAAGACTTTTCGACAGACAAGGTCAGTAAATTGGCCTTTGTTGCTACTTCGTACGCACCTGATAAAAGTTGCCCAGAGAGCTCGTGCTTGAGCTGAACTTGAACGAGGATGCGTGCCGCTAATTGCTTTTACTTTCACCATGGAAGTCGTTTAGGTCTCTATGTTCTGTTAGTAGGCGCATACCTAGATATTGGAGTTGGCGCTGTAAGTCTTCTTTCATTGGGCCACTCTATTCTGAATGGCCAAAATGCGCCAAGGCGAGCTGTGGTGCGTAAAATGAAATACTGCTCCAGCGGCCGGTATACTGAGTTGTGTTAAGTGAGAGTTGCGAGGTCTTTGAGTATCAAAGTCTCTCTACCGGCAATTATGGAATCTTTACCTATACCTTCTGTGAAGTTAACTTTTCTACAGCTAGCTTCCCTAGCGCATCCGCCGCTAAAGGGCTGGCTCCTGTAATTAACAATCGGTCACAGCAAACTGTATTGTCAGCCTTAGAATTAGCCAAAACAACACCGAGTTCTTGTAACGTTTGGCTCAACTTCCAAGGTACTTTACCTGGCAAGTAACCAATTATAGGGGCTTGAGAATCGACCGAGTCAGGAAAAACAGCCATTCTGTAACCACGATATAAAAACTCAGTGTTAGTTTGCTTAGTTGACAAGAATGCTGCGGGGCCATGACATATCGAAATTGTGAATACATTATTGTTATATGCCCAGTGAAGAAGGTTTCCCACCGATTGATCTTCAGGTAGGCCTAACATTGCGCCATGGCCTCCAGGAATAAAAATAGCTGCGTAGATTTCCGGGTTTAGGCCGTTGACCACAAGTTCATTCAAGTTAGATGGGGTTTCGAACTGCCCTCTATGTTCAGTATAAATTGAGCTTACACTCTCATCTTTCTGTGGAAACGCCCACATTTCCATGACGGCGGCGTTTCCGTTAGGGGTTGCAATTTCTAGCTCATAGCCAGCCCTACTAAGATGCAACATAGGGACTAGAGTCTCAACCGGATGATTACCTGTTGAAAACAGCTTCCCATTTTGCATCCTCATGTTTTTTTGTTCAGTCATTAAGACTAAAACCTTTTTCTTGGTCCCGCGAACCCGACTGGAATCAATTTGCCTAAAATCTGTTTTATCGCTAGTGGCAAGTTTCAAAGCAATCTTTGACGGTGAGTATGAACCGTCTGATTCTAGTTTTGGGCTTAATCCTAGAAGTTTCCTTAGCAAAATTGGAGTCCTTTAAAAATGAATTAATGAAACTGACTTGAAACATGATGTCCCACGCTAGACAACCTGTATATGAGGTTCAGACTGCAGTCAACGTTGGTACGGTTTACTTATTTATCGCGTGTCGATGTAAAGTCAAAACTATACTGGTTTAGTCTAAAATAGTTGATAGTGTACTCAAAAGGCGTTCCGCACTTGAGGTAGCCTGTTGACTCGACTTTCAAAATGGCTGAATTGACCTTCTCGTTAAGATGATTTGCCATATCTTTGTCAAGTAAGTAGGGTTTGACTGATTGCCTGCTTTTGGAAATAGTCAGTCCCTTCTCAGCTTCGATATAGTCATATTTAGATCCACACATCACGGCCATACTAAGGTCCGGGAAAAGGCTGGCGGGCATATGAGTGATTTCATATATTTCTGGTTCGTCATTAATTAACCGAAGTCTATGTATCTCAAAAGTATCATCCTCAACTTCAAGCTTCAGCCTGTCTGCTACGATTGACGTCGGCTTTTTCAGTTCAAACTTTACCACTCTAGAGCTCGGTGTTTTTCCTTGTCGACTCACCTCTTCAATGAAGCCTAATAGGTGCAGCGCGTCATGCCGCGCTTTGAGGTCATTGATATAAGTGCCGCTCCCACGCGAGCGAGAGATAAGTCCATTATCGACTAATATTTGTAAGCTTTTCCTAATAGTCACTCGACTTACTGAAAACTGCTCTTGCAGAACACTCTCTTTAGGTAGCATTGACTTAGGTGTCAAAATACCTTGCTTAATTTGATTCTCAAGATACTCGGCGATTTCGATATATTTTGGTTTCATAGCACCTCTCAGTTATCCGTGTATCTTATCAGGATTCTGTGACCGCGGGATAAATTTAAGTCTTTAATGAGACAAATTCTGTGACCAACGATCTCTTTGTACAATTAATAACTTTAAAAGTATCTTAAAAGTATTAATACTTAAGACAAACCTAACAACTAAAGTCATTTTACTAGAGGTCTTTCAATGAAACGCCAAAATCTTACTATTGTCGGTGCCGGTAGCACTTACACACTTGGAATGATGAACAGCTTGATTGCTGAGAAAGAAAACTTTCCCCTTAAGAAAGTGGTGTTCTACGATATCGATGCTGAGCGACAACAGTCAAACGCGTTAGCAACTGAAATTTTGTTGCGTGAGCAGTATCCAGAGGTCGAAGAGTTTATCTACACCACGGATAAATCCATCGCTTTTAGCGACTCTGACTTCTTCTTCATTCAGATTCGTACCGGTGGGCTGGCGATGCGTGAGCGCGATGAGCAAATTCCACTTTCAAACTCTTGCGTTGGTCAAGAAACCTGTGGAGCGGGTGGTATGGCTTACGGATTACGCTCAATAGGCGACATGATTGAACTGGTTAACGATATTCGTCAGTATTGCCCCGATGCTTGGATTCTAAATTATACGAACCCTGCTGCAATCGTAGCTGAAGCCCTAAATCGCGAGTTTCCCCACGATAAGAAAATCCTCAATATTTGTGATATGCCTGCTGCGATCATGGTCAGCTATGCGCAATTGCTTGGCTGTGAGATATGGGACTTTGTTCCTGAGTATTTTGGTCTCAATCACTATGGTTGGTTCACCAAAATTCGCAATAAACAAGGCGAAGACTTAACTGGACGAATCAAAAAAATCATCTTAGAGCAGGGGATTAGTGCGGTCGATTCTGAGATTGCTGATGATCCATCTTGG
This sequence comes from Vibrio sp. NH-UV-68, assembly GCF_042940635.1. NCBI lineage: Bacteria > Pseudomonadati > Pseudomonadota > Gammaproteobacteria > Vibrionales > Vibrionaceae > Vibrio > Vibrio sp. NH-UV-68. Next base: position 709,907 of record NZ_CP134976.1, read on the forward strand.
CAGGCGACATTTAAAAATATGCAGGTGATGCTTGAGGATAATCCAGAGTATCTACCCAACACTTACCTTCAATATTATCTCTATCCTGAAAAAATGGTCGCGAAAGAAGACATCAATAATACACGCGCGCGTCAGGTGATTAACGGACGAGAGAAACGTGTATTTGAGTTGAATCAACGTATTATCGATGCGGGTACAACGGCACATGAGACGTTGCATGCTGACATTCATGGTCGCTACATGGTTCGAGTTGCCTCATCGCTTGCCTATAACCTTAATGATGTTTACTTAGTGATTATCCCGAACAATGGTGCAATCTCAAACCTGCAAGCAGACGCAATGGTTGAGGTGCCTGCGGCATTGAGTAATCAAGGACCAAAAGTATTTAGTGTCGGTGCAATACCTACCTTTCAAAAAGCGATGATTGAGAGCCAGCTTGGATATGAAAAGTTGGTCGTTGATGCCTGGTATGAAGGAAACAAACAGAAACTGATTAATGCGCTAACGCTGAATCGAACTGTGGTCAATGTACCCAAAGCAAAAGCCATCACAGAACAATTACTAGAAGAAAATAAAGCCTACCTTCCACAATTTTTTCAATAACACATGGATGACTGGAGCTCAATGAATGGGCTCCTAGTCGCAACAAGAGGTTGACATGAAAGATATTATCCAACGTTTTGGGGCAGCGATGTTTGTCCCCGTACTCTTATTCCCCGCAGCAGGTATGTTGCTTGGTTTGTCTGTCGTACTACTTAATCAGGACGTATTTCCCTGGGCGCAAGAAGGCAGTGCCTGGGTAAAAGTTTCTACCATAATTCTTCAAGCCTCATTGGCTGTTTTTAAGAATATGGCGTTAATTTTTGCGGTAGGCTTACCGATAGCTTTGGCAAACAAAGCCTCTGGCCGAGCGGTTTTGGCTACTCTAGTCTCTTATATCACTTTCAATTACGTTATTGGCGGCATTCTTCAATTCTGGGGACCAAATCTCGGAGTGAACTACGCAGCAGGAGAACGCGGATTGACTGAAGTGGGTGGTATTCTCACATTAGACACCAATTTACTCGGTGCTATTTTAATCGCGAGTATTTCTGTTTGGGTACACAACCGATTTTTTGACAGAAAACTCCCTGATTGGGCCGCTGTCTTTGCAGGTACACCACTAGTGGTGATTATCAGTTTTCCAATAATGATTGCGATGGCTGTTGTCACTTGTTTTATCTGGCCAAGTATTCAGCATGGAATCAATAACCTACAGTCATTCCTAGTTGATGCGGGCTCACTGGGGGTATGGCTGTTTACTTTCCTTGAACGCATTATGATTCCGGCTGGTTTGCATCACTTTGTGTATGGCCCGGTGTTTTATGGTCCAGTCGCTGTTGATGGTGGTACGGTCGCCTATTGGATTGAGAACATGCAGAGCTTTGCTCAAAGTCCTGAAAGCTTGACGAGTCAGTTTCCACAAGGCGGACTCATGCTAACAGGTATGGGTAAAGTGTTTGGCTGTACTGGCATTGCATTAGCACTGTATTCGGTAGCGAAACAAGAAAACAAAAAGATGGTAATGGGCTTAATGTTAGGCGCCGCGATTACCGCTATCCTGACAGGGATAACTGAGCCAATTGAGTTTACCTTCCTGTTTATTGCTCCGGCATTATTCGCATTGCATGCTGTCCTGTCTGCAACAATGGCAACCATCGCTTTTATGCTTGGTGTATCAGGTAACTTTCAGACAGGTTTGATTGATTTTGTTTTCCAGAACTGGTTACCACTTGCGGGTAATCATGCAGGAACGTATGCGCTGCAAATTTTAGTCGGTTTGATTTTCACGGCGATTTACTTTGTTACTTTCCGTACACTCATCTTGAAGTACAACATTTTGACTCCTGGACGTGAAGGCGCTGAAAACAAATTGTATTCAAAAGCCGACTACAAAGAAGGCAAACAACCAGTTGCCCAAGGTTCGGAGACATCGCAGGCGAGTAACTTTATCGAAGGTCTGGGCGGAAAAGAGAACATCGAGCTTTTGACCAACTGTGCTACTCGACTGCGAGTTAAGGTCAAAGACGCAAATTTGGTCAAAGACAACGCGTTTTTTACCTCGCATGGAGCAGTGAACGTGGTGCGCAACAAAGAAAGCTTCCAAATTATTGTGGGCCTAACGGTTCCTCAAGTTCGTGAAGATATGAGTCAACTTATAAAAGCATAACCCCCTATGCTCCTGAAGTTAGACTCGTTGGTGAGGCAGAATCTGCCTCACCCGTTTCAACCTACTACTTATCACAAAAAAATGTCTTTGTAATAAAACTGTCAATATATACTACCTTAGTAGTATGTTACAGTTTTATAAACTTAGTTAGACAATGGAATGTCATCATGATTGAGAAATTATCGTTTCTATTCATATTGGTGATCAGTGTATCACTGAGTCCCTTAGCTCACGCCGATACAGTAACTGTTCGAAAAGTAGAAGGCCTTAAAGAGGAGATTGTCTTCGATATACTCAAGTTGGCACTCAGTAAAACTCGTCCTGATGTTCAGTTCACCACCGCCACTGAAGAGTATAATGAAGCGCGCTTAATGGAGGAGGTAATTGCCGGGAATATTGATGTTATGTGGGCCGGCGCTGCGCCTGATAAGGAAGAAAAAATGCTCACCGTGCGAATCCCTATCTTAAAAGGGCTGCTGGGGCATCGAATCTTTATCATTCGTCAAGAAGACCAAGCAAGGTTTGCTTCTATTCAAACGTTGAGTCAGCTTAAGGCTTTTGATGCGGGACAAGGCACTTTTTGGGGTGATACAAAAGTATTAAAAGCTGCACAGATACCAACGATTACTACCATTAAATACGCCAATCTATTCCCTATGTTAGAAGGTGGACGGTTTGACTATTTCCCGAGAGCAGTACATGAGCCTTGGAGTGAAGTTGACTCTCGTCCAGAGTTAAACCTAACCATCGACAAAAATGTCATGTTGGTTTATCCGTTCGCCATGTACTTTTTTGTCAGCCCCAACAATCAAACGCTGCATGACTATATTTATAATGGATTCGAGATGGCAATTCAAGATGGTAGCTTTGATGTTCTTTTCTTCAACCACCCAATGATTAAGGAAGTGTTAGCAAAAGCTAACTTAAGAGAAAGAACTGTATTTCGTATTCCTAATCCATACATGCACGAGAAGACTCATTTTGACCGAAAAGAATTCTGGCTTGACGTTTCTAAATTGTAATAATCACAGGGAAGAATGATGAACTCTATTAAACAAAAGTCGATGACACTATTGTCACTGGTCACACTGGTCGTCATGACAGTAGCATTTATAGCGACATACTATATCGCGAAGGGCTATTTAGATAAGTCGTTACAAAGTGACATAAAGGACACTAACCAGACGTTAAGTATCGTACTTCAAGAGCCAGTTTTTGCGTATGATCAGGCTCTCATCACCAACATTATCGATTCTTTTGTAGCGTTTCCACATGTCCAAAGTATTCAAGTTTCTGATCACCGAAGTAAAGCATTGGCGACGGCCAGCTCTGAAGAATCGGATTCAAAAACTGTGCTTGAACTTCAAACTGTGGATGTTTTCTGGGGAGGAGATAAGAAGGTCGGTTCTTTGGAGATAGAGTACCGCCTAGACGCGAATGAAACCTTATTGCAGGCATTAAGGATGGTATTGCTGATATTAGGTGGCGCGTTACTCGTTTCACTTCTTGCAACGAGTTGGATAGTCTTATCACAGTTTGTTGTGAAACCGGTCGAGAAGGTCGCGCTGGCGCTTCATGAGATCGCCCAAGGTGGTGGTGATTTGACTAAGCGACTCAATATCACAACAAATGATGAGATTGGTCGACTGGCGACAAGCTTCGATAGTTTTGTCGCCAATCTGCAATCACTCGTTCAAAATATCGTGACATCTACGGATGCTCTGGTGGAGTGTTCAAGCGACATTAAACAAAGTGCACATGTCAACGCTCAATCGATGCAGCGCCAGTCTGCTGATGTAGAGCAAGTAGCAACGGCGCTCAGCGAAATGAGCAGTGCGACAGAGGAGGTCTCTGGCAACGCGGTGCAAACTTCTGAAAAAACGGCTCAATGCAGCAGCTTGGCGAAGTCAGGAAGTGACGTCGTGAGCAAAACAGTGTCTGATGTCAAGGAACTCGGTGTACAGATAGAGCAAACGTCATTGACGATTGGTGAGCTGAGAGAAAAAAGCGCTCATATCAATACTGTACTAGAAGTGATTAAAGAGATAGCCGAACAAACCAATCTTCTAGCGTTGAACGCAGCGATTGAGGCCGCGAGAGCGGGTGAACAAGGTCGAGGCTTTGCTGTCGTCGCTGATGAGGTTCGGGGACTTGCTCAACGCACTCAAAATTCTACAGAAGAAATTGAAGAAATTATTCGAGAGTTACAAACAGCATCCATGCAAGCCGGCGAGCAGATGAACAAAACGAGTGATCGTTTGTCAGGTACGTTGGAAGAGTCAGACAAAGCGCTTGAAGCGTTAGCTGATATTTTGGAAAACATTACGATAATTGCTGATATGAATGCGCAAGTCGCAACGGCAACCGAGGAGCAAAACGCGGTAGCATCTGATGTAAGTGAAAAAGTAGAGAACATCAATACTACTACTCAAGAGGTTACGCAGAATGCGCTTCATGTAGGTGAGCAGACTGAGATGCTAGATAGACTCAGTGGGGAAATTAAGTTGGGTCTCAAGAAGTTCAAAACAGACTAAGAACGCATTTCTAGCCTTAGGAATTCTGTGAAGTATCAGTAAGCTTCATGTGGAATATATGGTACATGTTAATGGAAACCGTTGATACAGCATCTCTGATACTAGATCTATTGGAACGTGATCTATTTATAGGAACTTGGAGTCTGAATATAGATCAGGAGCTTTTCACGTGGAGCAAAGCTACGAGGCAAATATTCGGTATCCGCACGGACGCTACACCTAGCCTTGTTGAGGTTTTAGAGTTATTTTTGCCTCGTTATCAAGCTGACTTGATCTATAGACTGCGCAACATAAATCGTTTCGGTGGTCGGTTTCAATTTGATGCTGAAGTGAAAACTCAGACGGGAAAATTAAGTCGAGTGAGACTTTACGTCGTATATATAGAGCCAAGTAATGAGTATTTTGGCTTGATAAAGGAGGTGAAAGCGTCAGAAAGTAATGAAAGGCTACCAACGTTTCTTGGGCTAGATATTTCGATGTCAACGCTTTCTTCTCAACTGCTCCATCTGATAGAAGAGTCTGTCATACTCTATGATGGGGAAGGAGTGGTAGTCAGCATGAATGAGTCCGCTAGATCGAGTTTGGCATTTTCAGGCACCCACGCCGTTACACTTGATGCTATTCTACCATCACTGGTTTTTGATAAAAGCTGGCGGCAGCCACCTATAGACAACCAGATATATTTTGATACTAGTATTACATTTTTGAATGGTGAGGATACACCTGTCGAGGTTCTACTTACCCGTTTTTCTATTGATAAGTCCGCCCCAAGGATTGCGATAATCAGACCAAAAATTCGATCTGATGCCAATCTTCATGACGATGTTTTGACGGGACTTAAGAGTCGGCATGCTCTTGTTGAGCAACTGAGTACCTATACTGTTGACAACCGAACGGTTTTGGCAATCAACTTGAAGGAATTCGCTAAGGTAAATTTCGTCTTTGGTGACCATGAAGGTGACTCTGTTCTTATTGAAGTTTCTAAGATACTAGTAGAGCACTTTGGACACTGTGGTGTTGTGGTCAGAGACTACGCAGACCGCTTCTTTGTCGTTATGAACGGTTTTGGCTACGGCCACTTAGAAGATGTAAAGTGTCAGGTAAAAACTTTTTTAGAGCGATTCGAGAAGAAAATTAACGGGTACCATGCTGACCATTATGTCACCGCTTATGTTGGGATTGCGATAGTTGATGATTGTTCTCCATTATCAGTACTAGCTAGTGCTCAAAGTGCTTTAATGAATGCGAAATCAAGGGTGGGGAAACACTGTTCTGTATTTAAAAATAGTCAGTTAGAAAACGTCAAAGCGAATTACAATTTGGAGTACGAGTTGCGCGAAGCGCTAGAAAATAACCAGATTGTTTTTTGGATTCAGCCACAATACTCTCCCACTAAAACGGTTATTGGAGGTGAGCTATTATCTCGCTGGGTTGGCAAAGATGGTATGATAAAACACAGTCCGGCAATTTATATGAACATAGCCGAAGAAACGGGGTTAGTACATGGCATCGGGCTGCTTGCGATTGAGTACGCAGCGATATTTTTGAATGAAATCAATGAGAGTTATCCAGACTTTTCACTGTCTATTAATGTTAGCCCCTCACAGATGCTCTCGTCGTCATTCATTCCAAGTATTGAGGACATCTTTTCTGCGTATGGAGCGAGCCTAGCTAACTTAAATGTTGAAGTCACAGAAGAGCTACTTGTGAGCGATGTTAATCAAGTAGAAAAATCAATTCGAGCTTTACGCGCGCGAGGTGTTTCGGTATCGATTGATGACTATGGAACAGGGTATTCAAATATAAGAAGGCTCGTCGATTTGGACGTCACTGAACTCAAGATTGACAAATCATTAATTATACCTCTACCGATTTCCAAACAGTGTAAGGCAGTCGTATCTTCTATCGTGGATATGTCACATAAACTTGGATTCAAGACGGTAGCAGAGGGGGTCGAATCAAATAAACATGCAGAACTATGCAAGACTATGGGATTAGATGTGTTGCAAGGCTTCCACTTTTCCCCAGCGGTTCCCTATCCAGAATTCTATTTGCTCATTGAGAGTAACCGAGGAAAATAGAGTTTTTGTCAGCGGTGAAATTGTGAGCGAGTACTTACCCAAGTGTAATATGATCAATCTAGATAAACTTAACCAAAAGAGTCCATCCATTTCGATAGTCACATAAACAACGATTTAGTCACTACACTAGCCTAAGCTAGTTTTCCACCTCAGTTGAGGTAAGGCAGTTCTACCCCTCAAAGTAGCCTGCCTTTTTTTTTGAAGAGTTAAGAGCTGTATCCGATAAACTCATTCGCTTGACAGTTTTTCATGCAAATAGCGGTTCATTATTTCACTGTTTTTCGGATATGTTTGTATGAGGTGCTCGAGATAGCTCATTTGCTCTAGGTCATCATAGAGCTTTTACCACTTCAGGGGCAGTTGATTTGCTCGTTACCAACCATAAATCCTCGCACAGTTCTGCAATATCGATGACTTTTACAAGCTCCTCGGGATTGTAACCATACTCTTTGAGTCGATAGTAGGCGCTAGCTTCATCCATGGGAGCATAGTCTATCCGTTGACCATGAAGCAGTCTGATTGCTTCTTTGCTTTCACTTACGGGAATGACATTGATGAAGTTGTAGCGTTGAAACAGCTGCTGGAAAGAGCTGCCTGGAGGTGCACTAACTCGAGAGTGGGAGAGATGTTTAATGTCAGTGATTGCTATTTCATTCCTTCCATGAAGCTTAAAAAGTCCTACTTTATAAGGGGAAACTTTAGCGACCCATAGGTAGTCGTTCTTGCGTGCTTGTGTTCTTGAAATGGAAAAAAGTAGTGTATTCTCTTTCTCTCTGACGGTTTTCAATGCGCGTTTCCAAGGAGCAAAATGTACACCTTCAACCTTCATCGAGACTGATTCATTAGCACGTTCAATCGCCTTTTTCACATAGTCAACCACATACCCATGTGGTTCGCCTTTTAGGGTAAACTGGAGCGGCGGGAAATCTTGGGTGTATAAATTGAGCTTTATCGACTGAGCAACACAATTATAGCTAGCGAGCATTAGGAAAAAAACTGAACAAGTTTGAAATCTTAAGGACATGCGATTAACCCCACTAGTGTGTCCTTCTCAACCACGTCAGGAACACTTCAAATGACATTGGCTTAGCAAAATAATAACCTTGCATTTGCTGGATTCCTGCGGTCTGACAATACTCAACAACATCCTGAGTTTCGACACCTTCAGCGGTCAAAGGGAGTGATAAACTGTTCGCCATTAGAACAATCGAATCTACTAAAGCTCTAGATCTGCTAGACCTTTCAAGATCGATTACTAGAGATTTATCAATTTTGATTTCATCAATGTTCAAGTCCAAGATACGTTTGAGATTTGAGTATCCTGTACCAAAATCGTCCAAAGAGATTTTTACGCCTAAAGATTTCAGGCGGGCGATAGTATTAGTTACATCTGCTTCATCATGAAGTAGGAGGTTCTCTGTTACTTCAATAACGAGCTTGCTCAAACTGACATTGTACTTGTTGAAAACATCTTGTAGTTGATCAACAAATTGATGGCTCATAAATTGAGTGGGACTGACATTGACAGAGAGAGTGAGTGCTGGATGAGTGAGCTTCATATCTGAAAGATAGCGGGCGGCAAAGGTGATGGCTTTGTGACCCAAAATAGTGATAAGACCGCTCTCTTCTGCGACGGGAATGAACTCATCAGGGGTAAATGGACTATGGCCACCCGAATCAAACCAACGTATTAGTAGCTCAGCAGATGTGACGTGTGTATGGTGATTAACTTTTGGCTGCAAGTAAAAAGTAATGCTATCGCTTTCAATTGCATGTCGAAGTGCTTGTTCAATAAAATATTGTTGCTTCTGCGTGTCAATATCTGAAGGCTCGTAAATGTGCAGAGGTTCAATTGGAGAAGCTCGCGAGGTTAACAAGGCACTCTCCGCACGGGCAATAGCTTCAGATGCTCGGTCGTCGGAATTAATCGGCGCAATACCCAGTGAAAGCGAGAGGTAATGCAACTTTCCACCAGCTAATGGTGAATTCTGAATTTCGAGTAGCCTTGCAGCCAATTGAAGACCCTCTCTATCCTTCAGTGATTCGGTAGCGGATTGGAGAACAAAAAAGCGATCTGCAAGATCCCTTACTACAAGAGCATTTTTTCCAGCGCGTTGATTCAGCTGTCTTGCAACTTCAAGCAGTACTTTATCACCCTCATCATGCCCACAGGCTAAGTTTATCTTACTAAAGTTGTTAATATTGATAGCGATCAGGTTACGTTCGCTTGCATGTTCGTTTTCCAATTGAGCCATTAGATAGTGCCGGTTGGGTAACCCAGAGAGTTCATCAAAGAATGTTAAACGCTCGATGCGCTTGAGTGTCTCAAGTTCTCCAGAAATGTCTCGAAAGATGGCCATGCAGACATCTGGGTTGTCCGTGGCAGAGGTAATGAGCATGGCAGGGAAAGTCGAGCCATCGGACTTACGTCCTAGAATCTCGTGTTGTTGTTCATCCCCCTGACAACAAGTAAGGTTAGCAATGTGGCTCTGTTCAAAAAGTGACGCTATGTTCAGGCTGAGAAGTTTGCCTTCAGTATAAAGAAAGAGGTCTGTAGTCGCGTTATTAACACTGACGATTCGCCCATCACATTGGTAATGTACGATTGCCTCAATCACATTGTTTAGTGCCCGATCCCTATTTGCCATTAAACCCGTAAGCCGTTCATTTAAAGCCAGCTCTTCAGTGATATCTTGAATTGCTCCGTATAGCATACCTTGATGAGGCTCTGTTTGACCAAACACTTTCACCCACTTTTCTCGCCCTGTGGCTGATACGATTTTTGCGGTAAAAACAAGGGGAGTTTGGTTATGTACAGCGGAGCTGATTTGAGAATGCAGTTCCGCTCTAAACTCAAGCGGGTAAAAGTTGATGGCGCTCTCGAGCTGAGGCTCGTAGTAAGAAGGTACATCATGGATACGCTTAGTATTGGCGCTCCAATGAAGGGTTTGCGAATGGAAGTCTAAGCTCCATGTGCCAACTGTTGTCGTGTTTTCTACAGCTTGGAGCAGGTTAGATTCTTTATTTGCCTTCATAGTACCATAGCCAACTAGTGAGTAGCGATAAACATCATGCCACAAATGTAAACGTTTCCAATTTTGTATTCAATTGTTTAAGCGTTCGTACTTTCTAGTTAATTGTATAGCACAAATATAAGAGCGGTACTATTGATTAGGTTGTCATTGTCTTCTCAGGAGGCGTAATGCTTGTTTTGCAACGAAGAGATATGGAAGTTTTGTCATAAAAAATTCATATAAGCCAAGGTAAAACATTGTTCCTAAAAAGTGACCAAGTCTGGCATATCTTTCTGCTGAGTTCGTGTGAGATAAACAGCTTTGAAATAATAAGTTAGGCAAATATTACCGAACATTTATGTTTACCAAATGAATTGTAATGTTGACCAAGGTCAATTATTTTTGTGTTTCATTGCACTAAATTGCACTGCCTTACCTGTTAATGGAATAAACAAAAATGGAATGGTTACGTCAGAAAGCGTTGGGAACACAACTGAAAATCGTTGTGTTTTGTGTGTTGGGATTAACAAGTCTCACCATGGGTGGGGCGATATACCAACAAGCTGCGCACACCTTAGTTGGGCAAAGTGTCTTTGATGCTCAGCGTCAGTTGTCAATGTTATCCACTCAACTGGGTGACCAGTACCAGGGGTATCTACTCCAAGCAAAGCGATTGAACGACGTTTTACTCGACCGGTATCTCCCCAATATCTCTGTCAGCACTATGAGCAAGCAGTTAGGTCAGAGTCATTATCATGAGCTAATGACAGACGGTCGTTCTATCACCTCTCTTTTTGAGCCTCTTGACCAATTTACGGCGGTAACGGGCGCCGTTGCCACCATATTTGCGCCTACCCGAGATGGCGACTTTGTTCGTATTACGACTTCTCTGAGAAACGAACGCAATGACAGGGCGTTTGCAACGCAATTGGGGCGTGAGCATCCAGCATTTCAATCATTGCAGTCTAAGCAACCCTATCAATCCTTGGTGTCTCTCTTTGGCTCTCGATATCTCACTTACTACTTCCCGATTGTCAAAAACAATCAAGTCATTGCATTGAGCTTTGTAGGCCTCCCGCTTGATGAAGTAATGAGTGAGGTCTTTTCGGGCCTTAGGGATGTGGTTTGGGGGGAAACAGGGTACACCATTGTTCTTGACGCCTCTATCGGTAATGAAGGTCAATATCTATTGCATCCGAAGTTTGACAGTGATGAAAACATTAAAGAGCTAGTCCTACCTGATGGCAGTCGGCCCTTTTCCCATATGTTTAATAAAGACAGTGGTGTCATTTCATACCCATTTGAAATGTCCAATGGAGAGGTTGATGTCAAACACATGGCATTTACTCGCGTACCAAATTGGAACTGGATGGTCATGGGCGGGGCTTTTGAGTTGGAGTTGGGTAAAGAAAGTGCGGTGTTTTTGACCTCTTTGGCGTGGCAGTTTTCAATTGGTGGTGTGGTGTTGTTCGTTGTGCTGACTTGGTACATCAACAAAACCTTTACTCCGTTATCAACGTTGACTTCGACTCTGTCAGATCTCGGTAAGGGGGATTGGACAAAGCGTTTTAACAATGACACGGAGGCTGGGCGCAACGAACTGCGTTTGCTGTCTCAGGCGGCTGAAGCCATGACTGAGTCAGTTCGAGGTATGGTGACATCCGCACAAGTGACCGCACAACAAGGTGTCAAAAGTGCAAATGACATTGATGTTATCGCAAACGATGTAACGGGCCATGTATCGGATGTGAAGACTGAATTGACTCAGATGGTTAGCGCTGTCGCGCAGTTGTCAACATCATCACAGGAAATTGCCACACAGATTGAGCACCTCTCTGGCAGTATTATCGAAGTCGATAGTTTAACCCAAACGGGCATCGGTCATTTAGGCCAAGGCATCGAGACGGTGCACCGGGTCGTAGATGAGCAGCAAAAACTCAATGACAAAGTACAGGGACTCAATCAACAAGCAGACCACATTCGTTCTGTCATTCACATTATTGGTGAGGTCGCTGAGCAAACCAATTTGCTGGCGCTGAATGCGGCTATTGAAGCCGCTCGAGCAGGCGAAGCTGGGCGCGGTTTTGCTGTTGTCGCGGATGAAGTTCGCTCCCTTGCGGCCAAAACCCAAGGCTCTATTGCGGATATCGAAGGTATCGTATCTGCATTGGTCCAAGAGGTGGCGGACACCTCTGGCACGATGCGTTTGGTCACCGAGCAAAGTGAGGCCATGATGGCGCAGTTGTCAAATACTCAGAGAGACATGAGCCATATTGGTGAGTACATGAGTGCTTCGTCGGCTCAAGCGCAGAGCATTGCGGCGACCACCGAAGAGCAAGCGCAAGCAACGGCCAGTTTATCCGAGCAAGCGAGTGTTATTGATGAACTCAGCGAGCAAGTTAATCACGCAGCCAAAGCCTCAACGCGTCATGCGCACGCTTTGGTGGCAGACATCACTAAACTCACTCAAGCTTTGGCGCTGTTTAGAACGTAATCGTATTAAGTTAAGGAATGAATCACATGCCTCATTTTTCAGACCAGTCTCAAAGCGTCCTGATGTTTCGTCTGTGCCAACAAACAACACTCTACGCATTAGGCACGATGAAGATTAAGGAAATCGTCCCTTTTCAGAGACCTACCGCTTTGCCCGCTTGTCATGCTTACGTCATTGGGGCTGTGACCATTCGTGATATCAGCCTGCCTGTGATTGACTTGTCATTGGCCATGGGTGGTCGCGGCGTGCCTTTGTCCAAACGAGAGACGCAAACCCTAATCGTGGCCGATTGTATGCGCATGCAAGTGGCGTTAATGGTGGACAAGGTCGAACACATTGTCTCGTGTGACTGGACATCGGTGACGCCTTTGCCTAAGGCGGTGGGGCAAGACACGTTTGTGTTGGGGAGTACGCGCTATAATGAGCAATTGGTGCAATTACTGGATGTTGAAAGAGTGTTGACTGAAATTTTTCCGGTGGACATTGAAGAAGCGGGTGTTCAGTTGTCACAAGAAGAGTTGGCGTTATTGCAAAAACTCAATGTGTTGGTTGTTGATGACTCCATTATTGCCCGTCGATTGATGTCGGAGCTATTGGACCGCTTTGGTTTGAGGTATCAATTGTGTCGTAGTGGGGATGAAGCGTTGGCACTGCTTCTGGAGAGCGAGGATATGGGAACGAAGTTTGACATGGTCATTAGTGATATCGAAATGCCAGGACTGGATGGTTATGAGCTGGTCTTTGCACTGAACGATAACCCAAGCACACGAGCGATATACACCATTTTACATACCTCACTCTCCAGTGACATAAGTCAAGATCGAGCACTTCAGGTTGGAGCCAGTGAGGCATTGTCAAAATTCAATGCGAAAGATTTGATGAAGGCTATGTTGCGAGGGGCAGAAGTGGCGCTCGCACATACTGGCGAAATCGCGTGACGGTGATTGGGGCGTCTGTGTCTTTGAAGCAATTAGTGATGGAGTGCAGTCAAGTGTCGCTCTCCATGCCCAAGTAGCCCTCGCGAGCGAAAGTTCCGTTGGCCGTTATGATTTGAGTTTTTTGAGTCAAACTCATCATAGGACGAACGACAAGGATTGGTTTGTAACGCAATGAAAAAACATGTTTTCCCAACGTCGGTATTGCAACTCTTTGACACTACCAGTGAAGGTCTTTGGTTCATGACGCGTAATAACGTCGTGGAATTTTATAACACACCGTTTTACGAGCAGTTTGATATGCCCCTCGAGGGGTCGACCTTCGACGACTGGTTGGCTCTGGTGCATCCCAAGGACCGAGAGAGCTTGCAAGGCAAAGTTGATGGTCATCAAAATGAAGCACCATCCACGCACGTCAAAACCCGCTACCGGGTTAAAAACCGATTCGGGCACTATTTGTGGATTGAGGCAATCGGAACCTTGGTGGAACAAGAAGGCGACGTGATGATGGTCGGAACACATAAGAATGTGTCGGAGGAAGTATTTCTCAACCAATACCTTTCCCACATCGCCAATCATGACAGTGAAACGGGGCTGTATAACCGGCATCAGTTTTTAAAAGACATGGTCAGGTTTGATGAAAGAGGGTGGTTGTTTACTTGCTGTTTTACTCAACTTCATGAAGCTCAACGCCGAGTGGGACAGGACGCCACCTCTCGTCTAGTCTCTGCGCTGGTGGCAGTGTTGGATGACGTATTGTCGCTTCAATACGGGCTGTATCGCATTGGCGCCGATACGTTAGTTTTTACGGCCGAGGCACCGCTTAGCGTTCGACAAGCGATGAACTTAATGACGAAAGTTGAAACTCGCTTTCTCAAACAACAGCGAACCCATGACGTGCCTTTGACTTCACAACTCAGCATAGGTGCACTGCGCCGTGAAGATAAAGACTCGACGCGATTGCTGCCGCAAGTGTTCAACGTGTCAGAGTACGCTCGATTAGTTGAGTCGCCAGTCTCGTATGCAGGGCCGTCGAAAGCGGCAATACAGCGCTATTTTGACATAGAAGATGCGTTAGAGGCCGCGATAGCTCACTCGCACATAGACATTGCGCTGCAACCCATCGTGGCGGCTTCCACAGGTGATTTGGTGAGCTACGAAGCTCTGGCTCGTTGGACTCACCCTATATTAGGGGGCATCACACCGGGGGAGTTTATCCCTATGGCGGAAAAACTGGGTTACATACACGCACTTGGGTTGATTGTGCTTGAAAAAGCGTGCCAGTTTTTGCAAGCGTTTGACAAGGTGCATCAGTCGAGACCCAACATTAATGTCAACGTGTCGGCGCAGCAACTGCTTAGACCTTCCTTTGTCGATGATGTGATGGCGGTCGTAGCCGAGACTGCGCTTTCTCCGTCTCGGGTAGTATTGGAAATTACCGAGTCGTACTTACTTGAAAGCACCCAGTCAATGATGAGCACCCTAAACGCCCTTAACCGGCTCGGTTTCAAATTGTCCATTGATGATTTTGGTGCGGGTATGACCGCGATTACGGGGTTGTTCAATTTACCGCTCTATCAGGTCAAGTTGGATAGGGCACTGGTGATAGAAGCGATGCGACTCCCGGCTTGCTTAAAGCTCGTGTCATACTTGTGCGACTATGGCCGAAGTCACGGTATTACGATAGTAGCCGAAGGCGTGGAGACCACCGAGATGTTTGACCAGTTGATGTCAGCAGGCGTCCCGTACCTTCAAGGTTTCTGCTTGTATCGTCCTTGTGAACCAAGCGTTTGGTTAGCCAGTGGGGTAGCAGCATGAGGCAGCCACCCCTCACCAGTGAGCAAGCGCTGTATGACTTGATTTGTCATAGCTTATTGGCATTACTTATGTCAGCGACGTTGACTCAAGGGCGTGTGACCGAATCACAGCGTCGTCAAGTGCTGGTCAAGTTTTATAAACGCGCCCTGACCAACCCAAACTATAAACCGGTTCGTCAAGACATCCGAAAGTTACTGGCCGCGAGTCGTGATGAGAGAGTGGATGTGTACGCCATTCTCAAACAGCTTAATGATGATGCTTTTAAACTTGATACCATCGATAATCCCTCGGCCGTGAACTAGACTTTTATTGACAGTTATATAGGTAGTTGTCACAAGAGACTGTCTTCGACCGGGTAAGGACACCACTATGAATCTTTCTATTCGCAGCCGGCTCTATGTGCTGGCGCTTCTCCCTATGCTGAGCATCATGCTCGGCATGTTAGTCGTCACGTATGTCAAAACCACGGAACTCAATGAGCACCAAGTTGAGGTGACCCGTGAGCGGATGATGGCGATGAAAAAGGAAGAGTTGAAAAACTACATCAAAATGGCGCAAAGCGCTGTAGCGCCTTTGTTGAGTGAAGGTGCGACGTTGGACGAGGCGCTGCCGACCCTCAAATCTCTCAAGTATGGTGACGATGGGTATGTCTTCGGTTACGACTCACAAGGGGTTCGATTGTTACTAGGCGAGAGTGATAAAGGGCTCGGCGAGAGTTTTTGGACGTTAAAAGATAAACAAGGCAATCTGTTTATTCAGTCGTTGGTACGCAACGCGAAGTCTGGGGCGTTTACCACGTACTATTTTCCTAAACCAGGACAAACTCACGCTCTCCCTAAACTCAGCTATTCGGTATACATTCCGCAGTGGGACCTGATACTCGGCACGGGGTTTTATACCGATGATATCGATGCGGTCATTGCGGACTTAGAAGAGGCAACAGGGCAGGCGCTCGCTGATACGTTAACCACGATTGTGGTCGTCTGTTTGCTACTCTCTGGTCTTGTCGCTGTCTTGGCAGTGGTGATTAACCGCTCAATCATGAAGCCTCTAACCCTATTTGATGATTCCATTCGCGCGTTTGCCCATGGTGAAGGGGATTTAACCGCTCGTATGGAGGCGTTTACGGTGCCAGAGTTCGCGAGGTTGAGTCATCATTTCAATGCATTTGTGGCAAACCTGCAAACCATCATCAAAAACGTGAGTGAGGTGGGACAACAAGTGGTCACCGAAACACAAAGTATGGCGCAGCGAGCGACGCAAGTGGACGCATTGGCTGCCGGTCAACGAGAGGAAACTGAACAAGTGGCGACTGCCATGACGGAAATGACCACGACCGCGACAGAAATCTCGAGCAATGCAAGTCAAGCTGCGGAGTCGGCAAAGCAGGCGGATGATAACGCCAAGCAAGCGCAATCTATTGTCGATACGGCGGCGGAGTCTGTGGAGGTGTTGGCCAAAGAAGTTTCGCACGCCAGTGGCGTCATTACGAGATTGGAAGGTGATGTGCAGAATATTTCGGCAGCGCTAGGGGTCATTCAAGATATTGCTGAGCAAACCAACTTGCTTGCTTTAAATGCCGCGATTGAAGCGGCGAGAGCGGGTGAGCAAGGTCGTGGGTTCGCTGTGGTGGCAGATGAAGTCAGAAAGTTGGCCAGTCGCACACAAGAGAGTACCGGCGACATTCATCAAATGATAGAGCGACTAAAAGCGGCGTCCGATGATGCGGTTAGTGCCATGTCTTCGAGTCAGACGAGAGGTGAGGCGACGGTCAGTGAGGCAAAGGCTGCGGCAAAGGCGTTGATAGAAATACAAAGCTTCATTGGTACCATCATGGATATGAACACGCTTATCGCCACGGCGACAGAAGAACAAAGCCTGGTCGGGCAGGAAATATCACAACGCGTTGTGGTAATTTCAGAGCAGAGTTTGCAGTCGGCTGAGTTGGCGAATGAGAACCGGTCGGGAAGTGAGACCTTAACAGGACGCGCAAACGAGTTGTATGACTTGGTGAGTCGATTTAAGGTGTAAAACTAATAGGCTACACGATTTTCAGCAAAAATCTAATTTTCAAAATGTTATGGATGTAAAAATGTCAAGTGGTAATAGTCGTTCTTACACTGCGTGGTGTAACTTTAAAGCATGGAGCTATAGAAATGATACAAACAAAAACTATGTGCATTTTTATTCACTGATAGTTGCTATTTGTGGGCTTGGGATGCTTGCAACATTCGTTCTATATCCGTTGCAACATATTATCCCACAGCTTTGGGCATCGGGTGTTGTAGCATCCATAACTCTTTTTGATTTATTTTGGTATAACTATGAACATCGCAAGGGAACGGAAAAGTATTACTCATGTGAAGAGAAAATATTTCTTGCAATATCCCTCTTTGGGGTTTTGTCCGTAGTTTTTACAGGGGGGTATTATGCAATGCTAGGACGTACATTGCCTAGTGGTTTAGTGTTGTTATTTACCTTAACAACGGTCGTTGGCCTGTTCTTCGTCTATAGAAACTGCAGCAATAGCTTTAAAGAGGCATTTTCTCAAAATACGGTGGTTGTCATTCTCACTGGAATAGGGTTGTTTGTCTCTGGATTGAGTTACTTTTGCAGTTAACTAATCAGGTCGGTAAGTCCTATGCCAAGTTAAGCTTTTGAGGTCACTTTCGGATATCAAACTAAGAAAATGACCATTCTCGATGCGACTCTCGACTAGCACAACCCACTTAATTATAGATAGCAGGTTATTTGAGCGTAGCTGAGTCTGTGTTGCTTAGTTCGCTGCGAAGATATGGTAGCCTCATGCGAATCAGTTTGAGACTATATAATGAGATTTAGGCATACCAAACCATGTAAGCTTGTTCAGTGCTTTGATCATCGCGTAAGTCTCGCCAACCTTAGTATTCAGAGTAGAGTTGCAGTCAGCGAAGCTGGCCAATGATAACCGATCAGGAAGTGAGGCCGTAAAAGGACGCGCTAACGAACTGTATGATTTGGTGGGGCGATTTAAGGTGTAGGAAAGTTGGTTTGTTGGACCGAATGTGACGTGTTTATCTGTCTGTTGTTGATAGGGTTCGGGTCTGGGTTCCAACAGCATACCGTATTGAAATCGGAGTTCAGCGCACGAAAAATAACACCTATGGTGAATGTCTATGTTCGTCAGTGAAATTTTTTATCACAGGGCATGTTCCTCCTTTCTATCTGTGCCACTACTATTTGTGCAGAAAATTATCCGCTTTTGTATCGGATGCGGCTACGTTTATCGATAAGTCCCAGTTCTATCGGGAGAAAGACTTGAACTCATATCCACTTATCACCTTAGTTCTGGCTATCGTTCAGACTTTTGCTCCAGGTGTGGAAGCACAGTCCCTCATGAAATGGATAGTGGTAAGTAGTTCTGGGTGCCCGCTGGACTCCTCGATTTAGTCGGTAATTGTAAAGTACAAACCCTCATTTTTGTGTCTTCAAAAGCATCATGGGATGATATATCGAGCAATGCTCAGCAGTATGAAACGATGCCATCGATAGAGGAACTTAATAGCATACTCAATGAAGATTAGTTCATTTCTAGCGTCTTTAACTTATCTTCATTGTGTGATTTCGAACATCATGCCAGACGTTAAACAAACGCAGTTAGAACTATTGGAACTCATTCGAGATAAACGTCAAAGTCATGGGCGGTTTAATGCGAGTCTTTGAAAGACGAAAGCTTTAGG
Source organism: Vibrio sp. NH-UV-68 (assembly GCF_042940635.1). Classification (NCBI taxonomy): domain Bacteria; kingdom Pseudomonadati; phylum Pseudomonadota; class Gammaproteobacteria; order Vibrionales; family Vibrionaceae; genus Vibrio; species Vibrio sp. NH-UV-68. The sequence continues at coordinate 728,711 of NZ_CP134976.1, forward strand.
CGACCGATAAAACAGTCGCTTTAATGTGTTGTTTGTTCAATAGAGCTTAGTTTAAGAAAACTGCAATCTATCTTTGGTCGAAGTGAGTATTAGAAAGCGCAGAGGTTCAATATTACTCCAAACAGCAGAAGCTTGCTTGAAGGGGTATAGACAACACCAGTTATGGTCCATGAACTCGATTTCTACCAGAACGTTTAGCTGAGTATAAGAGCTCATCAGCACGAACAATGCTGTTGTCTAAACTCCTATTAATGCGAGTAAAGCCTATGGAAACGCTGGTTCTAATGCTAGTTTGCCTGTTGACTATATTATCCCTTAGGCGATCAAGTACTTGATGTGCAGCGTATGTCGACTTCGAGTTGAAGAGCAAAAGGAACTCTTCACCGCCATATCGAATTAGGACATCATTTTCACGTAGGCTTTGCTTAAGTAAATACCCTACCTCTCTGAGTACTCTGTCACCTGCATTGTGACCATATTTATCATTGATCGCCTTAAAATGGTCGATGTCAATTAGTGCTAAATGAGCATCCGTATTGCTTTCAAAATCAGACTTCACGACATCTAGGTAATGGCGATTGTGCAATTGAGTTAGATTATCTTTATAGGAACGGACTTTCATTCGTTTCCGATTAGAGTTAACCCTTAAGATCAAAAACGCTAAAAAGGCTATCAGGACAATGCAAGCAGTCAATGCTTGATACAAGGAATCAACTAAAGGGTCATCCTCGTGATAAAAAGTTGCAAACTTGTATGGACCAAACTGCCATGCGAGGAAACTCATGTCAGAGCCTTTATAACTCACGTTTCTTAAGCGCTCATCAGTGTCAATAATCAGACCACTCATTTCTAATGAATACGGGGGGACTTTATCTGTCAGAAAAACGACTCGAGTATGCGTAACCAATGCAGTGCTGATATTGGCGTTTGACGTGTTCCAGAAGTCGTTACTATTGAACCAGATAATACGAGGGTAAGGGCCTTGCTTGAAGACAAGAAATGTTTTCTCGGGTAACACAAAGAAATGTTGATTAGGATGAGACTTGACTTCAGAGCGAATATCCGCAGGACAAGGAGCCGAAGACTTCGGGGCATAATTACAGCGGTGAGCTTCAAATCGACCAAGAATAGGGTTAGAGGCATTGATGAACTCAGTTGAGTTTATCAACAAATAGAGATAATGCATGTGGCTTTGATAAAGCGCTTTTACGGTTTCAAGCTGAGCAGCCTCATACTCTAGTCGCTTCTCAACAAAAACTGAGCGAGGCACATTAACCACAACAAGACTGCCTAACATAAGGCAGATGATTAGTATTTCTCCTTGTACGGGTTTTAACATTCTTTGCCAAAGGATGTGTTTCATTTGTTGCCTAGGTCGTTTGTCCATATTTAATTTAATCGGCTATAAACCAACGAGTCAATCAAAAAAACCACTAACGACCAAGGCTATTAATGTACTCATATGTTAATGACAGCCGTGGATGGTTTCGAGCAGCATTTATCAAGCTCTTAATTGCAAGCAATCTGCGCATGAGGCAAAAAGTTGGATCCAATATTGGAAAATACTGGATACTTTTATTTACTGATCAGTAAACACAACAACTTGTGACGCGTGGATGTAAGATGATTATTCATTGTGTTTTATGAATCGGTGTAATCATCGAAAAGGATCATAAGCTCATGTGTTTGTGTAACAAAAGTGTCACAAAATAAATCTTGAACTAACAATAACCTAACTCTATAAATTTGTAGATAGTACTTGGATGTTCTGATAAAGCGAACGAACCATGGAGTAACACATTTTGATTATGGATGAGAGTAGATGATTAAACAGAGTATTGGGTTTAAAGGCGCTTTGCTTGGGGCGATGGTGGGCCTCTTAACTGCGGCACTTGTCGCCAGTGCTTGGTATGGCTATCGACAAACTCAGAGCATTGTCTCGGGTAAGGTTGAGCAATATTTTTCAGACTACGCTCGCCAGCAAGCTCTCGCGGCGGAAAGCTATTTTGGGCAGAAGACAAGCAGTATTAGTAAAGTAGCCGCACATTACAAGACAAAACCTTTCCCAACAAACTATGTTGAGCAAACAAAAGTTCTTGCCAATGCAATGGACATTGGAAGTGTCGTCATTTCTCTTGACAATGGAGACGCTTACTGGAATCAAACCGCAGATACTTGGCCTGATCATAAGTATAAAGGTGATGTAACAACACGAGAATGGTACCAACTTGCACAGCAAAAAAATGGTGTAGCAGTAACCAAGCCATATGTCGCATCAGATGGAGTAATATGGATTAGTTTCGTCGAAAAAACTTTTGATGGCAGCGTTTCATCCGATTTAACACTTGAGTTTCTCAATGAAATAGTAAATCAAGTTACGGACATACCTGGCGCTGTCGCGATCATGATGGACAGTGAAACAACTATACTAGCATCATCTTCCCCTGCGATAAAAAATGGTGAGAAAGCGATTGATTTAGAGGGATTTGAAGATACTGCTCGAGAGTCAGTGTCTATGAACTCTGGTGTACAGTCTTACGAGCTCAATGGTAGCAAAAAACTGTTTTTTTCTCAGTCTTTTCAAGTTGCTGACAAAACATGGTATCTGGGGATCGGGGTTGATGAAGACGTGGCTTATTCACAGTTAAAGCAACTGGAGCTCGATCTAACACTCGGTGTGATACTTAGTATAGCGCTCTCTCTTCTTGTTTTGTTCCTAGTTTTCCGACGCGTTTATGAACCGGTGTTAGCACTTCGTGATGTTGTTGAAGGTTTAGCAGAAGGGAATGGTGACCTGACGAAACGTCTACCAGTGCGCTCTCGGGACGACTTGGGACGTGTAGCTGAAGGGATTAATGGCTTTATTAGTCAGTTGCAAACAATGATTTTAGAGGTAAAACAACTCTCTAACGAGTTGGAATCGCGAATAGAGTCCCTTTCGAGGCAGTCTATGCAAAGCTCGAAGAGACTCTGCGATCACGCGTCAGAGACGGAGCAAATAGCGGCTGCCATCGATGAGATGAATGCCACCGCAGAGACCGTAGCACAAAGTGCAGCCAAGACAGCTCAGTTAACTCAAAAGGCTGAAGAGTTAGGTTCAGAATCTCAGCTAACTATAGAGAAATCAAAGCAAGCGATAGCATCCTTGAAGCATGAAGTGAGTGTTGCTGACGAGCGAGTTGTGACAATGAACAAACAGTCTCAAGGCATTTCCTCAATCCTGACTGTTATCGGTGAAATTGCAGAGCAGACTAACTTACTCGCTTTGAATGCCGCAATAGAGGCCGCCAGGGCGGGGGAGCAAGGTCGAGGGTTTGCAGTGGTTGCGGATGAGGTCAGGAGTTTGGCAGGGCGAACTAAATCGAGCACTGAAGAGATCGAAGTTGCCCTTAAACATCTACTTTCGAGTAGTCAGTCGATGGTTACAGCGATGAATGAAACACGGTCGTGTTGTGATCAGACAGAAGTGAGTGCGCAGGCTTTAGAGGTAAGTGTTTCAAATGTGTCAGAGTTGGTCACTGATATTAATGATGCCAGTATGCAGATTGCTACATCCGCAGAAGAGCAAAGCAGTGTTACTCAGGAGATCGGACGTAACATCTCCCAAATCAACGAGATCGTGGGTGAGTTGAAAAGGTCAGGTACCGAGATGAGTGATGAAACACACCATTTAGTTGACGCGAACCGACGCTTAAACGTGTTAATGGAGCGCTTTAAAGTCGAGCAGTAAGTATGAATCGGTTTGTCTAGGTGGTCATTTGGTTAGGGCCTAGTTTTGCTTGATGGCACGCACAACAGAAGCGCTGTTGGATGCAAAAGTGACATTGGAAAGGAGTCCTGACTTATGACGAACGGTTTTTTTTATGATGCTAAAGTATTCAAACCGCTAATCGCAGGGCTTCTTACTGTTTGTTGGTTTATTGGCGTGATGTTGTTGTACGGGACCTACAAGGAAGGCATTAGGCTTGAAGTAAAGCGATCGCTGAACGAGAGAGTTGAACTTGTTGAACAGTACCTTGAGGTCACGATACACCTGGTAGAACTGATGCGCAAGTAGATGGAAATGAATATCCATCTGTCGTACGCTCAAAGGCTTGTTCATCCCCATTACGACAATGCTAAAGATCACTTGGGGTACGGTGTGTGGTATTTGGGAAAAGGCTCAAAGAGGGCGCCTTTGCAATCAACTAGCGATGCCAATCCTGTAGCCATCACGTCAGGCTTCGGCTCCATTGGAGATCACTCGGAGCAACTCAAACACGAGCTGCATGCCGCTTTGTCTTTAGTGGTTGATATTGCAACTGCTAGGGAAGACTTGGAATATATTTGGGCATACTATACCTCTTCACAAAAGTTTATACACATCTCACCATTTGTTTCGTTAGACACTTTTCATTTCACCGATGACTTGTTACAAAAACCATTTTGGCTTGCCGCCGTTCCGCAAAATAATCCTGACAAAGAAACAGTCATATCGGAGCTATATGAAGATGCTGCTGGTCAAGGCTTGATGATCTCCATTTCTTCGCCAGTATACGAGAACAACACATTTCGAGGCGTGGTCTCTCTCGACATCGGGCTAAACCGACTTAATGAAACACTAGGTCTCGGCAATGTACCAGGAGAAAGCGTGTTGGTAGACGAGTACGGGCAATATTTGGCAAAAACGTCCCCTTTTATATTAGGAGAGAAGGTTTTTGACTGGAGCACTGGGTTTGGTGTCGATGCCTATTACGAAGAAAAAGACCATGTCAGATATACGATTCCAATTGTACCTGGGGAGGTCTATTTAGTACATCGGATGTCGCGCTGGGACAAAATCATGATGGTAGTGAGACAAATGGCACTTTACATGAGTCTATACAGCTTTTCACTGCTCGTTATTTATTTGCTGGTTTCCTTGAAAATAACGGTAAATCAACTGAAAGAACTGGCTGAAAAAGACTCTTTAACTAGTCTATTAAACAGAAGAACAATTGAGAGGCTGAGTCAGAATTTAATGAAAACACAAAGTACGTTGGTTTCATGTCTTATGATCGATATTGACCATTTCAAGCGTGTCAATGATATCTATGGTCATTATGTGGGAGATAGAGTGATCAAAAGTGTCGCTGATGCTCTATCGAGCAACTGCCAAGATGGTGAACTTATCGGTCGAATCGGGGGAGAAGAGTTTCTTATTGTCTTGCCTTATGCTGACGTGCAACGCGCCAGGAACCTGGCAGAGCAAATCCGACACAAAGTCAGCACTAAGCGCATTGGGGAGCAAGGTATCGAAGTCACTCTATCGATTGGGTGTGCACAAAGACTGAACAGTGAGGACTATGATACATTTATCCGTCGTTCAGATAAGGCTCTTTATCAGGCTAAAAGGCAAGGCCGAAACAGGGTAGTGACGGCCTTTCAAAGTTAGCTACATGTAAACGTTGGTAAGCGATCGATACTCAGAGATTGTGTTTCTCAATAAAGGGTTGTCTAGCTTGTTCACAAATAACTCTTCTTCGATCGAGTTAATCTCTCGGTTTATTATGTTAACAAGATCTACTACAACCTCATTTTGATGTCCTAGATGAACGAGGTTTGTCCTTAGCTTTCTTAAGCTTATACGTAAAACGAGATCATGTTTATGCAATGGGTAGTTTGATTCCATGCATTCGTTGATATCAAAGAAGCAAGACTCGCACACCTCGTTGTCTATCTTGGCCAAGTCTGCTGAAATAGATTTGGCATTAAAAGCCTCTGTGCAAAGTTTGCACGACTTAATGTGTTGTGTTTTTTGAACATCCATAACCATGTAGTAATGTACTTTCCTAGTAAAAAATAACAAATATGTAGCGGTGTACTACGTCTTTAGCGCATTCGTAAGATGGCACATTGTTAGAGAGAGAAGCGTTTTGTTTGTGCCAGCAAACCCTCTGCAGCACGAGCCACCTCTTGACTCGCAGCGGAAAGCTCTTGAGCGCTTACTGAGGTTTCGGTAGAAACCGAACTAATGTGACTAATTCGGCGGTTAATATCATCACTAACGTGTGCTTGCTCTTCGGCCGCTGTTGAGATTTGAGACATCATCTCATCGATTCGTTCAACGGCTTGATTGATGGCTTTGAAGGCACTAACCGTTTCTTGCGACAGCTGATTTGCAGTTTCCGCTTGTGAAACACTTGTATTCATGTTGTCCGATGATTCTTGGGTTGCTTGTTTTACCGAAGTAACGATTTTTTGAATGTCAGTTGTTGATTGCTGGGTTTTAGACGCTAATTGTCTAACTTCATCGGCAACAACGGCAAAGCCTCGACCATTTTCACCGGCACGTGCGGCTTCAATCGCGGCATTCAGTGCTAGCAAATTGGTTTGTTCAGCGATTGTTTGTATCACACTGAGTACTTGATCAATGTGCTGAGTTTCATCCAACAAGTTTTTCATGTTTGAAGAAGTTTTTGTCATTTCACTCATCAGTCCTTTGTTCGCGAGAACACTTTTTTCAAGCAGTGTTACACCATCAAGGCTCTTCTGATGTGCTTCCTTTGTAATCAAAGCGACAGATTCGGTGTTAGACGCCACCTCAGCAACGGTGCTAGACATTTGATTGACGGCAGCCGCGATCATTTCTGTATCAGTTTGTTGATTGGTGACCGCCGTAGTTGTTTGTTCAGAAGCTATAGAGGCTTGTTCTGCTGTTGAGGCCAACTCTTGGCTAGACTGTGTGATATGACCAATAAGTGATGATAAGTTGGCCGACATTGACTGCAAGGATGCATAAACGCTTCCTTCATGTCCCCGATGTTTGAACTGGTAAGAGAGGTCTCCCGATGCAATTCGGTTAGCCAACTCCATCATATCTCTTGGCTCGCCACCTAAGGGTTTGAAAATTAGTCTGGATATAAATAACGCAAACGCCACGGTGATAAGTAGGGTGAAGAACACACCAATGACCAACCAGTAATTTATTTTATCAATGGCACGGAACGCTTCGGCAACATCAATCTCTGCTATAACAGCCCAGCGAGTGTCACCTACTTGTATGGGGGAATAAGACGAAAGGACTTGATTGCCGTTGTAGTCGGTTATTTGTTCGGTTCCTACTCCACCATTTAATGCAGATTGAGAAGCTTTTGTTTGAACGCCATTTTGATCAACGTTGCCTGCAAATGAAGCAGAAACAGAATGACCTGAAGGGTCTAAAAACGAGTCGGAACGCATTTTGAAATCTTCTCCGACTAGATAAGTCTCTCCTGTCTCGCCCATTCCTTCGCGCAATTGCATCATTGTATTGATGGAATCTAATGACAGTTGTAGTGCAACAAAGATGATTGGCTCCTTGTTGCTGTCTAGTACCGGGGTTGCAATAAACGAAGCAGGTGCATCAAAGGATGGAGCATAAGGTTCGAAATCCACGATCTCAAACTGCAATGTTCTGGATACTTTCTGTATAAGTTTGCCTAGGTTTGAGCTTGAGTATCGACCAAATAAAATATTGGTCTGGTAGTCAGACTCTTTTGCTACCGTATAGAAAATATCGCCCTCAGGGTGGATTAGAAACAAATCGTAATAACCATACTCTTTGAGATAATGGTCGTAATATGACTCATTTTGACTCATTGTCGGGACTAAGGCTGCATCGACAGGCATTTCGGTTACTAAGGTCCAATTGACTGAATGTGAAACAGGGACGACCTCCGCAATGATAACTGATAAACTTCCTTGCTGATTGCGGACTATTGTTGGTTGTCCGACTTTGCTTAAGCTGAGCAGATCGTAGGAGACTTGGTAGTTTGGAGACTCTAGCAAAGATGTGAATGGAGTATCAGAACGAAGTCTAGAATCATGTCCAACGAGGTAGCTGTGTGTGCTCGTTTCAGACATAGTGTCTCTAGACATTATCTGGTTGACTCGGCTCAAGGGTAACTGAAGAGCGACATATCCTAGAACCCTTTGCTCTGAGTCAACTACTTTTCTGAGCATGAAAGCCGCATACAGCCCTGTGGGTTGGTGTTGCTCTAAATCGCTGAAAACATTGCCGTCGGAGTGTTGGACTTGCTTGAAAGCTTTTTGGAGGGCGGTGTTCTTCATGTTGTCACTTAGAATACTTAAACCTAAATCTTTGTCTTGCAAGGCTGAGTAAATTATTTCGCCATTAGGCGATATGAGGTATGCGTCATACCAATCAAAAGCTTCTTTGAATGAGTTTACATGGGGACCAAAAATATCTCTATGAATTCTCCAACGAGCATTATTCTCAGTCTCCTGAGCTGGTGAGAAACTGCCATTGAACGCCTTCAAGGCTTCTAATGTGTCGTAGCTTTTTGAGAAAAGTGTGAGTTCACGTTCTATTTGTTGAAAGAGCGATCTTAATGATTTTGCCTTTATTGTCGCCACTTGTGTCAATTGCGCTTGAGACTGTTGGTAGTAGGCATTGATTGCATTGGATAGTACGGTAAGGTCAGCTTCCCTCTCTTCAAAGTAGGTTTCGACCTGCTTAGATTTAATAGAACGAGTTGCATTGAGCTGGCTATAGGCGCTGTCCTCAAGAGCTGACTTTGTCAAAGATGTGAGTAATAATGACATTGAGACCAAAGGGACGATACCAATCAGTAACAATGAGCCTTTAATTAGTCGGGAAAGGGGGATTTTTTTTTGAAGTGTTAATGCCATCTTAAACCTAGCCTTGTAAACGTTTACACATCGTTCTGAAATTGTTCAACATCTTGTAAGTGTTTCATGTTTTTTATTGTGAACAGTATAAAGAGATGAACAGAATTGGTTTTTATATAAGTATTATCAATGATAATTATATAAAACATACAAAAAAGTTGTGACTAATTTCACATTTCATTTGTGTGTAACAATTAAGTAGTAAATCCTAGAATAATTATTCGACTCTGATGTGGTCGAGCTATCTACTCTTTCAAAATACACAGACTAGGTATTGTTGACGAGCGTTACTGTTTTCGGGCGGGAAAATTCGTGACGCACTTTTTTCGAACCGCCTTGGAAGCTAAAGTTGAACAGGACTAGTCTTGACTGTATTTATCAAAAAAATGAAACAACTGCATAACCATCTCTGACAGACAGCTCTATGACGCCTTCGTTCTAAACTTGCTTTTCTGAGGATATTAACCTAGTCACCAAGCTTGCCTTTCACCCCAGCCACATTTCGCTATTGAGCTATTTGATTAGTGAAAGCTCATGTGAAGCCATAATGAACAATCTAAATGTGACCAAATGCAAACATTATGAATGTGTATTAGTAAATATGGCTTCACTAATTATGGATGATTATTGACCTAGATCGGTTTTAGTCTGACTTTCTTGATTACACGATGAATATCAATTCACTATTTAATCCATGATGAGTGAGAGCTGATTGAAATTAAGAATAAAAGGAGTATGTTCTATATTAATCCTATACAACACGCGGAGTAAAAATAGTATGAGTCTGATAGTACAGATTACATTTGACTATAAACATGCTTTGCGTTGCGTATTTTCTACCATTACCGCTTGCACTTTTATCGGTTTCTACAAACTCAGTCGCCATGCTTTAAGTGAATGGTGCAACGAGTAACACTCTTTTTCGTTTTCGAAGTCTTTTCGACGTACTCAATGTCACTTTATCGAGCTTTCTAATTCGTGTGATTCTTCGTGTTTTGGCCACCTGTATTGCATTCAGTTGATATAACTGATGTTGGCTATGTGTGCGTCGTTTTTTTTATCGCTCTAGTGATCTTAGGGTGATTTAGATTTTAGTAACGATATAGGAGTTATATTCTTATGATTCGTCTAATCACGAACGCAAGTCTATACACGCCTGAGTATGTAGGCATTAAACACATATTGATCGCCGGCAACAAAATTGAGGCAATCTATGACCAAGATTACTGTCTTCAAACCCCAGCATTTGTTGAGGTGTTGGACGCAGATGGAAAGTGTATTGTTCCAGGTTTTGTTGATGGCTTAGTTCATTACTGTGGTGGTGGTGGGGAAGGTGGATTTAAAAATAGAACACCAGAGCTCTTCGCACATGAGGCTAAGGAGTGCGGTGTAACCACGCTTGTAGGCGCTCTAGGTACCGACTCGCTCACGCGGACCGTTTCCAACTTGTTAGGAAAAGCCCGCGAATTGCAAGAGCATGGGCTGTCAGCATACTTTTATTCTGGTTCATATCATATCCCACTAAAAACGCTGACCACATCAGTAGAAAGCGATTTGCTTTATATCCCAGAAATTATCGGTGTTGGTGAAGTGGCATTGGCCGATCATAGAGCATCGGTAATCACCTTTAACGACTTGCTAGATATCGCCCGAAAAACGAAAACCGCCGCGTCACTAGCAGGGAAGAAAGGTGTGGTGTTCTGTCATTTGGGGGATAGCCCTGAACAACTGTCTTTGATACGAAATGTTGTAGAACAATCCGATATTTCACATGAACACTTCATCCCCACTCATTGTAATCGGAACCCCCACCTTTTCGAAGACGCTATACGCTACGGCCAAGAAGGCGGGTATATCGATTTTACAACCAGCACTAATGAGGGACTTATTCAGGATGGTGAAGTCATAAGTGCAAAGGCCATAAAGCTTGCAATGGAGGCTGGCGTTGATCCATCACTTATCACTTTGAGCTCTGACGCGAACGCGAGCCTTCCTAGGTTTGATGAGAATGGGCATACCATCGGTGTTGATGTTGGTCGTATTTCCAGCCTTTACGAATCAGTAAAACAAGCGCATTTCGAGTTTGATGTGTCTTTCGATAAAGCACTGGCTTGTATCACCAAGAACCCGGCTAAAGCACTAGGGTTGGTCCAAAAAGGTCATATTTGCGTTAAGGCTGATGCCGATATGGTTATGCTCGCGAACGACACTCTAGATATAGAAGCGGTTTGGGCTCTAGGTCATAAGGTCTACACCCGCTAAAGATCAAATTATGTATATAAAGAGGTTGAGTTATGGAAACAAAAATAATGGATAGCGCGTCGAAAAAGACGTTCAAGATGCCGACGGTATACACCATATTATTTGCCATTATCGCGATGATAGCGGCTTTAACTTGGGTGATTCCAGCAGGGAAATACGATTATAAAACTGCCGATACACAACAGCTTGTCACGGCACAAGAAGCGTTAAGTTATGGAGGAGGAGAGCGACTCCTTCCTATTCCTGGCACTTACACCGAGTTAGAGCCATCACCACAAGGTGCAATTGATGTTCTTATGGCGCCAATCAAAGGCTTCCACAAAGCAGCGGATGTTGCATTGTTTGTTCTGGTCATCGGTGGCTTTTTGGCTGTCACAATGAAAACAGGCGCTATGGATGCGGGGGTTTCTGCCGTCGTCAATAAGTTTGAGGGGCGAGAGCAACTGCTCATCCCCATATTGATGTTTCTTTTTGCGATTGGGGGCTCAACATATGGTATGGCAGAGGAGACGGTTGCATTTTGGGCATTGATTTTACCCGTTATGGCAGCGGCAGGTTATGACCGTATGGTTACCGCTGGCGTTATATTACTTGGGTCGGGTGTCGGTGTGCTGGCCTCTACTGTGAACCCATTTGCGACCGGTATTGCCTCTCGATTTACAGGGCTCCAAATTGGAGACGGGATCATTCTAAGACTTATCATGCTTGCGATCTTCTTTGTCGTTGCAGTTGTATTCGTCATGCGCTATGCCGCTCGCTCAAAAGCAGGTCCCGAAAAGTCAGCACTGAATGGTGTTGAGTTTGATGATGACCTAACCAATGAAGTCCAAGCGTTGGAGTTTACCCCGGCTAGAAAAAAGACTATGGCCGTCTTCTTCGGTACGTTCATGGTGATGGTTTACGGTGTTGTGCCCTGGGAAGATATGGGCATCGATGTTATGCCAACGCTTTGGTGGTGGTTCGATGAGCTGTCAACCCTGTTTTTCTCCGCAGCGATCTTAGTTGCATTGATTAATCGTATGCCTGAGAGTGATTTTATAAAGACTTTTCTTGATGGCGCTAGAGATTTGATTGGGGTTGCGTTAGTCGTTGCAGTAGCACGTGGTATCTATGTTGTCATGGGTGATGGCGCGATTATTGATACCATTTTGCATTGGGCAGAAGGGCTTGTTAGTGGCCTACCGTCCGGTGTATTTGTTGTTGTGACTTATTATGTCCATATTGTCCTTAGCTTTTTCATCCCTTCTACCTCAGGGCTTGCAACCGTTTCAATGCCACTAATGGGGCCGCTTGCTGATTTCTCAAACGTGGGGCGTGATTTAGTGATTACTGCATATCAATCTGCTACGGGTTGGATAAATATGTTTGCACCAACATCGAGTCATCTTATTGCTGGTTTAGCGTTGGCAAGAATCCCTTATGGACGTTTCTTTAAGTGGGTAATGCCATTTATTGGTACGGTATTCGTCATTACTAGCATCATTCTGTTTATTTCTGGGTCAATGTCATAGCCCATTGGCAGTCATTGTTGAGTTGGCGATGGCTGCCTTTTTTCTCCTCATCTCATGAAAAGGAACTTTCAATGAAACAACATGTAATCACTTTGGCACTCGCTTCGATATTAGCACTCCCTGCGACTGCAGAAGAACAGCAGGGGACGCTAGTTATCGCTGGAGGAGCGCTATCTTCAGCGACAATGGACGTTTATGAAGCATTTGTGAACTCGGTCGATAACGACCAGGTGAAAATCGTTGTTGTGCCCGCAGCGACAGGTTCAATAAGCAAAAAGTTTTTTAAGCTACAAGAAATCTTTTCCCAATTTGGTGTCAGTGAAAATCATGTCGTATTGCTACCGCTTGCGGTAAAAGATGACAAAAGATACAGATGAATCAACATGGCTAACCAATGGCAACGATACACTGCTGGCAGATGACGTTAAAAAGTTGAACGCCATATGGTTTGTCGGAGGAGATCAAACCTTAATCACTCAAGTGCTACTCAATAAAGATGGGACGGATACGAAAGTGCTCGGCTCAATTCGAGAAGTGTTCCACAACGGAGGCGTTATTGGGGGAACCAGTGCTGGCGCAGCGATTATGTCAAAAACCATGATCGCTGGTGGAAATAGCACAGGTGCATTGTTTCAAGGCTCTAAGCAGGACTATACGAGTATGGATGAGCAAGAATATGGGCCTGTGGTCACTCGCAGAGGTGCAAACTTTTTCACTTACGGAACTATCGACCAGCATTTTGACCGCAAAGCCCGTTTAGGCCGCTTGATAGTCTCGTTACTGGAAAACGCGGATAGTCAGCCAGGTTATGGCGTAGACGAAGGTACAGCCATGGTTGTCAAGAATGATATTGCTACGGTCGTTGGACGAGGTGGTGTTACAGTCATCAATGTCAATTCGGCGACACACACGAAAGAACAGTATCCACTCAAAGCGTCAAATGTTCGTTTAAGCTATTTACAGCCTGGCGATGAGTACAATCTATCTTCATATACTTATATCCCTCGGCCTCGCTTAAATTGAGTGCCTGAACCAACCGCTGCAATTAACCCAGTGGCGACAATTGGGCCAATACCTGGAACGCTGGATATAAGTTGGCACTTCTCTGACGCAATTGAGGCCTGTTGTAATTGCACACTCATCTCATCAATTTGAACATCTAGATGTTGCCAACGCTCTCGCAAGCGAAACACTAAAGCACGAATAAAGTCAGCATTTAGTATCAAGTTCGAAGTGAGACACTTTCTACAGATGCGCATGAATATCCTCCGTTGGTGTCCTATATCCAAGTCTTTTGCGTGGGCGTGTATTTAATTTGTGTGCAATTTCATTGCAGAGCTTTTGTGTTACGTGTTACATGTGATCGTTTTGGTAAGTGCGAAAACCATTAGGAGTGATGACGCAAGTTACAAGCTAGAAAAATGAGTGCTCTCTATGTAACTCTCTACCTCTTCAATCGGTAGAGGCTGACAGTAGTAATAACCCTGATACACGATACATCCTAATGATTCGAGGTAATCTCGTTGGTATTTCGTTTCGACGCCTTCAGCAACTGAACGCAACCCAAGAATATTGGATAGCGAAATAATCGTCTCAATAATTGATCGGGCGTTTGGCGTCGACTCAAGTTCGCAAATGAAAGACTTGTCAATCTTTAACTGACTAATAGGAAGCTTTTTAAGGTAGCTCAATGATGAGTATCCTGTACCAAAATCATCCAAAGCGAATTCAACACCTAAGGCTTGGACCTCGTTCATGCATTGTATTGCTTGCTCTATGTCATCAATTAACATGGTTTCAGTCAGCTCTAGCTTTAGCTTACCTGCAGGGATGCTATATTTCTCCATTAGCTTTTGAATGACCTTGGGAAAGTTGTTCGAGCGGAACTGCTGGTAGCTGATGTTGACTGAAATCGACAAATGGGATTTGGTCGAGTCACCTTGCCACTTAGCCAACTGCGTGCAAGCCGTTTTGAGTACCCATTCGCCTATAGGCATTATTAATCCTATGCTTTCGGCCAAAGGAATGAAATGATAAGGACTTACTAATCCTTTTAAGGGGTGTCTCCAGCGAATGAGTGCTTCAACACCAATAACGATGTCATCTTCATTCACTTGCGGTTGATAGTAGAGTTCAAACTGCTTCTCTTTTAATGCCGTTCGTAAGTCTCTTTCTAGTTCAAAATTGGAAGAAATCGTCTTTTGCATCTCTGGCTTAAAAAAGCTGATTCTATTTTTACCTGAGCGCTTTGCATTGTACATTGCAATGTCGGCTTGTTTGAGTAACTCGGAGCTTGTTTGAGATGCGCTATTAAACAGTACAACTCCAACACTGACGCTACTACTGTACTCATAATGTTCAAATTTGTAGGCCTCAGAGAGTCTTTGGCGCATCCTTGAAGTAATCGATGCGATTTGTTCTTGAGCAGCAAGTAAGTCCAACTCAAAAGTTGGGAGTAAAATGACGAACTCATCGCCTCCAAAGCGAGTCAGAGAGTCACGCTTTCGTAAATAATGGAGAATACGTTTTGTGGTCTCCTTCAACAGGATGTCACCATGCTCATGCCCATAGGTGTCATTTATTGTTTTAAAGTTGTCTATATCAAGAAACACAATGCCATAGTAATGCCTGCTTTGGGCACTACTTATAATCGCTTGATCGATTTTTTTTACCGCTAAAGAGCGATTACCTAGTCCCGTCAGAGAGTCAAGGTGGGCGAGTTTCATTATCTCATCTTTCTTTTTTTCTTCTGCGTTGGCGACTGATTGAGTGAGTTTAAACATCCAGAGCAAGTAAAGAGCTAAGGGAGCGAGGCTAAGCATCATTCTGTGATAAAACGTCTCTTGGATCATTTGTTTATCAAGTTTCGAGACAAACCAAAAATCCAGGTAACTGTTGTATAGTGCAACTACTTGACGCGAGCTCCCTGAACTGGGGTCGACGAAGTTGAAGGTTGAAACAGCACCACTGCCGTGGAGTTTTTTCATTAACTCACTGTAGTAGTGTTGCTCGATAGGCTGAGTATAAAGAGTGCTTTTATCCGTCGTAAATAAAGGGTAGCGGTCTTTACGGATGATTTCGATGATTTGAGTTTGATTTGTTCGATTGTAGTCTTTAAATAGAGAGGATTTGTCAAGTCTAACCCCCGCCGTCATTACCGCCACGGCCTTGTTTGAGTCGTCCAAATAAATAGCTTTACGAACGGGAATGGCCAATGCCTGACTGTCCAGGGTGTTGATGGTATACGTTGGACCCGTATGCAGCTTATTACTGTCTCTTGCTTCCATGTAAGACACTCTAGTTTGTGCCAGTTCCATTAAGTTGGGTAAATGCTCAAGATCGAAGTTGGAGCTGACCACCAATGCCTTACCATCATAATCTGCCAAGCCTAGACCAATGAATGCGGGATAGGTCTCCATGGCGTTGTCGAGCAGAGAGTCATGTATTGGGCGGGTAGGAAAACCATTTCGATAAATAAGCTGCTTGCCCAACACCTCTAAAAGGGACTCTTGCGTCTTCAGAAAAGACATGACGGAATTATTGAGCAGTCTTACATGGGTTTCCTGTTCTTTTTTCGCGGCTAATACCAGAGATGACCAGTTGTAATAAGAGTAATAAGCAAAGAGCACGATCGAAGACGCTAAAACAACATTAAAAATTACCCAGATGTTGTTGTGACGCCATGCTCTGTTCAGTTTCATTTTTTGGTTACTCGCTGCACTGTGAATCCGTTTTTAAGAGAGTGTCAGTTGTTTAGGTCCCCGTTAACAAAACATGTTGTGACAGGGACCGGTTTTAGGGCTTCACATTACATTATTTCACAGTGATGACTTTCAAAGGGACTGGAATGTAACTATTGACCGTTTCTCCCTGCAAGACTTTATCCGCTATCTCTACGCCCAATGCGCCGATTAACTCAGGTTGTTGTGCGATAGTTGCGGCCATTTCGCCATTGTTGACAGAAGTGATACCTTCATCAGTACCATCAAATCCGACAACTAGAACACTCTTATTAGAGGCTTGAATCGCTTTGATAGCGCCGAGTGCCATCTCATCGTTTTGCGCAAAAACAGCTTGCACTTCCGGGTACGAAGCCAACAAGTTTTCCATCACGTTCAATCCTTTGCTTCGGTCAAAGTCTGCGGGTTGAGAAGAGAGAAGTGTTAATTGCGCTTTGTCTTTGGCATTCATAAAGCCAGCACCTCGTTCACGAGCTGCAGAGGTTCCAGGAATGCCTTCAAGTTGAATGACTGTCGCATTTTTCCCTAGGGCATCCGCTATAAAGTTACCTGCCATTTCGCCACCAGCGACATTGTCTGAAGCGATGTGTGCAGCAACATTTCCTCGTGTTGCTCCTCTGTCTAGTGTAATAACGGGAATGCCAGTACGATTGACCATACGAATAGCATTGGAAACGGCGTCAGAGTCAGTAGGGTTAATCAGTATCGCCTTCACGCCTCGTACCGTTAAATCTTCCATATTAGAGAGCTCTTTGGTCGGGTCGTTCTGAGAGTCTAATGTGATCATGTCATACCCTAATTCGTTTGCCTTTTTCTCGGCGCCATCTTTCATCGATACAAAGAAGGGGTTGTTCAGAGTGGAGACCACTATGGCGAGTGTATCTTTAGCTATCGCTTGGCTACTCATCAAAGTCAATGCGGTCAGGATCAAGCTGGCTGTTTTCATATTCATACCCAGTTATTGTAAAAGTGAATGCTAGCTCGCAAGTTGGATTGTTTTAGAACCTAGCACGTAATCAATGTCACACATAGCGCTATGGCGACTTGACAAGTAAACATCCGTGGTAATTCAGGGTAAAGAAAACGTTTAAATTAGCATTTGTTTATGTAACATGTGTCACATATAAGACAATTGTAATATTACTTTTCTCATAACTTGTGTCAATTTATGAGATGTTTATCGCATCGAAACGTTTCGAAATGAAAATAACTGGATAAGGTTGGATAATGAACAGCACCTTAAATAAGCTTCCCTTATCGACATTGCTCGTCGGTTCTTTATTACTCGTTGGTATCTTGCCAGTGATCATTTCCTCAATATCTTCGCTGTCGACGGCACAACATGCCATGCGCAATAAAGCGTTTAATAATCTCGAGTCGGTGCGCTCTGTGAAGCAAGAGCAGTTGACGGAGTTTTTAGACGATAGAAGGAGTGACATGAGTGTTTTGTCTGAGATGGTGAATTCTTTCTATGATCAGTCGGCTTACAATCTAGATAAAGATGTTCGAGATAAGGCTGGTCGAATTCAGGCTTTAGTGTCTCAATTAGAGACAGAGCTCTCTCTTTTTTCACAGAGCTACGACACGAAAGAAGCGATAAAGGCTTTCAGTCAATCCTTTCAACCGAATGAGGCCGTCAAAGACAATGCTCGATGGAGAATCAATGACAGTATTTTTGGTGCTCATGTTGAGACTTATCGCACCAGCTTTGATTGGCATGATGCGTTACTTCTAAACGTTGATGGTGATATTATCTACTCTGCCGCCAAGTTAAAAGACCTTGGTTTGAACGTTTCGGATTCAACAATCGCCTCATCAGGGTTAAATGAAGCATTTACTAAAGCCCAAAAACAAGGTTCGGGTAACAAAGCATTTTGGGGTGATGTTTCCTATTATCCACCAGCGGATGAGTTCTCTGCTTTCCTGGTTGAAGCCGTGACAGATTCGAACCGACAAGGCAAGTTGCTTGGTTACGTGGCACTGCGTTTGCCAGTAGAAAGGGTCGACCAAAATTTGGTCAGTAGCGATAATGAAGCGTCGGTCAATGAATACACTTTCTTAGTGGGGCCGGATAAAAAGTTAAGGTCAAACGCGCCTTTTTTAACCATGGTAGAGTCACACAAAAACTCAGAGCCCTTAAACATTTACAGTGTTGAAAGCGCTCAAGATGGCTCTGAAGGGATGGCGATTGCACGAAACTATAATAACCAGCTTGTGATGACTCAGTGGAAAACGGTAAGAATTTCTGAAGATTTGAGTTGGATACTGGTGGGTGAGAGAACGATTGAAAGGGCCCTTGTTCCTGTTGATAAGGAAGGAGTTACGTTTTATGAAAGATATGCAAACCTCTATGGCTACTATGATGTTCTACTCGTAGAGCCTCAAGGGGAGATCTTTCACACTGTTGAAAAAGAACAAGACCTCAATACGAATGTCTTTTCTGGACCATATTCGAATTCTAATTTAGCGTCGCTCATCAAACGCGTATCCGAGAGTAAGCGAATAGGCATCGCTGACTTCGCTCGTTACTCGCCTTCTGGTGATGCTCCATCCTCATTCCTAGCAACCCCCATTTATGACCAGAAGGGCGCTATTAAGCTCTATGTGGCGCTTCAGTTGTCCTTAGAGGCAATAAATAACATCATGCATTTAGACGATGGTATGGGGGAAACCTCTGAAACTTATCTAGTAGGAGAGGACTTCAGAATGCGATCGGACTCAATGCGGTCCGCGAGCAGTCACAGTGTCAATGCGTCTTTTGCTGGAACAGTAGAAAAAAATGGAATGAACACAGAAGCGGTTAAGTCGGCGTTGGGTGGTCATGCAGAGACAAGGGAAGTGCTAGGGTACAGAGGGGAAAAGACTCTGTCATCTTTTAACTCAATCCACGTTGATGGGTTCAATTGGGCAATAGTGACAGAAATAGAAAGTAATGAAGCGTTTGCTGATATAGCTAAAATGCAGTTTAACACATGGGTGACACTTGGTATTTCTATTATTTTTATATCCTTTGTAGCCATCTACTTGTCAGGTATTATCAAAAGGCCTTTGGGTGGGGAGCCATTAGAAATGATGGAGCTTGCGAATCAAGTAGCCCAAGGCAAGTTAACCAATACCTTTAGTAACAACACAAGAGAAGGCACAATATATTCGTCACTCAGAGAAATGTCGCTGAACCTTAGGGCATTGATTAAACACATTGTCGAGTCCAGTCAGCTACTTACAACAAGTGCTCAAGACTCCTCTAACGTTGCAGTGCGCACCACCCAGGCGATCAAGCAGCAGCATCAAAACATAGAGCTTGTTGCTACCGCGGTAAATCAAATGAATGTTTCGTTCCAAGAAGTCGCGACGAGCTCTGCATCTGCTTCTCAGTCTTCACGTAATGCTAAAGAGAA
This sequence comes from Vibrio sp. NH-UV-68, assembly GCF_042940635.1. Classification (NCBI taxonomy): domain Bacteria; kingdom Pseudomonadati; phylum Pseudomonadota; class Gammaproteobacteria; order Vibrionales; family Vibrionaceae; genus Vibrio; species Vibrio sp. NH-UV-68. Next base: position 748,274 of record NZ_CP134976.1, read on the forward strand.
AAGCATCGAGGGAATCGAGCTTCTCAATGAAGGAAATCAGCAGATAGAGCAACTCGTTGTTGACATGAGAGACTTGGCAAAAGAAATGGAGCAACTTAAAGTCAGCAGTGCAAACATTGATCAGGTTATTACCGTCATCCATAGCATCAGTGAACAGACAAACCTATTGGCTCTTAACGCTGCGATTGAAGCGGCGAGAGCTGGAGAGCAAGGGCGAGGGTTTGCAGTCGTCGCTGATGAAGTCCGTGTCTTGGCTCAAAAAGCCCAAGACTCTGCAACGGATATTCAAACAATGGTTATGACGCTCCAGCAAGCTGCGAACAAGTCTATCTCAGGAATGGAGAAAAAGGTATTGCAAGTTGAGGAAGTGAGTCAGCGCTCATTGAACACCAGCAAAACATTTGAACAAATTAATGACGCAGTGACGCAAATCGATGAAATGATGGATCAGATTGCCACCGCAACGGAAGAACAGTCTCAGGTAACCGGTGATATCGCTAAACGAATCGAAGAGATTAGCGAGAGCTCTATTGAAACGGCAACAAGTACAAATCAACTAATGCAGACCAGCTCTAGTGTCGCTCAGTCGGCAGAGGAACTCAGTAACCACTCTAAAAAGTTTCAAGTTTAATCGGGTTATCTTTGTCAGTTAAAACATCAGTTTGAAGACATAGAAACAATGCATCAATCACGGTTTGTGAACTGCCCTCAGCAAGCCGCGGTTGATGCTATTGGTGCTTTCCTTATTAAGTGCAGTTTAAAGTAAAGTCATAATTTACTAGTACAATTTAGAGGTGAATGAGGGAAAATGAAAATTTCAAATTTAACTGATTATCCAGATGAGATAAAGACTATCGCCAATTGGTACTTTAACGAATGGGATTGCAAGGATTCGGGAGCTACTCTTGAAAGTGTTATTGAAAAGGTATCTTCTGTTTCGAATAGAATAGCATTTGTAGCTCATCTTGATGGAGAGTTGGCAGGAGCTGGAGAGCTTCAATATCGTGAGTACTCTAGTTATCCGAAGTATAACTATTGGCTCGATGGGATTTATATTCCTATAGAGCAACGTGGAAAAGGTATTTCAAAAGCATTAATCAAATTTGCTAAAAAAAAGGCTGGTGAGTTAAGAGTACCGACAATATATCTTCGCTGTGAAGAGCATCTCGTGAAACTTTATGAGGCTCATGGGTTTCAGGTGGTATGTACAGAAAAAACTAAACTCATAATGGAGCATAAAGTTAACACATAACAGAAGCTTCAAACCGACAAACAACGCGTGACATTTTTAATTTGCGGTGAATTTAGTATTTAAGGTGCAATGCCGCGGCTTTTTTGTGCGTTGTCTGCGGTTTAAGCTGGCGCTGGCGGATCCCCTCATAATTCCCCCAACCCACAGGTATGCGTGAGGCGCTGATATTCCACCATTGCCCAATGATATTGGGACTCTTGTATTCGGTATCTCCGGTGGCAACGCACTTCCTTACCAAGTCTAGGAATGGAGAGCACACGACGATGCTTGATGGTGTTGGCTTGGAAGTCATAATGCCATTTGGCTTGCATGGCGATTAAGCCATTCCACCACATGATGATTTCGGCCATCAATGCCATGAGCAACAAGATATCAATGCGTTTGGTGCAACGTGTTCGGTTATGGCGAAGTGCCAACCCGTAGGCTGGACTTTTTAGATCTCGGAACGACTCTTCAATTTGCATTCTTTTGGCGTACAAACGGGTAATTTTAATGCCGTTAAGTACATGGTTGGGGATGTTGGTGACCAGAAGCCAAGGTTCTTTCGCTCCTTTATGGAACACTTCTCCAGCCGAGTGTTTCTGGCAGGTTCGACTATGGCGATGGGCTTTTCTGCCTTTGGGATGACTCTTGTATAAGTAAGCAAAGCACTTAAGCGGTGAGCGCTTAGCAAGTTGGCTTTCTCCTAAAAACAGCGGCTTATCAGATGCTTGAGGATAAAAGGTTTTATTCCATTGCCAAGAGCCCTCGCCACACTTAATCGAGACTTCGCCCCGAACACGCCCAAGCCAGAACCAACCTTTGTTGGCGACTTGCCTGAACCACGTATTTCTAAAGCCAGCGTCGGAGATAATGATAGGGGTGCAGCCTTGGGGGAGTAGGGATTGAAGCTTATCGAGAAAGTGTTGATGGCTCTTGGGTGAGTTGTAGTTTTTGTACTCAAATGCCTGCTCATAAAGCGTGACGGCGCGACCTTTAACGGATACCGAAGCGCGTAATGTCATATAGCGCAGTTGCTCACGAACATCCGACCAATCAACAAGCACCACAGGAAAAGGATTGGCTCGGGTAATAAAGGACGCATGCCATTTATATATGGACTCTTTTTCACGGTGTAGATTGCGATTACCAAGCAATCGGTCGATACGTTTGATGGCATGTTTCACCGTAGTATCAGTGTCGAGAGCTCGTCCAATTTTAGTGAGGGTGAGATCAGAGCCGTCAAGTACCGTTCTGGTTGCAAGCATCAGAGATCTAAGTCGTTTTTTGTGAATGTCAGGGCATTGGTTTTCGAGTGTTTGCTGTAGAATTTGAACATCGCGCATCGTTAGGGCTGCCTATTAAATCCATTTAATCAGGTGTGTTTTTGGCGAAATTCATTAGATCAGAATGAGCGATGCGCGTCTACTCATTGTTTTATATAGAAATTATGAGGGGATTCGTAAGAAGCTGGCGTTATACGCTTTTAGAACACAATCGGATATGAACACGTTAGTATTTGAAGTTTGTGATGAGATTAGTCCGTATTGGGCAGAACTAGAAAGGTTATTTCAAAGTAAATGGACTGAGTTTTCGTTTGTAGATATCTACAAGGCGAAATCTGAGCTTCCTCCTGTTATTTTTGCTGTAAGAAACTGGTGGTTTAGCTTACTCTCGATGTCAAGAGCTACATGGTAGTTCAGAAGTGGTGTGGGTTAATGCTGTTTATGTTTTACCTGACCAACGTTCTGGTTTTGCTTGGCGATGTGCCATCAACACCTTAGCTCTTTTCTTTAAAATCTCTGTATCCTTTCCACTATGTCGCTCTGAAGGTGTCACGTAATTCAGCCGACTATGTTTATGCTCCGTGTTGTACCAGATTACGAAGCTTTCTACCCAAGAACGGCTTCGTTCAAGGCTTTCGAACCCTTTTGATGGCCAGCTCGGAACATATTTAAGCGTTCGGAACAGTGACTCTACATACGGATTGTCGTCGCTCACTCGAGGACGACTGTAAGATGAAGTAATGCCAAGCTCCTCCATTTTTGCCTTGAACGTCAACGACTTCATTGGCGCACCATTATCTGAGTGCAGCACCAATGCTTGATTGAAGCATTGCTCTCGCATCAGCGTGCGCTGAAGTAGTTGAGATGCCATCTCTCCGCACTCTCGGTCATAGACATCATACCCAACAACTTTTCGACTGTAGATGTCTTCAATGAGGTAAAGGTAATAATGTTGTCCACGAACACCTGAAGGTAGATACGTAATATCCCAAGTAAATACCTGATTTGGACCTGTCGCTGTGTAGCTTGTTGGTGTTGATGATTTTTTACGGCTACGTTGACGGCCTCTACGGTTAAGTTGTCCTGCCGCTTTTAATACACGATAAAAGCTGGCTTCAGAGGCAATATACCGACCTTTATCCAGCAGTGTTGGCACTATTTGGCTTGGCGGCAAACTGGCATACTCGGGCGCATTACTAATATCAATAATATCTTGCCGCTCTTGCTCTGAGAGCTTATTAACAGGCTCAGGTCTTAACGACGTTGGTCGCTCATCAGCTTGTATCTTTCCGCGCTGATACCAGCGACGGTAAGTCCGTAAATCTATCTCAGCTTCATTGCACGCACGCTCTAAGCGACTGCCGCTCTGACATGCCTTATGGATAAGCGTAACGATATTTTGCCTTTCTTCGGTTGAGGTTAGTCGTCCTCTGGCTCTTCCCCGTAAAAGGCCCTCAGCTTTTTTCTTAGCACCAACAAGGCTGTCGTTTCCGCTAATGCTTTCTCTTTAAAGCGAAGCTCTTTTTTTAATTCTTTGATTTCATGCTTATCGGCTTTAGCTTGTTTCTTTGCCTCGGCTTCACGCTCCTTCGATGACATGAACCCCTGCATACATTCGCTGCGCCACTGCTGGACTTCTTCTGGGTACAACCCGTTTTCACGGCAGTACTGGCTTAATTCATTTTCTGTCATAGAAAACGTCGCAGCGACAATGGCTAACTTAGTTTGCGCGGACCAATGCTCTGAAGGAATATGACTGTTTGGCACAACGGCTCCTGATTCTCGAAGTTGTTTGCGCCAATAATACAGCGTCGCATCACTGATGCCTTCTTCTTTTGCTACTTCGGCTACAGAGCGAGAGTGCGGGGGTAACAACTTTTTCAATACAGCTTCTTTTCTTTCTTGTGAGTAACGAGATATATTTCCTCTGTCACCGCCCCTTTAATTGGTTATTTTTTAACAGTGACAACTAGCCTGACACAGGGGGGTTGGCTAGCGGTTGGCATTGAAAGTGAGCCAAACCATAGCGTAATGAGTATCTCACTTAGGACTCAACCACGCGTATAACATGAATAGCCACCGACAGAACATCGGGAGGGGATTCCATGTCATTCGTTAATTGTCAGCGAGACAACGCAGCTAAAGTAGATGATTTCGGGTCAATGTAATTTACAGTTATGTTCGGATCTATTTCTAATTCTAGTTTGCTAAAGTTGTGTTCCATTTTTATTGTTGTGGTTTTGTTTTGCCGTTTCAGACGCGAGTGTACTAGTTGAAAGTATTTACTCTGGGGGTTGAGTTTAGAACCAATTATTGTTAGTTTGCTTGGATGAAACGTAACTCGACACCTTTATCATTTTTCTCTTGGTGGCGCTCTAACTAGAGCGGCACAGGATTTTCACATTCTTAAGCTGCTGGAAGGTAGCTAAGACTGTGTTCTGATTATCTCCAGTAGCGATCTATTTACTAGGAGACGAACATGAACACTAACCACTACTCTGAAAATTCAGAAGTCATCTTAACCGGTGACAGAGCTACGGGCCCATTGCATCTTGGCCACTATATTGGTTCACTGAAGCAGCGTGTTGCTTTACAGCATGCTAACGACCAAACTATCCTTGTTGCTGACATGCAAGGTTTAACAGATAACGCTCACAATCCATCTAAGGTATCTTCCAATATACTTAATGTCGTCGCCGATTATCTGGCGGTAGGCATTGACCCAAGTAAAACGACAATTTGTCTCCAGTCGCAGTTACCCGCATTGGCTGAACTAACGATGTATTACAGCAACCTTGTGACAATAGCGCGTTTAGAGCGAAATCCTACGGTGAAAAGTGAGATTCAAAACAAAGGTTTCAAGCGCTCAATCCCAGCTGGTTTTTTGACATATCCCATTTCTCAAGCTGCTGATATTACGGCTTTCAATGCGACTCTTGTTCCTGTAGGGGATGATCAACTGCCTATGCTTGAACAAACGAATGAAATTGTTAGGAAAATAAACACCCTAGCAGGAAAAACGGTTCTTAAAGAATGTCGTCCGCTACTTAGCAATGCCTCACGTTTGCCTAGCACAGATGGCAAGAATAAAATGTCAAAATCAATGGGGAACGCTATCAATCTTGGCGCTTCCCAGAAGGAGATCAGTGCTGCAGTAAAATCAATGTATACCGACCCAAATCACTTGAGAATAGAGGATGCTGGTTGTGTTGAAGGAAACGTTGTTTTTACCTATCTTGATGCATTTCACCCCGATTCAAACTACATTACTCACCTGAAGGAGCATTATCAACGAGGTGGACTTGGCGATGGAACAACAAAAAAGATCTTGGAAGAATGCCTGCAAGAGCTACTTCGACCTATTCGAGAGAAAAGAGCCGAACTACTCGATGACAAAGCACAGCTAATTAGTATTTTGGCTGAAGGAAGCCAGCTATCTAAAGAGAAAACTGAGAGAGTACTTCTTGATATTAAAGATATATTTGGGCTAAATATTTTCTAAACAGACGTTACTCCGGGAGTGTCAACTCAAATTAATGAGTAATGCTCCCGAAGTGCTCCGCGTTACGTTAATACGTCATTTGTTGAGCCAGTTTAAGATTGCCCGATTTGTTTCTTCTGGTAACTCTTGCTGTATCCAATGACCACAGTCTAAATGAATGACTTGTACATTGGGTACGAATTCTTTCAGATTTTCCGGTTGAGGTATCATGTCTCTATCACCATAAATCATCAGTGTCGGATGCTGGAGTACAGGGTTTACATCTGCTAATTGGTGCCAGTTCCGGTCCAGATTTCTGTACCAGTTGATACTACCGTTAAACCCCGAAGCTCTAAAGGAAGATACATAGACGTCTAATTCGGACTCACTCATCACAGGATTCCCAGAAATCGTTTCCGATTGCGCGAGATTTATCATCATCATGCCGGATTCGACACTTGGGGTGGGAGTATCTTTTCTGTACAAGTTATGAAGAAACTGAAATGTGTTCTCTTCTAATATGGCATCAGCAACCCCGGGTTGTTGATTAAAGTGAACAAAGTAATAATCCGGACCAAGTAGTTGTGACATGAGCTCTATCCAGGGCACCTCACCGCGCTCCTGATAGGGCAAGCTCAGGTTTATTATCTTGCTGACACGTGTGGGGTGTAGTAAAGCGAGCCCCCAGACAACCATTGCTCCCCAATCATGACCAACAAAAATGGCATCGTCGTATCCATAATGATCGAGCAAGGCAACAAGGTCACCAGACAAATGTTCGATATCATACGCCTCTACTTCCTTAGGGCATGAGGACTTTCCATACCCCCGTTGATTAGGAGCGATGACATGGTAGCCTTCAGCTACTAGGGCAGCCATTTGGTAACGCCATGAATAAGCAAGCTCCGGCCAGCCATGGCAAAGTATAATTGGCGTTCCAGCGTGTTGCTGGCCAGCTTCGAACACTTCTAGCTCGATATTATTAACGGAAATTAATTTGGGTGTGGGAAAGTGATTAAAATTTAACATAGTCCTTCTCCTGATTGGTGACATGATTGGTCTTACATTTTGGCTACACGTTTGTTTATTAAGATAATTGTCAGGGGCGAACACAGCATTTGGGTTCACTGACAAACATTGTTAAGTAATGTATAACTTAATGGTGACACTAGTTGGCACTAAATATCAGGAAGCGTAAAAATGAACGTTAGAGTAAGACAAGATGCCATCATTCGTAATCTTCGACGAAATGGAACATTAACTGTCGGGAGGTTGGCTGAAATTGTTAGCGCATCAAGGCGTACAGTATTAAGGGATATCAGTACGTTGAGAGAAGAAGGATTTATTATTCACTCGGAAGCAGGGCCTGGTGGGGGGCTTAGGCTTGAGCCTCAGTCCGTCTTGACCAGCTCTCGAATTTCTGTTGTCGAGGTATTTTCTCTTATCATCAGTGTGACTGCGATGCGATCAACTGGTAGCATGCCTTTTTCATGTGTTGCAGATACAGGTTTAGCAAAAATTGAGGAGTCTTTGTCGTCAGACAAGATTAAAGACCTGCGCCGCTTGTTGGATGGTGTATATATTGGAAAGCTAGCACCAGGTGTTGATACTGCGAACATAAGAGAAATAGATACCAACCTTTTGTCTGTTTTCGAAACAGCTTTTTTACAACGCCAAATCATCCGTTTTAAATACTTTGATGCGAAAGATGTTACTACAAGTCGTGAAGTAGAGCCGCAAGCCGTACTAATTCTATGGCCTCTCTGGTATCTGGTTGCATGGGATCCACTACGAAGTGATTTTCGCCACTTTCGTATGGATAGAATAAAATTACCTGAGCTTGTTGAAGGTAGTAAATTTCGCCAGCGTTATGTACCGTTTGAAGACAATGTTTCTCAATATCGTAACCTGGCTCGTTGACCACCCAATTTTTTTGTTCTAGGCTCAAGTGACAGAGTACTTATTCAAAGTGTTTGCTGGTTGACCATACAGATTTTATGTACTTTTTTAAAGACATAGGTTGCTTTTCTAGTAACCTCTCAGTAGTACGGTGCCGACGCAACAGTATTCGTCAGTACCAAAGCGGTATCACCAGGCTCCAAAGCTTCCATGGCGTTTTGGATGCCTTTCAGTCCGTTTATGAAATAAACTGCTATAGACTCAAACGCTTTTCTAATGGCTTGTTTGCTAGTAACGTTTTACCAGGCTCGACAACTAAGACTGCATCTCTGGTATATAGACATTAAGGTGTATCTATTTACCGCAACTATCGCTTTGTCAGCTCTTTCTATTTGATTGATGATTGGATGACACATGTTCCAACTCCCGTGTCACACATTGATACTCTCCTGGTCGTTATAGAGAACAGGCATTTCATTTTTCCAGATACTCCAGATTTGAGGTGAACAAATCAATTCCACCATAAAACTGGCGACATTGATGCGACTGCTCTCCTTTGACGCAAATATGGGGTCAGAAAGCGGTGAGGGGTGGACAGAAAACTCCGTTTTAAATGGTAGGTCAACTAAGCTATCTGGTCTGACTGCAACCCACTGCAATGGATGTTTGGAGCCGGAAATATTGTATTGCAGGTACTGGGCAGCTTCTTCATTATCCACATGGGGAGGCATGATTTTTCTTAACAATTGAATAACCATTTTATGCATCCATGAAACTGACTCGCCGCTTAGTGAGTTTTGATATCCGGACGTACTCATCAAAACAAATTTTACTGGCTGCAATGGTTTCAGATCTGCAACAGCTCTGCATATCCGCTTTGTGGTGTCTGCGACCAGTTTTCTTGGTTGGCCGTAAATGCCCTTCAGCGTCAAATTGTGCCCAAGGCAGCAAATCACAGCTTCGCAACCTCTGACATGGAAAAGCAATTGCTCCTCAGATAAATCAACTATGCTGGCAACCACTACTTCTACCTGATCGTTGTCAATCAGGTCACTTTCTACTCTATCTAATGATCGCACAATGGCTTTTACGTGGTAACCCCGCGAGATTAGTTCTCTTACGACAAGTCGCCCTGTTGCTCCTGTCGCTCCCAACACTAAAACTGTCATAAATAACCTCAATAAAACAATTGTGCAGATACTATATCTATACATATAGTTAATGGTAATTACTTGAAAGTGTATAGAGGTATACATATTTGTATGAATTGGAAATCAATTTCTTTTGACTGGAATCGGACAAGGGCCTTTTTAGCAGCTGCAGAACTTGGAAGTTTGTCTGCAGCAGCAAAATCTTTATGTGTGACACAACCGACGCTGAGTCGTCAGGTGTCAGCCCTGGAGCACGAGCTTGGAGTTGCTCTTTTTGAGCGCTCAGCCCATAAGCTAAAACTCACTCGCAGTGGTGATGAGTTGCTTAATATCGCGCGCGAAATGGGAGATGTGGCCCATAAATTTTCAATGGCTGCAAATGGCCAGTCGGAAGCTCTGACAGGCGTTGTTGTGATATCAGCTTGTCAGCTTGACGCTGTATATAGGTTGCCACCGGTTCTTAGCAAATTAAGGCGTAAAGAGCCAAATATATCCATAGAGTTGGTTGTCACAAACGACCTAAGTGATTTAAAACGTAGAGATGCCGATATTGCTCTTCGAAGTTTCCAACCTACTCAGCCGACTCTCATTGCAAAGAAGCTGGGTGAAGAGCAAGTCTATTTGTATGGTACCCGAGAGTACCTCCAACCGTTCTTTGATCTAAGAGCCACAAGGGATTTCAGTGATATACAAATTATAGGGTTTGGAAATAACAGAAGAATAATTGAACAGTTTGCTGAGTATGGTTGGCAGCTAGTTGAAGATAATTTCAAGCTTTCTACTGAATTTCAGCCTGCTCAACTAGAGTTATGCAAAAACCATTTAGGGTTGATGTATTTGCCAGAAGACATAGCGAAACAAGAGCCAAAACTTATTCGATCTCCCGAGGATTTCTTTCCGATGATGCAGATACCACTATGGCTTGTATGTCATGAAGAACTTAGAACAAACTTGCGGGTTCGCCGAGTGTTCGATCTATTGGCAGCAGAGCTGGAAGCTCTCGACATTCCCTGATTGGCTGCTTGTTCCGTTGTCAGGAAGCGTCTTCAGATGAGAGCACTGACCGACTGAAATTGAAGTTGAAAAAAACAGAGAAGCTAAAGCTTATACAAGCTTTTCTCCGAACATCGAACATGGGTGTCAAGATGTGTCACCAATGCTTTTTATAATCCTCCTCATCTTAAGTTGAAAAGGGGCGGCGTCTGCATGAGTTGCGGTGAGGTACTCAATTTTAAACCGTTCATTCGTTTAACCTTAAAAAGCGCAAAAACACCAAAGCAAGTACATTTGGAGACAATAAATGTCCGATGTAATATTTTTTAAGAATCAAGAAGAAATGCACGCCTGGTTAGAGTTAAATCATGCTAAGCAAACTGAGGTTTGGGTGGGTTTTTATAAACAAGGCTCTCGAAAGTTAAGCTTTACATGGTCCGAATCAGTTGACATCGCGCTTTGTTTCGGTTGGATAGATGGCATTCGGAAATCAATAGATAAAGAGAGTTATAAAATTCGTTTCTCACCTCGGAAGATAGATAGTGTTTGGAGTGCTGTGAACGTGAAGAAAGTGCAGAATCTTCTAGAAATGGGAAAAATGAGACCGGAGGGCATTTTGTTATTTGACAATCGAAATGACGTGAAAGGCTATTCCTCTGAACAAAGAAATATCCCGCTAGATAAAAAGTATGAAGAGTCACTTAAGGCGAATGCACCCGCCTGGCAATACTTTACTAGTTTAGCGCCTTCGTACAGAAGAGATTCGACATGGTGGGTTATGACTGCTAAGAAAGAGGAAACTCGTGATAAAAGATTGCATGTACTCATTGAATCATCCGCAGCAGGTCAAAAAATACCTATGTTACGTAAACATAAGTAAGAATAGTTCCTACCCACTATGTGCTAATGAAATGATGAGTACGATTAAGTTTTGGTTGGATTCGAAAGGCTAATGGAGAGCAAAAGAGGCCAACTGGTTGAAAGGAATTTCTCAGAAGGGTGATAGACCTTTAAACGTCTATGCTCACAAGCATTTTTATCGATGGGGTTACACCTTTGTATAGCCCTGGTAAATGTTTCTGGTAATCTAGATTGAATGTAAAGGCAAAGTAAGTTGGGAGTCCACCCTAATATGAGCCGGAAATTTTTGGAAAAGAAGGATGTTTGAAGTTGTCAAAAACTGATAATAGTAACCATGTTTCTGTAGCTGCGGCTCTTGACCTTGTTGATGAACTTAACACGGTTAATTTGGAATATAAGGAAGTGAGGTTACAACAGCTGTTAAAGAAGTTCTCTACCCTTGATTTGATCGATCGTTTACCAATCGCTGACTATTTCTACCTTTGGGATGTGATTCGCAAGAATCACACTATTCCTGAGATCGGACTCACTCTCGGGCAAAAGATCAATCCAAGCTCTAAAGGAGTACTAGCTAGCTGGGTTAGTCAAACAAGTTCTCTAGCTGAAGCAGTAGATACCTTCATTGAGAACACTTCTTTAATGAACACTGCAGAACAATGGCAAGTGGATATGAATGGGTTCACTTGCACCTTGAAGCTGACTATTCATAAATGTGATGATTACCCTACGATAGCCGTCGAAAGAAGTATGAGCGCAATGGTTGCTTGGGCTAACTTGTTAAGCGGGAACAAGGTCAAGATATCAAGGGCAAATTTTACTTTTGATGCTCCGGACTACAAGAGTAAGCTCGTACCAATATTTGGAAAGAATATAACCTTTTCATCCGATGTCAATTCACTAGAGTTTCCTTCTACCCTCTTAGAGGAACCAATTCAAACGAGCAGTATGCTCCTTAAAAGTATCGCAGAACAAAAAGCTAAGGAGGTATTAGTAACTATTCGAGGCAGTTCAATTATCAAGGACAAGACAAAGGCGTTAGTCGTTGATTGTTTGAACAATGGTCAAACCCCCTCTATAGATGTGATAGCTAAGCAACAGCACATGAGCAGACAAACACTCTATCGAAGACTTAAAGAAGAAGGATCGAATTTCAAAAAAATTGTTGACCAAGTCCGTAGCGAAAGAGTTCGAAGCTTGATCAGTTCTGGGCAGCATAGTATTACCGAACTATGTTTTGGCCTCGGATTTAAAGAGCCATCAAGCTTTTACAAAGCGTTTAAAAGGTGGTTTGGAGTTACACCAGCACAGTACATCAATGATTAGCTAGATAATTTGTCACTTGCAACACCCAGACTGTAAAACTGGCTCAATAGTTATAGTACTTGCTCATCAAACCGTATGATCATATCTACAAGTTGAGTAACAATTGTATAAATAGCTGAGTCCATATCTAGCTAAAAGGCGTCTAGGACATCAGTGGCGATTCATACCAAGTTAGTTGTTATAGATTTCAATCTAGCTAGATTAAGCAACTTTATTAAAAATGGTATCCGAGCGTCGCTCCCCATCCAAAGCCACCAGCGTCTCTCTTTTCACCGCTCAGCTCCACATCAACACTTGAGTAACGAGCGTCAAGACCCATAGACCACTGGCTGTAAAAGTGAAAGTCGATACCACCCCCAACCCAATAGCCAGTGCCAGTACCGTCATGGGTAGTTTTGGTTCCCGAGTTGATTTCCTCTAGTTCGACCGCTACGAAGCTGACACCACTACCCAAATAAGATGTAAACACATTTGATGTAATTTGGGGCTGATATCTTAGACCGATGTTCATTTCACCTATTGCTGATTCTGTTGTTTTACCAGCTACTTTGTTTTCATAGCTATTGCCATGAAGGTCAAATGCTATACCGAATGGCAGGGCTGCAGGTTGAAAAGTCGAAAGGACAGCAAACGTGTGCATTGAGTTATTTTTGCCCCAGTTTGATTCTAATGTTTTATTACCAACCATTACCTTTATAGAAGTTTGACTATTTGTTGCATTTACAACACCACTAGGTAACAGCACTAAACCAATCGTAGTAATTAAGATGGGGTTCTTCTTCATGTTAAGTCCTTAATTTGTCGTTCTTTATAAGCATGATTCTGTTGATGGAAGTATGTAGTAGAGGGTCAATCTATCAAACAAAGATAACTGCAATGATGTCTACCGGTGACAATTTATTGTCCTTTGGTTTCAGTTCATTTAACTAGCTTGTGTTCAACGCTTATGGTTTAGTATCGTCATAGCTTATGTGGTGTTAGTAGTTGAAGGGAAAGCATAAATGGATAGATTTCAAAAAATTGTAGGTGCTGCAGCTTGGATTGAGGCACTCATTTATGTCTTTGCCTTTGTATACTTTGGTGCTTTTTGGGCATATCCCTCGGAGGGTAGTGCATCAGAAAAAATGACCTATTTAGCAGAAAATCAATTTTCTTTTTCAATGATGTATTTTCTCATGTATGTCGTATTTGGCGTTTTTCTATCCGTACTTGTCGTGGGATTATTTGAAAAACTAGAATCGACAAATGATCCACTTGTTAAAATCGGTTCAGTCTTCGGCTTTGTTTGGGTTGTTCTGGTCATTGCAAGTGGCATGTTGGCGAATATTGGGCTTGTACATGCTGTTGAGCTAATGGACCAATCCGCAGAGAAAGCTTTCGATATGTGGAGAGTGGTTACAGTAATAATAGAAAGTCTTGGAGGAGGAAACGAACTCGTTGGAGGACTTTGGGTTCTGTTACTTAGCCTAGCAGCTTTAAAGGCGACAGTATTTCCACGAGGGCTCAATTACCTTGGCATATCTGTAGGGTGTGCTGGAATCTCGACAATATACCCTGCCGAAGTCTTAAATGAAATTTTTGGTATCACTCAGGTTCTATGGTTTTTCTGGTTAGGTGTGTCCATGTTAGGTCAGCACTCCACCAGTAAATTAGCCGACAGTTAACGCGTGTGGTGATTCATCGCAGGCTGAACGCTAATGGAATTGAATGAACTTTATGAACGTGTGACAGTTCGGTGATGTTAAGTCATAGGGTGAAGAATTTAATTGTTTGCTTTTAAAATAAATTTAATAATTTCAATGCCTTAAGTGTTCTTTCAGGTTGCACTTAGAAAGAGAACAGAGACTAATAGAGTCCTATCTTTACCAACAGGCCTTATTTTAGAGAGAGTATATGTCTGCAGAAATTTTATTCATTAGACTACAGGTGTTTGTTTTTACATTGGTATTGCTATTGGTTCAGGCTCTTGTCTTCCCTATTAACGCGTTTGCCAGTCAATCAGATGATGGTGAAAGCCGTTTTTTCTCACTCAAAGAAATTCAGCTTTCTGAAAAAAAGGAATTAGCGCCTTTGGATTTTATATCGTCAAGCGATGGTGTGCCACTCGCCTTTAGAACTTACCGTTCCAAAAATACTAAAGCTATTCTGATTTTCTATCACGGTGCAGGAGCACATAGTGGGCTTCTATATAATCATATCGGAGTAGGGTTGAGAGACGAGTTTCAAATGACGGTATACATTCCTGATATCAGAGGGCATGGGAGCTCGGGTGGCGCGAGAGGAGATGCGCCCAGTGAAAACCAAGTTTGGCATGATATTACAACAATGATTAATCATATTAGGACTTTACATCCGGCTACACCTATTTTCTTAGGTGGTCATTCAGCGGGTGCGGGACTGGTACTGAATTACTCGAATTGGGAGCCGCGGCACGCCGTAGCAGGTTATGCTCTTATCGCACCATACTTGGGTTTTCGTTCAAAAACAAACCGTGAACCTGACGATGAAGAGTATAGTTTTTCAGAGGTAAATGTAGCTAAATTTGTAGTTAACTCAATAACTAAAGGTCTGCTTTTTGGCCATTCAAAAGCTGTGGAATTTAACTTTCCCGAAGACATTCTCGAGAAAAATCCAGAAATAGTGACTTTTAATACAGTGGTAATGTCCAACGCTGTAACCCCAAATTCTCCAGATATCCAATTGCATCAATTGAAACGATTCGGACTTTGGATTGGCTCTGAGGACGAAGCTTTTGATCCGGATAAGGTCATAGCGTTTGTTGATAATAATACTCATAAACATGCAGATGTAGAAATCGGTGTGCTTGATGGGGAAACGCATTTTTCTATAATTCTCAAAGCAACAGATTTCATAGGCTCATGGGTGTTGCAATTACTCGAACAGGATGTTTAGTGAGTGTGTTCAAAGTTCCACAATGGACAAATTCACCGTACACCACTACTACAGCTTACCTAAAACATTAACTCGCATGATATATGTATGCAAGATAAAGGCTACGGTCAGGGACCTCAATGGCTTGAGAAGGTTGTTGGTTAAGTGTTTTAATATTAATGACTTTTTGGTTTGTGATAATGAGAAATTTTGAGTTTTGACTTACTTACTTTTTAGAATCCGTGTATGTAGACGAGCAACAAGAAACAACACATACTTTTCATTTGATAAGGATTGCCAATGATGCAGATTAAGACCATCGAAACAGGTCGCTTGTTCATTAAACCAATAGAAGAATCGGATATCCCTGCATATGAGAAATACTTTATTGATTATGAAGTAATCCGACATTTGTCTTCAGCAGTACCGTGGCCTTATCCAAATGAAGGCGTGAGAGATTTTATTAAAGATGTGATTATACCGACTCAAGGTAAGAACAGGTGGGTCTGGGGGCTGTATTTAAAAATAAACCCTGATGAACTTATCGGTGCAATTGATCTATGGCGAGATGGAAAGCCAGATAATAGAGGCTTTTGGCTTGGTCGAAAGTTCTGGGGAAAAGGCATAATGACAGAAGCTGCCGCCGTGATCAATGATTATGCTTTCAATGAACTAGGCTTTAAAAAGTTAGTGTTTTCAAATGCTTTAGGGAATATCAGATCTAGAAAAATCAAAGAGAATACTGGAGCAACTCTTATTGGTGTTGAACCAGCTTCATTTGTAGACTCTGCTTACTCGGAGCATGAGATTTGGGAGCTAACCAAATGCGAATGGTTAAAATTCAGAGAACAAAGCCTATTCACTACAACGTAAAGAACAACACAGAAATACAACAGAGTCACGTATACACATCAAGAGACCGGTTATATGATATTCGCAAGTGCTACCGCGGCACGCTTGTAACCTCGTCGCTCAACGAGTTGTTGTAACCATAAACTGTTTCTATCCGTCTTTTCTTTACAGCGGGCAATGACAGCTCTTGTCCCGTTGACTAAAAGCGTGCGGAGGTATTTGTCACCATGCTTGGTAATTCGACCTAACCTTGGTTTACCTCCAGTTGTGTATTGCTTAGGAACCAGACCAAGCCAGGCCGAGAAGTCTCGACTCTTGTCGAACTGAGCGCCATTACCAATTGATGCCAAAATCGCAGTAGCAGTTTGAGGTCCAATGCCACGAACTTTCATGATGCGTTGTACATTATCACTGACCTTTGCGAAGGCTTCGAATGCCTGCTCAGTATCTGCGATACTCTGATTGAGAGCGTTGAGATGCAGATAAGCATCATGCAGCACAACTCTTGCTAGTTGAGGCAGTTCATTGTTGGCGTCTTCAAGCATGAGTAGAACCTGCTTCATTAACGATGAGCGCCCGACAGGGATGACAAGACCAAGCTCGGATAGTAGTGCACGGATGCGATTCATGATAGCAGTGCTCTCGCATGCGGTGTATCGACAGTATAGCTTGTTGCTCGGGAGACTTTATCGGGACGAAGCGAGTCGAAGGACGTTGAACGGCTTCGCAGATAGCGACAGCATCATTGAGGTCATTCTTTCTTTTGGTCCGATAAGGAGTAACATATTTGGCAGCCATGATGCGAGTGTCGTGACCAAGTTTGTTGAGAGTTCTTGCCCAGTAATGCGCTCCACCGTACGCTTGTGAGTATATGCGCACATGCGAAATGTTTGATATGGTAGTGAGCAATTTAGAGAGGCTAACCCACTTGTGCAGAACGACTTTACCTTTTACGTCAACGACATGAATACTAAAGTGATTTTTAGCTAAGTCGATACCGCCAAAATAAGAATAATCAGACATGGTGCCTCCGGTTTAAGCAATGACCACATGAGTGTGGCAGATCCTCTGGAGGGGGAATCCATGTCATTCGTTATGTTTAATTAGGAACTACACAGATGAAACAGCAATTTATTCTAATGTCTGAGTACAATCAATGGATGAATGAGTCACTACTCTCGCATCTAAATAAAGCTATTGAACCTGATATTTACGAGGAAAAAGGCGCGTTTTGGGGCTCAGCTTTCAAAACGATGAGCCATGTCTTCACTTGTGACTTGATGTGGTTACACCGATTTACCAATGTCGATAGTTCCTATGACTTGGCTGAAAGCCTGCGTGAATTTCCACACCCTACTTCTAATAGTACGCATTGCTTCGATACACTAGATGAACTGAGTGCAAGTCGTGGAAAATTAGATCGAGTAATAGCTGACTGGGTAAGCTCAATCAGCGATACTGAGTTTGATTTTAATGTGGTTTATCAAAACTCTTCAGGTACGGAGTTTTCCGAACCCTTCGCATCGGTATTACTGCACTTTTTTAATCACCAAACTAATCATCGAGGTCAAGTTACAACTCTACTTAGTCAAAGTGGTGATAATTCGTATTGTACTGACCTACTCGCTCTAATCCGAAAGTGAAGACATAACAAATTACTAAACAGGGACTCCTAACGCTTGGCGACCTCAGTAGCACTTTCAGCTCCGTGTTTATGGCACAATATTTAAGTTGGGTGATATTGCGTTATCGCCCGTTAGTAAAGCGTTATGCGACTGAGCAATAAATCTTTTTCATCTCTCTTTATCGCTCTCTCTGGCAATCAGTTCTTAGGCGTCGGCAATTCAGCATTGTCTCCCAAAATTCTTGAACCACTCAGGCCGTAAAACATGCCAAAATTCGTGGGTTGCCTAATTGGTTTTAAGAGCTGGTTGGTGGTGAGTGTCGCTGGCGGAAAGTGCGGGAAGGGCAAGTTTATCGGTAGTTCATCTTTGCTGTCTGTTCTGCGCATCGGGTTTCGCGAAGCAAAAGCTTAGTCATGCGCTGAAAGTCACCATTAGTTACTTGTTGGAAGTTGGTCTGTAACATAGTGACTTCGGCTGTTCGGTGAACCACAAAAAGTGCTTGGTTTATCAGTGGTTTTTCGTGTCTAAGGTAATTTTTCACTGCCCAACTTGGCTTATGCAGGCGAATTCGCATAACAAACAGTTCAAGCAGGCCCTCAACGCTCAGCACTTTTGGTTTGCGTCGGGTTTTGTGTTTACGGCGCAATGCGGAAGGTTAGCCAGGGCGTTTCGGGCTACTTAATTGGGCTACATGGACTCCCTCTTTTGTCAACAATAGCTCTCTCTGACAACAGTGAATCGGACAGCAGCTCTACATTCGGTATTTGACAGGCTTTATTGCCATTACCTTGATGATATTCGCTTGGTACCAGCCTCATTCGTTAGACAGTATTTTCTACTTCCCAATTAAACAGGCTTTGGTATCTCGGTCTGACCGTATTGTCATCAGTTGCTATTGTGTTGACTCGGTGGGGTTAACCGTTGATATAGTTAACTTTGTACTCGTTTCCCGAAGTCAGTAACGCCCAGATAATTCGAGCATTTTTAGCAGCTAAAGCGACGGTTGCTCGCTTGTAGCCACGACGTTCAACTAATTGTTGTAACCAGAGACTGTTTCTATCCGTTTTATCTTTGCATCTTGCTATAACAGCTCGTGCACCATGAATGAGTAATGTACGGATGTGTTTGTCGCCTCGTTTGCTTATGCGTCCAAGTTGGACGTGACCACCAGTGGTATATTGTCTCGGAACTAACCCTATCCATGCGGCAAACTGACGACTGGAACGAAATTGTTTTCCATCAGAAACCGTAGCCACAATGGCTGTAGCACTATGTTCTCCTACGCCAGGAATTGTCATGAGCTTTTTAGCCTCTTTCATCTGACTGACGAGCGTATAAATTTTACGGTCGTATCGCAGCACTTCGTCGTTGATATCGTGGATACGATTAACTAAATCATAGAGCAGTTCGCGAGCCAGCATAGGTAGCCCATTTTCAGCATCTTCAAGAATACTGGGAATGGTATTTTGAAGCGGGTATCGACCTTGAGGAACAATAATTCCGAATTCAGAAAGTAACCCACGTAGCTGATTAATGGTGGCGGTGCGATTTTTAATCAGACTATGTCGAATGCGATGCAGGGTAAGAACAGCTTGTTGCTCTGCGCTTTTAATTGCGACAAACCGTGTTTTAGGTCGGCTGACGGCTTCACATATGGCTTCAGCGTCGTTGGCATCGTTCTTTTCATTTTGCCGATAAGGGATAACAAACTTAGAAGCCATAATGCGAGGGGTATGCCCAAGCTTGCTCAGTTCTCTAGCCCAATGATGAGCGCCAGAGCAAGCTTCCATACCGACTAAGCAGGGCGGTAAGTTGGCGAATATCTCTAACAGTTTGTTTCTTTTAACCGTTTTGCGTAGTACACACTTGCCATATGCATCAACGCCATGAATACTGAAGACATTCTTGGCAAGGTCAATGCCAATAGTTTGAATGGTGGACATAGTCACCTCCGTATTATCAACGTGTCATGAGTAACTATGGCACGTGGAGTGTCAGGTAGAGGGAGTCCATATCATTCGTTATGTGTTTGGAGGTGAAATGGTTAGGGAAGCGACAAAAGGTGATAGCGTAAAATTAGCGGCATTGTCCATTAAAGTCTGGCTAGACACATATGCTAGAGAAGGTATCAAAGCTGAATACGCTGAGTATGTCTTGTCTACTTTCACTGCAACCTACTTCTTAGAAATATTGGATAAGATTAATTATCGTGTGTTTGTAAGTGAAGAACAGGAAGTGATCCAAGGCTATGTAATGGTTAATCTTGAATCGCATTATCAAACGTCCAGTGATGGCTTTGAAGTCGAAAAACTATATGTCGATAACACTTTCAAAGGGAAAGGGTTAGGTCGAAAGCTTTTGAATGAAGTCGAAAATCAGTTGGGTAATAAATACTGGCTTTACACTTGGGTTGAAAATGAATCCAATGGATTTTATGAGCATTTAGGGTTGCGTCGAATAGGGCTTCTGACCTTTGAATTTGCAGGGGCTTCAATAGAAAATAACGTGTATCAGTCAGCCCACACTTAGTATCAAGTTCGAAGTGAGACACTTTCTACAGATGCGTATGAATATCCTCCGTTGATGTCCTATACCCAAGTCTTTTGCGTGGGCGTGTATTTAATTTGTGTGCAATTTCATTGCAGAGCTTTTGTTTTACGTGTGACATGTGATCGTTTTGGTAAGTGCGAAAACCATTAGGAGTGATGACGCAAGTTACAAGCTAGAAAAATGAGTGCTCTCTATGTAACTCTCTACCTCTTCAATCGGTAGAGGCTGACAGTAGTAATAACCCTGATACACGATACATCCTAATGATTCGAGGTAATCTCGTTGGTATTTCGTTTCGACGCCTTCAGCAACTGAACGCAACCCAAGAATATTGGATAGCGAAATAATCGTCTCAATAATTGATCGGGCGTTTGGCGTCGACTCAAGTTCGCAAATGAAAGACTTGTCAATCTTTAACTGACTAATAGGAAGCTTTTTAAGGTAGCTCAATGATGAGTATCCTGTACCAAAATCATCCAAAGCGAATTCAACACCTAAGGCTTGGACCTCGTTCATGCATTGTATTGCTTGCTCTATGTCATCAATTAACATGGTTTCAGTCAGCTCTAGCTTTAGCTTACCTGCAGGGATGCTATATTTCTCAATTAGCTTTTGAATGACCTTGGGAAAGTTGTTCGAGCGGAACTGCTGGTAGCTGATGTTGACTGAAATCGACAAATGGGATTTGGTCGAGTCACCTTGCCACTTAGCCAACTGCGTGCAAGCCGTTTTGAGTACCCATTCGCCTATAGGTATTATTAGTCCTATGCTTTCGGCCAAAGGAATGAAATGATAAGGACTTACTAATCCTTTTAAGGGGTGTCTCCAGCGAATGAGTGCTTCAACACCAATAACGATGTCATCTTCATTCACTTGCGGTTGATAGTAGAGTTCAAACTGCTTCTCTTTTAATGCCGTTCGTAAGTCTCTTTCTAGTTCAAAATTGGAAGAAATCGTCTTTTGCATCTCTGGCTTAAAAAAGCTGATTCTATTTTTACCTGAGCGCTTTGCATTGTACATTGCAATGTCGGCTTGTTTGAGTAAGTCGGAGCTTGTTTGAGATGCGTTATTAAACAGTACAACCCCAACACTGACGCTACTACTGTACTCATAATGTTCAAACTTGTAGGCTTCAGAGAGTCCCTGGCGCATCCTTGAAGTAATGGATGCGATTTGTTCTTGAGCAGCAAGTAAATCCAACTCAAAAGTTGGGAGTAAAATGACGAACTCATCGCCTCCAAAGCGAGTGAGAGAGTCACGTTTTCGTAAATGATGGAGAATACGTTGTGAGGTTTCCTTCAGCAGGATGTCACCATGCTCATGTCCATAGGTGTCATTTATGGTTTTAAAGTTATCTATATCAAGAAACAAAATGCCATAGTAATGCCCGCTTTGGGCACTACTTATTATAGCTTGGTCGATCTTTTTCACCGCTAAAGAGCGATTGCCTAGTCCCGTCAAAGAATCAAGGTGGGCTAGTGTCATCAGCTCATTTTCCTTTTTCTTTTCAGCGTTGGCGACTGATTGGGTGAGTTTAAAAATCCAAAGCAAGTAAAGAGCAAAGGGCGCGAGGCTAAGCATCATTCTGTGATAGAAGGTTTCTTGGATTATTTGTTTATCAAGTTTCGATACAAACCAATAATCGAGGTAACTGTTGTATAGTGCAACTACTTGACGCGAGCTCCCTGAACTGGGGTCGACGAAGTTGAAGGTTGAAACAGCACCACTGCCGTGGAGTTTTTTCATTAACTCACTGTAGTAGTGTTGCTCGATAGGCTGAGTATAAAGAGTGCTTTTATCCGTCGTAAATAAAGGGTAGCGGTCTTTACGGATGATTTCGATGATTTGAGTTTGATTTGTTCGATTGTAGTCTTTAAATAGAGAGGATTTGTCAAGTCTAACCCCCGCCGTCATTACCGCCACGGCCTTGTTTGAGTCGTCCAAATAAATAGCTTTACGAACGGGAATGGCCAATGCCTGACTGTCCAGGGTGTTGATGGTATACGTTGGACCCGTATGCAGCTTATCACTGTCTCTTGCTTCCATGTAAGACACTCTAGTTTGTGCCAGTTCCATTAAGTTGGGTAAATGCTCAAGATCGAAGTTGGAGCTGACCACCAATGCCTTACCATCATAATCTGCCAAGCCTAGACCAATGAATGCGTGATAGGTCTCCATGGCGTTGTCGAGCAGAGAGTCATGTATTGGGCGGGTAGGAAAACCATTTTGATAAATAAGCTGCTTGCCCAACACCTCTAAAAGGGACTCTTGCGTCTTCAGAAAAGACATGACGGAATTATTGAGCAGTCTTACATGGGTTTCCTGTTCTTTTTTAGCGGCTAATACCAGAGATGACCAGTTGTAATAAGAGTAATAAGCAAAGAGCACGATCGAAGACGCTAAAACAACATTAAAAATTACCCAGATGTTGTTGTGACGCCATGCTCTGTTCAGTTTCATTTTTTGGTTACTCGCTGCACTGTGAATCCGTTTTTAAGAGAGTGTCAGTTGTTTAGGTCCCCGTTAACAAAACATGTTGTGACAGGGACCGGTTTTAGGGCTTCACATTACATTATTTCACAGTGATGACTTTCAAAGGGACTGGAATGTAACTATTGACCGTTTCTCCCTGCAAGACTTTATCCGCTATCTCTACGCCCAATGCGCCGATTAACTCAGGTTGTTGTGCGATAGTTGCGGCCATTTCGCCATTGTTGACAGAAGTGATACCTTCATCAGTACCATCAAATCCGACAACTAGAACACTCTTATTAGAGGCTTGAATCGCTTTGATAGCGCCGAGTGCCATCTCATCGTTTTGCGCAAAAACAGCTTGCACTTCCGGGTACGAAGCCAACAAGTTTTCCATCACGTTCAATCCTTTGCTTCGGTCAAAGTCTGCGGGTTGAGAAGAGAGAAGTGTTAATTGCGCTTTGTCTTTGGCATTCATAAAGCCAGCACCTCGTTCACGAGCTGCAGAGGTTCCAGGAATGCCTTCAAGTTGAATGACTGTCGCATTTTTCCCTAGGGCATCCGCTATAAAGTTACCTGCCATTTCGCCACCAGCGACATTGTCTGAAGCGATGTGTGCAGCAACATTTCCTCGTGTTGCTCCTCTGTCTAGTGTAATAACGGGAATGCCAGTACGATTGACCATACGAATAGCATTGGAAACGGCGTCAGAGTCAGTAGGGTTAATCAGTATCGCCTTCACGCCTCGTACCGTTAAATCTTCCATATTAGAAAGCTCTTTGGTCGGGTCGTTCTGAGAGTCTAATGTGATCATGTCATACCCTAATTCGTTTGCCTTTTTCTCGGCGCCATCTTTCATCGATACAAAGAAGGGGTTGTTCAGAGTGGAGACCACTATGGCGAGTGTATCTTTAGCTATCGCTTGGCTACTCATCAAAGTCAATGCGGTCAGGATCAAGCTGGCTGTTTTCATATTCATACCCAGTTATTGTAAAAGTGAATGCTAGCTCGCAAGTTGGATTGTTTTAGAACCTAGCACGTAATCAATGTCACACATAGCGCTATGGCGACTTGACAAGTAAACATCCGTGGTAATTCAGGGTAAAGAAAACGTTTAAATTAGCATTTGTTTATGTAACATGTGTCACATATAAGACAATTGTAATATTACTTTTCTCATAACTTGTGTCAATTTATGAG
This sequence comes from Vibrio sp. NH-UV-68, assembly GCF_042940635.1. Classification (NCBI taxonomy): domain Bacteria; kingdom Pseudomonadati; phylum Pseudomonadota; class Gammaproteobacteria; order Vibrionales; family Vibrionaceae; genus Vibrio; species Vibrio sp. NH-UV-68. The sequence goes on from NZ_CP134976.1 coordinate 772,090, forward strand.
ATGTTTATCGCATCGAAACGTTTCGAAATGAAAATAACTGGATAAGGTTGGATAATGAACAGCACCTTAAATAAGCTTCCCTTATCGACATTGCTCGTCGGTTCTTTATTACTCGTTGGTATCTTGCCAGTGATCATTTCCTCAATATCTTCGCTGTCGACGGCACAACATGCCATGCGCAATAAAGCGTTTAATAATCTCGAGTCGGTGCGCTCTGTGAAGCAAGAGCAGTTGACGGAGTTTTTAGACGATAGAAGGAGTGACATGAGTGTTTTGTCTGAGATGGTGAATTCTTTCTATGATCAGTCGGCTTACAATCTAGATAAAGATGTTCGAGATAAGGCTGGTCGAATTCAGGCTTTAGTGTCTCAATTAGAGACAGAGCTCTCTCTTTTTTCACAGAGCTACGACACGAAAGAAGCGATAAAGGCTTTCAGTCAATCCTTTCAACCGAATGAGGCCGTCAAAGACAATGCTCGATGGAGAATCAATGACAGTATTTTTGGTGCTCATGTTGAGACTTATCGCACCAGCTTTGATTGGCATGATGCGTTACTTCTAAACGTTGATGGTGATATTATCTACTCTGCCGCCAAGTTAAAAGACCTTGGTTTGAACGTTTCGGATTCAACAATCGCCTCATCAGGGTTAAATGAAGCATTTACTAAAGCCCAAAAACAAGGTTCGGGTAACAAAGCATTTTGGGGTGATGTTTCCTATTATCCACCAGCGGATGAGTTCTCTGCTTTCCTGGTTGAAGCCGTGACAGATTCGAACCGACAAGGCAAGTTGCTTGGTTACGTGGCACTGCGTTTGCCAGTAGAAAGGGTCGACCAAAATTTGGTCAGTAGCGATAATGAAGCGTCGGTCAATGAATACACTTTCTTAGTGGGGCCGGATAAAAAGTTAAGGTCAAACGCGCCTTTTTTAACCATGGTAGAGTCACACAAAAACTCAGAGCCCTTAAACATTTACAGTGTTGAAAGCGCTCAAGATGGCTCTGAAGGGATGGCGATTGCACGAAACTATAATAACCAGCTTGTGATGACTCAGTGGAAAACGGTAAGAATTTCTGAAGATTTGAGTTGGATACTGGTGGGTGAGAGAACGATTGAAAGGGCCCTTGTTCCTGTTGATAAGGAAGGAGTTACGTTTTATGAAAGATATGCAAACCTCTATGGCTACTATGATGTTCTACTCGTAGAGCCTCAAGGGGAGATCTTTCACACTGTTGAAAAAGAACAAGACCTCAATACGAATGTCTTTTCTGGACCATATTCGAATTCTAATTTAGCGTCGCTCATCAAACGCGTATCCGAGAGTAAGCGAATAGGCATCGCTGACTTCGCTCGTTACTCGCCTTCTGGTGATGCTCCATCCTCATTCCTAGCAACCCCCATTTATGACCAGAAGGGCGCTATTAAGCTCTATGTGGCGCTTCAGTTGTCCTTAGAGGCAATAAATAACATCATGCATTTAGACGATGGTATGGGGGAAACCTCTGAAACTTATCTAGTAGGAGAGGACTTCAGAATGCGATCGGACTCAATGCGGTCCGCGAGCAGTCACAGTGTCAATGCGTCTTTTGCTGGAACAGTAGAAAAAAATGGAATGAACACAGAAGCGGTTAAGTCGGCGTTGGGTGGTCATGCAGAGACAAGGGAAGTGCTAGGGTACAGAGGGGAAAAGACTCTGTCATCTTTTAACTCAATCCACGTTGATGGGTTCAATTGGGCAATAGTGACAGAAATAGAAAGTAATGAAGCGTTTGCTGATATAGCTAAAATGCAGTTTAACACATGGGTGACACTTGGTATTTCTATTATTTTTATATCCTTTGTAGCCATCTACTTGTCAGGTATTATCAAAAGGCCTTTGGGTGGGGAGCCATTAGAAATGATGGAGCTTGCGAATCAAGTAGCCCAAGGCAAGTTAACCAATACCTTTAGTAACAACACAAGAGAAGGCACAATATATTCGTCACTCAGAGAAATGTCGCTGAACCTTAGGGCATTGATTAAACACATTGTCGAGTCCAGTCAGCTACTTACAACAAGTGCTCAAGACTCCTCTAACGTTGCAGTGCGCACCACCCAGGCGATCAAGCAGCAGCATCAAAACATAGAGCTTGTTGCTACCGCGGTAAATCAAATGAATGTTTCGTTCCAAGAAGTCGCGACGAGCTCTGCATCTGCTTCTCAGTCTTCACGTAATGCTAAAGAGAAAAGCATCGAGGGAATCGAGCTTCTCAATGAAGGAAATCAGCAGATAGAGCAACTCGTTGTTGACATGAGAGACTTGGCAAAAGAAATGGAGCAACTTAAAGTCAGCAGTGCAAACATTGATCAGGTTATTACCGTCATCCATAGCATCAGTGAACAGACAAACCTATTGGCTCTTAACGCTGCGATTGAAGCGGCGAGAGCTGGGGAGCAAGGGCGAGGGTTTGCAGTCGTCGCTGATGAAGTCCGTGTCTTGGCTCAAAAAGCCCAAGACTCTGCAACGGATATTCAAACAATGGTTATGACGCTCCAGCAAGCTGCGAACAAGTCTATCTCAGGAATGGAGAAAAATGTATTGCAAGTTGAGGAAGTGAGTCAGCGCTCATTGAACACCAGCAAAACATTTGAACAAATTAATGACGCAGTGACGCAAATCGATGAAATGATGGATCAGATTGCCACCGCGACGGAAGAACAGTCTCAGGTAACCGGTGATATAGCTAAACGAATCGAAGAGATTAGCGAGAGCTCTATTGAAACGGCAACAAGTACAAATCAACTAATGCAGACCAGCTCTAGTGTCGCTCAGTCGGCAGAGGAACTCAGTAACCACTCTAAAAAGTTTCAAGTTTAATCGGGTTATCTTTGTCAGTTAAAACATCAGTTTGAAGACATAGAAACAATGCATCAATCACGGTTTGTGTACTGCCCTCAGCAAGCCGCGGTTGATGCTATTGGTGTTATTGTTGATAACATATGCCTACAGCACCTAGAGTATGTTATGTTACGGAGCGGCTAACGTATGGACAAAGTGGTGAGTCCAGCGTTTTATCATTGCCCAATCTCTATAATCCCCTTCACTCACGCCGTTGCTTTTCGCGATCCACTTGAGGGGAAAACGAAAGTACCAAGGCATTACCTTTAGCTTTAATGTACCAGGAAAACCTGCAACCATAATTGGTTTAACTTGGGTGTTCATGCTAAGCAGTGTGTCATCGTAGACTTGCTTGTCATCAATTGGGTTTGATGTGCCTTGCACAAGAGAAAGACAAGTATAAAAATACGCAACAGGAATCTTTCTGAGTATCGTTTGATGGCGAGTCACATACTGTCTGACGGTGGGTAACCACTTGTCATAACGGATGGGACTTCCCACTATCACCGCTTCACCATCTAGAGGTGCACGCGCATTTTCAGCATTTTGGCACTCAACCTGCAGACCTAATCGAGAAAGCTCGGTTGCCATTGAGCGCGCAATGTCTTCGGTTGAGCCAAATCCCGAGTCGTACACGATGAGCACTTTATTAAAGTTCATGATATGGGTCCTTTCGATGAGTCACTGAAAATTTGAACATGGTTGATATTGAGCGAGAAAAACACGTTATGTGAACGCTTTCGTCTTTCTAAAGGCGACGAAGAGTAAAACCGCAATCGCAATTTCTACCGCTAGCGCGGCCAAAATAGCCTCAGACGGCATACCATCGGTAAGTATTCCTATTACTCTACCCACAGGAAAAGCGAAAAAAACGATTTTTGCAGCAATGATGGAGGTCTTAGATAAGGGATGATAAAAGAGGCCAGCTAGCATTACTGCGCCCAATACAGCGAGATTTGTCCCCGGTCCTCGTAGCTCACTGAGTAGGCTTGGGTCATCCGCGAGCGCAATACCATAGCTTAAGTAAAAAGTATGTGGCTCTAACGCAATAAACCCGCCGATAGTAAAGGCGGTCACCCCGGCTATCCCTAAAACAATACGTTCAAACATAGATACAATCATGGTGCAATCTCCTTCTGGATTTTATGACATCATTGGATTTACTGACTAGAGCCACAAAACTGCGGCAGGCAGTGAACGTTGTTTATTAGACCAAATTGGGCGATGATTTAATTGACAGAAAGTCGCTGAACGTTTGCAGGAAGTACATATTGATGGACGATAGAAGAACACAAGCCATGGCGAAGTTTGAACAAAACAGGCGCCAGGATGAGGAAGTCAGCTCTCCGCTCAGTCAACTGAAAATGAGTAGCGTTTTTTATACTTACTCAACGTTGAAGCAACCTTGGGGGGTGAAGATCCCTGCTATTCCCTCTAGTACAATGTTTCACTTGGTGCTAGAGGGCGAAGCGTCAGTTTCAGCGTATGGGACACGCGTAAAACTGGGGCCTGGTGACTTTATTTTGCTACCACGAGGTACCGGTCATGATATCGTTGACGTCAATAACACACCAGCCAATGACCTGTTTGACAATGATATCGAAAAAATCACCGAACACTATGAGCGTTTAACTACGGCTGGTGAAGGTGCGTTGACGACGACTCTGTGCGGCACGGTCTTGTTTGATAACGAGGTGACGACATCCATCATTCAATCAATGCCAGACTATATTTTGGTGCCGTCACAATCCCCAGCGCACCAAACCATCGAAAGTGTGGTCCAATCGATACACAGAGAAACTGAAAATGAGGATTATGGCGCAGGACTTATTGTCTCTAAGTTGGCGGATGTATTAATCCTTCAATGTATTCGTGCTTGGGTGAATGAACTCTCTGATGAGCATCAAACTTGGCTACTGGCACATACAGATAAGCGTCTTTCTCGTGCGATGAAAAAAATACATGGAGACCCCTCTGCGCATATCGATATTGAGTCTTTAGCTGAGTTATCTGGTATGTCTCGTACCAGCTTCATTGATTATTTTAAGAAAATCGTGGGTCAGACGCCTAAGAAGTACATTACACATTGGCGCTTATCGTTAGCGCGAGAGCGCTTGTTGCATGGCAATGAGCATATTCTCAATATTGCACTCGATGTTGGCTATCAATCTGAAGCCGCGTTCAGCCGTGCATATAAGAGTAAGTATGGAGTGTCACCATCTTATTCTAAGAAAACTGGATAACACTGTTTACCGTTTTATCTAGGGAACGGCGGGCAACCCGATGTAAACTCGGGCTGCCCAATGGTGATGGTTGAATCTCCCGTCCTGAATGCTCTATCCCCAGTAACCTCCTTCAATGGTTTTGGTGACATAGTCTGAGAACTTTGTCGGCTTGGTGCCAGTGGCTTCCTCGACACCATACGCAAGGTTTGAGTTACGCCCGTCAAAGACAACAGTGAAGAGCTCATTAAGAAGCCATTGGTAATCTTCTGGTACGTTTTGCTCTTTGAGGATGTTTAAATAGTCATCGATACTGACCGAGGTAAATTTAATCTCTTTGTTGAGCTGTTTGGAAATCTCATCAACGCAGTCCTGAAAGGTCAGTAACTCAGGACCGGTCACCTCATACAGGCGGTTGCGTTTGCTTGGGTCAACCAGAGTGGCCACCGCTACTTCTGCAATGTCATCCGTGTCAATGAAGGGCTCTGGTGTGTTTCCAGCAGGTAATATTAAGTGGCCGTTCAAGATGCCATCAGCCATAAAGCTTTCGCTAAAGTTTTGTGCAAACCAAGAAGCGCGAACCACATTCCATTCTAGGCCACTGTTGATAAGAACTTGCTCCGCTCTTTCAGCCCTGTCTTCACCTCGCCCTGAAAGCAAGACAACATGCTCAACGCCCTCGGCTTTCGCCACTTCGATAAATGCGCGGATATCACTTTCTGCATTGGGTACGGCAAGGTCGGGCTGATAAGTCACGTACGCTGATTTTGCGCCTTTTAAGGCGCCAGGCCAAGTTGCTCTATTTTCCCAGTCAAAGCAAGTTGAGGTGCTGCGGGAGACTGGGCGAGTCTCAAAGCCAAGTTCAATGAGTCTTTTGTTGACACGAACACCGGTTTTTGCATTTTTTCCGATGATGACAATGGGGGTAGATGGATTGTTCATGATGGATCTCCTCGTGGGATTATGACGTGTTGTTCATCATGTCCTGAGAGTGCCTTTAGTGGAATGACATTAAGTTCGTATTTGTTTGCATAAAGTTCAAAATTTGAGAAAGGGGACGATACATGGGGTTGAGGTTTTAATCACTCGAAATGAAACCTTTGTACATATGTCGTCTTGATGAAAAGCCTTGTGACCTCATGGAGATGACTAGTTCCAACGACAATGTCGCTATTCCTGAACGAAACGTTATAAAAAACGGACTTTCAGTCAAGTGGAGATGGAGCGGTTGAGTATGATGTATCACGATTACGTTAGAAGTCGATGCGTAATGAACGGATTTATCATAAATACTCAGTCCCAGGCGAGGAAGTGTGACGGACTTGGGAATGTCCAAGACCATTGGATGTTAAGGAAAATAATGTTTAGTGATAAGTAAGCGCAATAGGGAGATAGCTATGGTTCGATTTCGTAACGCTCAGCAAGAAGATCTGACGTGCTTAGTGCACTTGCTCGCTGACGATCCGTTGGGTCGTGATAGAGAGGATACGACCCAACCTCTAGATGAACGATATCAGCAAGCGTTTCAAGCTATATTGAGTAATGCGCAAAATCAACTGATTGTCGCGGAACTTGACAATGAGGTTGTTGGAATGTGCCAATTGACGTTCATTCCTTATTTGACCCATAAGGGAGGATGGCGATGCTTGATTGAAGGCGTCAGAGTGAAAGCGACAGTAAGAGGGCTGGGAGTTGGAACCGCACTGATTCACTATGCGCTCGATCTCGCGAAGGCATCAAACTGCATTATGGTCCAGTTAACCAGTGATAAATCTCGTCCTGACGCTATCGCGTTTTATCAACGCTTAGGGTTTAGAGACAGCCACGAAGGTCTCAAACTACTCATCGGATAGTCTATCGTCTACTCCGGTTTCCTACACCTCAATTTTCTGTCGCACAGATGAAGACGAATGAATTCTATTTGGTAGGCTTCAACACTCTAGGATATGAAGGAAAAGAAAATGAATGCTCGTCACGTAAAGCAACAGTTATTTGAAGAAAGTGGTCAGAATCTTATTGTGGGAAGAGTCATTGACTGTCCCATTGAACCTGAACATTTAGCACAAACGACAGCTGATTCCCCTTATGTTATCGAGGCTTTTGATAGCGGTTTGACAGCGGAAGTCTATAGAGTTCGTTTTGACAATAAGGACTTTACTCTAAAGAAGAAGCGTCAAAGTGCAAAGGTGCAAAACTTAGATGGTCAATTTTCTTTTCTTAATGAGGTTCAGCGGCGTCAGGACTTTCAGAAGTTAAAAGCAGAGCGTCGTACTGGTCGGTCTCTTGATGGAATTGTGAATACCGTTTATGCCGACTATCGATTAGGGATCATCTTATCTGAATGGATAGAAGGTGCGCCAATCCAAAACCTAACGACTGAAATACTCCAGCAACTGTTTTCGACTTTGATGATGTGTGAACAAAACGGATTGTTCGAGTGGGACTTATGCTCTGGCAATTTGTTAGTTGACTATCATCAACAACTTAAATTGTTCGATTTTGGTTACATGTATGAGTTTGACCCTAGACGGGCGTTTAATAGTAACGGAACGAACGATCCGCTATTTAACTTCTGTGAAAGGTTTGAGACGCGTTTCTTATCTGGATGGTTACTCGAGAAGGAGTATACCCAGGATAAGGCCCTCATTTTGTTTAGAGAGGTCAAAATGACCGCACTAAAAGCCATAGAGGATAAAATAACTTGGCTTGAGGGGAACGGTGGCGAGTCTTATATCATCGAATACTATCGTTGTATCCAGAGAGAGTTCAGCGAGGCCATTTCTAACCAATCAGTACTTGAGCGGTGTTTCTTAACAACCATGTTCCGCTCTCATGTGCTTGATATTGAGGACGATCTGGAAGGCAAAAGTTGCACAGCCTTAACACTCAAGCGAATTGATGTCGTTCAAGAGATTCTCAATCATCATTTTCCACTGCTTGAAAGTTACGGTGCTCTATTTTATCAGAATGAAGGAGCCACTCAGGAAGAGTTGCGCCTTAGATATGAACAGAAGTGGAAGCTAGCGGAAAGCTACCAGTTGTAAATAGAACGGAAGATATCAGTCTTACCTGATCCCCTAACCGTTAAATTTATCTAATTTTCCTACGTGAGCCGAACGATTTGCAAGATTTCTTGGACTTTTTGTCAACCGTAATATCACTTTTATTAATACTATTGTTCTTATTGTCATTAGTTTTCTTGGCTTCATTTGATCGATTTTTGAATCATTGTCTCATTAGAGCATTTGAATTTTTAATGAGATGCCGATCGACTATTCATTGAAAAAATAAACTAAATGTAGGAATATCCCTAAAGAAAGCGCTTTCACGGAGGGGTTATGGGGCTAAATAAGAAATTATTATTGATTTTTGGGGTGATATTTTTGGCGGTTGTCACTGCGATTAGTGGTTGGGGTTACTTCTCTTTTAAAGCCGAGTCCACGAAGAACTATCAAGAACGCTTAGAAAGAGAAAGCTTGCTTATAGGACGAGCGCTAGAGCAGCGAATCGAACGAAACTTTGATGTGCTGAAGACGGTCTCGAGCGTTATCTCAATATCGAGTGAAGGGATTTTTGATTTAGGCTCTCTAATGGGGCAACTGAACTCAATCGTAGAGCACAATAACGTTATTAATGCTTATGTGGCCCTTGCAGATGGTTCAACATTCTCCACATCGACCAAAGGATTGGTACCCAACTTTAACGCGAAAGAAAAACGACGTGAGTGGTTTGTCCGAGTCTTTTCCGGGGAGGGGCGCGTTGTGACCGCACCCTATCAGAGCGCAGAAGGGGATGCGGTGATGGCGGTCGCCGTCCCTGTCAATAGAGACGGCCGAGTGGTGGCAGCGTTAGTCACCAACATAAAAGTGAACACATTGACGTCCTTCATCTCGCGTTTAACTCCAGAGAACCAAGTTTGGGTGGCGCGTGAAGATGGCTACATTTTAGCTGCAAAACATCCGGAGTTGTTAGGGAAAGACCTGTATCAAGAGCGTCCAAGTTATGCTGCATTTCGTAATGAATCATCAAGCTCCCACTCTTACCAGTTTAACAACCGTGAGTATTACGTGGCATCACAGAAATTGAGCAGCAATGGTTGGACTGTATGGGGATGGGAGCCGTGGGAAAACATTACCGACGCTTCTGAAAGCAATTTGATGACCAGCCTAATGATTTCACTAGTGCTTATCCTCACGGCCCTCGTCATACTTTATCACTGCCTGAAAAAGTTTGTGTACGAACCCTTAGGCGGTGAACCACAGAACATCACTGCACTGATGGGACAGGTAGCGAGTGGTCATTTGAATGTAGGACAGCTCACCGGCGGTGAGACGGGCATTTATGCCTCGGCAATTGGCATGGCCAATAAGTTAAAAGTGATGCTTCAAGAGGTAAAAGATGTGTCGCAGCAAGTGGGTAATATCTCTGGGCAAGTTGACGCTACGGCTTCCAGTGTCAGTTTGAATGCAAATGACCAAATGCAAAACCTTGAGCAGACAGCCACAGCAATGAACGAAATGTCTTCTACCGTTGATGAAGTGGCGAGAAGTGCCGGCAACGCTTCTCAAGCGGCAGAGCAAGCTTACTTGAACGCAAGTGAAGGCATGAATTTGGTGTTAGAAGTCGATAAAGGGATTGATGCTTTAACCCGCGGGATTGCATCCGCACAACAAGCAATTTCGGCGGTTAATAGTGAATCTCAAAGTGTCGGTCAAATAGTGGACGTGATAGAAGATATTGCTGAGCAAACCAACTTACTTGCTTTAAATGCCGCGATTGAAGCCGCGAGAGCAGGAGAGCAAGGTCGAGGTTTCGCCGTTGTGGCGGATGAGGTGCGTAATTTAGCCAGTCGAACTCAAACCAGTACCGCTCAGATTCAGGAATTGATTAGCAAGTTGCAAGAGGAAGCCGCTCGCTCGGTTGAAGTGATGCAAAAGAACGAGAAAGAGTCGAACGATATCTTAGCTTTTTCTAAGCAAGCGACATCGTCACTTGAAACGATACAGTCCTCAGTGTCAGAGATCCAAGATATGAATAGCCAAATCGCGACAGCGGCAGAAGAGCAATCTGTTGTGGCTTCCCAAATTAATGAGTCTGTTTCAGACCTCAATGTGTTAGCTGGACAAACGCAGAAAGGCTCCTCTGAAAATAGAGAGTTAGCAAGTCAACTTAAAGGTAATGCTGAGCGTTTGGAGCAGCAAGTCAATCAATTTAAGTTCTAATTAAGGCAGGGCCTTTGGAGACCCCACGCAGAGCTAAGGGATTGTCTTTTTGCGCTCGGCTCTGCGCAGTGGTGAGTCAACGCTCAATCACTACAATCAAGGATGAAGTTATCTTGACCATCTTATCAGAACAGCCCCAAGGCGCGCTGATGTTTCGTTTACACGCACGCTCTACGCGGTTTGCGCTTGGCACGATTAAAATCAAAGAAATCGTGCCTTATCAGAGACCGACGGTGCTTCCAGCCTGCCACCAATACGTAGTGGGTGCGGTCACCATTCGTGGCACGAGTATGCCCATCGTTGATTTGTCCGCCGTAATGGGAGGACAAGGAGTCCCGGTTGAAGAGAGAGACTCTCAAACACTGATTGTGGCTGATTGCATGCGCATGCTGGTGGCGTTTATGGTGCATAATGTTGAGCATATCGTGCCCTGTGATTGGAAATCTGTTACACCATTGCCAGACACGCTAGGACAAGAAACTTTTATATTGGGCACGACGCGTTATGAGGAGCAACTGGTGCAGTTGCTTGATATCGAGCAGGTGTTAGTGGGTATTTTTCCGGCACAGATTGACGAAGCAGGGGTGAGACTATCTCAAGAAGAAATCGCTCTCCTGCAACAAGTGTCGGTCATGGTGGTTGATGACTCCAGTATTGCTCGCAAGCTTATTTCGGAATTATTAGACCGTTTTGGTGTGTCGTATCAAACCTTTGAAAGTGCCGATGAAGCCTTGTCTGTGCTGAGGGAGAACTCTGCCTCTCGTTCTGCATTCCATGTGTTAGTGAGTGACATAGAAATGCCGAAAATGGATGGGTATGAGTTGGTGTTTGCGGTCAACGATGACCCCAACACTCGAGCACTGTACACCATTTTACACACGTCTTTGTCCAGTGAGATGAGCCAAGGGCGTGCGAAGCAAGTCGGTGCTAAAGAAGCGTTGTCAAAGTTCAATGCGAGAGATTTGATGAACGCTTTGCTACGAGGAGCGAAAGAAAGCGCTGGCTTATCATCAAAACTAAAAGACCCTTTAACGTGATGCGAGATGTGGACGCTTGATAATGCAGACAATCAATAAATCGTCATATAACGGGTCTTGCTCACTTAAAGGCCCGGCGGCCATAGTGACCGGGCGTCGTTATAGTGATGAAGCAAACACAATAGCAGAAAAGGTGGCACAAGCGACCAGGATGAGGCACGCCAAGTGGCTAGTGAATCGTCAGTTTGTACTAGACCAGAGTAATGTCGATGCCTCACTGAGTGAGCAAGCACGGTATTGCGAGAGTGTCATAAACGATGAGCGTGAGAGAGTGACGCGCAATCAACGTCTGCTACTTCAATGTGAACGCGATAGAGTGAAAGACAAGTTACGCCAGCAAGAGGCTAGGCAACGTATTCATGCCGGTGTAGTGGAGGACATACTGGCCGAAACCGAAAGCTTGATGAGTACGCAGCTGTTAGGCATGTCGCCGGTTCAGCTATTTGGTCGCTTTCCCGACTTTGCCTATTTCGCATCTACGGCATACTCCCCTTCTTTAAGTGTGAGTAAGCTGTCTGTGCTGACGACGAATGATGCCTCATTAAATAGTGAAGTATTGTCTCTGATGGAGAATGCAAAGTTTCTTGAGCGGATTAAGCGTCGTCCGATGCCCCTGCAAGATGCAAAAGTCGCTATCGGCGCCTTAGGGCTGGATAACTGTGTTCGTCTTTTCCCCATATTGATGAGTAAGCCTCTTTTAAAGTGGCAAGAGCCCGTGACAAAAAACATCGCTCCAAAGCTTTGGCAATATATGATGGTTACTGCCAACGCCACCTGTCAGCGGCTTCGAGCCGCGGGGTGGCGTACCCCTGAGCAAGGCCTTTTTCTGGGCGTCTTGTTATCACTGGGCGCATTTTCGGTGGTCAACCAATACCCTCGTTTTTTTGAAGAAGCACTGATGACCAAAATGCAACAATACCGTGAGTCGAATGCGCGAGATAAGTATTACGCGTGTGCGGATGTCGCTCTCGATGTCAGCCGGCTCCCTCATGTATTGGCGTCCTTAGCCATCCCGTTGACAAAACATATTGTCAAAACGCTGCACTGGACGATGGCCACGCAGCCTCTCAAAGTCGCTTTGGAAGAAGAGTTAAATCAGGTGCCAGTGCTCGAACGCAGCTTATTAGGTGTCGCTCTGGCGCAAGGTCATGCGTTTTCTATCTATGAAGCATTAGAAAGTAGTGGTGTGTTTATTGAAAAACATAAACCCTTTTGGTTTGCCAATGTACAACTGTCAGCCAAGGATTTATCAATATTGAGCAATGCCCACCTTGGGCGACTTGAATTGTTGTCATGATGACATGGAGCAAAGAAGGTTCGTTCCTTCTTATCAAAGGGAAATAACATGGACAAGCAGGCTTTACCCCAAGCGTTACTCAGCCTTTTTGACACGGCAAGTGAAGGTTTGTGGTTCATGAGTGACGACAATGTCGTTCAGTTCTACAACCATTCCTTCTACCAACAGTTCGCACTCTCAGCAGATTATTCAACGTTGGATGATTGGCTGGCCCTTGTTCATCCTGAAGACCGAGAGCGATTAACGCAAGAAGTGGATGGACACCAAAAAGAGCAAACCTCGACACGTGTCAAAACCCGCTACCGGGTAAAAAACACGGCAGGTCGTTATCTATGGATAGAAGCCACGGGGGTGAGAGTGGAGTATCAAGGTGGGTTTGCCATGGTCGGCTCTCACAAAAACGTGTCAGAAGAAGTGTTCTTGAACCAGTATCTCACGCACATGGCCAACCATGACAGCGAGACGGGGCTGTTGAATCGGCACCAGTTTTTACAAAATGCGCCAAAGTTGAATAAAAACGGCTGGATTCTTGTGTGCTGCTTAACCCAATTGCAGCAGTTTCAACGACGAGTGGGGTATGATGCGACAGGCCAGCTCTCCTCAACTCTGGTGTCGACCTTAGATGACGTCTTGAACTTAAGGTACGGGTTGTATCGAATCAGTGCAGATGTCTTTGTGGTGACGATGGAGCAAGAGCTGGATGATGAGAAGGCGTGTTCATTGATGAGTCAAATCGAAGCGGTGTTTCATCAAGGTCGAATGTGCAGTACAACGCTGACCAGTCGACTCGGTCTTGGAGCACTCCCCGTCAGTGATTTGGATACCACCCACCCTTTAGAACAAATCTTTAATCTTTCTGAGTACACGCGATTGGTCTGCTCCCCGGTCACCTATACGGGGGAGTCACAACGTGACATTGACCGACACTTTGCCATACAAGACGCATTAGAAGTAGCCATTGACACACACCAAATCACGATTGCACTACAGCCAATAGTCGAAGCATCAACAGGAAACCTGATAAGTTTTGAGGCGTTAGCTCGGTGGGAGCACCCTGAGTTGGGTTCGATTTCACCCGCAGAGTTCATTCCCATCGCCGAGCGGTTAGGACATATACATGCATTGGGTTTGTTAGTTCTAGAGTATGCCTGCCAATATTTGGTGATGTTTGACTCCACACACAATGCGAGACCTTTAGTCAATGTCAATGTGTCGGCGCATCAATTACTGAAGGCGAGCTTTGTTGATGATGTGTGTGAGATTGTCGCTCGATTTGGTGTTTCCCCTAGTCGTATTGTGCTCGAAGTGACCGAGTCCTACCTACTTGATGAAGACCCTACCATTACAACAACACTTAATGAGCTGCATATCCACGACTTCAAGCTGTCCATCGATGATTTTGGGGCAGGAATGAGTGCGATTACAAGCTTGTTTAGGCTTCCGTTGTATCAGGTTAAATTGGATAGAGCGTTGATTCACGAAGCGATGCGACGTGATGCCTGCCTAAAGCTCATCACTCACTTGTGTGAGTTTGGTCGTACACACAATATCAGTCTGGTTGCGGAAGGCGTAGAGACCTCGGCGATGTTTAAGACATTAACCGGGGTAGGTGTACCGTACCTTCAGGGGTATTGTCTTTACAAACCTTGCTCGCCTGAAGTGTGGTTGGAAAAGCGCTCGCTGGTTTAAGGTTTAGGGAGGATACTAATGCTAAATTATACCTGCAAGTTATGTACTTTTGAATCAACGGTTGATGTACAAGAAACGGTTCCGTTTCAGATTGAGCATGGAGTCTGCGAGTTTTGTATGGATGATGTCCATCACGCGTTAAAAGTGAGTCATCAGTTCAACAAAGTTGAGCTTCATTTGAGAATCAATTTGCGTAAGCTCAGGTACAACTTACAGCGAGTGACACGCTATGATAAAGAAGTGAGTTCGATGCTTGATATCGTTCAATCAGAGGTGAGTGCCATTGAGCATGAGTTGGGAGAGTTGATATCAGACTATCCTTCGATAGCTGAAGTGTTATCGGAATATCGAAGTTTATTATGCGTGTATAAATAGAGAGCAGGTAGCAACACATGGTCATTGCGGAGTTTCGTTTTATTCATTGTGGCTATTCAGGCTCTTTGAGTGTGAGCGACGCCAACTTAGTCAGCAAGATACAAGAGCATATCAATCAGGGGAGGCGTCGAGAGCTGTTTGGGATGCTTATCGTACTTTTACTTGGAGAGTCTGCGTGGAGAAATGTGGTTAGAAATGCTAACTCTATTTTAATGGAATTGAAAGAGCTATATAAACTGAGCGATAGCTCGGTCAAGTTAAGTAATGGGGTGGACCTGCGAATTGTATAGAACCAAACGATCAGTGGTTATTAATTATGAAGCAGACATTATCATTCGCGATTAAGTCTATGTTATGCGGCTAGTAAGACACATACCACTATTAAACTCAAAGAATTGAAAGGAAATACAATGAAAAGCAACCACTTGATAATCGGTCTAACGACACTGAGTTTAGTTCTGAGTGTTTATTGGGCCGTTTTGCATCCTTTAGGAATCGTATTGTCCCTGTCTGTGATTGCTGTGACTTATCTTAGTTTCAGACATCTGAGGAGTTTGATGCATCAACTTCATCTGTATGAACAGATTATTGACTCCGTGCCGCACCCCTTGTCTGTTACTGATATGGATATGAAATGGACATTTGTAAATAAAGCAGCCACAGGGCCTTTGGGAGTGACTCGTGAAGAAGTGTTAGGTAAACACTGCTCTAACTGGGGGGCGAACATTTGCGGGACGGAAGATTGCGGTGTTCATTGTTTGCGAAATAATAACCCCACAACATTTTTTAACCAATGGGGCAAAGACTTCAAGGTCAGCACTTCATACATTACTGGCATCGACGGACAACATGTTGGCCATGTTGAGCTTGTTCAAGATATTTCAGATAAAGTAGCACTCCAAAATGTATATTATCAAGTTAAAGGATTGAGTGAGAGCCTAACTCTCGGCTCAAGTAATTTGAGCGATGCGAGTAATGCGTTAACGGTGGGTTCGACACAACAAGCTGCGTCGATAACCGAGATTAACCAATCAATTGCTAAGGTCTTAGAGCAATCAAACGGAAATGCGCAACGTGCTGAAGCCGCCTTGTTGATGTCTTCAGATGTAGAAGCTGCAACTCAGCAAATTTCTAGTCAAATCGAAGGGTTGATGAGGGTCATGGAGACTATCGAACAATCCAGTGGTTCTATAAGCCAAATCATCGATGTGATTGGTGATATAGCCTCTCAAACTAACCTATTAGCTTTAAATGCTTCTATAGAGGCAGCCAGAGCAGGAGAGTTAGGACGTGGCTTTGCGGTGGTCGCTGACGAAGTTCGTCAGCTCGCAGAAAGAAGTAATATCGCTGCGAGTGATTCTGCCTCTCACATAGAACACTCAGTCAGTAGCGTTAAGAAAGCAACGGAAATTTGTCAGTTATGTGTCCAAACGCTCGAACAGATAGTTGATCATGTTGACACTAATTCAGAAACGATTCGAGTGATAGATAGTGCCTCCAAAGAGCAAGTAGAAAGTCTTTCTCAAGTGAGTCAAGGAGTCAGCGAAATTGATCAAGTTGTTCATTCAACAGCAGCATCTGCAGAGCAGACATCGTCATCTGCTAATGAACTCAATCAGTTAGCTGAAAAGTTGCGTTATCAGCTAACTGAAATGGAAAAAATTGATGGATTATTTGATCAAACCAATGTGGGTAAAGAAATTGAGCGAATAGATGTCGTACAGCTATAACTAGTTATTGTTATGTCGTTTTTAATCAATGCTATAACGTTGACGTAATGGATGACTCGGCTTGTCATTTTATTGCCGCAAATCTTTTTTGGGGATAAGAATTAGCGCTTTTGTGTCAGTGCCTCTGCTAGTAAATAATGGGAAATGTAATGTTAACCGCCGAGTTGTATAGTACTGATTTGTTATTGATAATTGTCAATATCAAGTGACAGAGTTGATATAGAATGCTTCTAAAATTGAGCAGCTGCTCAGTTTATCTATCTATAACTAAGGGATTCAGACACAATGTCCACGGAAGACGAACGAGTACAATACTCAGAGTACGATAACTTAATTTCGACCACTGCACCGAATAGCCACATTACTTACTGTAATGAAGATTTTTGCCGTGTGGCTGGTTATGAAGAGGAAGAGTTGCTCGGTAAGCCGCATAATGTCATACGTCATGCTGATATGCCCAAAGCGGCATTTGGGCAGTTGTGGAGCTATATTCAGTCTGGAGAGAGCTGGATGGGTTTGGTCAAAAATAGGTGCAAGGAGAGAGGCCATTACTGGGTATCTGCTTTTGTTACGCCTATTATGGACAAAAATGGCAAAGTGTTTGAATACCAATCTGTAAGAACGCAACCAAGCGATGAACAGATATCAAGGGCGGAATCGCTTTACCACAACTTAAAAAATGGTAATTCAAGCTCAAAGCGTATCAAATGGATAAACTTGCTGACATTTTTTTTCGGTCTGCAAAGTGCCCTGCTGCTTTTGCTACTTTCTGAGGTTATCCCTTCCTCACTCGCTTTAGGCGGACTACTTCTGTTTGGGTCCTTACAAGTCATTGCTATTTTCTCTTTACGTAAGCGTATGAACTCGCTGAATGATTTAGCTCTAAACTGTTATGACAATGCTCTAATGGAAAGGCCTTATACCGGATACTGCGATGACCTGTCGCGCATCGAGCTTGCACTTATGATGAAACAGGCGGAGCTCAGAGCCGCAACCGCGAGAGCCACTGATACTACAGAGAATATATTGCAGTCTGCTAGCGAAGACTTGATGAATAGTCAGGCAATAGATAAGGAGCTTCACGATCAACAAGTGGCGACAGACGCCATGGCGGTTTCTTCAGAAGAAATGTTGAGTTCGATTGGTGAAGTGTCCCAAAGCGCAAAACAATCGGTTGAGTTTGTTGATAACGCACGTCGCAGCGCACAGGAAGGCATGCAGACTATTGATGTGGCGGTGGAATCTGTTAGGGATCTGAGTCATCAGATTCATTCGTCGAGCGCTTTGCTTGATAAGCTAAATAACGATGTTCAAAGCATTGAGCTTATTCTAAGCATGATTCAAGAAATATCAGAACAGACGAACTTGCTGGCTCTCAATGCTGCCATTGAAGCAGCGAGAGCGGGAGAGCATGGAAGAGGTTTTGCGGTGGTTGCGGATGAGGTTAGGGCTTTGTCGACAAAAACGAGCTCTTCGGTGAGTGACATACGATTGAAAATTGACAGCTTACACATGGCAGTGGTGGAAACTCGCCAGGTTATGGAACAAGGAATGGAGGCGTCAAGTCAAAATCTTACCCTCTCTCAAAAGAGCAAAGCATCATTTGAAGCGATTGTTAGCGATCTATCGTCTATAGCGGAACAAAGTGCGAGTACTTCTTTGGCTATCGAAGAGCAGGTAGAAGTAACGAAAGGCATGAGTGAGCATGTAGTACGTATGAATGAAGCTATTGTAACCACCAAGGAACTTTCTTCACATTCGGTTAAGAGAACTCATGATTTGGTTGTAAATTTAGAAAGTCTGCAAAGACTGGTTATGCAATTCAGTCAGACATAGGTCAATATTGCTCGTACATAAATGAAGTAAGAATTGTTTATACATCTTTTACTTTAGTAGGTACCGAAGGTCAATTAATTGACCTTCGGTACCTACTATAAACTAACTTTAATCAATCGTAGCTCACTGACATTTTGGATTGATGAGAAAGTCATTCAGTCTTGGAAACAAGTCAAGCAAAGTCAAGGTTGAAGGCCTCGTTTTTAAATGACTTAGCTACTACGACAGATCTGATGGTGAAGCGAGAGTTTTCAATGCTGTGGAGAGGTTTGCAAAGATTCATCAACTTTATTTTTAAGCTCACTCAGCTGCCATTGCCATTGCCATGACCTCATTACTCATGCATTACTAAGCGAGTCAAAATGGTTAACGTCGATTTCAAGACCCAAATTGAATGAACTATCCAGTATCGAGCCATTGATGCGACATGGCTAAACGTCTACAGTTGTAGTGGTCAACTAAAATTGGCCACGGTTTTAGAGTTTTCCCAATATAATCGTTCTGATTCATTGGGAGTTAAACCACCGTTATACTGATGTGGTCTGAGTTGGCAGTAATATCCGATAATGTAACGGGTAACCTCTTGTTGAGCCTCAGTGAAGCTACGATAACCCACAGTTGGCACCCATTCCGTTTTCAGACTTCTAAAGAAGCGCTCCATCGGCGCATTATCCCAACAATTTCCTCGGCGAGATAAACTCTGTTTTATTTGAAAACGCCACAGCAATTGACGGTATTTACGGCTAGTATAATGACTGCCTTGATCGCTATGGAACATAACACCTTTAGGCTTACCACGAGACTCATAAGCCATCGAAAGAGCTTTGCCTGTTAGCTTAGAATCAGGTGATAGAGACATCGACCAACCAATCACTTTTCGGGCAAAAAGATCGATAACAACTGCTAAATACATCCACCGATTACCTGTCCAAATATACGTAACATCACCAGCCCAAACCTCATTTGGGGCGGTAACCGCAAACTGACGACCTAAGTGATTTGGAACTTCAATATGTTCTTGTGAAGCCTTTCTGTAGCGATGCTTTGGCTCTTGGTAACTCACTAAACCAAGCGTTCTCATAAGCTTTGTTGCTCGGTATCGGCTCAGCTTTACACCCTGATTTGTGACTATATCTGCAATGGTTCTCGCGCCCGCAGAGCCATTGCTTGCGGCATGAGCCTCACTGACCAAGCTGCACAATTTTACTGTTTCAGCATTAATTACCGTTGGGCGTTTAAGCCAATAGTGATAACTACTTCGATGAACATTAAAGACTTCGCATAATGTTTTTACGCTGTAGCTCTGCTTGAGTTTCTTGATTATCAAGAATTGTTCAGTGAGTCCGACATCAACAGAGCCGTGGCTTTTTTTAATATTTCATTATGCTCTTCAAGACGAGCCAGCTTCTTTTTTAATTCCCGAATTTCTATTTGTTCAGAGGTCATAGGTGAAGCTTTCGGTGTTTTCCCTTGGCGTTCTTCTCTAAGCTGGCGAACCCATTTATCCATCGTGGATTTCCCCACATTCATGGCTTGGGCCGCTTCAGTTACTGAGTAGTTTTGGTCTAGAACTAACTGCGCTGCTTCTAACTTAAATTCTGCGCTAAATAGTCGTCTTGTACGTTTTGTCATAGTGTCACCTGTTAACTTATGAGGTGATGATATCACCTCTAACTAAGTGACCAAATTCACTATGCCACTACAATGCCATGTATAGGTTGCCACCGATTATTAGCAAGTTGAGACATGAAGAGCCAAATATATCCATAGAGCTGGTCGTTACAAACGATGTGAGTGATTTAAAACGTAGAGATGCCGATATTGCCATTCGAAGTTTTCAACCTACCCAGCCGAGTCTCATTGCAAAGAAGCTAGGAGAAGAGCGAATTTATTTATATCGTACCAGAGAGTACCTCCAACCGTTCGTTAATGTACAGGCCATCGAAGACTACCAGGATCTGCAAATTATAGGTTTTGGAAACAACAGCAGAGTAATTGAACAGTTTGCAGAGCATGGTTGGGGGCTTGTTGAGGATAATTTCAAGCTTTCTACTGAGTTCCAACCTGCTCAACTCGAGTTATGCAAAAACCATTTAGGGTTGATGTATTTGCCTGAAGACATAGCGAAACAAGAGCCAAAACTCATGCGGGCTCCCGAGGACTTCTTTCCGAGGATGCAGATCCCACTCTGGATTGTATGTCATGAAGAACTTAGAACAAACTTGCGGGTTCGCCGGGTGTTTGAGCGATTAGCTGAAGAGCTACAATCCTCGATACTCCCTGATTGACTCATTGTTTCGCTGTAAGGGTTATTACAGTGAAGAAAGAAGAAACTCGTAATCAAAGGTTGTGCGTACCCATTGAATAATCCGCAGCAGGTCAAAAAATACTTTTGCTAGGTAAATGTGACTAAATTATTTCTGCCCGTTATTCGTTGACAAAATGATGAGCACTAGGAAGTCTTTATAACCAAAGGTGGTTAGTAGATGATAATATTTTAAAATCAATGGATTGTATAGGAAAAGTCCTAATTCAATTGAAACAGTCAAAAACGCCAAAACTAAATCCCAATAAAGTGATTGACAAGCTAAACGGTAAGTGTAACCCTGTGTTTATGAATATGAAGCCTAACTTCCAACGAATTATTATCATCATTTCTTAAGAAATGGTGGGATAGTTAGTGCAACTAAATTTTAAAACCCGCCTAAGAGGCGGGTTTTCTTGTACTTACCTCTTAGGATTTTAATTTAAGAGGTAAGTATGAGTTCAAAACATAAACAGGCATCTTCATCCTCAAGTTTTTCTTTTGTGGAGTCGGAACATGAAATACTTCAATTCTGGGAAACGCACAATGTATTCCAGACATCTCTAGAGCAGTCAAAAGATAAACCTAAGTTCGTTTTTTACGATGGTCCTCCCTTTGCAACCGGTTTACCCCATCACGGCCATTTGGTGGCTTCCACTATCAAAGACATCATCCCTCGCTATCAAACCATGCTTGGACATTACGTTGAAAGACGATTTGGCTGGGATTGTCATGGTCTTCCGATCGAGCATGAGATAGACAAATCATTGGGGATGTCTGCTAAAGAAGCGGTAGAGAGATTTGGTATCGCTAAATATAACGACGAATGCCGTGGCATCGTTCAGCGGTATACACAAGAGTGGGAGAAAACAATAACCCGTTTGGGCCGCTGGGTAGATTTCGATAACGACTATCGAACTCTGGAACCTTGGTATATGGAGTCCGTGTGGTGGGTGTTTAAGCAGCTGTGGGATAAAGGCCTGGTATATCAAGGGGAAAAAGTTGTTGCTTATTCCACGGAGCTCGAGACCGTTTTATCTAACTTTGAGGCAACATCGAACTACAAAGATGTTCAAGATCCCGCTATCTCGGTATTGTTTAAACTAGAAGACGAAGATTGCTATTTGGCAGCTTGGACAACGACACCTTGGACTCTACCTTCAAACCTTGCGCTCTGCGTAAATCCTGACTTTGATTACGTTAAGGTGCGCGACCAGTCTGCAGGAAAATCGTTTTGGATTGCTAAAGAGTTACTAGAGAACTTCTCAAAGGGACATTCGGTCGAAGTGCTGGCTACTTCTAAAGGCTCAGAGCTTGCGGGTAAATTCTATACGCCTATCTTTCCTTACTTTGTACAGTACAAAGCTAAAGGTGCGTTTAAAGTCCTCGCGGATACTTTTGTTTCGAAGGAAAGTGGTACGGGTATTGTCCATATGGCCCCTGCGTTTGGGGAGGAAGATCAACGAGTCTGCCGTGAAAACGGTGTTGAGGCGAGAGTGTGTCCACTGGATAGCAAAGGTCGCTTTACTGGTGAAGTGAGTGATTTTGCCGACGTTTATGTGAAAGATGCCGATAAATCGATAATCCAGGCGATTAAGGATCGAGGATTATTGTATCGGCATGACACGTTAATGCACAGTTACCCTTTTTGCCCTCGTTCTGATACGCCAATCATCTATCGAACGGTGCCTTCATGGTATATCGGTGTAACCCAGCTGAGAGACAAACTTGTTGAAAACAACAACCAGATCAAATGGGTGCCAGAGCATATCCAGCAGGGTCGAATGGGCAAATGGCTGGAAAATGCGATCGATTGGGCCGTTTCAAGAAATCGATACTGGGGGACGCCACTGCCTATCTGGATAAACGATGTGACAGATAAGACCTACTGTATAGGGTCTATCGAAGAACTGACTTCTTTAACTGGCACACAAATTGAAGACTTGCATCGGGATCATGTCGACCATTTGACTTTTACTTTAGCCGGAGAGGATGGTGTGTATCGCAGGATTCCGGAAGTCTTTGATTGCTGGTTTGAGTCAGGCTCAATGCCCTATGCGCAGGTTCATTATCCATTCGAGAACAAGCAAGAGTTTGAAGCAAGTTTTCCTGCATCGTTTATCGCCGAAGGGGTGGATCAGACTCGAGGATGGTTCTATACCTTACAAGTGTTGAGCGAGTGCCTGTTCGGTAAACCTGCTTTCACCAATGTCATTGTTAACGGCATTGTGATGGCAGAAGATGGTAAGAAAATGTCTAAGCGGCTAAAAAACTATACGGCTCCGGATATCCTGATGGAGCAGTATGGTGCCGATGCGCTGCGATTGTACCTGATCAATTCTGGTCTGGTAAAAGCCGAGGAACAGAAGTTTTCTGATAAAGGCGTGCAAGAAATGGTCAGGCAGGTGCTGCTGCCTTGGTATAACGGATTTAAGTTCTTTAAAACCTATGCTGATATCGACGGATGGAAAGTTGATGATTCAGCCCCGAGAAGCAACGTACTTGATCAGTGGATTGTTTCTCGTTTAGAAAGTCTGAAAGAAAAAGTGAACGCTGAAATGCAGGATTACCACTTGTATGAAGTGGTACCACCTTTGTTTGAGTTTTTGGAAGATTTAACCAACTGGTATATCCGTCTGAACCGTTCTCGTTACTGGCAACCCGAAATGAATGAGGACAAGGAGAGCGCTTACGCCACACTCTACTATTGTTTAAACACGTTTACGACGTTAATGGCGCCGTTTGCCCCTTTCTTATCCGAGTTCATTTATCAACAGCTCAAAGAGTATGACAAGAATGCAGAAAGACCATTATCGGTGCATTTGTGTCGTTATCCTCAAACAATCGGAGAACTCAAGTTGCCTGAGCTCGAGACAAGTGTTCAGAGTTTTCAACATTTGATCATCATGGGGCGTCAGATGAGAAACGATATCAAAGTTAAGCTCAAAACACCGTTGAGACAGGCAACGATACTCCACCGAGACAAGTCAGTGCTGGATGATATTCAACGCTTGTCTGATTACATCAAAGCGGAACTGAACTTCAAGTCCTTAAGATTTAGTACCGATGAAGGAAAATTTATCGACCTTTACGCGAAGGCAGACTTTCCAGCACTGGGGAAACGCCTGGGTAAGCAAATGAAACGCTATGCGAACTTGATTGCTAACCTTGCACCAGCTGATATTGACCAACTTCAGCAAACAGGGTTTGTGGACATTGATGGAGAACGCTTTTCCGAACATGACATTGTCATCTACAGAAAGGCGAAAGAGGGGGTAAATGCGATTTCTAACCGTTATATCTCTATGGAGTTTGAGCCTAACCTCACAGAAGAGTTGGTTGCAGAAGGGATGATTCGAGAGGTGGTAAGTCGTATACAGAAACTGAGAAAGTCCTCTGGTTTTGAAGTGACGGATAAAATCTCTGTGTCTGTGAATACTTCTGATTCAGTAAAACGATGGGTAGAAAAGCATCTTGATTATGTTCAAACAGAGACTTTAGCGACATCTGTTGATTTTGAGTTACCTGACAATATGGGGGAGCACCATAAGTTAGAAATGGGGGAACTAAATATTACCGTCAAAAAAATAAAAGTCGATTAACGTTTACTGCAACAGGACAATTGCGGCGTGGAAAACTACGCCGCCTTTTTGATAGTCAGTCATTTATGTTTATGAGCACGTGTAGAACGGTATTTGTCGGTATCTTTCTCTAGTCATCAAGAATTTACAAGGACAAAAGTAGAGCCCATTAAAGACCATTGCTTTTGAAATTAATCAGTCCCTGGGTGAAAATTCTCGTCGACAGCTCAATTATATCCGAACTCTTCAGCGATTGAGCTTCAGGGTTTGTCGGTAACCTATTCTCAATGAGTAGTACGCTTAACCCTTTGTAGTTGCGTAGTGAATTTGGCCACTACACATGAAGAACTTAGAACAAACTTGCGGGTTCGCCGGGTGTTTGAGCGATTAGCTGAAGAGCTACAATCCTTGATACTCCCTGATTGACTAATTGTTTCGTTTTTTAAACTCATATGGCTAGATAATCAAATGCTGTTGTGCAAGCTGATACTTTTTTTGGTATGTTTCGAGCAGGTTCTGCTGAGACTTACCAGCGTTTTCGTAAAAAAGACAGTTGTTTGAATTCAAGAACTCGTAGTGATTGGCTATTGAGTCCAAAACATGATCAATTCTTGCTAAGGTTTTTTTTGTACAACTTTTTCCATGCAAGTCGTCTTCTATATCTAGAACATGGGACCTGAATGATTCAGCTCTATATAGCTTCTTTAATGCGTTACTGCTTTTCAAAGCTTCAGACCATTTATTGACAATATTTTGAAAGTGTTGAATAACCTCAGGTGAGGCATTATTTGCATTCAACCATGAGATTTTTTTGTTAAAGACATCTATCGCTACAGATTTTAGGTCGGCAAACAAAGCTATTTTTTCATCTTCACTTAGATTATCTTTACCTAAGAGCCATCCAAAGAAAAATCGGGTTTCGAATCGTTCAACGCTATGAAAAATGGGGTCAGACGTACCATTACTATTTATATCGACTAGAGGGTCAAAAGGATACATATAACCAAAGTCGAATAGAAAAACTTTACCGTCTTTATTAATCAAAATGTTACCTTCGCAAAGGTCCCATTCCATTAGCCCGTATTGCTCACATAGCGATGTGGTTTCTAGTATTTGCTTGAAAATATCTTTGTTTAAATTTTCTAGCGGCTCTCCTTCGATCCACGGGGATAGTATTATACCCAATCGATAGTTAGCGTAAGTCGTATCTACAATGTTGGGTAAGACTTCACCATCATTGTGAGTGGATTTTAATTTGTAAAAATCAGCTCTACGTTGAACTTCATTCAAAAATGAGAATTTGCCATCCAAGTTAGAAACGAGTGCCGAAGCTCTCTTTTTCTTTAAAGTATATTTTTTACCATTAACGGTGAGTTGATAAACTTCAGCGGTCAGGCCTGAATCTATTGATTTTGTGACATAAGCTGAAGTTGCGGTAATGCTTGCTAAGACTGAAGGAGCTAGAGGACAGTTTTCAGGAGTTCCTACTTCGATGTTGGCCCCACTTTCTTCGAACTCCGTTTGTTGCTTTTGCCTAGTGTTCATGTAAATCTCCTGTTCCAAGACGGGGATGAAAAGTCATCCCCCAAAGTTTATGCAATTGTAAGAACTTCTTCAGTGGGTCTTCTGGTCTTCTTCTGCCAGTTACCCTCTGCAGCTTTGCCTACGGTAATTAAAATGGTTGGGATTAGTGAATCACTTAGATTGAATGAGCGCTTAACCATTTCAGGATCGAAGCCTCCGACACTACCCGTATCGTACCCCTTGGCTTCAGCTGCATAAATCAAACTCATTGCTAGTAGAGATGCAGAGCGGATCGCTTCGTCTCTACGGAGTGTTTCACTGTTTTCATGGCTTTGTGCAGCCATGCCAACCCATGCGTCTTTGATAGAGTCTGGTATGATTTCCTCATTGACATCACGTTGAAGAATTCTTTCTAAATTTTTATATCCTTCGCTATCACCACAAACGACATATGTTACTGCAGCATCTTTAGTCTGCGGTTGCCCATATGCTGCTTCACATAATTTCTCTTTAGCGGATTGAGAGTGTACGGCAAGGATATACCAATTTTGCAAGTTGAAAGCTGATGGGCTTTGAAATGCATAGTTGGCAATCTCTTTGACGTCTGAGTTCGATATCACAACATCTGGATCGTATATTCCGGTTGTTTTACGCTCAACAATCAATTCTAGTGCGTCTTTCATTTTCTTCACCTGTAAGTTAGTTGCTTTATTCCGCATCTAAAGCATATCAAATAGATTGTTCACTGTTAGTTAACTGTCAATTCATAAATGAATATAGATTTCTGTTATATAGTGTCTTGGTTTTAATTTTGAGAGGTAACATAAATGAAAGTTGAATTCTTCCATGACGTAGTGTGTGGCTGGTGTTATATACAATCTCCAATTCTAAGAGAGTTGAACCTAAAATATAATGTAGAAGTGGTTCATAGGAATTTTATCTTGCAAAAAAATGATCAAGAAATGATCGCAAGATGGGGTTCGTTAGAAGCTGCAAAAGAGCAAGTATTACAACATTGGGAATCCTGCATGGCATTTGAAGGAAAACCAGAAAGGTTTAATATTGATGGTATGCGTGGATCAAGTTTCAATTATCCCAATGGTATGTTGGCCGCGAAAGCGACTAAGACTGCTGAAATATTAGGTGGACAAACGGCCCATTGGGATATGTTCGATACTTTGCAAAAATTCCACCTCCAAGATTCTAAAAACGTAAGTGATATCAATGTTATAAAAGAAGCCATTAATAGCCAAAGCTATGACGAGAAAAATTTTATTGAGTTGATGAACTCTGAACAAGTAAATAACGAACTAAGTAAAGATGCTTTAATGGCATTTAATTACGGGGTGAAATCTATCCCGACATTGGTTGTAAATAATGAACATGTCATTCGATCGACGACTAAATTACCTGTATTAATGAAAATGTTATCTGACTTGGAGGTGCTATGAACTTCTACAGTTATATGGAACTTTTGGAGCGTATAGGTCTAGAGAATGATGGCTATGAAACTGTTAAAGAGAATAAATATCTTAACATAACTAAAGATACAGGAGTATTTCTCGATATGATGGTTTGTATTATTAAGCCTAGTAAAGTTTTAGAAATTGGTACATCTAATGGGTATTCTACATTATGGTTGGCCAAAAATTTACCTGAAAAAGGTAAGTTGATAACGATCGAAAAGCAGTCTAGCAAAGCCAAAGAGTCAATGTCTCATATAAGAAAAGTTGGATTTGAGAATAAAATAACTAGTGTTGTCGGTACTGTCCAAAACTATCTAGAGTCCAATAATGAATTGTTCGACATGATATTTTTGGACGCTAATAGATTGGAGTATCTAGATTACTACGATAGCTTGATAGCGAGTTTGAGGTGTGGTGGATTGTTGGTTTGTGACAATGCGATATCTCATGAGGAGGAGCTTAAGCCATTTACTTGCAGGGTGGAAGAAGATAAAAGGCTACTTTCTTTCACTCTAAATGTAGGTAAAGGAGAGTTCTTGGTATATAAGTATTAAATGACTTAGGGGGTGGGTATGGATAAAGTTAGAGCTCTTACTGTCTTTAGGCGCATAGTTGAACTTGGTAGCTTTCAAGCCGCTGCTACTGACTTAAAGCTTTCGAAAGCAGCAGTGACGAAAAATATGAATGAGTTAGAGGTATTTCTAGATACTCCACTGATAAATCGTACGACTAGAAAACTGTTTGTTACAGAGGCCGGCTTAGAGTATTACAAAGAGGTCTGTTTGGCTTTAGACACTATCTCAAATGCTGAACAGTCGCTTTTTTTTAATCGAGATCACATTGTAGGAAAGTTAAAAATCGGCGCTCCTTTATCTTTAAGTTTAGTCCTGTTGAATGAACTTATATGTGAGTTCTCTGAGCTTTATCCATCGGTGGCGATCGAGGTTATCATGGATGACCAACAGCAAGACCTAATCGCTCAAGGAGCAGATGTTGCAATTAGAGGTAGTGGGACACTAACTGACTCTACACTTAGATCAAGAAAGCTATTGAAGTTGAAGCGTGTTTTATGTGCCTCCCCTAAGTATATTCAAAGTCATGCACCGATATTGAGCCCATTGGATGTCAAGAGCCACCAATGCCTAATATATAGCTTGGCTACGGTTAACAAATGGAAGTTTATTCGGGGCGATGAGACGGAAGAAGTTGAGCTGGAAAGTTCACACTATATGGTTAACAACAGTTTAGCTTTAGTGAAAGCTTGCCAGCTCGGTAAAGGTGTTATTCTAACTCCAGAGCTCTATGTTCGGTCAATGTTAAAAGATGGTCAATTAATAGAGATACTTCCTGATTGGTCCCCTGAAGAACATTATCTATATGCTGTCTATCCGAGTAGTAGAGCAAAATCAAAATTAGTTCGCAGTTTTATTGATTTTCTTGTTGAGCGTTTATCTTGATTTTGTTTTTACCTGATGAGACTAGTCCATAAAGTGATACTAAGACCAACAATATACCAAAGCCTTGAACTAAACTCATAGACTGGTCTAGCGCCAACCAACCGAGAATTATTGCCGTAATTGGACTCAAAAAACCTAATGGAGTGACAATTCCTAAGGGTAGTTTTTTTATTCCATTAAACCACAATGAATAAGAAATAATTGCCCCAAATACTACTAAATATCCATATCCATATATGTTTTTTAGTTCAATGCTGTCTGGGTATATATCAAAGAATGGAGAAACTAAAAGTAGAACAATACCCCCAAACGTCAACTGATAGCCTGTAAATGCATAAATGTTAATTTGAGTTGACCACTCTCTTGAGAAAAATGTACCAAATGACATAGATAATGCACCTGTAAAGGCTGCTAAAACACCTATGGTGTTTAGTTGCGTTTGAGGTGTTAAGAAAATACAGCACATACCTATAAAAGCAGTTATGAGCATGAGTTTTTTTCTGCTCTCGAGAGTCTCGCCTTTAAATATAAATGCTAGAAAGATTATTATTGCAGGTTGTAGAGACGTAATTAGGGATGCGACACCTCCTGGCAGAGTGTAAGCTGAAATAAAAAGCATGCTCTGGAATAGAGCTATATTCAATACTGATAGTATGAATAGTCTTTTTAACGTTACTGTATCGACTTTTTCTCGAAAGAAAATAAGTAGTACTAACCCAGCAGGTAAACACCTAATAGCCGATGCTAAAAAGGGTTGGTTTGGTGGGAGGAACTCGGTAGTTAAATAGTAAGTAGTGCCCCAAATAACTGGAGCTAAAGCGGTTATAAATATTAATGAAAACATAGGTAGCCTCTAAAAGTAAAAATTCACCAAGTTATTATTGATTGCTGTCTATCTATTTCAATATAAAAAAAGTGAATTGATAGTTTACTAAATTGTCATTATTTTTTTTGAAATGATGAGCTAGGATTGAAATGTAAATAAATTTGGAGGCTGATTATGCTATTTAAAAAAATCATTGTTTCATTGTCATTAGTTATTTTTTCGACTAGTTCGCTAGCGAGCTCGCCCGAAACAAAAGGTATGCTGGAACTATCTTTTAGTGATGGGAGACCGTCTGTTCAAGGAGTAAAGAGTGTCAATAGTTACTTAGAGCGCGTTGGTGTCAAAGTTACACAAGTGAGTATTCCCAAAAAAGTACAACCAATTATTGAAAAGTCTAAGGGAAAGGCACTCAATTCAGATGAAAAGAAGCTTCTAATTCAAGAGTTTTCATTGAATCGAGCTCAATTACTTGAACAAATTGAATTGGCCGGCAGGAAACCAGCTGTTGAACGAGGTGGGTACTTGTCTACCTCAGAGCCAGATGTAGCCCCTTACCCAAAAGTCTACGACATGATGTCCATGTCAGAAGACATTAAGCACTATCTCCAGCATAAATTTGGAAAGCTTCATGTAAATAGTTCAGAGAAAGGTGAGGGTATTGATGAGGTTATGACAATTATTTCAGGAGGACATTGGACTTGGTTTTTTGTACTTGATGATGGGGTTGTTGGTAAGCTAACCCTTGGCTACGTCGATTTGGATAGCAAAGCTTGGCGAATTTCTTACCCTGGACTTGTATCACATGGTGGCTTTTTCGATGCTGATTATGGCCTAGTAGTGGCTCATGCGCATGGTCCAGAGCAGTTTATCATGCGATATGAAGAACCGAGCATCAGTTGGCCGGGAACGCTAAATGGAAACCCTTGGATCGATTTTACAAGTGATGTTCCTGTGCTGCTAAATAAAACCTTAAAATTTTAGATTTCTTATTTGAATCAAAAAGTATATTAGGAGGTAGTATGTTTACCGTTGTCTATGAGTTCGTGATCGACGAAGGTACGGATAAAAAATTCAGGGAAGCTTGGATTGAGCATACAGAGTATGTGTACCAAACGAGGGGAAGCCTTGGTTCAAGGCTACATACAACTGGAGTGGAAAATACGTACGTAGCTTACGCTCAATGGCCTGATAGAGATCGTTGGGCTGAGACTACAGAGTTATTTCGTGACTTACAGCCAAGTACATTGCTAGAAATGAAAAAATACCTAATCAGTTCTTCAGTGTTAAGAGAGCTAACAGTATGTGATGATATATTAAAGTAGATGATATAAATTTCTTTCTGTTATGTTTTTTAAATATAGAGAGTTCGAGGTTTAGGAATTCTCTATATTTATTGAATTGTGAATATGTCAAAGTGGGTTTAACTCAATATTATAAAGTATTATTACTCGAAGACTTAATTCATTGAACGTTATGTTTAAATTCGGTTGTGGCTGATTTTTATCCTCATCGAAATAGAACTATATAAGCGAATGTAGAAATAGCTCTTGGGATGTTAGAAAGACTGTATCTCCTTTTTGTTCGTAAGCAGTACTGAGCTTAGTTGACTCGAATTTTGGGGAATATTTTTTAGAGGCGTGAAGGAGCACACTTTGCAATATAGGGAATAATATGAATAAGCAGACTTTACCAAAGGTATTGCTCAGCCTTTTTGATACTGCAGGCGAAGGGCTTTGGTTTATGAGTGATGACAATGTGGTTCAGTTTTACAACCACTCATTCTACCAGCAGTTTCCACTATTAATGGAAGATTCAACGTTAGATGATTGGTTAGGGCTGGTTCACCCTGAAGATAGGGAAAGGTTAAAGCAAGAAGTGGACAGTCATCAACAAGATCTGTCGTTTGCACGAGTGACCACGCGGTATCGAGTTAAGAATATATCTGGACGTTACCTATGGGTTGAAGCGACTGGTGTGAGAGTAAGATACCAAGATGGACTTGCCATGGTGGGGTCACATAAAAATGTATCTGAAGAGGTATTGCTGAACCAGTATCTGACTCATATGGCTACTCACGACAGTGAAACCGGATTGTTTAACCGGCACAAGTTCCTAGAAAAATTCCCAAGTCTGAATGAAAAAAGTTGGATCCTAGTATGTTGTCTAGCTCAACTGCAACAGCTTCAAAGGCAAGTTGGATATGAAGCAATTGAACACCTTTCCTCGGCACTTGTATCAACATTAGATGACGTTCTGCAAATGAAGTACGGTTTGTATCGAATTAGTGCGGATGTGTTTGTTGTCACGATGGAGCAAGAAATTAACTCAGAGGAGTCTCTTCAGCTGTTGAACAAAATTGAATCGGTATTTCATCAAGTTCGCAAGAGCGACTCGATACTTACAAGTAGATTGGGTCTTGGTGCGATCCCAGTTTGTGCTCTAAGCGTTACAGCTCCTTTGCAGCATATATTCGACTTGTCTGAGTATTCCCGAGCTATCAGTTCGCCTATTACCTACACTGGAGAGTCGCAGCGCAGTATTGATAGATATTTTGCAATTCATGACGCTTTAGAATCAGCTGTTAAAATGCGCCAAATTACTATAGTACTACAACCTATTGTTGAAGCATCGACTGGTAAGCTGATAAGTTTTGAGGCGTTAGCTCGGTGGGAGCACCCTGAGTTGGGCTCGATTTCACCCGCAGAATTTATTCCCATCGCCGAGCGGTTAGGGCATATACATGCATTAGGTTTGTTAGTTCTAGAGCACGCTTGCCAATACTTGGTGATGTTCGATACTAAGCACCATGTGAGACCTTTGGTTAATGTAAATGTGTCGGCGCATCAATTGCTTAGTACTAGCTTTGTCGAGGATGTCTGTGAGGTTGTTGATCGCTTTGGTATTGATTCAACTCGTATTGTGCTCGAAGTTACCGAGTCCTACCTACTTGATGAAAATCCGATGATCACAAAAACTCTCGATGTACTTCACACTCATGGTTTTAAACTCTCACTCGATGATTTCGGCGCAGGAATGAGCGCGATTACTAGTTTATTCAGACTTCCGCTGTATCAAGTCAAACTAGATAAAATATTAATTAACGAAGCGATGAGGCGTGAAGCATGTTTAAAACTCATTGCCCATTTGTACGAGTTTGGGAATACATACAACATAACGCTTGTCGCAGAGGGAATAGAGACGTCGGAAATGTTTAAGACACTAACAGAGGTTGGCGTATCGTATCTTCAGGGGTATTTCTTGCATAGGCCTTGCTCACCGCAAGCATGGCTAGAGATGAATGCCTTAGAGTGACGAGAGCAGGTGGGTGTGTAGGGTCACGTTTAAAGTGAGCTGCCTTTCTATTTCAGCCTGTGCAAGAGATTACACCATTTGTGTTTCAGTGTAGTGCAATTTTCCACAATGCATTCTCCGCTTAGTTAACTGTAAGCGAAAAGGGGTTGGTTTTTAGTAACAGGTTCTTGGGGAGTATGTTGAATTTACTACACTCCTATTTCTATAACTAGATAGTAAATAGTCAATTTACTGTTTTTAAGTTAATGTTATATTTATTTGTGGCTATATTGAAGATATGTTTACTTTTCTTGCTATATATTGTCATCTATGAAGTTGTTTAATCGTGTTTTGTGTTCGATGTGACTGTATTTTATATTGACGTTGTTTATATAAGCTGAGCTAAAGTTAATGTTACACTATATGATTAATAGGCTTCTGTATGAAAATAAAAAGTAAAGTGGTTTATATAAGTACATTATCATTGATATTAGTCTCTGCTATTATAATGGTGATCGAGTTTTATCTTTCCGAAGATAATTTGGATAAATTTGTTGATAGCTATAGAGATGAGCTTATAGAAATAAGAAAGAAAGAGCTAGTAGATATCTTGGATGTTGCTATATCTTCTATAGAAAATGAAGGTGACATTAACACAGTGAGAAAATATCTTGAATCAATAAAATATGAAGGTGACAATTACTTCTTTGGGGTAGATACGACTGGAGTCAGTGTTTTTAACGGCAACAACAAGGAACTAGTTGGTAATAATATTATAGATTTTAAAGATGTAAAAGGTAATTTTGTAGTTAAAGATATAATAGATTCAACTTTGTATGGAGATGGTTTTAGCTATTTCTACTGGCATAAACCTGGTCATGATCAAGAATTCGAGAAAATAGCATTTTCTAGATATGTGGAAAAATTCGATTGGATTGTTAGCACAGGTGTATATGTCGACGATATAGACGAGGCAGTGCTGAGATATTCATCTATGCGTCGAGAAGAACTAATCTATAAAACAAAGTTTTCAATTGCTTTGACGATGATATGTGCGGTTATTGTCGCTATTACCATTTCCTTAATTATGTCAAGAACTCTCAAGTCTCTGATTGATCTAAGGGATAATTTTTCATCGCTGGCATCTGATAATCCTGACTTAGGGTATAGGATTGATATTAAGAGTAACGATGAAGTAGGTAGTATTGCTGAATCTTTTAATTTATTTATAAGCAATATTTCATTAATGATATATAACCTTAATAAGTTCTCAACTGGCCTAAGTAACAAGGTTGATCATTACAAAGCGCAGATAGAGAATATTGAGGTTTTGATTGATGGTTATATACTTGAAAGCGACAAAATTAAAGTACACATAGAAGATATAACTATATCTTCAAAAGAGGTTTCGGAGAATATGAGTGGCACTTCTGATTTAATTTCAATAGCTGATCATCAAGGGGAGGAAGCGTCTAAATTGATCCATGTTTCTGCTAGGAGTATTACTGAGCTAATCCATGAAGTAGAAACATCAATGAGTATATCTGAAAAGATAAAAAGCGAATCTGAAAATGTTGTCAATATATTGTATGTAATTAATGAGATAGCAGATCAAACCAACTTATTAGCACTTAATGCCGCTATTGAAGCGGCTAGAGCAGGAGAGCATGGGCGTGGTTTTTCTGTTGTTGCTGGCGAAGTAAGAGATTTAGCTACCCGAACTAAGGCTAGTACCATAGAAATCGAACATGCTATGCAGTCTCTAATTGATGGTAATCGTAAAATGTATCAATCCATGAAGACTACAAACGACAAAAGTAAAAACAGTGTCGAGAATGCGGAAAATGTTCAAAATAGTCTATTAAATATTGTTGAACTTGTAGCTAAGATAAAGGCAGCAAGCAGCAAAACAGCCCTAGCTAGTCAAAGACAGGAAGTATTGGCATTTGATATTGAAGAGCAGGTCAATGGCATAGAGAATATGTTAATAAAAGTTAAGGAATCAAGCTCGGAACTAACCAATGAAACTTGTAAATTGACGAAAATGAATGGAGAGCTAAAGAGCATGATATCTAAGTTTGGAAATGGATGTTGATTCGGTTGTGAGTGTGTAATTTATTCTCATATATTCATGTCTTTCGTAAGGAGCTAATTGTTATTGAAATGCTTCTCATGGCTGCGTGTTGTCACTAGCCTTATTGGTTCGGTTATTAAAACCGTTACTAGTCACTATTACTAAGGTTTTTTTGCAATGATAATCAAGGGCAAACTTTTTTTCTTTTGTGGAAAGATGGGAGCGGGTAAATCAACTCGATCTAAAGCTGTTGCAACTGAACACAATGCTGTGCTCATTTCTGAAGACGACTGGTTGTCTGCTCATTATCCCTCCCAAATTAACAATTTTGACGACTACTTAAAGTACTCAAGTCTAATTAAGCCTTTCGTTAAAAACCATGTTAAAAGTCTCCTAAATGCCGGAATTGATGTCGTCATGGACTTTCCAGCTAATACCGCTAAGCAAAGAGCTTGGTTTGTATCAATTTGTTTTGAAGTAAACTGCAAACATGAACTGTTTTTTTTGGACTTAACAGATGAACAATGTTTGGCTCAGATAGCTAAACGTCGGATTGAACAACCAGAAAGAGCTTTGTTTGACACAGAGGCTGTGTTTCATCATGTGACCCAGTATTTTGAAGCTCCAACAACGAGTGAAAATCTCAATCTAATACGCATGGAAGGATATGCATAACAAAGTGATTATGGCAGCGTCCGTAACGCTTGGTGTTCTTAGTTTTAACCGGCTTCAATGCCTATGTCACAAAGACCTAGTGTTTGTGGTCGCGTTGTTAACAACTTTGCGAGTGATATGTTTTATTACAAGTGAAATGGTTTAGCAGATGGAAATAGTAAAAGCGAAAATTCAACATATAGACCTCATTTCCCCTCTTTTCGACTCATATCGAGTATTTTACGGTCAGAGTAGTGATCTTGGTGTAGCGCGTGAATTTATAGAGTCACGTCTCATCAACAATGAATCAGTTATCTTTCTAGCACTTGATGAACACGGAAATGGTTTAGGTTTTACACAATTGTATCCAAGTTTTTCTTCTGTTTTGGCGGATAAGATTCTGGTTCTTAACGACTTATTCATTGTAGAGAAGGCAAGAAGGCAAGGAGTTGCAAGGAAACTAATGAATGCAGCAAAAGATTTGGCGCTAAAAGACAATGTTAAAGGACTCGCTTTAGAGACAGCGGAGAGTAATGTCAATGCCCAAAAATTATACGAATCGTTAGGTTATAGAAGACAATCAGGAACGTATCATTATTCCTTAAAGCTGCACACGCAATAAATAATGAGTACCTCCTCCCCCCCAAGAAAATTTACTAAGTTATGTTATTTGTGTGATTTATAGAGATACTTTTAATTTTCTTAGTTGAAGCTAGTGCTGACCCAGTAGATCAATATGTGTAAATGCCGGGTTACATGTAAGAAATAGGTCGATATTATAACATAGTGATAAAGCAAATTAGAGTGTGCCTTCGGGCATCTGACTGACCAACAAAGAGACTCCTTATTGTGAACACCCTTGCTCAGTTTAATGCAGAACAAGGGTGTAGTAATGAACCCTCTGTTAAACGACCAAACTCTGCACGGGGCCAATCAATAGTTTGCTACTCGATAGGTTTAGAAGCTCAGTCTGCTCAGCAGATAGAGACACGTCTTTTTCGACTTGCGAGAGATTAATTCCCACAAGTACCGTATCTTCACTACAGGTTCGAGCAAATACCAAGCACGCCTCATCGCAGTAGAGTTCGATGTAACTGCCATAGCGAAGGGCAGGACGCGTTTTTCTTAGCTCAATCTGCTGCTTAAAAAAGGGCAGAAGCTGTGACTCTTGTAACTTATCCCACTCCATGCATCGGCGATTGTCCGGATCCGCCCCACCTTGCATGCCTATCTCAGTGCCATAATAGAGACAGGGTGTGCCGACATAAGTAAACAAGAAGGTGACGGCGATCTTAAACAGCGCTTGGTTTTGGTCTAACAAAGTAAAGAAGCGCGGGGTATCGTGACTATCTAACTGATTGAGTTGGGCAAGCTGATTATCCCAAGGTATTTTTGCCCTTGCTTCGGCTAGCCAGTCTCTAAACTCAAACATGGTGATGTTGATGGGATCGAGCGCTATATCTTTGTTTGCCAATAGTGCACGCAGTGGATGGGCAAAGCCGTAGTAGTTCATCGAGCCGTCTTCTTGGTCGCCTTGCAGCCACGAAGAGGCTTCAAAAAAGTGCTCACCCAATACATAGCTATTGGGATTGACGGCTTTCGCCGAATCGCGAAATGCCTTCACGTAGTGGGCATTATTTTTCGCGCCCTCTCCCTCGCCCAGCATGTGAATTACATCAAATCGCCAGCCATCGATATTGTAGGGTGGCTTGAGCCAATATTTGATGATTGAATCTTCTGATTGGTAAATGGCATCTCGGACGTCAGCGTTTTCGAAGTTTAATACAGGTAAGCTTCTGATCCCTTTCCAACCAATGTATCGTTGGCTATCACCCTCAAAGAAGTAATAGTCTCGATAGCGTGATTGGCTCGATTGATACGCACCAGTGTCTTGATGCCAACCTAAGCGGTTGAACCAAGGATGCTCGGTTGAGGTGTGATTGAACACAGCGTCCAATACTATCTTCATTCCACGCCGGTGGATGTCATCACACAGCGCGGCGAAGTGTTGATTGTTGCCAAGATGAGGGTCGATATTATAGTAGTCCATCGTGTCGTATCTATGGTTACTTGGCGATGAAAAAATCGGGTTGAGATACAGAGTAGTGATGCCTAACTCTTGTAGATAATCGAGCTTGTGTTCAACGCCGTAAAGGTCACCACCGTAGAATTCGTACCCACCGTTTCCGCTCTGGTTATCGACGGGTTCCCCCCATTGTTTGGCGACTATAGTTTTTCGTTCATCAGCGACTTGATATTCATTGTCTTGAGTACTGATTTCAGGTTTGCCGTTGCAAAAACGGTCCGGGAAAATTTGGTAAAAAACTTGGTGTTTGACCCAGCTTGGAGGCCGCTGGTCTGGGTTGATTTTGAAATGTTTTTCTTGGCCAGGCATACGTTTAGTCACGCCACAGGCGCTCAACCAATACTGCTGCTTCTCAAGGATAAGTTTAAAGGTGTAACTATTGAGTGGTTGGTCATGACGCAGTTCGAACTCACCTTGCCAGTATCGCAAATGCTCGGTCTCTTGGACGACGGACATGGCGGCAAAGTACTCTTCATTGTCCGGTTCGTGACGAATCTGCACTTGATGATACGGCGTGGTTTTATCGGTGGCTAAGGTGAGCGTGAGCTTACGACGCTCAAGGGTAACCCATGGGGTGGTTTGTCCATGATAGAGAAAAGGAAAAGACATGGAAGCTCCTGAAAGTAGCAGATTGGAATGCTGAAAAATTATAGCGTCTGCCTTGGCTTCACTGCGTCAATACCTCTTGATTATGTGCATAGTTTGGCATTTTGTATGGGTGATCCGCACCAGAAGTTTTGGACACTGAGTTAAGTGAGTACAATCACTAACGAGGTGAACAATGACAACTAAGAAAACACGAATTAAACATGCTCCTGAATTTAAAGCCGAAGCGCTTAAGTTAGCAGAGAAAGTCGGTGTCGCTGCCGCCGCACGACAGCTTTCTCTATATGAATCTCAAATTTATGGGTGGCGTAAAGCCGTCAAAAAAGATGCGAAAATCAGCGATAGAGAAGGGAACTAGCCACTGAAAATGCCAAACTCAAACGATTATTGGCAGAGCAAGCTGAAGAGCTAGATATCGTAAAAAAGGCCGCCACCTACTTCGCGAAAAATCTAAAGTAGATTGCTATGAGTTTATGCTCGAACACCTGATGCAGTATAAGGTTGTCCGTATGGCTGAGGTGTTTGGGGTTTCTCGAAGTGGGTTTTATTATTGGATTGATAATCGGCATAAAGTCACCCAACGCAACGAACACCGAAAGCAGCTTGATAGCAAAGTTCGTGAAGTCTTTGATGATAAAAAGGAACGTGATGGTGCAAGGCGCATTCAAAAAGAACTTGAAGAAAATGGTAATAAACACGATGTAAAAACCATCGCCGCGAGCATGAGGCGTCAGGGGTTAGTTGCGAAGGCCGCCCGTAAATTCAAATGTACGACAGACAGTAAGCATAGACTTCCTGTAGCCCCGAATTTGCTTGAGCAAGACTTTAATGCGACAGCACCAAACCAAAAATGGGCTGGAGATATCACTTATCTAGCGACAAGCGAAGGCTGGATGTATTTAGCCGTTGTTATCGACTTGTACTCACGGCAAGTAGTTGGTTGGTCAATGAGTACCAGAATAATGAAATGGACCTACCCTTTTATCCGGCTTCACAATGAGCCATGATGAATTCGTTAACAAAACATCACTATAAGGGCAGGTCCACATATGAAGATTACTACCGTTGGTCTCGATATTGCAAAGTCTGTTTTTCATTTTTATGGCGTGAATCAAGCTGGCAAGCTCGTTAAAAAAAGAGTTTTGAAAAGAAGCCAAGTATTGGATGCGTTTCGACAACTCGAAGCTTGTAGAGTGGTGATGGAGTCCTGCGGCAGCGCCAACCACTGGGCTCGCGAAATACAAAAAATCGGTCACGAGGTCATGTTAATTGCTCCGCAATATGTTGTGCCATACCGACGTAAAAACAAGAACGACTTCAATGACGCGGAGGCCATTGCCGAAGCTTCTCAGCGTGCCAACATGACATTCGTACCGATTAAAAGTATCGAACAGCAAGATATCCAAATGCTCTTGCGCATTCGCTCTCGTATTATTGGCAATCAGATAAAACTGGCCAATCAGATTAGAGGGTTATTGGCCGAATATGGCTTGACGACAGGGATGGGTAAAGCTGCACTGCGTCGTTATCTGCCTGAGGTGCTTGAAGATGCTGAGAACTCACTAACTCACCTCAGCCGTGAGCTAATTGCCGAACTGCAAGAAGAGCTTCTTGAGTTAGATAGAAAAGTCGCCGAGTACGACAAAAAAGTCGCACTATCGATTAAAAACCTTGATATCTGCGAACGGGCACAAACGATTGTAGGAGTCGGCCCAATTACCGCCGCTGCAGTGTACAGTGCGATAGGTAACGGTCAAAACTTTGCAAATGGTCGCCATTTTGCTGCTTGGTGTGGCTTAGTTCCTCGCCAACACTCAACGGGTGGAAAGTCGACATTAGGGGGGATCAGTAAGAGGGGGAATACGTATTTGCGTACCTTACTCGTTCACGGAGCAAGAGCAACCCTAAGGTATACTGAAAAGAAAGATGACAAGCTGAGTCGTTGGGCCGAAAAACTAAAAAAAGAGAAATCCTACAATAAAGCGTGTGTCGCCTTAGCTAACAAGTTGGCGCGAATCGTTTGGGCAGTCATCTCCAGTGATAAAGAGTATGAACTTCAGTACGCTTAATCGATGTCAATCGCCAAAGTAAAAATCAAAGCAAACCGTTAATACACTACTCACCAACAGTTGCGACATGATTTTGAACTGATGATAAACAGTTAGACTGGGCTCCCTAAGAACTTCCTTCGTCATTGGCTCCTAGAAGCCGTCAGAATGATAAGTTAGGGAGCAGCAGATTGCATCAAGGCCAGGGAACAATCCCAGCAAACAGGCCGAATATATGACGGCAATAATTTTGTTTATTACAGCTCGAAATCACTTGCAAACTGGGTGGGTCCATATATGACCGCAACTCTGGTCTGTGATGCGCTATCAATGGCATTGTTCCGCAGAGGCATGCCAGAAGAAGTGATTATCCATAGTGATAGAGGTAGCCAATATTGTTCAAAAGACTACCGCGACTTAATCGCAGCTCATAATCTAAAGCAAAGTATGAGTAGGAAGGGAAATTGCTGGGACAACGCTTGTGTTGAAAGCTTTTTCCACTCAATGAAAGTAGAAACCGTCCAATACGAGCCGATAATGACCCGAGAAGAGATGCGTCAAGCACTCTTTGAATACATCGAAGTTGATTATAATCGAACAAGAAGGCACAGTGCTCTTGGGTATCTAAGCCCAGTTAACTTTGAAAAACAATATGTCGCTTAATGCGGTGTCCAGTCTTACTGGAGCAGATCAGTTGGCGATG
Organism: Vibrio sp. NH-UV-68; assembly: GCF_042940635.1. Taxonomy (NCBI): domain Bacteria; kingdom Pseudomonadati; phylum Pseudomonadota; class Gammaproteobacteria; order Vibrionales; family Vibrionaceae; genus Vibrio; species Vibrio sp. NH-UV-68. The sequence continues at coordinate 812,996 of NZ_CP134976.1, forward strand.
TTACGTATATTTGGACGGGTAATCGGTGGATGTATTTAGCGGTCGTTATCGATCTTTTTGCTCGTAAAGTGATCGGTTGGTCGATGTCTTTATCACCTGATACTCGGTTAACAGGTAAAGCTCTTTCGATGGCTTATGAGTCACGTGGTAAGCCTAAAGGTGTCATGTTCCATAGCGATCAAGGTAGTCACTATACCAGTCGTAAATACCGCCAATTACTGTGGCGTTTTCAAATAAAACAGAGTTTATCTCGCAGAGGAAATTGCTGGGATAATGCGCCAATGGAGCGCTTCTTTAGAAGTCTGAAGACTGAATGGGTGCCAACTGTGGGTTATCGTAGCTTCGCTGAGGCTCAACAAGAGATCACCCGCTATATTATCGGATATTACTGCCAACTCAGGCCGCATCAGTATAACGGTGGCCTAACGCCCAATGAATCAGAACGATTATATTGGGAAAACTCTGAAACCGTGGCCAATTTTAGTTGACCACTACACTCGTTTGTTGGAACGGACGGAAGCAGTAGAAGTTTTGGAAGATGAGTTTCCACGGTTAGGCCTAGAATACTTCCGAAATCTTCATGATCCTACAGAACATATTACTAATTTACTATCAGCAATATCGCGAGCTAAGGATGAGGTTGTTGATCATAGAGATTATTTCCGCTTAGCAAAGGCGATGCTTGATTCTGCAGATACAGAAGAAAGTAAAACGGCAGCTTTGAAAGCAAAAGAAGTAGCAACGGTTTATGAAGCTTATGAAAGACTAAAGAAAGCTAGAGGCTGTATTGACTTTGGTGACTTAGTACTGCTACCTGTCAAGTTTCTAGAAAACAATGTTGAGTTGTTCAAGCACTTTCAATCGCTTTACGATCATGTCTTAGTTGATGAGTACCAGGATGTGAATCGAAGTAGTATTCGGTTGCTGATGCTACTGTGTGGAGATGGTGAAAACCTTTGGGCTGTAGGTGATGCAAGACAGTCTATATACCGGTTTAGGGGTGCTTCTTCGGTTAGTATGTCTCGCTACTGTACTCAGGACTTCCCAACAGCATTGCAAGGTCGTTTAAAAATCAACTATCGCTCTTCTGAAGAAATAATTAGAGCATATTCCAAATTTGCTTTCGATATGTCTGCAAACATTGGAAGTCCCGAATTGATAGCTGATAGGGGGGGAACTGGGTGCCTGCCTGAGTTTAAAGTAGTTGAAAAAGCAGACGACCAAGCTGTTGTTCTAGCTGAAACAATTAAGGACATGCAAGAGTCTGGATATTCATATAGAGACCAAGCTGTATTGTGTAGTGGCAATGAGCGACTATCTCAGCTTGCCGAACAACTGGAGCTCTTAGGAGTTCCCGTACTATACCTGGGTAGCCTATTTGAAAGAGAAGAAGTAAAGGATATGTTTTCTTTCTTGTCACTTTTGACAGACTCTTGGGGGAGCGGATTAGTACGTATCGGTCGGTGGCCAGAATTTGAGTTATCTTTAGAAGATTTAGATGTCATTTTGAATCACTTACGCACGGAGCGTTGTGAAGAAAAAGGGTGGTTGCTTGATTCGCAAGATATCACAGGGATATCTAGTTCTGGAAAAGAAGCGTTGTCCAAATTGGGTAGGGCGTTCGAAGGAATTGATAAAACGGATCACCCGTGGAAAATTCTTGCAACGTTAATTTTTGACAAAACTCGCATTGCTGCACGTCTCAGTAGTTCTGAAGTAGTCTCAGACAAAAACCGAAGCATAGCTATTTGGCAGCTAATGAACTTTGTGCGTACAGCAATCTCTGCTGAAACTGCTAGTGGCTTGCCGGTAACAAGATTGCTAGAGCGAGTTCGCCGTTTACTAAGGTTGGGTGATGACAAAGATTTGAGGCAGTTACCTGCTTCGGCACAGAATATTGATGCTGTGCGATTGATGACCATGCATGGTGCTAAAGGGCTTGAGTTTAAAGTTGTTCATTTACCAGGGATGAGCCAAGGTACATTACCGAGAACATATCAGAAGCCAGCATGTGAACCTCCGGTCGGTATGATTACTGGCGAAGATGACACTTCTGTTACGATGTTAAAAGCGGAACATGAAAAAGAGCAAGAGTGCTTGTTTTATGTATCGATGTCACGTGCTCAAGATAAGCTGTTTATGTATGCTCCAACCAAGAAATCTAACAATTCACAATGGAAGCATTCCCCTTTTATCTCGCGTATTCAAGATAAAGTTAGGACGAGTAATGTAGTTGATACTTACAATCTCCCACATATTGACTTAGATACCGATATGAATATCGCGGTTGATCGCGATTTTATCTTTGAGTCAAACCATTTAGGACTCCATCAACAATGTCCAAGGCGTTACCTTTACACCCACCTGCTCAAAACTGGGGGGAAGCGGACTAAAACATCATATGTCAAACTACATGATACAGTTAGGTTTGTGGTTCAGCGTCATATGGAAGAAGGATTTGACGAGTCAGAGCTCAAAAGTGTGGTTGAAAGTGCTTTAGCTATGAATGGATTGAATGAGCATGGGTATATCAAAGAATTCACTGATCTGGCTTGTTCAATGAGTAACTATTTTGTTTCTAGTCGAAAAAGCATGGAAAAAGCTACCATCTCACCTATTACTCTAGTTCTCGGTGGTGAGAAAGTTATCGTTCGACCTGACGATATTTTGAGCGAGCCAAGTGGAAGAAAAGTAGTACGGCGTGTTAGGACAGGGCATGCTCGAAAAAAAGACGACAGTGTGGGTACTGCAGCTTTTATTTTAGCTTCTGAACAAGCATACCCAAGTGCAAAGGTTGAAACGCTGTACCTAGCCGATGAATTGACGTCAGAGAGTAGTTTAACGGCTAAGGTTTTGAGCAACAGAAAGAAAACACTCATAGACATCATTACGAAGATCAGACTGGGTCATTTCCCCGTAAAAAGATCTTCTCGAAGTTGTCCATCTTGTCCCGCATTTTTTATCTGCGGTAAGGTTCCGTCGGGCTCAATAAAAAAAAGTTAAAAAAATTACCGGTTCTACCTGATAGTCGCGATTAAGTAAGTAAGACCAGAATGGTTCTGGCTGAAAACTAAAGGTACTATCAAAATGAAAGATGTAGAACAACATCCACATGATACTAAAGGCCACCACCCTCACGGTGGCCGAGGCTTCCGAATTTTCTTTGCTTTGGATAGCTTGCAGTTTCGCTCTCTTAGTGTACAAGATCCTGTTCCCACGGGACGTCAGTTAATTGAAATAGCAGGGCTTGATTCGTTTGATGATTATAGTCTCTTCGCTATCCTACCATCAGGTGATTTTGAAGATATCCGCTTAAACGAGACAGTTGATCTTAGAGCTCGTGGAGTTGAGCGTTTTATTGCATTCAAAACTGACCGTGACTTCAAATTTAGTTTGAAAGGTCGTCAGATTGTGTGGGGTAAACCTGAGATTGATGGCTCCGATCTTTATTTCCTTGCGGATGTAGCGGATGAGCAGGCTATCTTTTTAGATGTCAGGGGAGGAACTGATAGATTAATTGAGCCCGATGATACGGTAGATTTATCTGAGGCTGGTATTGAGCATTTTGTCGTGGCTGATAAGCCAAAGCCTGATTACATCATAACTGTCAATTCACGAGAACATGTACTTGATGACCCAAATGTAACTTATGAGCAGATTGTATCTTTCGAGTTCCAATATCCGCCTAGTAATCCTAATACCTGTTATTCAATGACTTATCGTCATGCAAAGTCTAAGCCTCACGCTGGCGAGTTAGCTGCTGGTGGTTCTGTAATAGTTAAGAAAAAAGGGACGGTATTCAATGTCACTGCAACTGATAAATCTTAATTCAGATCTTAAGCGCCTTAGAGATGAAGGATATTTCATCCAGGTAAAAAATGGTTTCTTGATCATGCGTGATGTCCCATACGTAAACTCAAATCGACAAGTATGTCGAGGGACAATTATCTCAAGTTTATCTCTTGCTGGTGACAGGACTCGAATTCCTGACACTCATGTAGTTCACTTCGATGGTGATATGCCGTGCAATGCAGAGGGGGAAGCTCTGAATGCTGTGGTACTCCAGAGCTCTATATTCGATTTAGGTCGAGGTATTACTGCTAAGCATATGTTTTCCAGTAAACCTAAGTCAGGGTACACCGATTATTACCATAAAATGACCACATATGCCTCAATTTTGTCAGGCCATGCTGAAGTACTGAATTCAGGCATAAGCCCTAAAGTGTTTTCGACACCAGAAGACGAGGAAGATAGCGTATTTAACTATACAGAGACGGCTTCTGGACGGGTTGGTATTGGGGCGTTAAGCGACCTGCTTGCTGAAGAGTCTGTCGCCATAATTGGTTTGGGGGGCACAGGCTCATATATCCTTGATCTAGTGGCTAAAACACCTGTAAGAGATATTCGTCTTTTTGATAGTGATGAGTTTTTGCAACACAATGCTTTCAGAGCTCCAGGAGCACCAACGCTAGAAGCTCTGCGAGATGCAGAAAAGAAAGTTGAGTATTTCAAAAGCATCTATTCGAATATGCATAAAAGGATCTCTACTAGTTCAACTTACATAGACGAGGAAAATTTAGAGCTGCTGAATGGAGTTACCTTTGCCTTTATTTGTATTGATGCCGGTACCAGTAAAAAGTCTATAGTGCAAAAACTGGAAGAACTTGATATTCCTTTTGTTGATGTAGGTATGGGAGTAGAGCTGACAGATGGTTCTCTAGGAGGAATCTTGAGAGTGACCGCTAGCACGAGCGGTAAGAGACAACACGTCCATGAAGGTAGAGTCTCATTTGGTGGTGGTGAAGGGAATGATGTTTATTCTTCAAATATTCAGGTAGCAGATCTAAACGCTTTAAATGCAGCTCTAGCGGTAATAAAGTGGAAAAAAATACGGGGTTTTTACCGTGATTTGGAGCAGGAGCATCATTCTACGTACACTACGGATGGAAATCTACTACTGAATGGAGAGTCCTATGCTTAAACATACGCACCTAGCGCATAAGTTTGTTCGTTCAATTCCGAAGCGGTTAGACCCTGGCACGTTGTACGTATCGATGGAGTATGCAACAGCTATTCATAGCTGTTGCTGCGGTTGTGGAAATCAAGTAGTAACACCCATAACACCAACAGATTGGCAGCTAATGTTTGATGGTGATTCTATTTCATTATCTCCTTCAATTGGAAATTGGGGATTTAAGTGTCGCTCACATTACTTTATCAGAAAGGGCATGATCGTTGAGGCAGGACAATGAGATAAGAAAACCATAACTGCCGGTCGCGATAACGATAAGCACAATAAAGCCAACTATTATCAAGAAAAACCTAAAGGCGATGATAATACCTATAACAACAGAGTTGGCTTATTTAAGCGAATGTGGCATTGGTTTTTTGGTTAATTATTTTAAATATCATCAGCTTATGCGCAAATGATTACTTTGGCTTATTTGTTAGTGTAGCGTTCTAACTAGGGTTAAATTTATGCTCTTACCAGAATATTTAGAAAATACGGAAATTAATAAGTACCAAGCTTCGGCAGTTGAAAAACCAGATAGACTTCCGTTTGATTTAATGGAACCTTTGATGTTTGAACGTTTTTGTTGTGATTTGATCGAATACATTGTGAGTTACAAATTGCGGCGTTCAATTTTTAAAGTGCTTCCAATTGGCACGGTAGGGCAAAAGCAATACGGAGCTGATATTTTCGTTGAAAACAGTGAAAGTACGAGAAGTACATATTCATTGTACGAAGTGAAAAGAGTAAAAAATTACAACGCTTCTGAATACAAAAGAACAGTGGCTAGGTTCTTAAAGAACTATGAAAACTGGGGTATCCCAATAGATAAATTCAGTCTACTGGTAGCAGAGGACATTTCTGCCGAGGATATTGCTCTGTGGAAAAAAGAAGCGCAGAAGCTTTCAGAGCTAAACATTGAATATGAAATCGTATCTATCAGTGAGCTAAACAAGTGGGTACGTGATTTTCCAGAACTTGTTTTCAAATATTTTCATGAGTCTTGGGTTAAGTCATATATGGACCCACCCAGTTTGCAAGTGATTTCGAGCTGTAATAAACAAAATTATTGCCGTCATATATTCGGCCTGTTTGCTGGGATTGTTCCCTGGCCTTGATGCAATCTGCTGCTCCCTAACTTATCATTCTGACGGCTTCTAGGAGCCAATGACGAAGGAAGTTCTTAGGGAGCCCAGTCTAACTGTTTATCATCAGTTCAAAATCATGTCGCAACTGTTGGTGAGTAGTGTATTAACGGTTTGCTTTGATTTTTACTTTGGCGATTGACATCGATTAAGCGTACTGAAGTTCATACTCTTTATCACTGGAGATGACTGCCCAAACGATTCGCGCCAACTTGTTAGCTAAGGCGACACACGCTTTATTGTAGGATTTCTCTTTTTTTAGTTTTTCGGCCCAACGACTCAGCTTGTCATCTTTCTTTTCAGTATACCTTAGGGTTGCTCTTGCTCCGTGAACGAGTAAGGTACGCAAATACGTATTCCCCCTCTTACTGATCCCCCCTAATGTCGACTTTCCACCCGTTGAGTGTTGGCGAGGAACTAAGCCACACCAAGCAGCAAAATGGCGACCATTTGCAAAGTTTTGACCGTTACCTATCGCACTGTACACTGCAGCGGCGGTAATTGGGCCGACTCCTACAATCGTTTGTGCCCGTTCGCAGATATCAAGGTTTTTAATCGATAGTGCGACTTTTTTGTCGTACTCGGCGACTTTTCTATCTAACTCAAGAAGCTCTTCTTGCAGTTCGGCAATTAGCTCACGGCTGAGGTGAGTTAGTGAGTTCTCAGCATCTTCAAGCACCTCAGGCAGATAACGACGCAGTGCAGCTTTACCCATCCCTGTCGTCAAGCCATATTCGGCCAATAACCCTCTAATCTGATTGGCCAGTTTTATCTGATTGCCAATAATACGAGAGCGAATGCGCAAGAGCATTTGGATATCTTGCTGTTCGATACTTTTAATCGGTACGAATGTCATGTTGGCACGCTGAGAAGCTTCGGCAATGGCCTCCGCGTCATTGAAGTCGTTCTTGTTTTTACGTCGGTATGGCACAACATATTGCGGAGCAATTAACATGACCTCGTGACCGATTTTTTGTATTTCGCGAGCCCAGTGGTTGGCGCTGCCGCAGGACTCCATCACCACTCTACAAGCTTCGAGTTGTCGAAACGCATCCAATACTTGGCTTCTTTTCAAAACTCTTTTTTTAACGAGCTTGCCAGCTTGATTCACGCCATAAAAATGAAAAACAGACTTTGCAATATCGAGACCAACGGTAGTAATCTTCATATGTGGACCTGCCCTTATAGTGATGTTTTGTTAACGAATTCATCATGGCTCATTGTGAAGCCGGATAAAAGGGTGGGTCCATTTCATTATTCTGGCCGCAACCATTTTCGGTGCGCTAACGGGGTCGGCTGTCGCCGCAACGTCAGCGATTGGTGGCATGCTGATCCCTATATAAATATGACACAGGCTATTCAGCGGCACTAACCGCTGCCGCAACGGTGCTAGGTAATATTATTCCACCATCAGGTATCATGTTGTTGTACGCGTTCGTTATGAATACGTCTGTAGCGGCGATGTTCTTAGCGGGTGTCACTCCTGGGATCATATTCTGTATTGGCTTGATGATCATGAACAAATTCCAGATTCGTAAATACCCGAGTGTTCAGCCAATGGAGCGAGCGCCCGCGATGGAGCGTAAGCAAGCCTTCCGTCTGGCACTGCTTCCTTTGATGACTCCAGTGATCATCCTAGGGGGTATCTACGGTGGTATCTTTACACCGACTGAAGCTGCGGCAGTGGCCGTTGCCTACGCGATTGCAGTGTCGCTGTTTATTATCAAAGTGACCAACACCAAAGCGACTTATGCACTTTTTGCCAAAGTAGCAGTTAACGCGGCCTCGATCCTTATCATAGTAGCGGCGGCTAGTGGTTTTGCCTCATTGATCAGTCTGTCTGGCGTATCGAATATGGTCGCTGACTTCATGAACGGCATTACTGATAACCCATACTTGATGTTTGCGATTATCAACGTTCTACTGTTCATTATCGGAATGTTCCTAGATGCTGGCCCTGCGATTCTTATCTTCGCACCAATCTTTGCACCGATCATGATCAGCGCAGGTATCGACCCAGTGCACTTTGGTGTTGTGATGTGTGCCAACTTATCGATTGGCTTGGCGACACCTCCAATGGGATTAGTTCTGTTTGTGGCGTCTGGGGTGTCTAAAGTGCCGGTGTCAGAAATTTCTCGCAAAATTGTTCCTTTCTTGATGGTTGAAATTGCACTGATTTTCGTGATCTCGTGTTTCCCTGAACTGGTTATTGGCCTGCCTAAACTGTTTGGTGTGATGTAGTTGAATGGCAACTCACTGAGCTTTTCATTAAGCACAAATTTGAATTAACACTATCAATCAGGTGAGTCTCCACGCTGCTGACTCATCGTTGAGGAGAGACAGAATGATCAATGATAAAGGCAATTTGCAAGCTAAAGCACACAAGATACTTGGTGCTTTGGGCGGAATTAATAATATCGAAGACGGCAAAATCGACAATTGCGCGACACGACTCAGAATTCAAGTGAAAGATATGGGCGCGGTAGATGAGCAGCTTTTACGTCGTCAAGGCGCACTGGGATTTATTCGCCTACCCGATAATCAAATCCAAGTGGTGTTCTTTGATGTGCACACCTTGGCTGATGAGTTGAGAAAGCAAGCATCAGAATAAATAGATTTACATTTATACAAGATTATAACTAGCTAATTTTTAAGGTAACGTTGAAATGAAATGGATCAATACTCGCTCTCACACAGCATGGTTGGATGCTGAAACTGATCGTATCTTCGAGTTTGGCCGCAACGCTGTTGTTGAAAACGGCTTTGGCTGGATCGGTAATAACGGCAATGTTCGCGAAGAGATGGGCACGCGCCTTTGGATTACAGCTCGCATGTTGCACTGCTATGCGCTAGCCGCACATATGGGTCGCCCTGGGGCTTACGATTTAGTCGAACACGGCATTACCGCGCTTGAAGGTCCTTTAAAGGATAAAGAAAATGGCGGTTGGTTCGCCACAATCGACAACCAAGGCGAGGGGATCATGGACTCCTCTAAGCAAGGATATCAACACGCGTTTGTGTTGCTTGGCGCTGCAAGTGCGGTAACCACAGGTCATCCACGTGCACAAGCCTTGCTAGATGAAGCGATTAACGTCTACGAAAACCACTTCTGGATTGAAGAAAAACAGATGTGTTTTGAGTCTTGGGATCAAGCTTGGACTGAAACCGAAGATTATCGCGGTGGCAACATGGCGATGCACTCAGTCGAAGCTTTTCTAATTGTTTATGATGTGACTAAAGATAAAAAGTGGCTTGATCGCGCGCTTAACATCACTGAATTTATGATTAACAAAACGGCGAAAGGTCTGAATTACCGTGTAAACGAGCACTTCGACTCGGACTTTAATCCGCTGCCAGACTACAACAAAGAGACACCAGCTAGCCACTTCCGTGCCTACGGTGGTACACCTGGTCACTGGATCGAGTGGGGACGCTTAATCTGTCACTTACGTGCCACGTTACAGGAAATTGGCGCTCATTGCCCAGACTGGCTGCTTGAAGATGCGATTGGCCTGTTTGATGCGACAGTTCGCGACGCTTGGCATGTTGATGGTGCCCCTGGCTTTGTTTACTCAGTCGATTGGGAAGGCCAGCCTGTAGTGCGTAAACGTATTCGTTGGGCGCCAGTAGAGGCTATCGGTACCGCTTACGCGCTTTACACAGTAACGGGCGACAAGAAATACGAAGACTGGTACCGCACTTGGTGGGATTACTGCCGCACTTACCTGATCGATTACGAAGGTTGTTCATGGTGGCAAGAACTGGATGTCAACAACCAAGCCGGAACTAGCGTTGTTTGGGATGGTAAACAAGATATCTACCACCTAATGCACTGTTTGGTGATCCCACGTTTGCCTTTGACTCCAGGTCTGGCACCTGCGTTAGCATTAGGTAAGTTGGATATCAGTTTAGCCTAAGACAATATTTGAATAAACTCTTAAACCAAAGCCCGAGCCTTAGTTGAGTTCGGGCTTTTGATTGTTAACACAAGTTATAAGAACGTAGGAGCCGATTCTCTCATACTGGATTCTTCAACTTTCTTTTTTAATGGAATAAGTTATCAACAAATGAGGTGACCTTCCGTCACGATTTGTGCTCATATCCTACTGATCTTAGTTCTGGTTATTTTGATTCAGTTTTGAAATCACTTGCTTCATCAGAATCTCGTGTAACTGTGTTGAGTTAAGGTTGCACATTGATTAATTCCTCTAATTCTTTTCCTAGAATGTCAGCTGGTACTGGGCCAATGCGTCCTTGGATGATTACCGGATGGTCTTTAACCAAAACGCACATTGCATTCAGCATCTAGCCCAATGCAATGTGCGCAACTAAGAAAATCTTTGAATCACGGACGAAGCCTGAAACGTTATTTGTAAAGACCTACAAGTTTGGTCCTTGTCTATCTCTTTCGTCTAACTTCTTATGCGCCCACTCAGAAATCTGAGGGGAATAGATGGTTAGCAGCCCAATTATAGTTCCGGAGACCAGTATTATTATCAATGCAACAGTACTGCTCATGATTCCCCCACCTTTTTATGCTTGATATCGAGTCTTCAGTTCAAAAGACTTACTTTAATGCGCTCGGGTAAAGCCATTTGGTTATTGGAAGTATATCACTGCCCCTATAACTATTAGCACCACAACCAGCAGAGATGTATGTTCGTCGCTACCTTCCGTTTAGGCGCCAAATAATTACGTTCTTTTCGGCGTTTCAAAGCGGACTTGACCACCTGATCTCGCCTAAACAGAGGCTGTCCATGTCGAGTACCTTTTGACTTTTCGCCGCGTTTCACTTGGAAGCCTGCAGTTTTCCATTCGGTGTATGTTTGAAGTTTTCTCATGATGTTGCCTCGCTTGGTTTATTTCAATCGAAGTCATCATCTCACTGAATTTCGATTCTGCAAGCTGACATAGAAATAGGACTAATGCTTGTCATGAAAATGAATGTAAGTTGCTAATATTATGCGAAAAAATGCTTTCTGTTGTTAGCAAAGGTCTATCAAGTCCGCATGAGCGCCATCATATGAAACGTATACATCAAAGCTTTGGAATAGTATTTTGTCGCTGTCTGCAATAACTCAAATCTTCTAATAGTTGTTGCCTATAACTTATTTGTACGTGCGCGGAGACCTGGGATTCTCAATAGGTGTGTCTTTTAGGACGTCTATTCATCCACACTATTTAGATTCATCATCATAATGCCCATCATGTGGAACAAATGCAGCAAAAGTGGGGATGATCGCTTAGTCTTTGACTTGTTTTTAATTCGTGAACTAGGGTGTGCTAATTCTAACCTAATCGCTCCTTGTGCTTTTTTACTACGACCTGATGGATTCCTCTCCTTGTACGTTTTAATACCTTTGAGGGCATCGAGCCATTCCGATCTTTTTATGCTGCTATCGAGGTACTGCGTTGAGGCTCGCCAGTGTGATTTAGGGATAAATAAGTGGGTTGTTTCCAGAAACTTGCTCAACTCGATGGGTGAGTTGAAATGGATACCTGAACGAGAAACACTGGCGTGCTTAAGGGCATACGTAATGGTATCGGCGATAGCATCATGATGTTGCTGGTAGTGTTCTTTCAGATTCTTTATGTATTGATTCTGCATTTTGATTTCTATGGCAGTTTTGAGTGCAGAGGGCAGAAGTTTCGTCGAGCGGGCATTAGAAAAATGGCGGGAGTATTGCTGACCAGCCGACTCCGTGGAAAATGCTTTGATGTGTTTGGCATTGCTAATCCACTTGTCTAATGTTGTTCTGCTGATTTTTAGTCTCGAACAAATATCTTCACGACTAAAGCCTTGTTGGTAATGCTCTAGAGCACTTTGGCAAATGGGAAAGGAACGGACTTCTCTATCTTCTTCAATATTGAGTGTGGGAACAATACCATTGTGTATGTTTGTTGTTAGCTCTTGAATAGCGAGCTTTTTCATCAAGTAGGGCAGGACATATCGTGTGAGTCTTTTTTCTAGTGGGAGTCTTTGAGGCAATAATCCTACTTGGCTCATCGCGCCTTGAGGAAGTGAAAAGTCGATATTTTTCAGTTTTTGAGCAACGATCCAGTCAGAAAAATGGAAATAATGCTCAAATGTCATGCGTGGCGACTCATGACCCGCCATAGCAGCGATGACATCGTAGCCGTTCATCGCCGATTGACCAAACACGATGCCTTTGATTTTCGCGAGCTGGCTTCTATCGTATGGGGATAACTGTTGGGGTAGTGAGCCTAATCCATCGGTTTCCAAGATAAGTTGCAGCCTACTTAGACAGCTATGGCGAAGGTGGTGAAACACAAAATAGTTTAATTGGGAAAGGGACTTGAGCAGTTCTCCAACAAGAATAGATACTCGAAAATTATCGACTGGAAGCTTTGTGTCGGCATCAAGCGAAAAGAAGGGGTGTTTTTGTCCAAGTTGTTGTTCCTGCTTGATATGGTAATAGTCGTTGATGATTTTTGTTTCGTGCTCAAGCAACATTGGGTAGAGCGGTACTTTACGTAAACTCGCCGCGGTTTTGTTTTGACCAAGGTGATTATCTCGAACGGAGAGCCACCCAATTCTGGAAGGCTCTATGTCCTTGATTCGTAACTTGACCAATTCATTGAGTCTGAGGCCGCACCGATAGGAGAGGATACACATCGATTGAAGGCACAGTTTATCGGCTTCATTTAGCCCCCCATAAGAAGATATACCGTCAAGTAGACCTGTGAATAGTGCTTCATCGACAAACGCAGCGCGAGTATGGGCTTGAGTAGGGTCAGTGTGTAAATAGTCACTTGAAATAGGCGTAAGCACATCGGCTTCCACAGCAAAGGCGTGTAAATCTTTGAGCCGACCTGCAAAGTATTTCTTTGATTTGTCTGTCGTGTGGCTGTCGATGGTTTGCTTATAGATTTGTTCCAATTCTTCACTGTTTAGCGAATTCAGTTGATAGCTTTCGCAGAGGTAAAGCCACTTGCGTGTTAGGCTCGAATGGTACGCTTTTAAGGTGCCGACACTGCAAGAGTCTAACTTATGGCGATACCACTGGATGAGTAAGCGTTGGTTTATTGCTTCTTCACCCGATATTTCCGCTATTAACGTTTCTAGGCTTTGCTTGAGCGTTACTTTGCTTACCGGTTTGAGTGTACCCTTGGGACGCAAACAAGCCTTTAGTTTGTCAAAGAGTAAAAGGTGTTGTGATTTTGGTTTCGTATTCTTCGCGCTTAGCTCAGAATCTGAGGAAGCCGAAGCGGGGGTAAAGTCGATATCAATTAATGGATAGACCATTGGGTGAATCAAGCGGGCAAGATTGCTCGTCGGTAGACCGTAAGATTTTGTTTTGCTCAGTTGGTATTCGATGAGTGCCTGGCTGATTGTTAAATCAGATTGGTTTTCTGCTACGTATACCGAGGTTTTGCAAAGTTGACTAAAAGTCAGGTCGCATTGATTTCTTGTCAATATGGTGCCCAACTCGCCTCTATCTCTAGGTGCCTGCCAACTATGGCGCCGCCATCGTTTCCATAAACGCAGTAAGCCAAGTGTAATAGGGTGAAGGTAGCAATGAAATTGGGTGACCTTGTATCCCGCGACATCAACATTGGTGTTAAACCTTCCAGAGTCGATGGTCACACTAATAAAAGGCGAGTAATTCCAATGGTTCACTTTGACGTTTGAATTAACAATTAATCTTTGGAAGGCGTCTACGACATCAGGATTTGCTTGACCGCTATGATAAATGAGCGAAAGGATTAGATTCCGAAAAGCTTGTTCCTTAGATTGAGCGGGGGACTTTATTAGCTCATCGAAGTACCAATGTTGATATAATTCATAGCCTTTCCAAGCTTTCTGCATCCAATCAAGCGCACGTAGTGGTTTAGCTGATTTTTTAGTGACAATGTAACTTGGAGGAGCAATCTTCCAGTTGTGGAGTGTTTGATAAGTCAGAACATTTTTCACTCCGATATTGAAGGCTCGCCTATAGTCTCTAAGTTGCCCAAATGTGTTGGTGATTTCATCGATGAACTTTTCCCATTTTTCATAAAAATGTTCTGGTTTCGGCACTATGACAGGATTGGGGAAATACTTCTCGAACACTTGCTGTGCTTTTAGGTTGACTCGCTCTATTTGGTTCAGTCGATTTTTACGGCGAGCCTCGACGCCTATCTCAGTCATATATGGCCTCCACGCCGATATCTAACAGATGTTGGTTAAGGATGTTTGAGGCCGTCACCATCTGTTGACGGGTGAGAGCGCTAAACTCGTGAAAACTGCGCTTAGACTGATTCATATGCCCCATCCACGCGTTAATAACAGAGATGTCAACACCCTTTGCAGTCAATAATGACCGAACATGATGCCGTGGCCAATTTGCAGGGAGAGGAAAGACTGAGTCAATGAAGAATGTGTAGTTGGATGGTGTGCAAGTTTCACATCGACCATCTCTTAAGTAGAAAAAGAGATGCGTGTCCCCGGTGAGCAATCGCTGATATTCGAGCGATAGTTCCGGTTGAGTGTTGGCGATCTGCAGAAATCGCCGTTTGCAATAGCTCAAATAGTTGTCAAGGATTTTGATCGCGATCTCTGGAAGCTTGATAACACGACTATTATCTCCGATACCGGACTCTTTATCTGAAATCCAATAGTCTCCGGTTTGCAGTGACAAGTGCGTTATTTTTCCAAACCAACCGGTGACGGGGCGATAGCCCGATGCAATAGCAAGAACAAGCTGCGTATAAATAGTAATGTCGTTATGATAACGTTCGTTCGTCTGCTCTTCTTTATTCAAGGTTGTCTTAAGATGGGAGAACAGTGAAGACAAGACATCTGCTTCGATATATAGGGGGGAACCGAGCGCTGAAGGGGCGGGAAATTCATCGAAGAGAGTTAACGCGGATGGTTCTGCTGCTAGCTGTGAGAGAAACTCCAAATAACGGTTGTAAGTTTGAAGGAGGTATTCATTTGATAGTTGCAGGTAAAACAAAGCGGGAATGGTGTTAGTGGGCTCTCCTGCAAGTAAAGCTATGATGGTCGAGTCGATGTTTTCATGTGACAGTTTCTGTCTAAGATACGATGACACTCTCCTCAGTGTTAAATGCGTATCATGTCGTTTGTTGATGTGACTGAGTAATTCTTTCAACTCCTGTTCTTCCAAACCTTTAAAAGAAAGGCTGCTCAACTTTTGACAGACAAGTTTCGGTAACGGCAACCAAAAATCTTCCGCGGTTTGTGTAAGCAGCGGGAGTAGCTCAGCACGCTGCTTTTGAGAAGGCAGCTTGTGCTTTCGGCAAAAGCCTATCAGATTTTTGTTTGAGGAACGCTTACTTTTCAGCTTTATCGCTTGGTGGTAGGTACTACCGCTCAATAGCATAACAAGCAGTAACTTGGCTGCCATCAATGTTTTTGAATTGCGGCTAATTTGTTCCATGCAATAGCGAACCAATGCACCTATTTCATAAGTGGTCGCACTGTCGATATCACAAGCAAGGCTCATGTCTCGCTTTTCAATTCTCGCTTGAATGGCCCGAGCATGCAAGGCGCCGGCCACGTAGCTCTGCTGAGTGGAGGTATAGCTACTGACTATACTTGTCGTTCGACTGCTTTCACCATGATGGTCTTCTTTTTGCCAGCTATAACTTGTTGATTTGGGACCTTCTTTAAACTGTGTTAGCTCAAATAACCCCTCATCTCCATCGTCATCAAGTTTCTTGAGTTCTCCCTGCTGAAGGCGGCCACTTTTTCTGAATTCACTGCTAGTGACATTTCGAGTGTAGCCATCAGAGTAATTTAAAGTGGATTCGTAGGGGCGGCGATAGTGATTAAGTTTGTCGACTACTTGGTTCGGGGGACGATCTTCATTGTCTTCATCAACAAGAGTTTGAAACGCTTTTACAAGTTGGGGAAAACTGAGCTGATCAATGTCTGGCAGGTAAGCTGCCATAGCTTCTCGTTTACCATTGGCAAATAACCTGACGTCATTACAGATTGCTTCGACTTTAGATTGATGCGTGCCAATAAATGAAAGGCGCGCCACGGACAAAAAAGTCAGCGCTTTATATTGGTCAAATTTGTTGTGGTCATAAGAGGTTAGTAGAAGATTGGATGACAGGAAAGCAGGTATATAGTGGACACCGAGCTTCTTACTATCGGAAATTGAAATGACAATGTCGTGCAAATTTGCCGTGGTTGGGGAACGTTGTACTTTTTGGGCTTCTGAAATAAGAAATGGTATTTCGGAAAACTCATCCCTATATTCTTCCCGGATGATTGCACATAGCCGAATGACTTCGGTTGCTATAAGGGCATTGTGATTTTCGTCGAATGGGAAGAGCTGCTTTAGAAAGCGCTCGATATTCTTCTGTTTAAACCGCTCTTTTACGCCTTCAAACATCTCGTTCTTTCTCCTGCAACAGTCGATCAAAAATGGAAGGTTCTCCATTGGATGGCGTTTCTTGGTGTTGTGCTTTTGCGTTTTGCTGAGCGAGAGAACTCCTCGAAGAGTGTGTTATGGCGGAGAGCTGTTTTTGGCTCAATTTATTCTTATCAAAAAGAGACTTAATGATGGTGTTTGGCGCCTGTTGATTAAGAGCTCGACGAAAGTCTTCTGCTGATTTGTTGTCGATTGAAGAAAGCATAGTGCGTAAGACGGCCAACCACGCTCTCTTCTCGACTTCTACATCACTCATCTTGTCGTAAACGAGCACTTCGCAGTCGACGAGCTTCAGTGTTGTTAATGAAAAACTGAATGATTCAAACCCGGAGATGATGGCGATTTTGGTGTTTGATATACGCACTGCCTGAAGCGTGAGACCGACATTAATCTGATCTAATGACGGCTGCTGCATCACCGCTTTATCCACCCAAAATTGCCGAGAATGAAAGAACGAAAAGGCGGATAGGGCAGCACTATGAATCGAAAATTCTAATCGGGTTTTTGAACGATTTGATAAGATGTGCGACATTTCAAACGCTCGTTTAAGTCAAAAAGTGTACAATAACTGTACATTAATTGAGACTCAAAGTTAAAAAAATCGATTAAAAATGTTGAAAAATGGGATTAAAGTTTGATAATGAATTTTATATAAAGTGTTGAAATAAAAGATTATGAAGAGTTACTAGTCGTAAAAATATGAGAGGGTGTAATGCTTCCAAGCTGATGATGCGGGTTCGATTCCCGCAGTACGCTCCAATACTCCTAAAGTTTCTACTCGTCCTAATCTCCTGAAAACATAGTTTTTTTAGTTTGCAATTGCCCCAACGCTTCAGAGCAAAGTAATTTCACCCCATCCAATTTTTTGTCAGTTCTCAAACTTCACTTAGTGTTTTAAACACGTGCTGTTTTCCTTGCGATGATCCGTGGTTTGGTCTTGGGTTTTGTATTTTTTTAACTCGTCATTATCTATTCTGATCGCGATTTCATACACAATGATGAACTCAATTACGGTTGTCTATACCATTAAGGACGACAGCTAACTGCTCAGTCCCCAAAATTGTTTAACAAGAAACGCCTCATTCACCTGAGCAATACAGTGTATTAAACGGAGAAACAGCATGTGTAACACAAAAGAGAACAAATACATGAATAACTACTTCCATTTGGCTTGCGATGCCACTCTCCAAGGCATGAATGAAGGTATGGGTGGCCCATTTGGCGCAACGTTGACACGAAATGGTGAAGTGGTGTGCGCAGTAGGTAATACCGTACTTAAAGATACGGATATTTCCGGCCATGCCGAGATGGTAGCGGTGCGAGAAGCGTGTAAGAAATTAGACACTCTAGACCTATCAGATTGCGTGATGTATGCAACGTGTGAGCCTTGTCCAATGTGTGTAGCGGTGATGATGTGGGCAGGGATCAAAACTTGCTATTACGCTTCCACTCACCGAGACGCAGCAAAGCACGGTTTCTCAGACCAACACCTAAGAGACTACTTAGACGGTACAGATACTTCAACGTTGGATATGATCCATATCGAAGAAGGGCGTGAGGATTGTGTTGAAATTTGGGCTGAGTTCCGTCGTCTGAACCAACAAGCGTAATCAAAATTAATTTGTTATGAGTGCTAGGAGTGCCGATTGCGTTACTCCTAGCACTTCTTTTTCTGTCTTTAGATTCGCGATGCTCTGATTACAATACCACCGTAAAAGTACTTCCCTGACCCAAACATGAGCAGAGCTCTATTCTCCCACCTAGATTATCCACCATTGCGGCTGCGAGCGAGAGCCCTAAACCGTACCCCTCGGTATTGCTGCGGCTGCTATCGACACGATATAAGCGTTCAAAAATGAGTGCGTGCTCGTTGCGGTCAATACCAATGCCACTATCAGTGACTGAAATAGCGACCGAGTTATTTTTCCGGCGTTGTACATCCAACGTAACTTTGCCGTGCTCAGGAGTGAATTTGATGGCGTTGTCCACCAAGTTAACTAATACCTGCGTCAGCTTATCTGGATCAGAGGCGATTGTGACCGGTTCGTCAGAGGTTTTAATAATCAGAGAGATATGTTTTTCCTCCGCTACATCGTCATACCAAGAACTGACGGCTTTCACCACGTTATTGACATCCGTTAGCACCATTTGTTGTACGCGTTTGCCCATTAATTCATCATTTAGCTTCATCAGTGCTGTTAACATATTACTGGCTTGCATGGCATGCTCAGAGCAGTCAGATAGCGCATCTTGCATCATATGAAGATTGTTGCCACCGACCAGTGCTGATTGTGAGGACAGTATGATCCTCGATAATGGGGTGCGAATGTCGTGCGCTATCGCATCTACCGTCGTATTCAGCGTCGTCGTCGTATGTTGCAATCGTGCGATTGCTTCTTGCACGCTGGCGTTAATCACGCTAAGCCCTTCGGGTACTTCATTTGAGGCTTCGTTTGCCTCGGTTTTTCCTTGGCGAAGTCTTTCTAAAAAACGGCCTAATGTCATTAAAGGTGTCATCGCATTACGTAAAATTCTGTGAGTGAATAATGCGGTGATCACCACCATGACCAACATGGCGTAAAACGTCATTCGCCACTTTTCAAAAGCAATATAATCGCGCTGGCGATTGTCTAGAACAAGCCAGAATTGACGAACCTCACCACCCAATTTTAATGTGGTGTAGGGGTTAACAACAAAGGAGTGGAACCAGTTTTTGTCTTCCCCTGTTTGTGCCTCAAGATTGATATCCAAGGGTAGTTGGCTATCTCCGGCGAGCAGTGTCCGTGTCTTCGCCTCATTATCTTCGACCAGAAATGCACTAATATCGTTGTCAATCAATCGGTGAGGGTTGGCCTGCAACACATGAATCAAACGTTGTTCTGAATCATACTTCAGAATCCGTTGATACTCTGACGCCATTGAAGAAAGGATCTTTTTCTCGCTTTGAGAAAGGTCATAAAAAAACAGTGCACCCACGGCAAGTTCCACTAGCAGTAAGCAGCAGAAAAGCAGCGCCATAAAGCGTAGCAAAAGCATTTTTTGAGCTTTGGTCAGTGCTTGTTCAATGCTGAGACTTGAGTACATAGCCCACTCCTCGTAGGGTATGTATCAGTTGGGAGCTAAAA
This sequence comes from Vibrio sp. NH-UV-68, assembly GCF_042940635.1. Lineage (NCBI taxonomy): Bacteria > Pseudomonadati > Pseudomonadota > Gammaproteobacteria > Vibrionales > Vibrionaceae > Vibrio > Vibrio sp. NH-UV-68. The sequence goes on from NZ_CP134976.1 coordinate 832,683, forward strand.
TCTTTGTCGACTTTGCTACGTAGTCTGCACACTAATACATCCACAACGTTGGTTTGAGGATCAAACTGATGCCCCCACACCTGCTCTAATATTGCTGTCTTTGAGATCACGGCTTCAGGGCGTTCTAACAGCAATTTCATTAAGGTGAATTCACGCTGATTCAAGTGAATATCGCTATCACCGCGCTTTAGAGTGTGCTTTAGCAGATCCAGTTTAAGTTCGTGATACGTCAACTCTAGCGGTTGAGATACATTTTGTTTGCCACGACGAACAAGCGACTGGCAACGTGCTAACAGTTCTGAAAAAGCAAATGGCTTAACCAAATAGTCATCAGCGCCGGACGTTAGCCCTCGCACACGCTCTTCAACCGAGTGTTTTGCGCTCAGAATGATGATCGGTGTGCGGTGGCCCTCTCCTCTAAATTGTGCGAGCACTTCGAATCCACTTATTTTCGGCAGCATAAGATCTAAAATGATGACGTCATATTCGTTGGTCAATGCCTCGTGGAGTCCATCGACACCGTTGCAAGCATGGTGCACAGCATCGCCTTCTTGCTGAAAACCATTCAACAGAAAGCTCGCGATATAGGTATCGTCTTCAATAAGCAGTATTTTCATTGGTTGTTTGTTCCATCCAGACTTTCGCAATGCGTCTGTGACACTTTAGCAACAATCTTTGCTGTGATGAATAAACATTGCAACTCTGTAATGTTTGAGTAAGTCACCTGCAATAGACCTTCAGTTATAGTTATTGGTGTTGATAGTCACAACAGCCTAAAAGGAATGAACATGAGAAACGTAAAACAAACTGCCCTGATCGCTGCCTTTGGATTTTTCTCTGCAAACGCACTCGCTGCAGATAAAGCCGCCACAGTAAGTATGGAGCAAATTTCGTCGAAGTCGGCATTCACCCTCGCACAAGAAACCGTGAACCAATGTGAAGCGAGTGGCTATAAAGTGTCGGCGACCGTGGTGGATCTATCAGGTTATGTGATTGCCCAATTGCGCTCAGATGGTGCTGGTACTCATACTCTGGATAGCTCACGCCAGAAAGCATTTACCTCTGCGAGCATGAAGCAACCGACAGCTAACCTGATGAAGCTAATTGCGGAAAAACCAATCATGCAACCTTTGCAAAACATGAATGATAATCTTCTGTTCTTAGCGGGCGGTCTACCGATTGAGATTAATGGTAAAGTCGTTGGTGCAATCGGCGTTGGTGGCGCTCCTGGTGGTCACCTTGATGTGGCTTGTGCAGAAAGTGCGATGAAAAAGGTGCTATAACTTAAGTCGCCTTGCACTGATTTTTTCAAGCACAATCTTTCTCGAAGATTGTGCTTGTTTGCGTTTTAAGGTCGCCTAATTGCCCTTTTAATCGGCTGATGTGAAGCAGAGTCTACGTTACAACAAGTCGTTTGCTTATAAAGCAGACAAACACTTAGGTGAAAAATGTCAAGCCAATATAAATACCACATAAGGTATCGTGCCCAGAAGAGTGGCCAATTGCCAATAAGTGGTCGATTTGGTTTTTAATCGGATTGCCATTAAGAACAGCAGCGTATAGGTCGACTATTTCTTGGTTATATTGGTGATCACAAGCTGACCGCAGCATAACGCCGCTCACATCAGTGGTTTTATGTACTGCATTGAGACACGCCGATTGTAAGGTGGCAAAGTAGGGGTGCTCAATCACATCCAATACCGAAAGTAATCCGACAAGCAAGTCGTCGGAAGAAGGCGTCAACCCTGCCCCAAAACCAACAAAGCCATTTAAATCAATGGTTAAAGACTGTTTTTCTAACTCGTCAATAAATGTAATCAATTTAGGGATAAAGTAATCCGACAGCATAGCTGAGTAGTAAGTGACAGTGGATGACATAACTAACTTGTCAGAGAAGCACAGCAAAGGGTAGATACCCATTTCAACCTGATGGGCATATAAATCGTTATAGATGGCCGTCTTTATCTGCGTAGTGAATGCGATTTTATGGCTCAAATAGGGAGAAAACTGGCGCACAGACTGCGGCCTAATGATCAGTTGATTTCGTTTTAGGCCAGACTGCTGTGGATTAAAAATAAGCTCAATCGTCTGATTGACCTGCAGGTCCTTAAACCAATCTGGATCGTTGACCATTAATGCGCGCGGGTTCATTCTTTTCGTTTCATCAATGACGGAAATTAACCCTAATTCACTAGTCAAATTACACGCGGAATTAAATATAGAGTGAACTTGAGCACAAATATAGGGTTTATTTTCTAACTCTTTATAGAGAGGCTGTGAAGTTTGAATAACGTCCATTGTGATTACTGCCGTTATATATACAGTTTACCTGTGTGCGTATATTCAAGTTCAAATAAACGAACCAGCGTCGTAGCTATTTTATGTAAGACGGAACTATGCATATCCGCGATATAAAGTCCTAAATAAAGATCGTCGGCAGGGGCGAGAGATTGAAGCTCTTCAACAACGATATGTTCGTGTGTTTTGCAGGTTCGAGGTAACAACGTCACTCCAAAGCCAATCGCTGATGCAGCCATGATCGCAGACAAGTTACTGCTGCAGTAATTAATTCTATGGCTGTAGCCTAGGCGATCGAGTGAGGTCAGAATATGGTCACGGTATAACGCGCCAGTAGGGAATAGCACCAGTGGAACCACAGGGTTACGAAACGCTGGCGATAAAGCACTATCGAGCCAGAGTAGAGGTTCGTGACGAAAAGCAAAGGCATTACCGAGAATCGACTGTTTGGTAAGCACAATATCGTATTTTCCCGTTAGGTAGGATTGATAAAGGTCGTTACTCAGACCAGATGTGAATTCAAATAAGACATTATCGCTTTGTTGAAAGGGCATTATAGCTCGAGTGACGTCGACAGAAAGATCGTCAGGTACACCAATTTTAATAATCGTTTGTTCGGAAGTAGCGTTTAAGCTGTCTAACATGTTGTTGTTAAGCTCAATAATTCGATGCGCATAGCGCAAAACAAATTCACCTTTCTCTGTTAGTGTGACCTTTTGTGGGGTCCTCACTAGTAAGGCGTCTCCGACTATCGATTCTAGGCGGTTTATTTGTTGGCTAATGGTCGATTGAGAGTTGTGGATCCGGTCTGCTGCGCGGGTAAAACTTCCGGTTTCGCATACTGCGATGTAAGTCATTAACAATTGTGGGTGGATCAATTTCATTTATTCAGTCCTTGTTAGTATCCACGTTTTATCCTCAGCTGCTTGATTTTGATATGGTATCAGATGTGTATCTATTATCGTCGCTGGGGTAAATATTATTATAAAATTATCACTTATTTAAAAAAAGTAAAATATCATTCGATTTATGAATGACTACGATTCGAAAAAATAATTTAATAATCACATGGTCAACACGTAAAATTTCAAGTTTAAATCAATCATTAGAGTACTGTTTTATAATGTGCAGTAAATGTAGTCTTGATATTTTTTCTATAAAGGTTTTTGTTGTAATCATATTGGTTGGGCTAAACTTGCGCCCTTTTTTGGTTGCAATAGGCCCATCGATTGAACAAATTGTACAAGATACCAATTTGGGTTATTCGATGACCTCACTATTGACGTTGATCCCGATGGCGTTGATGGGGGCGGGGGCGCTTATTATCACTCGCCTGCCATTTTTAGCAGAAAAAATCAGTTATTTGTTGTTTGCATTACTGGCGTTATCGGCTGGAAATATGCTGCGACTTTTTGCTTATGACGGTTCTGTTTTGATCCTATCAACTATCATGTGTGGTGGGGCAGTTGCGGTTATACAGTCTTGTGTACCACGCATCATTAAACAATACTTTGCGAAAGAAATGCCTGTCGTCGTCGGTTGTTACTCTGCTTCGTTAATGGTGGGTGGGGCGCTAGGAGCAATTGTCACCCAGTCGCTGATAGGTGACGGTTTATCATGGCGTTTAAGCATGGCTTGGCTCGCGTTACCGTGCTTTTTTGCATTGGTATTGGCAGGGTTGACTTTGCCACGAAGTCCCTTTCCTCAAGGAAGTAGTACTGAATGGAGGTTACTGTTTAAGCAGAGAAATACCTGGGAGTTAGTGCTGATATTTGGTCTAGTTAATGGTGCGTATGCGTCCATCGTGACTTGGCTTCCGCCTTATTATCAGAAATTTGGGTTCACGCCAGAACAGAGTAGCCATATGATCCTTGCATTGTCGCTGGCACAAGCTTGCTGTGCGCTGTTATTACCGGTTGTAATACGAAATCATTTCGAGCGTCGATTGTGGTTGATGCTAATGCTAGCTTCTCTCACTTTAGGGCTATTTGGCCTGATGCTTTGGCCTAAGCTTTTCCCATATACATGGTCAATGCTTTGTGGCGTAGGTTTGGGAGGCGCGTTTTCTATCTGTATGATCTTGGCACTAGAGCGGTACCAAAGTGTAGAACAGTCCAATGCGCTTAGTGTCATCATGCAAGGTGGTGGCTTTTTGTTGGCGTCGTTGTTTCCGCTGATATTTATTGTATTGGTTGAATTGTCTGGGCACTTTCATGTCGGGTGGGCGATGCAAATAATATCGCTATTTCTTGCCGGCACGTTGTGTTCTAGGTTACCAAAGCTTGTAAAAAAGCCCTCTGAAGTCAAAGTATGATTCTGCGTGACAATCGTGCTTTGTTGTTCGATTGTCGAGTTTATAACCAAGCTTCTTGAAGTTGTAGGCACTATCACATCGACATTCCCCCCCCCCCCTTAAAATTATCGATATTTTCCAAATTATTATTTATAAGCCGTAACGTTCATTCACTTGCGGATAATAAATGAGAGTGTCGATTCTAATTTATATTGCTAATTGTGATTATTTGATTACCAAATACTCAAATTATCGCCTCAAATAAAACTTATGTGATTTGCTTCATGAATGTAAATTGAATTTTTTCTATGTGGAAAGGCCGGAATTTAGTGCATTGTCACAGAAAAAACCTCTAATCCCCTAGTTTTGTTAATGGATTGTTTCGATGAGTGAAGTGTATTAGAGGATATTATTTCTTTAGATAGTCATCATCCATTTTATTAATTTATAAAACTTAGTAAATCTTGCTAATTTTCATATGGTTTAAGAGATTTGAATAATGAAATAAATTACATTAGGAAAATAACTATGGATATAACAAAAATATGGCGAAAAGGCGATTGGGCTGCATTCTTTGGCCTGTTTACCAATAACCTAACTAACTTATTAACCATGATGGGCTTGTTGCTCTTTGTGGTTGGTTTACCTAAAGACTTTGTGATGGGGCAAGTGGCGCCTGCATTTGGCTTTGCGGTCATGTGCGCGAGTATTTTTTACGCGTGGTTTGCTTATAAATTGAAAACAGAAACAGGTCGTAACGATGTCACGGCTCTGCCTTCTGGGCCGAGTGCACCTTCTATTTTTACCGTAACCTTTTTGGTGATTATGCCGGTTTACCAAACAACGCAAGATGCACAATTTGCAATTCAAATTGCGCTCGTGTGGTGTTTTGTAGAAGCAATGATCCTACTGGTGGGGTCGTTTTTTGGTGATACGATTCGCCGTATTGTACCGCGTACAGTACTACTGTCCTGTCTTGCCGGCCTTGGTCTGACATTATTGGCGCTAAACCCTATGCTACAAGCGTTCTCTACTCCGGTTGTGTCGTTTGTGGTTCTTGGTTTGATCTTCATCAACTGGTTTGGTTCTAAACCACTGTTCCCTAAAATCCCTACCGGTTTGCTACTGATTATTGTTGGTACAGTGCTCGCCTGGGTATTTGGACTGCAGTCTCCAGAAGCCATCGTAGCTTCACTGTCTGACGCAGGTTTCAACCCACCAGGTCTACACATTGATGACTTTATGGATGGTATCCCTCATGCATTGCCTTACTTGGCATCAGCAGTACCTCTCGGTCTGGCGAACTATGTTTTTGATTTAGAAAACATTGAAAGTGCGGATGCCGCCGGTGATGCCTATCCAACTCGTAAAATCATGATGGTTAACGGTCTGTCTTCAATGGTTGGGGCGTTTTTAGGCAACCCATTCCCAGTGACGGTATATGTTGGCCATGCGGCGTACAAAGAAATGGGGGCAAGCATCGGGTACACCTTGTTTAACGGCGTAATCATGTTTGTGGTGTCACTGCTGGGTCTAGGAGCATTACTACTCAGTTTGATCCCTGGTGCGGCGATTGCTCCAATCCTTGTTTACATCGGTATCGTAACTGCCAACCAAGTGGTACGAGAATCGCCAAAACTTGAAGTTCCAACTATTTTCGTTTGTCTATTTCCTTGGATTGGCTATTGGGCACTGACCATGTTCAAAAACACGTTGGCAACTGCAGGTACCAACGCTTATGAAGTTGGTATCGATGCTCTGGCAGCGAAAGGTATTTACTACCAAGGGATGGTCGGTTTAGGTAATGGTGCACCGCTCGCGAGCTTGCTATGGGGTTGTATGGTGTGTTTCGCCATTAATAACAAACCTTTACGTGCAGTGGTGGCAGCATTGGTTGCGGCTTTGCTATCACTTATCGGCTTTATCCACGCTAGTGGTGTTGGTTTCGCTCAGCCTGAATCGATGATGTATGTCTACTCGTACTTAATGCTAGCTGGTTTGTTTGGTATTAAGCACTACTACAACGTCAAGGAAAGCGTCGCTGAAGCTGAATTAGAAGTAAAGAAATTACAGTCGGAAACGGTGTAGGGGGAACATTATGAATAGCATTATTTCAGTATCACTGCATGACTTAGTCAAAGCAGACTCTCCGAGCGAAGTGATTAGACTGTTAGAGAATAACGCCTCAATTGATGCTCGCGATGACAATGGTTGCACTCCGCTGATGATTGCAGTGCAAAATAACAATATCGCAATGGCTGAGTTACTTTTGAAACAGGGGGCAGATACTAACGCACGCGATATTACTATGCTAACGCCTTATTTGTGCGCGGGTGCGAATGGTTTCCATGAACTGTTGACACTGACACTTAAATACGGTGCTGATGTAACCAGCGTTAACCGTTTTGGTGGTACACCATTGCTGCCATCAAGTGAGAAAGGTTTTTTACGTACAGTGCAAGTCAGCTTAGAGGCGGGAATTCCTGTCAACCACGCGAATAAACTTGGTTGGTCTGCATTATTAGAAGCGGTCATTCTTGGTGACGGTGGCTATCTGTACGGAGACGTTATTGAGGTGCTATTGGACGCAGGTGCTGATCAACATCTTAAAGACCGCAATGGTGTGAGTGCATTGCAACACGCTAAAGCACGTCAGCAAACACGTATCGTTGAGCTGATGAAAAGAGATACGGTGCGCCAGAGCCAAAGTGAAGCCCTACATGCAGTTAAAGCTTGTATCAAAGCGTTTGATTACGAAGGTGCGATGGCGGTGTTAACCGACCGGCCTAGCGAGTTTAGCGATCAAGCTGGTTATCACTACTACCGTGGTTACGTATTGATGGAACTAGGCCGCTATCAAGAAGCGATTGACGCTTATCGCCATGGCTTGCCACTGAGTGAAAACCCAGCGGAGTTCCATCTCTATATTGCTAATAGCTACCGTTTGGCAAAACAGAGCGAGCAAGCATTAACAGAGTTTGATCTCGGTATTGCCGCGAACCCTGAATCACCATTCGTTCGCTATCACAAATCAAACTACCTACGCGAGTTAGGTATGCATGACGTCGCTGTTGATACGATGCGTCAATTGTTAGTGGCGGAGCCAAATCGTTACGACTACTCGTTCCATTTGGCGAATAGTTTGCGTTCATTAGGCAAACATAGTGCAGCGATATGCGCGATCGAAAATGCCATAACTCATGATTACACCAATGCTCTGTATTATTTACACAAAGGAAAATCACTAGAGTTAATGGGAAAAAACAAACAAGCGCTAATACTTGCAAATTATGCGATTGATGTTTGTGATGATAGTAGTGAATTGTTGGAATTCAAACGTAAGCTACTCAATGAATAGATGAAAATCATAACATTGGAATAAATTAAATCTAATTATTCGGTTATTAAAACTTTGTGGCAATGGCGACAAAGCATGGCACGCCATTGCCCAAATAAAGTAAATAAATAAAAGAGGCGAATATGTTCGTTAAAGTAATAGTCAAAAAAAACACCTATTTTGATTCAGTGTCGTTAATGGCGTTGTCTACAAAAGTCAATGAGTTACCAGATGTTGAACAAGCATTTGTCGCCATGGCGACCGACATGAATAAAGGTGTATTAGACAATGTAGGTTTATTAGACGATGAAATTAGTAGTGCGAACAGCGGTGACCTATTTATTGTTATAAAAGCGGTTAGCGAAGAAGCGTGTGAACAGACGCTTGAAGAAGTTGAAAAGCTATTAAAAGGTGGCGATAACGCAACTTCTGGATTAGGTGGTGCACAAGAGCAGAAATTTACCACGCTCAAAAGTGCCTTAAAAAAGCAACCTGAAGCAAACCTTGCCATTATTTCTGTGCCGGGCGAATGTGCGACACGTGAAGCGAAAATCGCGTTGAATAACGATCTGCACGTGTTGATGTTCAGTGACAATGTATCTGTTGCAGATGAAATCGAACTCAAAACCCTCGCTCATGAAAAAGGTCTGATGATGATGGGGCCAGACTGCGGTACGGCGATCATCAATAACGTCGGCCTTTGTTTTGCAAATAAAGTCCGTGCTGGAAATATCGGAATTGTTGGCGCATCAGGCACAGGTAGCCAGGAGGTAGCGGCACGTATCCATGATTTTGGCGGCGGCATTACTCAGCTACTAGGTACTGGTGGCCGTGATTTGAGCGAAGCGGTTGGCGGCATCATGATGCTTGATGGATTACGAGCTCTAGAAGCTGACCCTAGCACCGAAGTAGTATTAATCGTTTCTAAACCGGCAGCGAAAAGCGTCGAAGCCAAAGTGCTTGAGCAAGTGAAATCGATGTCGAAACCTGTTGTCGTTTGTCTACTTGGCGGCGAAGAGGCGCCAGTGGTAGCTGCTGGGGCACATTTTGCCAAAACCACCAAAGAAGCAGCGTTACAAGCGGTTATTCTTGCTGGTATCGATGAAGCCAGCATTAACAAGCGCTCGCTCAACTTGCCTTTGATTGAAGAGATTAAAGCGAAACTCACGCCCGAGCAAAAATACATCCGCGGTCTATTCTGTGGCGGTACGTTATGTGAAGAATCGATGATGTTAGCCAGTGAGTCTTTCTCAGAGGTGTACAGTAATATCGCGAAAAACCCACAACAGCGCTTAGCTGATATTAACGTTAGCCAAGCCCATACCTTCATCGATTTTGGTGATGATGATTTCACTAATGGTCGCCCACACCCGATGATTGACCCATCGTCACGCATCGAACGTTTACTAAAGGAAGCCGACGATCCAGAAGTTGGCGTTATCGTTGTTGACTTCGTGATTGGTTATGGCTCTCACCAAGACCCCGTCGGTGTCACGCTTCCTGCCATTATTGAAGCGAAGCAAAAAGCCGCAGCTCGTGGCCAACATTTAGAAATCCTTGGTTATGTTCTCGGGACGGATTTAGATACTCCAGACATGAATGAGCAAATCGAGAAGTTGGCACAAGCGGGAGTGACTATCTCTAGCAGCAGCCAGAACACCGGATTACTGGCGCGTGGTTTTGTGAGCAAAGGAGAATAACAATGAGCAAAGTAGCACAACTATTTTCAGATCTGAATGTGATCAATGTTGGTTTGGAATTTTTTAAACAGGACATTCAGAAACAACAAGCGCCAGTCACTCAAGTGAGCTGGCAGCCAATTGCTGGTGGTAATAAAGATGTGATTGATGCACTGGATAAATTGGCACAGCCCGACATCAGCGCAAAAATCGAAGCGGCAAACGAAGAAGCGGTACAGCGCATCATTAATTCACACCCTGTATTGATCGGTTACGAACGAGCAATTGATGTGGTTCCGGGTATGACCAAAACCACTATCCTCCACGCAGGCCCTCCGGTTGCTTGGGATGATATGAATGGTCCAATGCGCGGTGCGGTTACCGGTGCACTGATTTTTGAAGGATTAGCGAGCAACCTAGACGAAGCATTCAAACTTGCTGGCTCAGGTGAGATCACCTTCTCGCCATGTCACGAGCACGATTGTGTTGGCTCAATGGCGGGTGTCACTTCTGCATCGATGTACATGCATATAGTGAAAAACCAAACTTACGGTAACATCGCGTACACCAACCTTAGTGAGCAGATGGCAAAAATCTTGCGTATGGGGGCGAACGACGAGAGCGTGGTTGAGCGTCTTGTATGGATGCGTGATGTCCTTGGTCCAATGCTGAAAGCAGCAATGGAAATCGGTGAGCCGATTGACCTACGTCTGATGCTGGCGCAAGCGCTGCACATGGGCGATGAGTGCCACAACCGCAATAACGCGGGCACGGCACTCTTGGCACAGGCTTTGACGCCACGAATTCTACAAACAGATTTCACGACCGAGCAAAAACGCGAAGTCTTCGAGTTTATCGCTTCTAGTGATTACTTTTCTGGTCCTACGTGGATGGCAATGTGTAAGTGTGCACTCGATGCGGGACACGGCATCGAAAACAGCACGCTGGTCACCACGATGGCACGAAATGGTGTGGAGTTTGGTATCCGTGTGAGTGGAATGCCTGGTTTTACTTGGTTCACTGGCCCTGCGCAAAGAGTGGTTGGCCCTTTATTTGCGGGTTACAAGCCAGAAGATTCTGGTCTGGATATCGGGGACAGTGCGATCACTGAAACATACGGAATTGGCGGCTTTGCAATGGCCACTGCACCAGCGATCGTTGCTTTGGTTGGCGGTACTGTAGGAGAAGCGATCGATTACTCAATCCAAATGGATGAAATCACCACCGCGGTTAACCCGAATGTTACGATCCCTCTTCTTAACTTCAAAGGCATCTCATCTGGTATTGATGTACGCAAGGTATTGGAAACGGGGATTCTGCCTATCATCAACACCGCTATTGCTCACAAAGAACCAGGGGTAGGTATGATCGGTTGTGGGATCACTAACCCGCCAATCGAGTGTTTTGAGAAAGCGTTACTCGCCTTCGCCAACAAGCTGTAATTAAAAGAGTGGAAAGGGGCTTAGCCTCATAACGTTCAACGACTGCGCTAGTGGAGGCACTGGCGCAATCCCCAGCGGCTAATTCGAAGAATATGAAACATGTTCTACGTCTTGATGGGGCTTACAATAGAGGGATAACAATGAGAATTGTTTTAGCACTAGGCGGTAACGCGCTATTAGAACGTGGTCAACCATTAACGGCCGATAACCAACGTATCAACATAAGAAAAGCGGCAGCAGCAATAGCGGATATTGCCAAACAACATGAAGTTGTTATTGTTCATGGCAATGGCCCGCAAGTGGGCTTACTTATGGAGCAAAACAGCCAGTACCAACAGCAAAAACCGGAAGTGACGGCGTATCCATTGGATGTGTTAGGCGCACAAACCTGCGGCATGATTGGTTATATGTTACAGCAAGAGTTGTTTAATGCTGATAACCAATTACACATTACCACCATGCTTTCACAAACATGCGTCAACATTGATGACAATGCCTTTGATGACCCGACAAAGTTCGTGGGGCCTGTCTACAGTGATGAAGAGGTAGAATTGTTGCGTCTCGAGAACCCTGCAGCGATCTACAAGAAGGATGGCGATTATTACCGTCGAGTGGTGGCCTCACCACAGCCTAAAAACATTGTTGAATCGGCGCAGATTACACGCTTACTTGAAAGTGGTAACACGGTCATTGCTTGTGGTGGTGGCGGCATTCCAGTATTTGAAGCGCAAGATGGTACGTTGGTCGGTGTCGAATGTGTGATCGATAAAGATCTCACCGCTGAGCTACTGGCCGAGCAAATTTGCGCAGATCTGTTTATCATTCTGACCGATGGCGCTGTCTATCTAAATTATGGCAAACCTGATCAAAAAGCGATTAAAGTGACGAGCCCAGAAGAGTTAGATAAATACTCGTTCCCTCCTGGCTCAATGGGGCCAAAAATCGATGCGGTTTGTAAATTCGTCTCTAAAGGCTTTGGCAATGCCGCCATTGGCGCATTGGATGAACTACCTGACGTGATAGCAGGCCGATCTGGTACCACGATCATTTATCAACCGATAATGGAGTACTATTAGGCTTCTTGACCGGGATAAAACACAGTCTAGCCCGTGGGTTTGACGAAAATTAAGCGCATAATAAGAGCGATCATTTGAATTCGCTCTTATTAATTTCAGTATCGTAAATACTTGTGGTTTTTACGGCCGTAGTGAGGTTTAAAAGCCTACTGGCTCCACAAGGCTGTACAACTCTAGCGAATAAAAGCTGGATCAAACACGGTCGAGCGATTACGGCCCGATTGCTTAGAGAAGTAAAGCGACTTGTCGGCATGTTCTAACCAAGTTAAATGGCAGGTTTGATAGCTAGACAGCTCGCAAACTCCCAAGCTTATCGTATATTTCACCACATGCTGACCCGCTTGAATCACCGATTGTTCGATTCGTTTTCGCAGTCTTTCGGTGAAGTATAGCGCTTGATTAGCACAAGTATCTGGTAGGATTACCGTAAATTCTTCGCCGCCATAACGTCCGCAGATATCAGAGTTGCGTGACGCTTTCTTCAGTTCTTGGGCTGCGTGGCGAATGACTTCGTCCCCAACCGTGTGACCATAAGTATCGTTAACTCGTTTAAAGTGATCGATATCAAAAATCACTAAGGAAGCAGGATTGCCGACCAATTTTTGTTGTTCATATTGGTGGTGTAAGCAACTTTCCCAATGGGCGCGATTAAACAGTTTCGTCAACCCATCAATGCGACTCAGATCAGACAGTTTTTGGTTTGAATCGAGCAAGTGAATTTTGTTTTTGGCGATATCGGTAACGTCGTTAATGATTATGCTGACATGAGAAACGTCACCATTCACAGAGGTCAGTGGCGAAAAGTTAATGTTCTGCCTCATTTCGGTTAGGCTATTGGAAATGGGGCTAAAGTTTTTAAACTTAAACAGGTAAGCTCGGTCTTCCCAGCAGGAAAACCCACGGCTGTTGAGTGTGAATGCCGTATCAACTTTACGTCTTAGCCAAGCATGGGGCAGTTCGGGGACCACATCAAACAAGTTTTTGCCCAGTATCTGGTCTGCAGCAATGCCGCTGTATGATTGCATAAACGCGTTCCAGACACAGACATTGTAATCTCTATCAACCACAATCAATCCGGCGTCGAGATCGCCAAGGATCTGCATTACCCAATGTAAGTCACCGATTTCAGTTGAGTTCATAACACACTCTCCAAAATTGCTTTAATTGCACTGAGCGAGTCGTTGTCGATTAAAAACACGATATCGCAAGCGACATCAAGATTTTCTGCTTTATAGACAAACTCAATGGTGAAAATGTCTTGCTCGTAGTCAGCCAAAAACTGGTTGGAGTTAAGCGCGAGTTGCAAGACTTCTTTCTCTAAAACTATTGGCTGTCTGAGTGAGATATTGATATCTAACTGCTTGCTAAATGAGCCTAAAAACGACGAAACTAATAGATTCGACAGATCCAAAATGATCTCATTGGTCGAACATTCAACCTGCTCACCATTTTGATAAGTTAAATTGCTAAAATCCGTGCCATGCAAACAAACCAAAGCCTCGCCATTAATGCCGTGACCGACGAAACGTTGAGATACCGCGCGCGATTCTGAATTATTAACAATATCTTGCAAGGTCATTTTTAATTCAGACTGATGAAGAGAGGCGACATTAGGTAAAGGCATTTCAATAAAATGGCCGACTTGTTGAGAAATCAGCGCGGCGCTAGAGCCTAACGCAATATTGCTCATCTCACGAATAGCTGCGACCAGATCAACCCTCGTCGACGATGAAATTGAACTATTAAGTTCTGTATTTCGCAGGGGAATGTGGTATTTGTGGAATAGATCGACCAGGTCAGAGGTGGCAAACGGCTTTTCAATAAAGTCTTTTGCGCCCATGTCGGAGCAACGAGATTTTGCCGCTGATTGTATATCGCCCGACACGACAATAACATCAGTAGGGTAATGGTTGACTGGCATGGTGGCTAACACTTCAAAGCCATCCATCACCGGCATTGTTAAGTCAAGAAACAAGACATCAATATTGTGCGAAGCCAAGATATCGAGTGCTTGTTGACCATTTTCGGCTTGGTGAATCGTATTGTGTGTTGAGGGTTCTATCCTGCTAACAATGGATTTGCGAGCGATAATTGAATCATCGCAAACTAATAGGTTCATAGTGTTAGTCGCTAGCCTTGAAAGTGGTGGTTTTGTCTAAATAGCCAACAATCTGATCAGGGTCTTGTGACCTTAGTTCAAATCTGCAAGCCTGCTAGTAAACACCTTTCACAGCACTAACTCACGTATTTTTTAGTTTGAAGGTCGAAAAATTGGAGTCTAAACACATAATTACTCATTTCAATTGCGTTTTAATGCTAATGAAACCTTAGAACTGGGAAGTTTGTTTAATTGGCCACAGATATACCACGCCGCATTCACCACGTTATCAAGGGAAACCCCAGTTGTTATACCTAAACCGTGACAAAGATAGAGCACATCCTCGGTAGCAACGTTACCGGCAGCGCCTTTGGCATATGGGCAGCCTCCGAGTCCAGCGGTGCTAGCGTCAATGACATGAATTCCCATCGTAAGCGCCTGATAAATATTGGTAAGCGCTTGACCATATGTGTCATGAAAGTGTACGGCGATGGCGTCTGGATCTGCGATGTTTAGAACGGCCTCTAGCATGGTCGCAATGCGATGTGGTGTTCCTGTTCCTATCGTGTCGCCGAGTGATACCTGATAACAGCCCATCTCTAACATGGTCTGGCTAAGCTGAGCCACTTTGTCAGGTAGAGTAGCACCATCGTAAGGGCAGTCGATGACACAAGAAAGATACCCGCGCACTGGGATATGATATTGAGACGCCAACGCGATGACGTCCTCAAAGCGCGCTAGACTGGCCTCGACGGAACAATGAATATTGCGTTGGCAAAATCCTTCAGAAGCTGAAGTAAACACTGCAACTTCAGAAACTTGGCTCTCTATCGCAGCCTCCAAGCCTTGCCTATTAGGCGTGAGCGCAGAATAGCGTACCCCTTGTTGGCGCGAAATTCCTTGCAGAACTTGTTTTGAGTCGGCCATTTGCGGTACGCGATGTTTGGCGACAAAGGCACCTGATTCAATATGAGTGAGACCCGCTCGTGATAGTTGATTGATGAACTCGATTTTACTGGCAATAGGCAGGGAACGCTCACCTTGTAATCCATCGCGCGGGCCCACTTCGACAACCGTCACAGAGGATGGAAGGTGCTTACTTGCTAGCGGGTTATTCATGCGTTGCTCCTTAGTCCTTAGTCCTTAGTCGCGCACTACCAATTGGGTGGCCGTTTCTCTAGAAAGGCTGTGAGCCCTTCTTGCCCTTGCTGAGAAACGCGAATCTTGGCGATTAATTCGCTTGTATAGCGCAGTAAGGCGTCATCAATGGGTTGGTGATGGCAATGATCACACAGACGTTTGGTTGTGGCTAAGGCATTTGGACTGTGCTTTATGGTCGACTTCAGCCACGCGTGACTATTTAAAGCAAGGTGTTCGCTCGCGGCTAACTCATGAACTAGATGAATACGCTGCGCCGTTTGGCTGTTGATAGGCTCAGCAGACAACATATAGCGCCGGGCCTGACGAATGCCTATCGCTCGTATCACGTACGGCGCAATAGTGGCAGGGACTAACCCTAGCTTAACTTCACTTAAACAAAACTGACTGTGATCGGCAGCAAAGACCATGTCACAGCAACATATCAAGCCTAATGCACCGCCAAATGCGCAACCTTGCACTGCTGCAACCGTCGGGTGAGGAAATTGGTCAAGTTTTGCCAGAAGTGTTGCCAATTGGTAGGCATCAAGCTGATTGTCTTGTTGACTTTTATTAAGCATAGAGCGCATCCAAGTGATGTCGGCGCCTGCAGAGAAGTGTTTACCATGACCACAAAGCAGCAGTCCACGCACCGCTTTATCACTCGCGAGTTGGTCGATGGCAGAGATGAGTTCGGCGATCATCTGGTCATTAAATGCGTTGGCGTATTGTGGCCGATTTAGTATCAACTGTGCGATACCTTCACCGCTGAGCTGACATTCAATGTGTTGATAATTGGCGTAATGTTTCGCTGTCATGACTACATCCTAAATATGCCAAATTGACTGACTGTCGTATCAGATTGTGCAGTCGCATTCAGAGCTTGAGCCAAGACATTGCGGGTCTCTTTAGGATCGATAATGCCATCATCCCACAGCCTTGCGCTTGCATAGTACGGGTGTCCTTGTTGTTCATATAAGTCGAGGATCTCTTGTCGAAACTGTTGCTGTTCGCTCTCGGGCCATGGCGTCTCTTTGCGTTGCATGACTTGACTCTTTACTTCGGTGAGCACGCCAGCGGCTTGTTCACCTCCCATCACTGAAATGCGTGCATTGGGCCACATCCACATCATGGTAGGATCGTAAGCACGGCCACACATTGCGTAGTTACCCGCTCCATATGAACCGCCAATAACAACCGTAAACTTGGGTACTTCGGCGCACGCCACTGCCATCACCAGCTTAGCGCCGTGTTTAGCAATGCCGCCTTCTTCGACTCTTTTACCCACCATAAATCCGGTGATATTTTGTAAAAAAAGTAACGGGATATGGCGCTTGGCACACAGTTCGATAAAGTGCGCGCCTTTTTGTGCTGATTCAGAAAACAAGATGCCATTGTTCGCTAAGATACCGATTAAGTGTCCGTCAATGCGTGCAAACCCACATACCAGTGTGGTGCCAAACAGCGCTTTGAACTCGTCGAACTCAGAGTCATCAACAAGTCGGGCGATGACTTCCCGAACATCGAATGAAAGCCTTAAGTTGGCGTTAACAATGCCGTATAACTCATCTGCCGGATAGCGAGGTGATGCCACCTTATCAACATCAACGACAGGCTTGCGACTGTCTTGCCCAGTATTGGCGAGAGCTTCACGGGCAAGTGCCATCGCGTGCGCTTCACTTTCTGCATAATAGTCTGCGACGCCAGACTTACGACAATGGACATCTGCGCCACCAAGCTCTTCTTCGCTGACCACTTCGCCTGTGGCAGCTTTGACTAAAGGGGGACCGGCAAGAAAGATGCTCGCTTGTTGTTTGACCATGATGGCAATATCTGACATCGCTGGTATGTACGCGCCGCCTGCAGTGCACAATCCAAGCACGACAGCAATTTGCGGGATGCCTTCACTCGACATCTTGGCTTGATTAAAGAAGATACGGCCGAAATGTTCTTTGTCGGCGAACACCTCGGCTTGATGAGGTAAATTGGCTCCGCCGGAATCGACTAAATACACGCAGGGGATTTTGCAGCGTTGAGCAATCGCTTGAGCACGTAGGTGTTTCTTTACGGTTAAAGGGTAGTAGGTGCCGCCTTTGACGGTCGGATCATTGGCGATCACCATGCAAGGATGGCTATGGACCTGACCAATTCCGGCGACAATGCCCGCACATGGAACCGCTTCAGGGTAAACATTCCAAGCGGCGAATGGGCTGATTTCAAGAAACGGGCTGTGCTGGTCGAGTAACAGAGCAATTCTCTCTCGTACTGGCAGTTTGCCCTTTGCTTTTTGATGTTGCTGAGCGCTTTCACCACCGCCTTGTAAAATAGTGTGGATGTCAGCGTTTAGTGTTGCGACAAGTGCTGACATTGCTGCAACGTTGCTTTGAAAAAGCTCTGAGTCAGGTTTGATTTTGCTTTGAATGATTGGCATCACATGCTCCTATCGAGACTCTTCAAACAGTTCGCGACCAATTAACATACGGCGAATTTCTGACGTGCCGGCACCAATTTCATACAACTTAGCATCACGCAGCAAACGTCCAGCGGGGAATTCGTTGATGTAGCCATTGCCGCCAAGAAGCTGAATGGTATCTAACGCAATTTGGGTTGCGGTTTCGGCGCAGTATAAAATCACTCCAGCGGCGTCTTTGCGTGTCGCGTGACCGTTATCGCAGGCCGCTGCGACCGCATAAAGATAAGCTCTGGCGGCGTTGGTTCGAGTATAGATGTCGGCCATTTTTCCTTGCACCAATTGAAACTCGCCAATTGAGCGGCCAAACTGCTTGCGGTCATGAATGTAGGGCACGACCAAGTCCAAACAGGCTTGCATAATGCCAACTGGGCCAGCGGCAAGGACCACGCGTTCGTAATCAAGGCCGCTCATCAGCACTTCGACGCCATGATTGACCTTACCGAGCACGTTCTCTACTGGAACGGGGCAATTTTCAAACACTAGCTCGCAGGTATTTGAACCGCGCATGCCAAGCTTATCGAGCTTTTGCGCCGCTTGGAAAGGGCTGGTAATTTTGTCGACAATGAATGCCGTAATGCCACGACTCCCATGCTCAGGCGCAGTTTTGGCGTACACCACGACCACATCGGCATCTGGCCCGTTGGTTATCCACATTTTACTGCCATTGAGGAGATAATGATCATCGTTTAACGTTGCTTTAAGCTGCATGCTGACAACATCAGAGCCCGCGTTGGGCTCGCTCATTGCAAGTGCGCCCACCGAGCGACCATCGAGCAATTTGGGTAAGAATGTTGTTTGTTGCTCAGTGGTGCCGTTACGAAAAATTTGGTTGACACACAAATTGGAGTGCGCGCCATAGCTGAGGCCAACCGAGGCGGAAGCTCGGCTTATTTCTTCCATGGCGATGACGTGGGCTAAATACCCCATCTCGGCACCGCCATATTGTTCGCTGACGGTGACGCCGAGTAAGCCCATCTCTCCCATCAAAGGCCAAAGTTGATTGGGAAATGTGTTGGAGCGATCGATCTCTTGAGCAAGGGGCGCAATATGCTGCTGTGCAAATCCATAAACGTGATCACGCAGCATGTTGATAGAGTCATCCAGCCCAAAATTGAGTGGGGTATAGTGAGTAAACATAACGCCTCCGAATGATTGCAAGCCAATCAATCAACCAAACAGACGAAGACGATTCGTTGATGCTTAGTTAAGTTGTGATGACTTAAGTGCCTGCTCACAACGTGCGCGAGCGACAGATAAGTCTTCTAGCATGCTATTTATGTCTTCGAGCTGTCGCATCAGCAACGCTTCTTTCTCATCAATGATTTTCAGCATTTCTTTTAGCTGAGTGTTGCCTTGACGAGTATCATACAGTTCAAATAATTCACGAATCTCCGCCAAAGAAAACCCCAAGCGCTTGCCACGTAAAATGAGCTTGAGTCGGGTTTTATCTCGACGGTTGTACATCCGCATACTGCCTTTTCGCTCAGGCTGAATTAACCCTTCGTCTTCGTAAAAACGGATACTTCGAGTTGTAATATCAAATTCTTTCGCAAGTTCACTTATCTTATATTTTTCCACTGAGCCTTGATTCCTGAGTCCGTCTTTCTTGGGTTACTAATCGGTCACTTTCCATCAACTTGGTAAAGCAAAATAGTTTTTTTGGTTTGTTGACGTTTACGTAAATGTTAGTGCTATGCTTACGTAAACGTCAAGAAATTATCTAGCGGTCAAAGAGAGCTATGATGGAACTGGATGAGATATGGATAGTCGCGGCTAAACGCACACCGATGGGGCGCTTTCAAGGCGAACTCGTGAGCTATTCGGCTCCACAATTAGGTGGGTTTGCTATTCGTGCGGCGATGGAGCAGTCAAATCTTCACGGGGAGCTAATTGATGAGCTATTGATGGGCTGTGTACTTGCTGCCGGATGCGGCCAAGCGCCTGCACGTCAAGCCGCATTGAAAGCCGGCCTGCCTGACAGTGTGCCATGCTCGACCATCAATAAGGTGTGCGGTTCTGGAATGAAAAGCGTAATGTTGGCGTATGATTTGATTCGCAGTGGCTCAATTCGATGCGCGGTTGCTGGTGGAATGGAAAGCATGTCGAATGCCCCTTACTTGCTCAAAGAGTCGCGAGCCGGTATGCGAATGGGGCACAAAACAACGTTTGATCATATGTTTCTTGATGGGCTGCAAGATGCCTATCAAGGTGAGCTGATGGGCGTTTATGGTCAGCGGATCGCCGATACACTTAACTTCTCACGTCAAGAGATGGACAACTGGGCCGAACAGTCGTTGCAAAGAGCGCTAGCCGCGCAGGCACAGGGTATGTTTAGCGCTGAAATGGTGGCAATAGAAAGCGAAAAACAGGGCGAAAGTGCATTAGACTGGTTTGATTTTGATGAACTACCGCCCTCCATTGATGCGACCAAAATCGCCAGACTCAAACCCGCATTCTCACCGCAAGGCTCAATTACTGCCGCCAACTCAAGCGCGATTTCAGACGGCGCAGCGGCATTGATCGTGATGGAGCAAGCCTTCGCCGAGCAAAATGGCGTAGCGCCACTTGCGGTAATTAAAGGCCATGCGACTCATGCCAGATTACCTGAAGAATTTACTGTTGCTCCGGTTTACGCCATTGAAGCCTTGCTGTCAAAACTGGACTGGGACGTTGAAGACGTTGATTTATGGGAAATTAACGAAGCCTTCGCCGTGGTAGCGCAAATCGCGGTAAAGGAGCTTGGTTTAGATTCAAGTAAAGTAAACATCAAAGGTGGAGCATGCGCGTTGGGTCATCCGATTGGTGCCAGCGGAGCAAGAATTATCACCACGCTTATCTACAGTTTACGTCAGCTGCAAGCATATGGAATCGATGGTGATGCCACTCAACGTAAAACCATGAGAGGGATAGCGGCGATATGCATCGGTGGTGGCGAAGCAACCGCGATTGCCGTCGAAATTCCTTTGTAATCGCTTAATCAAATAAGGACATCATCATGACACAGCCAGTCTCTTTATTTATCGGTGGAGAGTTCTGCCAGTCTGAAAGCAATGAGTGGCTTGAAGTTACCAATCCTGCCAATAATCAAATCATCGCGCAGTTACCTTGTGCAACCGCTGAAGAGATCGAACGTGCGATTGAGAGCGCAAGTCAGGCTTTTAGTGTGTGGAAAGAGGTCGCAGTTTCCGATCGCGCTCGATTAATGCTGCGTTATCAGCATTTATTAAAAGAGCATCATGATGAGTTGGCGTGGCTGGTATCAAAAGAGACCGGAAAAACCAATCTTGATGCGAAAGGAGATGTTTGGCGAGGTATCGAAGTAGTCGAGCAAGCGGCTAATATCGCCAGTAATATGATGGGTGAAACGGTTGAAAATGTCGCGGCAGATATCGACAGCTATTCACTTATTCAACCGCTCGGTGTCTGCTGTGGTATCACGCCTTTTAACTTTCCGGCCATGATCCCACTGTGGATGTTTCCATTAGCCATCGCTGCGGGCAACACTTTTATCCTTAAGCCCTCAGAGCAAGTGCCCCTTACCGCGATGAGATTAGCAGAGCTATTTGATCAAGCCGGAGCGCCGCAAGGAGTATTGCAAGTTGTTCATGGCGCTAAAGCTCAAGTGGATTATCTGTTGGCACACCCGCAGATCAAAACCGTCTCATTTGTCGGTTCTGTTCCGGTTGCAAAATACATCTATCACACAGCAACGTCTTACAATAAGCGCGTCCAAGCGTTTGCTGGCGCGAAAAATCATATGGTGATCATGCCTGATGCTAATAAAGTTCAGGTAATCAATAACCTTGTTGGTGCATCGGTGGGCGCGGCGGGTCAGCGCTGTATGGCGATATCGGTTGCGGTATTTGTCGGTGATTCAAGCCAGTGGATCGATGATTTAGCCAGTGAAATGGCCAAGGTGACGCCTGGGGTTTGGGATGATGAGCATGCAGGCTTTGGCCCTTTAATTAGCAGAGAAGCGAAGCTGCGTGTTGTCTCTTTGATAGAGCAAGGTAAAGCTCAGGGCGCCAACTGTTTGCTTGATGGAACTCAGTGCGAGGTAGAGGGGCACCCGGATGGCAACTGGCTTGGCCCGACCTTGTTTAGTGGTGTGAGCACCGAGATGTCGCTATACCAACAAGAGATCTTCGGACCGGTTCTTGTGTGCATTGAGGTACAGAGCCTTGATGAGGCTATCGAGCTAATTAATCGCAATCCTTATGGCAACGGAACGTCATTGTTTACCGCCAGCGGTAGTGCTGCGCGAAAATTCCAACACCAGATTCAGGTCGGCCAAGTTGGTATTAACGTACCGATTCCGGTCCCGCTGCCGTTTTTCTCGTTTACGGGTTGGCGTGGCAGTTTTTATGGCGACTTGCATGCGTATGGCAAACAAGCGGTGCGTTTTTATACCGAGACCAAAACAGTCACTGCGCGTTGGTTTGATGATGATGTGCCAAGTGGCCCAAACATGTCGATTCAGCTGCGTTAAGGAGGCGATATGGACTTCGAACTCAACCAAGATCAGCGCGCTTTTGCTGATACCGCCGCGCAGTTTGCTCGCGATAGTCTCGAACCCAATGCGGCCAAGTGGGATGAAGAGCAGATTTTCCCCAAGTCGGTATTACGCCAGGCAGGGGAGCTGGGTTTTCTGAGCCTTTACACCCCAGAGGAAAAAGGGGGACTGGGTTTGAGCCGCCTTGATGCCTCGATCATTTTTGAACAACTGGCGATGGGCTGCACTTCAACGACCGCTTTTATGACCATCCACAACATGGTGACCTGGATGGTGGCCAGCTTTGCAACCGAACGTGCCGCGACGCAGTTCTGTCCTAAGCTTATTAGTGGCGAGTGGCTTGGTTCTTACTGTTTAACTGAGCCCAACGCAGGATCAGATGCGGCATCGTTGACCACCAGTGCCAAGAAGGTGGCCGATGGTTATCTGCTCAATGGCAGCAAGGTGTTTATTTCAGGGGCCGGAGAAACGGATGTGTTGGTCGTGATGGCACGCACCAGTGATGAGGGAGCCAAGGGAGTGTCTGCGTTTGTCGTTGCGGCCGATAGCCAAGGGATCAGTTATGGGCGTAAAGAGCCGAAAATGGGCTGGAACTCTCAGCCAACCCGCAGTATCAGTTTTGATAATGTCTTGGTGGCGAAAGAAAATTTACTCGGTGAAGAGGGCCAAGGTTTTGTCTTCGCGATGAAAGGATTGGATGGTGGTCGCATTAACATCGCCACCTGTTCGCTCGGCACTGCGCAGCAAGCACTTAATCTTGCTATCGGATATCTCAAAGAGCGAAAGCAGTTTGGTCAACCGCTCGGTCAGTTTCAGGCATTGCAGTTTAAATTGGCCGACATGGCCACCGAGTTGGTGGCGGCGCGGCAGATGGTACGTTTGGCTGCAAGTAAACTCGACAACCAACACCCAGATGCCAGTACGTACTGCGCGATGGCAAAACGTTTTGCAACTGACGTCGGTTTTCGGGTCTGCGACAAGGCCCTACAGCTTTACGGCGGCTATGGCTACATCAAAGAGTACCCGCTTGAGCGCTATTTTCGAGATGTGCGTGTCCACCAAATTTTAGAAGGCACCAACGAAATCATGCGCCTTATCGTCGCCCGAAGATTACTCGCTGATGGCGCTGAGCAACTGTAGAGGGAGAGAGACATGACCAATCAAAAGCAAGGATGCATCGAACACTATATTGATAATCACGTTGCGGTGCTGACCATCAATAATCCTCCTGCAAATACTTGGACGCGCGATAGCTTGACTGAACTCAAGCAACTGATCACCGTACTTAATCAGCAATTAACTGTGTATGCGTTGGTTATTACCGGTCAAGGCGACAAGTTTTTCTCAGCCGGTGCCGATCTTAACCTGTTTTCTTCAGGTGATAAGCAGGTTGCTGCCGATATGGCGCGCGTGTTTGGCGAAGCGTTTGAAACCTTGAGCGCATTTCGCGGAGTCTCTGTCGCAGCAATTAATGGCTATGCGATGGGTGGGGGGCTAGAAGCGGCGCTTGCTTGTGATATTCGCATCGCAGAGCAACAAGCCAAGCTGGCGCTGCCCGAGGCGAAAGTTGGTTTGTTGCCTTGTGCTGGGGGGACGCAAAATCTTACCGCGCTGGTTGGCGAGGGTTGGGCTAAGCGAATTATTTTGTGTGGTGAGCAACTTACCGCGGCCAAGGCTCTTGAGATCGGCTTGGTGGAAGAGGTGGTCGCGCAGGGGGATGCTTTGAAAACGGCCATTCAACTCGCCGAAAAGGTTGCCAATCAAGCCCCGCCGGCTGTCGCTGCGTGTAAAACACTTATTCAACATGCTCGCTCTGGGCCAATTGTTCACGGATTGGAAAAAGAGAGGGAGCGGTTTACTCAACTGTTTGATACCGACGATCAACAAGAGGGTGTCAATGCCTTTCTTGAAAAACGCCCACCACGCTGGAATAACCGCTAGGGCGAAGGAGAACAATCATGAGTGATAGCATTCATTTTTCTGAATTGCCCTGTAGCAATGGGGTGCATAAAGTGGGCGTTGCGACCTTAGACAATACCAAGTCTTTAAACGCGCTAACCTTAGACATGCTGGTGAGTTTGCATCAACAACTTCAGAAGTGGCATGAAGACGACAATCTAGTTTGTGTATTATTAGAAGGTGCGGGTGAAAAAGCCTTTTGCGCTGGAGGTGACGTTCGCACTATGCATAGCGTAATGCGTGACAGCAGTCGTGAGGAAATCCAAGCTTTTTGTGGCCAATTTTTTAACACCGAGTATCAATGTGACTATCTTATCCATACTTACTGCAAGCCGATTATTGCTTGGGGGCAGGGCATTGTCATGGGAGGAGGGATGGGGCTCTACATGGGCTCAAGCCATAAAGTCGTGACTCCTGATTCACGTTTAGCGATGCCGGAAGTCAGTATTGGCCTCTATCCTGATGTCGGTGGAACCTGGTTTCTTAATCGTTTAGACAGCGGCGTTGGCATGTTTTTAGGTATGACCGGCGTGATGGTTAATGCCAGTGATGCCGTTGCCATCCATCTTGCTGATCACATTGCCTTGCCAAGGCATAAACAGCAGTTGATAGAGCAGTTGCAGGTGGCCGATTGGGAGTGTGTCGACGATGTCTATGAAGTGGTCACTGAGCTTCTTGAAGGCTTCGCATTGCAGGTCGACAATCAACCACAAGCGCAAATGGTGCCGTATTTGGGTCAGATTCGTTTAGCCTGTAGTGCCGATAATGTGATTCAAGTGCTCGATAATATCCAAGCGATTCAAGGGAACGATGAATGGCTAGCGGTGGCTAAATCAAATTCGGCATTAGGCAGCCCGATTACCGCCCACTTGTGCTTTCGTCAGATGACGCAATACAGTGACTTATCATTAGCAGATTGCTTTCGCTTAGAACTCACTATGTCGGTTCGCAGTACCTTATTGGGTGAATTCCAAGAAGGGGTGAGAGCTCGATTGGTCGACAAAGATGGTGAGCCTAAATGGCTCTACCCCAATGTTGCAACGGTGGAGACCCAAGTTATCGATGAAATGTGCCGTTCACTGTGGCCTGAAGAAGCTCACCCTTTGGCAACGCTAGGCCACTATTAACGTTAAGTCACTATTAACTTAAGGTCATTATTAAGGAGAAGTGCGCATGGAAACGATAGCATTCATCGGACTGGGAAATATGGGCGCGCCAATGGCCAACAACTTGTTGTCGGCAGGGTTAAAGGTTCAGGTGTTTGATTTGGTCACCGAGTTGGCAAAACCACTTGCTGCCGCTGGCGCAAAGGTGTGTGATTCGATAAAACAGGTAGTGATGGGCGCTGATGCGGTTGTTACCATGTTGCCTGCTGGTGAACATGTCACAGCGGTCTACTTAGGTGGTAATGGCTGCCAAGGTATTGTCAATTATGTTGGTGAGTCGACGGTGTTGATCGACTCTTCAACCATCGATCCTAAGTCTGCACGCTTGGTTGCGGCCAAGGCAAAAGAACGCGGTATTGATTTTGCTGATGCTCCTGTTTCTGGTGGTGTCGCTGGCGCCTCGGCCGGCACGTTAACTTTTATCGTCGGTGGCAGCGAGCAAGCTTTTATACGCGCCGAGCGTGTGTTGAAACACATGGGGAAAAACATCTTTCATGCTGGCGACAGCGGTTGTGGTCAGATGGGGAAAATATGCAACAACCTGATGTTGGGTATTTTAATGGCAGGAACCTGTGAGGCGCTTAACTTAGGTATCGCCAACGGACTTGATCCAAAAGTATTGTCTAACATCATGCTACAAAGTTCAGGGCGAAACTGGGCGCTTGAGCTTTATAATCCGTGTCCCGGTGTGATGGAAAATGCGCCGGCATCCAACCACTATCAGCCAGGCTTTATGAGTAAATTGATGCTCAAAGACTTAGGATTAGGCCTTGAAGCCGCCACGCAAAGTCAATCTTCAGTGCCGATGGGCGCTTTAGCGCGTAATTTGTATGCATTTCACAATATGAACGGCAATCAAGAGCTAGACTTTTCGAGTTTGTTTGAGTTTTATCGCTCACAGCAGCCATGATAGGGAAAGGATATGGATTTAAAGCAAAGCGTAATAGCGATTACAGGCGCAGGGCAAGGGCTTGGGCAAATGATGGCGGTGACGCTGGCTCACGCTGGCGCTGAATTAGCCCTGCTCGACGTCAATCAAAAGGCTCTTGATGATACTAAGCGTCAGTGTTTAATGTTGGGTGTCAAAGCACTGACCTACCAAGTGGATGTAACCCAAGAAGCGCAGGTTGAACAGGTGTTTGGTGACGTTGTCACCGATTTTGGCCAATTGAATGGGTTGGTCAATAACGCTGGGATACTGCGTGATGGACTCTTGGTTAAAGTCAAAGATGGTAAAGTGTCGAAGATGTCGCTTGAGCAGTTTAATGCGGTGATTGACGTTAACCTTACCGGAACGTTTTTGTGTGGTCGGGAAGCGGCAGTGCAAATGATAGAGACTCAGTCTCAAGGGGTGATCATCAATATTTCTAGTGTCGCAAGAGCAGGCAACATCGGTCAAACTAACTACGCGGCGTCAAAAGCGGCAGTCGCAACTTTGGCAACAACTTGGGCGAAAGAGTTAGCACGTTACGGCATTCGAGCAGCGGCAATTGCGCCCGGTGTGATAGAAACACCCATGGCTGCGCAAATGAAACCAGAAGCGATGGCACGCCTTGAAGCAATGATTCCTGTCGGCAGAATGGGAAAAACCGCTGAAATTGCGAACACCGTCAAGTTTATCTTCGAGAATGATTACATCAGCGGTCGGATCTTAGAAATAGACGGCGGGATAAGAATGTAAATCACGCTTTGTACTCTTTAACTAGATTTGGTCTCTATATTGTCAGCTCGCATTGCGGGCTTTTTTCTTTTCTCCAACCCCTGACAAAGTGATAACATCAGACAAATGATAACACTATGATTTACCGATAATTGTAAGGAATAATCACGCAATGGAACTGGATCTTTTTCTCGATAAACTGGCTCAATCTCCGTCTTTAATCCAATTTGAAGAGACTATGGCCGCGATTGACGCATGCTACATCTTTACCCCCACCGCATTTACCAATGGTGATGTCCGTAATGAAGCCAATCAAAACAACGGCTCATGCAAAATTTTTGCTTTTGCTAAGCTCAACGAACTGCCACCAGAGCTAACGTTGGCTTGCTTCGGACAGTACTATCGTCACGATGTATTAGAAAATCCACAAGGGTGTGATCACGCCAATATTCGTAATTTTATGCAATATGGCTGGCAAGGTATTGAGTTTGATGGCCCAGCGTTAGTGGCTAAAGCGTAATAATCTGAGTAGGAGCGTTATGCTCCTTTTGGAGTCACCATGAATAATCAACAATTAGCGACGTTTCTTGATACTTTTACCTGCGCGCAAGCGGATTACCCTTTTGGGCCAGATGCACTGGTTTATAAGGTCAAAGGTAAGATGTTTGCCATTTTGTCACACAGGGAAGGGCGTGAGTATGTCACGGTCAAGGTCGTGCCAGAAGATGGTGAAGTGCTTAGCGCGCAGTTTGCCGATATTACTCCCGGTTATCATACCAACAAGCGCCATTGGGTGACGGTTTATTACCCAGGAGATGTTGAAGATGGCCTGATTGAAGATTTGTGCGAGCGATCTTATCAGCTTGTTGTAAGCAAGTTACCTAAAGCGCAGCGCGCTTTACTGGCTTGAATGGTTTGTTTTTGCTGCTCAAAAAGCGTCAGATTAGATCAAACAAGCAGCATGTTGGTTCAAAACTCAGCAAACAAAATAAAAAGTGATGTTTTTGTTTGACTCTTCTCGCTCAATCCGTAAAGTATGCATCGAACGCAACGGTGAGTAACCTAAAGCGTTGAAAGAAAAGGGCGCGTTGGCAGAGTGGCTATGCAGCGGATTGCAAATCCGTGGACCTCGGTTCGACTCCGGGACGCGCCTCCATTTCTTTATTAAATTTTAGATGGTGTTTATCGTACTAAACGGCATCACAAAGTAATTTGTGTGCCCTGGTGGTGGAATTGGTAGACACAAGGGATTTAAAATCCCTCGGCGTTCGCGCTGTGCCGGTTCAAGTCCGGCCCGGGGCACCATCTATTCGCTCATAGAGCACAAAGGCGCGTTGGCAGAGTGGCTATGCAGCGGATTGCAAATCCGTGGACCTCGGTTCGACTCCGGGACGCGCCTCCATTACTTAACAAAGCCAGTCCTAGTGACTGGCTTTGTTGTCTCTGGACTTTATTGACTGCGCAGTTTGTTTTTTATTGGCTAAGGATTTGGATGTTGCTGCGTTGCGGTTAAGTCGACCACCGCCACTCCGTTTTTGCCATTCTTCTTAATTTTGTACATGGCACTGTCTGCGCGTTGGTAAATGTCTTCAAAACGGTGGTGCGAACCCGAGAAAAGACACACCCCAATACTAAAACCAATCTGAGACTGTGGCGCTGATAGCGTTGTGTGTGGGGAAGCATGCGTTAGGAGCGAGTCGCACAATGCCATTAAATCATCGTGCTGTGAAGCGTGACAAAGGATCACAAACTCATCGCCACCCAGTCTGCCGATTTGTGCCTCATCAGGGCAGAGCGTTTTCAAGCTATCGGCGATATTAATCAGTAATCGATCACCAGCGTGATGGCCAAGTTCATCATTGACCGCTTTAAAGTTATCGATATCAAAAAAGACTAACGCATTAGTGCCGTTATTAAGCTGATCACTGTTACCTTGCAGCTGGTAAAAAGCTTGCTCGATCGCGCTACGATTAAGTAAACCGGTCAATGGATCGCTGTTGGCCAGCTTGGCGAGCTGTTGTTCGTAACGTTTTTCTTGGGTGATGTCGATATGGGTGCCCATCATCCGCAGCGGTTTACCCTCGGCATCATATTCAACAATTCGACCTCGATCCGATACCCAGCTATCACTGCCATCTTTATGTAACATGCGATGAACGACTTGATATAAGTCGGTTTTACCCGCGAGATGATCTTCAAAGGCACCGACAGCAAGATCGTAGTCGTCGGGGTGGAGGTTACTTTTCCAGGTTTCGACCGTCGCCGTTAGCTCGTTGGGCTGATAGCCGAGCATTTTACCCCATTGCATATTGAAAATGGTTAAGGTGCCACTAGGGACGTGCTGCTCCCAGAGACACAGTCCATTGCCATCAAGTGCTACGTTGAGCTTCTCTTGCAAACGTGCATTTTCGCTCTTGAGTTGTTGGTTCTCTTTTTCTAGTCGCGCAATCTTTTCTAAGTACTCTTCCATGTCATTCCCTTACCCTGCGACTTCAGGTTGAGGTCAATATACGCATGTTCGAACTAAATTTCTATTAACTCACTCGACAAGTTCTCGCCAAAAAGTCGCCTTGCAATGCTCAATTTTGCACGCAAATGCAGGAAGCTTGCACATGTTTGGTGCGGTTTATTAACGGCGATTTCTTATTTGTCTGATATATATGAGTTTTTTGTTTGGCACCTAACTTGCTCAGATTGTTCACAGCCCACTTTAATGGGTAACCATAAAATGACTATGTACAGGCAACGAAGCCTCTCCCCCAAAGGAGAGGCTTCGTCGTCATTGAGGAGCGAGAAATGACCAAGGAATGTATTAAAACTGCCTGTCCATATTGCGGTGTTGGATGTGGTGTCGAAGTCAACCAACTGGGCATCACAGGGGACAAAACACATCCTGCCAATCAAGGCGCGCTGTGTGTTAAAGGTTCGGCATTGGCGCAAAGCTTACAAATGCCATCTCGGTTGCTCTATCCGAAATTCAATGGCCAAGAGATCAGCTGGGATAATGCCACCGATATTATTGCCAATGCTTACCACAGCGCTGTGACCGAATATGGTGAAGATTCAACCGCCATGTATGTCTCTGGTCAACTGCTGACAGAGGACTACTATCTGGCCAACAAGTTTATGAAAGGCTTAGTCGGTAGCGCTAATATCGATACTAACTCTCGATTATGTATGTCCTCGGCCGTGGTGGCACATAACCGTGCTTTCGGTGAGGATGTCGTCCCGGTGAACTACAGCGACATTGATAGTGCCGAGTTGATTGTCATTTGTGGCGCAAATACAGCGTGGACGCATCCGGTTTTGTTCCGCCGCATTCAGCAAGCACGAGAGAACAACCCCCAATTAAAGCTGGTGGTGATTGATCCTAGAGAGACGGTTACCGCTCAGCAGGCGGATCTTCATTTGGCTATCAGCAATGATGGTGATTGTGACTTGTTCAATGGTCTAGTGCGTTATTTACGAGACACTAATGGTTTGAATCAGGCATACATCGACGCACATACCACAGGGTTTGATTTGGTGGCGAAGCAAGTGATGTCTGGCCAATACACGTTCAATCAATTGAGTGAAACGTTGCAACTGAGTGTGGAGCAATTGAGAACCTTCTACCGCTGGTTTGCCGATAACAAGCGGGTTATCACCCTGTTTTGTCAGGGCGTCAATCAATCACAGTCTGGATCTGATAAAGCGAATGCGATCATTAATGCCCACTTAGCTACGGGTAAGCTCGGTTATCAGGGCGCCGGGCCGTTTTCAATAACTGGCCAACCGAATGCGATGGGAGGGCGTGAAGTTGGCGGATTGGCAAATCAACTGGCGATTCATCGTGGTTTTGATCCCCAGTCGATTCAACTAATAAGCGACTTTTGGCAAACCTCACGTGTTGCTCGTAAGCCCGGGCTGAAAGCGGTCGATATGTTTGAAGCGGTTGAACGAGGTGACATTAAAGTTATTTGGATTATGGCGACCAACCCGGTTGTCTCTATGCCTGATAATCTGTTCGTCCGTCGGGCATTGGAAAAGTGTCCAATGGTGATTGTTTCTGATATCACGGTTGATTCGGATATCGCCCAATATGCCAACTTGTTATTACCTGCCGCTGGTTGGGGTGAGAAGCAGGGCATGGTAACGAACTCTGATCGGATGTTAACGCGTCAGCGTCAATTTATTGCAGCGCAAGGTGAGGCCAAGTCCGATTGGCGAGCGATAAGTGAAGTTGCTGCAAAATTATCACTGTTGCTCAAGCAGGAAAACGGTTTTGATTTCCAATCTGAAGTGGACGTCTTTCGCGAATATGCGGCCATGACTGGGTTAAACAGTGACAGCGGGTTATTACTCGATTTGTCTCAGTTTGATGCGATCAGCGCGCAGGAGTACCAGGATTGGCAACCTCAACGGTGGGGAGGAGAGCGCCCGTTCGCAGACGGTCAGTTTAGTTACCCTGATGGTAAAGCGCGATTTGTTGTCACTCAAGATCGTGATGAAACACCTCAAGACACATGGTGGCTAAATACGGGACGTCAAAGGGATCAGTGGCACACCATGACTCGCACGGGGCATATTGCCCACTTAGCGGCTAGCGAACCTGAGCCTACCGTGTATTTAAATAGTCGTTGCGCTGCTTATTTAGGCGTTAAAGAAGGCGAAGTTGTCGCGCTTTCTGCTCATGAATCCTTGCATCGCATTGTGACTAAAGTCGCCATCGATACAGGGCTCGGCGACAAACAGCTATTTATGTCGATGCACTGGGCGGGCAAATATGGCCAAAACACTCAGGTTAATGCAATATTAAGCCGCGACGTCGATCCGCACTCAGGTCAGCCGGCGTTTAAGTCTCAAGCGGTTTCCATCGCGCCAATTGATGTCAAATGCTATGGGTTATTTCTCGGAGAGCAATTTAAGCCTGAGCCCAAGCTTTATCAGTCATTCCAAAGTGAGCAGCACACTGGCATCTGGCGTTTTGCCGATACGGCGTACGTTGAGAAAAATGACCATCTAAGTTTGGGCATTAACCAATCACAACGCAGAGTCGTGCTCGATCTTGCAAGTGGATGGCTTGCAGTCGGTATTGATGATGCGGGCGAGCAGCAGATTGTTCGCTCTCTGATGATTGTCTCAACTCAACCTTTGGCGTCGAATGCGTCTCAGCTGGCAGGTTTGATTGGCAGGCCGCTACGTTTTTCTGAACTACTGAGCATCGTCGCACAAGAGGAGACCAGTGAGTTGGTCTGCAGCTGCTTTAGAGTGAGCGATACACAGATACAGCGTGCATTGCAAAGCGGCGATTGTGACAGCGTCAGTCAACTTCAAAATAAGCTGAAATGTGGTTCAAACTGTGGCTCGTGTTTACCTCAAATTAGTGCTTTGGTTAAACAGCACAACCAAGCTCGCGTCGTTAATCAATAGGAATGCGGATATGAAAATGCAACAGCAACAGCTAGATAAAGAAGGCGCTGAAATGAGTTTACGTGGTGCAGGATTCAGTCAACACCACTATGCCTGGCACTCTAACAGTAGTAACCAAGCCCAAACGACAACCAAGCAAGGGCGGGTGTTTCTTGTCGGCGCTGGGCCAAATGATCCTGAACTGCTGACCGTTAAAGCGATGAAGTCGATCCAAGCGGCAGACGCGATTGTCTATGATCGACTGGTTAACCGAGAAATTTTACAACTTGCTGCGCCGGATTGTCAGTTAGTTTATGTTGGCAAACGTTGTGGACAACCTAGCTTAAAGCAAGCGGAAATTAGCCAGATCTTGGTCGAACTGGCATCACTTGGGAAAAACGTGGTGCGCCTTAAAGGTGGCGATCCCTTTATTTTTGGTCGTGGTGGAGAAGAAGGGCTTGAACTTGCCAAACACAATATTGACTTTGAGGTTATCCCAGGCATCACTGCAGCGATTGGTTGTGCGGCATCGTCCTATATACCGCTGACTCATCGAGAGTTGGCACGCAGCGTAACGTTTGTGACGGGGCAAGTGGTAACGGGCGCACTACCTGCGTGGTCTCAGCTTGTTGGTGCTGGGCAGACACTGGTGTTTTACATGGGATTAGAAAAAGCATCGCAAATCGAGTGTGGTTTGATCGAGCATGGTTTAAGATCTGACTTCCCACTGGCGATCATCACACATGGCTGCAGTCGTCAGCAGCAGGTGTATGTATCAACTTTAAGTGAGTTGACCGAAAAAGCGCTGCAACTTAAAGGGGTAAGTCCAGCATTGATTATCTTAGGCGAAGTGGTCAAACTGCGTAAAGAATTGAATAAGACCGTCGAGTCAGTGATTTCACACGAGGTAATATGAGCACAATATTGGATTGCATTCGCACAGTAGGCCGAGGAGAGCGTGGTCGTAAGCCACTAACCTTTGATCAGGCTTATCAAGTTATGGATGAGTATCTCAGCGGTCAATGTGGCGATGATCAAATGGCGATGCTGCTGATGCTGATCCGTGTACAAAATGAGACCAAGCAGGAGATTGCTGGATTTGTAAAAGCCTTTCAGTCACGGGTGCCAAATCTTGGTGCAGATATCGACTGGCCATGTTATGCGGGCAAACGGCGCAGTGCAGGCCAGCCATGGCACTTACTTGCGGCAAAAATTCTTGCTGATGATGGGTTTAAGGTGTTGTTGCACGGCTATCACGATAGACCCGCAGGTCGGTTACATGCCGAAGACTATTTACAGGCGTTAGATATAGAACTAGCCGACTCTGTGCAACACGCTGAGCAACTGCTTAACTCGCATTGTATTGCGTATTTACCACTTGATCGGTTTGCTCCTCAGGCTGAAACCATGATTGGTTGGAAAAATCGTTACGGTTTGCGCACTCCGATCAATACGGTTGTGCGTGCACTTAACCCTGGTGGGGCGCGACTAGGTATTCGCGGTAGTTTCCATCCAGGGTTTCAGCAACTTCATGCTGAAGTTGAAAGTGAGATCGGGTTAACTCAACATGCGGTGGTCTCATTTAAAGGCCAGTCGGGTGAGTCGGAGTACAATCCTAAAGTCAGTCAGACGGTGTGGGTGAGCAGTGCCAACGGGGTTGAGTCGCACTACTGGACTGAGCGCTTGTTAACAGAGATCCCGTTGCCGAAAAGATGTGTGTTTGCAACGGCGATCGAAGAGCAAAAAATGATGGCCAATACGGTGGTTGCAACGATGGCCGCGATTTTGTTTGCTGAGTTTAACGACTATGAGCAGGCCTTTGAGAAAGCTTACTCGTTGTGGACCGGCTACTGCGATTCTTCTGAATTCTAATTGTTGGCACATTCCTTGTTATGTCTCTTGTAGATAGAGAGATAAACAAGGAATGTTAATGAACAACAAACTCTCCAAAAAACCACTGATTATTTGTAGCGACCGTGTAGAAGAGCAGGTTCGCTTAACCACATTGCTTGCGTCAAATTACGACAATTTGCTTACCTGTCATTTTGGACAACTTGAACTGATGTTAAGCCAAGAGCCCTGCGCGATGGTGGTCGCAGGTTGGCTCTCTCCTTGCGCTGAATTGAGAGTGATCATCGAATTATGTGCTTTAAAAAGCCATCCACTGTTGGTGGTGCTTAAACAATTAAAGTCCAATGATATTAATCGTTTACCTGAAGCAATGGATTACGTTTTGTTGCCTGCAGATTCACAGTTTTCGCTTGAGCCTTGGATTGAGCATGCGAGTAATCTTCGCAGCACGGTGGCAAGCTATCAGCAACAGATCAGTAAGCTTAAGCATCAAATCGAAGATCGTAAAGTGATTGAAAAAGCCAAAGGTATGTTGATGAAGATGCAGCAAGTCGATGAAGACACCGCCTACCAAGCCATGCGTAAATCAGCGATGCAATCAAGCCAGTCATTGGCGCAGGTCGCGAAAAATCTGTTACACACCTTACAAGCGTTTAAATAAAGGACTAACACTTTAGGGTTATGAGAAAAAATCCGCATTGGTGCGTGGTGCACTATGAGTAAGCAGGTTAATACAGTAGGGGCATGGGAATTTCATTAAGTTATTGATAAATAAAAGTTAAATAACTTGGCACGTTACTTGGAACAGTCTCTTCAGCAATAAACACAATTTGTTCAAAACCCTACCTGGCATTATCAACGGCGGTAATCAAAGGAAGCAATGGCGCTACGACTCTTAGGAGACGTAGCGCTTTTTTATTTGGAGAAAAGTTATGAAATGGACGTCACTGATAAAACAATCGGCATTGGCCTTAACATTGACCTCGAGCTTGTATGGCCCGTTGTCATGGGCGCAAGTCGGTGAGCCTGAGATCGAAGACTTAACGTTTGGTTTCATTAAGCTGACCGATATGGCGCCGCTAGCGATCGCCTACGAGAAAGGCTTTTTTGAAGATGAAGGTTTATACGTCACCTTAGAATCTCAGGCCAATTGGAAAGTTTTGCTTGATAGAGTGATTGATGGTGAGTTGGATGGTGCACATATGTTATCGGGCCAACCGTTAGGTGCGACGATAGGTATCGGCACCCAAGCTGAGGTGATTACTGCTTTTAGTATGGATTTGAACGGCAACGCGATTACCGTATCAAATAAGACGTGGCAACAAATGAAACCTCATATCGCCAAGCAAGCCGATGGCAAACCCGTTCACCCGATTAAAGCGGATGCGCTTAAACCCGTCGTTGAAGGTTACTTAGATCAAGGTAAGCCTTTCAAAATGGGGATGGTTTTTCCGGTTTCTACCCATAACTACGAGCTGCGTTATTGGTTAGCCGCAGGTGGCATACACCCTGGTTACTATGCCCCACAAGCTGGCGATAATAGTGGTCAACTTAATGCCGATGTACTGCTTAGTGTAACGCCACCACCACAGATGCCTGCGACGATGGAAGCGGGAACGATTGAGGGCTATTGCGTTGGTGAACCATGGAATCAGCAAGCGGTGTTTAAAGGCATTGGCACCCCAGTGGTGACAGATTACGAAATCTGGAAAAACAATCCTGAGAAAGTGTTTGGCGTGTCGAAAAGCTGGGCTGAAAAGTACCCCAACACACATATTCGCGTTGTTAAAGCGCTGATCCGCGCTGCGTACTGGTTGGATGAAAACAACAACGCTAATCGCGCTGAAGCAGTCAAACTACTGGCTAAAAGTGAGTACGTTGGTGCGGATTATGAAGTGATTGCCAACTCAATGACAGGCACGTTTGAATATGAAAAAGGCGACGTTCGCGAAGTGCCAGACTTTAACGTTTTCTTTCGCTACAACGCGACGTTCCCATACTACAGCGATGCGATCTGGTATCTCACTCAAATGCGTCGTTGGGGCCAAATCGCCGAAGAAAAACCGGATGATTGGTACATGAACATCGCCAAACAAGTTTACCGACCAGATATCTATCAGCAAGCGGCTCAAGCTTTGGTTGAAGATGGTGTGCTGAGCGGTAAAGACTTTCCTGACTTTTCGCAGCAAGACGGTTTTCGCGCTCCGCAAACTCACTTTATCGACAATATTGTTTATGACGGACGCACGCCCAACGCTTATTTGAAAAAGTTCGCGATTGGTCTCAAGGGTAAAGATAAGGTTTAACCACTTGGTTAGAGGGACGTTTTGTCCCTCACTGAATTATCACAAACAAGGATGTATGAGGAGTCGTTATGTCGAGTAATGTTATCTCTCTAATACCTACACGCGAGGCAATGGCGAGTAAAAGTAAAGCGATATTATTGCCATTGATCGGAATCTTGGTGTTCCTAATGATGTGGCACTTTAGTGCTCGTCAAGTAGAAACGTCACTGGGAACACTGCCTGGACCGGCACAAACCTATCAACAATTTAGCAATCTGGTTGTGGAGCACTGGGATGAGCGAGCCAAAGGGGTGGCGTTCATTGAGCGTCAAGAAAAACGTAATGCGGCAAAGCTTGCCAAAGATCCAGATGCGCAAGTAAAGCTACGCCCCTATACGGGCAAACCGACCTTTTTCGACCAGATTGTGACCAGCTTAGTCACAGTGGCAAGTGGCTTTGTACTCGCCACTATCATTGCGATTCCGTTGGGCATCATTTTGGGGTTAAATCAAGCTGCATATCAAGCATTTAATCCAATTATTCAACTGCTTAAGCCCGTGTCCCCACTGGCTTGGCTACCGATTGTCACCATGGTCGTTAGCGCAACTTATGTCAGCGATGATCCGATGTTTGCCAAGTCGTTTATTAACTCACTGTTAACGGTTGCCCTATGTAGCTTGTGGCCAACTCTTATTAATACCGCTGTCGGGGTGACCAGTGTCGACAAAGACCTCATCAATGTGAGTAAGGTGCTGCAACTCTCTTGGTGGCGCCACATTAGGATTATTTTGCTGCCTTCTGCAGTACCGATGATTTTCACCGGTTTGCGGTTGTCACTTGGTATCGCTTGGATGGTGTTGATTGCGGCAGAAATGCTGGCGCAAAACCCAGGTCTTGGAAAGTTTGTTTGGGATGAATTTCAAAACGGCAGTTCGGCATCATTGGGGCGGATTATGGTGGCAGTTATCACGATTGGTCTGATTGGTCTGTTGCTCGATCGCGGTATGTTGCAGCTGCAAAAATGGCTTTCTTGGAATAAACAGCAGGCATTGCGCTAAAAGGAGTTCTCTATGTCTAAACCATTACTCGACCTTACCCAATTAGGGATGCGCTTTCCAACCAATAATGGCGAATTTATCGCACTAAAAAATGTCAACTTAGCGATCAATAAAGGCGAGTTCATTTCGTTAATTGGTCACTCTGGTTGTGGGAAGTCGACAGTGCTTAATTTAGTCGCCGGGCTCAATTTACCGACCGATGGCGGTGTCATCGTCGATGGGCGAGAGGTTAGCGGTCCGGGCCCCGAGCGAGCGGTTGTATTTCAAAATCACTCATTACTACCTTGGTTAACCGTGTATCAAAACGTTGAGCTGGCGGTGAAACAGATTGCGGCCAAGCACGCCGGTCAGCAGGAAATGAAAGGTTGGATTCAACACCAAGTGGATCACTACCTCGACTTGATTCAGATGTCTCATGCGGCGGACAAAAAGCCCGATGAAATTTCAGGAGGAATGAAGCAGCGTGTAGGGATTGCACGGGCGTTAGCACTCAAGCCGAAAGTGTTATTGATGGATGAACCGTTTGGTGCACTTGATGCGTTAACGCGCGCACACCTGCAAGATTCTTTAATGAAAATACAGGCAGAGCTAAATAATACCGTGATCATGATTACTCATGATGTAGACGAAGCGGTGCTGCTTTCAGACAAAATAGTGATGATGACCAATGGCCCTGCGGCAACCATCGGCGAAGTATTATCGGTCGATCTGCCAAGGCCACGTGATCGTATCGCGCTTGCGGAAGATTCACGCTATCAGAAGTATCGACAATCGGTATTGCGTTTTTTGTATGAAAAACAGTCGAAGTCGGTGGCACCTGTTGTGAGTCACCAATCCGCAACCGATGAGTCTGCCAAGTTAGCCTAAGGAGAGAACTATGCAACATATTGTAATCGTCGGCAATGGGATGGTTGGTCATCACCTCGTCGCTCAGCTCGTTGAGCGTGGTGCCCACTTAGAAAAAAAGATCACTGTTGTCGGGGAAGAGCGCTTTATTGCTTATGACCGAGTTCAGCTATCTTCACTGTTCGCAGGAAAAAGCCACCAAGATTTAATGCTGAGTAGTGAAGAGTGGTATTCGCGCCATGGCATAGAATTGCTCCTGGGCAGTCAAGTCACGAAAATTGATCGAGCCAATAAGCATTTAATCCTCGATGAAGATAGCGTCATCGGATATGACAAATTGGTACTAGCGACGGGCTCATTTCCTTTTGTTCCGCCGATTGAGGGTAAACAACGCGATAACATCTAT
Source organism: Vibrio sp. NH-UV-68 (assembly GCF_042940635.1). Taxonomy (NCBI): domain Bacteria; kingdom Pseudomonadati; phylum Pseudomonadota; class Gammaproteobacteria; order Vibrionales; family Vibrionaceae; genus Vibrio; species Vibrio sp. NH-UV-68. The sequence continues at coordinate 871,651 of NZ_CP134976.1, forward strand.
GTCTACCGAACCCTCGATGATTTATCCGAAATTAAAACCGCCAGTCAGGGGGCCAAAAGTGGGGCGGTAATTGGTGGCGGATTACTTGGTCTTGAGGCGGCTAACGCACTTAAATTGCTTGGTTTGAAGACGCATGTGATTGAGTTTGCACCACGTCTGATGCCTGTTCAATTGGACGAGGCAGCAGGCCAAGTGCTCAAAGAACAAATCGAGGATTTAGGGCTTTCGGTGCACACCTCAACCGCCACCGAGAGAATCTGCGATGGCGAGACGGCGCGTCACCGAATCGTATTTAAAGACTCACCGGCGTTAGAAGTCGACGTGATTATTTTCTCGGCGGGTATTCGACCGCAAGATGCATTAGCGCGCCAAGCAGAATTGCTCGTTGGCGAGCGAGGGGGCATCGTTATCGATAACCATTGCCAAACCAGCGACAAAGATATTTATGCGATCGGTGAATGTGCCCTTTGGCAGGAGAAGATCTTTGGACTGGTTGCTCCTGGTTACACGATGGCACGCGTCACCGCTGATGGTCTATTAACCGGTGAGAGTAAAGGCTTTACTGGTGCGGACATGAGTACCAAATTAAAGCTCTTGGGCGTAGATGTTGCTTCGATTGGCGACGCACATTCTGTTACCGACGGTGCTCAGGAAATGGTGCTACAAGATTCCGTCAAAGGCATCTACAAGAAGCTGGTGGTCGATGAGACAGGAACTCAGCTATTGGGTGCAATTTTGGTCGGTGATAATAGCGATTATGACGCGTTGCTTCAGTGCTATCTCAATCAAACCTCACTGCCTGATCACGCAGCAAATCTGCTGTTCGATACTTCGATGTTACAAGGCGAAGTGGCGGATACTGCGATCATTTGTTCATGTCACAATGTCACTAAAGGGGACTTAGTCACCGCGATTCAGGCAGGAGTGCATGACTTAGCGACCCTCAAACAACAAACCAAAGCAGGCACAGGTTGTGGTGGCTGTAGCAACATGGTGAAGACGGTACTCGATACTGAACTGAGCGCGATGGGCGTTGAAGTCAATAATCATATTTGTGAACACTTTGAGCTTTCACGCCAAGAATTATTTCATCTGTGTCAGGTCGAGAAGATCAAAGATTTCGAAGCCCTACTTAGCCAACACGGTAAAGGTCACGGTTGCGATTTGTGTAAACCCACGGCAGCGTCGGTGTTTGCGTCATTGTGGAATGAACACATCATGGAACCACAACACAGCTCGTTGCAAGATTCCAATGACGCCTTTATGGCCAATTTACAAAAAGATGGTTCTTATTCCGTGGTTCCGCGCGTTGCAGGAGGCGAGATCACTCCAAATAAACTGATCGCGTTAGGTGAAGTGGCGAAGCAGTATGACTTGTATACCAAAATTACCGGCGGGCAGCGCGTGGATCTGTTTGGGGCTCAGGTTGAGCAGTTACCGCAAATATGGCAGTCATTAATTGATGCCGGATTCGAGACGGGTCACGCCTACGGTAAATCATTAAGAACGGTGAAATCATGTGTTGGCTCAACGTGGTGTCGCTATGGTGTTGATGACTCGGTTGGGTTAGCGATTGAGCTAGAAAATCGCTACAAAGGACTACGTGCGCCGCACAAGCTAAAGTTTGCGGTTTCAGGTTGTACGCGTGAGTGTGCCGAAGCTCAAAGCAAAGACATCGGGGTGATTGCGACAGAAAATGGTTGGAACCTTTATGTTTGTGGCAATGGTGGAATGCGACCAAGGCATGCCGACCTGATTGCCTCCGATTTATCGAAACCAGAGCTGGTTGAGCTGATTGATCGTGTGCTGATGTTCTATGTACGCACTGCTGATCGCTTGCAGCGCACGTCTGTGTGGTTAGAAAATCTTGACGGTGGGCTTGACTACCTAAAACAAGTCGTCATTGATGATTCACTGGGTCTGGCGCAATCATTACAAGCGCAGATGCAACATGTGGTTGATACCTATCAATGTGAATGGAAAAGCACGTTAGAGGATCCGGAGAAATTGGTCAAATTTAAACCCTTTGTCAACACCGATCAGGGCAGTACTGCATTGCCTTATCAACGTGTTCGTCAACAACGTATCCCGGTTAAGGAGGTAGGCTAATGGAAGTACTAGAACGAGTAACGATATGTCAGTTACAGCAGTTAACGCCTTTTGAAGGGCGCGCCGCATTAATAGACGGAGAACAAGTTGCCCTCTTTTATCTGGCGAATTTAGGTGTTTTCGCGATTCAAAACTGGGATCCCATTGGTAAAGCTTACGTATTATGTCGTGGTATTGTTGGTGACGTTCATGGTGAGTTGTGCGTCGCGTCCCCGCTCTATAAGCAGCACTTCAGTTTGCAAAGCGGTCAGTGCATTGAAGATCCCGACATCGTACTCAAAACCTGGCCAGTACAACTAGTCGGTCAAGACGTTGTGTTAATTCACTAACCTAAAACAGAAAGTGGGCCAAGTTGGCTCACTTTATTGTTGTAACCGCGACTAAGCAGAACATGGACTGGCTTTGGTGGCCATCTCGCGTTTTCTCATTGGCATGCGATCAATCACACGTTTGACTTGTTCCCAATCTGTTGCGCTTCCCCAGCGCAATTTTTCATGCCCGTCTTTACCTATCAGCACAGCAGTGTGCGAACCCGGCTCAATATTGTAAACGGCAAACAGTTCATTGAGGTTGAACTCATATTTGACCCACTTAGGTTGGGTAAAACCATCTTCAGTGACGACGAGTGCAATCAAATCTCGGTCTTGTAATTGACACTTATTGATCAGCGTCTCAAGCAAAAACTGTTTAACGTGCTCATCGTTGGTTGGCGCAAAATAGATCACACTTCGATGCGCCCACTGCGATGAGTAGCTAGGAAAGCCCCAACTTGTTGAGCTAAACAGTGTTGTTGCTGCGATCAGCAAGAGTAGTCGCATAACCCTGACTCCTTGACTAACGGTCAAAAAACGTTCTATTCTTTCTTTTACGTTAAGTGTAGGTGTTAAGCTCAGTTTCTAATCACTCAATCAAGAATTTCTATGCAGACCTTGCACACAACGTGGCGCGCTGCATACCAAGTTCAAATCGTCGCAGTAAACAAAAAAGGGATGCAATTTTGCATCCCTTGTTGGTTATTCGCCAGCTACTGGTTGGTTATTCGCCAGCTACTGTTTGTTGTTTGGTTTTGACACTCGCAATCAGCATATAGATACATGTTGCCAGCAAGGCTGCAAACAAGTAACCCATAAGCCCTTGATTCCCGAGCATAAACCAGTCAGCAGCAACCGGGCCCGCTACAGAGCCAATACTGTAGCTAAATAGCATGACTTGTGTCGCCGAGACGATAAAACTCGCGTCCAGTTTGTCACAAGCTAAGTTGATTGCGATAGGATAAAGCGCAAATGTCGCCATACCAAGCAAGAACAGTGAGATACCTAACGCGTCAACGCCACTCACCATCGAGGTGAAACTGATCGCCGCCACGCCGAGCAGACAGAACATCGCCATCAGTAGCGTACGTCCAAAGAACTTCGACAACCATGGCACAATCGGTTGCACAGCCATGCCACCAAGAATGACCACGGCCATCAGGCTACCAATGTCACTATGACTGATGCCGCGCTTTTGTAGCTCGATAGGCATTAAACCGTAAATTGCGCCCAGCGTGAGCCCTGAAACAATACAACCAATAATAGCCGCGTGATTGAGCTTGCTAATTTGCTTGAGTGAAAGCGGTGTACTGTGTTCGCTTTGTGGTTGTTCACACTCTCCAAATAGCAGTACGACCACGGCCATAATTAATAAAGTAATAATAGCAATAAATGGCACACCACCTGACACGCCAATGACGCCAATGCCTAATTGACCTAACGCACTACCGCCGTAGAGTGAGCCCATGTAGAGCCCAAGACGTTTAGCGCGTGCACTTTCATCGCCGTGGAGCAGCCATGATTCAACGATGACAAACACGCCAGCCACTGCCATGCCTGCGACAAATCGCGCAACAATCCAAGTTGCTGAGTAAGGCAGCAAAGGCAGGGCGATGATAGTGGCGATAAACGCGACTAAACACCAAACAAAGGCGTTACGATGGCCCACTTTACTGACTAAAGGCTCGATCATTACCGCACCGATCAGCAGACCGGCGTAAAATACGCTAGCAAGCCAACTGGCGAGAGAAAAGTCCAGGCCATACGTTGGCAGCATGAGGGGAATCAAGCTCATAAGGTAACCCGATGCGACTGCATATAGAGCAAGCGCAATAACTGGTACAGAAATGCGAGCTTTTGAAGTCGTAGCAACCGTGTTTTCCAATGTCTTTGCCTCAGTCAAATAGAATAAGAAATAACTAAAAATCGGCGCGACTATGTGGTTAAAGCAATTGAAGGTAAAGCGAAAGATTTTGCTCATAACGATAAATAATATTTATCGTTATGAGCAGTGCATAATAGATAAAAAAAGTGGCCAAATTATGCAATTTTGACCACTTTAATTGTAATTTTATAGATAAGCTTATTTGGTTAGTGCCTGGTTAAGCCATTGATCAAATTGACTCTTAGGAAGGGCGCCGTTAATGGAGTCGACTCTTTTGCCATTTTTAAACACCATAATGGTTGGAATGCTACGAATTTGATGCTGTGCTGCAAGGTTTTGCTGATTTTCGGTATCAATCTTCACAAATCGAACCATTCCTGAGCGCTCGGCAGCGACGTCGGAAAAAATCGGTGCAAAGCCGACACAAGGATTACACCAAGGAGCCCAAAAATCGACCACGACCGGAACGTCACTAGCCAAAATCGCGTTAAAGTTAAGTTCGGTTCCTTCGATAGGCGCACCGTCGAGAAGCGGAGATTGGCACTTGCCACAATTTGGCGTTTCATTGATGCGCTCTGTTGGAATACGATTGATACCCGAGCAAGATGGGCAGCGTGTATTAAAGGTAGACATGATATTTCTCTCGTTGTTCTTTTCAATTAGGTGACAGTAAATGCCATAGCTAGTTATACTCTGAATCGAACGAGTGATACAAATAACAAATAATGAATTCATAGGCTCAGAATGAAAAATTTCTATGCAGAAATTGTCGGTTGGGGGAAATGCCTACCGCCAACCAAGCTCTCCAACGAGGACTTAAGTACTTTTCTTGATACATCGGATGAGTGGATTCGAACCCGAACTGGGATTGAAAACCGTCGAATCAGCCATGTTGATACTTCAGATATGGCAACCGTCGCGGTCAAGCATGCTTTGGCGTGTGCGGGTAAAACGGCCGATGAAATTGATCTTATTATCATCGCCACCTGCTCACCGGACTCTTTAATCCCTAATATTGCGTCTAAAGTATCGCAAAATCTTGGCATCAAAGCGGCAGCAGCTTTTGATTTAAACGCTGCTTGTACTGGTTTTGTTTATGGTTTGGAAACTGCCACGCGCTTGATGCAGGCAGGTAACTATCAAAATGCGGTTGTTGTTGGCGCGGAGCGATTGTCGTTTTTTATTGACTGGACGATGCGTGATACGGCCGTTTTATTTGGTGATGGTGCTGGCGCCGTGGTTTTGACCCGCACAGAACAACAAGTTGGACTGCAACAAGCACAATTGGGCTGTGATTCAAAAGGGCGAGATATTTTATCAGTGCCGAAATTTGGCACCTCAATGGATCGTTTTGCAGCAGAGAACGGCTACTGGGACTTTAACTTTGTCGGCAAAGAGATCTTTAAGCGCGCCGTGAAAGGGATGGGCGCTGCGGCACATAGCGTGTTAACGCGCAGCGAGTTGTCTACTGATGACGTTGATGTGGTGATTCCCCATCAAGCGAACATCCGCATTATTCAAACCTTATGCGACCTAGCTGGTATTAGCCAAGATAAAGCCTTTGTTAACATCCATAACTACGGCAACACGTCGGCAGCAACCGTGCCGATTGCGCTGTGTGAATCGCTTGAGCAAGGTTTTGTTAAACCTGGCGATAACTTATTGTTGGCAGCCTTTGGTGCGGGTCTTACATGGGGAGCCGGGCACATTAAGTGGGGCGAGCGCGTGACCCCACTAGGCTACAGTGAAGCTAAGTTACCTGAGTGTGATAAATCTGCTCTGGAATTGCTTAGTGAAGCGATTGAATACTGCCAGCGCAAAGGGCAATAATCTTCTACTATAAAGCAAAGTGATCAAACCGCGCGTCAGGCGCGGTTTTTTATTTCTCGAACACGATGTGCGCTCACGCGAGCAAAAACAGTCACTATATTCTGCATTACTCAATTCGCTACAGAAAAATCGTTGAGAAGTCAGTATTATATCGGGCAAAGCATAAGAATGATAAAGGGTTTGCATGAAGTTTCTTCATACCTCTGATTGGCACTTAGGCCGTCAATTTCATAACGTCTCTCTGCTAGAAGACCAAAAAGTGGTGCTTGAGCAGATCATTGATTACCTCAAGGCTAACCGAGTGGATGCGATGGTAATTGCAGGCGACCTGTATGATCGCTCCGTTCCGCCAACAGCTGCGATTGAAGTGATGAATGATTTTGTTGATCGTGTCTGTGGTGAGCTTGGCGTGCCTATCATTCTTATTCCTGGTAATCACGATGGTGCGCAGCGTCTTGGCTTTGGTTCGGGACGTATGAAAACCGCAGGGCTGCATATTATCAGTAATTTTGAGCAGATGTTGCAGCCAGTGGTGATTGAGTCGGATCTCGGTCCAGTTGCCTTTTATGGCATGCCTTATAACGATCCTGAGTTAGTTCGCCATCATTTTAAACAGTCAGTCTCGACGCACGATCAAGCGCATCAATACCTTTCGCAGCAAATTCAACAGCAATTTAAACCTGGACAGCGCAACGTGTTGATCAGTCACTGCTTTGTTGACGGAGCGATTGAATCGGAGTCAGAACGTCCGTTGTCTATCGGCGGCTCAGATCGCGTCAGTCATGAGCATTTCATCCCGTTCGATTACGTCGCGCTCGGGCATCTTCATCAACCGCAGAAAAAAGGCGCAGATTATATCCGTTATTCTGGTTCGCTGATGAAATACAGCTTCTCTGAGCAACATCAGAAAAAGGGCATGACACTAGTTGAGTTTGGTAAAGAGGGTTTTTTAAATGCGACCCACATTGATTTGGTCGCGCCCCATCAAATGCGTATTATCGAAGCGGAACTGGAATCGATTGTTGAACAAGGCAAAACGGACCCAAATAACCACGATTATCTGTTAGTGCGGTTACTTGATAAGCACGCGATTTTAAACCCAATGGAAAAGCTTCGGGTCAGCTACCCCAATGTATTACATCTAGAAAAACCGGGCATGTTGATTGGCGTTGAGCAACAAATGGCGGCGGCTAAACTGGCTCGTAGTGAAGTTGATATGTTCCGTGACTTTTTCCTTGAAGCGCAAGATACACCGCTGAGTGATGAGCAAGAACAAGCCATTCTCGACATCATCAAACAGCTAAATCAGCAATAAGGGCGAGCAATGAAACCGACCAAATTAACCATTCAAGCATTTGGCCCTTTTGCCACGACAGAAGTGATTGATTTTACCCAATTAGGTAGCCATCCGCTGTTTTTGATTAATGGACCAACAGGCTCAGGCAAAACCTCTATTCTCGATGCGATCTGTTTCGCGTTGTACGGTGAAACCACCAGTAATGAGCGGCAAGGTATACAAATGCGCTGCGACCAGGCGGCACTTGATGTCGCAACGGAAGTTGAGCTGGAATTCGAACTCAATAATAAGCACTATCGGGTTAAGCGTGCGCCAGAGCAGCAAGCACCGAAAGCGCGTGGTGAGGGCACCACAACGCGCAAACACACCGCCGCGCTTTATCAGATTGATGGTGAAGAAAAACTTATCACCAGTAAAACAGCGCAGGTAAAAGGGGAAGTGACGGCACTGTTAGGGCTTAACGAAACCCAATTCCGTCAGGTGATGGTGCTTCCTCAAGGCAAGTTTCGCGAACTGTTACTGGCGAGTTCAAAAGAGCGAGAAGCGATATTTGGCCAACTGTTTCAAACAGATGTGTATAAAAAGATTGAATACGCACTGAAAGATAAAGCAAGTGCTATCAGTAAAGCGAAAGATGAGTTTGACAACCAAATTCGCGGCGCGCTGCAGGTGGCTGAAGTAAATAGTGAGCATGCGCTTGCCGAGCGACATACGCAACTAGCTCAAGAGCTCGAAGAGGCCAAAGCAGGCGAGCAGGCCCAAAGAGATAACGTCAATCTTGTTCAGAGTAAGTTGCAAAAAGCGCAAGCAGTAACCGAACAATTTACTAAGCTAGAGGCAAGTAAAGCAAGCTTGCTCTCTCATCAAAGTAATCGTCCTGCCATTGATGCGCTGAGTGGGAAGATTCAGCTCGCCCTTCAAGCCAGAAAGTTGGCTGTAACTTATTCGAGTTTGCAAAGCGCGTTAAAACAGCATGCTGAGTTTAAAAGTAATATCGCCACTATTGAACAACGTCAAACTGAAGCTGAGCAACAACGAAAAAGTAGCCTGCAACAATTAGACATTGCACAGAAAAACGCTGAACAATTGACATCACTGACAGAGCAAGGCTACCAACTTGAGCAAGTGAAAGTAAGATTGGGTGAGAAAGCAGAACTCGAACAGCAAGTTAATCAGTTAGAAGCGAACAAGACTGATTTAGAGAACAAGTTGGTAAAGTATCAAGCGTTAAAAGATCAGTTGACGGTTGATGCTGAAAGTGGTGCCAAGAAACTGGAACAAGCACGTAAAGATGTCACGCAAAAGGCGTCACTTGAAGCCGAACTGATTGGCAATCAACGTGTACTGTCTGACTTGAGCAAACTCGACAAGCTTAAAGTGGAACTCGTTACGCTTGAGTCACAAACCGATAGTAAGCGCACAACATTAGATCAAGCCAGTAAGGCGCTAAACGCTAGTCAGCAACACGCCAATCAACTTGAGATGAACTGGCATAGCGCGCAAGCGTCTATTTTGGCGCAGAAATTACAAGCTGGGCTTGCGTGCCCAGTGTGCGGTAGTTGCGAGCATCCCGCTCCAGCGCCAAGTGTCGATCAACAAATCTCGAAACAAGCAGTGCAGCAGGCACGCGAGCAAGAACGTGCTGCGCTAGATGCGTATAATCGCGCCAGTAATAGCCTTGAACAGCATCAACACGCGATAGCTCAGCAATCTAAATTAATTGCGCAAGCACAACAGGATCTTGGTCAGCATGCGAGTAGTGACATCAAGTCCTTGTCAGAAGCGATCAATCAGCAAAAGCAAAAACTTGAATCTCTGTCGTTAATTGATTTAGACGCCATGGAAAAATTAGTTGTTGAGTTAAACCAACGTTGTATTAACGGCGAAGAGAAAATTAGCCAGCTTAAAGAGCAAGAGTTGGCAAATAACTCTGCACTGACGGTGCAAAAGCAGCAACTGCAAAAGTTAATTTCTAGCTACGATGTTAAGTACACCTCGTTAGAGGTTGTGCAGCAGCATTATCAGCAAAACTACCAGAAAATCGAGCAGCTTAAGCTGGCGTTAGAGACGGCGCAGCAGGCCAGTAAACAAGCGGATCTTGTTATTGCTGACATTGAGAGTCAAGCCAAAACAAATCGTGAACTTCTCGACAAAGCGGCGCATCAGTTGAGCTTAATCGAACAACAGTGGCAGGCAGAACTTGCCGAGTCGACACTCGACAACGAACAACAGTTTATTGAAAGCAAAACGTCAGATGAACAGCTAGAGCAGTGGCAGAAGACGCTTAATGACTATAACCAGCAGACGACCAAGATAGAGCAAACTATCGCAGATCTAGCCGAACAGTTAAAACAGGTCGACAAACCACAATTAGGCGCAATCGAAACAGAGTTGGCCACGGCCAATGCTGAGTACCAAATTTTACGTAACAAGCTTGATAGTGTCTATTCTGAGTATCAACGTGTTGAAAAAGTCCAGCAAGACATTGCACGTTTGCATGACAAGAACAGCCAACTTGAGGCGCAATATAAGGTTTATGGTACTTTATATGATGTGACCAGTGGTAAAACAGGTAGTCGAGTCAGCTTGCATCGATTTGTGCTCGGTGTATTGCTCGATGATGTGCTTATTCAGGCCTCGCAACGTTTGTCATTGATGAGTAAAGGTCGTTATCAACTGGTGCGTAAAACGGATGGATTTAAAGGGGCGGCAGGCCGAGGCCTAGACTTGAGTGTTGAGGATGGTTACACGGGTAAAGCGCGCGATGTCGCCACTTTATCGGGCGGTGAATCTTTTATGGCAGCACTGGCGCTGGCGCTTGGGCTTTCTGATGTGGTGCAGTCATACAGCGGAGGTATTCGCCTTGATACCTTGTTTATAGATGAAGGCTTTGGCAGTTTGGATCCTGAGTCACTGGATCTGGCCATCCAGACGTTGGTCGACTTACAGCAATCTGGAAGAATGATCGGCATCATCTCGCATGTCAGTGAACTTAAAGAGCAGATGTCACAAAGGATCGATGTTTTTTCGAGCCGAGTAGGAAGCACAATTCAGCTAGTGGTCACATAAACAAAGTGTCAATGCTCTACTGAGCGTAGGCTTTAGATAAAATGTGCTAAAACTTAATTAGCACGATGAAATTTAAAATAACCACCGGGGCTGCTTTGCGCGGTAAGGAAGTGAATGGACGCAATTCTAGACTCGATTCGTAAGGTCTATCAATATGCTGAGCCCAACCTCACTTTGGTTGGGTGGATGGGGCTGATTGGTTTTCCTACTTATTATTATATTTGGAGTGAACTTTTTCCTCAGCCGTATGAGAACCTTACCCTGCGTATAGCATGCTCAGTGCTGTTTGCTGGTATTGCTCTGCGACTCTATCTACCTAAATATTTGCAACGGTATTTAGCTGAATATTACTTTGTCTCTATCGGTATTTGCCTACCATTTTTCTTTAGCTTCATGATGTTTATGAATGAATGGTCAACGATTTGGGCAATGTCTTTTATGGCCTCGATCTTCTTACATGTCCTACTGATCCACCAAACACGTTTGATGCTTTCTCAGGCAGTCGTTGCTATAGCCGCTGCCTACTTCATCGTTTATGGTTTTGATCTAGAAGCCGTTCAGCAACAAATGGTTTTGCCCTACATTCCGATTTTTCTGTTTACCTATGTTTTTGGTAATTTATTTTACTTTCGTAATCAAGCGGGTCATGAGGTTAAAGTGTCGCTCGCTAAATCATTTGGTGCGGGTATCGCTCATGAAATGCGCAACCCTCTCAGCGCACTTAAATCTTCTTTAGACGTACTTGACTCATTGCTGCCACCACTGAATAACAGTCATGCTGCGAGTTACAAGTTAACCGAGCAGGAGGTAGCCATTGCGCGAGAAATTCTGACTGATGCCGATGAAGTGATTCGTACTGGTAATGAAACCATTGATTTGCTTCTTACTTCAATTGATGAAAATCGAGTCTCAAGAAATACGTTTAAGAAGCACTCTATTCGTCATGTTGTGGAAGGATCATTGCGAAGTTTTGCGTATAAGAGTGGCAAAGACAAACAGGCCGTTAACTTATTGCCCGGAGATGACTTTGATTTTTTTGGCAGTGATGCGCTAATAAAATATGCGTTGTACAACCTACTCAAAAATGCCTTTTACTACCAAAACGATAGCGGGTTTAAAATATCAGTCGAACTGAGGTGTTTTGAACGGCACAATGAATTGGTGTTTACTGATAATGGTGTTGGCATTGAGCCTGATGTGCTAGACAATGTATTTGAAGATTTCTATACCTTTGGTAAAACAGGCAGTTATGGTTTGGGCTTGCCTTTTTGTCGTAAAGTCATGGTTGCCTTAGGGGGGCAGATATGCTGTCGCTCTGAGCTCGGTCAATGGACGGAGTTTACACTGCGTTTTCCTCTGTACAAATCAAAAGAAGTGGTCAACATTAAAGCCGATATCATGAAATCAAAATCTGTACTTTATATTGGCGGCCAGAGCAAACCATTTCGCCTGATCAACGAAGAGGCTTTTTATCGCGGTTTTCGCCTGCGTCAGTTATCACTGGAAGCAGCGCGCAATAAACAAGAGTATGAATTTGAATTTGACCTCATCATTATCAATCTAGACGAAGCGATAGAGAACCCAGACGCCTTACACGAGCTTGAGAGTAAACTGCATTTCACTGAAGGGCGGATCGTATTTCTGTTTAATCAACAAAATCGCTATCACAATGATATTGAACGCCATTTAACCGTGTATCCAGTTGAGGTCCATACCTTTTTACTAAAAACGGGGGCAATATTAGATGAATTGCTGTTTGAAACTCCGAGCACGAATCGAAATCTTTTACCGCGTAAGCGTGTAGTGACAGGGAAAACCATCTTATTGGCTGACGATAACCACTCACTGAGAACTTACACCGCTATTTTACTCGAGCAACAAGGCTTTGACGTGTTGCAAGCGGAGGATGGACAGCAAGCGCTTAGCGTAATAGCAGATCGCCAAGTGGACTTAATCATCATGGATCTCGAGATGCCTTTAATCGATGGCTTGCAAGCGACTGAGTCAATCCGGCAGTCACAAGCAACGTATTCAAGTATACCCATATTGGCTTATACCGGCGATTCGAGCCCAGAAACGATAGAAAAAATCCAACAAGTCGGTATGAATGACTTTATTGTTAAACCTGCAGATACCAGTTTATTACTTGATAAAATTGCTAACTGGATATAAAAGCCCACCTCGTGGGCTTTTATATATTACAAAATATATAAGTTTTGATTTTTATAAGCCTGGCGGCAAACGTTAATTAACTTATCAGCTTGGTCATCCGTGATCGAACTATTGAGTGAAAAGCGAATAATATTTTTATTGCGCGGTGTTGCCGGGCGACAAAACACCGCTCCAAATATACCATTTGACTCTAAGTAATCTCTCACTTTCTCAGTGTTTCTTTCATCTCCTGTTTCTAATGCAATTATTTGTGAATGACTGCGTACGCTAATGCCAATATCAATTAATTCCGTTTTAATAGAGTGGCTGATTTCTTCTAAGCGCTGACGTTTGTCATCACTGCGTTGTATCACTTCGAGCGTTTTGTCTAGTCTGTCGAGTTCATACGGTAGCATCGCTGAGCTAAATATAGCGGGATAGCCGACAAAGGGGATGCATTTATCGGCTTGATTGTTACACCAAATTGCGCCAGCGCGATAGGCAAACGTCTTGGCTAAACTTGCGGTCATAAAATCAACTAAGTGGGTCAGGTTCTGCTGATGAAGTAATCCGCGTCCTTGTTCCCCGTGAGTGCCAAGTGAATGAGACTCATCAACCAAAATTGCACAACCGTTCTCTTTCGCCACGGCGATAAGATCGGCCAGGGGAGCGATGGTACCTATCGTGCTGTAAATCGAATCTACCAAGACGATTCCAGGGCCATGGCGTTTAATCAGTTTACTTAAATGCTTTACATTATTGTGCATAAAAGGGTGGATATCAGCACCTGCGATTCGAGCCCCTTCCCACAGTGACATATGGGCAAAAAAATCGACATAGATCTGAGTAGAACTGTCACAAATCGTTTGTAGTAATGCCAGATTCGCAGCCCAACCTGATTGGGATAACAAGCAAGACTGGAATCCTGTGTAGTTGGCTAATTGTATCTCGACTTGTGGTTTAGCTGTTTCATTTTGTAAAAAGATCCCAGACATAAACGGGCTATTTTTCCGTTTGCGAATAGCGCTTATGTGGTGTTCTATAATTTCTGGATTATTCGATAAGTCTAAATAGTCATTACTTTGAATGACCAGATCTTTTTCGGTCGGTACCGCACCTAAAACGAGGTGATTTTTATTATTATTTGAGTAAATTAAGTCATTAAGATAATAATTTAATTTATCATTAACGAATCGAGGTAGGGTCGAATAATTATTTAGTTTATTCATCTTCATATATCCTTTTTTGAAGTCAGCGCCATTTGACAGAGAATATATGAATCAGTTTTGATAATATTACGAGTCGATCATTTAGTGTTTGCGTGTATAGTTACAAATAAAAATATCAATGGTGTTCGTGCGTACATTATACCGCTAGGCTTAACCAGCCTTAACTAATTAATATATATATCGTTTTGTATTATTGATGCAATGTTTTATTCGATTGGATTTTGAGTAAAAACCTCCGGCCAGTACATTTTTACGTAGCCTAAGGTTACCCAAATAACTAAACCAGTCGCCACCGACAACTCAAACAAACCAAAGTTATGTAACCAATACCATTGTGGATACTCGTCAGCAAAAAAACTGGTTAGGCGATGCATCGCGATGGCACTGATCACTGAAGGAAAGGTGACCGCTGCGATTGATGGTTGGAATTTAAGTCGCATTAAACGGATATAACATAAGTAGATCAGTAACGTCATGGTAATCGCTATACCTGCCAGCGCACCGGTTAATATAGGATCAGGCTCGGCAAAGTTGACCAAGTAGGTCGCGAGCGTGAGGTTAACGGGGGCGGCCATAATAGCTAATGTCGGCCTGGCTTGTTTAGGTAGCATACCCTCAAAAACCAATCGGTATAGCACCAGAGGCAGCATAAAAAAGTAGATGGTAATACAGACCATGACTAAGGTTTCAGAAAATAACGTATGGCCAAATTGAGTACCAGCCAATGAGCTACTAATAACCCCAACCGGATACAGAAACCAGCTTGGTACAATATTCGACATTTTGAAATTGAGCAGTTGAAAGGTAAAAAATAGCAGCATCATCGACAGGTGCAGTAATAATGCGGCGAACCATATTGGATATGCAATGATCGGGGAGATTATCGCTAAATAGTCACTAAGAATCAGCAGCGCCATACTCATCGGTGCCATTAAGCTGCCCCGAAGCGGGTGACGGATGTCGGTGATAAAGGTACTGTAACTACTAAGGTACTTGACTAGAACGGGTAGCAGCAGAAACGCACCCATTCCGGCCATATAAGGGCGAATAGTTTGACCTATTTCAGGAATATAAAGTGCCCAAGCATGTCCAAGACCAATCATACCAAGCGCTAATCCTGCTTGAGAAGGTGGGACACTCTGAAATTGAGTGAAACGTCGCCAGTTGAACAAGTCTAATCCTTAGCTCATTATTAAACCGACCAATTAAAGTAAAAACTCTATTTTTGATCAGTGCAATCCATTGTCATTAATCGTTTGCACGCGATAATAACAAGCCAATCGGTTGCGTGGCAAATATCATTCTGGATTGCTTGGCAGATCTTTTTTTCTTAGCTTCTCATTTTTCAATGTTCTATGGAGTAATTGACTATAGATAGGCTTACCGCCAAGTAATTGAGCAAAGGTACCAGCGCCTAGACTGGTGATGATCAATGGCAAAATCAGGTAGTAATTGTTGGTCATTTCTATCACTAGTAAGATACCGGTGATAGGTGCGCGCACGGTGGCAACAAAAAGGGCGCCCATTCCAGCAATTGCAAACATACCTGGAGTGATGTCTAACTCGGGAAATAGGCCTTGGGCGATTAACCCAAAGGCGTAGCCGAATAAGGTACCGAGCGCCAGCATTGGGGCGAATATTCCACCGGGAGCGCCAGAACCAAAACAGATCATCGTGGTTACGATACGGGCTAAAAATAGCATAAGCAGTAGCGGGGCACTGTAACCACCGTTGGTGATGGTTGGGATGAGTGAAATACCACCACCGGTCACTTCAGGAAAATAAAGCAGCATTAGACCAAAGCAGCCACCAATCACAGAACCCATCAATAAGTATCGTTTTCTATCATGACGATGGAATCTAACGAACATATCCTGCGACAACGTCACGAGTTGATTAAATAGCACACCAAAAATACCAAATAGTGCACCGAGCAGCAAAAATAACCACAAAGTCGCGAGCTCAGGAGCTTGGTATTGCGGCATGGTAATGACTGCATCCTGACCGTTGATATATCGAAAGACAATATTGGCGGAAACAGCAGAAACGATCACGGCTCGCAGTGAAATAAGTGAATAGCGAAATTGTGGGCGCATTTCTTCAACGACAAACATGATTCCTGCTAACGGGGCGTTAAACGCTGCGGCAAGGCCACCAGCTGCTCCCGAGGCTAATAGAGAGTGGCGCGTATCGTCATTTTTGATCTTAAAGATATCAGTCACCATACGACCTATGGCTCCGCCCATTTGCACTGTAGGACCTTCACGCCCCAAAACCATGCCGGAACCTAACGCTCCCATACCACCAAAGAACTTAACCGGAATCACGCGCCACCAACGTACGGGACGGATGCCATCCATTGCCCCTTCTATCTCGGGAATGCCAGAACCAGAGGCTTCGGGGGCAAATCGGTGTACAAGGAAATAGCCAACAAAAGCGAGCATGGCGCTAATGAGAAACGCGGCAAGCCATAAAGGGAGCAGGGCGCCGATTTCACTTTTTAACCATTCTGTGCGTGTTTGCGAGACAAAGTGAACTGCTATTTCAAAGTAGGTACCGACTAGACCTGCTAACAAGCCGACGATCAAGGACAAGAACAATACGGAAATCGGAGTTTTATCCTTGGAGAGAAATTGATTAATGGCGTCTTTGGGCACCTTAGCCAATAACGATTGTTTTAACTTCTCTCTCTTAGTCATAAAGGAATAAGCTCCATGATATGTGGTTTTGCTTGGGTTTGAAGTCAAAATTATACGCCTG
Organism: Vibrio sp. NH-UV-68; assembly: GCF_042940635.1. NCBI lineage: Bacteria > Pseudomonadati > Pseudomonadota > Gammaproteobacteria > Vibrionales > Vibrionaceae > Vibrio > Vibrio sp. NH-UV-68. The sequence continues at coordinate 888,292 of NZ_CP134976.1, forward strand.
TCTAAAGTGAACTATAGCGATAAGATTGGAATATTGATTTTCAATTATGAGAGAACTAGCAGATCAAGGTTAGTGGGAATTATAGATGTCGGTCACAAAAAAACGCATCAAAAAGTAAGATGCCACCTTGCATATTATTGGTTCTGAACCATAGTTAAAGGGTAAGGCAATCTGAACCGACCCGCATGGAGGATTTATCGTCTTACCTACAATTTGGATGGATTCAAACAACAATTGAAAGCCTCGTTTATTATCAGGTCGATGCCAAATGACATCCTGATTCGCAGACTCACGATTGAGTACGAGGGATAGGGCGCACTTTAAGTGCGCCTCTTGTCGTCTATAGGTTTGTGTCTATTCTAAACTAGCAATCTGCTTCAATATCATTTCCAGTTGATCCCAAGGTAGCAGCTGGCTATCGATCACCTCTAAACGACTTTCAAACCCTTCAAGCGACATCTGGTTGACCGACACTACTTTATTACTGACATTGAAGGCAAAGCAGCCATTGTTGGTATTGAGTACGCCTTTGACTCGTTCTGCGTTAAGATCTGACAACATCGAAAATATGTCATCAAAATCAAAGCTGACTTCTGAACCAAAGATCCAGCCGCAACTGTAATATCCCTGTCCATGATTTTCTTTTCGAATATAGAGTTTGTTTGGTGGCAGTTGAAACTGAGGCTCCATCTCGGCGTGTTGATGCTGGTGTGACAATGATTGTTTAACTTGATGGCGGCCTGGGTTGTCAAGTAATTCGATTGGAAATCGTCCTTGTTTAACCAGTTGACTGTATAGTTTGGCTGGGGTTTGGTCGGTAACCCAATCATTGAAAGCATCAATATCACTGACATGGCACTCATCGACTTTATTTCCAATCACAATATCTGCAATCGCCAATTGGTCGTTAAAATTTTGATTACCTAAGTATTTAGGATTAGACAAGTTACGCGGATCGACCAAGCAGATTGTCGCTTTTAAATCGATGTAGGGCTCAAACTGTGTCGAAGATAGGGTGGCCAGTATTTTGTCAGCATGACCGAGTCCGGTTGGCTCGACGATCAATCGGTCAGGGTTGGTGCGCAGTAATGCCGTTATCGCAACTGACATCGGTACCCCAGCCGCACAGCACATGCAGCCTCCTGGGACCTCTTTAATCAAAGCACCGTGTTCGGTCATCATGGCACCATCAATGCCAATTTCGCCAAATTCATTGACCAACACCGCCCAATTTTGATCGGCTGGCTTTTCTTTCAATAAATTAAGAATTGCGGTGGTTTTACCTGTACCAAGAAAACCTGTGATGATGTTTGTAGGTGTTTTCATACACTTAACCCTGAGATAGTTTGTTACATTATAACAAAACATCCGCTTAAGGCGAAAAATGTCTCGGGGTAAATTGTCTTAGGGTAATAAAAAGGGCGGCCGATGGCCACCCTGTGAATAAACTAGCGTTTATTCCTAAGATAACGCTTACGGCGCTCTTCTTTTTTCTTGATTTTTTGTTCAGCCTTGAGCGTGGCCTCAATTTCGACTTCAATCAGCTCTTGGGTGATCATCTCTGGTACTTCAAGCGTGATTTGGCCTAGGGTGCCATTTCTCAGTTCATGCAATAAGATCTCTGAACATTTATGCAGGTCAACTCGGCCACCAGCGCGTAATGCGCCGCGGCGGCGACCTATTTCTTCCATCAATTCAATGTCACTTTCAGGCAAGGTTTCTATTTCATAGCGTTGTTTTAGGCGCTCTGGGTAAGCCTTAGCGAGATATTCGACGGTGTAAAAGGCGACTTCATCATACTCCATTGCGGTATCTTTTACCGCACCAGTTGCGGCTAAACGAAAGCCACTATGCGGATTTTCTACTTTAGGCCACAAAATTCCCGGGGTGTCTGATAATACGATGCCATTTTGCAGGTTAATGCGCTGCTGACGACGTGTTACTGCAGGTTGGTTACCCGTAACCGCGATGGTTCTGCCCGCGAGTGTATTAATAATTGTTGATTTGCCGACATTAGGAATACCCATGATCATGGTGCGAATGTTCTTACCAATCTCTTCACGGTGAGGGGCAAGTTTACGGCAAAGCTCAAGAATTTTATTAACTTCTTGCACGTTTGATGTCGTGATAGCCATCGCTTTAACATTGCTTTCTTTTTCTAAGTGGTCAATCCAAAGCTGTGTCAATTCAGGGTCGGCAAGATCACGTTTGTTGAGCACTTTGACAACTGGCTTATTGCCGCGAAGTTCAGAAATCATCGGGTTTTCGCTGCTAAACGGAATACGCGCGTCAAGTACTTCTATAATGACATCTACTTGTGGGATTGCTTCTTCAATCTCTTTCCGAGCTTTATGCATGTGACCCGGAAACCATTGGATAGACATAGGACAACCTTGATATACAAATTTGTGTCAATTGTAAGGGGAATTCCCCTAGAGTAAAGCGTTAAACGGCCTTGATGCTAGGTTTAGAATAAATTTCCGCACAGTTACGGCCATTATGTTTGGCCTGATAGAGTGCCTCATCCGCCTGCTGAAAAAGACGAGATAATTCAGAGTACGATTCAATATGAGCGCTTGATGCACCTGCACTGACGGTTACCTTGTTGTCACATGAGGAGTAGAGGTGCTCAATATTGAGCTGACGTACGTTCTCGACCAATAATGATAAGTAAGGCTGCAATTGAACGGGTTTGTCTGCCGCCAAAATGGCGCAGAACTCTTCTCCGCCATAGCGGCCGACTATATGCTCATATTCGGTCACGGTTTGTTGAAGGGCCTGAGCTACTTCTTTGAGCGCACCATCACCTTGCATATGACCATAGTTGTCGTTGAATGGTTTGAAGTGGTCGATATCAATTAAAATAATCGCGACATAACCATATTCTAGGTCATCGACAAAATGCTTAGCTTGATGATATAGAAAACGCCGATTGGCAATTCCGGTGACCACATCGATATTTGACTGCTGCTTGAGTATGGCGCGTTTCTCTTCAAGTTCGACGATAATAGCATTGATTTTATGAGCAAAACTGCGCATTTCTTTGGAAACAAAAGAATCTGCATTTGGCAGTTTATCGCCATTGCGACCAAAGCGTTTTAAGTATCCTTCAGCTTCACGTAAAGGGGCAATAAAAAAGTTAACGACATACAAGTTGACGATGAACATCACGAAGGCAAAAAACGCCAATGCCGCCATTTCCTGCCAAGAGATAAAAGCAGGTAGCTTCTCGTTGTGGTCAATCTTGAACTGGATAACACGATTATCAAGAGTATCTTGTTTGTAGAGGTAATGCTGGTTATCCACCTTGCGAGTATCTGGCTTCTCGATATCGTCGGATGGAGCCACACTTATGTCAACACCAGTTGCAAGTTCGATCTGCGCGACAAACTCAGGTCTAATTTTACGAATGAAGACGAGATAACCAAACCCACAGTCGATAGCATCGCTAGTACATATACGTGCAGAGGCGATCATATAAGCGCTATTTTGATAGGAAGCGTAATCGACGTAAGAAGAAATGGTTGAGATAGTTGAACGACTCGCCTTTGCCAGCAGTCGAGAGACCGTCTGTGCGTTTTCTAAAGCGATAAACGATTGGTTAACGACCTCGGTGCCGTTGAAGTAGCCCGTCCAAACCGGATTATTCTTGTTGTCGAAGATAATAATGCCATCAATGATTTTTGATATAAAGGCGTGTTTACCGATACTCTTTTCGACAAAATCTTGTGTGGGAGAGATGACATAATTGGCCATGGTACTCCATGCGGCGTAGTCTTCGACTGAGGCTCTCAGCTCCAATTCTTCCATCGCAAGGACCGTTTCAACTCGCTCAACTTCAAACAGTTGTCTATCAAGCGAGGCTTGGAGGGCGCGTTCATGACTCCACACGGCTTTAAATCCTAAGTAGCACAGTAAAAACAGCGCCACCGTTAGCGTTGAGCCAATGAAAGCCAGTTGTCTTAAACTGAATTGTTTAAACTTAAGTACCAAGACTTTTTTACCTTTTTAGCGTGCTTTATGAGGTCTTCTACCGACATTATCAGTGTAGGGTCGAATCCGTGCTCTTACCATATTCATCTCATTAATCCTTATATTATAAACGATTGATTTGCGTATGTTGTTAATGAATTTATCCACAATGAGATGAGGAAGTAACTTGTTAGGATTCAAGATATCAGCAAGGAGTGAAATAGCTCAAATAATTGAAAAGCGTATCTATTAATATTTTGTCATAAATCAAATTATTGTTTATATTCGCCGTCATATTACTACTCTAAAGTATTAGAATAATGTCAGTCCAAACCCCCTCTCAACAAGAAACCGTGTTACACGATGAGCAACAGTTGGTGTCCACCACCGACCTGAAAGGTGTTATCACCTACAGTAATGAAGCATTCGCACAAGTTGCAGAATACTCACAACAAGAGTTACTTGGTCAGAATCATAGCATTGTCCGCCATCAGGACATGCCCAAAGCTGCCTTTGCCGATATGTGGCAAAACCTGAAACAAGGCAAAGCTTGGCGCGGAATCGTGAAAAATCGTACTAAGTCAGGTGGTTATTACTGGGTCGATGCTTATGTAACACCAATTTATGAAGACAATGAAGTGGTCGGGTATCAATCTGTTCGGGTGAAACCTAAACGTGAGTGGGTTGATGTTGCCGCCAAAGCTTATTATGGGTTAATGAAAGCAGAGCGTTCTGGGCGTACTTGGTCATTGCAGATCTCAGACACAATACGCTATTCGGTTTTGCTCAGCGCGTTGACGGCACCCGTGATATCCAATGTTATGCCTTTATCAGGTATACCGAGTTTCATACTGAGCATTCTTCCACTTGCGGTTGTTGCAGGACTGTTTCGTCAAGAGTTGTTTGATACACCACGTCAACTCAATAAACTACAAAAGAAATATGACAGCGTCAGCCGCTTGGTTTTTTCAGGTAATAAACAATACTCTATTGCGGATTTTCACCTCAAACTTTTATCCGCGCGAATTCGCACTGTCCTTGGGCGTATGACGGATTCAACCAAGCCTATTCAAGATCTCGCTGACAATTTGAGTGCGACGTCTTACCAAGTTAGTGAAGCATTAGATCAGCAGACTCAAAATATTCGCCAAGTTCGTGAAGCAATACAAGAGGTTGAGCTAAATGCTAACGAGGTGTCTTCAAGTGCGCAAGAAGCGCATCAGATTGTAAATGTTACGCTTAGGACTTGTTCAGGGGCAAAACAAAGTATTAGTCAGACCTATGAGAACCTAGAGAATCTAAGTCTTCAGGCTGAAAAGGCGACGGGTACTACTTATCAGCTAAGTGAACAAGCACAGCAAGTTAGCAATATGATGGAGGAGATAGGCGGTATTGCCGAACAGACCAACTTACTCGCCTTGAATGCGGCTATTGAAGCGGCACGAGCCGGTGAACAAGGAAGAGGCTTTGCAGTTGTCGCAGATGAAGTTCGGGCTTTATCTGGACGAACATCAAACGCCACCACACAGATAAAATCAAGTATCGAAGCAATGCTTGCCACCATCGAAAGTTGGCAAACAGAAATCATTTCTAACCAGAGACATACCGATACCTGTGGTCAGGTAGCTCAACAAAGTGCCGAACAGTTGTCTGAGGTAGAGCATTTAATGCAATCAATGAACAGTTTGATGCAAACAGTAGAAGATTCTGCTCACCAGCAACGTCAATTGTCGAGCGATGTGAACTTGCATATCCAATCAATAGCGTCAACAGCAGAACAAAATCTAGCTGCCGCACAAGTGGTCAAACATCACTCCGGAGATTTAAAACTCCAAGTCAATCAGTTCAATATGCTTGCAAAACGGTTCGAAGAGAAATAAATAAACAGTAAAAAGCCCCGCTCATTGAGCGGGGCTTTTTAATTAAGCGTTGCAGTAATTAAGCTAGAAGCTCTTTTGCTGTGTTTACAACGTTTTCAGTGGTAAAGCCGAACATCTTGAATAGTTCGCCTGCTGGTGCAGATTCGCCAAACGTTGTCATGCCGATGATCTTGCCACCGAAGCCAACGTACTTGTACCAAAAATCAGCGATGCCTGCTTCGATAGCGATACGAGCGGTAACGTCAGATGGCAGTACAGACTCACGGTATTGCGCGTCTTGCTTGTCGAATGCGTCCGTTGCAGGCATTGAAACAACGCGGACCTTTTTGCCTTCAGCGGTTAGCTGCGCGGCTGCTTCAACAGCAAGTTCAACTTCAGAGCCTGTTGCGATAAGAATAAGCTCTGGCTTACCAGCGCAATCTTTAAGGATGTAGCCACCCTTAGCAATGTTGGCGACTTGCTGTGCGTCACGATCTTGCTGGGCTAGGTTTTGACGAGAGAAGATCAGTGCTGAAGGACCATCTTTACGCTCGATAGCCAGTTTCCAAGCCACTGCCGATTCAACTTGGTCACATGGGCGCCATGTGCTCATGTTTGGCGTTAGACGTAGAGATGCGATCTGCTCAACTGGTTGGTGAGTCGGACCATCTTCGCCAAGACCGATAGAGTCGTGCGTGTAAACCTGAATGTTCTGAATTTTCATCAGTGCCGCCATACGCATGGCGTTACGCGCGTATTCCATGAACATCAGGAAGGTTGCGCCGTAAGGTACGAAACCACCGTGTAGCGCAATACCGTTCATGATCGCCGTCATACCGAATTCACGCACACCGTAGTGGATGTAGTTACCAGAGAAGTCATTTGCTGCAAGAGACTTAGAGCCCGACCACATAGTCAGGTTAGACGGTGCTAGGTCAGCAGAGCCGCCCATGAATTCAGGTAGCATAGCGCCGAATGCTTCTAGGGCATTTTGCGATGCTTTACGTGATGCAATGTTGGCAGGGTTAGCTTGAAGATCAGCAATGATTGCCGATGCTTTCTCTTCCCATTGTGCAGGTAGGTCACCATTTACGCGGCGTTTGAATTCAGCGGCAAGTTCAGGATGTGCTGCTTCATAAGCTGCAAGTTTCTCGTTCCACGCTGCTTCCTTAGCTGCGCCCGCTTCTTTCGCATCCCATTCTGAGTAAACTTCTTGCGGAATTTCAAAAGGACCGTGCTCCCAACCTAATTCTTTACGAGTAGCTGCAATTTCTTCAGCGCCTAGTGGTGCACCGTGACAATCGTGCGACCCTGATTTGTTTGGAGAACCAAAACCAATCACTGTTTTAGTACAGATTAGAGTAGGGCGCGGATCCGCTTTAGCAGCGATAATCGCCGCGTTGATTGCGTCAGCATCGTGACCATCAACAGCAGGAATAACATGCCAGCCGTACGCTTCAAAACGCTTAGGTGTGTCGTCAGAGAACCAACCTTCAACGTGACCGTCGATAGAGATGCCATTGTCATCCCAAAATGCGATTAGCTTGCCAAGACCTAGTGTGCCCGCTAGTGAACACGCTTCGTGCGAAATACCTTCCATTAGACAGCCATCACCCATGAACGCATAAGTGTAGTGGTCTACGATATCGAAGTTTTCTGTGTTGAATTGTGCTGCTAGTGCTTTTTCAGCCATTGCCATACCAACAGCGTTGGTGATGCCTTGACCTAGCGGACCAGTCGTTGTTTCGATGCCAGGTGCATAACCATACTCTGGGTGACCAGGAGTCTTAGAGTGCAGCTGACGGAAGTTTTTAAGGTCTTCAATTGAAAGCTCATAACCTGCTAGGTGAAGCAGAGAGTAAATCAGCATTGAGCCGTGACCGTTTGAAAGTACGAAACGGTCGCGGTCAGCCCATTCTGGATTAGATGGGTTGTGGTTTAGGTGAGAGCGCCAAAGCACTTCAGCGATATCAGCCATGCCCATAGGTGCGCCAGGGTGCCCAGAATTTGCTTGTTGAACGCCGTCCATGCTTAGAGCACGGATAGCGTTAGCTAGATGTTTGCGATTCATAATTGCTTCCAAAATAGATTCGAAATGAAAAATTCGTTAGTAGTAGATGTAAGAGAGGAACGAAATTCGTTCCTCTTTAATTATTGGGTAGTGATTACAGCTTAGCTGCGATCATCTCTTCTAGTTTGCCTTGGTCAACAGCGAAGTTACGGATGCCTTCAGCTAGCTTTTCTACAGCCATAGGGTCTTGGTTGTGATCCCACAAGAATTCGGCGTGAGTCATTGCTGCAGGGCGCTCTTTAGTACCGTTAGAGTCAATTAGCTTCTCTACCACTTCGCCTTCTGTTGCTTCTAGTTCTGCAAGAAGTTGAGGCGCGATAGTTAAACGGTCACAGCCAGCAAGTTCTAGGATCTCGCCGATGTTACGGAAGCTTGCGCCCATAACAACGGTCTTGTAACCGTGCTCTTTGTAGTAGTTGTAGATGTTTGCAACAGAGATAACACCAGGATCTTCTTGAGCTTCGAAATCACGGCCTTCTTTCGCTTTGTACCAGTCCATGATACGACCGACAAAAGGAGAGATAAGGAATACGCCAGCTTCAGCACATGCACGCGCCTGAGCGAATGAGAATAGCAGTGTCAGGTTACAGTTGATGCCTTCTTTTTCTAGGATTTCAGCCGCGCGGATACCTTCCCAAGTTGACGCAAGTTTGATCAGAATACGGTCATTGGTGATACCAGCGTCGTTGTACATTTTTACTAATTGACGAGCTTTTGCAACGCTACCTTCGGTGTCGTAAGAAAGACGTGCATCAACTTCAGTTGAGATGCGGCCTGGAATGGTTTTTAGGATTTCTTTACCGATGTTAACCGCTAGCATGTCACAAGTGTCTTGAACTTGTTGTGCTTTGTCACTGCTTTGAGATTTTGCGTATGCGATAGAGGCGTCGATAAGCGGTGCGTACTCTGCAATTTGAGCCGCTTTTAGAATCAGAGATGGGTTAGTGGTTGCGTCTTCTGGTTGGTACTTCTTGATAGCTTCAATTTCACCAGTATCTGCGACTACGGTCGTTAGTTTACGAAGTTGCTCTAATTTGTTGCTCATTTCGATCATCCTATTTAATGGGCTGCACGTGAAAACTGTAGAAGTGCATAGTGCATTTGCAAGCGAGGTAGTTAATCGTCTTGTACAAGTATTAAGCTCAGACGGTCAACTGACCGGAATTCTTCAGCGTGTGAGCATTTGTTGTGAACATTTGCTCTTACGTTGAGTAAATGATGGCTCCATAATTATCTTACTGACGCAAAAAGTCAATCGTAGAAATAAGGTTATAGTGATGTTCATCAACTATTTTTTTGTTCGTCGACGCTAACATACTGAACTAAACGTTTGCCAAGTGATAGCAAGGCTTAGCCCTCGATAGTTAATTGCAAAAGCTTGGCTGAGAAAATGTATCGAAGATGAGCAAATGTTGGCAATCAAACAGGTGATGACATATGCTACGTTGATGAGCATATGTAACGTGCGTAAATTTAGCTGAGACGATAACAGTATGAACAAAACTCAAAACGAAATTTCTGATGACAACGCTGACCTATTGACGGAAATTGCGGTCGCCTACTATCAAGATGGCGCAACGCAAGAAGAGATTTCAAGAAAGTTCGCTGTATCTCGTGCCAAAGTCGGAAGAATGCTTAAGCAGGCTCGTGATGAAGGGATTGTGGAGATAACAGTAAAATATCATCCCGTATTCAGTGCCAAGATAGAACAGAGGCTTGTTGAACGATTTGGAGTGAAGCGCGCGCTAGTAGCACTTGATCAGCCAAGTGAAGAGCAGCAGCGTCTCCAGGTCGCAGGTTTGGTCTCTAAATATATGGCAAGTACATTGCAAAATGGCAGCGTAGTGACGGTTGGCCAAGGGAGGAACGTCTCCGCAGTTGCACATCATACCGGCGTTATCCCTCAACGAGACGTCAAATTTGTTTGTGGCATCGGTGGTATCCATCCCAGAGGAGGCATGTTTAATGCTGATCATATTTGCCGCCAGTTCGCAAAAAGCTACGGTGGTAGTTCAGAGACCCTCTATGCACCTGCGTATGCCGAGAACCGTGAGCAAAAGCTCGCCTTTATGCAAAATGCGACCGTTAAACAGACGTTAGATCTCGCTCGTAAAGCCGATGTTGCCTTAGTCGGTATTGGTGACATGAGTGAAAACAGTTATATGGTTGATCTCGGTTGGTTTACTGCTGAAGAAGTTGTTCAGTCTCGAATGCAACAAGGTGTGGTCGGTGATTTTGCTGGTTACGACTTTTTTGATATTCACGGTAAGTCTGCGGTGACAGTGATGAGTGACAGAGTCATTGGATTGGGGCTAGAAGAGTTCAGACCTATTTCGCAAGTCATTGCGATTGCAGCAGAAAACAGCAAGCCATTGGCGCTGCTTGGTGCACTGAGAACGGGGGTAATTGATGTCATTGCGACCAGTGTCAGTAATGCATTAACGGTGTTGAACCTAGATGAGCAATTGGATGTTAAATAAGGTTAAGTCATTCGTTTTAACAAAATAACCAGTAATACGCATAGTGATAATGAACTCTTATCTCACTATGCATATCTATTATAACTAATTGATTATATAAAGATAACTTATGTCGACAGAACAAAACTTAATTGGTTGACATACAACTCAATTGATAGAGTCCTCTCATCTGTAACCAGCAGATTTGTAAGTAATGCTTATTACATCTGCACAATGGAAATGAATAATGAGGATGAGAAAATTCTATCTAGCTATTGCAGCTACCCTTACGTCAATATCTGTTCACTCTAGCACCCCACCAGCCCCGACTTGGCATACCATGGCTTTATCAGACGGAAGCGTTAAGGAACTACGTCTGATGGGCTCGGAAGAGCTATTTTGGTATCAAGATGCACAGGGAACACTCTATGTTCAAGGCGATGATAAGTTGTGGTATTTCGCTGAGTATCAGTTCGAGAGTAACAATGCAATCATCACATCTACAGGAGTATTAGCAACCAACCATGCTATTCCCCCGCCACAGTCAAACATCGCTAAGGTAAAAATCAAACCTGTTCATTCTGTCGAGCAAGTGTTTAAGCCACGTGCGAATCACAACCTGCTGCAAAAATCACGTGTTGACACTAGAAGCTTGTCACGCATGGCAAATGGAGCCAATGACGTTATTGAGCAACCGTTGCTTGTTGTTCAAGTCAGCTTTACCGATGAAGACATTGAGAATGATTTTTCAACGACTATCTTCGGTCAGAATCAACAAAGTGTACAAGACTACTTTTTGAAAAACAGTTATGGCAAATATAAAGTTGTTCCGGCAAAGGAGACTCAGGGCACCAACGATGATGGCATCATTGATGTCGTTCTCAATATTGCTCACCCAAACTGTCATTCAAAAACGGACAGTAGTTGTCAGGCAAAGCTTAACAACGTCTTTACTAAAGCGTATGAAGCGTTAGACAAAGACTTTAACATGGCGCAGTACGATAACAATAGCAATGGTAGCATTGAGCCCAGAGAACTCTCCGTTATGTTTGTGTTTGCTGGCAATGATAAGTCGAGTGGAACCAGCAAGACACCAACGATATGGCCCCATAAGTACGCCCACTCCACCGTCACGATTGATAGTAAACGTATTAGTTCATACTGTTTATTTGCCGATTATCAACATGATCATCAATCAACGATGGGAGTGATTGCACATGAGTTAGGCCACTTAATGCTCGGCCTTCCTGATCTCTATTCCTACAAACATGATGGCTCTATAGGTCATTGGGGACTTATGGGGGGAGGTAGTTGGGGACGTAAACCGGGCGATCTTTACTCGGGTCAAACGCCCGTTAATATGTTGTCTTGGAGTCGAGAAGCCGCAGGATTTATTAAACCCAACGCCTTGACGCAAAGTGGCCAGGTTCAAGTTGATACAGATAACGGTGAGAGTGTTGTCTACTTAGATCCTTACCTTAAACAGTTTGGTCCAAGACTCTACCTAGAAAACCGCCGTAAAAATGGTTACGACCAAGCATTAAAAGGAGAAGGCTTATTGGTTACCGCTGTCAATATCGATAATCACTTTAATAACGACGGACCAATGCAAGTTCAAGTATTACAAGCGGATGGTGATGGTCTATTGGAAAGTGGCCGCTCATCGGGCGATTCAGGTGATGTCTTTCCAGGGCGAGAAAATGTAACCCTAATTTCAGACACCTCTTCACCTTCGCTGATTAGTGTCACTGCTGGTAGAAATACTCAAATTGAACTCAACAATATTGTTAGCAATACCGATAGTGCATACTTTCAACTGACGATACCAGAAAGTGGTACTAAATCCGCTTGGGTAACTTCATTTGGGCGTACCTATCCAACTTATCGTGCAAATACTGATGTGCTAGGATTCGAGGTTAATATTGCCAATGAGAGAAAGGAACTGATTGGTATACAGTTTTATGCTAAACCAAATACTGTCGCGTTACCGATGTTTTATCGATTATTAAAGTATCCATATCGAGTGCGGTTTGGCCGAGCAACGGTAGAGAAAGATCATGTTGAAGTTCTTGCACGGGGGGTAGCGCCTGATAATGGAGGACAAGTGATACTCGATTCACCGATAAGTTTGGGGTTGGGAACTCATCTTTTAGTGTTAGAGATAGAAAATGGTATTGCTGAGTATTCGACGCAATTTTTAGACGCTTACCTTGGAGATGGTCAACGTAAGCCGCAATATTACGGTTCACTTGCCGATTATACGATCAATGGAATGCAAGACGGCTTCAGCCGCAATTTCCCTTTTGCTGCCTTATTTGAAGAGCACGAAAGTGCAGGGCAAACTGCGGTAGATGATTATTATCAAATCGAAGAAGATTCACCACTCACACTGAGACTTAAAAACAATGATTTAGGTTTATTGGATGGAGAGCAATATTCAGTTGATATTAAGGCACAGCCAAATTTTGGCCAAGTAATAGGCAATATTTACTATCCTAAACGTGACTATCATGGCCAAGATGAATTCACCTACCGGCTTGTAAACAGTCGAGGCGAGGTAACCAATTACGCTAAAGTCATTATTGATATACAGCCCGTTAATGATGCGCCAAGTTTTAGGATTATCAGCAATCATAACCAGATAAATGCTGGTGATAGTGTCATCCTATCGATTCGCGATCTGTTGGATGTCGACTCTTCCAAGCATAATGTGTTCTGGAGCCAAATCTATGGCGAAAAATTATCGTTGTCGGGCGCTAACACATCAAAGTTAATATTTACAACTCCTAGTAATGTCGCTAATGGCTCACGCTTTATCTTTAGAGCCTTTGTGTCCGACGAGCATGGTGGAGTGACAAAACGTGACTATCAATTTACGGTTCAGGACAGTGTTATGACTCCGATCTATGAGAAAGTCACCACACTATACGAACAACGTATTGAATTGTCTCCTGTTACCGATGGTCGTGTTGCGCGTCTTGAGTTAATGGGGCCTCCCACTCATGGTTCTGCGTATGTTGCTGGAAATAAAATCATATACCAAGCGCCAGCATCTCGTACATTGGGCCTTTATGATGAGGTCAACTTTCGAGCAACTTTGAGTGATGGCAATGAAGTTATGGGAAGTTATGAAATTGAAGTTGTGGCTAACCAAAATACAAATAGTGGGTCTCAGCCTGAAAATAAGCAAGGTGATTCAGGCGGAAGCAGTTCACTCGTCATATTGTGTTTATTACTTGCGACCTTAAGGCTCCGTAAATAAATCTTTACAACCTTAAATGAAGTGAGTGACTGGCGATTACTCACTTTTTAAGAAACTCCCCATTCTTCACGACAAGTTTTTACGATCTTGTCGCCATAAGCTCAATACCAGGTGTTAACTAGCTCACATAATTGAGTTTTGTTACATTGAGTATAATGGTCAATTTGTGAACAGAGACAATGTTTGTTTGCGTTTATTTACCCTTAATTCTGTCTACATTAATTTACTATTTACTTAATTGATATATGAGCGGACAGAACTTGCCTTGATAAAGTTAAAATTATCAATAGCTTTCATCCTAAAGTTCATAAGGTCTAGAGCTATAACTTTAGATATTAACCGCATGTCCTATTGTTAGAGTTGTAATTGGTTATGTTACGTTTCTGTATTAATAAAAATATTAACATAAGTGTTACGTTGTATAAGTCATTTTTATACCCTTATAAATAATGATTTTTTGTATCTATATGACACAATTGTTACTTTGACGCTGATTTTTTAAATAACAAAAAAAAAATAAACAAAAAGAGTGCAACATCGAGGTAGTTTCGACTATGAAGACCGTCAATAGATGTATCGACGTTAAGTACCTAAGAACATTTTCGCAGGTTGCTAAACACAAAAGTTTTACTGCAGCTGCTGAGTCTCTATTTATGACACAGCCAGCGGTTTCCCAACACATAAAAAAGATTGAAAATACGATAGGGGCAAGTATTTTCGATAGAAAAGAGGGGTTTGTATTAACTAAACATGGTCAAGTTTTGCTCGAATATGCGGATCAAACCATGTCTATGTATGAACAATTGTTTGAGGACTTAGAAAACGTAGAACTGCGCGGGCAATTCAAGATAGCTATTGCAGAATCATTTTGTCCTGAAACCGTCGACAAGATAATTAACGAATTTCGAGCACTGCACAACACAGATTTATCCATTACCAGTTTCGCCAGTTGTAAGAATTTAGACGTTAATAACTATGATCTCATTTTTTCGATCGACAGGGTCGCCTCTGACATAAACGGGCGATCATATCAGCTCAATACGGTCAACTATGCGATTGCGCATTCCCATATGATGGATCCCAATGAGTGTTATCCGCAGCGCGTAGTCTATTGTCACACGCTCAACCGTGGCTATGTCCAAGATCTATTAAAGCAATATGGTATTGATAGCACGATGGTGACCAGTTGGGTGTCGACAAACTCGTCGCGTCTTATTAAGCACGAGCTAGAAACTAATGGGACTTTGCTGATATTCCCAGAATGGTCACTGAGAAACTTAGACTGCCGCAAACGATTTGTCGATCAAAAGGCCAATATGTATGTGTGGTGCAGCGATGAGGTATCTCAGGAGTTAGAAGAGTTAGGCGTAAAAAGTAAGATTCAAGATATGTTCGAACTGCGCCAAAGTTCACGAGTTGACCACTCAAGATCTTCAGTGGCAATATCTATTAACGCTTAGTAAGCGCTTAAAAAAGAAAGAGATACAAACACAATGCCACTTATCGAAATGGGTATGCCGTAAGGGATGCCCATTTTGAAACGATTTTTCCCGTTTAACAAACTGCCCAATCCCATTATTACTACCTGTCCACCTCCCAGTAGGCCAATTGAAACCAAATATAACGTGAGTAGGCTCGGTTCAATCCCGACAGCAAAGGCGCACAACAGCTTTATATCTCCTGCGCCAATCACATTTAAAAGCCACAAACCAATTAATACAGCAAAGCAAATACCAGTGCTAAATAGTGAGCCAAGACAATAACCGAAGTACATTGCGCCAAGCAGGTTAGCGATAAAAAGCACTTTGCAAATCTGATTGGATATTGTGCGAGATTGGTAATCACTGATGCTGGCTTTAATCGCCAAGTAGGCGTTAACCACTAGCAATGAGATAGGGATTATTAAATTTATGTTCATCGTTTAAAGATATTTAATAGTGCCTCATATAGCAATAATAAAAATTTAATGACTATATAATTATTCTTTATGTAGATAGATAAAAAAACATTATGCGCATATAAAAACTCTTAATTGGAGTATTTAAGTTTTGGTTGGTTAAATAGCAGTTGAAACATTCATTCGGCTTTGGCCAAATACTCTATAGGAACATTATGTACTACAAAACTTTAGCTAAGCTTGCTGAGCTTAAAATGAAATTTTCAGATGATATTCGCGGTGTAACGGCGGTCGAATATGCGATCATTGCTGTTGTGATGTCTGGTGTTGTCCTGGCGGCATTCCAAAATGACGCGCTTAAAGCTGCCATTTCAGGAGCTTTAGCTGATGTAACAGCTGACTTAACTGGCGCACGTGTTGATTAATACTAACAACAAAGATCATTACTAGGGGCTTTTGCCCCTATTTTGTTACTACTTAGGTCTAATATGAATAGAACAATCATTCTTGCCCTTGTTGCTCTAGCCATTTTCTCTACGTTTGTTTTTGTTAATAATAAATATCTATCATCGGAAAATGAACAACAAGAAAATACGACTAAACCAGAGCCAAGAGTTACTGTTCTTGTAGCTAATGGTGATATCAAGAAAGGTCAGATTGCTACTTCTGATATGTATAAATCAAAGAGCTTTTTAATATCAGAAATTGAAGATGAAAATTATACAGAAAAAAATAAAATCAACCTTCAACAAGGTGCTTTGTTCAGGAATTATTTAAAGAAAGGGGATTATGTTTCTCAAGATGAAATATCTAATCCTGGAGATAGAGATTATATGTTTCTGTCTCTAAATGATGGTGAGTTACCTTATTTTTATCATGTTACTGGCTTAGGGATTGTACAAACCTTGTCGCTGTTTCCTGGCGATAAAGTAAGTTTTGTTTCAACTACGTCATCAGAAACTAATTTATTAGAATCTGGTTATGGAGATGTTGGCGGTCTTGTCAGTCGAGTCATAATCAGTGGTGCTAGAGTTGTTCAGGTAATTAAGGCTGATGAAGACCAAGAAGCGCAAGATGCAGAGGATAAGCAATATAGCTTAGTTATAGCGCTTCGGATGCGCGATGTTTTGAAGTTAGAAATGGCGCAAAAAGTAGGTGATGTAAATATCGTTCCTGCAGAAATAGAAAATCGCTATTTATCACTTCGCAGTAGTGACCTCTTAGAAACCCAATTTGGTGTGAGAGAGTTAAGAGGTAAAGAGTAAAATGTTATCAAATATAAATAAATCGGCAGCTCTTTTATCTGTCGTTCTTTCTTGCCCTTTATTCGCCTCTCAATTAATGAGTTTAGATCAAGGCGCAGCAAAAACGATAAACCTAAAGCGTCAAATTGCGACGGTGTTTGTTGCCAATCAAGAGATCGCTGACTACAAAATTATAGATGACAACAAGGTGGTTGTGTATGGCGTTGGCCAAGGTAGCACGTCTGTCATTGTTTATGACCGAGGTGGTAATGAAATTTACAATACAGAGTTAGTAGTTAATAAAAGCTTAAGATTATTAAAACAAACGATAATTGCAAGATTCCCTGATGAAAATATCGTGGTCTCTAATGTCGGTGAACAAGTTGTGCTCGATGGTATTGTTGGTAGTGAAGAAGTTAAGCAGAAAATCTACCGCCTTGTCGGAGAAATGCTTAAAAAAGAGAGACGTAGAACTGTTTATGAACTTCGCGATGCTGACGGCGAAGAGTATGATGAACTCGGTTATACAACCGCATATAGCTATGATGAAGTTATCAATAACCTAAAAGTACTTACTACTGAACAAATTAATGTCAAATTGACTGTTGCAGAAGTATCGAGTTCATTCTTGACTGAACTTGGTGTGACTTATAGTGATAGTGGAGAATCAGGTCGTTTTGTTAATAAAATTTTAGATTTTACCGCGCAAGATATCGTATCAGTCATTTCAGCTAGTGGTGACGACAATATAGGTCAAGTTTTAGCTGAACCCAACTTATCTGTTATTTCTGGGGAGCAAGCGACTTTCCATGCTGGTGGAGAAATACCCATTGCAGTACGCGATGAAGATGGTATTACCATTAGTTACAAAGAGTATGGTGTTAAGCTAGCCATGATTGCTAAGGTAACGGATTCAGAAAATATTCGTTTAACTTTGATGCCAGAAGTAAGCTCGATTGATGAGACGAATAAAACATCTACGGGATTGATTTCTGTTCCAACGCTGAAAACTCGAAAAGCACAAACGACTGTTCACTTGAAAGATGGCCAAAGTTTCGTCTTAGCAGGTCTTTTAACTTCAGAAGAACGTGAAGCGATAAGTAAAATTCCTATCCTTGGTGATATTCCTATTTTAGGTGCACTGTTTAGTCATAGTTCAACGACTCGTTCTAAAACTGAGTTGATCATTGTTGCAACGGTAAACCTAGTTGACCCGGTTGATTCAGAGCAGGTGAAACTGCCAAGCTTTAGAAGAACCAGTGATATTGAACGTTTATTGAAACTCGATCTTTCACAGTTAAATCAACCAGATTTAGAAAATACCATTGAACAAGGAGGGTTTAACTAATGCGATGGTTAATTATTTCAATTATGACGTTTACTTGCATCTCATGTACTCAAGTCACTCCTATCAATACGAGTGTAATTGATCAATTGGAAGAGCGTCTCGAGTTTGATCTAACAAAAGATAATGAATCAATGCAAAGAGCTTTGAGTTTCATTCGCGATGTTAAACGACGCGAACCTAAGGTCCATTTCTTGGTTGAGTATAAAACCGGTGCGAGCGAATTCGTAGCGAATTTGCATGGTACGTTTAAATCAGAAGGCATCGCTAAAGATAGCTATAAAGTTTCGTTAGCTCATGATAAACAAACTAAAAATGTTGTGATCACCGCTCAATACGTCAGGATCAAAAGTAGTGAATGTGGTGTCATGACATTTGCAAATAGAGATAGTTATCGTTTTGGCTGCAGTGTGGAACATAACCGCAATTTGAGTTTAGTTAATCCGATTAAAAGAGTGCGATAACCATGGATCTCGATATCTTATTTAAAAATTCCACTGCTAAATCAAAGTCGAGTATTGAAGCGACTGATCTAATTGTCTCTGATGATGTTTCTTTGATTGAATCAATTAATGATCTCTATGCGATTGAAGGCTACGCAAAACCTATCGAAGTCACTGATTTTGATAATGATGGTGCATGGAATCGCTCGGACATAAAACTCAAACACGTCATTCTAGACTTTCGCCATGCGAGTAATATTGTCGAACAAGTATCTGATATTGCCTCACGTTTAGACGTTAGTATTTCGCTGTTGGTTGTTTGTGATGTTGACTCAATAAAACTGCGTAATCAAGTCCACTCCCTTGGTGCAACATATGTGCTTTGGGATGTGGATCTAGACGGGTTACTTGCGGCAGTAAAGTCAAAGGATGAGCATCAATCGGTCGCTAAACGAACTCGAGTGGCGAAACGTATTCTAGTACTTGGCACCAAAGGCGGTGTTGGCGTCTCGAGCGTTAGTTCGTTACTAGCTCATGCTCTTTCGGGTGAGGTTAACCTTAAAACACTTTTGGTTGATCATGACTCTGGCGCCATGAATAGTGATATCTATTTAGGGGTTAAAGGTCTAAAAGCAAAACAGAATAGTATTGATTTAAATCAGATTGATATTGATGACGCGATTGCCAAAACTTACCTCCATAAGGTCAGTGAGAAACTGGATTACCTCGTTTTGGAAAGAAACGTCGCCTGCTTGGCTGACCATGCCACAACACTTCATAACTTATCTAGTCAACTAATTGATCAATATAACTTCATTATTGATTCCGCTCCTTTGTCTTGTTACGAAGAGATACACGATCAAGAACTAAGCGAGAAATATCATCGTGTTTTTTTAGTCTGCGATCCTTCGGTTTCTTCGTTGCGCTCATATAACCTACTGCAGAAAAAATTGGGCAAGATTGAACACGAGATTGTGTTCAATCTTAATCGTCCAGCGAAAGACTTTATGGTTACTTTGTCAAATGCTAAAGAACGTATTCGCGTGAAAAATAGTGTTGATATTAACTATGAACCTGCTCTAGAGAAAGTACTTATCCAGCGCGGAATGAGTGAGTTTATCAAATCGAAGTCTGCTGCGCCTATTGCACAAATGGTGACCTTACTCACTGGCAAAAAGCTTAAATCTAAATCACGATTTTCACTGTTTAGAAAATGAATCAATTAAAAGACATATACATCCAGCTTCGTGATGAAATCTTTGACGCCTTAGATGCGGCAACATTGGTCGAAATTAGTAATCAGGAACTGGAAGAGCAGCTCAAAGAGTCAGTTAATATATTGATTGATTCTAAACAGCTTCAAGTGAGTTCATTAAAACGAGTCGAGCTGGTTAAAGCCTTACTTGATGAACTGAAGGGTTTAGGCCCTTTGCAAAAACTAGTCGAGAATGACGACATTTCTGACATCATGATTAACGGCCCGTCGGATATTTTTATCGAGATTAACGGTAAAGTTGAAAAATCACCGATCCAGTTTGTTAATGAAAAACAGCTCAATACCATCGCTAAACGTATTGCGTCTAATGTGGGCCGACGTATTGATGAGTCAAGACCGCTCTGTGATGCCCGACTCGCTGATGGAAGCCGCGTAAATATTGTTATCCCTCCACTGGCGATTGATGGTACTTCAATATCGATTCGTAAATTCAAAGAACATAAGATCAAGTTGGAAAACTTGGTCGAGTTTGGGGCGATGTCGGTTGAAATGGCCAAGTTACTCTCTATTGCTAGCCACTGTAAATGCAATATTTTGATTTCCGGCGGAACGGGTTCTGGCAAAACGACGTTACTTAACGCTTTGTCTGGTTTTATCGGTGAGACAGAACGTATTGTCACCATAGAAGATGCGGCTGAATTGCAGCTACAAAAACCGCATATTGTTCGCCTAGAAACACGCCAATCCAGTGTTGAAGGGACGGGAGAGGTTACCGCCCGAGAGCTAGTAATCAACGCACTGCGTATGCGCCCAGATCGTATCATTGTTGGTGAGTGTCGTGGTGGAGAAGCTTTCGAAATGCTGCAAGCGATGAACACTGGCCATGATGGATCAATGTCTACATTGCACGCGAATACGCCAAGAGATGCCATCGCGCGTACCGAAAGTATGGTGATGATGGCAACAGCCAGTTTACCGATTGCGGCTATACGTCGAACAATTGTCAGTGCCGTTGACCTTATTGTTCAAGTTAAGCGACTGCACGATGGTAGTCGTAAAGTTATGTATATCTCCGAGATTATTGGCATGGAAGGCGACAGCGTAGTTATGGAAGATATCTTTCGCTACGAGGCTAATTCTGAGTTCAAAGATGGCAAAGTAGATGGTCAGTTTCGAACCCCTGGTTTATCGACACGTTCAGTTATTTATGAGCGAGCTAAATTTTTTGGTCTTGAAAACACCTTAAAGGAGATATTCACATGATACTGCTATTACTCCTATC
This sequence comes from Vibrio sp. NH-UV-68, assembly GCF_042940635.1. NCBI lineage: Bacteria > Pseudomonadati > Pseudomonadota > Gammaproteobacteria > Vibrionales > Vibrionaceae > Vibrio > Vibrio sp. NH-UV-68. The sequence goes on from NZ_CP134976.1 coordinate 909,342, forward strand.
TTGGGGGGGATTACTCATCTATTGGTTGTTTGTTCGATCGCGCCAAAATAAGCAACTTAGCAAGCTCATTGATATGGAAGCAGAATTTGAGGGAGTAAAGGGTATACGTTCAGTCATTGACGCACAACAATTTGAAAAGAGCTTTAAAGCAGCGTTAAGGCAAAATTACAGAGAAATAATTAAAGTTTTTCAACCTAATATGTCGTTGAAGCTTGTGCTCTTTTTCTCGATTTCAATGGTCGTGATCTATGTTATCAATGCTAATTTTTTATATCAAAGTTACTTATTTTGCCTAGTTATTTTGGAACCTGTCCTTTTTATTGTGTTTTTTATTAAATTGAAACAGAGACAGGTTGCAAAATTTAAAACTAACTTTCCTGATGCTCTGAACATTCTGAGTGGTGCGATTTCTTCTGGCCAAAGTATTGTTCATGCGTTTGAGTACGTTGGTAAACAACTTGATAATGAGGTTGGCAAAGAGTTTAAGCTAATGGGCGAGCGCCTGTTGATTGGAGAGGATCCTGATGATGTGCTTCAGCGCAGCAGCGTTACTTTCCCCTATTTGGAGTACTTTTTCTTTGCAGCGACTATTCGGATAAACCTTAATCGAGGCGGTCAATTGAAAGAGGTGATTAACCGTATTAACCGATTAATGTTTGACTCTCGAGCGATAGAGAAAAAGAAAAACGCGCTAACTTCAGAGGCTCGTGCTTCTGCCAAGATTATCGCCTGTCTACCAGTAATATTTATTATCATTCTCAAATTTACCAGTCCAGAGAACTATCATTTCGTGATGTTTGAGCCGGGAGGTAAACCAATACTTTATTATGTATTAATCAGTGAATGTATTGGTTTTGCTTGTATCTGGCTTATTCTTCGAGGAGTTAAATAATGTCGGTGACCAGTGTAGCACTTTGGTTTGTGGCTTTTATGCTTTCGATTGGAGTTGCTTCTTTGTTGTTGCGTTTTTGGGATAACTCTCACGCCAATATTGCGACCAGGAAAATTATTGGTTCTACTCGCGAAGAGAAACAACGTAATGATGTGATTAAATCTCTATTACCACAAATTAGCTTTAATAAAGATGAGACACGTAGGAAATTAGTCGCCGCCGGATTTTATAACGAGTTTTTAGCTGATGTTTACTATTTATTAAAAGTTGTGCCATTTGTATTTTGTGTTGTGTGGATAGCGTTTGATTATTTTAATAGTAATGGAGATGAATTCTTTGCGTTGTTATATCTACTTGGTGCAATGGTCACATTTGTTATCGGTCCTGATGCTTTTATTGCTAGCCGAGGTAAAGCAAATATTAAACATATTAGTTCACGCTTACCTTTCTTACTCGATTTGATGAACGTGTGTGTACACACCGGTATGACGGTCGAATCGAGCTTAGATTATTTGTCAAAAGAGCTCGTGACAGTCGATAAACATCTGGCTTATGTAGTTCGCATTACTGTCGAGCGCTCAAGGTTAGTTGGTTTGGAAAAAGCATTAGAAGAATTTCGAGACTTGGTGCCGAGCAGCGAAGCACAAAGTTTTGTAATGACGTTAGTACAAAGTTTGCAATTTGGCTCGTCAGTAGGTCCTGTCTTGGCAACCCTTGCTGCTGATATTCGCGAATTAAATATGATGGATTTGGAAGAGAGGATTGGAAAAATGGGCGCTAAGATGTCTATACCGCTGATCGCTTTCATTATGGTCCCTATCGTGATTTTAATCGCTGCTCCAGGGATTATGAGGATGTTGATGTGATAAAAAAATGTTTGATTTCAGTATTGTTTTTATTATTTCTAGCAGGGTGTAGTTCCACAAATAATGGACTGCAAACGAAAGAAAAATTACTGGTTGGTTCTGGTAACTCTGAACAGCTTACCGAGTTTTACAAGGCGAACTTAAAAGTTGAACCAGCTTATAAAGCAAAGTTGGTGAATTTGTATCTTGATCAAAAAGATATCAAATCAGCCGAGTTGTATCGCAATACCTATAGTGAAAATGAGCTTGAAGAGCCAGAATATATTTTGACTAATGCTCGCTTACATTATCAAAAAAAGAATTTCTCATTAGCCCTTGCTGACCTCGACACATATATAGATGAAGGTGGTGAAGAGTCTCAATTCCACTTGCTAACGGGCAAAATCCTTGCTCAGCAAAAGCGTTTCGATCAAGCGATTGAACAGTTTGAAGAGAGTCGTAAAAAGGGCGCATCTGATAGAGAAGCAGGAAATAATATCGCAGTAGTTTATATGATGCAGGGTGACTATATAAGCGCGACAGACATTTTGTATGACTTATATTTAGCAAGTCCAGGCGATCCTAAAGTGCGCTCTAATCTGATTTTATCCTCTGTCCACTCATCTAGACCAGATATTGCTCTGGAAGTATTAAAGCATAGTAATAGCGACGAACAGGCGAGAAAACAGCTCGCGGCTTTGCTTAATTCATTAACCAAACCGAAAGGGGAGAGCGCCAAAGTGACTGAGTCCGAACTGCAACTTAGGCCTATCAGTAAAAGCACCGCGAGTTTTGTTGCACCAACCGCGACAGTGAGTCAGCTAGTAGGAACTAATGACTACCAACAAGCTAAGAATCATCTCGATGGATCGCAGTTGGATCTTAATAAACTTAAGCCTGGTGCTATGCCAACATACCGTATACAAGTGTTAGCCACTTACACCGTTATTCCATCTGACTTTCTTAACTACCTAAAGACGAATTATGGGCCAGTTTATTCCTATACCCATGGGTTGTGGAAACGTTATTGCATTGGGAATTTTTCAGAGCTTTCTGAAGCGAAGTCATTTTTAGATAATATTGATATTAAAGGCGCCTTTGTTGTTGATTACACAAAGAAAAGGTATGTCAAACTATGAGAATAACTAAGCAAAAAGGTTCTCTTACAATAGAAGCGGCGATGGGAATACCTATATTACTCGCTATCGTTTTTGCTTGGATAGAAATTTGCCTATTGACTTTCAATATGAGCATGACAGATCACGCACTCACCACAGCTGTTATGAGAACCAAAAAAGCGGGCGAGGCAAATAACGATCAAACTGTAAATTATAGTCAAATGATTAAGGATGAGTTAGCTAAAGCTGGCGGGTCACTTTGGGGAAAGGGGGTAAAACCCGGCAGTGTGATCATTAATGTCGATTACTTTAGAGATTTTGGCGGTTTTTTAAAGTGTACAGATGAGTTTGATACTGCAGAGGAATGCCCTGATAGAGGTGAAAAGCCTGAAGATATGGCGTTAGCGGTCTACAACCTGGAATATACCTACAATTCGATCGTTTCAATTTGGTTTCCTGAGATGCGTATTAAACGAGAAGTAATCACTATACAAGAGTATGAGCGTTGCTCTTTCAAAATTGGTAGAGGATCGGGCTGTGCGAGTTAAACAAACAGGCGCTTTCGCCGTAGAGTTAGCGTTAGTGTTAACGCTTCTATCTGTAATGTCTATCTTAGTGATAAATCATATGTTGGCGATAAATAAAAAAGGTCAACTTGATAGAGCAACCTATTCGTTAGTTACGATTTTAGCAGAGCGAAAACAGTTATTTAATAGCAATCTTGATATTTGTGCAGGTGATTGTCGAGAAACAGAACAAGCGACCTATTCAATAGCCACAGCATCACTAAAGCGTATGATTCCGACCTTCGATAAATCAAAATTCGGTATGCGCATTGATGAGATTCGTATCGATGAACAGATGAGTCGTAGAGGAGAAATCGATTGTAAACGAGTGCATACCACACTGACGAAAGGTGCGATTCATGGTTGTAACTTTCCTGACGTGACGGACATGACCAAGGAAAAAACGCTTGAGATGCTGCCAGTTACCTCACGAGGCCGTAGGTTACCGTTATATCAGGTCTCTTTGTGTTATGAAACGCCTGTTGATGTCATCGGTGCGACAACGGGAGAAGTATTCCGCATTGTCAGTACATCATATGCTTTTGCAAGGGTTTAATGTGAAATCTATCAGAAAAAATCGGGGTGTAGCGGGGTTATTGTTTGCTGGCCTATTGCCGTTTATGGTCATCATAATGGCCATTTCTCTGCAGATGTCGCAACAGTTATTGGCTCATTCTCGTTTGCTTGAAGCCGCAGAGGTCGCAAGTTTAGCCTTGATCGCGAGTCCAAAAGAGGATGAAGACGAAAATGTTAAATATGCTCGTCAGTTAGTTGATCGCTACATTGTTAATAATATTAACGATGTGGATGTTGAGGTGTATACCAAAAAGTGCGAGTACAAAAATGGTTGTGTGCAAGCGAGTGGAGAACTCGCTCCGTTTAGTGACTTTGTTGTCGGCGCGACTTCCAAACATAAATCGTGGATTTCCTATGATGGAACGGTGTTGAAGCCGGAGTTTGAAGTCGTGGGTAAATCGGTGACCCGTAAATACCTACCGCAACCTGTGGATGTGTATTTTATTGGTGACTTTAGTGGCTCTATGACGACCAATTGGAAGGGAGGAAAATCAAGGCTAGATGTGGTTAAGCAAACCATACAGCGTGTAGTGGAAGACATTGAAAACTTCCATACCGAAGAGAAAAGTCGTGTCGCACTGCTGGGGTATAACTACCATCATGTTAAGCAAACCGATGATGTTGTTGTCATGAGGCACGCGCAAGGGAAGAAGGAATATAGAAGTGGTCGTTGGCCGAAAAAGACAGTCTATGACTATACGCGCAGCACGCCGAGTAAAACTGTACAAAAGATGTTTGATAAGCCCAAAATACGCTTTCAAACCATGGACTATCACCACGGTATGAGTCGAGATGAAGTTGAAAAAGTGTATGACAACAATCAAAACTACATTGCTGACTACTATAAATTTTATGATATTCCGTTAACCGAAGACTACGATGATTTCAAACAACGTTTGATGAGCAGCGAATTAGGTGCTCAAGGAACGACAGCCTCTTGGAACGGTATTATTGCCGCAGCGCAAGAAGCGAATAGAGCGACCAACATTAACCCAGAGCAAGTGTTTATTGTTCTGTCAGATGGTAAGGATAGTAAAGAAGGGTACTTACAACAGCTAGTTGATAAAGGGTTGTGTAGAGAACTACGTAAAACCATTTCATCGAAACGGAACCGTTTTCAGGGGAAAGGCAGTGCTGCAGGTAAAACCAAAGTAACCATGGGGGTGATTGGTATTAACTATCACGTTGATGAATCCGATGGATTTGGAGACTGTTTTGGCCGCAAAAATATTTATCACGCTAAAGATGGCGATGATGTATATAAATATATTTTAAATCTTATTAATGAAGAAACAGGAAGACTTAAGGATTGATATGAAATACCCAGTTATTATTACTTCACTATTACTATCGCCACTGGGTTATGCGAATTGCCTAGGCAGTGTCGATGAATTCGTGACTTCGACCACTCTAGTCTCTTCTCATATCGTTAAGACACAAGTAATGGGCCAGCTTACTCAACGTGAAGAAAAAGTTGAAAATACACTATTAGGGACTGAACGAGATGTCGTTCATGTTCAAGCGGACGACGAAGTATGTATCTATGATAAAGCGACGCAATCGCTAGTTCTGAATTATGGAATTGATAGATTTCAGCTCTCAGATAATCATAAGCAAGTATTAGAGCAGTATTTGGGTTTAGTAGATAATAAAGCCCAAATTTATATTGAAGGGCATGCTGATAATATTGGTAGTGAAAATTATAATAAAGCCTTATCTGCAAGAAGAGCAAAGAAAGTCGCTGAATACTTGAAAAGCGATTTGAAGCAAGGTAATCGTATTGTTGAACATGCCTACGGTGAAAGTGCCCCGATTTGTAAAGTGTCAGAGAATAAGACAACAGGGTGTAACCGTCGTGTTGTGATTACTATTCAGTCATAATGTGTTGCTTTGTATTTGCATGCTTGTTTATTTTATGGGCTATAGCGATGAGTGGGGTATAAGAGTTTTATTCTGCAAGTCAGCATAAAAAATAGCAATAAAGTGTTTATCCTATAACGGCCCGTGATTAGGGCCGTTTTATTGCTCGATAGAAACAGTCAAACTATAGCTTGATGATTTCGTTTCCTGACGTTTCACCTTTGGCAAAGCTAGAGATATTATCCAGCGTTGTGTCGGCGATATTACCCAATGCCTCATGAGTCAAAAACGCTTGGTGCCCAGTAAACAAAACGTTATGACATGCCGACAAGCGGCGAAAGACATCATCGACAATAATATCGTTGGACTTGTCTTGGAAGAACAGTTCCTTTTCATGCTCATACACATCCAGCCCAAGTGCACCAATGCGTCCTCGTTTAAGGGCCTCAACAGCTGCTGCAGAGTCGAGTAAGCCACCACGGCTGGTGTTGACGATCATTACCCCATCTTGCATTTGGTTAAACGCCGCTTCATCCAGAAGGTGATAGTTTTCATCGGACATTGGGCAGTGAAGGGTAATTACATCACTTTCGTTGAACAAGCGCTCTTTGGTACAATAGGTTGCACCAAGTTCAAGGGCCAACGGGTTTTCAAAAGGGTCATGACACAAAATGTTCATGCCAAGCCCTTTGAGTATTCTCATTGTCGCAATGCCAATTTTTCCGGTCCCGATTACGCCTGCGGTTTTGCCATAAAAGTTGAAGCCAACCAATCCTTCAAGGCTAAAGTTTGCATCGCGAGTACGTTGATAGGCCTTATGAAAGCGTCGGTTTAAGCTCATCATTAAACCTACGGTGTGTTCTGCGACGGATTCGGGAGAATAAGCGGGTACACGAACTACTTGGATATGGTGTTTTTGGGCCGCATCCAGATCAACGCGATCGAAACCTGCACAGCGCATTGCAATAAGTTTAACGCCTTGTTTCGCCAGTTGTTGTAGTACATCAGCATTTAGGTCGTCGTTAACAAACGCGCAGACCGCTTGGCAACCGTGAGCCATTTTTGCTGTTTTACCCGTAAGTGGAAATTCATGGAAATGAAGATTGAGGCCAACCGCCTCATTTGCTTTTATAAACGACGTTTGGTCGTAAGATTTTGAACTAAACACAGCGACATCTATCATAAAACCTCTCAAAGATTTGTTGGGAGAGTAACTGCTCTATTGAATACCTATTTAAACAGAAAATAAACCCTGATTTTAATGTGGCCAGAAGGGCTTTGATAATGCAGCAGAGCCACAAAATAATAGGTCACTTGAAATGCAACCGAGTTGATAATATCAGTGAGTTACGCTGATGTTTTTATCACTACCACCAAAGTGGTGGTTAATTCATGTAATTGCTACTCAAATTGTTCATTTTACTGCTAACTTTATCTATTGGCGTTGCTGAGCGAATTGTGATTAGTTGCTTGTCACTGTGAGTTTGGCCAGTAAGAAATAGATGGCTAGGAATATAAATATGGATATTTTACTGACAAGAATCAAAGAGGTCTCTATTGCCGCGAGGGCATGGTCTATTTTGGGGTTATTTGCGATAGGTTTACTCGCCAATACCTTGCTTAATATTGATAAGTCTCGTGAGCATATGCGTGAAAACTATGAACAAGGTGTCGCGACTATGGTGGAAAGTGCGCTCGGTGTTATTAGTTATTATCACCAGAAAATGCTTAATGGTGAATTGAGTGAGCCCGTCGCTAAAACCAGAGCGCTAGAAACAATCAGCGCAATGAGATTTGATGGTGATAACTATATATTCATCGGTGACAGCAGTGGGGTTCAACTTGCGACGGGCGTGCAGTCTTTACTTGGCGAAAACATCATGAATCTGCAAGACAGTGAAGGGCGCTATTTTGTTAAACAGCTCTACGAAGTTGCGAGAAATGGCGGTGGATTTGTCGATTATTATTGGCAAAATCCCGGTAAACAAACGCTGGATCCTAAAACCAGCTATGCGGCACTGTTTCAGCCTTGGGACTGGATGGTGGGTTCGGGTATGAACATGAAGGCGCTAGAAGCAGACATGTATCGTTCAGAAATTGCTTCGATCACTTATGCAGCAGGGATTCTTCTCGTGCTATCGCTGGTGGTGGCTTATTTCATCAAAACCATTACCACCCCGCTTAAGCGTACATTAAAAGCGATGCAAACCTTGTCTCAAGGTGAGGGGGATTTAACGCAACGATTAGCTGAAGAAGGCAGTAAAGAACTGATTTACTTAGCGCGTTACTTCAATCAGTTCGTCGCATCTATTCAAGCGATTATGCTTAATATCTCAGATTCTGGCACCCAGGTTTCTGCCTCTGCTGCACAGTTGTCAGATTCTGTTCATCATATCGATGATAGCTTGAACCAACAGCAAAACGATGTCGATATGTTAGCAACGGCGATGACACAAATGCTCGCTACGGTTGAGGAGGTGGCAAGCCGGACATCAGAGTCTAATGATGCCAGCCGACAAGCGGCTAAAGAGACGCAAAACAGTCACGTAATTGTCGACAAAAATGTCACCGAAGCAAACGCACTCGCGCAACAAATCAACTCAGCCGTTGCGGTTGTACAGCAATTAGCTGCCGATGCGAACAATGTCGATACTGTGCTTGAGGTGATACGTGGTGTTGCCGAGCAAACCAATTTACTGGCATTAAACGCGGCGATTGAAGCGGCGCGTGCTGGCGAGCAAGGGCGTGGGTTTGCTGTGGTTGCAGACGAGGTGCGAACCTTGTCACAACGAACTCAAGAATCGACAGTAGAGATCCAAAACATCGTTGAGAAGCTGCAGGCAGGGGCGCAAAATGTAGTGGCCGTAATGAATCAAGGGGCAGATAAGGCCAACCAAGCATCACAACTGTCAGTACAAGCAGGATCGTCGCTTAACCTTATCAATCAAGAGGTTCACACTATCGAGGAGATGGCACAACACATTGCGACGGCGGCAGAGCAGCAAACCGTTACGGTGAATGATATTAATCGAAATGTCGTTAGTCTTAGTGATATGGCAACATCGGTTTCCCAAGAGTCTGCGCAGATGGCGAGTTCGGGTAAAGAGTTACGTAGAGTTTCGGAGAACCTGATGGGAATGATTAATCGCTTCAAGTTGGCTTAGATTAGGCAATTACCGATTGGATTCGATGTGGTGGCTAGTGTTAGAATCGCGCTCAAATTCCTAACATAGCCACTGATATGAGACATCTAAAAACAGCGGTCCATCCAGACATTGACCATTTAGACGATAAAAGCATTTTTAAGCGCGATGCGGCGCGAGCAATCGTGGTTGATGGGGAAGATATCCTGCTGCTTTATACTGAGCGTTACCATGATTACACCATTCCAGGAGGTGGTATCGATCAAGGCGAAGATATCATTGCGGCGATGGTGCGCGAATTAGAAGAGGAAACTGGGGCGCAAAATATTCATGGGATTAAACCATTTGGTCTCTATGAAGAGTTTCGGCCGTGGTACAAAGACGATGCGGATGTGGTACATATGATTTCATATTGCTATACCTGCAAAATCTCTCGTCAGTTGGGTGCCACTAACTACGAAGATTACGAAATTAAAAATGGTATGAAAGCGGTATGGATGAATATCCACGCTGCCATTGCGCATAATGAGAAGACGATAGCAGAGAGCCCCAAAAAAGGCTTAAGCATCGAACGAGAAACCTTCCTGCTTCATTTAGTCGCCAAGGAATTGCTTTAAGCGTAAACGCCTGCCATCACGTGCAGGCTTTTTATTGGCTAGGCATATTATTGCGGTTGTTTTTATTTACTTGCCTTATCTTGGTTAGTGGTTTTCGCGGGTCATTTGTGATCTTGCTGGCTTAATCGGTAGATTCGCTTCTATACTTATCCAACTAATTGAATTATTAATATTAATTTGTAGTATAAGATCTCATGGACAAGATTAACGACTGAAGGATTAGGATATGAACAGACTGTCGCGCATCCTGTTGGGTGGGCTTATTGCCTCAAGCGCAAACTTTACGGTTTATGCGCAAGTGATCGAAACCAAAATACTGGTTGGTTTCGGTGTGGCTAAATATAGCGAAGACTTTACCCACTTTGACTATGTTAATCCTGACGCCCCAAAGTATGGCAAAATTGTTTATGGACAGGTAGGTACTTACGATAATTTTAATCGCTTCGCATCGCGCGGTGTACCTGCTGCCGCGAGTGGTGAGCTTTATGACACCTTGATGTACTCTCCGAGTGATGAGGTCGACGCATATTACCCCTTAATTGCAGAAAAAGTTCGCTATTCGGATGATTACACATGGCTTGAAGTCGACATCAACCCGAAAGCGCGCTTTCATGATGGCAAGCCTATCACCGCTTATGATGTAGCATTTACCTTTGATAAATTTATGGCCGAGGGTGTGCCTCAATATCGTGTTTACTATCAAGATATTAAATCTGTAACAGCTAAAAGCGATCTTACGGTCAGAATTGATATGGCGAAGCCAAACCGTGAGAAAATGTTCAGTTTTGCTCAAGGTACTCGCGTTTTACCCAAGCATTTTTGGCAAGATAAAAACCTGTCAGAGCCTTTATCTACACCACCAATAGGCAGTGCGGCATACCAAGTTACAGATTATAAACCAGGTCAAAGTGTGACTTACAGTTTGGCTGATGATTACTGGGCTGCAAATTTGCCAGTTAACGTTGGGCGTAACAATTTTAAGCAAAAACAGTACGACTACTATCGTGATGACACTGTCATGCTTGAAGCCTTTAAAGCTGGGGAATTTGATTTTAGGCTTGAAAACTCAGCTAAATTTTGGGCAAATTCATACACAGGTAGTAATTTCGATAAAGGCTATATCGTCAAACAAGAAATCCCACATCAAAAGCCGGAAAGCACCCAAGCGTTTGTCTTTAATACTAAGCGAGATATATTCAGCAATCCTCAAGTGCGCGAAGCGTTAACGTACGCAATGGATTTTGAATGGATGAACAGCAATATGTTCTATGGCCAGTACTCGCGGACACGTAGTTACTTTCAAAATACCGAGTATGAAGCGAAAGGAACCCCTTCAGGTGACGAACTCGCCATACTAGAACCCTTCAAAGCACAGCTTCCACCACGTCTGTTCAGTGAAGAGTTTCAACCTCCGGTAACCGATGGCTCTGGTCGTATTCGTAGTCAAATGCGAGTGGCGTTTAAGTTACTTAAGCAAGCGGGTTGGGAGCTGAAAAACAAGCAGATGACCAACACTAAGACAGGAGACCCCCTCTCTTTTGAGCTGCTCATCTACAGTCCAACAACGGAACGTATCGCCATTCCATTACAAAAGAACCTTGCCCGAATGGGAATTGAGATGAAGATCCGTACAGTAGACACCACTCAGTACATTAAGCGCTTACGAGATCGTGATTTTGATATGGTGTCGTCAGCCTATTCTGCCAATGCGTATCCAAGCCCAAATTTGATGATTGTTTGGAATTCAAATTTCCTCGACTCTACCTATAACACCGCAGGTGTTACCGATCCTGTGGTCGATCATTTGACTATGGCAATATCAAAGCACCAACAAGATCCCCAAGCGCTTATCTCGCTCGGTCGTGCATTAGATCGCGTGTTGCAATGGAATTTTTATATTATTCCACAATGGTACGTAGGCCAGTATCGTGTTGCTATGTGGGATAAATTCGAACGTCCAGAGATATTACCTAAGTACGATTTAGGCACTGATACTTGGTGGATCTCTGAGCAAAAAGCCCAGTTACTGCCTGAAAAACGCCGCTAGAAAGGAACCTCAATGGCTGCCTATATATTTCGACGTTTGTTATTGGTGATCCCGACCTTGTGGGCGATCATCACGATTAACTTTTTTATCATTCAGATTGCACCAGGTGGACCGGTTGAGCAAGCAATCGCTCAACTTGAAGGCCATAGCTCGGGAATTATGGAACGCTTCGCTGGTGGCGGTAATGAAGTCGATTTGAGTGTTAGCGATGAAACTCAAGCAAGCGGATATAAAGGCTCTCGAGGACTTGATCCTGAAGTCGTTGAGGCAATAAAGATCCAGTTTGGCTTTGATAAGCCTTTGCATGAGCGCTATTTCGACATGCTAAAGAACTACGCGACTTTTAACTTTGGCGAGAGCTTGTTTAAAGGCGGCAATGTTATTGATCTGATTATAGACAGGTTGCCAGTCTCAATTTCTTTAGGTTTGTGGAGCACGTTAATCATTTACTTGATCTCCATACCACTCGGCATTCTTAAAGCGATTCATCACGGCAGTCGTTTTGACATTTGGTCAAGTGCGGTAGTGATTGTCGGTTATGCGATCCCAGGTTTTTTGTTTGCAATCATTTTGATCATCTTGTTTGCAAGTGGCAATTATTTCAGTTGGTTTCCGCTGCGCGGTTTAGTGTCGAGCAACTTTGACCAGTTAGCGTGGCACCAACAGATCATTGATTACTTTTGGCATTTAGCCTTGCCTATTTTCGCGATGGTGATTGGAGGGTTTGCGACATTAAGCATGTTGACGAAAAACTCATTTTTGGATGAAATTAATAAACAATATGTGGTAACAGCGCGAGCGAAAGGGCTCGATGAGCGTGACATTTTGTACAAACATGTCTTTCGCAACGCCATGCTAATTATTATTGCAGGCTTTCCTGCCGCCTTTATTAGTATCTTTTTTACTGGCTCAATGCTGATTGAGGTGATGTTTTCGTTAGAGGGAATAGGCTTGCTTGGTTTTGAGTCAACGATTCAAAGAGATTATCCTGTGGTATTTAGCTCGCTTTATATTATGACGTTACTTGGGCTTATTTTGAGTATCATTTCCGATCTTACCTATACCTGGGTGGACCCAAGAATAGATTTTGAGGCACGTTGATGTTGTTGAGAAAAACACCCCGTAACCCGCTGAATGAAGCCCGATGGTTAAGGTTTAAGGCCAATAAACGCGGTTTTTGGTCTTTGTGGATGTTCTCACTGCTGTTTGTTGTCAGCCTATTCGCTGAAGTGATTGCCAATGATAAACCACTACTTATCCACTTTGATAACCAATGGTTTTTCCCGATTGTAACTCAATACACCGAGACACGTTTTGGCGGCGAGTTCGAAACAGAAGCAGACTACACAGACCCTTATGTCGTCGAACTGATTGAAGAAAAAGGTTCCATCGTTTGGCCGCTAATTCCATTTAGTTACGATACAATAAATTTCAATATTCAGGGGGCGGTTCCTTCCGCGCCGGACAGTGTCAATTGGCTTGGTACAGATGACAAAGGACGCGACGTACTCGCTCGGGTTATCTATGGTTTTCGCATCTCGGTGCTGTTTGGTTTTATTCTTACTCTTGTTTCAAGTGTGATAGGTGTGATTGTTGGGGCGACCCAAGGGTATTATGGTGGATGGTTTGATCTGTTTGGACAACGCTTTATCGAGGTGTGGTCTGGGATGCCGACGCTATTCCTACTGATTATTTTATCTAGCTTTGTTGAGCCAAATTTCTGGTGGTTACTTGGGATCATGGTGGCTTTTAGTTGGATGAGTTTGGTCGGGATTGTACGAGCAGAGTTTTTGCGCTGTCGCAACTTTGACTATGTTCGAGCGGCGCAAGCGATGGGGGTCTCCGACAATCGAATTATGTTAAGACATATGCTGCCCAATGCGATGGTTGCCTCATTAACTATGATGCCGTTTATTCTTTCTGGTTCGGTCACCACCTTAACTTCACTTGATTTTTTAGGCTTTGGTTTGCCCGCCGGTTCGCCATCCTTAGGCGAGTTACTTGCCCAAGGTAAAGCCAATTTACAGGCACCTTGGTTGGGTTTTTCAGCCTTCATTGTGTTATCAATTATGCTGACTTTACTGGTTTTTATTGGTGAAGCGGTTCGTGATGCATTTGACCCTCATCATCAAGGAAGGTAATCATGAACCAGCCTATATTGACCATTAATAATCTCAGTGTTGGTTTTGGTCGCAAAACCAATATTGAAAAAGTCACAGACAACGTTTCATTGACGATCAATCGCGGTGAAACTTTGGCCCTAGTTGGCGAAAGTGGATCCGGCAAGTCAGTCACCGCCAATTCGATTTTAAGATTGCTACCTAAAGGCTCGGCGCATTATCTTAATGGAAGCATTGAGTTTGATGGGCAGGACATTTTGTCATGTTCTGAACGCCAACTCAGAGGCATTCGCGGCGGCAGAATAGGCATGATTTTTCAAGAACCCATGGTGTCGTTAAATCCGCTGCATAAAATTGGTAAACAACTCGTTGAAACACTAGCGATTCACCGAGGTATGCGCCAAAAAGCGGCCGAAACACATGCAGTGGAATGGCTCAATAAAGTGGGCATTCGGAACCCAGAATACAAAGTCTCATCGTATCCGCATGAGTTATCAGGGGGAGAAAGGCAACGGGTGATGATAGCGATGGCGCTGATAAATGAACCCGAATTATTAATTGCCGACGAGCCAACCACCGCTCTTGATGTGTCGGTTCAAGCGCAAATTCTTGATTTACTCAAACAGCTACAACAAGAGCTTGGCATGGCGATGTTGTTTATTACCCACGATTTAAGCATCGTCAAACGAATTGCCGATAGAGTGGCCGTAATGCAACATGGTCAGTTGCTTGAAACTGGCGAGTGTCAGCAGATCTTTACTGCCCCCAGCCATCCTTATACGCAGCAATTGATTGATTCTGACCCTAAAGGCTTGCCCGTTGAAGTGACGTGTCAGCAGTCAACCTTGCTCAATGTGTCTCAGCTCAGAGTCTGGTTTCCAATCACTGGGGGAATCTTCAAACGTGTTGTCTCTCACATCAAGGCCGTGACCAATATGAACTTTGATTTAAAACGGGGTCATTCGATTGGTTTGGTTGGTGAGAGTGGCTCAGGAAAATCAACGACGGGTATGGCGATTCTTCGATTGGTTCATTCAGAAGGGTCAATTACTTATCAATCGAGTGAACTACAAGGATTGGATAGGAAAGCGATGCTGCCTTTTCGCAGCAAAATGCAGGTGGTATTTCAAGATCCTTTCTCTGCGCTTAATCCTCGCATGTCCGTTGCCGAAGTTATCGGTGAAGGTTTACGTGTTCATCAAACGCTTGCGGACTCTGAAGTAGACCACCAAATTTGCACGGTGATGCGAGAAGTCGGTCTTGAACCAGAGACGCGTCATCGTTACCCCAACGAATTTTCTGGAGGTCAGCGTCAACGTATTGCCATCGCTCGGGCATTAATCCTTAAGCCAGAGTTTATTTTGCTCGATGAACCAACGTCATCACTCGATAGAACAGTACAGGTACAGGTGTTGGAATTACTCAAGCATTTACAGCAAAAATACCAGCTGACTTACCTCTTTATAAGCCACGATCTGAACGTCGTTAAATCTTTGTGCCATTATACAATTGTTATGAAGCAAGGCGAGGTGGTTGATCAGGGGGATACCTTAGCGCTATTCCATTCACCTTCCCATCCCTATACCCGTCAATTAATTGAGCTCTCTACAGTGGAATAAAAAAGTCACTCATTTGAGTGACTTTTCTGGCTTAAAGCTGGCGTACTTTGTCTTCGGCCCATATTTGTTCAAAGACGTCACTAATGTCAAATTCATTCATGTGGGCAACATGGAAATTAAGCAGATCTAAATCGTACGATGGGTCAGTGTAAACCATACCTTGATTAATGGCGGCGACAATACGCTCAGCTTGGTCGCGAGTGTAATGGCTATTGTTTAGACGAGTTTCCCCTTGCAGTTGTTCACGCACCTGACTGACGACCATTTCATATTCTGTTTGCGTAAAGCCTGCGGCGACAGCGCGACGAATTTCGTTTTTGACGAGCTGTTGTGCTTTGTCGGCTTCACCTGCTGCAAGACCAGTCACTCGAATTTGGCTGACAAGTTGTTGGCTAAATAGACGTTCATTATCAACGTTTACGCTTGCCGTTGATTGCTCTTGTTCGAGTGCTTTGGCAATGCGTTGTTCAATCAACTTATTAGCAAGTAATGCCGTAAGCATGTCTTTACGCTGTTGTTTACTATCTGCGCCGGAGCCAAGTGGCTTAATCGTCAGTAATGCGAGCGAGTCATCGGCAATGATCTCTTGCGCTTGTGTAAAGGCATTTACTTTTTCAGCTAAGTTAATCGGCTTCACATTGTGGTTAGGCTGCCAGCTTGCAAACTGTTTAGTTATAAGCTGAATAATTTCGCGATTTTTAATGCCACCAGTAATTACCACGCTGATGTTATTTGGCTGGTAGTAACGAGTTTGATAACGATTCAAAGCATCGGTATCTAGGTTATCGGCACTTTGTACATCAAATGCACGCGTTGCTTTTCGCGCTGTTAGCTTATCGCCAGCAATTTGGCTGTTGTCTGTCAGCACTGATTGAGCACGTTCTAGCAATTCTTTGCTATTGAGTGTGATTGATTTGTTCGCTAGAGCGTTTTTTATCGCGGCCACGCTTTGTTCAATTTGAGAGAAATTTGCGTGAGGAAAATCAACACTGAATACTGTTTGATCGGAATCAGTGATTGCGTGCCAGTCAGTACCCGCGACGGTATTAATCGCCAAAGCACGAGCAACTGGCTGCAGCTGAGGCTCTTGATCCACACCAGAGCCGATACGAACACGGATAGAAACTTCGTCAGATGAACGGCTGGTGGGTAAAATTACGTATCGTAGACCATTATCAAGGCTCGCGATGGTCGCGTTTGATGGCATACTGATGTCGGTATTTTCATACCAGGTCGCGGGCCTATCATAGGCAAAGCTTGCAGGTGTAAATAATAGGGTCGCTGAAACAACAGCAGTTAATAGCGATTTAGACACATTTTGCTCCGTAAACATAGATTGATGTTTATTTCCATGTTCATAACTCTCGGTTTATCGAGAGGAGTGTTTGTATCTATCCTTGATTAAGAAGCCCTTGATTAAGAAGCGCGGGCATCGAAACACTCAAAAATATTGCGCGTAGCAATAGAACAGCTTTGAATAATTTGCGCGAATTTTCTACAAATCGAGCCAATTAGTCAACCGGAATTATGGTTGGAATGAATGTATCTTAATAGTGAGACGCGATGCCTTTTCAAAACACTAAACTTTAACGTATCGACTCGCACTTGCGAGAGACAATGGCTTGGCGAACCAATAGCCTTGTAGGTAGGTTACTCCCATATCGGTAAAAGCTCTTTGCATTTCAGCATCTTCGATGCCTTCGATGACAATAGAAATGCCATAGTTGTTACACAAGCTGGTAATAAACGACAGATATTCAAAGGTGACAGGATTTTCTAGCGAGCGCCAAGCCACTGATTTGTCGATCTTGATTTGCGATAGCGGTAAATCGAAAAAGCTGTTGAGTGAGCTATAGCCTGCGCCAAAATCGTCCAATGAAAGGTGAAAGCCGAGTTGCTTTAAGCGATGAATTTGAGCGATTGCATCTTTATTGTTATCAAGAATGATGGTTTCAGTGAGCTCAATCACTATCGAGCTTGCTTTGACTTGATAGGTCTCAAGAAGCAACATTAGCGTATCAGGGAAGTGTTCGGTTAAAAGTTGTAGTACAGAGACATTAATATTCACACGTACCCGATTTTCATGATGGTGTTGATAGCGCTGAATAAACTGACAAGCTTTTTCAAACACTAAGTAACCTAGGTCATTAATTAAACCCTTGCGCTCAGCCACACCAATAAATTCGTCAGGGTAAATTTCACCAAGATCTGCACTTCGCCAACGAACAAGTGTTTCAAAGCTGGCGACTTGTCCTGACTTACAACAAATAATTGGCTGGAATTTGACTGATAACTTGTTGTTGCGAAGTGAGTTTCCAAGTTCTTGCTCAATATAGAAATGACGATCGACTTGTTGTTTGGTGCTACCCACATAGACCTTTACCGTCCCGCCTTGAGCGTTAGCAAATTGACTGGTTTGAGCTGCGATTTTGACCAGTTCGTCAGCGTCAATGGAATCGCAAATATTGGGGTAAATACCAACATTGATGTCGGTTGCATAGAGAAAATCTATGGTTTTAACCGACTCACGGTACGCTTGGCATACACGCTCAGCAAGATCGTGTAATTCATGCTCTTGATACTTACCTCGCACCAGAATGGCAAAGTCATGTGATTGAATTCGGTATAAGTCGATAAATTGATCAGGAAATTTCCCCAGCGCACCAGTGAGGTGTGATAACAGGTTACGCATGATCTGCGAGCCATAAAGTGTTTGATATGAGCGAGTATTGCCAAGCTGAATGTACATTAAATGATGAGGTTGAGTGGCAAGACCTCGAAGGTTATCAATATCCATGGCGAGTTTTTGTTCATTAGACAGACCTGAAGACCCGTCTTTAAACGAGGTTTGCTGGACATAGTTTTCCATCAGCTTTTGATCAGAGATGTCTTTATGACAGCCAATCATAAACGTTTTACCATTGACAGTTTTGGTGATGGCGGTTCCTTCAAGCCACGTATATTGGCCATTAGTACAACGAACTCGGTATTGAACGGTGACACGTAGATCGTCTTCTTCAATATGTTCATCGACGCGTTGCTCTAAAGCTTTTTGATCCATAGGATGGACGAGCGCCAGCCAATTTTTGAGACAAGTGTGACCTGAAGACTCGATACCAAAGCGTTCATAAAACGTAGGGTTGTAGAAACAAACATGTTTGGTATCTGACATATAGAAGATGCCATCACTAAGCACATCAATCATGTGACGGAACTGGTTGTCCATTAGCGCATCAAGTTCGGCTCCTGATAAGCTCGTGGGTGCGCTTTGAGGGACATCGATGTGATCGATTCGCTCGACCTTGGGGTAAGGAGTAATACGGTTAATTGACTGCGACATGAATGTTGTAGCTACCTGCAAGCTTGGCTATACGCAAAGTTATAGTGACAGTATTACATAAAAGATAAACTCATTCATGCAACAGGGCTCTCAGTCCCATCATCTAATTTAAAAAGCTATACAATATAAGTAATTGGTTATATTGGTATAAGTGGCGTTTATAGCAAGTCATTTTGACAGTATGACTGTCTGAATAATTTGAGTGAGAGTGAGTGAAAGGGTTTGACGAGCAGTGAGTGATCAGTTGGTTGGAACTCGATACGCATCCAAAATGTTGTTCATCGTGCCGTCAGTTTTAATTTCTTTTAGTGCTTGATTAAACTGGAGTACAAAATCCTCTTTGAATTGAAAGCGATTGTTTGGATCATGGGTATAACCCAAGTAGCCATGTTCACTGCTAACCGATGTGGCAATCACGGGTGTCCAATCTTGATCTATCATCCCTTCGTCTTTCATCAACTTTAGTTCCCAAAGAATCGATAGGCGATCATTCATATAACAGTCAATACGATGTTTATATAAGTTCGTCATACTTGCTCGATTACTCTTTGCCTCTTTGATCAACATATCGCCTTGTGCAATCGCTTGCCAAAATGCATTACCTCCAAGTGCGTATGATTCGTTCACGCCAATAGTCAAGTCATGATAGTCAGCAGGCCAGTTCTGTGTGCGTCGGTTGGCAATAGTTTCAGGGCGACACATCACCACCACTTCTTCTCTTAAAATCGGCTCTGAATAAGGAGAGATGTATGAGCGCCGGTCTGAATAATAGTAAGGTGGGAAAAGTGCAAACCCTTCGCCGACCTGTAACATTTTTAGTCCTCGTTTCCATGGAAGTGGTTCGATAGTGACCGAATAATGTGGCATACGAGTAAAAGCTGCGGAAAGAATGTCGACATAAATGCCTTTAATTTCCCCTTTTTGAACATAACTGTAGGGTGGGTAAGCATCATCACCATAAATGGTGACATTGACCTTGGGGTTATAGGCAAAGGCACTATTGAGCATAGGGATAGACCATATCAGCAACAGGCTCCATTTTGACATACCGTTCCTCAGCGTTTTTCTACCTTTATTGTTAACTTTAGTTTATTAATCACACTTAAGAGATTAGACTCACGTTTTTGTGAACATTTCATTTAGGGTAAGTTATGTCTGAAGACCATCAACAAGGCGAAGAGATTGAGATCGAAGCGATCGGAATCGAAGTATCATCTCAACCTATTGAATTGTACAAAGTGTTTAAAATTGCCAATTTAGTCGGTGGTGGTGGTGAAGCAAAGCATCTCATTGCGGAAGGATACGTGGCGGTGAACGGCGAGCTTGAAACACGTAAGCGTCGTAAACTTTATGACGGGGACTTTTTCGAGTTCAATCAGGAATACTATGTTGTTGTTTGTGACGTACCAGTGAGTGAGACGAGTGATAAAACTCAAACTTCAACTTCTGTAGAAACACAGCCAACCAAACATGTAGAAACGCAACCAGCCAAACACGAGCCGAAAAATGTGGTTAGCGATGAAGAACCGGCGAGTTCTTTAAACAAAAAGAAAGGCAACGGCCGAGCTTCTATCGACTTTTTCTAGGCGCTTCATTTAGTCAGTTCTTCAATGATAGGACATTGACTACCAGAATCCCCCGGGCATGCAGAAACCCAGCTTTTAAGTTGGGTTTCTATCTCTTTAAGCTGAGCAATTTTGTGTTCAACTTCACGCAGCTTTTCTTTCGCTTTGGCTTTCACTTCGCTACTTTTTCGATTGTGGTTCTGAGCGAGTTGAACCAACTCTTTGCATTCAATTAATGAAAAACCAGCACTCTTAGCACGAGATACCAGCTTGAGTTCAACCACATGTTGTTGTGTGTAAACTCGATAGCCCGACTCGGTGCGTTGCGGGGAAGTGATGATTTGTTTCTCTTCATATAGACGAATCGACTTACTCGACAATCCGGTTAATTTTGCAATGTCACCAATATTCATGGGCTTCGGACTCTATCACGGTTTCTCTAATCGATAATTAGAATATCGATAGATATAACGAAAAACAATGACAATGTTTTTAAGCGGCGTAACAAAAAAGCACGCTCCACTGGCTATAGGAGAGTGCTTGTAGCTAAACGTCTATTTTGGACAGATAGGTTTAGGTTTCTTTATAGGTAGTAACGACCACCGATAGCCCATTTATCGTCTGCATCACGAGCATTGGCATCGTTAAGGTCAAATTGGTAGCCTGCGTAGCCGACGAAGTTTGGTGCAAAGTTGTATTCGACTTGTAATGCCACCTCTTCACGTGCAGTTTCAGTCACTTGTTGATAAGTACAACGGCGTTGTAATCAATACATCAACAACGACTGTTAACACCGTGATTAATTTCACGGGTTGAACTAAATCATCGTTTGCGTTAGATCAACAAAAGTTTGCTTGATTTGTTTAAATGTTCTAATAAAAGTTGAAACATTCAAAAAATATTGAATAATGGTATCAACAAAACAACAGAAGCATTAGCTTCAAAACATTGTCGTCTGAAACAGGAACATACCCATGTCGAACGCGTTTGTGCTGGTTATCAACTCTGGTAGCTCATCGTTAAAATTTGCAGTCATCGATTCACAATCAGGAGAAGCAATTGTGAGCGGCTTAGGTGAATGCTTTGGTTTGCCCGAAGCGGTCATTAGCTGGAAATACCAAGGCGAGAAAACCGAGCAGGCAATAAACGCCCCGGACAATCATCATCAGCACGCCATTAATCGAATCGTCGATTTAATAGCGACGTTAGATTTAACCAAAGATATTGTTGCCGTAGGCCACCGCATCGTTCATGGTGGAGAAAAATTCACCTCCACCGTTCGCATTGATAACGAAGTCTTGGCTGAAATCGAGAGCCTGTCTGACTTAGCGCCGCTGCACAACCCAGCCGGTGCTAAAGGTATTAAAGCCGCTATGCAGGCTTTCCCATCACTACCACAATTTGCCGTGTTCGATACCGCTTTCCACCAGACCATGCCGAAGAAAGCTTTTACTGGGGCGATTGCACAAGAGCTGTACACTGATCTCGGGGTGCGTCGTTACGGTTTCCACGGTACAAGCCACTATTTTGTTAGCCGTGAAGCCGCAAAAATGATCAATAAGCCAATAGAAAAGTCGAGCTTTATCTCTGTCCACCTTGGCAATGGCGCGTCGGTTTGTGCAATTAAAGACGGCCAGAGTATCGATACCTCGATGGGCTTCACTCCGTTGTCTGGTTTAATGATGGGTACACGTTGTGGCGACTTAGACCCTGGTATCATTGAATACCTTCTTAAGAAAGGTTGGTCTCAGGAGAAGGTGTTTAACTCACTCAATAAAGAGTCTGGTTTCTTAGGTGTGTCAGGTTTAACTAGTGATGCCCGCGGTATTCTAGACGCGATGGAACAGGGCCACGAAGGGGCGACGCTGGCGTTCCAAGTATTTACTTACCGTGTTGCCAAATACGTCGCTTCCTATCTTGCGGCATTAGATTCGTTAGATGGCATCATTTTTACCGGTGGTATCGGTGAGAATGCACTGCCAATTCGCCGCGAGATCTTAAACAACCTCAAACTGCTCGGTTTCGTTGAAGATGAGGCAGGAAATGAAGCTGCACGCTTTGGCGCGGCAGGGGTCATCGCAAAATCTGAGATGCTCAACGCGGTAGCGTTAGTTGTCCCGACTAATGAAGAATACGTTATTGCCCAACAGTCGGTAGAATTGCTTTAAGTTATTAATACTAAAATATTTTAAAATGAGACCAAGTGACTTATGCTTGTAAGTTAAGCATGACTAACTTCTTCTTTGAGGCCTTGTTGCATTGCGACAAGGCCTCTTTTTACTGCTCTCGGATAGGCTCGTTCTGGTTTTTGGCACCGAAAATTATTCATGAGCCTTTAATCTAGGTAGCTAATATTGCGTTTGGAATTAGCTCTTATTTGATCTGTGGATAAATGTATAATCGACAGCACTTTAAAACCATCTGAGTAATGTTAATCAACTCATAGCAATGGATTATTGATGAAATTACAAAAAATCGACAAGCAGCTATACCGTTCACGTTTGAATGTCGTCATTGTATCGTGTATCGCCGTTTTTGCGGTATCTAGTCTGGCATTCTCTCAAGCGCTAATTTATGTTTTCCCATCAGAATCTGGTTCTCACTTTCATTGGAACCTACTCGGTGTCGTGGTAAGCGCAATAGGACTGGTGGCGACATTAGTTAAGTTAAAAACACACCCGAAAATGCGTGAAGTATCGTATGTTTGGGATCTAAAACAGGTGTTGAACTTAATTTATCGTAAGAACAGAGTGCTTAAAGCTGCGGCAAAAGCGGGTAATGTCGATGCGATGTTAGCCCTTCAGTTTAGCTATGATGGCTCTCGCCAGCTTTGGCAATTAGACGACAACACCCTGACTTTAAATAGCTTGGAAAGCGCTCAAAGTGAACTCGATGGTTGGGTTCAAGAGCACGGCATTATATTAGATATTTCAGGTTTTCGTTCGGAGATTCTAAAGTCGTTTTAGGCTGTGACAAAGTTGCTTGCATTAGTGTTAGCGGAGTACCAAAACCATTATGTTACATAGCACTAAACGGCGATGTGAGAGTTGCGTTTGGAGTTATTGACGAACTATAAAGCGAGTCTAGATAGGCTCGCTTTATTATTATACATCACTATTTCTGTTGAAGACCAAATCACATATTCTACTTGGTCTGAGCACATGTTCATCCGCTATTTGAAAGCGGTACGCTATCATAGTGTTGTACACGCCCCGGTGTTTCAGTAAACACGCATCACTATCGTTGGTCTCTTCTGCCCACGTTTGTTGCATAAATGGCATCAAACTCGCTGCGCTGTGAGCAAACATAATCATTCGCCACTTTACTTCTACCATGTTCTTGATTGAATTGCTCCGCGAGCTGAGAAATGAGCGCTTCGATTTCACCTACTTAATATCGGTTGTCGCTTGTTGAACTCAATATTAACTAAATAATCAATTAGATGGTAAGTTTAGACTAAAGTCATAATTAATGCTGAACGATAAATAGATAGTTTTTAGTTAGTTCTAAAGATAATGACAATTATAGTATTTAAGTGTGGTGCTACATTAAGACTAAAGTTAAATGCAAAAATAACAGTAAAATTATCCTCATTGACTAAGTTCTCTATTGATAATGATGCTGTTTAAATAGTGATTAGACTTAACTGTTTCTATGCAACACTGTTTTTATCCATAGAAAACAACACTATAGCTTATTACTGATAATAACGATGAACAAGGAAAGTCCTGTAAAAACAGTTGCTTAAGTGAAATTAACATGGTTATAACATTTCATTCCATATGAGATCTTGTTCAACCTTATGCATTTTATTCAATAAAATATTTGAAGTGTAATAAATAAGGTTTAGTTTAAATAATATAAAGACGACGTAAGTCTTAGATGATTATTAATAACGTTTGTTGGTGCTTTGTATCGAGCACTGTTCAATTTATATCAATGAATACATAAATTGCTGTAAGGAATGGAGTCTCTTGATGAAGAAAATCGCTTTGATCACTGGATCAAAAGGCGGAATTGGTTCTGCTATCTCAACGCAACTAGTCGAAGATGGGTATCGCATTATTGCTACTTACTACACGGGTAATTATCAATGCGCACTTGACTGGTTCAACGCTAAGGGTTTTACCGAACAACAGGTACGATTGTTTGAACTTGATGTAACTGATACCGAGCAGTGCGCTCAACGTTTATCTGCATTGCTTGAAGAAGAAGGTACCGTGGATGTTGTGGTAAATAATGCAGGTATCACACGTGATTGTACATTTAAGAAGATGGATGCTTCAGCTTGGAAGGACGTTATCGAGACTAATCTGAACAGTGTTTTCAATGTCACTCAACCATTGTTTGCTGCGATGTGTGAAAAAGGTCATGGACGAGTGATTAATATCTCATCGGTTAACGGCCTCAAGGGGCAGTTTGGGCAAACAAATTACTCGGCGGCAAAGGCTGGCATGATTGGTTTTTCAAAAGCATTGGCTGCTGAAGGTGCTCGCAGTGGAGTTACCGTTAACGTTGTTGCTCCCGGTTACACAGCCACACCAATGGTTGAAGAGATGAACGCCGAAGTTCTTGAATCGATTAAAGCGCAGATTCCGATGCGTCGCTTAGCCACACCTCATGAAATTGCTCAGTCAGTCTCTTTTTTAGTCAGTGAAGCCGGTGCCTACATAACAGGGGAAACGCTCTCTGTAAACGGCGGCTTATACATGCATTAAAGGAATAATCATGGAACGTATTTTTATTGTTGGGGCTAAGCGCACGCCTATCGGTTCTTTTGGTGGCTCATTAAAAGATATCTCTGCTGGAAACTTGGCCTCTATCGCGATTAAAGCCGCGCTATCGGAAAGTGGCGTATCGGTTGATTGCATTGATGAAGTCATTGTTGGCAATGTGATTAGTGCTGGGCAGGGTATGGGGGTTGGACGACAAGCGGCGCTCTTCGCTGGTATTCCACATCAAGTACCTGCGTACTCACTTAACATGGTATGCGGTAGCGGTATGAAAGCGGTGATGGATGCGGCTAGTCATATTAAAGCTGGAGATGCGCAAGTGGTCGTTGCTGCCGGTGTTGAGGTCATGTCACAAATTCCTTTTACTGTGCCAGCGAGTATCCGTGACGGAAACAAGATGGGCAATATGACCCTGACTGATCTGCTTATTAATGATGGGCTGACCGACGCTTACAACCAGTACCATATGGGCGTGACGGCTGAAAACGTAGCTAAACAGGTGGGTATTAGCCGAGAGCAACAAGATGAATACGCACTAGCGAGTCAGCTCAAAGCCGTCTCTGCCATTGAAGCTGGAAAGTTCAAGCAAGAAATTGTGTCGGTGGATGTTAAAAAGCGCCGTGAAATCGTAACTTTTGATACCGATGAATACCCAAAACCAGAGGCAACCATTAGTGGTTTATCTCGACTTCGTCCAGCGTTTGATCGCGATGGAACGGTCACTGCGGGCAACGCGTCTGGAATCAATGACGGTGCCAGTGCCATTGTGATTGCAAGTGAATCGGCACTGAATAAGTACAATCTCACTCCTCTTGCCGAGGTCGTCAGTTACGCTCAATCGGGTTTGGAGCCTGAAATTATGGGTTTAGGACCTGTCGAGGCAGTGACCAAGGCGTTGGCAAAAGCACAGCTCACCACTGACGATATCGATCTCTACGAGCTTAATGAGGCATTCGCTGCGCAAGCGCTGGGTGTGATACACAAACTTGCTGAGACGCATCAGGTGTCAGTTTCATCAATTCTAGACAAAGCAAACTTAAACGGTGGGGCAATTGCATTAGGTCACCCCCTTGGTGCGTCGGGTAACCGAATTTTAGTCTCACTTGTACACGAACTAAATCGCGAAGCGCGTCAATATGGTGTGGCTTCGCTTTGTGTCGGTGGTGGTATGGGTACTGCTGTCGTAATTAAATCAATTAGTTAACTATTCATAAATGGACTTACTTTAGGAGTAACACGCATGTACACAGATTTTTTTAAAACATTTACTGATCAAACAGAACAAACTTTAGCGCCGTATGCGAAATTCAACAAACTTGTGACGAAAAATGTTGAAGTACTGACGGAGCTTCAGCTCAATGCTATTCGTACTTACAGTGAAATGGGTTTAACGCAAATGAAAGCGGCGAGTGAAGTGAGAGACGTGACGTCACTGACTGCGTTTAATAGCCAGCAGTTGAGCGTACTGACTAAGTTATCTCAACAGATGATGGACGATAGCAATAAGTTACAATCGATTGCCAAAGAGTTCAAAGATGATGTTGAGCAGATGACATCGGAAAACCTTAAGACAGTGACTCCTGCATAACACTGACTTGTTTTGCCGCCGAAAGGCGGCATTTTTCCGATCTTAGGAGTAGTATTATGTTACAGCACTTCTTTTCGGACTACCTTGTTAAGCTTCAAGAAACCAATCAAAAATGGTGGGATGATCTCGAGCTCAGCAGGGCAGCCGCAAACACCCCTCTCAATAAAGCAATGCAAGAAGTCAATTTTGAAGATAGCGCCAAACTGTTTGAAAATGCGGCGAATCAACCGGCTGCATTGTTAAAGTTACAAGCCGAATGGTGGCAACAACAGCTGCAAATTTGGCAAAATGTTGTACTAGCAGGCAACACAGAACAAGAGTTCATTTCGGCAGAAAAGGGCGATAAACGTTTTTCTCATCAAGAATGGAAAAACGACCTATTTTATAATTTTATTAAACAGTCCTATTTATTGTTTAGTAAAACTTACCTCGATACGATAGAGAGCATTGAAGGCTTAGATGAAAAAAGCAAAGAAAGGATCAGCTTTTTTTCACGTCAAGCCATTAACGCGCTATCGCCAAGTAACTATATAGCCACCAACCCTGAACTGCTTAAACTGACGTTAGAGCAAAATGGTCAAAACTTACTGATCGGTCTTGAGCAACTTAAGCAAGACGTAGAGTCAAGTGCAGATATCCTTAAGATCCGTATGACGAATAACAATGCGTTCCGCATTGGTGAGGATGTGGCCAATACACCGGGTGATGTGGTTTACCGTAACGAGCTGTTCGAACTTATTCAATATCGTCCGCTGACGGAAACCGTCAATGCAACACCGCTGCTGATTGTTCCGCCATTTGTGAATAAATACTACATCCTTGATTTGCGTGAAAAAAATTCGATGGTGCGCTGGCTTTTGCAACAAGGCCACTGTGTATTTATGATTTCTTGGCGTAATCCAGGTGAAGCGCAGCGTGAGGTAGAATTTGGTGACTATGTTACGGAAGGCGTTGCCAAAGCAGTTTCAGCCATTGAGGACATTACTGGTCAGGAGCAAGTTAACGCTGCAGGGTATTGTATTGGTGGCACCGTGTTGGCAAGCACTATTGCTTACTATGCGGCCAAGCGAATGAAAAAACGCATTAAGAGCGCTACGTTTTTTACCACTCTGCTCGATTTCTCTCAACCTGGAGAGGTGGGTGCTTATATCAACGACACCATCATCAATGCGATTGAACTGCAAAATAACGCCAAAGGCTATATGGATGGTCGTTCTTTAAGCGTCACCTTTAGTCTTCTGCGTGAAAACAGTTTGTACTGGAACTACTACGTTGATAACTACCTTAAAGGGCAAAGCCCAGTAGATTTTGACCTCTTGTACTGGAACAGCGACAGCACCAATGTGGCAGCAGCAACCCACAATTTTATGCTGCGTGAACTTTATCTCAATAACAAGTTGGTCCAAGACAAAGGCGTCAAAATTGGTGGTGTCTGGATTGATCTCAATAAGATCAAAGTTTCCAGTTATTTTGTCTCCACCAAAGAAGACCATATTGCGTTGTGGCAAGGGACTTACCGTGGTGCGCTTAATGTTGGTGGCAATAAAACCTTTGTTCTTGGTGAATCTGGCCATATTGCCGGAATCATAAACCATCCAGACAAAGGCAAATATGGTTACTGGGTTAATGACTCTTTAGACGATAACGCCGATGAATGGCTAGCTAATGCCGCGCACAATGAAGGTTCGTGGTGGACGCATTGGAATCAATGGCTACTTGGATTTAGTCCTGAAGAAAAAGTTGAACCGTGCAGTGTTGGCAGTGAGCAATTTCCGTCACTGGAAGCTGCGCCCGGTGGGTATGTTAAGCAAGTTCTGCCAATTAAAGCTTAATATAATTAAGTCTAGGTCGCGTCATTGAGAGCCTCTAGTTTTTTCTAGGGGCTTTTGTTTGTAATCAAGGACGGGATCTGGTTAATTATCTGAGCAAGAAAAGATCAACTGTTTGGCACGGGTAGGGAAATAGAATGAAAACCATTGGTGTTATTGGTGGAATGAGCTGGGAATCGACCGCAACGTATTATCGTTATCTCAATGAGCAAATCAAACGACGTATGGGTGGATTACATTCAGCCAAAGTGATCATTAATAGCGTTGATTTTGCCGAAATCGAGCAATTACAGCGGTGCGGCGATTGGCAAACCAGTGGCGAGGTCTTGACGCAAGCGGCATTGTCTTTACAACATGCGGGCGCCGATTTTTTTCTTATCGCAACCAACACTATGCATAAAGTCGCGAGTCAAATTGAGCAGTCAGTTTCGATTCCGTTATTGCATATTGCTGACGCAACCGGACAAGAGCTACAGCGTCAAAACATAACTAAGGTAGGGTTACTAGGTACGGCGTTTACCATGGAGCAAGATTTCTATAAACAAAGGCTGATCGACAAATACGCTATAGATGTCGTGGTGCCTAATGGGGCGCAGCGTAAGCGGGTTCATGATGTTATTTACAATGAACTCTGTCTTGGACAAATCCATCGCCATTCGAAAAATGATTACTGCGCGATTATTGAAGATCTTGCCGGCAATGGGGCGCAAGGGGTCATTTTAGGTTGTACAGAAATCGGTTTATTGGTCGAGCAAACTGATAGCCAAGTTCCCTTGTTTGACACGGTACAAATTCATGCTCTGGCCGCCGTTGAACAAGCGCTGAAATAAATGCTTATTTCAGCGTTCGATGCTAGCTGATGGGTAAGTCTAAACTTGCGCCCCATTCAGTCCAAGAACCGTCATAAACCACTAAGTTCTGATAACCACAAATGTGAGCGGCAAGTAAGACAATACAGGCGGTAACGCCTGATCCACAGCTAAAAATAGTTTGTTGTGCTTGATTAGACAAGGTGCTCGATAAAACACGCTCAAGCTCTTGATTCGGCTTGAACTTGTGTCCATCGACCAATTCGGCAAATGGGAGGCAAACTGAATTTGGAATATGGCCACTACGAACGCCCACTCGCGGTTCTTTCACTTTACCGTCAAAGCGTGCACGACCACGAGCGTCCACCGTGAGACTGGCCTGATTGTCGATATTAGCTAATACATACTTGGCATCAACAAAGTAATTAGGATCAAGCTTGCCTGAGAAGTTACCTGCTAGCTTATTCTCTACATAGGATTGGCTAAGTTCTAAGCCTTGCTTCTTCCACTCAGTCAAGCCACCATCAAGCACATAAACCTGTTTATGCCCCATGGCTTTTAGCATCCACCACGCTCGGGGCGACGCGAAAGTGCCGCTGTTATCATAAACGACAATTAGCGAATCAGAATTTAATCCTAATTGGCGTGCAAGTTGATTGAAACGCGCTTCGCTGGGCATCATATGCGGTAATTGAGATTCGGGATCGCAAAAAACCGTGTCATAGTCGAATCGGCGCGCTCCTGGAATAAGGTTGACGCGGTCTTTTTCGACTTCTCCAGGGATCTGAAAATCGATGCTGGCATCAAGTACAACCAATTGCGGGTTGTTGCTCTGCTGCATAAGCCACTGAGGGCTGACTAGAGGTGACATTATTATTCCTTTAATTATCGAGCCTGATTACATTGTACAAGCTGGTAAGTGACAATGTCACTAAACAAGCTTTGCTTTTGTAAGATATATACGTCAGAGCCATCAGGACAATCCGTTTTTGGGTCGACTTGCACAAGCATGAGTTGTTGTTTGGTTTTAATATTCAAAAACAGTCGATGCCCGTCTAAAGACTGAGTTAATGTTTGCGACACAACAATGCCTTCGAAGTGTTCATTGTTCGGTGTTTTTATCCCTAGCAATAACGCAAGTAGCACACAAGCAAGGGCAAGGGCAGCGAGATAGTATTTTGGACTGTTCATCGTTTTACTCTCGCGGCTCCGTAACTATGCACACACTGGGCAAGTTGGCATTTTCATTAAGTTCATTTCACGCCACGACATCGTTAGCGCATCTAACATGAGGATTTTGCCTTTTTTCGCGTTTCCGTAATTAGCGATAACCTTGATGGCTTCCATTGCCTGAACTGCGCCAATAATTCCCACCACAGGTGACATGACGCCAGCTTCCACACAACTTAAAGCGTTGTTACCAAAAAGGGCGCTTAAGCACTGATAACAAGGTTCAGTTGGGTCTTGATAAGTAAAGACGCTCACTTGTCCTTCCATACGAATGGCGGCGCCAGAGACCAGCGAAATTTTATGTGCAAAGCAGATCTTGTTGAGCTGATTGCGTGTCTCGACATTATCCGATGCATCAACGACTAAGCTATGAGCTTGGATTAAGGTGCTAAGTTCATCATCATTCAAACGGCGATCTATGGTCTCTAGCTTAAGGTAGGGATTGAGTTGTTTGAGTGAATGTGCCGCTGACACGACTTTTTTTGTGCCTATATCAGCGTCATGATGCAAAACTTGACGCTGTAGGTTCGATAATTCTACAACGTCATCATCAATTAAAGTCAGCTTACCAATACCGGCAGCAGCCAAGTATTGACTTGACGCGCAGCCTAAGCCTCCAGCGCCAAGGATCAAGATTGAGCTCTGCTTTAACGCTTCCTGGCCGTCAAAATCAAACTGTTTAAGGATGATTTGGCGGTTGTAGCGCAGCATCTCTGGATCAGAAAGAATTTCCACAAACACCTCTAGTAGAGTGTTGCATTGAAAAGTTGAATATTGACGGTTTCGCCCACTTCAACCCGTCCACGCTCGCGTTCTAGCACCACAAAACAATTGGCAAGGCTCATTGAACGAAACGCGCCCGAGCTTTGATTTCCCGTTGTCTCAACAACAAACTGGCCATTTTCAATCGAATAGATGCCACGCTGATAATCGGTGCGACCAGGTGCCTTTTTAAACGCGCTGCGAGTAATCGCAGGGATAGACTGTGGTGCTTTCCACTCGCTGTGTCCGCCAAGTTTAGCCAGTAAAGGTTGAACCAATACGTACATTGTCAGTACCGCCGAAACTGGGTTGCCGGGAAGGCCGCAGAACCAAGCGGTAGACAGTTTACCAAACGCAAATGGCTTACCAGGTTTGATAGCCAGCTTCCAAAATCCAATTTGGCCCAGTTGCTCAAGGATGTCTTTAGTGTAATCGGCTTCACCAACACTTACGCCACCAGAGGTCACCACCACGTCTGCAAGGGTTTGCGCTTTTTCAAACGTCGCTTCGAGCGTTTTAGGGCAATCGGGAATGATGCCGAGATCGATCGCTTCACAGCCAAAATTTTCAATCAATGGCTTAATGCCGTAACGATTACTATCGTATATCTGGCCTTCAATTAAGGGCTCACCGAGCGGCTTGAGTTCGTCACCAGTTGAGAAAAAAGCCACCCGAGGTTTACGCACGACAGTGACATGGCTAATGCCTAAAGTCGCGATCATTGGAATATCACGTGCGGTCAAACGAGCGCCTTTCAGCAATACGACATCGCCTTGTTTAATATCATCACCGGTAGGCCGGATATTGTTGTTTGGCTTTACGTCGATTTGGTTGAATTGAACACCAGCGTCGGTGACCTCGGTATTTTCTTGCATGATGACCGCATCACAACCGAGTGGAATTTTGGCTCCGGTCATAATTCGCACGCAACTCCCTTGTGGCCAATCGCCTTCAAAAGGTTGCCCTGCGAATGACTTACCCGCGACAGGCATGACTTGCTGATTGGCTAAATCGGCAATACGAATCGCATAGCCATCCATCGCTGAATTATCGAATGGCGGCACAAAAATTGGCGACTGAATCTCTTCGGCGAGAACATAACCAATGGCATCGGCAATCGGCAGTTGTAAAGTAGTTTGGATAGGTGTGATTGGCGACAACATCTTTTCCATCGCTTCTTCAATTGGCATCAAGCCTGGTGCGTCACAGCAGCCCATATTTGAATCCTAATTTTGTTCTTTTTTATTGTTGTTAGCCACTTTACCACAATATCAAATCGGCAATAATGACCCCTGTAAAATATGGGTGTAATTATTCAAAAATCCGAGTATCCTTGTCAGCCATCCTAAAGGGGTAATTAAGAGGAAGTGGAATGTCAGGTCTTAGCGAATCCGCAATATTGGTCAAAGATGCGCTAGAAAGCCGTGGATTAGAGACGCCAATGGCGGCTAATCAATTCAGCCGAGAAGAGAAAAAAGAAAAAATTCAGCATCATATGCGTGAAATTCTCTCTTTACTAGAGCTTGACCTAACGGACGATAGCCTTGAAGAAACACCGCAACGTATAGCAAAAATGTACGTTGATGAGATCTTCTCTGGGCTAGACTACGCCAACTTTCCAAAAATCACGGTAATCGAAAACAAGATGAACGTCAGTGAAATGGTTCGTGTAAAAGACATCACGGTAACCAGCACTTGTGAACATCACCTTGTTACTATCGATGGCCGCGCCGCAGTGGCTTATATTCCGCGTGGCAAGATCATCGGTTTGTCGAAGATCAATCGTATTGTTCGTTTCTTCGCTCAGCGCCCTCAGGTGCAAGAACGCATGACACAGCAGATTTTGGTCGCACTACAAACCTTGCTTGAGTCTGACGATGTTGCTGTCACGATTGATGCGACCCATTATTGTGTCAAGTCACGTGGTGTCATGGATGCAACCAGTGAAACGACGACAACTGCTTTAGGTGGTATTTTTAAATCAAATTCCGCGACCCGTCATGAGTTCCTACACGGAATTCGCTAGGGAAACTGCTGCGATTTAACCAATTCAAACCGCTTCATTTTTGAGGCGGTTTTACTTTTTCTGCCAGGACAAGCTTTCTGGCGAGTCCTTAAAGGATACGACAGTGACAACCTCATTTAAAACACTTGGCCTACGACCTGAGATGTTAGAAACGCTCGACAGTTTAGGCTATACAGAAATGACTCCGATTCAACAGCAAGCTTTACCTATGGTACTGCAAGGTAAAGATGTGATTGGCCAAGGTAAAACGGGTTCAGGTAAAACCGCTGCGTTTTCTCTGGGTCTATTGAGCAACTTAAACGTTCAGCGCTTTCGTGTTCAAACCCTAGTACTTTGCCCAACACGTGAACTGGCTGATCAAGTGGCGAAAGAGATCCGAACCTTAGCTCGCGCCATCCACAATATTAAAGTTTTGACGTTATGTGGTGGTATGCCAATGGGGCCGCAAATCGGTTCGCTTGAGCACGGCGCGCATATTTTGGTTGGTACGCCGGGTCGAATTCTCGATCATATGTCAAAAGGGCGCATCAATCTTGATGAACTGAATACATTGGTGCTTGATGAAGCCGACCGCATGCTTGATATGGGCTTTGAAGACGCGATCGATACCATTATTGCCGCTGCGCCGAGTAAACGTCAGACCTTATTGTTCAGTGCCACGTTCCCGGACGATATTGAGTCACTAGCGCAGAAAGTCATGGTTGATCCGCAAATGATCAAGGTTGAATCAACCCATCAGACCACGACGATTGAACAACGCTTCTTTGAGGTGAAGTCAACAGAATCACGTGATGATGCGTTAGAAGCGCTGTTGTTAACGCATAAACCTGAATCTTCTGTTGTTTTTTGTAACACCAAAAAAGAGGTACAGAATGTCACTGATGAGCTTCTTCACCGCGGATTTAGCGTAGTTGAATTGCATGGCGACATGGAACAGCGTGAGCGTGAACAAGCATTGACGATGTTTGCTAACAAAAGTATTTCGATTTTGGTGGCGACTGATGTTGCCGCGCGTGGTCTAGACGTTGATAACCTTGATGCGGTGTTTAACTTTGAATTGTCACGCGACCCAGAAGTGCATGTCCATCGAATTGGTCGTACTGGTCGTGCAGGTTCAAAGGGGATGGCCTTTAGCTTGTACAATGAAAAAGAAGCGTACCGAGTTGCTCGTATTGATGAGTATATGGATATCGCGATTTCGCCGTCTCAACTACCAGAAAAACCACTAGAACGTCCTTTCTATCCTAAAATGCAGACGATCCAAATTTTGGGTGGCAAGAAGCAAAAAGTCCGTGCCGGCGATATTTTGGGTGCGTTGACCAAACAAGCTGGGCTAGATGGCAAAAAGATAGGCAAAATCAATATCCTTTCAATGGTTTCTTATGTTGCCGTTGAGCATGACATCGTCAAGCCTGCGCTTAACCAACTGCAAACGGGAAAAATGAAAGGTCGTAGCTTTAAAGCGCGCGTAATGAAATAATTAATACGCTGACTTTCAACCAGTAAAAAGCCAACTTATGTGAGTTGGCTTTTTATTTGTCCAAGATTTTTAACACCTAGACAGGATTAGCTGTCAAAGAGGTAGAGATAGTCTTGGTAGCCTTGCTCGGCCATCTGTTCTTTGGGTATAAAACGCATCGCCGCTGAGTTCATGCAGTAGCGTAAACCGGTTGGAGCAGGGCCATCTTTGAACACATGACCTAGATGAGAGTCGGCGAAACGGCTTCTCACTTCTGTTCTTTGGTAAAGCAGGTGATTATCGGTTTTGTTGACAATGTAACCTGAGTTAATCGGCTTGGTAAAACTTGGCCAGCCAGTGCCGGATTTGTACTTATCAGTAGATGAGAACAAAGGCTCACCAGACACGATATCAACGTAGATGCCCGCTTGTTTGTTGTCCCAGTATTCGTTACTGAACGCACGCTCAGTGCCTTCTTCCTGAGTGACATAGTATTGCAACTCAGACAAGTTTGCTTTAATCACCTCATCAGAAGGTTTGCTGTATGGTTTGATATCGCGAACTTGTTTTTGTTCATCGATCATCTGGCGCAGAGTCACTGGGTTGTCTTGGCGATCTTCACCGAAGATGTTGTCTAAATACTGATCGCGACCAGAGGCATAACGGTAGTAGTTATAGCGAACCTTATTACGTTTGTAATAATCTTGATGATAGTCTTCTGCGGGCCAAAACTTTTCAAACTCAATCAGTTCGGTTTTAAGTGGCTTTTTATATACGCCCAGTTGATCTATTTCGGCGATAAATTGCTGCGCGATGTCCTTTTGTTGCTCATTGTGGTAGAAAATGGCCGGGCGGTATTGCGGGCCACGATCGACAAATGAGCCTTTGTCATCGGTTGGGTCGATGTGACGAAAGAACTGATCGAGAATTTGTTCGTAGCTGACAACACTGCCATCGTATTTAACTTCAACCACTTCAATATGGCCTGACTTACCGGATGAGACTTGCTTATAGGTCGGGTTTTCTAGGTCTCCGCCTGAATAACCAGAAACCACATCAATCACACCATCAAATTTCTCTAGATCGGACTCCGTGCACCAGAAACATCCTCCGGCTAAGGTGGCAATCTCAATCTCTTTTCCTGCATGGCTTTTCGACAGATGATTGTCTGCTGTACCAAAAAATGACGCCGTTGTGGCAATAAGTGCCAGTGAGAAAAGCGCCGATTTAAACTTTACTTTCATATCAACCTCATCGATTGTTTTCGTTATCGATTAAATAGAACGGTTAAGTGGAAAAAAAATTACACCGCTTGTTAGAATTTTATTGAGGTTGTATCAATAAAGATCAAAAAAAAGCGCTCGAAAGCGCTTTTTATCTATTCAAATTACGTTGTCAGCCCAGAGCAGGGAGAAAGCCCGCGGTGATGAGTAGCTGTGCGCCGACAATTAATACACCGACACCACTGGTGACGGCCAGAGCTAGGTTACCGCCTGCTACCTGATAATGACTCAACTGTGATTGAGCACGTGCTTTGCGCACCATCATGATGGGTAAGAAAATAGCGAGAACCACTAAAGCGATAGCGGCGTAACCTAACGCGGTGATAAAACCTTGAGGGTAAAACAGCGCAAAGCCCATCGGAGGCAAAAATGTAACTAAGCCGACCGCAAGACGAGAACTGCTGACACCGCGTTGCTTCATCGTGTCTCCAAGAAATTCAAACAGCCCCAAGCTAACCCCAAGGAACGAAGTGAGTAAGGCGAGGTCGGCAAAGATACCGATAGTTTGCCCTAGGTTTGATTGATGAACCGTCGTTGCCAAGGTGGAAATGAGTGCGCTTAGTCCTTGATTTTCGATCAAGGTTGCTTGATTGACCACCCCCAAGGTTACTAACTGCCAAAAGACATAGATGATAAGTGGAATGGCAGAACCAATGACAATGGCTTTACGCAAAGACGGCGTGTGGCCATCGAGGTAATTGACAATGGCCGGAATACTGCCATGAAAACCAAATGAGGTAAAAATGACAGGGATAGCGGCAATCACAAGGCCTTGTTCAATAGGCATACTCATCAAGTAAGATTCAGTGACATTTGGCGCGAGAAAAGTCAGCACCACTGCCATCATCAAAACTTTAATGGTGAACAATACACGATTGACTTTATCGACAGTCGCTGTACCAATAATGACGATACCTGCGACCAGCAAAGTAAACAGCAGAGTCGCATTTGTGCCAGAGATTTCGACCCCAGTAAAATTTGCAATGCGTTCGGCGAATTGAGCGCCACCACCGGCGATATAAGCAGCACACAGCGCATAAAATAAGAACATCATCGCGAAACTCGCAAGCCATTTGCCTTTTTTACCCAGGAACTGCTTGGCTAATGTGTGCAGCGTCGCGCTCTTATCAGCATGTTGATGAACTTCTATCATTAAAAGCGCGGTATAAGCCATCAAAGCCCATAAAGTGATCATAATGATAAGAGAGGTTGTAAATCCGATTCCCGCTGACGCGAGAGGCAGGGCGAGCATGCCAGCACCAATTGTGGTGCCTGCAATGATCAAAGTACTACCGAATACCTTTGAATTGTTCATTGTAATTATTTCTTTACACTTTGAGGTTGAGTTTAGACTTTTTGGCTATTAGCTACTCATATTGT
The DNA here is from genome assembly GCF_042940635.1 of Vibrio sp. NH-UV-68. Taxonomy (NCBI): domain Bacteria; kingdom Pseudomonadati; phylum Pseudomonadota; class Gammaproteobacteria; order Vibrionales; family Vibrionaceae; genus Vibrio; species Vibrio sp. NH-UV-68. The sequence goes on from NZ_CP134976.1 coordinate 946,749, forward strand.
GGTGAGTAAGTCTGCTTTATTAGCCATTGTGTAAAACATTGACGATGACATCAAGCAAAATGTACAAATTATTTACCGTGAGTGTATTTATATGTTTACACCAGTTGAGTCATTGGTGTGTGAAAACGTTTGCGTGAGACTTGTCTCAAATCACGCGCAGAATTTTCTTTGCCCTTTCAAAAAACTGTCATATAAGTGGTTTAAAAAGGGAGCGTAGACCCGCATATTTCAAGTATCAGACAACATTAGGGTCTAACAATATTGTTTTACTAAGGAGGTCAGAATGAGTGACCAAATAAAAAGCGAAGAGTGCCTAGAGCTACTAGATGCCATGGAAATTGGCTTGGAACTGTCAGATTATGAGCAGTCAATCGAAGAGCTCGCTGACGTTATCTTTAAATAACGACACGTCATCGCAGTCGCTATTTCGCGTAGCAACCAGAATGAGCCAGTGCAGATGCGCTGGCTTTGTGCTTTCATTAGGGTAAATAATCTCGCTGGTTTTTTTGATGTGAACTTTCTTGCTCATTTACACATTGCCGATCATTGTCAATCCAGCCTGTTGGGCAATTTACTGGGCGACTTTGTCAAAGGTAACCCCGACACTCAATATCCGGCAATGATATCTCAAGGCGTGCGCTTGCACCGATTTGTTGATTCCTATACTGACAGTCACTCGCAAGTCGAGCAAATACGGGCGTTATTTCCAAATGGAGTCAGACGCTATTCAGGAATCGCGCTGGATATGTTTTGGGATCATTGCTTAGCCGTTAATGGAATCAGTTTCATGTTAAACCGCTTAGCGATTTTTGCGCCCAAGCTGAGCGGCAAATTCAAGATGAGGCGATTGTTGAGTTACCTGACCGTTTTGTTCGAACGAATCAAGCGATGTGGCAAGGGCGCTGGCTTGAGTCATATCAGACTTTAGACAATATTGATTTTGCTCTACAACGTATGTCTCAGCGTTCTATGCGGATGACGCGCTTGAACGAGTGCTTCCCTTACTTAGAGCGTAACTATCAACAGTTAAGTGCGGTATTTAGCCGCTTCTACCCCGAGGTACTAACTGCCAGTCGAAGATTCTGATAGAATCGTCCGCCTTGCAATTATAGGTAAACCGCATGTCGACAGAATTCGCCGCGTTAGGGCTATGCACACCAATATTATCAACGATTGAATCTTTAGGTTTTAAACAACCAACAGAGGTTCAAAAACAGGCGGTTCCGCCTCTGCTGGAAGGTAAAGACGTCTTAGCTGGCGCGCAAACTGGTACGGGTAAAACCGCCGCGTTTGGACTGCCGATTCTGCAACATTTGCTTCAGTCACCAAGTAAACGCAATCCGCAAAGCAATGATGTGACAGCTTTGGTGTTGGTACCAACCCGAGAACTCGCGCAGCAAGTCTTCGACAATATCAGTCTGTATGCCCAACAGACTGAGGTTAAAGTCGTCACGGCTTATGGCGGGACCAGTATGAATGTGCAAGTCCGCAATTTACATCAAGGTTGCGATATATTAATCGCAACGCCTGGTCGCTTGCTCGATCATCTGTTTTGCAAGAATATCCGTTTGGCTAAGACGCAGTATCTGGTGTTGGATGAAGCAGACCGAATGCTCGACATGGGCTTTATGCCTGATATTCAACGCATCCTTAAGCAGTGTAATCCCCAGCGTCAGACAATGTTTTTTTCAGCAACCTTTGATAAACGCATCAAAGCTATCGCTTACAAAATGCTCAACGAGCCGGTTGAAGTGCAAGTAACGCCTTCGAATAGTACCGCAGATACCGTCGAGCAGATCGTTTACCCGGTGGACAAAAAACGCAAAGCAGAATTGCTCGCGTATCTGATTGGGTCTCGTAATTGGCAACAAGTGTTGGTGTTTACCAAAACGAAGCAGGGCAGTGATGCCTTGGCGAAAGAACTCAAACTAGATGGAATAAAAGCGGCATCGATTAATGGCGATAAAAGCCAAGGAGCGAGACAAAAGGCGCTGGATGATTTTAAAGCCGGTCGTATACGTGCTTTAATTGCGACGGATGTGGCTGCTCGTGGTTTGGATATTCAACAATTGGAGCAAGTGGTCAACTTTGATATGCCTTATAAAGCGGAAGATTATGTTCACCGTATTGGGCGGACAGGTCGTGCTGGCCAACAAGGCTTCGCGGCATCATTAATGAGTCGTGACGAAGAGTATTTACTTGAAGCGATCGAGCGCTTGCTTGATGCCAAATTGCCACAAGAATGGTTGCAAGGGTTTGAACCAAGTTTGATTGAAGAAATCGAACCAGACAAAAGCCCGCGACGTCGTGGACGTAATGCTGATAAACGTAAAATAAAAGCAAAATTGAAGATCCATGCCGGTCGCGGTAAAAAGAACTAATGAAGAGAAATCGGCTTATATTGATGACTAGTATGAGCCGCTTTTACCTCGATAAAGGAATGATCAGTGAAACTCACGTTAATCAATCTAAACGATGCACAAGCACTGTTAGAGTTTGAGATAACCAATAAACAGTGGTTTGAACAGTTTATCCCACCACGTGAGCAACACTTTTATTCTTTAGTTGGCGTCAAGCAACACATCCGTGAATTCTTGCTTGATTTCAAATGCAACGAAATGATCCCATTGTTAATTAAAAGCGATAATAATAGGATTATCGGTCGCGTCAATATCACCAATATTGATGGCAACAAGCGTATTGCTCATTTGGGCTATCGGGTCGGAAAAAGCGAGATCAAGCAAGGTGTCGCAAAATGGGCGGTTTCCGAAGTGATTGACATGCTGAAGAAACAGAACATTGAACAACTGTATGCGTATGCCGAAATTCGCAATGTTGCTTCCCAGAGCGTATTGAGCGCCAATGGATTTAGCAAAGTGAGACTGGTTAAGAACTTTGCAAAGTTACACGGTCAAGCTATCGACTGCCTAGAATACAAACGTCTGATACCCTAAAAATTAAGATAAGCTCACCGTGGTGTTACATAAAACAGTGAAACGGAAGCGAAGGCTTCCGTTTGGGTTCGAGTAAAATCTAGGAATACTGGGCGACTAACATTTCCCAACTCCGTCGCTGAGCGACAAGGTCTTGTTTCATTTGCTGATAACGCATTTTAAGTAAAGAGCATTCATATTTTTTTGCTAATACGTCTTTCTTTGCTTCCAAAACTTGTTTTTTAACGTCGTAGTAATCAACCATTTTAGTGACAAGATCTTCAAACTCTTGGTTTAATGTCTCGTTAAGCAGTCGTGCATTTGGCAGTTTACGAATGTTTTTTGATGCGGTTAAGAGTGACTGTTTAGCGCGCGCTTTTTCGACCTTGAGCTTGGGAGTGACACGCAATTTAGACGCGAGACCGAACCATGAGCACGACTTAATCAACCACTTCGTTGGATCGTATTGCCACCAATAAATGCCATTACGATAGTCATTTTCGAAAATATGGTGGTAGTTATGATAGCCTTCACCAAAGGTAAATACTGCTAATATAGCGTTATCACGTGCAGTATTTTTGTCTGTATAAGGTTGGCTACCCCAAATATGGGCCAGTGAATTAATGAAGAAGGTTGAGTGATGGCTAACAACCAAACGAAGCACGCCAACAATCAATAACATTCCCCATATGTCGCCATACAACACACCAAGCAATAGTGGGATGCCGACGTTGGTCGCTAACGCAAGTGGGACATAATATTTGTGCTGCCACATGACAATATTGTCTTTTTGTAGATCGCGACAATTGCTGTAGTCACAGTAAGTGTTGGCACTGTATTGACGTAACATCCAACCAATATGAGAGAACCAAAAGCCGCGTTTGGCGGAATAAGGATCTTTATCATTATGATCGACGTGTTTGTGGTGAATTCTATGGTCAGAACTCCAGTGCAGCGCACTGTTCTGAAGGGCAAAAGCGCCCCCTAAAGCAAACAGCCAACGGAGTGACCAATGAGCTTGATAGGTTTTATGTGACCACAAACGGTGGTAACCGGCAGTAATGGATAGGTTACAAAATGAAAATGTCACCACAAACCAGGCAAGGTGCTCAATCGAGTAACCATGCGTGAGGCCATACCAAGGCACAACCAGTGTTGCGACCAAAAATGACGACAAAAAAATCATTATATTTAACCAAATCAGAGGTGGTTTAGGCGAGTCCGACATGGTGAAGTCCTTTCAGCTAACAGTTGTGCGCTAGAATATCAGCGTACATGTGTAAGTCAAACGAAATTCTAATCCTTGTTAGCTAGCTCACGACTCGTTGCTTTGTGTTTTGTAACGAAACGTATCGAATGCAAATAAGCGTTCACTGATATGCATAATAATTCGAGCTAATCGATGGATTACTCTAGAATGTTTGGCTTTTTGTTAAATGTTTTATAGTATGAAGAGATGTAAGAACCCTTACAGGAAGTAATAAGGTACTATAAATGGAATTAAAGTTAGCTGAATATAACGATTATGAACGCATTGCTACTTTGCATGCGCAGAGCTGGAAATTGTTTTATCAAGGGATTCTGGGCTCAGAGTTTCTAAAACACGACGTGTTAGAAGAGCGTTCTACTATTTGGCAAACCCGTCTTATTAATCCTCCGTTCAATCAACATGTCCTGCTTATTGAAGAAGGGGGCCTACTCTGCGGCTTTATCTGTGCCTTCGGCAATCATGATTTCGAGAAAGGCACAATGATCGATGCGTTACATGTTGATCCTGCACACCGCGGAAAAGGCGTCGGCGTTAGGCTATTAGCAGAAATGGCGAAATGGATAGATCAGTACTTTCCCAATAACGGCGTCTATTTGGAAGTCATGAAAGAGAACAAGCAAGCCGTGGACTTTTATCAACACTTAGGTGGCGAGTGTCATCTAGAACGATTATGGAATGCGCCTTGCGGTCATCAGGTTCCTGAGCTTGTCTACGCATGGCAGTCGGGTAACCAACTATTGAAATGTGTTGAACCACACACAAAGCGAAACGTTGTAACGATTTGATACAAATAACACGCCGTTCCTGATATTTCTCGGACATAACTTGATAGACCGTTGGTTAATTTGATAATAAGCCTAATATAAATTTCAGCGGTCTATTCATGAAAAAAACCATACTTTCCAGCGCACTCATAAGTGCGTTATTTCTCGTAGGATGTGGTGAAGCATCTCAAAACTCACAAACTCCTCCAGCTCAACTGGTGGTGGCTCAACAAGTTGAGTCGATTTCTCATCAGCAAAGCAAATCTTATATCGGTCGAGTTGAAGCGGTTGAAGACACAAATATTACTGCCCAAGTCACAGGTTATTTAAAAGGCAGTCACTTTGACGAAGGCCAAATGGTCGAGAAAGACCAATTACTCTATACCATCGAACCTTCTTCCTTTGAGGCTCAACTCGCTAGCGCAAAAGCGGCCAACGCGCAAGCCGAAGCTACGTTGATAAAAGCCCAGCTAGATTTCGCTCGCGGTAAAAACCTATTACCAAAAGGCAGTATTTCACAATCAGAATTTGATCATTTAAATGCAGCATTGCTAGGTGCGAAAGCCCAAGTTGAGTCTGCCAAAGCGCAGATGAGACTTGCTGAGGTAAACCTTTCTTATACAGAAATTCGCGCGCCATTTTCAGGGCGTATTGCACAAAGCACAGTGTCCACCGGCGATCTTGTCTCGCCACAATCGGGTGTGCTAACCACTTTGGTCAGTCTTGACCCTGTACATACTAGTTTCAGTATTAGTGAGCGTGAACGACTAGAACTGGGCATGGACAACATCAAAAGTGAGGGTGAAGCAGAGTCGGTAGAGGTTCAGGTAGTACTCGAAAATGGGCAGCGTTTTGAACATTTAGGTAAGCTCGATTTTTTGGGCAATCGTATTGACTTAAATACCGCGACCATTGCTTTGCGCGCCGTTGTTGCCAACCCTGACTATCGATTGCTGCCTGGACAACACGTTAAGGTCGAACTGCGCGAGAAACATGCCGAGCAAGTGGTGGTAGTGCCGCGCCGCGCCGTGCAAACTGATCTAGAAGGCAATTTCGTCATGATTGTAGCCAATGGTGATATCGCAGAGAGACGAAATGTTGAGCTGGGGCGTCAAATTGAATCGGGTGTAATTGTACGAAGTGGCTTAAGTGTCGAAGATACCGTCATTACTCAAGGGCTTCAACGTATACGTAACGGGGTTCCGGTACGTTTAAAATCAGCTAACGCTGAATAAGGGTCTGACATGTTAAGTCGTTTCTTTATCCAGCGCCCTAAGTTTGCGTTGGTTATCTCGATTATTTTGATGTTGGCAGGTGCTATCTCATTAGCGATTTTGCCAGTTGCAGAATACCCCAAAATCAGTCCACCGTCGGTGAGTGTCAATGCCTATTATACTGGGGCGAGCGCTGAAGTCGTTGAACAGGCAATCGCTGACCCTATAGAAACGTCAGTCAACGGCGTCGAAAACATGATCTACATGTCTTCGAAAAGCGCCAACGATGGTTCTTATAGCCTTAATGTGACGTTTGATGTTGGTACTGACCCTGATATGGCACAAGTCAATGTGCAAAATCGGGTCTCACAAATAGAATCAAAGTTACCACAAGAAGTACGAATGGTTGGGGTTACGGTTAAGAAGCGTTCACCTGACTTGTTAATGGTACTCAATTTTTATTCTCCGCAAGGAAAGTATGACGATCAGTTTTTGATCAATTACATCAACCTTAATGTCAAAGACCAGCTGGCGCGTGTTAAAGGCATCAGTGAAGTGAATGTAATTGGTGGCGGTGAGTATGCGATGCGTGTGTGGTTGGACCCTGAAAAAATGGCCAATCTTAAGTTAACCACATCGGATGTTTACTCAGCACTTGCAGAGCAAAACGTGCAAGTGGCCGCTGGACACGTCGGCGCGGCACCTTACAGTAATGCGCAAGAAGTTCAGTTTAACCTTGTTACTAAAGGGCGTCTTGAGAGCGTTGATGAGTTTGAACGTGTGATATTGCGTGCTAACAGTGATGGCTCTACTGTGTATCTAAAAGATGTTGCTCGTGTAGAACTTGGCAAGAAGTTCTACAGCGGCAGCGGCAAGTTCCGTGGCCAAGACGCATCAATTGTTGCACTTTCTCTTCAATCAGATGCCAATGCACTGGAAAGTGGCCAGGCTGTGATGGATTTACTTGACGGGTTAAGTACTAACTTTCCCCAAGGTATGGCATACGAAACTAGCTATGACACGACAGTGTTTGTTGCTGAGTCGATTAAAGGGGTCGTAAAAACTCTGATAGAAGCGATCCTATTAGTGATTGCGGTGACCTACCTGTTCCTTGGTAACGTTCGTGCCACGTTAATCCCAGTGGTGGCCATTCCGGTTTCGCTGATCGGTACGTTTGCCATCATGCAAATAACGGGGTTTACCATCAATACCGTTACCTTGTTTGGATTGATTCTTGCGATTGGTATTGTGGTTGACGATGCAATCTTGGTGATCGAGAACGTCGATACCACCATGGCCAAAGATCCATCGATGAGTCCGCGCAAAGCAACGTTACTTGCAATGAAGGAAGTTACCGGGCCGATAGTGACCTCAACGTTAGTATTGCTGGCGGTGTTTTTACCCGTTGCAATGTTACCGGGTATCACCGGCATTATGTATCGCCAATTTGCGTTGACTATTTGTATTTCGGTGGTGATTTCTTCGATTAATGCACTGACCCTATCACCAGCACTTTGTTCATTGGTACTCAAACAGGGCGGCGGCAACACCGCGCGTTGGTTCACCGCTTTTAACGCAGGGTTAGAGCGTGTCACAAAAGGCTATGGTCACATTGCTGGATTCTTAATTAAGAAAGCAGTTTTGCTGATTACCTTCTTTATCGTGGCAGTAGCTGCGGTTGCTTTCTTGGCGAAAACCACGTCAACGGCGTTTGTTCCTCAAGAAGATAAAGGCATCTTACTGGTCAATGTTCAATTGCCGGATTCTGCTTCGCTATCACGTACTGAAGCTGTTACCGAACAATTAATTGGGATTGTAGAACAAGAACCCGGTATTGATGGAGTGACTGTCGCAAACGGTTTTGCTTTCATGACCGGAGCGGCTGCGTCAAATGGCGCGTCTTTGTTTATCAAGCTTCATGACTGGGAAACACGAAATCAGTTTTCAGGTGACCACTCGGCTAATGCGATCGCGCAACGAATCAATGGCAAAGCCGCAACTGAGCTACCACAGGCGATTGTTTTTGCCATGGGACCGCCAGCTGTACCTGGAATGGGCTCGGCTTCAGGTTTTGAATTTGTCCTTGAAGACTCTTTGGGGCGCAGTCGCACCGATCTTGCCACGCTGATGGGGCAGGTAATTGAAGAAGCAAACAAGCAGCCAGAAATTGCCTATACCTTTAGTACCTTCCGTGCCAATGTGCCGCATTTTTATGTTGATATAGATCGAGAAAAGGCGCAACAGCTAGGAGTACCATTGTCGAGTGTTTTTCAAACGCTACAGGGTAACTTAGGTTCTCTATACGTTAATGACTTTACGATGTTTGGCAAAAACTTCCGCGTGACGATGCAGGCTGACAGTCAGCATCGCAGCAATATGGAAGATCTTGAACGCTTCCACGTTCGTTCTGCTAGTGGCGAGATGATCCCGCTCAGCACTTTGGTTGGTTATGAGCAAATCTTTGAACCTGATGTCGCGTGGCGATACAACATGTATCGTAGTGCGATCATTCAAGGTCAGCCAGCTCCGGGTTATTCAAGTGGTGATGCCATTGCTGCTATGGAACGAGTGGCGGCCGAAATGTTGCCGCAAGGTTATCAGTATGAATGGACCGGCATGGCATACCAAGAGGTTCTAGCAGGTAGCCAAGCTATCTTCGCATTTGCGTTAGCGCTGATCTTTATCTATCTGTTTATGGTAGCGCAGTACGAAAGTTGGACCATTCCTCTGGCGATTATTCTGGTGGTACCAATCGCGACATTAGGCTCATTTATCGCGCTGAACTTAACTGGGACGCCGCTTAACTTGTATGCACAGATAGGTTTAGTCTTGTTGATTGCTTTGGCGGCGAAAAACGCAATATTGATTGTGGAGTTTGCTAAATTAGAACGTGAAGAGAAAGAAGCCAGTATTGAGGAAGCGGCAGTTCAAGGGGGTAAGTTACGCTTCAGAGCAGTGAACATGACATCATGGTCATTCATTTTAGGTATCTTCCCACTGATCTTCGCCGCTGGGGCAGGTCACATAAGTCAAAACTCACTCGGCATTTCATTGATTGGCGGTTTGTTGTGTGTCCTTCTGGCGGGAACCTTATTGATTCCTGGATTTTACGCACTGGTTCAGCGTCAGCGTGAAAAAGTTCATGGTGGCAGTACTAAATTGATCCCCCTTGATGATGAGTAACTAACAAACAATCCCCTTGTCGAAAGATAAGGGGATTGTTTTTAACGTTGTTTATTTAGACGTTTTGAACTCCGCAACCGCACTGTCCATCTCATTGGCTTGTGCCGAAACCAGATCGACTTCGCTTAAACATTGCTGAGCAGAAGTCATATTACTTTCCGATATTGTGTTTAACTCAGTGATTGAGTCACTGACCTGATTCATCACAATTCCTTGCTCTTCAATGGCAGAAGCAATGCGTTCCGAGTTGGCTTGAATGGTTTCCATATCATTGATGATTTGGCTGAGGCTACTATCCAGGGTACGAGAAGCCGATAGTGTTTGGGCACCTTGCTCATTACATTGGTCAATATTAGTCACGACTTCAGCCATTTGATTCTGGATAGCGGAGACAACTTTAGTAATCTCTTCGGTTGATTGATGAGTTCGGCTCGCAAGCGCGCGTACCTCATCGGCAACCACTGCAAATCCGCGGCCTTGTTCACCAGCACGAGCTGCTTCAATCGCAGCGTTAAGAGCCAATAGGTTAGTTTGCTCGGCAATCTCTTGGATAATATTTACCGCATCGCCAATTTTATCGACATGATTGTTGAGTGAACCAATGGATTCTTGACTACTGCCTAAGATTGAGGAGAGTTGGTCAATGTTGTTTACTGTGGAATCTACAACTTTACGTCCATTTTTAGCATTAATAGACGCTTGTTGTACCCCTTCAACGGCAACTGAAGTGCTTTCAGAAATTTCATTAATGGTCAGTACCATTTCTTGAACCGATGTTGCCATCGTGCCTGTATGATCGGCTTGAACATGGAATTGCTCAATTACGTGTTGTAGCTCGTTATGCATACTAGACGTACTGTGAGTGAGCTGCTTAGACTTTGTTTGTGAACCAGAAATCAACGCTTCAAACTTATCTAATAACATATTGAAATGATTGCCAATAACTGAAAGTTCGTCTTTCTTGGTTAAGTTGGCACGCAATGACACATTGTTGGTTCGAGCAATCTCTTGAATGGCGAGGAGTAGATTCGCCACCTGTTGGTTAATAGTGCGCGAAATTTGGAAGATAAACACAAAAATTATTAAAACCACCAATGATGTGACCGTTATTTTTAGTGTTGCTATTTGAGCACTTGATTCGTTGGTTTGCGCTTCTAACGCCTCGGAAAATGCCTTGAATTGTTCTTCTACGGCATGTGACAAGTTACGCGTATCGCCAAGTAATCCTTCGTTATATTTAAGGCCGATCATTTTCGCCTGAGCGATATAACTTCTGGCTGCGGCGATCAGAGCTGTCGCATTGTTGGGCAACAAGTCAGGTGAGAGCACTCCTTGCGATACAGCGTTATCAAACTGGGACAAATTAACCAGTTCATCGCTCGATAAAGAAGGGCGAAGCGAGTCAAGTGCTTTGTTGTAGGCGCCAACAAGCTTTTCATTGCTAGCCAGTCCCAGCTGTTGATAAGCTTGCACCAGTTTATTAAAACCAGCTTGGTAGGCAGTAATATCGCGGCGCAGCTGTTGGCTAGAGGGGAGGTCTTGTTCTTTTACAATAACAGCGAGTTTTTCTTCAAGATCGAAGAAAGTCTGTATGTTTTTGTTGAATCGATCCAAATATTTTACGTCTTTCCTCAATAAGAAGTCTTTTTCGTTTCGTCGCAAATTCAAAAGCCGAATCTCTAGATCCGCTACTAATAGGCTGGCTTGATGGAGTTGAGAAGTGGTTTGGGCAAATTGCATGGTTGCAAAAACAATGGTTATGACACCAAATATGGCTACAACACCTAATGAATACAGTTTATTCTTGATATTCATAAGATTACCTTAGTTCGTTAATATTATTCATTTATTGGTATTAATCCAGATAGTAGTTGTTATTTATAGATGTATCAATTATCTCGACTCATTCTGCCCATGAATTTAAGTTAAATATCGAACTAGTTCGACTAAGAGAAGTAAATTTTGGAACGCATAGAAAAGTATCACGCATTAATATTTGATATGGATGGCACCTTGATCGACACCATGCCAGCGCATTTGCATGCATGGCGCTCGACCGCCGAGCATTTTAACTTTCCGTTTACTCAGCAGTGGTTACATAGTTTAGGTGGGATGCCGAGTTATAAAATCGCGGCAGAGGTCAATGCGAAGTTCGGCTTAAACTTAGATCCTAAGCAAGTGTCACGTTTCAAAATGGCGGCGTTTGCTGCTATCGAACAACCGGGTGAGTTAATCGCCTGTACGTTGGAGGTCTTTGAGCATTTTTATGGTAACAAGAAATTAGCGGTCGGAACGGGAAGCCAGCGCGATAGTGCGATCAGGTTACTTACTATGAGCAACTTAATCGATAAACTCGATGCGGTTGTAACGGCCACGGATGTTGAACATCATAAGCCTAATCCTGACACATTTTTAGCAGCGGCAGAGCTCATTGGTGTAAAACCGGCGGATTGTGTGGTATTTGAGGATACTAAGCTTGGCTTACAGGCAGCGCATGCGGCTGGAATGGACTGCTTTTTGGTTGAAGCTAACGAGCTAGTGTTTTACCCACTAGAAAAATAATAAGAGCCGCGCAAGCGGCTCTGTATCATTAGCGATCCCAATAGGCCTCTTCAAGGCTATCTTCTCGCTCTGGTAGAGCTCTTGCGAGGCGAGGAGAGTGTTGGGTTAATACTTCATAGCTGACGCGGTTGGCGTACTTACAAATTTGCGACAACGACGAATAAGTCAGATATGGCTGATCGTGTTTCGATGAGTTTGGAACATTAACCTGATGATGGCTGTTGGCCGCCATATCATGCAATAGTGCAGACAGCGCTGCATCGCCCGCGCCATTGGTGTTCTTAATTTCCAAAGGACCACCGAGATACGGGCCAATGTGCGAATACACTTTTACTGGCGTTTGACAGTCAGTTTTGCGCATTGCACGACTAAATTCATATTTATTAAACTCAGGAATATTACCTGGAAGCAGCGGCAGCTCGGTTTCACGTTTGACGCTCTCTTCGGTGTAACCAGCCATGTATAAGCCAACCGCACCTGCAGTACAAAGCACCAGATCAACCCATTCAAGTGCTTTATCCGCAGCAAGTAGAGGATCTTTCTCTCCGGTGAGAGCTTCACTTTCTTCTTCGTTCATGGCAATAATCGAGATATTGTCCTTGATGTAATCTTGCCACCATTTGGCGTTTCCTTCGATCACCCATTTAGTACCTAACGTCAGAACAACAGGTACATTTTTCGCGTTGGCAATCTCAATGGCACGTGCGACCGCTTTCGGCATTGGATCTTCAGGTTTACCACGCATTAGATAAGAAGAAACCACTAAGGCTGAGGCTTTATCAAACACCTCTTCAGGAATGCTCTCAGGATGCAGTTGGTTCATGTGACCTTCGTTAATCGCGAAAGTACGTTCGCCGTTTTCAGAAATCAGGGTGTAGCAACGGCCAATAGACCCTTCAACCATTTGCAAATGGTTAAGGTTCATGCGCGAAGAGGTGCGACATAAATAGCGGTAAGCAAATGAACCCACTTCAATATTACGAGACATGACGCCGAGTAGCACAGACTTGCTATCAGCAAGAACCGAGTAGTTGTGCAAGGTATTTCCAATCGTGTCGCCAGGGTATTGGTGAGTGATTAGCTCGCGCTGAACAAGTTCTTCATATAACGCATCGGCTTTACTTTCTTCAAGAACCAGCGAATGGCCTTTACTCAGTTCATATTTGTTAAGAAATTCATCATCAACACGTGCTTCGATATCAACGATAGTTTGTCCTACACCCACGACGATAGGTCGATAAAGTTTTGGGGTCTGCTTGATCTGATTGACGAGTGGATCACGGGCGTGAGTAGGGAAGTAATGCTTAGATTTGCGCTGTCCGGGAAATTTCATGTTTAGAATAGAGTGAGAAATTTTCCCGGATGATATCACAAAAATGAAATGGTGCTTTCATATTTATTACATCAAAAGATGCCGATTATGTATCGACATCACTAAGATGTTATTTTTCACCTAGATACGAACCGTATGCTTTAGTGCCCCAAAGTGGAACCGTCGACAAGCTGTGTTTGAAGCTGCCAGAGGTCTCTTTAGTAGAGTAAGACAAATACATAATGGTCTGGTTTTCAACATCAAGAATACGGCGAATTTTCATGCTCTTGAAAAAGATACTTTTCGACTTCTTGAAAACCACTTCACCATCGTTTGACTTGTCGATTTTTGCAATCATCTCAGCTGTGATCTCGCCGGTTTGACGACAAGATATTGAGCTATCACTTGGGTCTGCAAAACTGAAATCGGCTTCAATTGATGCCACATGACAAGTTACGCCAGTGACGATTGGGTCTTGCATATGATTGAGCTTGATGTCCTTCATCGTGAAAAGACCTAGGCTGACATCTCCCACTTCGTCGCCTGAACACCCCATTAGCGCGGTTACGAGAGTTGTGGCTATCAATACCTTTTTGAACATGATGGTTTCTCCAGATGATTATGAGCTTTGTTTTGTGCTCACTATATCAGGTTTTAGATACTGATCGACCTATGATGACTAAAAGACTTGTGACCTCAAGTGGTTATCGAGTAAGCTTCCAACACACTTCTTGAATTTGCAACAGGCTTAATTCCTATCATGTCGATACCTAAGATCGCTGAAATCAAAAACCAATGGCTTTATCAGCAAGTGGAGGTTGAATTTCCGACCAAAGAAAGTATCGCAGGAATGGCATTGTACAAAGACGACCTTTCTCACCGTGATTTTGTCGCTTTGTCATCCGATCAACCTTTGAGTAATGAGTTTAATCAGGACGATATTTTCCAAGTGGACTTTCATCGCTTAACCGTGATGTTTGCGTTGCTTCAAGCCAGACGCTGGTCACAAGAGCGTGAACAAGAGCTGATAGTTGAATTCCTTACTCAAATAATCTATTCACCGCCGTGTAATTTGTATATTGGATTCAGACAGGGTGAGCCAGTTGCGGCGGCGATCGTCACTTATGCTGATGAAAGCTTGTTGATCTCTGATCTGATCGTTAGCGCACACAGCGAAACGAGTGAGCAAGGATTTGTTGCGGCGCTGACCGCTAAGTTGTCAGATATTGTCGAGCAGGCTAACCAAGTTTTGCTTGAGGTGAGGCGTTAATCCATTCTCCTGCGAGTGTTGTGCTAAATCGATCCCAGCCAAACAGTGATTTAGCCTAAACTTCTGAGCTTGAAACCGTGGATATCCAACAAACTGTTAAGCACATCATTTCATTGTCTTGTTTGTATCTTATTATTTGCTAACGGCAATAGATAGGATAATACGGATGACTGAGCCTCGGGCTAAATGCGTGATCTTCGATTGTGATGGAACACTGGTCGACAGTGAAAGACTGTGTTGCCTTGCTTTGTGCGCCACATTTAAAAAATTCAACGCCACACTGAGCATGGATGAAGCCATCAAACACTTCGAAGGTGGCAAGTTGGCTGATATTCTTAGTGCGACCAAGCAACGTCTCGCAGTAAACGTCTCTATAGATAAGCTTGAGCCGGTATATCGAGAGATTTTAGATGCGCTATTTGAACAGAAGCTTAAGCCGATGGATGGTGTGTTCGAGCTGCTTGATTATTTGCAGCGCCACGGTATCGAATATTGTGTGGCCTCTAATGGGCCGAAAGTAAAAATTAGACGAAGTTTAGAGCTCACCGGATTATTGCCTTATTTTGAAGACCGGATATTCTCGGCATTTGATACCAACAGTTGGAAACCTGAACCAGATTTAGTGCTATACAGTGCAATGACTATGGGGTTTAGGCTTGAGGAGTGCATCTATATTGATGATACCCCAAAGGGCCTTGAAGCAGGGATCCGAGCGGGTGTGAAAACCGTGCAATTAGTCGGTCTTAACGATAAAGGCCACGACCAAGCGATGCAGACCATCGACAATTTGCGGCAGTTAGAGCAAGTGCTTTAGCAAAACAATCTACACACCTAGTGGCACTGTAGACTGATAAACTTAATAGACTTGGTGCGATGCGTTAATTCAGTCGGTGCAGGGGGGATTTTACTTACGCTTTCAAAGAATGAACCGCATTCTGCACACAACATATTATCGCTTTCCGATAGTAAATATTCTTGGCTACCACATAGCGGGCAGCACAAGGTTGTTTGTTCGGTAGGGTTACCATTCATAGTCAAATTCTCAGCAGCAAGATAATAATAATCTAATCGTTAATTATTTTTAGCTTAGGCGAATCCAATGCCTAGCTTTTAATCATTCTATCTTAGTCTAATCGCATTCTAAAAAGTGCGTTTCACCGAGAATTAACTCAAGAATGGGAAGCAATTCATATATTAAAAAATGCTTATATACGTTACTTTTATGTTAACTGTTAAATCAATCTGCCCGCGATTCACGCGGGCAAAAAAATCGAACTTAAGTACGTTCGGCCAAATACGCCGTGTAGTCGGGGATCTCGATGACCACTTCTTGCTCCATTAAATCCGATTCAATGATGAATTTAGCGGTCGCGCGATTGGTCGCGACAGGAATATTCCATACACTGGCGATGCGCAGTAGTGCTTTTACATCAGGATCGTGCGGAACGGCATTGAGTGGATCCCAAAAGAAAATAAGCGCATCTATTTTACATTCAGAGATCAGCGCACCAATTTGTTGGTCGCCGCCCATCGGACCACTAATCATGCTTTTGATTGCAAGCCCAGTCTCTTTACTCAGCATATGACCAGTTGTGCCAGTTGCGTAAAGAAAGTGCCCCTGAAGCTTATGTTTATTTTCTGTCACCCAGCGCAGTAGCTCAGGTTTGTAATTGTCGTGCGCAACAAGGGCGATATGTTTGTGTGCAGGTAGAGTGCGCGTTGTTTTTTCCATTTATAATTATTCCTAATTGTTTTCGTTATAGACGTAAAAGGTAGGTCGGTACTCTGAAGGTGATAAAGACTCGGAGATCACCTCAGGATTAAGTCGCAGTGGTGTTAGTGGTTCGATAATCGGCGCTGCTTGTTTTTCATATGGCAGGTCGCGTAGGTAATGGACCGCTTGTCGTATTGACAAACGACCTTGCTCAACCATTTTGTCGCTTGGGGCAAATTCTACTCGACCACGCAGTAATCCTCGGTAAACCCCGTGACTTAAGTAGGTTGAGACCAAACCAATCGACCCGCTGTTACCACTGCTTCTCAGTTCGCTGATAGCGGCTTCAATCGCGACGGCACTGCCGACAATGTAGCGTACATTGTTAACATCAATCGCCTGCTGAACAAGGTTACGTTGTAACTCCTTGTCATTGTCAGCCCAGTAAGTATCACTTACCACAATATCGCTGTCTTTAATCGCTGCATAAAAGCCTTGTATCACGGGCTTGGTTCCACCGCTAGATTGTGGTCCGGGCAACAAGACAACAGAGGTAATACCGCTACCAGATGGGTGTTGGCTTTTTAAATACTCACCGGCGTAATAACCCATCCAATACCAATCGACACCAACTTCGCCCTTGACGATGGATCGATTGGATTTATCTGTAATGAGTTTATTCACGGTCGCGAATACGGGAATATCGTTGACCTCTTGACGCAGCGTGGTGGCAAACACATCCGGTGCCACTGTGCCGAGTATGATCGCGTCGGCTTGCCATTGGGTGCACAGTGCGAGTTGTTCTCTCTGTTTATCAATATTGGGGTAGCCACCTGCTTCTAACACGCGCAAATCAACACCTTGCTTACGCGCTTCATCAACCATACCGTAATTAACCGACAACCAATAGGAGTCTTTCAGGTGTGGATAAACGGCGCAGATACGCTCGGCGGCATTTGTTGACACGGCAAAACAGGTCAACAGTAAGGTTGCCATTAGTCGAGTGTATAATTTAGTTGTGAAGATCAAAGGCATGCAGTAATTCGTTGGTAAAGGCAGCATAAACACTGCAAAATATAACCTATTATCGAAAAGTTAAGAAGTGATGAATCTCAATGTTACTCGCTAAAGCCAGTATTGGACGTAAGTTATTACTGGCCTTCCTTGCTATGGCGCTACTGGTGTTAACATCAGCGCTAATTGGTGTGTTTGGCTTTAGTTCGGTGGCGAAAACGGAGCGCAATGTCGTTAACTCGGCTATTCCGTCGATGCTAGAAGCGCGACAGGTATCTGTATTGAGCTCAAAAATCATCTCTTCGGTCCAAACGTTATCTAATGCAAAAACAGAAGTTCAGCGTCAACAATCGGGTAAAGAATTGTTTAACCGATTGGAGTCGCTATTAACGCACATTAAACAACTTGGCTCAGACTCATTCGACTCTGAGTTGCTGGCAAGGCTTGAGAATAACGTACAAGGTGTCATCGATACCTTAGCAAAACTGGGGATCGCAGTAGAGAAACGCTTGGTGTTAAATCAACATCTTGTCGTGAAAACCGAGCAACTACGTGATTTCGCGCAAGAGCTGGAGCAGTTAACTCGCACACAAGTTGCAAATACTTCAACGATTGCGGTTGCCAATGTGACCCATATTTATTCTCTGCTCGAACAGCAAGATGTTGAAGATGTTTATCAAGCGCTCGATGCCTTGGTTGAAGTCGATCTCGACCTTGCAGAACGTTTGCACGAATTTCATCTGTTGGCATTTAAATTACTCAATCATATTGAAGAAACACGCACAGTGTCGGATATCAATCGTATCCGTACTATTGCCGATGAGTTCAAACACAACCTAAAGATTATGAAACGTCGCGTGAACGCGGTTGAAGATCCTACGCGATCGATGCAAATGGTTGATTTACTGGTCAAGCTACAATCACACTCGGACGTGTTTGATCTGCTTGTGCGTCGCGATGAGAATGAGCGCAATGCTCAACAATTAATGCAAGATACCTTGACGCAATTTACCACGCTCAACACAACAGTAAATAAATTGGTTGATGAGTCGAATTTGGCCACAACGCGTGCGGTCGACGAATTAAAAACCACTCTCGACTACGCACAATTAACGCTCACTATTATTACTGTATTAGGCATGGTGATCGTCGTTTTGATCGTTTGGAAGGTCGTCTATGTCTCGGTCGTAAAACGTCTTGCGGAGTATTCCTATGCGCTACTGTCTATTGCCAAAGGTCAGTTGCAAGTTGAGTTAAACATTAAGGGCAACGATGAGCTCGCGCATATGGGCCACGCGATCATCACCGCGCGGAACACCGCGAAAGCACTCAAGGTTGTTGCTGAAAGCGAAACAAAAGCGAAACGAGAGCTCCAAGAGCATAAAGAGCATTTGGAAGAATTGGTTGCAGAGCGAACTCAGCAGCTACAGCTGGCGAATTTACGTTTGAATGAAGAAGTTGAAAATCATGCCCATGCTCGCAGGGCCGCAGAGCAAGCCAGTCGAGCTAAAAGCGCTTTCCTTGCCACCATGAGTCATGAAATCCGAACGCCTATGAATGGTGTGTTGGGCACCGCACAGCTGTTGAAAGATGCCGGTCTCAACCCCCAGCAAAGTTATTATGTTGATGTGATCAATCGTAGCGGAACTCACTTACTGGCCATTCTTAATGATGTGCTGGATTATTCAAAAATCGAAGCTGGTCATTTAGAAATCCGCCCAGTGAATTTTAATTTGTATGCGCTTATTGATGACATTACCCGTCTACATGATGGACGTGCGCAGGAAAAATCGATTGAGCTTAGTAATCTGATAGAAAGCGATGTTGCCAAGTTTTGGCTGGGTGATGTTAATCGAATTAGTCAGGTATTGAACAACCTCGTCGGTAATGCGATTAAGTTTACTGAAGGCGGTCATGTAGATATCTATGTCGCATGTGATCCACAGATGCCGCAAAATATTACGTTTGAAGTAAGCGATACGGGGATAGGTATCGCTGAAGAAGCATTGCCGACGTTGTTTGATGCTTTCACCCAAGCCGGACCGAGCCACGCGATCAAAGGGGGGACGGGACTAGGGCTCGCAATCAGTAAGCGAATTGTAGAGGCGATGGGCGGGCAACTTTATGTTGAGTCAACACGCCACAATGGCAGTCGTTTTTGGTTTACTGTGCCATTACAGTTAGGTGAAGAGGTACGAGAGGTTGAAGCACTCCGTGACTGCAGCATTAAAGCAAAAGTGCTGCTGGTGGAAGATAACCCGGTAAACTGCATGGTCGCAGAAGGTTTTCTTAACAGCATGGGACATGAAGTTAAAACCGCTGTTGATGGTGCCTGTGCGAAAGAGATGTTTGCCCGTGAATCATTTGACATTGCATTGCTTGACATCAATCTGCCAGATTGCAATGGTGTAGAACTGCTTGCAGAACTTAGACAGAATGAGAAGAGTGGGAACATTAACAGGGCAATACCAGTGATTGCACTCTCAGCACATGTTTACAACGAAGAAGTAGCAAGCTATTTATCGGCAGGATTTGATGGTTACCTGGCCAAACCTATTGATAAAAGTGCATTGTGCCAGATGATTCAAAATAGTTTGGATGGCAAAAGCTTACAGTTGGAACAAGATCGTCATCAACCAGTCAATGTAGAGGTGCCAACTGACACTGAGATCATTAACCCCAACGTGGTATTGGCTGATTTACAGGTGTTGGGTGAAGATAAAATGCGTGACCTTATTCAGTTGTTTGAACAAGGGACAACGCAGATCTGCGCCGAGTTACAGTATGCTTACGATAATGGCAATGAACAGCAGGTCATTCAATTGGCGCATAAACTTAAAGGTTCTGCAGGCAGCCTAGGTTTGGGTGCGTTGTTTCAATTGTGTTTGAACATTGAGACGGCGTCACACCCTTTGAAAAGTTACCACGATCAGCAACACAATTTGCGCGAACTTGTTTTTGCCTCTTGTCAGGCTTTACACAAAACATTAAACACAGAGGTTGAATGAATCATTTAGAGTCCAAACAACTGGTAATGAACCCCATCACCGCGAAAGATTGGTCACTGTTCGAAAGACTGCATCAAGATGATGAAGTGATTCGCTATGCTTTTGATAAACCGACGACTGACGAAATTCGTCAGCGTTTTGAATCGCGTTTGCCTGTATGGCGTTGGCCAGACAAACATTGGTTGTGTTTAGTGATTCGCGAGAAGACGACGGGAGAGGCGATTGGTGTGACGGGATTATGTGTTTCTGAACAAAACCAACAGCAAGTGGAAGTCGGCTATCTTTTGCTGCCAGAGTTTCATGGTAAAGGCTATGGGACAGAATCTCTGATCACGCTTATCCAACATGCAGCAAATCAACTACCGATAACAATCGTTAACGCCATTGTCACCGATGGTAATGTCGCTTCATGTAAAGTTCTTGAAAAAGCGGGTTTTTCTCTCAAAGAGCGAGAAAAAAATGCTTATCAGATTGGCGGCAAGTATTACGATGACCTGATTTATTGCTATCAGGTTTAATCAACAATGTCAGACCACGGTTAGGTGAACTTTTATTAACCTATGATCGTATTTTGTTGAGCTAAGATGGTAAAAAAGCAGCGTAAGCTGCTTTTTTACTTAGAGCTGAATTAGTGTTAGCTAATCGCAAGCTCAAGGATTTTGCGACTTTGGGTTAAATCAATCGCTTGATTCTCACCTAAAGCTACCATACCGTGTTGCTCTAATTGCTTAACAACAGTATCAACCGCTTCCTGCTTAGTACCCTGATAACCATTAAACTGAGTATCGACACCAAGCGACAAGTAGAATGCCTCTATTGCTTTAATGGTCTCTTCAGCTAGATTGTCAGAGTCAGCAAAGCCAAAGACATTTTTGCCCATTTGCTCAAGTTTGGCTTGCTTCACGGCAAACTGATTACGCAATAGCGAAGGTTGTACAATAGCCAATGATCTCGCATGGTCGACTGCCCAAAGAGCGGTAAACTCATGGCCGATCATATGCGTTGCCCAGTCTTGCGCAACACCCGAACCGATCAGACCGTTTAGAGCTTGGTTCGCTGTCCACATCAGGTTAGCGCGCCATTGATCGTTATCACGAGCGTCAAATTGTTCACCCAGTGTCTTTAAGTTACGCAATAATGCTTCAGCATAACCGTCTTGAACCATTGCACCGTGGTCAGTGGTCAGGTACTGCTCGCACACGTGTACCCACGCGTCAACGATGCCGTTGATCAACTGCTTTTCAGGCAACGTTTTCATTACATCAGGATCCATCACGGCAAACTTAGGCTGCACATGAGGCGTCATAAACGGAAGTTTATCGTGAGTTTCAGCTTTGGTAACCACCGCACCCATATTCGACTCAGAACCCGTCGCGGGTAGGGTTAGAATTGCGCCAATTGGAATGGCTGCTGTCACTTGGTGTTTGCCAACCATAATGTCCCAGCCGTCACCGTCATATTTTGCGGCAGCGGCGACATATTTTGAACCATCGATAACAGAGCCACCACCAACAGCAAGAATAAAGTCAATGTCTTGTTCTTTGGCGATCGCGACAGCTTTGTCGAGGGTTTCTTTGGTCGGGTTTGGCTCGACACCAGAAAACTCAGACCATTGATGATGAGCAAGTGCTTGGCTGACTTGGTCATAAACGCCATTGCGTTTGATAGAGCCACCACCATAGATCACCAAAACTTTCTGATCGGTTGGAATCACCGATTCAATCGTTTTGATTTGGCCTTGACCGAAATGAATTTGTGTTGGATTTACGTAGGAAAATTGCATGGTAATTTTGCCTCTTGCTTCCGTGTTGGAATGTATTGTTTAACTTCATTATGCATATTAGTCTTGACTTTGGTCTAGATAAAGGTCAATTTCTCTGAATGTTTTGCCTATTTCTATTTTTTAATGAAAGAGAGTATTTACTTATGTCTTTGGCTGATTGGATGAAGCTCTATGTTGAGCAAAAAAATCTATCGAATTTAGAAGGGATCACCACGACGGAAATCGACGGCGTTCATTTCTACCGCAGCAGTCAAGGTAATCAACGTCAGCCTTTCGTTTATCAATCCGGTTTGATTGTTTTGGGCCAAGGGACTAAAAACATCTATCTTGGTAACCAACCTGTACATTATGGCCCCGATGACTATTTAGTGGTCGGTGTACCTATGCCGCTTGAGTGTGAAGCGATCACTGATAATGGTGAACCTTTGCTAGGATTGAGTATTGATATTGACGCACAAGTTTTACATCGGCTAGTTAATAAGCTTGAAACGCGAGGTTGCTACAATCCATGTAAAGACTCAGGAGCTAAGTCAGGTTTAAAATCAGTCGCAATGGACAATGAAATGCTCGATGTGTGTCAACGTTTAATGAAAGCGCTGTGTAACCCTATAGAGGCTTCAATCTTGGGCGATAGCTTAATGGAAGAAGTCACTTTTCGTGCGCTGATGAGTAAAGAAGGACACGTATTGTTTGACTTGGCGCGTCATGAAGGTCATTACGCGCGCGTGGCTAAAGCATTAGATTATCTGCATAGGAACTACACCAATACAGTCACAGTGCAAGATCTTGCCCAAACCGCCAATATGAGTGTTTCCGCGTTTCATCAAGCATTCAGAAGCGTCACATTGGCGTCACCGATTCAATACATTAAAAAAGTTCGTCTCAATAAAGCGCGTGAGTTAATTCAATTAGAAGGTGTAAAGGTGGGAGATGCGGCGCGTTTAGTCGGGTACAACAGCACATCGCAGTTCTCGCGTGAATTCAAACGTCATTTCAACTTAACACCGACCGAAAACAGTGTTGGTTAAAATAGGGAAATGGTTTTTAACACTCTTACTGTGTTTTTTTTCTTTAGTTTGAGTAGCATAAGCAAAGAGAATTATTCTCGTTACCCCTATAGGAGATCTAGTCAATCTTCTAGATATAAGCCTCTTTATGTTGAAATGAAGAGGCTTATTTTTTATCGTTCGAATTAAATCGAATATTAGTTATCGATACAAAATAAGTGTGATGTTGTTGCAAATGAGATCACTCTGTTTGCGAGGCATTTTGGATTGTCACGATTCTTATCGTGTTATTTTCTCGATCTTATCTAATGTTATTTCACGAAGTGTTTTAAGTGTCCAATACGAAATTGAACAAATTTAATATTTCTAAACAATAACTTAAGGATAGAACAAAATGCATAAGTCAAAAGTGAACATGGCTAAGAGAGTTTTTACTCTGAGTACGCTTAGCGCATCGTGTTTGATGGCGTTCAACAGTTACGCAGCGATTGATTGCACCCCATTGGGTGATTGGGACTCAGCAACAATTTACAACACGGGTGATCAGGTCGCACATTCAGGTCAAGCTTACCAAGCGAATTATTGGACGCAAGGAAATGATCCGCTACAAACCTCAGGTGAGTGGGGACACTGGAAGAATCTAGGCAGTTGTGACACAGGGGCGTCAAACCAAGCCCCAACGATCAGTTTGACGGCGCCATTAGCCAACGCTGCTTTTAGCGAAGGTGAGGTAGTGACCCTATCGGCCGATGCGCTAGACACAGATGGCGAGGTGGTTAACGTTGAGTTTTTACTTGATGGAGTGGTGGTTGCACAAGCGAATAGTGCACCTTATGTTTCATCATGGGTTGCTAGCGTGGGCTCGCATCAAATTAGTGCAGTGGCAACCGATGATAAAGGTGCAACCAGTGTACTAAGTAGCGTTGACATTCTTGTTGATAGTGCAACGCCCGGTAACGAAGCTCCGAACGTTGAGCTTACTTTGTCTGCAACAGTTGTTGATGTCGGCAGTGTGGTTACCTTATCGGCCAATGCCGTTGACAGCGATGGCACCATTGATAAGGTTGATTTCTATGTTGCTGGCACACTAGTCGGCAGCGCAGCGGCAGCGCCTTATCGTTTAGACTACACCACCACCAGCTCCGGCACTATGTCTGTTTATGCCAAAGCAACCGACAACGTAGGGGCGAGCACAAACTCGGTATCTGCAAGTCTCAAAGTTAATGGCTTACCAACGGTGTCAAACTGTCGCCCTGATGGCTTGTATCAAACTCAAGGTATTGATGTCCCTTACTGCACTACCTACGATGAAGAAGGTCGCGAATTAATGGGCGCCGATCATCCAAGGCGTGTCATTGGTTACTTCACCAGTTGGCGTTCAGGAGACGATCCTCAAGCGGCATATTTAGTCAAAGATATTCCATGGGAACAGTTAACACACATCAACTATGCCTTTGTTGGCATAGGTTCTGACGGTAAGGTTAACCTAGGTGATGTGAATGATCCGAATAACGCCGCAACGGGTAAAGAGTGGCCAGGGGTAGAGATTGACCCTACATTGGGTTTCAAAGGCCACTTTGGTGCGTTAGCGACCTACAAAAAACGTTTTGACGTCAAGACACTTATTTCTATTGGTGGTTGGGCTGAAACGGGTGGTCACTTTGGTGCAGATGGTAATCGTGTTGTTGATGGCGGCTTCTATACCATGACCACCAATGCTGACGGTTCAATCAACCATGCCGGTATTGAGAAATTTGCCGCATCAGCGGTTGAAATGATGCGCACTTATCAATTTGACGGCTTAGATATCGACTATGAGTATCCGACCTCTATGGCTGGCGCGGGAAATCCATACGATAAAGATTTCATGGAACCTCGTCGTCAATACTTGTGGGCATCTTATCAAGAGTTGATGAAAGTGCTGCGTGAAAAATTGGATGTTGCTTCAGCGCAAGATGGTAACCACTACATGCTGACGATTGCTGCACCATCATCGGGTTATCTGTTACGTGGTATGGAAACATTTGATGTCACGAAGTACCTCGACTACGTCAATATCATGTCTTACGACTTACATGGCGCTTGGAATGATCATGTCGGCCATAACGCAGCATTGTACGATACAGGCGAAGACTCAGAGTTAGCGCAATGGAACGTTTATGGTACGGCTGCATATGGTGGCATTGGTTATCTTAATACTGACTGGGCT
Source organism: Vibrio sp. NH-UV-68 (assembly GCF_042940635.1). Classification (NCBI taxonomy): domain Bacteria; kingdom Pseudomonadati; phylum Pseudomonadota; class Gammaproteobacteria; order Vibrionales; family Vibrionaceae; genus Vibrio; species Vibrio sp. NH-UV-68. The sequence goes on from NZ_CP134976.1 coordinate 971,992, forward strand.
TATCACTATTTCCGTGGCTCAATGCCAGCGGGCCGTATTAATATTGGTGTCCCTTACTATACGCGTGGTTGGCAAGGCGTGACGGGTGGCACCAATGGCTTATGGGGACGAGCCGCGCTTCCTGATCAAACTCAGTGTCCACAAGGTACCGGTGAAGGCGAAAAGAACAATTGTGGTAACGGCGCAATAGGCATTGATAACATGTGGCACGATACCGATCCGAAAGGTAACGAAATGGGGGCGGGATCAGGTCCAATGTGGCATGCGAAGAACCTCGAGAACGGTATTTTTGGTTCGTATGCTCAGGCGTATAATCTTGATCCTGTCAATAATGCCGATGATCGTTTAGTGGGGAACTATTCTCGCCACTATGACAGCGTAGCCGTTGCGCCTTGGCTTTGGAACGCAGAGAAGGGGGTATTCCTTTCTACCGAAGATCAAGCATCGGTATCGGTTAAAGCTGACTACGTTATCGACAAAGAAATTGGCGGCATTATGTTCTGGGAGCTGGCGGGCGACTATAACTGTTATGTACTCGATGCGAACGGTCAACGTGGCGCGGTTGATACCACTGAGCAAGCGTGTCAGAGCGGTAACGGTGAATACCACATGGGTAACACCATGACCAAAGCGATGTACGACAAGTTTAAATCAGCAACCCCATATGGCAATAAAGTTGCAACCAATGCGATTGCAAGTGAAACGGTTGATATTGCTGTGGCAATTGGTGGTTTTAAAGTCGGCGATCAAAACTACCCAATCAATCCGAAAGTGACCTTTACTAATAATACTGGTCAAGCAATTCCTGGTGGGACTGAGTTCCAATTTGATATTCCGGTTTCGGCGCCAGACAATGCCAAAGATCAATCCGGAGGCGGGTTGGCTGTCATCGCATCGGGTCATTCACGATCAAATAACGTTGGTGGTTTAGACGGTACGATGCACCGAGTTGCGTTCAGCCTTCCGGCATGGAAAGAGTTACCCGCTGGTGGTAGTTATGAACTCGATATGGTGTATTACTTGCCAATTTCGGGACCGGCCAATTATTCAGTCAATCTCAGCGGAGTCGATTACGCCTTTAAGTTCGAACAACCGGATTTGCCTGTTGCCGATTTATCTGTAGGGAACGGTGATCCTTCAGGCGGTGACAACGGTGGCGATACCGGCGGAGATACTGGCTCTGGTAGTGTGACACCTTGGCAGCCTGGTGTCACTCAAGCGACGAACGGTGAAACCTATTCGTACAACGGTAAGTGTTTTGTCGCGCAAAATAGCCCAGGAACGTGGGAGTCACCGACTCAGTCAAACTGGTTCTGGAATGAGGTTCCTTGCTCGTAACACATTTGCTCGTAACTGGTAAATAAACTGACGGCCTTGGTTTATCCAAGGCCTTTTTTTGCGGTCTTAGAACTGGTAACTCTCAGGGACAACAACAATGCCGCTTTCTGAAATGTGGAAGCGTTTCGCGTCTTCGACTCGATTCAATCCAATTTCTGTGTGCGCTGGGATCTTAACGTGTTTATCAATGATACAGTTAACTAATTTACACCCTTCACCAACGTTGACACTGTCAAATAAAATACTGTCTACGATCGTTGCGCTGTCTTCAATCTGCACGTTGGATGAGATAATTGAGTGTTGTACTGACCCGCCTGAATTAATCACACCACTGGCGATGATCGAGTTAATAAAGATGCCTTCATTCCCCGTCGCCGAAGAAACCGTGCGCGCTGGCGGTAGTTGAGCTTCATAGGTTCGAATCCCCCAATTGGGTTGATACAGATTCATCGGGGGAACGGGTTCAAGTAAATCCATATTGGCTTGATAAAATGAATCTATCGTGCCGACATCGCGCCAATAGCAATCGCGCGCCACACGCCCTCGATCAGAGCAGAAGTTGTAAGCATAAACTTGTTGTTCATCAATTAGTTTTGGAATGACGTCATTGCCAAAATCATGTGACGATTGTTGGTCATTAGCGTCTTGGCGTAGAACCCGGCGCAGGGTGTCCATTTCGAAGATATAAATCCCCATCGACGCTAAACACTTTTCACTATTATTGGGCATAGGTAGAGGTGACTGGGGCTTTTCACTGAAAGTTTCTACCCGATTTTTCTCGTTGATCGACAACACTCCGAATGACGACGCCTCTTTGAGAGGGACGGCCATCGAGGCGATGGTCAGTTTGGCGTCATTTTCAATGTGAGCCTTTAACATTTCGGCGTAATCCATACGATAAATATGATCGCCAGATAGAACAATCACATGTTTCGCCTCACTGCGTTCCAGTAGCCACAGATTGTGATAGATCGCGTCCGCTGTCCCTTCGTACCATTTACCACCACCGCGCATTTGTGGAGGAACAACGGTGACAAACTCCCCGAGCTCTGGATTGAAAATAGACCAGCCATCGCGGAGGTGTTTTTGTAATGAGTGCGATTTGTATTGGGTCAGTACGAGGATTTGGCGTAGCCCTGAGTGAAGGCAGTTAGTAAGGGTAAAATCAATGATGCGATATTTGCCCCCAAATGGAACAGCTGGTTTGGCACGGTCATCAGTTAGGGGGCTTAATCGTGAACCCATACCGCCAGCTAATATAACGGTGAGTACATCTTGCATGAGTATCTCCATATAGCGCGTCGAGGAAGAAATGTAGGTATTAAGCGTAGTTCAAGAATTGAGCCAACAACAAAACGACCTTGGCATAAGGGATAGAGGCAAGCGCAATGAAAGCACTGATACTTTATGGTGCACTCGCCAGTGCAGGCGCACCAAACTTAAGCAATAGTATCGGCTTCGCTGGCTGAAAACACTGAAACTTGATTGCGACCGAGAGATTTTGACTCATACAAAGCGATGTCGGCGCGTTTGTAGGTCTCTTGTGCTGAGGCTGAGATCTCTGTTAGTCCCACACTGATCGTGATGTTGAGTTCACTTTCTAAATTAATGGCGATACGAATACGGTTTAACACCATTTCCGCTTCGTTTAAATCAGTGTGTGGCATAATGATCGCAAATTCCTCGCCACCAATACGAGCGACAAGGTCGGTTTCCCTGAGATGATGTTTTAGGCTAAGGGCTACTTCTTTAATGACCTCGTCACCCTTATCGTGACCATGTTTATCATTGATGCGTTTAAAGTGGTCGATATCAATCAAAGCCAAGGTCGAGGTTTCATGCTTTCTATAGCGTTTAATTCGAGAGACTTGAACTTGCATCTCTGAGTCAAATTTGCGGCGATTCCACAAGGAAGTCATCGAATCTTTCTCACTCAGTTCGCGCAAGCGATCTTCGAGTTCTTTACGATGTGAGATATCAACAAAAGAGGCAACGTAGAACTGAATCGTACCACGGCGGTCTTTAACGGTTTGGATTCTCAATATTTCTGTGATCAGTGAACCGTCACGACGTTTGTTTACCACTTCGCCTTCCCAAAGGCCTTGCTCTTCTAATACTTTCCACATGTTCATGTAGAACTGTTGTTGGTGTTTTCCTGAGGCAAATACGGAGGGTGGCTTGCCTTTGACATCGTTAAGGGTATAACCACTTACGCGAGTAAATTCGCTGTTGACCTGTATGATGCGGTTATTGCGGTCGGTGATAACAACGGCAGACATGCCGTTCATTGCTGCGCGGGCTATCTTACTGTCTAAACTATTTTTAATGTGGTTATGATTCCACGCAACGAATGTAAAACTGAGTAAAAACAAGATAATGAAGATAAAAGTGGCTTGAATGTAAAGATCTCTACTCTCTAAATCGGTGAACGCTTGAGCTTGAGAAAAATCGGTAGTAATGAAAAAAGTCAGTTTGTCGATGTTTTCAATATCGTCAAACATTGCTGTAGTGAAAGAGATCCAATTTTGGCTTGAACGAAAGGTGCCTGAATCACGCTCATTAATCATCTGCCACAGCTTAGGGTATTGCAGTGCTATGTTGGCTTGTTCATTGGCGGCAATTAAGTGGCCCATAATCCCCTGATTATTTGGAGACATAATGTAATAGCCATCTTTGTTGACAATATTAGGAAGATAATCGCTATTGCGTTTATACGCTAACCCGCGGTAAATACGTGTAAGATCAAGGTTCGCGATAAAGTAACCCGTGCGCTTGCCATTGATCGAAAGCGGGTAGATCACCCGATAGGCTGGAGTAAATGGAGTGGTAATCTCCCCATATTCCGACTCAAGATCAATCCCAAATTCACCCACTTCATCATTAGTTAATGTTTGAGCGTATTTAAAAAAGCTTCGATCGCCTTTAAATTGCAACTGTTGTAACGGGACGATTTCATCATCATTTTGGCTACTGTTGACCCGCACAACTTCCATTCCTTGCTCGTCAATAAAACGAAGATGGGAGAAATAACCTTGGGTACGAACAATGAGTAACCAAAAGTCTTGCAGCGCTTGGATGTTCTCTTGGTTTGGTTGTTGTAACACCTTATCTAACATACCGTTATTCGATAGATACTGTAATGAGGTGGAGACTTCTGTCAACGATGTTTGCAGTTCAGCTTTTGAGTACTCGAGCTTGTTACGGTTGAGCTGCTCGACGTATTGCTGCGTTTTAGTATCAAGTTGGTTGAATTGAGTATAAAAATAAAGAAATGGAACAAGTGCCAAAATAGAGAATACGACTAGGAACTGGAAAATGAGTTTGTATTGGCTTTTATTCATTGGGAAATAATCAGTTATTTGGCAGCAATATCAACAATATCTTAACTAAAATAGATTTAGATTGCTGTGAGCACGATTGAATATTGTGCGGTTAACCACGGTGGTTGTTGATTTGTGCCGGTACAGCCCTATTAGAAGTAAAAAAAGAGCACCTTCATAGTAAAGATGCTCAAGCTAACCATCGGGGGACGAGGTCAGTTAAACGGTAGCCGTTGTTGCTTGTTTAGCGTCTGACTTATTCTTCAAGAACGCGTAGCCAAAGCCAGTTAAAGCAGTACCTGCCGCTATCGCAACTAAGTACATGACAACGGGCGTGATTGCATTTGGAATCAACAGAACAAACAAGCCGCCGTGTGGGGCCATTAATTTTGCACCAAATAGCATAGACAGAGCACCAGTTAGTGCGCCACCAGCCATACAGGCAGGGATGACACGCATTGGATCTTTAGCCGCGAATGGGATGGCACCTTCAGAGATAAAACAAAGTCCAAGTACAAACGAGGCTTTACCTGCTTCACGCTCACTTTGTTCAAATTTGTTTTTGGCAATAAATGTCGCCAGTCCCATACCGAGTGCCGGAACCATACCCGCAGCCATAATGGCAGCCATAGGTGCATAAGTTTGAGATGCAAGTAAACCGACGCCAAAGGCATACGCCGCTTTGTTTACCGGACCACCAAGGTCGAAACACATCATTGCGCCAAGCAGCACACCCAACATAACTGCGCTGTCTGAACCCATATTATTAAGGAAGTCAGTTAAACCGTTCATGATGCCAGATACCGGGCCACCAACAACGTAGATCATGACAAGGCCAGTAAATAGGGTTGCAACGAATGGAATGATCAAAATGGGTTTTAATGCTTCCATCGATTGTGGAAGGCTGACTTTTTCCGCCAAGAGTTTTGCCGCATAACCAGCAATGAAACCAGCTGCAATACCACCTAGAAAACCAGCACCTGTTGAGCTCGCTAACATACCGCCAACGAGACCAGGAGCAAGACCTGGGCGATCCGCGATAGAGAAGGCTATGTAACCAGCAAGAACAGGGATCATCAGGGCAAACGCAGAACCACCACCAATCGTCATCAGAGCAGCGGCGAGCGTACCTTCTTCTTTAAAGGCTTCAATACCAAACACAAATGAGAGCGCAATGATCAATCCGCCAGCAACAACAACAGGTAGCATGTGCGAAACGCCGGTCATTAGATGTTTATACGCACCTTTATTCTCTTCGTTAGCGGTTGAACTAGCATTGCCAGTGTGTTCATATACAGTGGCTTGTTCGAATGCTTTGTCCATCTCTTCAGACGTTTTCTTGAGCGCAGGGCCCGTCTTGGTACGGTACATCTTTTTACCGTTAAAACGATCGAGAGGGACGTCGATGTCGGCGGCAATAATCACTAAGTCTGCTTCGGCAATATCTTGATCGCTAAGTTGGTTTTTTGCGCCAACTGAACCGCGAGTCTCGACTTTAATTTGGTGACCTCGACGTTTACCTTCTTCATTTAACGCTTCTGCTGCCATAAAGGTATGGGCAACGCCAGTTGGACATGCGGTGATCGCGACTATCTTTTTGCTACCACTGGTCGTCGAGGCTGGCGTGTTTTCAACGGTAGTAGCTTGCGCTAATACCTGTGCATCTTTGATCGCCTTTTGCAAACATTGGGTTGGGTCGGCGATGACTTTATCAATGCTGACTTGGTATACTTTCTTGCCAACAAAGCGTGATGTATCGACTACACGGTTAGCGGCAATCACGATCACTTCTGCATTATCAATCTCGCTTTGACTTAGCGTATTTTGTGCAACCACAGTCGATTGACATTCAATAGCTGCATTCCAACCAAGGGAAGCAACGGATTTTTCGAGTAAACCTGCAGCTAGGATGCTATTGGCAACCCCGCTAGGGCAGGCCGTAATAATGGCGATATTCATAGTGGTAACCTTTTGTTATCTAATTTCCGTTATGACTTGATGCTTGTCCAAGGTCGAACACTTTGGTTGCAAGCGTTACTTGTTCCAGCTCTTGTTGACTGGTTAGGCCTACACCAACTTGGCTAACTGCGATGGCAGATAGCGCAGTGGCGAAGCGCAGTAATTCGTGTTTTGGCATGTTTTTCATGTGTCCCCAGCACAAGCCAGCGACCAATGTGTCTCCTGCACCAACGGTACTGACCACATCCATACGTGGAGGTTGAGCGCGAATCCATTGCTGTTCATTTAGCCACATCACACCATCAGCACCCATTGAAACCACAATGTTTTCTATACCGCTGGTACTGAGTTGCTCAGCGGCTTTCTGGCATTCTTCCGGGCTAGACAAGTGCTGACCGAGCAGTTCGCTTAGTTCTTCATCATTGGGTTTAATTAGCCAAGGCTGGGCAGCAATTCCTGCGTGCAAAGCGGTTTTACTGCTGTCGAATAACACCTTTTTGCCTTGAGAGCGCAACAACTCGATCCACGCAGCGCATTGTAGAGGAGAGATGCCTTGCGGCAAGCTACCAGCAAAGACAAAATACTCATGTGACTTAGCAAGTTGCAGCAGTTTAGCTTCAAACTTGGCTGCCTCACCAGCTGTGACTTTAACGCCAGGAAAGTTAATGTCACTGACCTGACCACTAGACTCAACCAGTTTGACGTTAATGCGCGTCGCACCTTCAACCTCAATAAAATGATTTGTTGCACCGATTTGGTTAAACAGCTGGTGGAACAGTTCGGGGTTATCCTTGCCTAAAAAGCCGGTTACAGTGACTTGAGCGCCAAGATCGGCAAGAACTTTTGCAACATTGACGCCTTTACCTGCCGCGCGTAAATTGCTTTGGTTGACCAAACTTACTGTGCCCACATTTAGCGACTCAAGGCTACCAGTAAGATCAAGGGCAGGGTTTAGAGTAATAGTGACAACACGCTTAGTGTTTACCATGGTCATATACACCTCTCAACCTTCACCGAGACCAGAATTAATCGCGCAACCAATGGCCTCAAGCGCCTGAGCTGCATCATGCCCTTCTGCAGTAAATTGCAGTTGATGGCCATGTTTAACACCTAGAGCAATGACCTTCATCAGGCTCTTGGCGTTAACCGCTTTGCTATCGCCATCGAGGTTCGCAACGCGAATGTTAGATTCAAATTTCTTGGCTTCTGCGACTAACATCGCGCCAGGGCGAGCATGTAAACCGTGAGCGTTTTTAATTTTGAACGTGGCGATATTGTCAGTTGATTGATCGCTGCTACTGTGTTCAACCACTTCGCCCTTAAGCAGAGCAATTAATTGTTTTGCGTTGGCATCAATTAAGCTTTGCTGCTTTTGTTGGAACACAAGTTCAGTAATCCGTTGGAGAACGTCTAGGTGGGCATTATTGCAGGCAGCAAACGCGATAAGCGCGTGAACTTTTTGCCCTTGGTATTCACAATCATTGATCGTAGAAACAAAAGAGAGACCAGTGCGCAGAACGTGTTGATCACTGCCAATCAGCCATAAGCCCTTGCCAAGGTGAGTGGGCGACTTGGTCACAATGTCAGCAACGAAGGCATTTTCAGCGCAGCCAGTATTTTTAAGTAGGCTGCCGGCAACGGCGCACATTTGCACCATGTCACTGGCAGGGAACTGAAGCTGTATCAATGAAGCATCAAACTCAGCTTCAAATTGAACATCGCCGTTGAGTAGCGCGATAATTTCTTGCTCATTTTTTGCATCGCGTAAGCGCTGTTCGACACCATCGGCGCTAAGAACCTTCGTGAGCTGTTTTAAAATGCCTAAGTGTTCATCTGATTTGGCCGCAATTCCAATTGCAACATAAGCGACATTGCCGTCACCCCAATCAACACCTTGAGGAAAGTGATGAACGGCAACGCCCGTGGTGTTGACCATATTTCGAGTATCAGTGGTGCCATGGGGAATCGCAATGCCATTACCAAGAAAAGTCGAGTTCTGATTTTCACGATTCAACATACCGTCAACATAACCTGATTGGACGAGGTTCTTATCGGTAAGACTGCTTGCTATACGTTTGATGGCATCGAACTTGTTATTGGCGGCTTGCGACAACGTGATATCGCTTGTGTCTAATTTAAGCATGGGACTCTCCAGCTTGGTCAATAGTTATTCTTCTAAGTCTCTGCTCGTTAAGCAGGCTTAACTTCTGCTGTTCGTTCTAATCTTTACTCAGCCGCTAATTAACGGATAAATAGTTGGCTGAATCGATTCAGCAAAAGGCTAAAATATATTGGATTCAGTCGATTGGCGTCCTAATGATTGAACTAGGAGTTGTAAGCTGACTAATCGCGGTTTATTGACTTCGATTAGTGATTCGCTTCACCATTTTGATTCTTGCTGAATCCTTTCAGCTTTAATACTGAATCGTTTCAGCCTATAATTCAACCCAAGCTTGGATCCTAATGTTTGTTCTATGATCCGGCGCACAGAACAAAGGTTGACGATATGACTCTTGATGAAATCGCCAAATTGGCTGGCGTTTCTAAAACGACCGCAAGCTATGTAATTAATGGCAAAGCGCAAAAGTACCGAATTAGTGAAAAGACGCAGCGTAAAGTAATGGCTGTCGTGAACGAATATAATTACCGCCCAGACTTGGCTGCAAGCACGTTACGTGTCGGACAAAGTCGATCATTTGGATTGATTATCCCTGATCTAGAAAACACCAGTTACGCCAGGTTGGCAAAACTCCTAGAGCAAAATTCGCGCTCGGCGGGTTATCAAATCTTAATCGCCTGTTCAGATGATGAACCTGAAACAGAGAAAAACGTTGTCCAGGCATTAGTCAGTCGCAAAGTTGATGCCTTGTTTGTTGCCAGTGTGATTCCCGAAGCGAGCGACTATTACCTTGAGTTACAGAGTCGAGGAACGCCTGTTATCGCACTTGACCGTCCACTTGATGATGAACATTTTTCGTGTGTTATTAGTGAAGATTTTAGCGGGGCGTACGATCTTACTCTCTCGGTGCTTAGTGACACTAAAATGACGGTGGGGCTGATTGGTGCCTTACCTGAATTGAATATTTCCCGAGAACGGGAGCTGGGCTTTAGATCGGCAACGTCAAAGTATGGCGTTAATACTCAGATTCGCTATGGTGAGCACTTTAACCGTGCCGATGGTGAGAAAGTGTTTGAACAGTGGTGTGAGGAAAATACAATGCCTGATGCCATAGTAACGACCTCATACACACTCCTTGAAGGCGTACTTGATGCGCTAGTGAAAAAGCCGGAACTGATGCATGGGCTAAAACTAGCGACTTTTGGTGATAATCGGTTACTCGACTTTTTGCCGACCAAAATTAATTCATTGCCACAGCAATTTGAACTGATTGCTGACAGTGCGATGGAACTGGCGTTGAACGCCGCCGCCAAAAGATATAAACCTGGTATTGAACTGATTCCGCGCAAAATTATTGTTCGCTAAAACAAGCAGCCCCGGCCAATGGTTGGGGCTGCAAATTAGTATATGATGCGCGTGTTAGTACTGAAAGCGGACAGACATCGTGATCTGTGGACCATAAAGGCCATTGTTACGCGTTTCTGCCGACAAAGAGAGTTGCTGCGTTGAATGGAAACGCACGCCAGCATGGACAACAGAAGAATCGTCATTGCGGCCGATACGGCCTGTTAGTTCGACTTGATCTGTAATCCAGATGCGACCACCAATATTAACCTCAGCTTGAGTTTCACTTTCCCCACCAGCTTCTTCAGTAAACTTAACTTGATGGATAAGGAGTTGGCCATAAACGTCGGCAAACTGATTAACAGGGCCATTGAAACCAATCCCCGCCGCTAAATCGTAATCTTTATCGAACTGAGTGTCGGCGCGAACGACAAAGTGTGAATTTTCAGTAAAAAACGTGCTGAATTCTACGCCGGTCATCTCTGGGCCCACTGCGGTGCGAACTTCGAAATAGTTGTAATTAAAGTTATTAGCTTGTGCGCTACCACTGATACCCAAAAATGCTAAGGTACTGGCCAAGATGGTGTTTTTCAAAAGAAGTCTCCGACTCGCAACAATAAATTGACTAAAAAATTTGGCTTGCAATAAGCAAGCCAAATGATAGCGTAATCGGCGAGTGAAAACAGGCTTTTATAACAGTTGAAGTCGATCAACCTCAATTTCTGGTGTATTTCCACCCTCGTACTCACCGAACAAACGCACTTTACTGGTTTGATCTAACGGTTGATCGAGCACAATGTCATCATCAAGTTCTACCTGAATTTCTCCCTTACCGTCCGAGAAAATATAGGTATCCCCTTTGATTTGACGGAGTAAATTGCCTTCCACCACGACATGTTTCTCGCTAAACATACTGGTATCTTCTAATAAAGAAGCCACAGAGCTCACTTCTACCGGACCATTGTATTGTACGCCTTGAGACGCGTGGTCATTCTTTGCCATTGCAAGACCTGGAGCAAGAATGATGCTTACTGCTGTTGCTAATAGAACCTTGTTCATTGTGTTCTCCTTTATTGACTCTAATTCGTGTATCGGGCTGTTTGATGGTGCTATTAGAGCAGGCCATTTGTGAACCAATGCTGAGTGATAAGTTCATATTCCATTCATATTATTGAGTTATTTCGCTCAAATTCGTTATTATGTCGGCCTAAACAATATCGAAGACATTTCCATGAAATCTACTCACCAAGCATTAATGGTTCAAGGCACTACCTCGGATGCCGGCAAAAGCGTGTTAGTCGCAGGCTTATGCCGTGTGCTCGCAAGAAAGGGCGTAAAGGTTGCGCCTTTCAAGCCACAAAACATGGCACTCAACAGTGCAGTGACTGCTGACGGAGGAGAAATAGGTCGTGCCCAGGCGGTACAAGCATTAGCGGCCAACCTCGAACCAAGTGTCCACATGAATCCAGTGCTACTTAAGCCAAACAGTGATATGGGGGCGCAAGTCATTTTTCAAGGTAAAGCGACCACCACGGTTGATGCTATTGGCTATCAAAGTTACAAGCAGGTTGCGATGCCTGTGGTGATGGATTCCTTTAATCAACTTCAGTCTGAGTTTGATTGTATCGTTATTGAAGGCGCAGGCAGTCCAGCAGAAATTAACCTGCGCGAAAACGATATTGCCAATATGGGATTTGCCGAGCAGGCGGATGTCCCGGTGATTATCATCGCGGATATTGATCGTGGTGGAGTCTTCGCTCATCTTTATGGCACCTTAGCCCTGCTATCAGAGCAAGAGCAGCAGCGGGTTAAAGGTTTTGTGATCAATCGATTTCGCGGCGACATTGGCTTGCTTCAATCAGGATTAGACTGGTTAGAGCAAAAAACGGGTATCCCGGTTATTGGTGTCTTACCATATTTGCATGGTTTCGATTTGGAAGCAGAAGACGCGATTAATGCTGCACAAGTGGTTGCTGAGAAAGCAAAACTCAATGTTAAAGTACCAGTGTTGCCAAGAATAAGTAATCACACCGACTTTGATACATTACGCCAAAATCCAGATATCAACCTTACTTATGTCGGTAAAGGCGAGCGCTTAGACGGCGCTGATCTTATTATTTTACCTGGCTCAAAATCGGTTCGTAATGATCTCGATTATCTCCGTAGCCAAGGTTGGGATCGTCAAATAGAGCGCCATTTGCGCTATGGTGGTAAAGTGATGGGAATCTGCGGTGGCTACCAAATGCTGGGCGAGTGGATACATGATCCATTAGCGATAGAAAGCGCGGCGGGCTCGACGCAAGGTTTAGGTTTTCTTAATGCTCATACGACACTCGCCTCAGAGAAAACCTTGACCAATGTATCAGGCACGCTCACTCTGGATGATCAGACGTTGTCGATCAGTGGTTATGAAATTCATGCTGGTATTACCGAAGTAAACGCAAGCCAGCCGATAACACTGAATACCAATACCTTAGATGGTGCGATAAGTGACTGTAATCAAGTATTTGGTACTTATCTACATGGTATTTTTGACGACTCGCGCGCCGTGACGGCGGTGGCTCGATGGGTGGGTATTGATGATATTGCCCAAGTGGATCATCGCCAGAATCAACAAGATGCGATTGATAGAATAGCGGATGCGATAGAGCAGCACCTAGATCTGAACAAACTATGGCCATAACTCGTTTCATTTTAGCCAGCCAAAGCCGGCACATCGTACTAACAGCACTGCTTGCATTAGTGAGCTTTTCTGCCACTGCTAGTGAAAGATTGCGCATATACGCTGCTTCCTCAATGACTAATGCTGTCAACGAGTTAATTACTCAGTATAAACAACAGCACGAGGTTGAGATGACCGCAGTGTATGGCGGTACGTCGTCATTGGCGCGTCAAATTGAACATGGAGCGCCTGCAGATATCTTAATTGCAGCGAACCAGAAGTGGGTTGATTTTCTGATTAATAGTGACGTGATATCAAGTGACGCGGTCACTAATATCGCAACCAATCAATTGGTTGTTATTAGCAAAAATGCCCTGAAACCATTCGACATTAAGCAATCAAGTGCTTGGTTGGAGGCATTACAAGGCCAGCGCTTAGCGATTGGACAACCAGACGCCGTCCCAGCAGGCATTTATGCCAAACAGTCGTTAGAGCATCTTGGTGTCTGGCCTAAGCTTAATGGTCATTTGGCGCCAACTAATAACGTCAGAGTGGCGCTCACTTTGGTTGAACGTGGTGAAACACCTTTAGGCATTGTTTATCAGACGGATGCACTGCAAAGTGACCAGGTAAGAACTGTGGTGCGTTTACCACAAAGCAGCCATAGCACGATTGTTTATCCAATGGTGAAACTAACCAATAACGACGCCACGACTCAGTTTGTACACTTTGTGCAAAGTGATGCTGGGCAAACGATCTTATCTCGCTTTGGCTTTTCTGTTGCTACGGAGTTGAAATAGTGTTGTCAGAATACGAATATCAAGCCTTAATGCTCAGCCTGAAAGTCGCAGGTTATGCGTTGCTGTGGTTGATTCCAATAGGTATTGGTTTTGCTTGGGTGTTAGCACGCAAGCAGTTTATTGGTAAAAGTATTATCGATAGTGTTATTCATCTACCTTTGGTGCTCCCACCGGTGGTTATTGGCTATCTGCTACTCATTTCAATGGGACGCCAAGGCTTTCTAGGAAGCTGGTTGTACGATCAATTTGGGTTGGTGTTTTCTTTTAGTTGGAAGGGAGCGGTACTGGCTTGTATCGTCGTTGCACTGCCACTTATGGTTCGTTCAATTCGTCTCAGCTTAGAAAATGTCGACACTAAACTTGAACAAGCCGCTGCCACTTTGGGGGCATCGCCACTCAAAGTGTTTTTTACCATTACTTTGCCATTAACCCTGCCTGGAATCATTACGGGCAGTATGCTCTCCTTTGCACGCAGTCTTGGTGAGTTTGGCGCAACGATAAGCTTCGTCTCAAATATCCCCGGAGAGACGCAAACAATTCCATTAGCAATGTACAATTTTATCGAAACGCCAGGAGCAGAAGCGCAAGCAATGCGCCTATGCGTTATTTCAATTGTTATTGCGCTCGGTTCGTTGATGCTATCTGAGTGGTTGACTCGCGCAAGCGCCCGTCGATTAGGAGCGCGCTTATGAGCAAACTTACGATTCAGTATCAACAAACACTAGGCACGACACAATTTGATATTGACCTTTGTTTACCTCAACAGGGAATTACCGCGATCTTTGGCCGTTCTGGGGCGGGGAAAACCTCGTTAATTAATGCCGTTGCAGGGTTAGCGACCCCGACAAGTGGGCGAATAACAATAGGTAATGTCACCTTATACGATTCAAGCCAACACGTTAATGTACCAACCTATAAACGCAATATTGGCTATGTATTTCAAGATGCACGTCTATTTCCTCACTTTAACGTCCAAGGCAATTTAACCTATGGAGTTAAACAAGACGATGCACAACATTTTAATGATGTTGTCGAACTGCTCGCGTTAAAGCCACTGTTACAACGATACCCGAGCGAGCTCTCTGGAGGTGAAAAGCAACGTGCTGCTATAGGCAGAGCGCTACTTTCAAAACCACGCATATTGCTCATGGATGAACCGTTAGCCTCATTAGATTTACCTCGCAAGCGTGAGGTGATGCCATTTCTTGAGCAATTGGCTAAAAGCGTACAGATTCCAATCCTTTATGTCTCTCATAGCTTGAACGAAGTGCTGCGCTTGGCAAATCAATTAGTCGTGATTGATGGTGGACAAGTGGTCATTTCCGGCCCAATAGAGCAGGTGTGGTCGTCATCAGCGATGAAGCCTTGGCAGGGATTTTCTGAGCAAAGCACTCTGTTTGACGCCTGTGTTGTTGGTCATAATGACGATTATGCCTTGTCACAAGTAGAATTAGCTCCAGATACCGCGTTATGGGTACAGAAAGTTGAAGGGGAGATTGGTCAACCAATACGCTTGCAGGTGCGTGCCAATGATGTGTCGCTTATGCTCGATAAGCCACAACGAACGTCCATCCGTAACGTTCTAAAAGGGACGATCTCACACATCGAACTTCATAGCCACGGCCACGAGAGACAAAGTGTCGAGGTCCAAATACGATTGGCCGTAGACTGTTATCTCAAAGCGACGATCACACAATGGGCGAAAGACGATCTGCAACTAGACGTAGGGGTAGAGGTTTACGCGCAGATTAAAGGGGTAAGTGTCACCCAACGCGATATGGTTTTAAGCCAATAAAAACGCCGCTGATCAGCGGCGTTGACTATTATTTGTTAAAAGTAAAAACGGGTAAAAGTAAAAACAGTATTACTTGGCAAACACGTCAGTAAAATCACGTTTAAGAATAGGGTCACGACGCGCTTTTTTGATCTGTTTGACCATATCTTTGACACAGTTGTGCAGCACTTGATCAAGTAGTTGGGTACGGTACTCTTCTTTGTCTTGTTCTGACATTTCTTTTGGTAGGTTCAGTGTTGGGAACTCTTCCATCACATTGATACCAGCAAATGCCTGACTCACTGAAATGAGTGCATGAAACTGTTCAAAGTTGTCTAATACATTTTGTGCACTGTTTGGTAACTCATTCCAGGCTTCACGAACGGCTTCTTCCGAAACTTCATGGATTGACGTCACCATGTAGTGCATAGCTTCTGGGACTTCGTCAAATTGAATTACCTGGCGAAGCTCTGCCGAAACCTCTGCTAGATCTACTTTTGTTTGCTCTGTTGGATTAACGTCAGACATGTAAATTTTCTCTTAAAATGTGTATGTATCGGCGCTATCGTAAAAAAACAGCCATAAAAGTCAACCATCGTTGGATGATTATCATAAGGTGGAGTATGCTTTTGAGTGTTGCTTACGTTTAGTTTTGTGTTTGAAAATCAAATTACTAGACGCTTATAGATAGTATATATAACCGAATTCAGGGTAGAGAGCGAGTGGAAATAGCCGGTTCTTCGATGAAAATCTTATTGGTTGATGATGTTCAGATGGAAAGAATCCAGCTGGCAATAAGACTGAAACAGTTAGGGCACTCAGTTGAAATGGCCGAGTCGGGGGAGCGAGCTCTCGCACTCTATCCTCAATTTGAGCCTGACCTTATCCTACTCGATGTGACCATGCCTGATATGGATGGATTTGAAGTGTCGCGCAAAATTCGTCAGCGTTTTCCTGATTGGGTGCCGATTATCTTCCTCAGTGGCCATGATGAACCAACCATGATCGCGACTGCGATTGAAGCGGGCGGTGATGATTACTTGATTAAGCCTGTAGATAAAATTGTTCTCAATTCCAAACTTATCGCGATGCAGCGAATCGCGTTTATGCGTCGTGAACTTAAGCAAAAATCTGCTGAACTGGTCAAAGCCAACGCGGAGCTAGAAAAGTTAGCCCAAGAAGACGGCTTGACCAAAGTAAAAAATCGCCGTTACGTTGACCAGAAGCTGCAAGAAATGATCGCCTTACACGGACGTCATCAATTGCCTTTAAGTATTATTTTGCTCGATGTTGACCGCTTCAAGCTTTATAACGATAGTTATGGTCATATCGAAGGTGACAAGTGCTTGATCGAGATTGCCCAGCTATTAAACACGCTGTTTGTGCGTAGTGGCGAAGTGGTCGGGCGTTATGGTGGCGAAGAGTTTGTTGTATTGTTGGGTCATAGTGATGCAGACAAAGCCAAACAAGACGCTCAGCGAATACAAGATGCCTTAGAGCAAGCTAATATGCCCCATGAATTCAGTGATGTTGCGAGTTTTGTGACAGTGTCACAAGGTGTGTTGACCCTCGCTTCTCCGACGGGTCGAGAGCAGATATCCGATATCTACAAGCAGGTCGATGACAAGCTTTACAAAGCCAAATCCGATGGACGTAATCGTTTTATCGTCTGACTCAAGCTCATTCTTTATTGTGTCAAGATGATCAATGACCAATTACGTTAAGCCAAGCAGACTTGGTTACGTCCTGACTGTTTGGCTTTATAAAGCGCACTGTCGGCACTTTTGAGTACCACAGAGACCTTACGTGATTCACTACTGTCAGCGACACCAATGCTGATGGTGACATTAACGTGGTTGGTATTTTTACCTGCTCCGCGAATTTTACTGCCTTGTTTGTTGCTCTTTGGTCGTTTGTCTTGATTGCGTAAAACCATATCGTAAGACTCGATCGCAGCACGTAATGACTCTAGGTGTTCTTTTGCTTGAGCGGCGGTCTTTCCTTTGAACAAGATGGTGAACTCTTCACCGCCATAACGATACACTTTGGCTTTACCGCTCACTTGTTTCAGTTTGGTCGCGACCAATTTCAACACATCATCACCAGTGTCGTGGCCATAGGTATCGTTAAACGACTTAAAGTGGTCAATATCTAGCATAGCAATGGTAAAGCGTCGGCCAAGGTGTTTTAAATCAGACTCAAGCGCTAAACGGCCCGGAATCTCAGTTAAGGTATCCATAAATGCCAACTCATAGCTTGCTGATAGCAAGTAGATCAGCAGTAATATCCCGATCAAAGAAAATAGAGTGCTTGAAATATAGGCAACGTCGAAGAAGATGAAGGTAGCCGATGACAGTAAAGTGGCAGAATAAACCACGACATCGATAATCTGATTGCGATTGAGCACACAGATAGCAGAGATCAACACCATAGCTAGCGAATAAATGACTAAAATAAAAGGCAGTTTTGAAACCTGCGGCAAAACATAAAGATATGTTTCGTTTATATTGTCGAATCCGCCTTCATAAAAATAGGTCAGGGTGACATAGGACCAAAGCAAGAGCATAACGATGATTGCGCCATAGACGATGAATGAACGCGAGAATAGGTTAGAGTCCTTGTAGGAGTAGACTAAAACCAATGCGATAGGCAAAAGTCCAGCAAGCAAAGAAAGCTCAAGAATGGTAGTTCCTGATGAAAGAGGGCTTTGCAGCCGTGTTTGAATCAGCCAATAGGAAACAAATAATGCGCTTGCTACCATTGCAATACGACTTTGTTTGAAGATATGTCCGAGTAGAATCGCAATCGCCAGTAATACAAACGGAAGATTGCTCACGATGCCCAAGTTGGCACGTGTCAGGTCAATGACGTTGTCGATACCAAGTCCGATAAACGCCATGAGCATTAATGGAAACAGCAAGCGGAACCAATTTGTAATAACGATCGAAAACGACATTAATCCTAGCCTGAGAATACGAACAAATCGTTAAGAATACTTTTATTTGATGAATTTCCAAGCTTTTTACTAAACTTAAGAGTGAAAATTGATGACGTGGGTAATTTGCAGGCAAAATAGTCGTTGAAGTGGTGTCTGCGATGGCTGTATTTATCGATTTGGCAAAAATAATTTTGGAAAAAAGTGTCACTAAAGGAGCAGGTGAATATGCAAATAAGTGTAGACGTTCATAACTATATGGAAACGGTGGTGGGTCAAGAGTTAGCGAAACCTGAGTATGTTGACTTTTTCGACAACGAACAATTAGCCGATTTAGCCTGCTTAGCGTTAAGCCAATTAAGACCTGTATACATTCGTTACGACATTGATTTTCTCTCTGCGCTTCCTGAAGAAAGGTTAGTGACGCTAAAAGAGTACGCAGCCAATGCGATTGATGCTGCCAAAACAATGATTGTTGACGATCGTCGTAAAAGTCGCAAAGATGAAGTGCCTGTTGTATTTAGCCGTCAGGCATTCGATGATGATGTGGAACTTGAATGGTTTGAAAAGCCAATTCTACAGAAGACAAAATAACAATTTAGGAGAAGTACGTGGGACTTTTTTCTCGCTTGTTTGGTAGCAGTAAAACCCAACCCCAACCGCAAGTAGAGCCTGTTGAATATAAGGGCTTTCTGATATATCAAGAGGCGTTGCCTGAAGGCGGTCAATATCGTATTGCGGGTCGCATTACTAAGCAGCTGGGTGAAGAAACAAAAACCCATCGCTTTATTCGTTCTGACGTACTTTCTAGTCAAAGCGATGCCAATGAATTTATGCTAAAAAAAGCACAGATGTATATTGACCAGATGGGTGACAACATTTTTCAATAGATCCTTGTCAAATTGATAGACATCATAATTTTTAGAACCATTAGCCGCTATGCTGATGGTTCTTTTTTATTTTGGACGTAACATAATCTATTGTTTTTACGTAATTTTACCTATACTGGTTTGACCTCCGTTCTGTTAAAAGAGTGTTGTTAGGTAGTGAGTTCAGAAGCACAATAATCGATTACCAATGGTTATAAGTAATGATATTTTGTGTTTTTGTTACAAATTACTTGAAGTATCGGAATACGTTGGATAAAAACAGAACAATCATTGTTGCGAATAGTCAAGGAATAGCTAATGCAAATTGGTGTGCCAAAAGAAATACTTGCGGGTGAAACGCGAGTGGCTGCATCGCCAAAGTCGGTTGAGCAGTTATTAAAATTAGGTTTCGAGGTTAATGTCGAAAGCGGAGCAGGTGAATTAGCAAGTTTTGACGACTCTGCGTTTACTGATGCTGGAGCGAAGATTGTCTCTACGGAAGAAGTTTGGAATTCGGATATTATTCTGAAGGTCAACGCACCACTCTCAAATGAACAACATGATGAGATTGCGTTACTTAAAGATGGTGCTAGCTTAATCAGCTTTATTTGGCCTGCACAAAATCCTGAGTTGATGGAAAAGCTATCAACTAAGAACATCAACGTAATGGCAATGGACGCCGTGCCGCGTATTTCTCGTGCTCAAGCGCTAGATGCGTTGTCTTCAATGGCAAACATTGCAGGTTACCGTGCGGTGGTAGAGGCGGCTCATGAATTCGGTCGTTTCTTCACAGGGCAAATTACTGCAGCAGGTAAAGTACCGCCAGCCAAAGTTTTGGTTGCAGGTGCGGGTGTTGCTGGCCTTGCGGCTATCGGCGCTGCGGGCAGTTTAGGTGCGATTGTTCGCGCATTTGACGTTCGTCCTGAAGTTAAAGAACAAGTTCAGTCAATGGGAGCTGAGTTCTTAGAGGTCGATTTTAAAGAAGAGTCGGGTTCAGGCGATGGTTATGCCAAAGAGATGTCAGATGATTTCAATAAAAAGGCTGCTCAGCTTTATGCTGAGCAAACAAAAGATGTTGATATCATTATTACCACGGCATTGATTCCAGGCCGTCCCGCGCCAACGTTGATCACCAAAGAGATGGTTGACAACATGAAAGCGGGCAGTGTGATTGTTGATTTGGCTGCAGCCAACGGTGGTAACTGTGAATACACGGTTGCTGATAAAGTGATCACCACAAAGAACGGCGTCAAGGTTGTTGGTTACACGGATATGGTTGGTCGTCTGCCGACTCAATCATCTCAACTGTATGCGACCAACATTGTTAACCTACTTAAGTTATTAGCTAAAGAGAAAGACGGTAACATCAACATCGACTTTGAAGATGTCGTTTTGCGCGGCGTTACGGTTATCAAAGAAGGTGAAGTGACTTGGCCTGCGCCACCGATTAAAGTTTCAGCTCAACCAGAGCAAAAACCGGCAGCGAAAGTTAAACCAGAGCCGAAAGTAGAACAACCAACGTCTCCAATTAAAAAAGTGGCAGGTCTTGTCGCAGCGGTGGGCGCCTTTGCTTGGATTGCCTCAGTTGCGCCAGCGGCATTCTTATCACATTTCACCGTATTCGTGCTTGCTTGTGTGGTTGGTTACTACGTTGTATGGAACGTCACTCATGCATTGCATACTCCTTTAATGTCAGTGACCAATGCGATTTCTGGCATTATCGTGGTGGGTGCATTGCTGCAAATTGGTCAAGGTAATGGCGTTGTTTCATTTTTGTCGTTTATTGCCGTGCTAATTGCCAGCATTAATATTTTCGGTGGTTTCACCGTCACCAAGCGTATGCTTGAAATGTTCCGTAAAAACTAGGAGTAACAGGGAATGTCTGCAGGATTAGTACAGGCAGCTTATATTGTTGCTGCTTTATTCTTTATTATGAGCTTAGCGGGTTTGTCTAAGCAAGAGTCTGCTCGGTCGGGTAACTACTACGGCATCGCAGGTATGGCTATCGCATTGATCGCAACGATCTTCGGCCCGGATTCGCAAGGGTTTACTTGGATCATTATTGCGATGGTGATTGGTGGTGGTATTGGTATCCACTACGCCAAAAAAGTTGAAATGACAGAAATGCCAGAGTTAGTGGCAATTTTGCATAGTTTCGTCGGTATGGCTGCGGTGTTAGTGGGCTACAACAGCTATCTTGATGCACCCGTTGCAGCAACACACGCTGAACACGTTATTCACCTTGTTGAAGTTTTCCTTGGCGTTTTCATTGGTGCGGTTACATTTACAGGGTCGATAGTGGCTTTTGGTAAATTGCGCGGCATTATTTCGTCTTCACCAATGAATCTTCCTCATAAACACAAACTTAACTTGGCAGCGATCGTTGTTTCAACGTTGTTGATGCTGCAGTTTGTTAACGCGGATGGCAGTGTATTTGCGTTGATCGTGATGACTCTCATTGCTTTTGCATTCGGTTATCACTTGGTGGCATCGATTGGCGGTGCAGATATGCCAGTGGTCGTTTCAATGTTGAACTCCTATTCAGGTTGGGCAGCAGCGGCAGCAGGTTTCATGCTTGCAAACGACTTGTTGATTGTGACAGGGGCGTTGGTAGGTTCATCAGGTGCGATCCTTTCTTACATTATGTGTAAGGCGATGAACCGCTCATTTATCAGTGTGATTGCTGGTGGCTTTGGTCAAGAAGTGGTGATCTCATCGGATCAAGAGCAGGGTGAACACCGTGAAACATCCGCTGAGGATGTCGCTGAAATGCTTAAGAACTCGACGTCTGTCATCATCACACCAGGATATGGTATGGCCGTAGCTCAAGCGCAATATCCAGTGCATGAAATTACCGAAAAACTACGCTCTCAGGGTATTGAAGTTCGCTTTGGTATTCACCCTGTTGCGGGTCGCTTACCCGGTCATATGAATGTTTTGCTCGCTGAAGCTAAAGTACCTTACGATATCGTACTCGAGATGGATGAGATCAACGATGATTTTCCTAACACAGATACTGTGCTAGTTATTGGTGCGAACGATACTGTTAATCCAGCAGCGCTCGAAGATCCAAATAGCCCTATCGCAGGCATGCCAGTACTGGAAGTTTGGAATGCGAAAAACGTAGTGGTGTTCAAGCGTTCAATGAATACTGGCTACGCTGGTGTACAAAACCCATTATTCTTTAAAGAGAATACACAGATGTTGTTCGGTGATGCAAAAGAGAGCGTAGATGCGATCTCACGTGCTTTGTAACATCAAATAACCTATAAGAAGCCAGCATCTTGCTGGCTTCTTTCATTTCATCTGTTACATTTCTGACATTGATATCACATTCGATTTTATATTTTTGCAATAATGCTTTACTCTAAATCATAACTTACTGATTTAATGAATTTTTGCATTTGACTAAGAAAACGATAATAGCATGGGTATTTGGCTTCGCACTTTTTAGCACCAGTGTCTTAGCTCAATCATTGCCGGAACGTATTGATAAGTTTGTGGATCTTTTTGATCAAGTAGACGCGACGGTCTCTTACGACATCCGTAGTTTACAGTCAGATTATCCCACTCGTCTTCTTACGCCTGAATCTATGTTGCCGCAGACGTCTTCTTATCCGTTAAAAGATATCCAGCGATTGTACAAGCTTGCGCAAAATTGTACTGGTAAGTTGCCTTTAAGTCCGCTGATCACTGAACCATTGGTATTCACTCGCGCGATGTGCAAAGGCAGTAAGTTAAGTGATAAATGGTTTGCACGTAGTGCACTGATTCATCCTGGCGGGGGGACTTACGCAAGCCGTTATGTACAACTTCACCCAGAAAAGCTCGATGATTTACAGCAATATATGCATATAAAAGAGCGATCTTTAGCACCGAATAACACCTTATTGGGTCGGTTGCAGAGAATGAGTGAAGACTCGGTCATTGCTTTAATCTCAGGGTCAAGCATGTTCATCGAAAGCGGTGAACTATGGCTGAGAAAAAACGACAATTACTTGCTCTATCCTGACGCTCAATGGCGGGATAATTTAAAAGCAGCAGGGTTGATGTTTACGCTCAAAAGTGAGTCGAATGCCTGTTTTATTCAGCGTGGCAATTTATGCTGGGATGTAGAAGATCAATCCGATATCTTGCGCATTTCGATGGTAGTCCTAGTCATCGCTAACATATTATTGGTGATTGGCTGGTCAGCATATCGTTGGAATACCAAACGACAAGAGATGAAAAGTCGGATGTTGGTGCTGCAAATTCTCACCCATGAATTGAGAACACCAATTGCCAGTTTGTCGTTAACGGTTGAAGGTTTTCGCCGTGAGTTCGAAAAACTGCCAGAGTCGGTATATGATGAATTTCGACGTTTATGTGAAGATTCCAGACGCTTACGCCAACTCGCTGAAGCAAGTAAAGATTATTTGCAATCGGATAATAAACCACTTGCGACCGCTTGGGTTCCATCGGTAGCAGAGTGGCTTGAATATAAGATGGAACAAGAGTTTGATGACAATGTTAAGTTTGTCATTAATAAAGATAGTGCTGCTAAACTTAATGTTTATTGGCTAGGGACATGCATTGACAACTTAATTAGAAACGCCGTTAAATATGGCGTGGCGCCAATTGTTGTCGATGTAACAACGGAAAAACAAAAAATTACGGTTAAAGTGATGGACCAAGGTGAACTGACGGCCAAAGATTGGCGTCAAGTTCGCAAACCGTTTGTAAGTAAAAGCGGCCTAGGACTTGGCTTAACAATTGTCGAGTCGATGGTCAGTAGGATGGGTGGTAAAATGTCCTTAGTTGGTCCACCGACAACGTTTATTTTGGAGATACCTTGTGAAACAGACACTGCTTCTCGTTGAAGACGATAAAAACTTAGCGGATGGGTTGCTAGTCAGCCTTGAACAAGCGGGATACGAATGTTTCCATGCCGAAAAGATCGCTGATGTTGCGCAATATTGGGATAAGGCCGATTTGGTCATTCTCGATCGTCAATTACCAGATGGCGATTCAGTACAGCACTTAGTCGATTGGAAAAAAATCAAAGACGTCCCTGTTGTACTATTAACCGCTCTAGTGACAGTAAAGGATAAAGTTACCGGACTTGACGCTGGTGCCAATGATTACTTAACTAAACCGTTTGCAGAAGCTGAACTATTTGCTCGAATTCGCGCTCAACTTCGTGCGCCTGAAGGGGAACAAAGTGATGATTCGCGCGTGGTTACCGAGCATTTGGTTATCGACAAGTCTACTCGTGAAGTGTTCTATAACGATGAATCGGTGACATTAACGCGTACCGAATTTGATCTGCTGTTGTTTTTAGCGAGTAATTTGGGTCGAGTATTTACTCGTGATGAGTTACTTGATCACGTCTGGGGCTACAATCACTTCCCAACTACTCGTACGGTTGATACCCACGTATTACAACTTCGCCAAAAGCTGCCCGGTCTTGAGATCGAAACACTTCGTGGCGTTGGCTATAAAATGAAGGCGTAATGATTAAGCCTTATTTATTAATAGGTGCGCTAGTGATTAGCGCGCCAATCAACGCAGAGCAAGTGCCGTGGTTTGATACCAACTCGCCGCTGACTCAAGCGCACAAGCACCTTTTGAACAATGATTTACCCGCTATGTTTGGATCGTTGGTAGAGGTGTGGCAGCTTGAAGATAACCAGACTATTACACCACACCTCAATGATCTTTTTGTTCAATCCCTTGAAGTCGATTGCGGTAAAGGTTTTGCCAATAAACCATTACCACAGTGGTTAAATACGGTCGTGGTTCGGCGTACCGATATTCAAAGTCCAGGCCGAGACGCTTATCGAGCGATAGTCGAAGCGGCTTCAAGTAAAGAGATTACAGACATCAGTTTAACTAAATGGGTGTCAAAAGAGCTTTCAACGGACAACACGTTTACCGTCGCAATTTCACCCAACGACGATGATTTACAAATATACTCCAAGCGATATAACCTAAATAGTCGTGTTGATATGGGGCTTTATCGCATTGACATTACCGCGGCCGATCAAACTTCTTGGAGTTCTTGGCTAGTGCTAGGTGAACCCTTTTCGTCAACAGTCGTTCGATGGAACGCGAAAGCGGAATGGCGCGTTGAACGTAACGCGTTACTCAATCCGCACTGTCCGCTACCTAAACTGGATGTTTCTATCTATGATTATGTCGATGGCAATTACATTCAAGTGGCGAATGAGCGATATGAATCCGACTATCCTACATCAATCGATAAAATCACCATCGATCCTGGTCGTTATGTCCTAGCGGTGTCAATCAACAGCCAACGTTGGCAGGGGCCGATCATCGTTGAGCAGTCGCAAATAATTAGTAAAACGTATGATGTTTCAGTGGAGGAATAACTAAAGATAATAGACAATAGGTCGATATAAGCCCATGGAACCTAAAAGTTTATATCGATATGGAAAATAAAATTAAACTATTAACACTGTCTATTGCGCTAGCGACCACATCAGCGTCTGCAGCTAACTACGCTATCGAAGCACGTGGTGATGCCATGGGTGGTGTTGGTGTAGTATCGGCAAACTTCTTAACCGCCCCATTTTATAACCCTGCCATTACCGCTATTTATCGTCGCAACGATGATGTCGGGATGATCACACCAAGCCTTGGTCTTTCATATAGTGATGAGCATATGATGGTTGATGATCTTGATAAGGCGGCAGGATTGATTGATAGTGCTATCGCTGGTGATTACTCTAATATTTCAGAATTAGAAACGACATTAGCCGCACTTGACGGTGATATCGCCAAGCTAGAATTTGGTGGCGTGATTGCATTTGCAATTCCTAACCGTTTCATCGCTGCAAATCTAGTTGGTAAGGCTTATGCCGAATCTTTCGCACAGACCGACGTTTATTCTGGAGCAAATAGCTCTATAGACGCCGCACTCAACCCTGCAATTAATGCTGAGCTTAGTGGTGTAAAAGCAGTTGGGGTTGGTGTCACCGAAGTTGGCTTATCGCTAGCCAAATACCAAACTTTCCTTGGTCAGCATATTGCGTTTGGTATTACCCCAAAATTGCAGCGTATTTATACTTATGTATATCAAGCCAATATAAATAATTACGACATAAAAGATGTACGCGACAACGGTACTGGTGAAACTATGTTCAACATTGACGCGGGTTTCCTTTGGTTTTATGGGCCACTGCGTGTTGGTATTGCAGCTATGAATATCGTTTCACGTGATATTACGACTCAGTCACTTCCTGGCTCTACGGTTACTTCGCAAATTGATGCCAGTCAAAGCCGTATATTTTCACCTGTTAGTTATGATTATCAAATGCGCCCCCTTTATACCGTGGGTGTGGGGTTAATTGGTGATTACGCTTCGTTAAGTGTCGACTACGATCTGAACGAAGAGGAGCGGTACACCAATTTCAATGACAATACTCAAATGGTAAGAGTCGGTGGCGAGATCGACATTTTGCGCCAGCTCAAATTGCGTGCGGGTTGGAACCGAAACTTAGCCTATGATGATCTCGACGATACGATAACTGCGGGTATCGGTCTTTCTCCGTTAAACCTTTTTCAACTTGATATCGGTGCAAGTTATACCAATGAAAATTCTATGGGTGCTTATATCAACTTCCTAACCAGTTATTAATCTGTGCAGTTAGGTTAGTAAGGCTAGTCATTAGCTAAGATTCGTACTATAGTCGGCTGCTAAATGTTTAGGAGCCTTTTTTATGTTTGACGATTTACCGCAACTCTCTCACCAAGAACAACAAAAAGCCGTTGAAGAAATCCAAAAGTTAATGGCAGAAGGGATGAGTACCGCTCAAGCGATTAAAGTCGTTGCGGAAAAAATTAGAGCGCAAGCCGCTAAACAATAGTAAAGACTAATTCTCGACTAGAAGAGCGCTGCGGTGCTCTTTTTTTATACCTGTCGCCATATAGCGCACTATAACTAAATAGATCTATGACAAAGTGAAAACGCAATAGGTGAGTAGGGCGTAAAAACAAACGTGACACTAACAGATGCAAATTATGTAAGAGTTTTGAAAGTCTCAACAACTAGGTTGCAATGAAAACAAACCCATTCAAATACAGTAACTTATCGCAATATTTTATTCTGCTCAGTTCGTCTTGAGCGCTTGTTATGTAATTTAATTACATAATGGTAACTTCCGATAGCAAGCGCTCACTACATCCCAGATGATTACTCTGCATGGTGATGCGGTAACGAATGTGGGTCACTTGTGTAATGCAATTGTCAAAGAAACAACGCATTTGTTCATATTTAAGTGGAGTCATGCTTACACGGCTGTGTGGGGGAAATTTGGCAGTTTTGAAGTGGGTTATTTACTGCCAGTTTGTCACGTTATAGAGCCAACAAATAATCAGCTTGAACTGGCTAGAGTTAATCAATTGAGACGAAATAGAGTTTAACGCAGATTTACTTTTGAAGACTTAGTACAGAGGTTAGTATAAAGTGATAAACCGCTTAATGTTACAATGTCACCTAAAATGAAATCTGATAACGTAAAGTATCAGGGTTGGCATCTAACCACAAAACACGATCAATATCATGATTTAAAGATTCGAGAATGGTTTCGGCATACCAGCGGTATTCACAGCACATCATATGAACGACTGTTTCTTCAGTTAATGTCGCATTATCGATAAGCGTATAGTGCTTACTACCGTATACGCGCTCAAGAGCATCCCGTGGTGACGCAGCTTCCACT
Source organism: Vibrio sp. NH-UV-68 (assembly GCF_042940635.1). Classification (NCBI taxonomy): domain Bacteria; kingdom Pseudomonadati; phylum Pseudomonadota; class Gammaproteobacteria; order Vibrionales; family Vibrionaceae; genus Vibrio; species Vibrio sp. NH-UV-68. The sequence continues at coordinate 999,835 of NZ_CP134976.1, forward strand.
AAATAATAACTTTGCCAATCCGTAACGCTATAGAGGTTAATTTGCTCGTTAGACAAAACTGACTCCTTTATATGCTAGTATCAGCAGCATAACCAAATTTTCATAACGATAAAGCTATTCGGCCATTTCGTATAAAACAATTCGATCGAGACAACATTTTATTTACGTGGTGAATAAGGGTATGCCTAATGATTGGCAACAAACACTTAGATTCATTGATTAATAATCAGCAGCAACAATTAACAATAATTGCATCCTAGTTCAAGACCCATACAAAACGATCGAATCAGCGATGGATATAGCACGAGAAACCCTGGATGTAACCGTGTTCAGAACACCATTTCATTCAACACCTAAGTGCGCATTATGTATATTATGGTAAATGAAGAATTGCAAGTATAGAGCTCAAACGAGCTCTATTACGACTAACACTTCTGACACTTTATCTAGTGGCTATAAACATAGTGATTAAACATAAGTGCATTTACCATAAAATACCTAATAAACAGTTTGATAATCGAAGATTACAAACTCTTGATTAGATTAACCGCCGGCTAATTTGACGGTATAACCTTTCTTTTCTAGCAAGGCTTTGATTTTGTCGCGAGCATCACCCTGAATTTCGATTGCGCCATCTTTGATCGAACCACCACAGCCGCACACTTTTTTAAGTTCTGCGGCTAAAAGTTTTAGTGCAGCGTCTTCAATATCTAACCCAGAGACTATGCAGACCCCTTTACCTTTACGGCCTTTGGTTTGACGTTGGATACGGACGATACCGTCGCCTTTTTCGCGTTGAGGTTTGCTTTCTTCAGGTTTGATGCGGCCTACATCAGTGCTATATACAAGAGTCATATAAATTACTTACTTTTTCTGTTGCTGTTGAGCTTTCTGCTTTGCAACCAAGTATGCCTCTATATGCTTCTGAATGGCAAGTTTTCCACCTTTGATTAGTCGACCATTAAAAAAACAGTACCAAGCGTTAGGCTCACCGCTATCGTTCTTAATCGAATAACCATGAAAGTTTTCTTGTGTCGGCTGACCTTCAGATTTTTGAGTGTTGGCTAATGAGTTGAACTCTTTCGGATCGATAATAGAGGCAGTATCGCAAAACCAATCAATACTTTTCTTTACTGCCGCCATGTTACCAGACAATAAATGATTCTTTATTTGTACTTGCCAGATTTCAGTTGAATTCCCAGCAGTTTTTAGGGTAAACCCTCGATACGTTGCAGCGGCCATAAGCATTATTATCGTTGTTATAAGTTAGTTTAATAGTAATTGTAAATTGCTCATTATCAAGTATATTTATGATATATTTTTTGGTTATAGTGCATGATAATGAGAAAAAGTGTTCGCGTCATCACATCTAAAGAGAATCGTATTCAATTTACAGAGAGATTTAAGCGGCTGATTTCTCTTGAAGATATAAATTTATTAACCGATAGCCAGTATTCTCATAATTCGTTGTTAGCGATGAGAAAAGACTGGAACTTGTTTGTCGACTTCTGTTCATCTAAAGGTGTGTGCCCTTTACCTGCATCAACAACGGCCATCAGGCTTTTTTTGCAACGGGAAGCAAAGCAGCGTAAATATGCCACTCTTAAGCGTTACGGTGTCACCCTTTCGTTGGTTCATAAGTTATTGGCCTACCCGGATCCTACCTCAAGTACGGTAGTGCGAACTTTACTAGCTCAGTTACGAATCGAGAAAAAACAAGATGCTACGGTAACCACCGCTTTTTCTCGCAACCATCTTGAAAAGCTAACTCAGAAATTGAACCATTCGGCCCATCCAGTTGATATTCGAAATTTGGCGATCTACTACTTGATGTTTGAATGTATGCTCAAACGTTCTGAGCTTAAACAACTGTTTTATGATCAGCTTGTCGTCGAGGAGAACACGATACACCTCCAAATGGGTAACGAGCGTTACACCTTGTCAGACAGTGCGTATCAGTTTCTCGACAATTGGTTACAACTACGTGGGGTGTCCTCTGGTGTCCTATTCACTGCCATCGACAAACACGGTAACTTAAGTCGAATGCCGCTCGACGATTCCTCTATTTACCGGATATTGCGCACCGCGAGTGATAAGCTCAAACTCAATGTGCAATTTTCAGGACAATCACTGCGCGTTGGTGCAGTTGCAGATATGGCTGACAAAGGTGTTAAGGTCAAAGACATTCAACATTATGGTCGATGGCAAAGCGCTGCTATGCCCTATCAATATATTGGAAATAGAACACAAGCAGCGGCAGAGCGAATGGTGTTTAAGACATTTAAACCTTGGGATTAAAGTGACCGGCGTACACAGTCGGCAAGAAAATGAGCAAAGTTATGGCCATTGTTCTCTAACATTTTGGGGAACATGGAAATTGGCGTCATTCCTGGGAACGTATTGACTTCGTTAAGGTAAATTTTACCTTCAGGTGTTAGAAAGAAGTCGATACGAGATAAATGTCGCAAACGCATTTGCGTAAAGACTTTTTCAGCACTGATTTGAATGATTTCACGTTGCTGGTCAGTTAAGTGCTCAGCCTCTATTTTGGTTGTCGAATGGCTTGTTGCGCTGTACTTTTCTTCGTAGCTGTAAAATGTGTCTCCCGGTGCGATAACTTCACCTGGCTTACTGATATGAAGCTGACCGTCAAATTCATACGCTGCAACCTCAAGCTCGCGTGGTTTCACTGCCTGTTCGACGAGTACTTGGTCTGAGTAGCCAAATGCATCATCCAATGCACTTTGTAGTTGCTCTATTTTTGTGACCTTGTAACACCCTACTGAAGATCCTTGACGTGCCGCTTTAATAAAAATATGTCCCCATTTTTCAAAGGCTTGCTTAGTTTTCTCTAAAGCTTCAGCATTGTTTTCTGAGAGGAAAATATAAGGAGTATTCGGGATGCCAAGCGCGTCGTACCAAAGCTTTGAGGTGATTTTATTAAAGCTATTAGTGCTCGCCTCTGGTCCGCAGCCAAGGTAAGGAATGCCAGAGAGCTCAAGCATCGATTGGATGTCGCCTGTTTCACCTGGAAAACCATGGATACATGGCACTACAAAGTCGAGTTTCGTTGAATCTTGGTTAGTATTAATTGTGCCTGAGTTAGTGTCGAGATAAGCGAGCTCACCTTCTGCGGTGTACCAACCGTCAGGTTTCATTTCGATGCGTATAACCGTAAATTCAGGAATCAGAGAAAGCTGGGATTGTAGGAAGTTGGCCGAGATAAGAGAGACTTCATGCTCAGAAGAGCCGCCACCGCAAAGAAGCAAGATTGTCGTATTTGTCATTAAGAGATCTTTCCGTGATACAGCAGAAGAAATATTGCGTCAATAATAATAGAAACCGGGATAAGTTTCACGGCTTTGACTGATATATTCCCATAGCCTTGGTCAAGTGGCTAACTATTAGACAACAAAAAGGGGCGTAACGCCCCTTGATTTAATTGAGTTTATTCAATGTTGGATACTGCGAATTCTTGATGTCATCAATACTCTTGACGAAAGGTTTAAGAGATTGGAACTCTGACGGTAACTCACTGATGGCTGCTTTTGCATTAGTGCGTGTCGCGTAATCTCCGTATAACACGGTATACCACTTAGTGCCGTTAACGACTTTGTAGTTTTCCCAAATAGGTTGGTTATCTCGCGGAAGCTTACGTGCAAAGTGGTCAACTTTTGTTTGAGTACCCACTGCTACCACTTGAATGGTAAAACCGTAGCGAGGGTTCATTGCCTTTTGTTTTGCTGTCGGTGGAATGATGGCCACCGCAGGTTTACTCTTTGGTGTCACCTTAGCCATCGGTTGTTGCTCTGAAGACATTTGAACTACCTTTGGCTGAACATTGTCTTCAACGATAACGTTAGTCGTTCCTTGTTGTGATACAACGGGCTGCTCCACCTTCGCTGTTTTGTATTCCTCACGATGACTTTCTGAACTAACGTCTGTGACGTAGTCGCTCGATACACAAGCTGAAAGCACCACTGATAAGCCAACAATCGCTACTCTTTTCATGAAATCTTCAAATGCCTTTACTAGAAATTACTGTAAATCATGCCGTTTGATAGACGGATAATCAACCCGACATTTTAATTATATATCAATACTCTGTGACAGAAGACACAAACTTAAGTGGATCATCAGTGATCTGATTAAAACTACATCGAAATCGGTGAGAATTCTTGTCCAAGGTTGGTTACGATGTTAACCATAAGTCCTACTGGAGCGACTGTATGAGTCAACTCAACCACCTGTTAAGACCACGTTCTGTTGCGGTGATTGGCGCGTCGACTAAGCCAATGCGTGCTGGCAATATTGTGATGAAAAACTTATTGCATGGCGGCTTTGAAGGGGCAATTATGCCAGTCACGCCAAACTATGATGCAGTTTGTGGAGTGCTTGCCTATTCATCGATTGAACACCTCCCTATCATTCCTGATGTCGCGATCTTATGTACTCATGCTAAGTACAATCAAAAGATTTTTGAGCAACTGGCCGATAAGCAGGTTAAAACCGTCATTGTACTTTCTGCTGATATGCATTTTGCTAATGATGATGGTGAAAGTATTCAGTCGGCATGTTTAAAGATTGCTAGGCAAAGCAGCATACGTATTTTAGGCCCCAATAGTTTAGGTTTAATTTTACCTTGGGCCAACTTCAATGCTTCTTTTTCTCCGGTAACGGCAAAGCGCGGCAAAATCGCGTTCATCTCTCAATCGGCCGCGATGTGTACGACGATCCTCGATTGGGCTAATGACAAGAATATCGGTTTTTCTGCTTTTATATCGATCGGTAATGCTCTCGATATTGATTTTGCTGACCTGCTAGATAAATTGAGTACGGATTCTCATACCGAATCGATACTGCTCTATGTAGATACCATCAAAGATGCGCGTCGATTTATGTCTGCCGCGCGTGCAGCATCGCGTAATCGGCGGATTCTGGTGCTAAAAGGTGGACGAACTCACGCCGGTCGCATCGCTGCGCAAGCACATACCGGGGGCGATAATACCCTTGATATTATTTATGACTCAGCGATCCGTAGAACAGGGATGCTACGAGTAAATAACTCTCATGAGCTTTTCGCGGCGGTAGAAACTTTAACCCACTCAGTACCCTTGCGCGGTGAGCGCCTTGCAATTATTACTAATGGTGGTGGGCCTGCGATCATGGCGGTCGATACCCTACTCGACCGCGGTGGTAAATTAGCCAACTTATCTCAAGAGACACTCGATAAATTGAGTGATATTTTGCCGCCCAGTTGGAGCCACAACAATCCGATTGATATGGTTGGAGACGCTGACCATCATCGCTACGTCAATACACTTAATGCCGTCATGGATGCTGATTGCGCCGATGCGATCCTTATCATGCACAGTCCCTCAGCAGTGGCTCACTCACAACAAACCGCACTTTCGATTGTCGAGACCATAAAAGCTCATCCTCGTCACAAGCGCTTCAATTTTCTCACCAATTGGTCAGGCGAACTCACGGCTAAACCTGCACGCGATATCTTTACTCAAGCTGGTATTCCAACATACCGCACACCAGAAAGTGCTGTCGTCGCTTTCATGCACTTGGTCGAGTATCGCCGAAACCAGAAACAACTGATGGAGACTCCAACAACTGCCGAGCCAGTGCATATTGCCGAGCTTAACGAAGCGAAAAGTTGGATAGCAGAAAAATTACTGGATAAAGATACAGTATCTCTTGATACTCATCAAATAGGTCCCTTTTTACGCTATTTCAATTTTCATGTGTTGCCGACGTGGATCGCCTCTGATGCCAGTGAAGCTGTCCATGTTGCAGAACAAATAGGTTATCCGGTGGCGGTAAAGCTACGCTCACCAGACATTGCCCATAAATCGGATGTTCAGGGGGTAATGCTTAATCTTCGCAACAGCCATGAAGTTGCAAATGCCGCACAAGCGATTTTAGATCGAACCAAGCTCTCCTATCCCTCTGCTCATATCCACGGCTTGTTGGTTCAAGGGATGGCCAAGCTTGCCGGCGGTGAAGAAATCCGGATCAAGGTTAAAACTGATGACACGTTTGGCCCGATAATCCTTATTGGCCAAGGTGGTTCTGAATGGGATGAGTCTATTGATGCGGCTTCTGCTTTACCGCCTCTCAATATGGCGCTCGCCCGTTACCTGATTGTCAGAGCGATCAACAACGGTAAAATACGCTTACAAAAGCTACCTGAACCGATGGATATTCATGGCCTATCAGAGTTGTTGGTCAGGATCTCACAAATGGTGGTTGATTGCCCTCAAGTGCACGAGCTGGATATCCATCCAGTACTGGCAAATGGCGCCAGTTTTACCATCCTCGATGCAGATTTGGTGCTAAAACGCTACGAAGGCGATGCACAACAAAGGTTGGCGATTCGCCCCTATCCAGTTGAATACGAAGAAATCATCACTCTACGAGATGGTGAACAGGTATTGTTACGTCCAATACTTCCTGAAGATGAGCCCCACCATGCTGACTTTATTCATAATGTATCGAAGGAAGATCTCTATAAACGCTTTTTTTCGGATGTTGGAGAATTTAATCACGAAGCGTTGGCCAACTTAACTCAAATTGACTATGACCGCGAAATGGCGTTTGTCGCCGTAAGCCAGTCTCGACCTGGTAGTCCGATTATCGGTGTCTCACGTGCGCTGATAAACCACGACAATAGCGACGCAGAATTCGCGATTCTTATTCGTTCAGATTTGAAAGGCAATGGATTAGGCAAGGTATTAATGAATAAGGTCATTCAATACTGTCGACACAAGGGAACAACACAAATGTCGGGAATGACGATGCCAACCAATCGAGGTATGTTAATGCTGGCGCAAAAGCTAGGCTTTACGTTGGATGTTCAGTTTGAAGATGGTGTCGCTGACATGGTTTTGCCACTCAACTAGCGTTTATCTCAAGGGGAGCAAAATGGCTCCCCTTATTTTGATTATATTTTTGCACTCGATTTCCAGTTTTTCATCAAGTATTGAATACACCAAGATTTCGCCTCACCGATTTTATTCCGCTTCCAAGCCAGAATAATATCGATTGGTTGCGGCGCAGTCTCAGTGATGGCGGTGAGTTCACCGGACTCAATCAGCTGTTGTGCTAATTGTTTTGGCAAAGTACCAATGCCTAGGCCAGACTTGAGCGCATCGACTTTGGCAGCGAAGTTAGTCACGGTAAGACGCGGCTGACGTTGCGTTATGTTAACACTGATAGCAGGCTGCTCTCTGGCGGTGTCGGCGATGGCAATAATGCGGTATTTTTCACGCGCTTTATCATCAAAAGCACCGCTGCGTTTATGTACATAATGGTTACTGGCCGCGACCCATATCATCTCCATACTGCCGATCACTTCTGCTTTCACATCTTGCGGTAGCGTATCAAGTTTGGGGCAAACTAATAGATCGGCGCGACCCGTATTGAGCGCTTCCCAACAACCAGCCAATATCTCTTCTTGGAGTTTTATCCGAGTCGAGCTAACGTTACTCAAATCAGCGACTAAGTTAAAAAAGTTAGGCACGGGAATGATGCCATCATAGGCTAATGTAATATCGAGCTCCCAGCCATTAGCCAAAACACTCGCGTCGTTGACCAACTTCTCTGTCGCGACCAAAATACTGCGCCCTCGCTCCAAAATCAGTAGTCCAGCTTCGGTAAAGCTCGCTTTATGGCCAGAGCGGTCAAAAATCATGATATCGAGTTCTTGTTCGAGCTTTTGAATTTGATAACTCAACGATGATGGTGCTCTATCTAACTCACTTGCCGCTGCCGCAAAACTGCCTCTGCGATCGATAGCATCAAGAATATGTAAAGCTTCCAAAGTGATTGGACTTTGCAAACTCATCCCCTTATTCCAAGAAATTATTGTGACAAACATCACATTGATCTTAACGGTTTGGATATCAATCAATGTAACTAAAAAATCTTATCGCATTGAATTTATTAATATTAATGACTAATTCAATCGATAGAGAACCAAAAACAAAACCATTACGCGAATGCAAACGATAGTAATTATCATTAAGATCAAATAGAATGCCGCCTATCCTAATAACAACGACTTATGGATTAAGGCAGCTCATAATGTATAAACGTTCACTATTGTCAGCTTCAATTGTTTTCGCTTTAACGTCAACCGCATACGCACAAGAGTATGCCCTATTTGACGAAGTTGTGGTATCCGCCACACGAACCAATCAACAACTTCGAGATATTGCCGCTTCTGTTGATGTTCTATCTGATGAAGAGATCGAACACAACATGACTACCGGTGTGGAAGACTTATTTAGGTATACCCCAGGCGTAACGGTGCAAACGAACTCACGTCAAGGTATACAAGGTATAAACATCCGAGGAATGGAAGGCAACCGTGTATTAGTACTGGTTGATGGTGTGGCGCAAAGTAATCAATTCTCTCCAAGTGGCGCTCAAGGCTATAACTTTATCAACTCATCCCGGGTTGATCTTGACACTGACATGCTGAAATCTGCTGAAGTGGTAAAGGGGTCTGCCTCTTCACTCTATGGCTCAGATGCAATTGGCGGTATTGTTGCTTTTGAGACAAAAGATCCTGAAGATTTCCTCAAAGGTCGTGAAACTGGTGGACATGCTAAGTTTAATTTTTCCTCCGCAGATAACACATTCTCTGAGTCGGTCGCTGTGGCTAAACGTTTTGGAGAGCTAGAGGCGTTAGTGGCATATACTCGGCGTGATGGCGAGCAAGTTGAAAACTTCGGCCAGCCTGATATCCAAGACTTCGCAAATAACAACCTGTTAGTAAAACTGCAGTATCAGGTAAACCCTGACCATCGCGTCGAATTTACTGGCAATTATCTGCATAACAGTGGAGACACTCAACTCTTAAGTAGCAGTTACACCAATTACACAGGCGAAGACGTTACCGAACAAAGCCAAATTGGCTTCAAGCACATATGGAATATCGACGCGCGATTTGCTGATCTAATTACGTGGCAAGTAGATTGGCTAGACAAAGACGAAAATGGTCTCACGAATCGTACGTCTAAAGGTGGAAGTATGTTTCTTCCGCCAGAAGGTAATGTTCAGAAAAAAGACTATCTATATTCAGACTCTGGTTATCAACTGGATGCGCAGTTTGACAAAGAATTGAGCCTTGGTGCTTTTGAACATTACTTTGTTTATGGTGCTTCGTTCTCTGATAAGGATATTGATAATATCAATACCGAGTATAATTCGATTTCCGCAGACAAAGTGGTTTATTACGTTCCAAGTGCAGCGGAACGAAAATACGGATTATTCCTGCAAGACTCAATAACCTATGACAACTTTACTTTCACGCCTGGATTAAGATTTGACTCTTATGAAACTAAGCCGGGAGATACAAGCAGTAACCCAAGCGGTAATGCGCCAGAAACATACGCGACGTATTCTGACTCTGCGGTGACTGGTCGCCTTGGTGCCACTTATGCCCTCAATGATCAAAACAAGGTCTATGGACAGATCTCTCAAGGGTTCCGAGCGCCTGATTTCCAAGAGCTCTATTATTCATACGGAAACCCAATGCATGGCTACATCAATATACCTAACTCTGATTTGAAGGCAGAAGAAAGTGTTTCGTATGAACTTGGTTGGCGCCACAATAGCGAACTTTCCAGTTCCGAAATATCACTCTTTTATAGCGACTACGATAACTTTATTGAAAGTCAGGTGGTGCGTAATGACGGTGGTCTAGACATCAATCAAAGTGTCAACATTAACAAAGCCAAAATCAAAGGTTTTGAAGTCGGAAATACCTTCTATTGGGACAGTGTTTTACCTATCAACGGCATCAGTACTCGCATTGCTGGGGTTTACACTGAAGGTGAAGACGGTGAAGGAAAAGCACTCAATAGTGTCAATCCATGGAATGCCATTCTAGGGATCAATTATGACGCGCCAAGCGCTAATTGGGGAACCTCGTTGACGCTTAACTACACGGCAAGTAAAAAAGAAAAAGATATCAGTCAAGAGAGTACGACATCGAGCGGTAAATCACTGCCAATTGACAGTGCCACGATTGTCGATTTGACAGCTTACTACTTACCAATGAAGGATTTGACTCTACGAACTGGCTTATTTAATGTCACAGATGAAGAGTATTATCGTTGGAATGATGTTAGAGGAATTACGGGAACCGAAGATAAGAGTTTAACTCAACCAGGCAGAAACTGGGCGGTTACTGTTAAATATGACTTCTAATTTAAGTCTTAGCGTATCAGACCAGCCGAAAGGCTGGTTTTTTTACATTTAATAATAAATAAAGTTAGATTTTAATAGGTTAAATACAAAAAAACTCCAGTTAAGGAGTTTTTTCAAGCACGAATTCATCAAAAAGATTAACAAAAATGGAATGAATAAGTGGATTATTTAGCTGATGCCATCTCTTTCTTTACCATTACAGCTGCTGCAACGATGAAAGTGATGATTAGACCTAGCTCCATTATAAAACCCTTAACGTAAAGTTGGAAAAACCGAAAAGAAACTGCGGATATTCTAGCACTTAAAAAAAACAATGATAGCCTTTAACGAGATTTTTACGTTTTTTATCGACTCAGATCAAATATCGCTATCAGTCGTCCATTTTTAACAATTTCTGTTACGTTATTCCTCAAGGTATTGGTGAGAATTTTATGCTAAAAACACGTCACTTCACTGTCACTTTACCACCAATAATTTTGTAGGCAGGCGTTCCGCGAACCAAGGTATCGCGTGCAAACTCAACCCCACAGTTAGGGCAAAAACAAGTGATTTCTGTGTAGTCTTCGACGATACGTTGTTTAAAACATTTTACTAACGCCCCTTTACCGCCTTTTCGGTATTTAAACAGTTTGGTTTTACATTTTGCGCAGTAAATTTCAACGGTTTTAGTCGGTTGTTTCTTATTCGGCTTAGCCAAAGTCGCTCCAATAATTACTGTTCTGTTGGCTCTGGTTTTACCCAAACCTTGCTAAAATCGAACCAGCCTAGCGCATTGCATTTTGCGTTTTGTAATGAACCACAATGATCTTTACTTACCCCTAACCAACAATGGAACATTGGGATAAGTTGTTTTTTCTCTACTAGTGATTGACCCAACAATTTGGCTGGAAATGGCGCATTTTCTGTTGCTTGCCACTGTTGAACGACTTGAGTCCAATAATTAAAATCTTGTTCACGGCTTAACGCTTCGATGTCACTGTAATTCAATAGCCACCCGGCCAATGCGTCGTCTCGATTGGTGGCAATTCCCATCGGTTTAATCCAAATATCAACCTCTTCAGTGTTCTCTACTGTCAGTTCATATTTAATTAGCTGCACTGTTAATCCGTCTTGTTTCAATAGAGAATCGATCCCCTTGACTAAAGTTGGAAACATAGGATGTTGAGCATGATAAGCCACTGTCACTGTGCGATAGGCAGGTGGTGTCGCAACTCCTTTGCGGATATGGTGATACCAGCCCGGCTTCAATCCAAGTGCAGGCAATACGCCGAGCTCGACGATTTTGTCTTGCGGTAGTTGCTGGTAGAGGTTTAGGGAGTTTAATCGCTGACTAAAATAGTTGGCCCAATCATCTGATGCCGCTAATCCATTTTTTCTGTTCAGCAGCAATAGGGTACTGCCAGGATCAAGCGCTACCTCGTCGCTGTAATTAACAACTTCAGGTTTGATAGGTTTTGTTAAGCTTGGAAAAACCATCGATGAATAGGCTTCATCGATAACCCAAACTTCAACTCGGTCAAGCAGAGGCCTAAAGCCAAAGTAGCCGTCAAATGCTTGCAAAACCAGACGTTTATCGTCGTTTTGTACGACTCTATACGGTCCGGTCCCGACAGGTGATAAATCAAAGTTCTCTGCCCTACGCTCTTCAGGTAGCACGATTTTGGCGCACGACTCTGCCAATAAAAGCGGTAATTTATAATCATCTAGGCTGAGATGAACATCAACAATCAAATGACCGGGAGTGTCGACTCGCTCAATATGGGAAAATAGTCGCTTATGTTTCAATTTACTAAAACAATCAACAATCATCTCTGTTGTAAGCAAGTCTCCATTATGAAAACGGACACTTGGACGAATGTAGAAACGCCACTGACGCGGATTCAACATTTCCCAGGTATGGGCCAGGTCAGGTTGCAGCATTTCTTGCTCATCAAGCTGGGTTAAGCCACTGAAGATCTGTTGGGCAATGTGCAGTTCAGAACGACGCATCTGAATACTTGGGTTGAGGTTAGTTAGCGGTCGATAATAGGGTAACCGTACTACCTGCTGCCCTTCTTGATGAACCACGCCAAGATAACTTTCAACCACTTGCGCTAACTTGGCGCTGTCATTATCAAGTACTTTTAGCGCTTGACCAATTTTACCCTCTTCGAGATAACGACGAGCCAGCGCCTCACTCACATCTGAGCGACTACGCTTAAAAATCAATTGAGAGAGTTTGCCGCGACCTGGCGCTGGGTGCCACTCCAGCCAACCTTCTTCTTCCATTTTATTGAGAACAATGCGTGCGTTACGACGAGTACAAAATAAAATGCCGGTGATATCTTCTAGTTGCACACCACTGTCTTGGCCTTTGTAGTGTTCGAATAGGGTTTCAAATTGGACACGTAAACGGGGACTGCTCATAAAGAGGAAATCTCAATTGATATACTATGAGTTGAATTTTCCCCGTTTAGATGATGTTGATCAAGTGCTGTCGAAGATTATTGTATCTTGAGCCCAATTTGAGTGGCGAGTTCGCTTAATTGCTGTTCATTATCAAGTTTGATCGACCAAGTGGTTTCACTGCCATGGGCAGCAATGACATTGGCGCCACGTCCAATTAGAGATAATGCATCGATTTGAGCTTGTAAAGACACCATGTGTGCACCGTCAAGCTTGATAACGACCTCATGCGCAGAGGCAATCACCTTTCCACCGCTAAATGGAATAATCATACTGCCGCCGCCATTGTAGATGCCGATTTTTTGTGTTTTTTGATTGCGATGGTTAATCGACTGGTGCAGACGAGTCGTCCACGTTCATCTGTGATGTTGATTTGCCACACTTGTGTGGACACGCCCAGATGAATAGGTTTGGCAGTTCCAATTACTTTACCACTGCGCATCGAGCGGACATGGTTGGCATTGATATCAAGTCCTACGCAATAGCTGTCTTTATCGACACAGAAGTTGGCAGCTAAAGACCCCAGCGTTTCAGCCAGTACAACCGATGCTCCACCATGTAACATACCTAGAGGTTGGTGAGTAAACGAACAGACGGGCATGGTAGCCGAAATATAATCGTCACCAACGTCACTGTAGATGATGTTTAGGTGTTCAATAAGGGTATTTTTAGAGGTCTGATTGAGCGCGTCTAAGTCAATCGGTCGTTTCCAAATAGTCATCTTGTTTCTCGTTGCTATCTTCAGTTAACAAGGATTGTAACCTAATGTTATCATTGACCCATTGTCAAATTGCACTGGAAACGGAGAATTCAATGCAAATCTGGTTAAAGATGACCACCATCGCCGCGTCATTGGCGATCGCGGCGTGTACTTCGTCTACTACGGGGCGTCATCAATTATTGTTATTTTCGAACTCCGATATGAACAGTTTAGGCGCGCAATCATTTGAACAGATGAAGCAGCAGCAAGCCGTGAGTCAAGATGAACATAAAAATGCTTATGTACAGTGTGTGGCGCACTCGATCACTCAACATGTGCCTCAGTTACCCGGATTTACGAGTTGGGAAGTGGTGGTTTTTGATAGTGAACAAGTCAATGCGTTTGCGCTGCCCGGTGGCAAAATTGGCGTTTACACGGGGCTTCTTGATGTGGCGGTAAATCAAGACCAACTCGCGACGGTGATTGGGCACGAAATTGCCCATGTTTTAGCGGATCATAGTAATGAGCGCCTATCACAGTCGCAATTGGCCAATGCAGGCTTACAGCTAACCAATATCGCATTAGGGTCTACTGAATATGCACAATATCGTAATGTCACTATGTCTGCGTTGGGGCTTGGTTTGCAATATGGAGTGCTGATGCCATATGGCCGGACGCAAGAGTCAGAAGCGGATATTGTTGGCCTTGAGTTGATGGCTAAGTCGGGCTTCGATCCTAAGCAAAGTATTGAGTTATGGAAGAACATGGCCAAAGCATCAGGCGGAAGTCAGCCCCCAGAACTATTGTCTACTCACCCATCGCACCGAACTCGTATTCAAGACTTATCGGCCAAGATTAACGCGTTGCCAAATTACAACGTACCAAGACCCAAATGCTAAATCAGTTAAAATCAAAAAAGGGAACCGAGGTTCCCTTTTTTACATTCTGCAATTAACTCACGACTAGGTGCCAAGAATTAACAGAGGTAAGCGCAAAAGTTCATCGCCAGTAGAAGCAAAGAACCAAATAATACTAATTAAGCCAGCCACAAGACCGACGTACCAGATTGCTGAAATAATTTGACCATACCTGTCTAAAGGTAATAGATGGCTGTGGTGGCGTCCTCTCCATTCAATGACGACTTCTAACATCCCCATAATCAACAAAAAGCCAAACAGTGTTAAGCCCAATGAATAGCTCAGCACAACGCCGCCTGCCGCCGCTGCGGTGCACAAAGCAATACCAGCAATGCTGTTCATTGAAAAACTAATGCTCTTTAAAATATGGCCCCCATCAAGCGGTAGGATTGGCAATAGATTAAACAGATTGAGAAAGGCATTAAAGACCGCAAGACCGGCAAAGAACATCTCACCAGTGACTAAATAAGCCACCAGCAAAAGGATCGATAAGATCAAACCAAACATCGGGCCCATAATCGAAATAACTACGTCTTGCCAGCGGGTATTTATTTTCTCATCGCTCAGAGCCAATCCGCCCAGAAATGGCACTAAGTAAATTCCTTTCGTTTTCATACCAAAGTATTTCATCGCTCGCACGTGGCCATATTCGTGAAACACCAAACAAGCAATCAATGCTAAGGCAAATTGAAACGAGAATAACCATGAATATGCCGCCAAACTGGCAGAAGCAAGTACCACTTTGATCAGTTTGGCACTTTTAAGCGCTTTCATACCCAGCGAAACCAAACCAATTAGACTGAATTTGCGCTCAGGCGTTGGTGGGTTAAATGGCACTTGTTGCTCGATATCTTTACTGTTTCGCTGCCCAGATAGAATGGTTTCACCGTTGACGGTTGCGACAAATTCTAGTGAGAACGGTTGCCATACTAAGCGCGTCTCTAAACGACAGTTCAGTTCTTTATCACCGCTTAACAATGAAAACTGATGCTCAGTTTGCGCTTGGCGATCTGAATCGGCGTCAAGCTGAGAAACCAATTGGTTATCCCAATAGAGTTGTTGCCAGCCGGCAAGCGAGCCTTCTAAGCGTAATGGCTTGCCTAACAAATCGATGGAGAGTAATTGCAACTTATTGACCTATTAATTTGATATAACAACGCTGCAGATTATGCCTACCAAGTCTAAGCAGGTAAAGTAAATGGTCATTGCGTGACACCGTCACTCTTGTTAACCCTATGAATCGTATGATTTTGTTTGCTTTTTAATCGACGGGTGGATAATAGGCTTTTTTATGCTGTTAATGTGGTGCAAATGAGTAAAGCCCTTTATTTTCGGAAGATAAAGTGCATAATAACCGCCGTTATTAATACCTTAAGAAATGTGAGTCCATTATGTCTTCTGAAGCAACTATGCTAGAACGCTGCCAATCAAAATGTGAACTATGTGCTGCTGAAGCACCATTAACGGCATTTGCTGTTCCTCCGCACAGCCATGTGACAGTAGATTACGCGATTATGGTTTGTGATAAATGTTTGGGCGAGATTGAAGATCCGCAAGACATTAACCATTGGCGCTGCCTTAACGATAGCATGTGGAGCCAAGTACCTGCGGTACAGGTCACGGCTTGGCGCCAACTGACTCGCTTAAACAGTGAAACTTGGGCGCAAGACGCGCTAGACATGATGTACATGGAAGAAGATCAAATGAACTGGGCAATGACGGGGATGTCTGCTGACGACAAACCATTCGATTGCAACGGCGTTGAACTTAAAAAAGGTGACGACGTAACGGTAATCAAAGACCTGCCAGTGAAAGGTACTAACCAAGTTATCAAGCAAGGTACGGTTATCCGTGGTATCAGCATCGGTAATGATCCTAAGTTGGTTTCAGGTAAAGCCAATGGCGGTCAGTCTATGTACGTGATTGCTGAGTTTACTCGTAAGAAGTAACTTCTTGCTGAACTAAATCGAGTATTAAAAAAAGCGCTCAATCAAGAGCGCTTTTTATTTGCTGTTTCATCAGCTTATTTTACCAGTAACAGTCTGCCCGTTATGGCTGGAAGCGAAATCTGGTTACCAGTATCAGTCAGATCAATCACCTCGCCACTGAGCAAATCGACCAGCTGCGTTGTGGTTTTCAAGCGCGATAAATCAATCGCCAATGTGCGTGGTGTATCCGCGGTATTGAGCGCGTAGATAATTTGTTGACTGCTGTTGACCTTTAAGTCGGCGTAAAGCGCGTCATCAAGCCAAAGATTGCGACGTTCACCAGCATAAAGGGCTGGATATTGGCTGCGTATCTCCATCAATTTGCTTAGATAAGCCTTCAATTCCGCTTGTTCCGGACTAAGTGTACTTGTTGTCACCCCCTCGATTTTAGCGCTCGAACGTGCAACGTGATCATCACATAGCCCTTGGTCAACGCAATCAGTACTGACTTTCGCGGCAAAGTTTGCGACTTCGTCACCAATCTCTTCACCGTAGTAAAGTGTAATTGGCCCTGAATAGGCAGCAAGAAAACTATAAGCGGCTTTGTGGCGTTTTGCATAATCACCTAGTTGACCACGTTGAATTAAGTCGCCTAGACGCACTAAGTCATGATTACCGATCATTAGATTTGGCATTGCATGATAAGGCGAATTAGATCGACTATTCCAACTGGCATCTAGCGCACGAGCGTTACCTTTAGCGCCCGACTCTTCAACTGCCAGTGCTTGAACTAATCCATAACGAAGCGGAAAGTTAAACGCCGATGCTAAACCTGGTGCACTATCGCTGCCATATATTGTACGGGTAATTTCGTCAGCGCCGCTCCAAGCCTCACCGACCATATACCCTAGCGTTCCCCACTCTTTACCGGCAACCAAGTTGTCATTTGCAGCCTTTTCTACCGCATTACGAATGTTACGCCAGCTTTCTAGGGGCAATTGATAGGCTTGATCCAGTCGCCACCCATCGATAGCGAACTGCTCAATCCAGTAAGTTGCGACCTCAGTAAAGAAAGCCTCACTGTCTTGGTTGGGATAAGTAACATATTGTCCTGGGTAACCTTGCTTGGATGTTAGTGAAGGTAACTTACCTGTTGGAGAGGCTTTAACACCATTGATATGTGTATGGCCAAACACGCCGTCAAGAAATACGAATAGACCTTTGGCATGGGCTTTATCAATCAGTTCTTTTAACTGCTCGTTGGTGCCAAATTTAGGGTCAACGTTGAAGTAGTCACAAGCAAAGTAGCCTGTTGCATCAAGCTTATCATCAGTCCCTTGACCTGCACATGAATCAAACACTGGCGTTAACCAGAGTGCATTCATATTAAGATTCGCAATATAATCTAAACTGTCGATGACTCCTTGCAAGTCGCCATTGTGGTGCGAATTGCCATAACCAACACCATAATCATGATTAGGGTCACTATCGACGAACGATTCCAACATCACTTGGTAAATGCGTAGGTCACAAGCACGGTTATTATCGGCGTAACAACCATAATCAAGTTGACTATCAACCACTTCTAACCCCAACGATGTTACTTGGTTGGCATCGAGGATAAATTGATAAACGCCCTGATCAGTAATCGTGATCTGGATATTACCGTTACCTGCGTCTTGCATACTTACCATCCCCTGGGTCGTTGCAAATGCAGTAAAGCCTAAGTTGACGCTACTCCAATCCTCTGATGCAAGCTTAAACTCATACGTCCCAGGAGTGAAATAGCCATTAAAGGTATAAAGACCATCACCGCTGTAGACCATCTCATTATCTGTGCTCCAGCCATTCATTGAACCGCGAACATAGACGTTAGTATTGCCGTAGGGTGCAACATCAACTGGTTCTGTGCTGCTAGTTAGCCCCTCACCTTGCGTACCATTTTGCGGTTGTACGAACACGGCTGCCGTTAAGGCTGGTACCGTAAAGGTGCTATTGTTGAATGTTGCCTGCTTAACTTGTGGATCATCTGAATTAAGCTGAGCACTATGCAGTTCAAAACCTTGCGCCCCAGCCACCGTCAATTGTTGCGATGAAGTGTTAGCATTGATGATGACCATGATCGCATCGTTATTGTCATCAAGATCCGCACCGACAGAAACACCATCATTGACTGACATCGCAATCAATCCCGGTAACGCTTGATTGCCAGTGTTGTGGAAACGCACTCGATCAATCACTTCTTGCTCTGTGATCAGCTTTAGTAGAGGTGTCGAGGCACGAACCTGTAACAACGTCTTGAACGCGCTGTCTGTCCACTCGATATCGGCGGCAGAAGCAACGGTGTTAGGGTTTTTGATGACGGATTGGATAGCGCTCCAATTGGCTTGGTCTTTATCCGCTCGTGGTAAACCGATGTTCCAGTTATTGGACTGTTTACTGAAATCGACTTTGTTGTACCAATCTCCGCTGTCATAGCTGTCACGCTCCATCGATTTCGAGCGTAATAACTCAGAGCCCATATGCAAGAAAGGCACCCCTTGGCCAAGCATGACAGTTGATAGACCAACGATCTGCATTCTTGCTCGGTCCGCAGGGCTAACCTCAGCGGCGGCTTTATATTGGTTGAAATCCCACAATGTCTGGTTATCGTGTTTCGATACATAGTTGATCGACTCTTGAGGATCGAGAGTGTAAGCCGCGCCTTGTCCACCATATTGATAGTCTCGGCCATACACAACGCTGCCACTGTAGGTTTCAAGTGGATAGTTTTGTAAATTACCCGCCATACCATAACGGATCAGATCCATTTTCGATTTTAACGCATCATCAAAGCGGTTGCCTGCATTCGCAAAACCTGGAGTTTTCAGCAGCGCATCACCACTGTCGAATGGACCGCCACCACGAACACCATCGCGCAGTCGATCGTTATAGGTACCGATCCCCGTTCCTGCCATTGGCCATTGTGTTGCGTTCTCGCCACGTTGGCCGTTGGCGACTTCACCAAAGTTCCACCCTTCCCCATAAAACCAAGTATCAGGGTCAACCTGTTTGGTTTTTTCGTAGATGTGTAGCATGCTTGATTTCATTAAATGACCCATCAGGTCGAAACGAAAACCATCGATTTTGTAATCTGTCGCCCACATCATGACACTGTCGGCAACCAGTTTCTCGAACATGCGGTTTTCAGAGGCGGTATTGTCACAACAGCTAGAGTTTTCGACCGCGCCTGTGATTGGGTTAAGACGGTGGTAGTAACCCGGAACCGTCTTATCAAGTACCGATTTGTCGTACAGACCTGATGAGTATGTGTGGTTGTATACCACGTCTTGTACTACACGGAATCCCATTTGATGGAGTTTCTGTACCATTTCGCGGTATTCGCGTATGCGGTCAGTACCATCATTTGATACCGCATAGCTTCCCTCTGGCGCACTATAATGGAAAGGATCGTAACCCCAGTTGAAACCGTCTAATGGGCGAATGTCGGCGAGGAGAGCCTGCGCTTCACCCGTGCTTGGGTCCGTCTGCTCTAACAGCTCAATAATAGTCGAGCTGCGGCTGGTTCCGTCACTACATAAGGTCGCTTCAGGGTTGATCGTACAGAGCTTTTCAACGCTATCATGTAAATTGACGGTTTTCGCTTCGTCTTCAGGGACAGATGCTAAGTCGTAACTTGGCAATAAGTGAATCGTAGTTAAGCCTGCCTGACTAAGCGCTTCAAGTTGCTGAACACTTTCTCTTTCTTGCTCCAAGAAGGCACCATACTTACCATCACGTGCCCGCGAACCTTTGCTATCGCTGACACTAAAATCGCGAATATGCAGTTCATAAATAATATTGTCTTCTGGATTATCGAGTTCAGGAATAGGTTGAGTATCCCAACCATGCGGTTTGGTTGGCGCTGAGCTCAGATCAACCAGTTGTGAGTGCAAACTCGATGTACTGAGTGACAAAGAGTACGGGTCGGTTGCCATCATCCACTCAACGTGGTCAGTTTTAGGGTGGTAGGCCTTAACACGATAGCGATAGAAAACATTTTCCAGCTCGCTACTTGCTTGGTAATGCCAGATGCCGGTTTGAGAGTCTCGAGTCATCGCGACTGGTGAGCTTGGCAATAGGCTTTTTTCGTTATCATAGAGATAGAGTTCAACCAGCTGCGCGGTTGGTGCCCACAAAGCAAAATTCGCGGTTTCAGCTTCAATCCAACTGCCGAGTTTGGCTTCGTCAGCGTCGTTTTCTCCCGCCGTGTATAGCTCATCAATGACGCCCGGAATTTGCACGCGAGTTGCAACCAAAGGTTCGCCATCTTGGTCGAGAGCGACGGCAATCAGCTGACCTTGTAGTATCGCTTTTGCTTGTTGTTCGGTGATAGCGAGCGAAAATTGCGTGCGACCATTGAGATGTGGGTATTTAGTGTTGTCGATTTGACCAGCAAGCAACATGTCATACTTAGTGAATTGCTGCGGTTGGTTGATATCACCAGCGCCATCGCGTGTCGACCACAGTTGGTAGCTCGCAGCAGCCGAATGATCGAACCATGCCAATGTATCAGTACTTAGCCAGTGCGCTGCCGCACCTGATAACGTTACAACGCTCTGCTCGTTTGGTGAATATTTGAGTGTTGAATTGCCATGGGTAGTGTAGAGCGTATTGCCTTTAGAGAACTCTATTTTCAGATCGTCCCCTCCAAGAGCCTTATCATTGCCCTTATGGACGATAAAGTTCATACACGAACCATGATTATCTTTTAAAGAGACAACAAATTTGGCGCCAAATTCAGGATCAATTTCTTGAAACGTCAGAGGATTATCCCAAGCAACGTTTTCTAGTGCTTGCTCATCAATGGCATCACAGCTGTCGTTATTCCATAGATGCAATCCCCAATCGGTGTAGTTGCCATCGGCACGTCGATAATAAATCACGGCTTGTTGGTAATGTGGCGCCGGTTGCGTCGAGGTATTATCAGGGCTGCTAGGATTGGGGTCGATAGAGTCAGGAATACCATCACCATCGTCATCACTTGAGGCAAAATCACCGAGCCCATCGCCGTTGGTATCACGACTTTCAAAGCGATCCTTAGGAAAGAGATCAAACTGGTTAATCGCACCATCGCCGTCTATGTCTTGGTCGTCAGCATCGGCAATGCCATCACTGTCGTAATCACTTGGCTGACTCGCTGCGGAGTACGGATCACTGCCTAGTCGCTGCTCATCATCGTTACTCCACCCGTCTCCATCGATATCTTGATCGAGCCGATCGGGGATTTTATCACCGTCTAAGTCGGCCGGCTGGCTATTGGCATCGTATGGACTGGTTCCTTCCGCCCACTCGTTTAAGTCACTAAAGCCATCGTTATCATCATCAAAATCGGCGTGGTCGCCAATGCCGTCGTTATCAGAATCGACTGATTCTTGAAAATTGTGAGGAAAACGGTCGATTTGATTGGCAACGCCGTCACCATCGCTATCGATACCTATGACTGGCTGTCCTGCCTCATCTAAATACAGCGTGATATTATTCAACTGACCCTTTTGACGTTTGATCTCTTTACCCAGTACTTTGATACCCAGCTCCAACCGATTTAGGATCAGTTGGCGGTCTTGCTGTTGATAATCACTGGGTAAAATTTGACTCAATGCTTTTGCGCTCGCGGCAAGGGTCAGATTGTTTTGGGCGAGGTAATCGCTATCCAAGCGCAGCTTGGGTTGGTGTAGATAACGACGCAGTTTGTTGGTTGCGCGTTTCTCACTAAGTCCGCTCGCCATTTGCAATGAAATATAGGTAGTAAAAGGTGTAATCAAAGTGCTATCTGCTGGTGCAAGCATGGCGTAATCACGCGCCGCAGTGACACCCGGAATATCACTGTCGATTGATTGGCCACGCTTAACCTGAGCGATGAGTAATGCTTGACGTTCATCATTGGTTAAACCACTTAAGGAGATGGAAGCATACCCATTTTGATCGGTTATTGCCGATGGCTCTTGATTGCTATAGGTAAAGTCACCATTGATGTCTAACCACACTTGGGCATTATCTATGTACCCATCCATTACTTGGACGTCTAGTTGATCATTACAACCGGCAAGCAATCCTAGCGATGCCATAGCAAGGCTGAGTTTTGTTAGCTTGATGTTCATTATATTAATCCGTTATTAATTCACGTTCTTGTTTATGAGTGAGTCGTAACAACTCAAGCTAACGTTATAAGTTCACTTAGAATGATTACCTCATCCTATCTTTTTGATTCGGAAGGCGTAGAGCGTGGGGATGAGAAAAATAACTTGTATTGAGATCACAATAAGCACACCCATAGCGATCATGAAATTACTAGATTTGGCGCTATTTAGTGAGTTGTGTGACAGTTTGTAGTAGGAGATGAAGGAGAAACTGTAGCAATAGCACAACGTGTCTTATTGATGAGAATTATGACACTGTGCCAAAGTTTAAATCGAACTCAATGGTGAACGTAACCAAAGCGTGGCGACAAATTGCACCTACAAAAAAGCCAGCAACAAGGCTGGCTTTCTAAAATCGTCTATTTGAATTTAACGATACAATCCAATATCTCTTTGCATATGTCCAGATAAATCAGTTGCATAATGTGCACGTGGTTCACTGTTATCAACAAATAGAATATCTAATAAGTGTGCAATCAATCCTTTGAAAGAAACCGAGTAGGTTTTTTTATCCATAGAGATAGGAGCATTGATGCTACCCATTTGCATTGCTTGTGCCATGATTGCCTCTCTATAAACTGTTGTAGTTCGTTTTGATGGGCTAATGATAGGCAATAATTTACTGGTCAAAAAATGACAAATTTTCTTTTTTTAAATTAGAAAAACTAATGAAACAACTCATTAACAGACGTAAGTGCGCTCTATCTAGTAAATCTGCATATTCTTTCATTGTCAGTCATTATTAATGAATAATAATTTTTCAAATTACATGCCTTGCGTTGATTTTTTACACATATTTTACAAGTTAATGTGTCTTGATACGCAAGGCATGATACTAAGACAATACAATTACTTATTCAGCATTAGTCGCGATTTCAGGTGTTTGCTTGCGTTGCTTGATCATCGAAGCAACAACCGCAATGGTCATTGTCGCTAATAACACCATTAGAGACCACAAGGTTGGGATCTCCCAATCACTACCGACCAACATCATTTTGATACCAATAAATACCATAATGAATGACAGCGCCGGCTTAAGGTAAATAAACTTATCCATCATGCCTTGTAAAACAAAGTACAAGGAACGCAAGCCGAGTAGCGCGAATACGTTCGCAGCCAAAACCAGAAACGGCTCGCGTGTAACAGCAAAGATCGCAGGGATGGAATCTAAAGCAAACATCACATCCATAAACGCAATCACTGCAATCACGATGAACATAGGTGTTGCAACACGTCGCCCTTGCTCAATAACAGTGAGCGCATTTCCTGAAAATGACTCACTGACAGGGATCCAACGGCGAATTAACCGCTCCGGTAGCGGGTTTACCGACTCTTCACCTTTGTCACGCGCTAGCTGAATACCCGTCCAAATCAAAAATAGTGCGAATAGATACAGCACCCAGTGGTATTGCGCCAGCAATTGCGCGCCGACCGCAATCATGACTGCACGCAATAACAGCGCGCCAATCACCCCCCATAACAGAGCTCGCGGACGTAAATGCTCTGGCACGAGGTATTGGTGAAAGATGATCGCAAACACAAACAGGTTATCGACGCTGAGTGATTTCTCAAGCAGATAGCCTGTGATAAAAGCAATGCTAGCATTATGTGCGCTATATTCACTGCCTGGTGCATATACATCCCAAAAAAGATAAATGCTTGCAGCAAATAGAAACGCCAATGCAAACCAGATGAGGCTCCAGATTGCCGCTTTTTTGATCGTTACTTTGCCACCACGCGTTTGCCAAATATCAAGGCTAACCAGTGTTAGGGTCAGAAGTGCAAAGCTGATGTAAGTTATTGGGGTCATATGTCCTCCTAAAACGGAGGGATCGCGTTGAAAAAAGATGACGTGTAACGATCCCTACCGCAAACAAAACCTCTACACAGCGAGTAAAGCTGTGCAGTATTTGAATACGTTGGTCTCGTCGAAACACACTGATACCGCCTATCAGTGGTGTTTATACTTACCGGATAGAAACAACGACTATCGAGATGACGATAAGTAAACCATTGGCGACTACTCCCCAAACAGCGCGGATTTTATGCCTCAATTTGGCGTTCGTCTATAATAAAAATCAAAAAAGAGCAAAAAAATGCTCTTTTTTTAGTTGCTAATTAATAGTCAAATTCCGCCAAACGGTACAAAATACACTAAGGCAGTCCAGATCCCTATCCAACTAGCAATCACAGCGATATCTATCCAATCTTTACTCCACATAACTCCCCCCTTGAGTGCGATATCACGCAAGCTTGGACTCATAGAAGTATTAGCAACCTTTATGCCAGCGCTGATTAATGTCAGTTATGTTAACTCGATTGAGCGCCTCTGGCTGGTCAGTCAAAAGGTCGATTAAGCAATCTGCCATCGAGACAGTGGTCACGATCCCCTCGCCCTGCATGTACGTTATTGTTTCATAGCCTTCTTTGCCTTTCATGGTATAGGCAGATGAAGTTCCACAATAAACTTTATTTTCTTCAACAGGTTGCCAAGTTCCGTCACGTTCTAAAAGCATCAGGTTCTTAATACGTTCACCCATTGGGGCATCACATAAATAGTCAAAGCTTAACTGATGGGTATACGGATATGAGCCATCTCCAGTACCAACGACACCATTATTGAGCGCATTGTTAATTGCCCCTTCTAATATTTGGGCAATATAGCGTCCTTCGATATGGTAGATACCAATAGGCACGGCAAAGGGCAATAATTTTCCTGCTATATCAGCAATGGAGATGCTACCCGCACTGAGTGAGTTGCGCACCCCACCGGCATTATGAATGGAAAAATCCACTTGATGGCCGAGTTTACTCATCTTATACATAAAGGACTCAGCCACTAAAGGCGCAATTTCGCTCGGCCCCTGTTCATCAGGAATACGGACATGACGCAATTTACGCTCGCAAACGGCAATAACTTGCTTTTGCAACTGTCGAACTTGGCTGGTGTATTTCTCTTCAAGCAGTGCTTGCAGATCGCGATCTTTTTTACATACCACGACATTGGGGTGATTATCGATGTAGGATCGCGCGACCTGATAAGGGGAATCATTGTGGGTTTCGCTCATATTGGCATCAATAAACAGCCGACGACCAAGCAGTATTTCATTCTTACCGTTAAAGCTAAGTAGTGTCCCATCGGCGGCAAATTCAAGATCGCAGTGACCTAGGCTCAACGCATGTAATCCCGCTTGAACGACGTAGGTTTGCTTCACTTTAACGCCATAATCGTCATCTTTAACTAAACCTAGACCGCTAAAATCACCTTGCAGCCGGTGGCTGTGACCGCCGACCACAACGCTAATGCCATCGACATGATTCGCCAGATCAAGGTCGGCCTCATAGCCCATATGGCTAAGAAGAATAATCTTATCGATGCCACTGGCCTGTATAGCTGCTACGGTGTTTTTCGCCGTTTCAATAGCATTGACGAATGGCGTATCCCAGTCGGGATTCGAGATGTCGGCCATTTTGTCCAGTGCTAATGAAAAAATCGCCAGCTTTTCACCATCGATAGATTTCTCTATCCATTGGGCACGATTTTTTTGCGCATCGAAACTGACAACTTTGCTGTTGTTGCCAAGCTTGATTGGTTTTGCGGCCAATTCATTTGACAGATCCCAGTTACCGGCAAGTAACGGAAATTGAATTCTATTGGCAAAATGTGCCACGGGTTCGTTGCCCATGTCCAATTCGTGATTGCCCAGTGCCATTGCATCAATATTGAGCGCATTTAACATGGTGGCATTGGCTTCGCCTTTAAAGAGCGAAAAATACAGCGTGCCTTGGAAGCAATCCCCGGCATGCAAAAAAATAAAGCCTTGCTGGTTTTGCTCTGCTTGTTGTTTTAGCTGTTTGACGCGAGTCGCGATACGGGCGAAACCACCCGCGCTTACAAACGGGGCAAGTTCGACACCATCGACCGTAATGGCCAGTTGGAGCGATGTAGGTTCAAAGTACGAATGTGTATCGTTGATGTGCGCTAGACGTAGTTTCGTTGTTTTATTGTTTTTATCTGTCATATACCTTCTCTCTGTTCCATTACATCGTACCGCATTCAATATGACAGATTCATTATATTTCACATTAATTATGAAAACTGAATTCAGGCGACATTAAAAACTTTGATCTATTAGCGCTAAAGCGATTTAACCTTGATTACCACTCATATGTCACATTGTGAGCTAAATGTCTGCTATAACACGGTTTTTCTATTATGCTTAAATGAATAACAGCGTAATGGAGTCACTCTATGAAGCTAGAGCGCATTGAGATTTCCGGTTTTCGCGGCATTAAGCGCCTATCAATTGCATTCGATGAACTCACCACATTAATTGGTGAAAACACATGGGGAAAATCTTCGTTACTCGACGCTTTATGTGTCGCTCTCCCACCTGAAGGTGTGCCCTATCAATTTGAAATGACAGACTTTCATGTTGATTATTCCATCGCCCATCCACAGTCTCAGCATTTACAAATCGTGCTCAGTTTAGTCTCAACTGAAAAGCAAGAAATCCATTCTGGGCGCTATCGCAAAATTAAGCCGATTTGGGTTGATGACCCACATAATGGCTATCGTATTATTTATCGTTTGAGCGCTTCACGTGATGGGCACAATATCACCACCCGGTATAGTTTTCTTGATGCAAATGGCAATCCACTTGCTCTTCATCATTCAGAAAAACTGGCGCAAGAGCTAATGTCACTGCATCCGGTCATTCGTCTTAAGGATTCACGTCGCTTTGAACGGCCTATTGTTAGCCATAAAGATGTGAATACTCGGATTGAAAAACGTATCGATAATACCTATCGGCGTTTAATGGCGATTCCAGGACATGTTAATAAAGGCGAAATGCGCAGTAGCATTAGTTCAATGAACGCATTAGTTGAGCACTATTTCTCGTTTAAACCGAGTAGTCGAAAGAATATGCGTAAACAGCGCGATGGTATTTTTTATAATGCGGCTCCGGGGTCTAAAAGTCTCGCCCAAGTTGTTGAAGAAACAAAAGATAAGCAAACCCGACTGCTTTTGATGGGGTTGCTCAATGCCTACCTCCAAGCGAAGGGGCCGAATACCCTGCGCCGCTGTGCACGGCCTTTATTGATCGTGGAAGATCCTGAGGGTAGATTGCACCCAACCCACCTAGCTCGGGCTTGGGGGTTATTACAATTATTACCAATGCAAAAGATCCTTACGACAAATAGTGGCGATCTATTGCGCCAAGTACCGTTATCTAGTATCCGCCGTTTAGTCAGACAGTCTGATCGAACGATTACGACCTATTTATCTGACCAAAAACTCGGTCATGACGAATTACGCCGCATTGGTTTTCATATTCGATTTCATCGTTCAGGCGCCCTGTTCGCTCGCTGTTGGTTATTGGTTGAAGGAGAAACTGAGGTTTGGCTGTTCAACGAACTTGCCAATCAATGTGGGTATAATTTGGCAGCAGAAGGTGTTCAAATTATTGAATTTGCACAGTCTGGTCTTAAATCTTTGATTAAAGTTGCTAAGGCTTTTGGCATTGATTGGCACGTGGTTACTGATGGCGATCCAGCAGGTAAAAAATACGCGGCCACAGTCAAAAGTCAGCTAGGACATGATCAAGAAAGGCATCGCTTAACGGAGTTACCTGATCGTGATATTGAACACTTCCTTTACAACAACGGTTTTGAAGCGTTCTTTAAGCACATGCTTAAGATTCCACTCGATCACCCAATCCCAGCAAAAAAAGTCGTCGTTCGTGTCCTAAAAAAATACGCGAAACCCGATCTCGCATTGGCGATAGTTTCTCATTGCGAAGAAAAAGGCATTGAAGGCATTCCTATCTTACTGCGTTGGACTTTAAAGCGCGTAGTGACAATGGCGAATGGCAACACATAAAAAAGCGGCACCAAACTAGGTGCCGCGTATCAAAACGGTTGATACAAATTAATCGGGGGTATCCCTAACAACATGGAGCCATGTTCAGGAATGCATCACAGACTAAGGGCGAGCTTGCAAACCACCATTTGCCTGAGATTGAGTTGACCGTTGATGTAACCACACTCCGCTTGTTTTCATTAGATATCCAAAAATTCCACCTAAAATCAGCGAAGGAACCACCAGTTTCCAGTTACCCTCTGCAGCAAAGGTTGCACAACAACCGATAAAGGTGCCGGGAATGTAACCGAGCCAGGATTTCTTTGCTTGAATACACATAACGAACGCAACCACTGCCGTAATCACATAACCTGCAATTTCCAATGAAGCGAATTGCGAAGCGTGGATGATCACCATCGCCCAAAAAACACCGCTGATATTGGTCATCAAACTGATTGATAGTCCTTTCAGGCCATCATTAGGTGAGGCAAAGAAACTGGTGCATCCGAGGAAGCCAGCCCAAGAAAGTAACCCCAGTGATACCGCGATCCAACCCCATAAGCCAGAAAGAATGCCAGTAGTAAGTGATATTGCAACGAGAGTGCTCATAACGTCTTGCCTTGTGTGGTTTGACACATCAAATGTACAAGGCACCATGGTAAGCAAAATACCGTCCAACAAATAACGATTCGATCACATTATCAAAGCAACAAGGGTGTATTAATTTCATTAAATTGTGATGCAATCGATATTTCAACAGATATAGGAAATATCAGGTTAGCTCTACAACACGCTTGGTTTGCCTTTCATCATCCTAGCGCCCTCGCGCTTAATGCATTCGACCAGTGGATTTTCAACCATATCAGCACGCCAGATAAATGAGAGTGTTCTCTCCATATTAAGGTCAGGCACATTCAAAGCGATAAGCTTGCCACTATCAATAAAACGTTCAACGTCGAGATAAGGCAAACAAGTGAGATACTGACCATTTTCGACCATGCTGCGAAGCACAGGAACATGGTCGTATTCGCGCCAAACATCAAGGTCTGCAATTAGGTGATGCATTGAACTGTCAAAAATCATTCGTGTCCCACTGCCATGTTCGCGTAACACCCATTTCGCTTGTTGCAGTTGAGCCAAACTAATGGTTTTGTGCTTAGCAAACGGATGGTGTGCGGCGGCAACGACTGTTAGGTGATCACGACACCACACTTCTTGTTCAATCCTATTGTCGTCACAGCGTCCTTCGATGATGCCAAGATCATATTGGTAATCCAAAACACCTTGGATCACGATATCGGTACTCTCGACACTGAGAGCAACTCTCATTTCAGGAAATGAATTATCAATAATACTGATGAGATCAGGAACTAAATGTTCAGCGGGTGTTTGGCTCGCGCCCAGCTTAATGGTGCCGCTTAACAAATGCTGATCATAGAACCCCATTTCTATCTGCTGGGCATCTTGCAATAAGCGTTTAGCTTTAGGCCGTAACCACATTCCCCAGTGCGTTAAGGCCATCTGCTTTCCTTGACGTTCAAACAGAGGTCGACCAAGCATTTTTTCGAGTTGAGCCAACGACATACTGGTCGCCGACTGAGTTAATGCTAATTTATCTGCAGCTTGGCTAACACTGCCTGTATCGGCAACGGTGTCAAAAACCGCAAGCTGTTTTAATGAATAACGCATCGCGTTCCAATCCTTGTGAGTAAGGTGACATTGTCACCAAATAAACTTAACGATTATCAAACTGTTACTCGTCTATAAGCAAGCCGTTTCATTTTACCTAGCTCCGTAACCATATCAATAATTTTGATAAGGTTTTTAAATATTATCAATTTTACCTTTAGCACCTGACATCGTAGTTTAAATGGGCAGTGACGCAGAGTTCACTGTTTAATCAAGGAGTTATTTATGAATTTGATAGTCGGGAGTGCGTATGTCGACAGCGCAAGCGAATAACCAGTGCTTCTCACCCTCAGAAATGATGGCAGAGGCTGAAAAATTCGCCCTAAGTAAAACGAAAAAATCTAGCACCATGACATTAGGTCTTGCCGTGATGGCTGGCGCTTTTATTGGACTCGCTTTTCTGTTTTACATCACAGTGACAACCGGAAATAACGATACAGGCTGGGGTATTAGTCGTCTTGCTGGCGGACTGGCGTTCAGTATGGGATTAATTTTAATCGTGATATGCGGTGGTGAGCTATTTACCAGCTCAGTGCTATCAAGTATTTCTTGGGCGAATAAGCAAATCAGCTTTGGCAAGATGGTTAGCATCTGGGGCAAAGTTTATGTCGGGAACTTTATCGGTGCCATGTTGTTGCTTGCGATCGTCACCGCGGCTGGTTTATACCAAATGGACCATGGCCAATGGGGATTAAACGCTCTCAATATTGCCCAACATAAGTTACACCATACAAGACTGCAAGCATTTGCTTTAGGGGTGTTATGTAACCTTTTGGTATGTCTCGCAATATGGTTAACCTTCAGCAGTACTAACGCACTGACCAAAGCAGCAATGACCATTATGCCAGTGGCGATGTTTGTCTCTAGTGGGTTCGAACACTGCGTCGCCAATATGTTTATGGTGCCACTTGGAATCGTTATTCAAACGTTTGCACCTGACAGTTTTTGGCAACAAGTTGGCGCCAGCGCTGGGCAATATGCAGACTTGAATATTCACCAGTTCATCGTGGCAAATCTCATTCCAGTGACACTCGGCAATATTGTTGGTGGCGCCGTGCTCGTTGGCCTCGCTAACTGGAGTCTTTATCGTCGGCCACAACTTAAATCCGCAAATGTACAAGCAATCACAACAACAACTCAGATAAATACGGCTAAGGAACTTACTATGAACAATAACATCACAGCAAACGACATTATGAACACCCAAACAGTAGTATTGAGCGCGGATACACTGGTTCCAGTTGCCATTGATACGCTACTAGACAATCAACAAGTTAGCGCGCCAGTATGTGATATTGAAGGACGTTTAGTTGGCTTTTTCTCCACGCATGACGTTATGGTTGATCTTTGGTGCCAAGACTATATTCCACAAAAACAACAAAAGGTGGTCGATATTATGTCGCGTGATGTCGTCGCAATTGATGCGCGAGATAAGCTGGTTGATATCGCCGAATTCCTGTGTATCGACAAAGATCAGCTTTATCCAACGACGAGTATGGGTATTGCAACCCATCTGACAACACTCTCTCTGGAAGAACGTGCGAAAGCGATGAAAGTACACAAGCCACATGTTTTGCCAGTACTAGAGAATGGTCGATTAGTCGGTGTGATTGAGCGTAAGAATGTATTACAAGCTTTACGTCCAATCTACGGTGAACGTATTACTGTCGTCAATGAACAACACTTAGAAACGGCGTAACAAAGCTCGTTCATTTGCTAAGGTTTTGGTTAGGAAATAAGTCGCTTGACCAAAAAAGCCCCCAACTTAGGTTGGGGGCTGTTTGCTTTTGATGGGCAGAAATTACTTTTTAATACCTTCAACATGCAGTTCCATGTCTACGTAGCTTGACGCTCCCATCACGGCGATGTTGAAATCAGCAAGCTCAAGACGTGTTGTGCCGTAGAAGCCAGCTCGTTCACCACCCCAAGGGTCTTGGCCTGCACCGATAAACTCAGCATCAATAGTAATTGGCTTAGTGACACCGTGTAGATTCAAGTCGCCATTTACGGCTAACTGACCATTGCCTTTGTCTACCACACTAGTGCTGGTAAAAGTGGCTGTGGCGTATTTGGACGCATCGATAAAATCTGAGCTGCGAATGTGCTTATCACGCTCAGCGTGATTTGAGTCAAGACTGGTTGTGTCAACGTTAACCATAACTTTTGAGGCACTTACATTGGCAGGGTCGTAAGAAAATTGACCGTCAAACTTGTTGAAACGTCCCTTGATGAAACTATAACCGAGATGACTAACTTTAAAGTTAACAGACGCGTGTGCGCCTTTGGTGTCAATCATATAATCTGCTGCGCTTGCGCCAAACGGTAATGCCATTACCATTGCTAATCCGGTAGCGAATAAAGTCTTTTTCATTTTGAAGCTCCTATCATCTTGCGTAGCGTATTGTCTTTGTTAATAAAGTGGTGTTTCAGTGCGGCAACCGCGTGTACGCTTGCCAAAATAATCAGAGTCCATGCTGCGTAGAAATGAATTTCGCCAGATAAATCTGCCTGTCCTTCAAAAAACGCGCCAAGACCAGGAACGGTGAACCAACTAAATACTTCGATTCCCCGACCATCTTCTGTAGAAATCAGATAACCTGAGACAAACAGGATCAAAAGAATCGCGTACATCGCTAAATGCGCTAATTTTGCGCCCAGTACTTCATAGCGTGTACCTTCAATTTTTGGTGACGGTGTAACCAGATTCCAAACCACTCGAAATAACGTCAAGCCAGCTAAAAGAATCCCTATCGATTTGTGCCAGTGAGGTGCAGTGCGATACCATTCACTATAATAAGAAAGGTCAACCATCCACAGTCCAACTCCAAACATACTGATCACCACCAAAGCCGATATCCAATGCATAGAGCGCTTAGGCAAACTGTAGTTTTTTACGTCCGATTTCATTTACTTATCCTGAATTATGATCAGTCTTATTTTTCAGAGTACATCTCATCTCTGTTGTGTAATACAGTATTTACTATTATTTACACAGTCGACAGCGGTTTGACTTGATGAACTCGTTCGAAAAATTTGAAGAAACTTTTAAAACTCACTGATCTGCGATATTTCATCAAACTCATCAATGATATCAAGCATCCTACGCTGCATTACCGCTTGTGCATCGGATAAGCCTTGGTTATAAAAGGCGGGGCCAAATTTACTGACAATGTAATCAAAAAGAAAATCACTATCAAACTGGCCAATTTCTACATCCAATTCGTCTTCTAGGTGACGCTGTAGAGCGCGGCACATCGCCTGTTTTTGTTGTGATGTAAATTCAATCTTAGACATAAACCATTAAAGCTCCGTGATTTTTCTCGATTAAGTGTAACGAATCATAACCAGCGCGTGTTAGTCTTTAACTGCTAATTGCTCATAATGGAGAGATGGATCTTGTTATTGGATGTGCTCGTACAGAGCGTTAATGAATTCCAAGCTGACTGTATGACATTGTGTGAAAAACACTACCCTACCATTCACAACAAAGGAATGACTGAACATCACCTAGGTTTGGCTTTCGCGCGTCGTCTGTCTCGTACACTGAACGAATTCGGTCATGATTATGATTACAAGCCGTTAGACACATCGAGCTCGGTGGAATTGCCGCATCATTACCGAGTCAGCTCTGAAATTGGAACCGTATGGATTCTCACCTCACATTTGGTCAGTGCGGGCTCTTCTTGCCGTAAAAAACTGTTTAGAAATGTCGCCCAATGGCAGCAAGAATATGGTTTCGCCGTTCAACCTAACGATCTGTTGCTTTTATTGACCGATCACTGGATTACCCGCAGCAAACAAAGTCGCGAACTCCTTCATTGGTGGACAGGTCAGCTTCCTGAAGAAGTGGACGAATACAAGGTACAAGGCATTACCCTGTATGAAAGTGAATCATTGTTGGCGCAAACAATGGACAAACATTTCAACCTCAGTCCCTACTTTGTCAAATTTACACACCCGTTGAAACGTGCAACAGACCAACAGTTAGTGCGTAAATACATCCAACTCTATTCGGTGGTTCAACTTAGTTAACTATCTAGCATGTTTTCTGTCTAGCTTATGGCTTTGTTTCGTCGTTGAATCATGTGTAATGTGAGTTAGTGTTCTTACGCCTGGCAACTCACAACGTCTGTTACTCTATGATTAATGGTGAAAAATTGCTCGTTTGTGCGACTTGTGAATAGTCAATGATGAGATCTGGATTCAAAAAAATCACCCCCCATAACTTGCTGTCTTCCAATCCGTAGATTGCTCATATAACTTGAATGATTAATGCAGGTTTACTAACACTTTGTTCAGTTAAACTGATTGTTATATATCGACTATTTTTTAAGCGCTGAGGGCAACACTTGCTATGATACTCTCTACTAAACAGCAGTTCGTTGATTGCTTAGCGATGAATGACCAATCACAATATATTGCTAAGTATAAGAAGCTAGTCTTAAGCAGTGTTTACCAGCCGATATTTGACTCTCGCGGACAAATCATTGGTGTCGAAGCCCTAGTCCGAATTGAAGATATTGAACAGGGGAACGTCCGACCTGATACTTTCTTTCACTCGGATAAATTCGAATTCAATGACAAAATGAATGTCGAACGCCTCAGCCGTGTGATTCATATCCGTAACTTTGCTCGCTCTAAATATCGTCACCTGCAACTTTTTCTCAATGTTCTGCCCTCGTCTGGACAATACCTGTCACTTGATAACATCGACTCGAGTCTACTGTCGCAACGTATCAAGGCGCTCAACCTAAATAACTCTCAGTTAGTTATGGAAGTCGTCGAACTTGAAGTTCCCGATGAACGACAGCTGCAAGTGTCCATGGATAAACTCGCTAAAAGTGGCTTTCATATTGCTATCGACGATTACGGCGTTGACGCATCGAATCGACAGCGTGTCGAACAACTTCAACCATCAATCGTCAAACTTGACCGCTCACTAATGCTTGCCTACATGAAAGGTGAACCATTTCCATTAATGTCAGGTATCCACTTAGCGAGACGAGTAGGCGCCAAAGTGGTTGTAGAAGGCATAGAGACTCAGCCGCAGCTTGATGCGATGCATGCGCTACATATTGATATGTACCAAGGCTATTATTTAGCAACTCCAGAGCCACTTGAGGCCGTTTATAGTGATGATGCCACTGAGTTGGCGGCACTCGGTGATCCAAGCTGTGTTTATCGCTAATTTAGACGACATTATTCGCTTACTGCACATTTTACGATCACGTCGACCTTGCGCCCCACGTTAGTCCCGCCCTCTTTGCTCTGTCATTTCATTACTATCACTTTTAACAACTACAAAACCTCATTAGAACAATGGACTTATCTAATAATGATGAGATTAATGATATTTTGCTCTAGATCATGAGATGTCCAAGTTGCTCTCGTGCTACAAGATAGATTTCTGTACATTACCAGACATAATTTGAAACACTTCTTATAAGATTATTATTATTTCAGGAGATTTCTATGTTGGAGCTCTTAATTGGGTTAGTTGTGACCATTGCGGTTGGATACTTTATTGTAAAAGAATACAAACCGGCAGGGGTATTACTGGCGGCGGGTATCTTGCTGCTAATTCTTACTGGCGTAATGGGACATGCTGTTCTGCCTGCTAAAATTAGTTCGACCGGTAATATGCTGACCGACGCGTTAGAGTATGTGAAGTATATGTTGCAATATCGTGGCGGTGGCTTAGGTATGCAGATCATGTTGCTGTGTGGTTTCGCCGCTTATATGACTCATATTGGTGCGAATAACGTGGTTGTAAAACAGTTCTCTAAACCACTATCAGTTATTAAATCACCTTATGTGTTACTCGTTGCCGCTTATATCGTGGCATGTTTGATGTCATTAGCAGTAAGTTCAGCGACGGGTCTTGGTGTTTTGTTAATGGCTACCCTATTCCCTATGATGACCGCAATGGGTATCTCTCGACCTGCAGCGGTCGCGGTTTGTGCGTCACCGGCGGCGATCATTCTCTCACCGACTTCTGGTGATGTAGTTATTGCCGCGGAAAAGTCTGGGTTGAGCCTTGATGTGTTTGCTGTCCAAACCGTACTACCCGTTTCTATCTGTGCGATTATTGTTATGGCCGCCGCTGCCTTTTTCTGGAACAAATATCTGGATAAAAAAGACAACTCGCCAATGGAACGTGTTGATGTATCAGAGATCGAAGTCAACGCACCTGGATTTTATTCGGTGTTACCATTTTTACCGATTGTTGGCGTGTTCCTTTTTAACGGTCGTACGATTCCAGGTTTAACACTTGATATCTACACTATCGTCGTACTGTCTATCTTCATTAGCGCTATGGTCGATTATGTGGTGAAAAAGTTCGATGGACAAAAAACCCTCGAAGACCTTGAGTCTTGCTATGAAGGTATGGCAGATGCTTTTAAAGGCGTGGTTATGTTGTTGGTGGCCGCGGGTGTGTTTGCACAGGGGTTAATGTCGATCGGAGCGATTGATAACTTACTTCATTTGGCAGAAAGTGCTGGTGCAGGTGGCATGGCGTTAATGCTAATTCTAACCGCTTTAACGGTAGCCGCCGCCATCGCGACTGGTTCAGGTAATGCCCCCTTCTACGCGTTTGTCGAGCTTGCCCCATCACTCGCGGCCAAGATGGGAATCAACCCTGCCTTTCTTATCATTCCGATGCTACAAGCCTCTAACTTAGGCCGTACGATTTCACCAGTATCAGGGGTCGTGGTGGCAACCTCAGGCATGGGTAATATCAGCCCGTTTGAAGTAGTAAAACGTACCTCAGTACCCGTGCTATGCGGTTTGATTACCGTCATTTTAGGCACTGTGGTCTTGGTACCTATGTACGCTTAATACAAGCAAGTGAAAAGCAAAGGGGGCGCACACGCGCCCTTTTTATTTGTTCTCGCCAAATCGCTCAAGGTAGAGCACAGTCGCTGCCGTACGTGAAGGTACTTTAAGCTTTCTCAGCAAACTCTTCATATGGACTTTAACGGTCGACTCAGAAATAAACAACGCATTGGCAACTTGCTTGTTTCTTAGCCCTTTTGCTACCTGCTGCAATATTTGTGTTTCTCTATCCGTTAGCTCATCAAACACGCTAGTTTGATTGCCATAATCAACTAAGAATTGCGCGACTTGTTTACTGTAAGCTTTGTTGCCTTTGAGTGAGGATTTGAGCAAATCAACCAACTCATCAGGCTCTGTATCTTTAAGTAAATAGCCATCTGCGCCAGCTTTGACGATTGCCTCTATATCCGCGGGACTATCAGAAACCGTTAGAATGACAATCGTTGCGTCACACTCGTCAGCACGTAGTGCATTAAGAGTATCAAGGCCCGACATGCCTTTCATGTTCAGGTCTAGCAAGATTAAATCAGGCTCTAGCTCATGATTCAGCGCCACGGCATCAGTGCCGTTGCTCGCTTCAGCGACTACATTAAATTCATCTTCAAAACTAAGAAGTTGCTTAATGCCTCGGCGCATTAAGGGGTGGTCATCGACCAATAATACGTTACATTCTATCAACGTTAGAGTCCTTCAATTTTGGGTATGTTAGATAGACTTCACACCCGGTATCTCGATTAGTGATAATGTTCAATTGCCCATTTAGCCTTTCAGCACGTTCTTGCATAATGCTCAGGCCATAATGGTTGGCTTTTTCGCTCTTGCCATCAAAACCAACACCATCATCTTTAATGACCACGGTTACGTCGTCATCATTTTCAGTACATTCAATTGTAATGGTATTCGCTTGAGCGTGTTTGATGGCGTTGATGGTTGCTTCTCGAATCAATTGCAATAAATGTACTTGTTGGTTTGTTTCAATCGCAATAGATGGAAGCTCATTGCGAAGAGAAATCTTAGCGTCCGTTTGTTCTGAAAGTTGCTCTACCATGCTTTGCAGCGCGTTACCAAAACTGCCCTCTTTGATCGACAATCTAAATGTTGTCAGCAGCTCTCTCAATTGAGTATAGGCGGCACGAAGACCAGTATCTAACTCAAGGATAAGCGGGGCGGTTTTTTCTCGTTCACTACAATCAGGCAGTTTGTCCATACTACGTTTTAGCAAAGACACTTGTATCTTTAAATACGACAAAGATTGGGCGAGTGAGTCATGTAACTCTCTTGCGATCGTGGTGCGTTCTTCCATTACTAACAGTTGCTCTGCTTGTCGCTGAGCTTGATTGTAATAGATCGCGCGTGACAGCATCTGAACAAAGTTATCAATCAACGCTTGGTCTGGGCATGGAAGTGCTGCTTTCCAATATAGCGTTCCTAGGGGAATATCATCAAGAATCAACGGATCTTGATGATAATCATCGGTTAATGAATTCACGATTTGTCCTTCGCTTAACACTAATGCCTTCTCGCCGGGTTGAAGTATTTCTAAGCGCACAGCAACGACGCCTTCAAGGCTCATCATCTGCTTAAGAATCGCCGCAAAGTTATGGGCCGTAATTCTTGCAGCAGTCAGTTCTTGGGACGATCGATATAACACGCTGAGAGAGTGATTGGCGTGTTGGAGTTTATGCGTTTTCTCACTGACAGCTTGCTCGAGGCCTTGGTATAACTGGCCAAGATCACGCGCCATATCATTAAACGCGCGCGCTAAAATACCCATTTCATTGTCACTTTTTGTATCAAGTTCAACATCAAATGAGCGTGATTGAATTTGTTCACTGGCCAACACTAAAGTGTTTAATGGCCCAACGATATGTTTACGGGTGTAATGGACAACAAATATGCTAATCAGTAACACCCCACCGAGCCCTAATCCGCCAACAACGGCAAGCGAGATGAGTTTTTTCTCAGAATAGTCTTGCAACTTATACACAAAAGCATCGATCTGCTGGACAAAACCGGCGACCAAATCAAGATATTGCCGCTTATTGTCACTCATTAATACCTGTGTTAACTCATGCCAGCGCGTAATAATTTGGTAGTAATCGTCGGTGATATCTTGTGGGACAGACCAATGTTGCAGTGCCTTCATCGACGGTGAATACATCGAGCGCTCAAACTGAGTAATATGCAATTTGTATTCGTCTGATTGAGCCAGAATATCATGAGCCAATCGGTAACTTTGCATACGCATTGAGCCTGAAACATTGACAGCTTCAGCATCGTTTAAGCTAGAAGCTAAGGTAAAAATCGCAAAGCCCGTTGTTGCAATAGAAAGCAATAAAATCATCACCATCGCTTTCGCAATTGTGGTAGTGACCGAACTTTTTACCTTTTTTGTTAACAATTTTTAAACCTTAAATAGAAATAATGCCGCTATTGACTAAGCTTAATGTTATTTTACTCGACAATATGTGATCACTCACGTGTAAGTTTATTGATCTGAAACAACTTTAACACTCAATTACCTCCTTGGGGGTATTTATACAATTATGTCAAAAACTAGAATTTCTGTATGCAGAAGTGATAAATAATGAACAGACTCTCAAGCGGTTTCACAATTTTCAATTATTTGAGGTATGAGAGTGGTAGATCTTACCAAGAGAAACTTGTTTTTTAGAAGCAAGTTACAAGATAGCGCAGCGCGATTGCCTTGGTTGAAACAAACCGACTATTTTACCGATTTGTGTACACGCTGCGGTCAATGTGTCGATAACTGCGAAACAAAAATCATCGTTAAAGGTGATGGTGGTTTTCCACAGATTGATTTTTCTCTCGGAGAATGCACGTTTTGCTACCGCTGTGCAAAGTCGTGTCCTGAGCCACTGTTTCTTACACAGCAACAAACACCTTGGAATATAAAGGCCAACATCAGTGAATCGTGTTTGGCTTATAAAAATGTCGAATGCCGCAGTTGCGGCGAACAGTGCGACACCATGGCAATCCAATTTAAATTGGCGATTGGTCAAGTAGCACAACCCAGTATAGAGATAGACGCATGTAACGGATGCGGTGCTTGTGTTTCATCATGCCCTACTTCGTCAATCTCTGTGAGCAATGCAGTTTAGTATGGAAAATATCTATGTCACTTAATGAAGTGCACATCTCTAGTTTAGTCATCCATTGCTCTCCAGAGCACTTGGAAACGATCAAACAACAGATCGAAACGTTCGATGGTGCTGAGATCTACGGCGATAGCCCCAAAGGAAAGATCATCGTCGTGCTAGAAACCGAAAACCAAGGTTTCATCACTGACACAATCGAAGCGATTAATAATTTACCGAATGTTTTAAGTACGGTTTTGGTTTATCACCAAATCGAAACTGGGCTTGATGAAGAAAATACCAATAACAACACTGGAACACAGTATTCCCACATCGAGGGCGAAGTATGAAGATGACAAGACGAGCGTTTGTGAAAGCAAACGCAGCAGCATCAGCCGCCGCAGTCGCAGGTGTTACCCTACCCGCGTCAGCAGCGAACCTGATCGCTAGCTCAGACCAAACAAAAATTACCTGGGACAAAGCGCCTTGTCGTTTCTGTGGTACAGGTTGTTCTGTGCTTGTGGGTACGCAAAACGGAAAAGTTGTGGCGACTCAGGGCGACCCTGAATCGCCAGTAAACAAAGGTTTAAACTGTATTAAAGGCTACTTCCTTTCAAAGATCATGTATGGCAATGACCGTTTAACTCAGCCTTTACTTCGCATGAAAGACGGTAAATACAGTAAAGATGGCGAATTTGCTCCTGTTTCTTGGGATGTTGCTTTCGACACCATGGCTGAAAAATGGAAAGATGCACTCAAAAAACAAGGCCCAACTGGCGTAGGCATGTTTGGCTCAGGTCAATGGACGGTAATGGAAGGTTACGCGGCAGCAAAAATGATGAAAGCTGGTTTCCGTTCTAATAACATAGACCCGAACGCACGCCACTGTATGGCATCAGCTGTAGGTGCATTTATGCGTACCTTCGGCATTGATGAACCTATGGGTTGTTATGATGACTTCGAAAATGCTGATGCTTTTGTCCTTTGGGGCTCAAACATGGCTGAGATGCACCCGGTACTTTGGACACGCATCACCGACCGTCGCTTAAGCCATCCTCATGTTAAAGTGAACGTGCTCTCTACCTACTACCATCGTTCATTCGAACTTGCAGATACTGGTTACATCTTCGAACCACAAACTGACTTGGCTATTGCTAACTTTATTGCTCACTACATCATCGAAAACGATGCGGTAAACTGGGATTTTGTTAACAAACACACTAACTTTAAACAAGCGACCACTGATATCGGTTATGGCTTACGCGACGACGATCCACTGCAAAAAGCCGCGGCTAACCCGAACTCAGGCGCGATGTCTTCAATCAGCTTTGAAGAGTACAAAAAGTCAGTTGCACCTTACACTGTAGAAAAAGCGTCTCAAATGTCAGGGGTATCAGAAGAGAAGCTGATCGAACTTGCAAAACAGTATGCCGATCCAAACATCAAAGTAATGTCCCTTTGGACGATGGGCATGAACCAACATACTCGTGGTGTGTGGATGAACAGCCTTGTCTACAACATTCACTTGTTGACGGGTAAAATTGCTACCCCAGGTAACAGTCCATTCTCATTAACAGGCCAACCATCAGCATGTGGTACGGCTCGCGAAGTGGGCACATTCTCACACCGTCTACCTGCTGACATGGTGGTAGCGAACCCTAAACACCGTAAGATTGCTGAAGGGATTTGGAACATTCCTGACGGCGTGATTCCGCCTAAACCGGGTTATCATGCAGTCGCTCAAGACCGTATGCTGCACGATGGTAAGCTTAATGCTTACTGGGTGATGTGTAATAACAATATGCAAGCAGGCCCTAATATTAATGGCGAGCGTCTGCCAGGTTATCGTAATCCAGACAACTTCATTGTATGTTCAGACCCTTACCCTACTGCCACTGCTCAAGCCGCTGATTTGGTATTACCTACTGCGATGTGGATCGAAAAAGAAGGCGCTTATGGTAATGCAGAGCGTCGTACTCAAGCTTGGTATCAACAGATTGAGACCGTAGGCGAAGCCAAGTCTGACTTATGGCAGGTTATGGAGTTCGCTAAACGCTTTAAAATGGAAGAAGTGTGGACGGAGGAGCAACTGGCCAAAGCCCCTCAATATCGTGGAAAAACCATGTATGACATGCTATTTGCCAATGGTGTTGTTGATAAGTTCCCAGTTGAAGAAGCGCGTGAACTCAACGACGATGCCCATCACTTCGGCTATTACGTGCAA
This sequence comes from Vibrio sp. NH-UV-68, assembly GCF_042940635.1. NCBI lineage: Bacteria > Pseudomonadati > Pseudomonadota > Gammaproteobacteria > Vibrionales > Vibrionaceae > Vibrio > Vibrio sp. NH-UV-68. The sequence continues at coordinate 1,041,942 of NZ_CP134976.1, forward strand.
AAGGGTCTGTTTGAAGAGTACGCACAGTTTGGTCGCGGACATGGCCATGATCTTGCGCCATACGATGTTTATCACCAAGTGCGTGGTATGCGTTGGCCTGTCGTTGACGGAAAAGAGACGTTATGGCGCTTTAAAGAAGGTTCAGATCCATACGCAAAAGCAGGATCGGGTTGGGACTTCTACGGTAAGCCGGACGGAAAAGCGCTGATTATTTCTGCCCCTTACGAAGCACCACCTGAATCACCAGATTCTGAATATGATATGTGGCTTTGTACTGGTCGTGTTCTTGAACACTGGCACACAGGCACAATGACTCGTCGCGTGCCTGAGCTTTACAAAGCCGTTCCAGATGCAGTTTGTTACATGCATCCTGCTGACGCCAAAGCAAAAGACGTTCGCCGTGGTGATGAAGTGTTATTGTCCAATAAACGTGGCGAGGTCCGTGTACGCGTTGAAACACGTGGCCGTAACCGTCCACCTGAAGGTTTGGTGTTTGTACCATTCTTTGATGCTCACATTCTAATTAACAAATTGATTCTTGATGCAACGGATCCTTTGTCGAAACAGACCGACTTTAAGAAGTGTCCAATTAAAATTACCAAAATCGCGTAATAAGTTGCTAATGGCTGCCTCTCGAGAGAGGTAGCCAAATCAAGAATTTTGCCTTAGGTGGAGAATGAATAATGAAAAAGATGTTACTTGCACTGTTATCGTTCAGTGCGCTTATTAGCGGTATTGCGTTCGCTGAACTCGACAACCCTGGCGGTATAGGCGGATTAGAGTCACTGCGTGGTAGTGCTCAGTTAGAAGATACACGTCCTGCGGATGAGATGAAAAAATATCCAAAAGATCAAACTGTCGCCACAAACTATGTGTATCAGCCGCCTTTAATACCACATAGCATTCGTAACTATGAAGTGTCGCTGAATGCCAACAAGTGTCTTGCGTGTCACAGTTGGAAAAATGCCAAAGAAATGGGCGCAACTAAGATTAGTGTCACTCACTACGTAAACCGCGAAGACGCCGTATTAGCTGACGTCTCACCACGACGTTACTTCTGTCTGCAGTGTCATGTTCCTCAGGCTGATGCTCAGTCACTAATAGAGAACGAATTCAAAAAAGTGGACTCACTGAAGTAATTCGTGCGTGACTAATTAAGAGGCTATATATGAAATTAATTAAAGCGTTTTGGAAGCGACTAACAACCCCGAGTAAAGCTGCTGTAGGTGTGGTTTTGTTTATGGGTTTTACGGGTGGTCTTCTATTCTGGGGCGCATTTAACACGGGGATGGAAGCAACCAATACCGAAGAGTTTTGTTCTGGTTGTCACGCCCCTATCGTCGCAGAAATTCAAGAGACTATTCACTACTCTAACCGCTCGGGTGTTCGAGCTATTTGTAGTGACTGTCACGTTCCACATGAATGGACAGATAAGATCGTGCGTAAGGTTCAAGCATCGAAAGAACTATTTGCCCACTTCGTGACGAAAACTATTGATACACCTGAGAAATTCCAGGCTCGACGCGCTCATTTAGCGGAACGCGAGTGGCTACGCTTGAAGGGCAATGATTCACTTGAATGTCGTAACTGTCACGAATTTGAATTTATGGACTTTTCTGAGCAAGGCCAACGTAGTGCTAAACAACACTCAACTGCACTCGCATCGGGTGATAAAACGTGTGTTGATTGTCATAAAGGTATCGCTCACAAACTACCTGACATGAAAGATGTCGACGGCTGGCAATAAGGGAGAGCACCATGAGTACGTTAGAATCTGTAATTTGGCATATCCTTGGTTACACTGCCATGCCATTTATTATTTTGTCTGGTTTTGCAGTCGTGGCGGTAATTTCTATGTGGTTACTGTCATTAGGTAAAGATAAACAAGTGTAATTAGTTTAATTACAAACCATCACAATAAAGCCACCGATAATACGGTGGCTTTATTTTATCAAGCGTCCAAGTTAAATATCTGGGTAGCCTTGAGGGTTATTCGACTGCCAACGCCAGGTATCTGTTGTCATATCATCCAAGCTACGTACCGCTTCCCATCCCAATTCTTGCATCGCTTTCGATGGGTCTGCCCAGCACTCTGCAATATCACCAGCACGTCGTGCTACAACTTGATAAGGGACTTGCTTACCACTGGCCGCTTCAAACGCTTTGACCATTTCCAACACACTAGAGCCATTACCCGTTCCAAGATTGTAGATGTGCAAACCCATTTTGGCCCCAACGTTTTCCAGCGCTGCAATATGACCATCAGCCAAATCAACAACATGAATATAGTCACGAACGCCCGTGCCATCTGGGGTTGGGTAATCATTGCCAAAAACGGATAAACAATCACGTCGCCCTACTGCAACTTGTGACACGAACGGCATCAAGTTGTTAGGAATACCTTGTGGATCTTCACCAAGTTCACCACTCGGATGCGAGCCAACGGGGTTAAAGTAACGTAATAAGGTAATACTCCAGTCTGGGTTAGCGTGATGAAAATCTGTTAAACACTCTTCAACCATTAACTTGCTGCGCCCATAAGGGTTGGTCGCGCTAGTTGGAAAATCTTCGGTAATAGGCACAGACGCTGGATCACCATATACGGTTGCAGATGATGAAAAAACTAATGATTTAACGCCTGCTTCTTGCATTGCAGCCACCAAAACTAAGGTTCCATTAACGTTGTTGTCGTAGTATTCAAGCGGCTTTACTACCGATTCACCAACGGCCTTAAGACCTGCAAAATGTATCACCGCATCAATAGCGTGGGTTTTTAACGTCTTGGTTAGCAGTGCTTTGTCGCGAATATCACCTTTTACAAAATCAAGCCGGTGTCCAGTGACTTTTTCTATACGTTGCAACACTGCTTGCTTGCTGTTGTAAAGGTTATCAAAAATAACTGGAGTAATGCCGGCACCCAGCATTTGAATGCAAGTATGGCTGCCAATGTAGCCCATTCCACCAGTGACTAAAACTTTCATATTACGCGCCTTTTTTAGAATATTTTCATCATCATACCTAAGCATAATGAGTCAATACAGAAACATTGTAAATCTTACACAAACAACAAAATGGACTTCACTTAACCTGTCTAGATCACGTCAATGACTTTTCGTTATCGCTAAGCTGAGCACCGATTAAGTAAACAATGAAATTGATCACTGAATATTTAAGTCAATTGAAACATGTTACTGAATAACATGCATAAGGATATGAGTAATTAATGACAAAACGTTCAATCAGTCTTAATTGTGATATGGGTGAAAGCTTTGGCCATTGGGTGATGGGCAACGACGCGCAAGTGATGCCACATATCGACATGGCCAGTATTGCTTGTGGTTTTCATGCTTCTGATCCACAGATAATGAGTAAGACCGTTCAACTTGCGCTTAGCTACGATGTTCAGATCGGCGCTCACCCGAGTTATCCCGATCGACAAGGTTTTGGTCGTCGCAGCATTCCTATGTCGGCAGACGAAATAACCAATATGCTGATCTATCAAATCGGTGCACTAAAAGCGCTGTGCGAAAGTCACAATGCCGAACTGCGTTATGTCAAACCTCATGGCGCCTTATATAATGATATGCAAACTAATCTAACGGTGTTTGAAGCGGTACTTGATGCCGTGTCGAGTTTTGATCTGCCGCTAATGACGCTAGCCATCACCGATAACCAACCTCTGCTTGACCTTGCCGACCGATACGATGTCCCTTTGCTATTTGAAGCCTTTGCTGACCGACGCTATCAAGTAAATGGTCAACTTGCCTCACGCAGCAATTCTGATGCGGTTTTGACAAGTCCTGACGATATATTAAGCCAAGCACAACAAATTGCACTTTACGGCAAAGTGCGCACTATCGATGGCTTCACGATTCCCTTAGAAGTCGACACCATTTGTGTTCATGGTGATAACCCGCAAAGCATCAGCGTCATCGAGCAAATTAAACAACTGTTGACTAAGGAGGGCTCTTTGTCATGAAGCTCAACGCCTCAATCGATCCCGTTGCAGAATGCTCAATATTAATTCGTTTTGATAGTGAACCCAGTGATCACTTGTCATGGGTCATTGGTGAAATCAGCCATTATCTCAGCAATCAATTAGGCGCATGGGTGATGAATGTAACACCTTCATTCAACACCATCTTGGTTGACTACCTGCCTCATCGCATTTCGATATTTGAGTTTGTCCCGTACCTTGAACATTTGGTCACTGAAGCATTAGAAAACATGCCTGAATCTCATCAATCAGAGGTGATCACACTTCCTATTTACTATGATTTATCTGTCGGCCCAGATCTGGCGCTTTACCAATCCGACGGAATCGATATTGACCGTTTTCGTGATCTTCATAGTCAAGTTGAGTATACCGTTGGTGCAATTGGCTTTTCTGCCGGGTTTGCGTTTCTGACTGCGGTTGATCATCAAATCAGGCGTCCGAGAAAAGCGTCGCCACGTGTCACCGTGCCTAAAGGCAGTGTGGGGATCGCGAACAATCAAACGGCGATTTATCCTAGTGAGTCGCCAGGTGGCTGGAATATCATCGGTAACTGTCCAACTCAGCTTTATCATCCAGAGAGAGCAAAAGTATTACCGTTCAGTATCGGGACTAAAGTGCGTTTCGAGTCGATTGATTACGACACGTTTGTTCAGCTTGGTGGCAAGGTAAACAAGGATTGGCAATGACATCAACAAACTTTATTGAAGTAATAAAACCTGGCCAACAGACACTGATTCAAGACTTTGGACGTTTTGGTTTAGCTCATTTTGGTATTACTCAAGGTGGCCCGGTGGATGACTACGCGTACAGTTGGGCAAACCATTTACTTGGTAATACTGTAAATATGGCGGCGCTTGAAATCACTTTAGGTCAGGCAGAGTTTCTCATTCATGCTTCTTGTGAGATGGCGATTGCTGGCGGCGATCTCTGCGCTCGTCTTGATGGACAACTGCTGACTAATTGGTCAACGTTTCGGGCGGTTAAGGGACAAACACTCACCTTTGGCTTACCGAAAAACGGTTTACGTGCCTATTTGGCCATCAAAGGGGGATTTAACGTGATGCCTCATCTTGGTAGTGTCGCCACTGTGACTCGTGATCAATTGGGCGGATTAGCTGGTGGAAACCCTCTATCTTTGGGTGATGTACTTAATTTTACACCACATACGATTCGTGCTCGTCCTGTTCAAACAACATTTCGCTTTAAGCCTGATTACAATTTACCACTAGAGCTGCGGTTTATTGAAGGATACCAAGTTAATGATTTTGATCGTGATGCGGTCGACTCGATATATAGCCAACAGTTTGAGGTCAGCCAGTTAATCAACCGCATGGGTTACCGCCTGTCAGGAAGTCGAATTCAACCGCCAAACAAAGAGTATTTATCAGAAGGCATTGCGCTGGGCGCAGTTCAAGTAACGCCTAGTGGTGAACCAATTGTGTTGCTGAATGACCGACAAACGATTGGTGGCTATCCTAAAATTGGTTGTGTCGCGCGCATCGATCTACCACGTCTTGCTCAAGCGAAACCAGGGCAAAAAGTGTCATTTGTTCGCGGCGACTTACTCGGTCTGCAAGATGTATGGGGACAATGGGCGCGATTTTTCGGCTATTAATATTGTGACTCTGTGGATAGCAATCTGTGGATGGCAATGGGCAGTGACCTCGCCCATTGTTATTCAGAAACTTATTAGCCCGTAATATAAATACGTTAGCCCTAAACACTAACCTTTACTCGCCGCAATTAACGCTTCATTTTCTATCACTTGCGACCATATGTCAGTCAAGATCAAATGGTCGAATGGTCGCCATCTCATCGATGGAATATTCAGAACTGCATAAAGCTGTGCACTGACGTCATGCCAGTATTTGTCACTGAGGTAGACTTGGCGATTTACTGGCTCAGTAAGATAGGTTTGATGGTCTTGCCCCATTTGCAAAAACCAGTCTTCGGGAAACCGCTCATTATAGTGAGGTAAAGTGTGTGCCCAGGTCTGAGACGACAAATACCAGTAAGGCTTGCTTAGGTAGGCATTAAACATAGGACCATAGACAGATTCAGACCAAATGTGCTGCTGCCACGACACAGGTAAAAAATGTAACCTTTGTTGTTGGCGCAGTTCATATTGAAAACGAAACACAAAATCACCGAGTACTGTCCAAGCTTTATGCGTATCCATGGATGAAATAATTTCTCTTATCGATTGATACATATAGGGTAGAGCTTGCTGCGCAGTTAAACTTTCAGGGATCTCTTCAAGTACGTCGATAAGCTGCGGCATATCTTTTTCTATCACCTGCAGCGAGGGATTACCCAAATAAGGTAACGCAAAAAAATGATCCTCATTTCTGTGTTGCCATTGAGTCCATAAGTTAATGTAAGGCTCATCTAATTCAGCTTCAGACCAAGCATGTTGATAATGCTGGGAGAGGTATTCTTGTGTATCGAGTGTGAGTAAAGGCTGGCTTAATCTCGTCAGCAGCGGATCTTTTGTCTCATCGAATAACACTTCTCGCCCTTCGTATACACTGCAGCTATAGAGACCACACACCAACTCACCCTCATCGACTAGAAAACGTCCCGTCTCAAGTTCAATGAAGGTCGCAGGACGCTGCATGATCTGGAGAGAAAAGTTGTTAATAGCAATGTCTCTCGCCCTTTGGTAGAGATTTCGCTGATAAAGGATAAGATCATCGCTTGCGATAACCGATTTAATTGCTTCATCAATCGCGGTTTTCTGCATATTAATTAAAGTCTGTCGCCAATTTGATATATGCTCAATAGCTTGGTCAACCATTTTTTGCTTGTAGGAAAAAAAGTGACTTCTAGCCTGCTCATTTATTTGATGTCTTCCAACACCTATAACCATAAGGTTTGCTATTAACGCTTGGTAACTACATTCTCTAAGGCTCTGGCGTTCATTAGCACTGGTACTTTCATCCGCTTGTAATTTATTCTCAATCAACTGGCGTTCACTGATGCAAGCTCTGTCACCAAAAGGATGAGTTAAGTGCTCCGTCGAATTATAACGGTTGAGCATAAGATGAACGAACTCTGAATCCATTTGTGCGAAGGTCTCATCCAACACCTTTTCGATCTCTAATACTTTTGCACTAAAAGCCGCATCGTAATGCAACATGTGAACACTAATGATCCGTTTAGCAAGCTCATTAGTATGGTTTTTCAGCTGTTGGTACTGATGATAGAGATGAGTCGCTGTAGCTCTATTGACGATGGCTTCCGGATTGTCGTTGACATAAGTGTAACGACCCAGTTTCACAAATTTCTCAAGACGATTAGAGCTATCCATATGAGACAAGGTGTCATAATAACTGACTGCAAAACCTATAAATGGTATTGGTTCTAATGTTACTGCAAGTCTATCTAGAGCACTGGCTGAGTCATCCCACATCGTTCTTACCAATCGGTCGTACCAAGGAAGTAAAGTCATGACATCTGAGCCTGCGGATAAGCCTCCCGCAACTCCATGAAGCAGTTGTCGGCTCAAGGTACGTTGTGCAAGACGCTGAAACTGACTTTTTCTTGAGCCAGAAGCAGTGCCTATTGCTTGAGTATTTTCCTGTAAGGCCAATGCTAAACCAGACCAACCTCGACCTTCTGTAAGGACACTGTCTTGTGGAAAAACCAAACTCGGTATTTGCTCGATAGCAGAGAGAGATTGAGCATTTTGCAAGCTAGATGAGAATTCCGTATCAAGTCGAGAGAGCCAAGCCTCTTCTTGCTCAAGCTGGCTATTAAGTAAATTACACCTTTGTTCTGCTTGGACTTGAAAAAATATAAGGGAGAATGAGATAGCTAAGCAGTATCTAAATTTCATTACAAGAACCAGCATTTTTTGAGTTGAGGAAGAGGTTTTTCTGGAATGAGCGTTACGTCTTGCTGCAATGCAAGTTCGGTCCATGCTTGTTTTAACTGAAATGGATGCATTCTAGCATGTACCGCAAGCTCTCCAGTGTGATTAATCATGAGTGAGGTGCCCTGCCCGGAAATATGCTGAGCTAACCGAATTGCGTTGACTTCATTGTTGGGAGCAAACAAAGCAACATGACGGGCTTGTCGAACACTTGCTAGCCCTTCACCTGTGATTTCACCTGTTCCCATCGACACAAATTTAACCTCTGCATTTGGATTATTAGTGGCGCTGGCAATTGTCTTTTGTTGCAATTCACGAATAAATTTCTTTTTGCCATAAGAAAGGCTTCCAAACTCATCGCCCTCAAGAATAACAATATCGCTGTCTGTGGCGAGAGCGATATCAATAGCATTCTTAGCATCTCGGTTAATCTTTGCAGTTGTGTTATGCCCTCCAAACATACTTGAGGTCATAACAACTAACGGGTTGTCAGACTTATCCAGGTAAGAAGTTGTGGTATAGGTACGTTCAGCCATGGCACTGACTTTACCCGGCCGACGACGAATCATAGAGGTACTTTTACTGCCAAGACTAGGCGAGTCCATATGTCGATAGGGTATCATCCGACTTGGCCAGTACATATCTCGACTTGGTGCTCCTAACTCCTTGGCTAAGTGGTATTCACTCACTGGTTTTTCTTTTTTTAACAATGCAAGATTGGTTTTTACTTCTTTGTATTCATCCTTTGATACACTGCCTTGCTTTTTGGCTTGATACCAAAGATCACCATAGCTCTCACGACGCTCAATTGATCGCTGGCGCGTAACGGTAGGTTTTTTTATCGCTGTAGAAAACTCCTTATTGCGATAAGCAAGCCCTGTTGCTTCGAATTCTTTTCGTGCAAGCTGAAACTCAACGCGATCACCTTGCCTAAAAGCCATCCCTTGCTCACTCACCCCATCAACAGGCGCAACATGTGACACAGTGCGAACTCCTGTAGGTAAACCACCAGAGAGATAATCTCGGGCATGCACCAATTCATGGCCTAGCGCCACAGATGGCTTAATAGTCTCAGTTGACCCCGGAATGACAACCTCTGCATTGGGACTAAAATAAATACGAGAAGGTACACCAAGACCATTTGATTGGTGACCAATGTATGATGGGTCCGCAATTAAAGGCTCAGTGACAAAGTTTTTGTTCGCCGTTGCATCACTTATGACAACATGGATTTTTTTCAGCACGCTTTCAGGTGCAGTTGAATTCGAGTAAGGCAAAGCCCTTGGTTGGCCAGGTAGTGGTAGTGGGTGATAATGTGAGACTTGATTTAAAAGCGCTCTACCACTTGGTGTGCTTTTAATCTCATCTAACAAATTAGCTATATCAGCAATATAATCATGAGACGCACTTTGTACATAAATCCCTTTTTCCATCTTAAACAGATAGCCTTTAGGATCGTTAACATCAATGATGACCTCACCATCGGCAGGACCATAATATATATTGGCTGAGGTATTAACAGCATAAAACAAGAATAAGATGACAAGTAAGCCTCTCATTTTTAACCTCTTTTATTAGCTTATCAATTTATAGTTCAAACAGGAGCCCATTGACCTTTTTATAATCCTGACAATACTCACTTAGTTGCATTTATTTTAAACGTCGAGAGTCTGCAATAAGCGAGTTAAATAAAAAATCATTATGACCAAACTATGCACATTAATGTGATCTGAAACACGAAATGTGGAGGGTATTGATAAATCAAATGCTGTAGGGGCCGCTTAACTTCTCGGAGCGGAATAGAAAGGACGCCATGAAGGCTTGTTGGTTTTGAGATCCAAGAGATCCAAGCTTACGGCGCCAAGTTTAGGTTGAACTTGGCGCCTTATTAGACTTTTATTGACCGTAGTATTGCGCCAACTGAGCAGGATATGACCTCTGCTGAGCTAACTGTTCAGCCCGCAATTCTACATCTTCAGCGCTTAAGCTGTGCATGACAGGATGCAGATCTTCAATCACGTCAGTGTGATATGCGAAAAGTTGCCATTGCTTAACTAGCTTTATCGCCGCTTCTAAAGCCGAAGACCCTTTAACGACTTCGACGCGCGCATAGTGATCGCCTTCAAACGTCACATCAGCCGCACGCAGCGTTTCGTCTTGTCCTGGGATCTGCTGTGCACCAAATAGTGGCGTTCCATATTCGTTGGCATCAACATAACTTGGAATATATTTCGCCATATGTTCAATCGCACGTTGACTACGCTCGACCACAACAGACGAGTCCCAGCCTTTTTGAATCTTGTTAAGCAGTCTCAACGGTAACTTAGGCTGAGACGACCCATGTTCATTGGCGACAAGTCCATCTTCAAATAAAGTGATGTCTTTGGTCATACCGTGCAATTGAAATACCCCATCCGGATAGGGGGTTAACTGAGCCATACCATTTGGGGTCCCACGTTGACCATGGAAAATCACCTCAGGCCACAGTTCATTGCACTGCGACCAACGCGTTACATAGGCCGCTTTGAACTCAACCAGACGCTGACGCGACTTTTTGGCTAAGTCATCAATTGACCCTGTTTCATAGCCACAAGCATTGACAAGATAATCGACCTTGAGACAACTAAGTTTGCCACTGTCGCTGCGGTATTCTATCTTCCAACCATCGTCATACTCTTCAACGCCGACGACTTGCGTATTGGTCATTAACTGGCAATTAGGCATCTGCTCTAAGGCTAAGGTTGCCGATGCCGCAATACGAAAGACACTCCAGCCTGGCTCTTGCACCCCAACAATTGGAAATTGCAAAGCATCGAGATCGGTATGTTTGGCAAAAGGGATCAACCATTCGTCGATTGAATTTGGTTGAGCCGGTTGCTCCTGCATGGCTAACATTTCGATCTCTTCACGAGTGTAGAATTTATAGTACTGAGACGGCTCACCCAATACTTTATTCGCAGGATCTGCCTCAACTAACTCACGATAACAGTTTTGGATAGTGACTAAACGATCTCTGAGCGCATCCGGACTGCCATCATCACTGCATGGTACTGCAATCACGGTTGGGCGGTGGTTTATCGTTTGTGGATAGAGTCGCACCGTATCAATAGACTGTTTAAGTAATTCAACACACTGCTGAGTTGATATCTCTCTGTACAAATTTCCACCAGCATGCAAATGACAGATTGGTGGACCACAGACCAAACTTGCGCTCTTTTCTATTAGAGTGATATTCATACCGAGTTCGGCTAAGTGAACCGCGGCTGTTGCTCCTGCAATACCACCACCGATGATCGCGATTTTTGGGCTGACTGATGTCTGTTGTTCAGATTGCATTAATTTTGCTAATTCATTCATTATCAGAACATTTTACTCGTTATATCGGGCGAAAAAAATCACAATTTTTACAGGGTAAAAATGCGACGTTGAAACGTAAAAAAAATGCAAAAAAAGTCTTGACTTAGATTTGAATAATTCAGAAATGAACAACATTGTGAATAACAGAAATGCCAAGGACTTTACGGCTATTGGGCTATAACAAAATCACCTTAAGAGTCGGGCTGAGTTATCCCAAACTTTATCCACCGTTTTTGTGGATAACTGTAATTCTCAGCCCGTATGATGTTAGCTAACTGCTTTATTTATAGGGGTTAGTAGCCGTTTAATCAAACTATTAACCACTAAAGCAAGTGTGCAAAACGTGCTTATAGGTAGCGCCAACCACAGCATGCCATGCAGCTTAGGTGGTAAATCGAAACCAAACCATACAATCGCAGCAACCACCGCCTCAGAGCCTAATATGGCGATAAAACTGGCGACTAATGCCATCAAACCATACTCTGCCCAGATGGTCTGTTCTACCCGCTTTTTACTTGCCCCTAAGGTGCGATAAAGCTGAATTTCGTCTTGTCGCTGACCTAAGCTTAATCTAAGTAACGTGAATATTAATAACAAGCCTGATAGCACACCAATCCCAGCTAATAACGTAATCGACCAGACTATTTGCTCTAAGAGTTGTTGTATCTTCTCGCCCATCACTCGAATATCCATCAAACTAACCGTCGGGTGTTGCCGTGACAAACGGTTTAACAAGTCACCTTGATTGTCTGCAAGTCTAAAACTGACCAAATATGTGGCGGGTATATTCTCAAGTACATCGGGGGAAAAAATGAAGTAAAAATTCGGCTTCATATCTCGCCACTCGACCGCGCGTATTGAATTTACCTGTGCACTCACCAATTGGCTGTTAATGACAAAATCGAGCGTATCACCAATCGCTAAACCTAAATCTTCAGCCACATCCGATTCGACAGACACACCATTCTTCGCAGTCCAATCGCCTTGCAGCAACTGGTTATGCTCAGGAATGCCTGTCGCGAAGGTAAAGTTAAGCTCTCGCCTTAAAGCGTCACTGGCCTCTTCACCGTTAGCCGCCTGCTTAGCGTCAATGCCATTGACTTGCGTTAAACGTCCGCGAATGATCGGATAAGCCTCTGAACGCTCGATACTATTGTCATCAAGCACCTGCAAATACGCCTGTTTTTCATAAGGTGCAATGTTGAGCGCAAATGCGTTGGGTGCATTTTCAGGTAGAGTACGTTGCCAATCGGATAACAGATCAGTGCGAACTAGCCACATGGTAGAAAGAAGCATTAATGACAGCGCGAGTGCGCCAAACTGTATGCCAGTTGCCGTCATTGAGCGATTGATTCGGCTCAGCGCCAACTTAAATGCCGTATTGAGTGGTGCTTTACCCAGTAATTTGGTTAAACCAATACTGACAATGGCTAAGGCCAAAAACAGCACAATAATGCCACCAAGTACAATCCAAACCAGTAGGTTGTCGTAGTACGCCAGAATCATAGGAAAAATCGGTACCATCACCAACCAATAGTGAGCTCGTTTTTGGTTATGATTCGCTTTTGGCTGCATGACATTGATTGCACTAATGTTGACCAAACCAATAAGGGGAATACCCAGTGCAGGAATCGCGATAAGCGAACTGGTAAGTATGGACACCAGCACAGGTTTTAGTCCATAACTCGGAAGCGGACTGGGTAGTAAATCAACCAAAGGAATACGCAGTAAGTACTCTAATAATACCCCGACGCCAATACCTATTACGACAGCTGTGATGAATAACATTGCCACTTGAATTAGCAACCAATGGCTTATCCAACGTCTGCTCGCCCCTAGGCTTTTCAGCATCGCAATGGTCTTGCGTCGCGTCGAAACGTAGTGCTGGCATGTCAAGACTAGGGTTGTCGCTGCCATGATCACAACAATTGCTACGGTCAGCGATAAATATTGCTGCGTACGTTGAAACACTTCATTAGTGCGACTGGCACTATTTTGATCGCGCCATCGGTCGCTAGGCGTAAGTTCTACCGATTGCTTTAGTTGCTCGATGACCTGTTCGTCACCATTGATATAAACATTAAAACGCACACGGCTGCCTAACTGAACTGCGCCCGTTTTATCAAGATCATTGCTATGAATAAATGCAGATGGCATTTGCTGAAATGGATTGAAGCTCAATCCAGGCTCCTCGTTGATTTTTCCGCTTACGACAAAATCAGCATCACCCACAGTGACAGCGTCACCAATTGAGACTTCAAGTTGAGAAAAGAGTCGCTCATCTAACCACAATTCGCCAGGTTGAACGCTCGACGAGGTATTTTTGCCGTCAAACAAAACCATTTCACCACGCAGTGGGTAACGACTGTCGACCGCTTTAACCGTGATTAACTGCATCGATTTATCACTAAACGCCATAGTGCGAAATCGTGTTTGCTGCGAAGTGATTAAGTCAAGTGATTGAGTCAGTTGATAGAACTGTGAGTCGATCGGATTAGAGGAGACAAAGACCGTATCGGCAGTTAATGCTTGTTTGCCCTGTTTAACAATCACCTGCTCCATACGTTCAGCCAATGCCGTTAATGCAAAGATACAAGCGATGATCAAGGTCAAGGCAATGCTAACGGGCCACAGTTGACCATGTTTTATCTCGTTAAGACTCCAACTCACTAAGCGTTTGTTTTTGTTGAGTCCAATCGGGGTTGCAGCAGACATTATGACTCCTCCAACAGACCAGCTTTCATTGTGAAGGTGCGATCGCAGCGCTGGGCAAGTTTAGGATCATGAGTCACCAACACCAACGTTGTGCCATGTTGTTTATTTAGCTCAAACAGCAATTCAATGATCTTGCCTGCCGTTTGTTGGTCGAGGTTACCCGTTGGTTCATCGGCAAACAGTACACGGGGCTGAATCATAAACGCTCGTGCAAGTGCGACACGTTGCTGCTCTCCCCCAGAAAGCTGCGATGGAGAGTGATGCGTTCTAGTACCAAGCCCTACTGACTCCAACAAATCAATGGCCCGCTGCTTATCTTCTGCATCGCCTTTTAACAAACAAGGAAGCGTCACATTGTCGATAGCACTTAGACTTGGTATTAACAAAAAGCTTTGGAAGACAAAACCCACTGCCTCGCTGCGAATCGCTGCACGTTGCTCGTCATTAAGTTGATGGATGGGCTTTCCTAATAGATGAATCTCACCCGTTGTCGGGGTATCTAGGCCAGCCAATAAAGTCATTAGTGTTGATTTACCCGCTCCTGAGGTGCCGACAATCGCAACACTTTCACCCTCTTTGATATCGAGATTTACATCATCAAGGATTGTTAATTGCTCTTGATTAGTAGAGACTATTTTACACAATGATTGAGCTTTAATAACGGACGTTTGCATGATGCGACTACTTTCCTTTGTCTTAATAATTTTTTGTTTAAACCCAGCCTATGGCAAAACCCTGTTAATTCTCGGTGACAGCTTAAGTGCGGGTTATCAAATGCCGATTGAAAAAGCTTGGCCCTCTCTTATTACGCATGATTTAGCGGAAAAGGGTCAAAACATTCAAGTCATTAACGCAAGTATCTCAGGAGATACGACCGGTAACGGCCTTGCAAGGTTGCCCAACTTACTCAGCCTACATCAACCAGATTACGTCTTGATTGAGCTTGGCGCAAACGATGGTTTACGCGGTTTTCCACCGAGCCTGATTCAAACCAACTTGGTGAATATGATTGAGATGGTACGCAGCGCACAGGCCAAGCCACTTTTGATGCAGATCCACGTATTACCAAATTACGGAAAGCGCTACACTGAAGCCTTCTCTGCTATTTACCCACAAGTTGCTGAAAAACAAAAACTTCCATTGTTACCCTTTTTCTTAGAAGGGGTGGTTATTAAACCAGAATGGATGATGAGCGATGGGTTACATCCTAAAGCAGAAGCGCAAGCTTGGATTGCAAATTTTGTTGCCAATCAATTGATTAATTACCTCTAATTGCCCTAGCTCAATAAACTTTGTAACACTTTACGTTACCTTGTTGAGATGCCTATGGCGGTTGAAGGAATAAACAATGATTATCGAACCTGTTATCCATGGTGTTGTTGCACGCAGCGCTCATCCTCTGGGTTGCCAACAAGCAATTCTAAATCAAATTAACTATGTTAAGTCAGCTCAACCAATCAAGCATGGTCCTAAACGTGTACTGATCCTCGGCGGATCATCAGGATTTGGTTTAGCGTCGCGTATCGCGCTTACCTTCGGTGGTGCAGAGGCTGACACCATTAGTGTTTCATACGAGAAAGCACCGTGTGCTGATAGAACCGCCTCTGCTGGATTTTACAACGATTACTACTTCCAGCAGTTTGCCAATCAACATGGTCGTCAGGCGATTAACATTCACGGCGATGCTTTTTCCGATCAGATCAAGACTGAAGTCATTGAAGCAATAGAGACGTACTTCGAAGGTGAAGTGGATCTGATCATTTACAGTGTCGCCAGTGGCATTCGTCCCGATCCAGAAAGTGACAAAATTTGGCGCTCTTCAATAAAACCGATGACAGAGCCAGTATCTGGCGCGACTTTAGTGCTGGAAAATGATCATTGGCAACAGGCCCATTTAGCAGTAGCGTCCGAGCAAGAAGCGCTCGAAACAATTAAAGTAATGGGTGGAGAAGATTGGGAGCGCTGGATTGATGCTTTAATTAACGCAGAATCAATAGCCACTGATTGCAAAACCGTCGCTTTCTCATACATCGGCCCAGAGATCACTCATCCCATTTATCTTGACGGTACCTTAGGGCGTGCGAAAGTTGATTTGCATCAAACTAGTCACTCACTTAATCTAAAATTGGCCAATTTTGATGGCGGCGCTTATGCGAGTGTTTGTAAGGCTTTAGTGACCAAAGCCAGTGTGTTTATACCCGGACTAAGCCCTTACTTGATTGCACTGTACAAAGTAATGAAGCAGCAAGGCACACATGAAGGCTGCATTGAACAAATGCAACGCCTATTCACAACCAAGCTCTATGGACAAGACAAAGTTCCTGTTGATGGAGAACGCTTGATCCGTATTGATGATCTTGAGTTAGAAACATCGACACAGTTAAAAGTCGCTCAACTGATGGAAAGCTTAAACGCGGACAACTTTCGACACGTTGGCGATTATAACGGGTTCAAGCAAGAGTTTTTGAATCTTAACGGGTTTGGCTTTGAAAATATCGATTATTCTCAAGAGATAGATACTGATATGTTTATTAAATAAACTATCTGTTATAAAAGAAAATCTTAATTTTGAGACAATAGAAATTGAACGTCCCAGAGATTCTCTCTGGGCTTTTTTTTACCATAGCGATAGGGCATTCTGCCTACTAGACAAGAGTGTGGCCGTTTCCCTGACATAAAGTTTACCTGCGAACGTATCACAACGACTATGATTAATTGAAGGTGCAAGGATTGCACCTGTGACCATTTATCGCTCATGGAATATTTTATGTCCAAATTAAACACCAGCAATATGGCTATTCCGGCAGAAATGAGTTCTGCGTGGCAAGGTATTTTAAATCTGCTCGCCGAGATTGTTGCTACACCTGCGGCTCTGGTCATGCGAATTCATCCCCAGCACATTGAAGTGTTCTCAGCAAACAACAACCACCCCCATCCCTATCACATCGGCGATCAAGAATCATTGGGCTGCGGATTGTACTGTGAAACCGTGATCGAGACCAACCAACCGCTTTTGGTTGCTAATGCAATGCACGATAAGCAGTGGTGTCATAACCCAGATATCAAACTCGGGATGATTGCCTATTGTGGCTTACCCTTATTGTGGCCCAATGGTGATGTGTTCGGTACTATTTGTCTCCTAGATGATCAAGAGAATGCGTTTAATCGAACTTACCAACAACTTCTTGCGTCGTTTCGAGATTCCATTGAAGCTCAACTAACGACTCTGTATCAAAATCAGCGCCTTGAACAGGTCAACTCTGAGCTCAAGTCACGCGTAAAAACCCGTACCCAAGACTTAGTTGAGCTGAACTACTCACTCAACCAAGAGATAGACAAACGTCGCGCAGCAGAGCGCAAAGTGCGTTATCAGCAACGGCACGACATTGGCACAGGCTTTCTCAATCGTGCCGCGCTTGAATCAAAAGTCGCTGAAAAAATGAACACACTAGCTGGTAATACACAGCGCAAGATCGCCGCATTACACATTGGTTTTACCAACGGACGTCGCATTCAAGCGAAATATGGCTATGCGGCTTGGGAACAAATTCTGGTCACTTTTCGCCAACGGCTTATTAAGCATGATCAACGTGATGTGATGACAGCACGCCCCTCATCAAACGATCTTGTTTTGGTGTTAGACAGTGAACATTTTGAGCATGACATCAATCTTTTGTGTAGTGAGTTAGTGGCTGTAAGCCAGTCTGAATTTTTCGTCGAAGATCAAACGCTTCATCTACACAGCTATATCGGGGTAGCCAGTTCCGACGATACACAGTGTGGAAAAGACTTAATCAAATATGCGACTGAGGCAATGCAATCGTGTAAAGATTCTGGCCATAAATTCAGTTTCTACAACCAAGATATTGCTGATACACAAAAGAACATCAATCAACTTGAAAGCTACTTATTGCAAGCGGTTCGTAACGATGACTTACTGCTCTACTTCCAACCTAAGGTTGCCCCGCTGACACGAAAATGGATTGGTGCTGAAGCATTACTCCGCTGGCGACATCCGATACTAGGGGATATTTCTAATGAAACCCTTATTCACCTCGCAGAGCAAAATGGGCTGATTTTTGAGGTCGGCAGTTTTGTATTACGCTCGGCGATTGAAAAAGCGTCTGAATGGTTAAACTCTGTCGATGACTTTACCATCAGTATTAATGTTTCAGCAGTACAATTACAGAGCCCACAGTTTGTCAGCCAGCTTAAAGATTTACTCTCTGCTTATCAGCTTCCAGCGTCATACATTGAACTTGAAATCACTGAAAGTGGTTTGATTGCTGACGAAGTTATCGCGCGTAATACACTGACATCATTAAGCAACCTTGGAGTTACACTGTCACTTGATGACTTTGGGACTGGCTACGCTTCATTCAACTATTTAAAAAAATTCCCATTTGACGCGATTAAAATTGATAAGAGTTTCATTCAGCAACTTGAACACAGCGAGCAAGATAAAGAAATCGTTCGCTCGATCATTAATATCGCTAAAAAACTCGACTTGGCAGTCACCGTTGAGGGGATTGAGAATTCTGCGCACGAAACGTTCATATTAGCGGAAGGATGTGACATCGGCCAAGGCTATCTTTATGGTAAACCTATGCCTTGCGATGAGTTTGAATTGAGCTTTCTTAACCAAAATCATTCCCCTAACCGGTACTCATATTCGTAACTCGTCGCTTAGGTCTTTACTCTGCGACGAGCGGTTCCTATAATCCTCGCCCTTATCGTCACTAAATCATGAGTTCAATATGGACCAATTAATCAATACGCTAAAAAAAATCGAAAAACAAAACTATCGTGCCTACCAACAGATCAAAGGCCAGTACGACTTTAGCGATTTTACACTCCATATTGATCACGTTCAGGGCGACCCATACGCTTCAGCATCTCGCCTACGCGCGATCCGTCCTTGGTCGGTGACTGGGCTTAGTTGGTTGCAAGAGCAATCAACCGCTTATCAAGTGGGCGCTCGCGACTATATCGCTCGACGATTCGCTGAATTAGCTAAGCAAGATGCGGCCATTAGTATTGCGCTTACAGGCCAGACTGTAATAGATAGCACCGCCGTCATTTTCACACCACAAGGTATCGAAATTAGATTCCGCGTTAACCTTCCTGCTGAAGGCCGTTCCGTATTAGGCAAAAAATCAACGAACCTACTGACGTTCCATTTACCTAAATTCATTCGTCGTGCCACGATTGAACGAGAGCTTGATCTTGACGACCTAAAACGCCATTGCCAAGTTGTCGAAGACCAAGCGGCACTGCGTACTCAGCTTGCTGAAAACAACCTAGTTGCGTTTATTGGTAACGGCTCCGTACTACCACGCGTGGCTGGAAATTGCGATCTTCCGATGAAAGAAGCGGTCGCATTTGTTGCGCCTAGTTCGTTAGAAGTGACGCTACAAACTCCCAACCAAGGAGCGATTAAAGGCTTGGGTGTCCCGAAAGGCATTACGCTGATTGTGGGCGGTGGTTTCCACGGCAAATCGACCCTACTCAGTGCGATTGAGCGTTCTATTTACGACCACATTCCAGGCGATGGCCGAGAGATGATTGTCACTGATTGCAATGCCGTGAAAATCCGTGCGGAAGATGGTCGCTGTGTCCATAACCTCAATCTGTCTAATTACATCAACCACCTGCCTATGAATAAACAGACTGACAACTTCTCTACTCAAGATGCATCTGGCTCAACTTCGCAAGCTGCTTGGTTACAAGAATCCATTGAAGCTGGTGCGAGTAGTATTTTAATTGATGAAGATACGTCTGCGACTAACTTTATGATTCGAGATGAACGTATGCAGGCACTAGTGAGTAAAGGTGACGAACCGATTACTCCGTTGGTTGATCGCATTGGACAACTCAGAGACGAGCTGGATATTTCAACACTAATTGTTATGGGTGGATCGGGTGATTATCTCGATGTGGCTGATACTGTGATTCAAATGAGCGACTACCAACCTTTGGATGTCACTGAAAAAGCGCAACAGGTGGTTGTACAGCATCCAAGTCAGCGCGAAAATGAATCAGAGTCTAACCTTGCCACCTTCCCGCCACGCCAATTTAACTGTCCAGCATTACAAGCGCTGCTCGTTGACGGAAAATTCCGTGTTGCGGCAAAGGGAATTGATTCGCTACGGTTTGGTAAAGAGTACGCCGATCTATCAGCGCTGGAACAAATCGAATCAAGTAGTGAAGTGCATGCGATTGGTTGGCTGTGGTTTCAGTTTGCTCAGCAACCAGGATGGAGTCAAAACCCAGCCAAAGACTTTGCTAATTTACTCCATGATGAGTGGTTTTCGACGATGCCTAACTACGGTGACTTAGCCAAACCTCGCGTTGTTGACGTTTTAGCCGTTTTAAATCGTATGCGTAAGTCTCAATTTAAATCTGCGCTGTAAGTAGTAGACCGATCACCCTATCTAAAGGCACCGACAGGTGCCTTTATTTTTAAACTGGTTGATTTAACGTAAAACGTTCCACGCTTCACACAGAATTCGAAAACGCTCACTATTTCCAAACTCTCTATCAGGATGCCACTTTAATGCCAGTTTACGCCATGTTCGGCGTATTTCGCTTTGGCTAGAATCAAAGGGTAATTCAAACAACCGAAGCGCTTTTTCACGGTCCATATCCTTGCCATTGTGACTACCAACAAAGTGACGGTATTTAGACCAAAAGTCGTTCAGTAGTCGCTTCACCTCGCCTTCATCCGCTTCATAATTGTGCCATTGAATATAGTAGTCGCGTAAAGGATCTTGATGATCCACCTCGTGGCCAGAGGCATGATGTGACGACATCAAAACAATGTCCATTGCCGCGACTTGCAGCCAATTGTCGGGATAAAGAGTCTCCTGTAACTGATAAAGCGCGTTCATGATGAGGAAGTTACGTTTAAACAAATCTTTTTCAGGCAAAGGATCAAGCAAGGGGATATAGCCAAGATCACCCAAGTGAGACGCCAAAGTGTGCACTTTCCACCCACTGGGCTGCTTCCGTAGTACGTCTAAAATCGGCCACAACAGTGGGTTTTCCATGTACTGTTGAAATTGCGCTGTAACTTGCTGACCTTTTTCCATAAACCAACCTAACTGTTTTTATTTTACTTAAAGCTATTCGCCTTCATTTGTCGAGTCTTGGTCATGACAATTGTCGCCTGAGCCAAAAAAAAGAGCCGCAATTGCGGCTCCGATATCTAGATAACACCTAACTCTCTTAAACGTTCCATCAGGTAGCTGTCTGCGGTGTATCTCTCAGACAAGACCACTTGCGGCTTCGGATGCAGAAACAGTGGCAATGAGATACGTGATTGCTCCTGACGCGCGCCTGTCGGGTTAATCACTCGATGCGTTGTTGATGGGAAGTATCCGCCAGATGCCTCTTGTAGCATGTCACCGATATTGATAATCAGATTGCCGAAATCGCATGGGACATCAAGCCAGTCACCTTCTTTGCTCATCACTTGCAGACCAGGTTCATTTGACGCCGGCAGAACCGTCAGCAAATTAATATCTTCATGAGCCGCAGCTCGGATTGCGCCCGGCTCTTCACTGCCTGTCATTGGTGGATAGTGCAGTATACGTAACAAGGTTTTATCACTGTCTTTGATCATCTCTGATAATGCGACAGAGAACTTTTCTTGAACTTCTACCGGTGCATAGGCTTCAACCCAGCCCAATAGCTCTTCAGCGAACGCATTAGCACGTTGGTAATAATCTAAAATCTGTTCACGCAGTTCATCAGGAATCTGTCCCCAAGGGTAAACGTGAAAGTACTCTTTAATATCTTTAACCGAATGACCTTTCGCCACTTCCGACACAGAAGGTGGAAAATAACCATCTTGAGTTTCAACGTTAAAGTGAAACGCATTTTTACGTTCTGAAGTGAAAAATTGGTACCAGTTTTCATAGATAGATTCAACCAACTCCTTCGGTATAGGATGGTTCTTTAGTACACCAAATCCTGTCTCACGCAGTGATTTTACAAAGTGTTGCGCCGCATCAGGTGCACGATAATCAACGGTTTCCAGTTTCATGACTTTACTATTTTATTTGTTATTAGATTGGGCAAACGATTTTATGTGTGCCATTTTTATAAAGCAATCGTTACACTTGTAAACAAAGTCAAATGCATAAAGAGTGTGCAACGTCGTGTGTTTTCAACAATTATTGTGAATAAGTATAGCGCTTAAAATCTCACACCAATTGAACAATGTTTTATTAAATGCCATCATTAGCGCACTAAAATAACTAAGGATTGGTAACAGCTGATGAAACTTCCAAGAATACTGATGGTACTATCTCTACTCTATAGCATTGTTTTTCTGTTTAGTGTTATAGAACCCGTATCACGTGCTGTTTGGTTCGCGGAGATCATTCCCGTATTGATGATTTTTGGCCTGATTGTTTTTGCCTCAACGCGTTTTCGTTTTTCCAACACTGCCTATATTTTGATGTTCATTTGGCTCTGCTTGCATACCATAGGGGCTAAATACACTTTTGCAGAGGTACCTTTTGAGTGGTTTAACGATCTGATTGGTTCACAACGCAACAATTTTGACCGTCTAGCTCACTTCTCTATCGGTCTTTACGCGTACCCGATTTGCGAATATTTACTACGCCGCCATAACATCAAGCCGACAATTGCCTTCAGTTATGCCTTGTTCGCTCTGATGGCACTGGCCGCAGGCTATGAGATCATTGAATGGTGGTATGCAGAGCTTGCTGGCGGCGATGAAGGCATCGCTTTTTTAGGATCGCAAGGCGACATTTGGGATGCACAAAAAGACATGATGATGGATACGCTAGGCGCACTTACTTCGCTAGCCCTACTTGCGTTTCAGCAACGTGTATTCTCTTCAAGCCAGGTTAGATAAGGGTTAAAGCCTTTTGTAAACGGGATTTGAACAACCTGAGGAACATCATAACTATGTAAGTCGACAATCGTTTGTTCTAACTGTGGGTAACACGATTTTTTAGTTTTGATGATCATCAGTATCTCACTGTCACTACATACTTTCCCCTGCCAAACATAATGGCTTTGAATTGGCATGGTTTGTATACACGCAGCCAAGCCAAGGTGTAAAACCTTGGCGATGATCTCGTCACAGTTTGGCTGGCTATTGGTTGTGGTCAGCGTAATACAGTATTGTCCACTCATAATGATCCCTATTATTTAGCAATGATAACTGGGTAATCTTGTTCGATCAGCTCTTGCACAAAACTGGAACCTGCCCCTGTATAAGCGATCCACACTTTCTTCTTCGCCCGAGTAAGTGCTACGTAAAATAGTCGGCGCTCTTCAGCGTATGGGAAACGGTCGCTTGATTGGGTCAACGCATCACTGACATGCAACGCTTTCACTCGTGCAGGGAACTGGCCTTCGTCAACTCCGAGTACAATGACAAAATCGGCTTCTTTTCCTTTACAAGCGTGACATGTCATAAACTCGATTGATAATAGCGCAAACTGTTTTTGCCAATCAGCCAACAAGTCCGGACGGTGGTAATGGTTGCGACCAAGAAGAAGAACACTTTGAGTCGATTTTGCACTGCGGTTAAGCTGTTCTAGGACTTTCTCTACTCGACTTTGCGCTAACAGCGTCACCGCCTTATTCTTCTGCTCTTTATGGCTGTTGAGTGGTTTACTTAGCTGACGCGGGTTTTGTTGAACGAATCGATTCGCCACCTCACCAATGCGATTATTAAAACGATAAGTCGTATCAAGATAATGAATTGTTGAATGTGGGAAACGCGACGCAAAATCGGTAGTGAGATCGACATCAGATCCAGCAAACTGATAAATCGACTGCCAATCATCACCGACGGCGAATAACACACTGCTTTGTGATTGTTGGCATAACGCTTCAATCAAGGCTAAACGCTGAGGTGAGATATCCTGATATTCGTCTATCATGATGTATTGCCATGGAGAGACGAACTTACCACTTTCGACCAATTTCGTCGCTTTGGTGATCATCAAATTAAAATCTATATGCTGCTGCTCTTTAAGTTGCTGTTGCCAGGCTTGATAACATGGCCACACCAATGAGAGCTCGCTGTTTAAGCGAGTGTAGTCTGGGTGTTCTATTAACTGTTGTTGGAGATCTTTTTTCGTCATGCCCATGGCTGCAAGTTGAGAAAGTTGCTTTTCTAACCAAGCAATCAGTTTCGGATTCTCAACATGACTACCGAGTTCATCATCACCGGCTAAATAGGCAATCGGCCATTTATTGAGGTGTTTTTGCCAACGTTTAAAGTTAGTTGGTGTCATCCAATGTTTCTTTAGCCAATCAATGCACCAGTTAACGCGTTGATTATCTTCAAGTGCCAACGGAGATATCGTCACAGGCTCGTTTTCTATCTGATTGAGGATGTATAAGCCTAATTGATGAAAAGTGTTGACCTTCACTTTTTCTGCGCTCAAACCAACCTTATCATTGAGTCTTTGTTTCATCTCATTGGCCGCATCACGTCCGAAAGCGAGCAACAAGATTTGCTCTGGATGCGCTAAATGGCTTTGCAATAAATACGCAACCCGAGCCGTCAAAACACTGGTCTTGCCTGACCCTGCCCCAGCAAGAACAAGGTTATTATCGTCGTTAAGAAGCACAGCGCGCTTTTGACTGAGGTTAAGAGGGGACGACTCTATCTGCGAAAACAGGACCTGCCAATTTTCAAGCTCCGTTTCCATCCATTGCTGATTGCGTTGATGTAACTGTACATCTTGTTGGGTCATCCATGAATCAATTTGCGACATACGCTGCGGCATTCTTAACTGAGCATCTTCCAATGTCATCCTCATCTCACTCAAATTGTTTTTGACTTCATTTCGCCATTGTTCAAGTTTTGAGTGAGTTAAAAAAGCTGGTTGACGTTCAAACTGTGTCACCGCTTCTTCCCAGCGTGGAAGATACTTAAATAGTTGCTGGCATTGATTTTTATGCCATTGTTGATAACACGCTACGGCACTGCGAGCAAACTCACGACATTTATCCTGTGGTAAACCTTGGACCAACCACGCTCGCTGTTGCTCGTCATCACCATGATGAGAAAAAAACACCAATCCACCCCACAATAGCCCATGCTTAACTTGGATCTGCCCATTCCAAACATTAAACGGAATATGCTCTTCACTCGTTTCACAACCAATAATGAGGGAGTCTGACGCGATTTCTACTTGATAATATTCTTGCTGGATAAAAAACCGTGCAGTCTTGTTTGCTGATAGCTGCATTATTCGAATAAGCCTATAAATTACGTTGTCAGCATGATAACTGAAATGTTGCCTATTTTGCGTGTTCAGCGACAAATTTTGTCATCGTAATGTTGAGATAAACAGCCCGAAAACGAGAAAGCTTTTAAGTCAAGCTTAGGTGGGTTATTTTTCAAACAAACACTATGGTATCTTTATTTAGATCAGGGCGTTACCATATCAGCTCTGTTAATGTACACATTCTCTGTCGGTAATAAGTACAATTTAAGTGAAATATTTCAGTCAACTGCGCCACTTATGGGCCAATCAGACCATTAACTACAGCCTTCTCATCTTCGTGACCTTGCTGGGTGTGGTTATTCCTACTTGGTACCTTAATCTTAACACCTTGATCGTACCGCTTATTTTAGGTGTCATTGCCGCGGCGCTGTCCGAAAGTGACGAAAGTTTTACCGGACGCCTCAAGTCCCAGCTATTGACCTTGATTTGTTTTGCCATTGCCGCCTTCTCGATAGAAATTCTATTCGACACCCCATGGTTATTTGCTGTTGGCCTATTTTGCTCGACGTTCGCATTCATCATGCTCGGTGCAATCGGGCCACGCTATGCGAGTATTGCATTTGGTTCACTATTAATTGCTATTTATGCCATGCTCGGCGCCGACCAAAGCACTAACATTTGGTTTCAGCCACTGATGTTACTGGCCGGTGCCACTTGGTATTACTTAGTTTCGATGATTTGGTATTTAATTGCGCCTATGCAGCCCGTCCAACACAGTCTGGCTGGTGTTTTTGAGCACCTCGCCAACTACCTTGACTCGAAAAGTCAGTTGTTTTATCCCGTGGCCAATTTAACCCCTCAGCCTTATCGACTCGAAGAAGCTCGACTTAACGCAGCAACCGTTAGTGCATTAAACCAATGCAAAGCGACATTTTTAAGCCGTTCAAAACGTGGGCACGTTGATAGTGCCAGTGACCGCTTCCTCAATACCTATTTCTTAGCTCAAGATATTCATGAACGAATTAGTTCAACTCACTATCGTTATCAAGAACTTGCCGAGCATTTCGCTCGCACCGATGTCTTGTTCCGTTTCAAGCATCTACTTGAGTCTCAAGCAAAGTCATGTCGGCAAATCGCTGAAGCTATCCGACTAGGCAATGAGTACCAACACACTGGTGACTCGATTATCGCACTTGATGAGCTGCAAAACTCGCTGCAACACCTTCAGCAGCAGAATCAACCGTCATGGCGCTCATTATTGGCACAGCTCGGTTATCTGTTTAGCAACCTTGCGACAGTAGAAAAGCAACTAAGCAACGTCAACAATCCCGACATCAATAAACTTGAAGAGGGTATGTTAGATGATACTGAAGCTCATGGTCTTAAAGCCATGTGGCGACGTATTTCAGCCAATTTTAATCGCGATTCGATGTTATTTCGTCATGCAGTCAGGATGTCAATTGCACTCACCATCGGCTACGGCGTCATCCAAATGTTTGATATTGAACGTGGATACTGGATATTGTTGACGACACTGTTCGTTTGCCAACCCAACTACAGTGCCACGAGACAAAAACTGGTTGCCCGTGTTATTGGTACTTTTGCTGGCCTACTTGTTGGGGCGCCGCTGTTAGCGATACTGCCTTCTCAAGAAAGCCAGCTAGTTTTGATTGTGATATCAGGGGTCGCCTTTTTCGCTTTTCGCTTAGCCAACTACGGCTACGCCACGGGCTTCATCACTGTATTGGTGTTGTTTTGCTTTAGTCAATTAGGTGAAGGCTTTGACGTTATCTTGCCACGCATT
Source organism: Vibrio sp. NH-UV-68 (assembly GCF_042940635.1). Classification (NCBI taxonomy): domain Bacteria; kingdom Pseudomonadati; phylum Pseudomonadota; class Gammaproteobacteria; order Vibrionales; family Vibrionaceae; genus Vibrio; species Vibrio sp. NH-UV-68. The sequence goes on from NZ_CP134976.1 coordinate 1,068,914, forward strand.
GCTGATACTTTAATCGGCTGTGCCCTTGCCGTAGTTGCCGTTACCACCATTTTTCCCGACTGGCAGTCTAAGCGTTTGCATAAGGTCATGGCCGACGCCATTGCCGCTAATCAATCTTATTTAGCTCATATTATTGGCCAATATCGAATTGGTAAAAATGACAGTCTTAGTTATCGGATTGCTCGACGCAACGCTCATAACCAAGACGCCAATCTTACTTTGGCGATCAGCTCTATGCTTGCCGAACCAGGGCGCTATGTTTCGGCTATTGATGAAAGCTACCGCTTTCTAACGCTCAACCACGCATTGCTAAGTTATATATCAGCGCTAGGCGCACATAGGACCCAAATTGCTGATGACACTACTCACAAACTGATCTTGGATGCACACAGGGTTATCCATCAACACTTGGATATTCTATTTAACCAGTTAAATCAACATAGTGAAGAATGCAACACTTCAAGTATTAGTGACCCTGTCACTGAGACTCGTTTGGCAGAATGGCGTGATGATGATGACAGTTCCGTGCGTATGGTGCTGCAGCAGCTTCATCTAATCTATCGCATGCTTCCTGAGCTGCACTCGTTAGCCAGTAAGTTTGCAGTTCGCGTCAAACCGAATACTCAACAACCAAAATTGCGCTAGTCGACTCGGCTGTCACTTAACAGTTTTCGGACATAATCTGGACAGTATCCCGACACCACTCCATTCGTTTTCGTTTAGTCTATTTATTAATTAATAATATTGACAGGAACAAGATGATGAATGGACATGTCTCTTACCTGTATAAAAATGTAAGACAACCATTTAACGAGCGTATAGACATGACACCGCAACAGTTTGAATTGATGAAATCTCAGCTCAAGACACTGACTCCACAACAACTAAGAGCATTACAAGGTGTGATTAATAGCACACTCAACGGTACACAAAGCTCGCTCATCAGTGACGAAGAGATGCAAATGATTTCGAGTCTGTTTTCCTAGCACAACTTGCTCATAATGCAAACTGATCTTAAACTGTAAATAAGAGAGGTGTTGTATGTCAGTATCATCAATTCAATCCGGTTATCAGATTGTTGATATGTCATCGAAGATGGCGGAAGATGCTGCGGCTGAAATTCAGCGTCAGCAGCAATTGCAATCAATGCCGAAAGACAACAGCTATCAATTTAATCAAGTAGAATTTAAAGCGCCACTCCCTTCTGCTTCCGAAATAGATTCACTAACAAAGCTTTCTAGCGCTGAACGTTATAATCAAATCGGAACTAACGTTATTCAACGCGATCAAGAGATGATTGGATCCCTGCTCGATATCCACATTTAATCAGCGTAAATTGTTGCAGAACTTTAAGCAGTGGTTGAGTTCACGCCAAGTTCGGTTAGAATGCTGGCAAACTTATCGTGTTAACTTGTAATGCCGAAACTAAATATCTCACACCTATCGCGACACCCACTCTTAACCGCAAACGATAATGCCTCAACATTAGAACAAAAGCTCAGCCCAAAATTTCATAGCCCAACGCAGCGGTTAACGCCAAGCCCCTATATTTCCGATAAGGCCATTACAAAACGTTGGCAGAAGCTTAATTCCTACACAGACTCATCTCTGTTGCTTGATCAACAAACAAAGCTTCACGCACAAAGCTACAACAAAAACATTGAGCACTTTATCGGTACGGTCAAAGTACCCGTTGGCATTGCAGGACCACTACGCGTCAATGGTTTATATGCCAATAGTGATTATTTAGTGCCACTCGCCACGACTGAAGCGGCGTTAGTGGCCTCGTATAACCGTGGCGCTCAGTTGATCACCGCAGCAGGAGGCGCCAGTGCTATGCTGATCAATGAAGGTGTGACGCGCACTCCTGCATTCTTATTTGATAGTCTAATTGATGCCGGACAGTTTGTGGCTTGGGTGGTTGGGCAATATGATGCCTTTAAGCAGTTGGCTCAATCAACCACTTCGCACGGCAAGCTTCAAGACATCAATGTCAATATCGAAGGCAATCAGGTTTACTTGATATTTGAATACCACACTGGTGATGCGTCGGGGCAAAACATGGTCACCATTGCGACGAATGAAGTGTTTCAATACATTCTCGATCACTCGCCAATCGTACCGAGAGAAGCGTTTTTAGATGGCAATCTATCAGGCGATAAAAAAGCCAACGCCTATACATTACGGCATGTACGTGGCAGAAAAGTGACGGCTGAAGTGCAACTTTCAAAGCAGTTGGTCGAAAAATACCTTCACACCACACCAGAAAAGATGGTGCGCTTTGGTCAGGTGACGACGACAGGCGCGGCGCTAAGCGGCAGTATTGGCGTCAATGCCCATTATGCCAATGCCCTCGCTGCACTTTATATCGCATGTGGTCAAGATGCCGCTTGTGTTTCTGAGTCGGCAATAGGAATGACGCGTATGGAAATCGCGTCAAGCGGCGATCTTTATGCCAGCGTCACCTTGCCGAATTTAATGGTTGGTACGGTTGGTGGCGGAACAGGACTTCCCAGTCAAAAAGCGTGTTTAGATATTCTGGGCTTATATGGCAGTGGCAATGCGCAGGCTCTGGCTGAAGTGGCCGCGTCACTTTGTCTTGCCGGAGAGCTTTCCATCGTTGGTGCGTTTTGCGCCGGTCATTTTTCTCGCGCGCACCAAAAGCTCGCCAGGTAATATCGGCTGTGAATCAATGATCGACATGGCAATAGCGCTGCTTAAAATGAATCAGCGCTTTGTTAAGAGCCAGTTCTTTGATCGGTTTCACTATTACATAATCTGCACCCGCACGAAGAAACTCTTGTTTGGTTTCTTCCATTCCATCAGCAGTACAAGCGTAGATTGGAATAGCGAGATTGAGCTCATCACGAATAATTTCTGTTGCAGCAATGCCGCCCAAACTTGGCAATTGGTTATCCATCAGGATTAAGTCGACGTTAGGATCTTGCTGTAAATAGTCGATAGCGCTTAGTCCATCCTGAACCCAGGTCACTTTCATGCGATATTTTTCACAAAATGCTTTAGCGATAAAGGCATTAGTATGATTATCCTCGACCAATAAAACATTGACCGTTTGGTCAAATAACAAGTGAGGTTCAATAATTAAGCTATTTGATACTTCAATCAAGTCGCTATGGCTGGTGAGTTTTAGTGGCACGGTTACAATGAAATGAGTTCCTTTATTAACTGCACTGGTTAATGAAATTTGGCCACCAAGAATGGTCACTAAACTATGCACAATCGCCAACCCCAGACCACTACCGCCATATTCTCGTGTTGTCGTTGACTCTGCTTGAACAAATGGTTCAAAGATATCGTCTAAGCGATTTTGCTCGATACCGATCCCCGAATCTTTCACCTCAATGCTTAAGTCGCACTGCTGTTGAGAGGTTTCAGCACTGATCATGACTTCAATCTTCCCTTGATGGGTAAATTTCACTGCATTACTAACCAAATTAAAAATAATTTGGTTAAGTCGAACTTGGTCACTATGCACATAAAGATCGGAAAGATTTCTATGGGCAACGATGAATTCGACCCTTTTGTCATGACACAGCGGCTGAAATATTTTTTCAACGGCAACCGTTAACTCTAACAACTTAAAGGTTGAATGTTCTATATGAAACTTACCTTGCTCAATCTTAGAAAAATCTAGGATGTCGTTGAGTACAGCCAGAAGATGCTCGCCACTGTTGCACAATACGTCCATATGCTCTTTGTCTTGAGCGTTAGTCATGCGGTTTTTAAGTAACTGCGAAACCCCCAAGATTCCGTTGAGTGGTGTTCTTAATTCATGACTCATCTTCGCTAAGAAATCTGCACGAACGCGAGCGGTTTCTTCAGCTTGTAGGCGCGCTGCTTTACTCTGTTTTTGAGCCTCAACAAAGCTTGTTATATCTTGGCCCTGAGCCATCACCTGCTCGACCTTGCCATCACGGAGAATAGGGGAAATATTCCAACGGTAGGTAGATCCATTGATGGTAGTGTTAACACCAGTCAGGGTCGCCCCCTGAGAACATTTGTGGATGTGAGATTTAAGTTTAACGATAAGTTGCTCAGTGGCACATTCTGTGTGAAAACTACTTTCGCTCGCACGATTGAAACGTAATAATTCACCATTAATACTCCAAAGCGTAATTGGCGTAAGAGAATAATTAAACAGATCAGAGAATTGCTGCTCTTGCTCATTAAGTCGTTTAAGTGCGTGATGGAATGAGTGACCAAGTTGATCAAACTCTTTGATTTTTGCCCCATTAAAACGGGTAAGCTCACGCTGCTCGATAATCGAATCCGTGTATTCAATCAACTTATTCAATTCATTAGAAATGCGTTTTGCCAGCCAAACTCGTGTTATGAAGGCGATCGCAAACAACAATAAAATTGTCGCAACCACCCATAAATAGTGACTTCGCACAAAATCAACCACATTGGTATTATCTTGAATGGTATAGATCGACAAAAATGTCGGAACACCATCAATCACGATATCAGTGCGAGAGACCATGTAACGACTTGCATTCAGCGAATTTGAGTATTGCTCCAACCATTCGATATGCTGCATGTCTTTATTTTTTGTGCTGGTGGCAATCACCTGAGTTCCGACCGCAAGTAGAATCGCATCGGCATTCCCTCCTTGAAGCAAGGAGTTGATCAGCGCAAAGTTATTGTTGAGTACAACACCAATAAATAACATGCCAACCACTTCACCACTTTGTTGATCGATGACAGGAGCACGACGCAGCATCAAGTAGCGCATTCCTTGACTTGATGATACCTGCGAGATGTACCAATCGGATCCTATTGCCATTCCGGTTGACAATGTATCGAGTGCTTGGGGCGAGATACCATAAAAACCAACATTAGCATCATCCCAAACCAATTCTGAATCGCGTACGACGAAACGAAAGTCAGGAGAAAGACCAGATGAGACCTGATCGATCCCGTTAAAAAACCGATTCAGTGCAACATTCTCATCGTTGGTTAACGCTTTGAGTAGGTAAGTGTTACGACCATGGCTTTCTTGCTGGATCGCTAATGACTTTAAACGATGATTAAAGATTTCTTGAACTAGGCTTTGTGTCTGCTGTTTACTGCGCGCGATTTCTTGAGAGACAACTTCGCGATTGACCTGATAATTTTGCACCGCGATGACCACAATCAATACGGCAATAATAAGAAACACTGAACGTGTCAGTAATTCTGCTAAGTGGCGTTTTCGCTGGTGTCTATTAATCATGGTATACCGTTATTGATCCGAATAACGAAACGCACGTTGTTTCAACTGTTCTATCTTGCTATTACTGTCTTCGCTGGTGACTAACTCAAAATCTCCTGAATAGACTTGTGGAACATCTTTACCTTCGAGATCCCATTTTATCGCTTCAGCCATCGCAATACCCGTATCATCATTCATACGCATTGCAGTCACTTGTATGGCATCTGTTTTGATTGCGTCTAGCTCTGCCGTACCGCCTCCCCAACCGTTGAGTAGCACCTCTTCCCTGCCGAGTTCTTTTATTGCATCAACAGCGCCAAGCGCGACGTCAGTTGAGCAAGCGTAAAGAAAACTCAGTTCATCATCTTTGTTTAATGCTGACTTTGCGGCTTCATAACCGGACTGACGTGTTGCTTTAGTATAGAACGAAGAAGATAGCTGATAGCGGTCGTTATGACTCATCGCTTCGATAAACGTATCACCACGTGCATCACTGACATACCCTTCAGAAAAATAGAGTACCGAATATTTGCTTCCCTCTGGCGCTACACTCTTATAATAATCGTACAGAAGTTTTGTTCCTATTACATGGTCAAAGCCAACGTACATAAATGGTTGGCGTCCTTCCCATGCTCTGACTGGCGTGGTGATATTTTGTAAAATTAGTTTAGTCTCGGTAGCGCTGAGCACATGTTCAACAAACTTACGGTGCCGAGTCGTGTCCAAAGTAAAGATAAGGTAGTCAGTGTTATTTTGAACCGCATCAAGTAACGACAGGCTTTGCTGTCTAACATCCATATTTGGACGGGTAAACACTTGATTAATACTATAACGGATGCCGAGCTTATCGAGGCGAAGCTCAAACGCTTTGATATTGCGGACCCAATAGTCGGAGACTTGCTGACCGGGGTAGACCACCGAAATAGTGATTGGTTTTTCCTGTTTACCAATTAATGGTGTTGACAGCTCACGAACTGCCTCGCCAAGACGCTCGGTTAAGGTTTTTTGCTTAGGATGAGCATTAAGATAATCATCATATTGCCAGTAACCATTAAGAATTTGAGTCGTATGGGCAAAAGAAGCAGAAGAACAGAAAACAAGCAGCGACAAGAGATATTTTTTAGACATATTGAATTCTCATTAACTAACCAAACCAACGTGAAATTTAACTATTTAGTATCATTATATGTTTAGTATAAAATGGACCGAGTTAATAGAATTACTGCATTAACACACTCATTTAACTCGGCTTTTTCATTATGCCGTATAGCGTTTAGAACGTAAAAGATAAATTACCAGAAAGACCAAATTGATTATCTCCTGCGTAGCTACCCGCAAGATCGATACTCACGAGGTCTCCTGGGCTGATGCCAAGACCAAGGGTAACTTCATCATCTAAGGTGTCTTGAATATCGGCTTGATATCCAGCACGTAACTGAACCCAACCAAAGATATTGCCTTCAACACCGAGACGTAGGAACTGAGTTTCATCCTTAAGGTCAGTGAATCGCTCTTGCTGCGTAACATCCCAATCAACCGTTGCGACAAAGTAATCCATTGCATAACTGCCCGAGAGTGTCACTTGAGTGTTGAGCTTATAACGACTTACTCCACCAATATTCAGGGTATCTATCTCTTGTGAGAACAGATCTTTAACCACAACACCAAGACGGTAATTGTAAATCATCCAAACGGCGCCGAGATCAAGGTTAAAAGCATTCTTGTTCGTTTCGCTCTGGTCATAATCATCAAGATCAAAGTCTTGGACTGAAAGGCTCTGTTTATAAGTACGCAGTTCCTGATATTTAGGCGTGATACCAAACGATACGTCTTGACCAGCGATAGCAAAACGCTTGGCCAAGGCAACTCCATATTCGGAATAACCAAACGCAATCATATCGACATTCGAATTTTCATAACGCGATTGTACCGCTAGAGGGGCATCGCCACCGTTCGCTGCAATTTCAGGAGACGCAACAATCTCGGCGTATCCACGCAGGAAGAAGTTTGCTGATAAGGTATTGATAGGTAGTGCAACCGCAAGCGCTGCGCCACCGGTCACCGCAAGTGCTTTGTTGTCTGACAATTGAGTAAGATAGCTATTGAGCAACGCCGCTTGGGCTGGATCTGTACTGCCGCCATTTTCGAATTGTTTGATGCTATCTTGGAGCGAATCGATGGTATCGAGAGACTCATCCGTATCTCGTAACGTTGCGCCAATCGCTGGCACCAAAATACCAAAGTCATCGCTATCACGGTAGATTGCGGTTAACGCAGGATTATAGAAAGGAGCTAACACGTAATCGGCGCTCGTCACCCCCGTATTCCCCATCCCGTTGCCACGACCATCCGGAACCACGCTGGCCGAATAGGTAACGCTAGAAAAAGCCAAAGCTCCGAACACCGCTGCTATTTTTTTGTATTGATTCATATCCGTATCAACCTTATTTTTATTTATTCATTCTCAAGGTTAATACAAAAACCGTCATCCTGACGGGTTATTAATCAATCAATACCATATCTAATGTGACCGGAGTTTCACTTTGGCAGGAAACTAAGCGCTCTTTTTTTGCTTTGGGGAGTTTTTTGATTCGAGACTCTAATTTAGATGCCTCACTACGACTATGCCCTGCTGGATGAGACCACGCCAAAATGAGCGGCGATTTCCCTTTTAAGGCCTTAGCGCCTCGCCCACTGCAATGCTCGGCAAAGCGTCGCTCTACGTTAGTGGTAATACCGCAGTAGAGCGCGTTATTAGGCATGCGAATCAGGTACACATACCAATTAGTTGTTAAACAACTCGGACTTAGCGACATTATGCTGTCAATTGTTCAACAAGTTCTTTTAATTCAGTAAGGTCTTGTTTAAGTTGAGCAACCTCTTGCTCGAGTATCTCAATACGTTCACTGCCCACAACCGCAGTACTCTCAGGGATATTGGGTATGTCGTTGATATCAACTTCGCCACTAAATAGATGCATATAGCGTGATTCACGCTTACCAGGTTCGCGTGGCAGTTTAACCACGAGCGCACCTTCACTACGCACTGCCATGTGCTCTAACGCGGCTTCAACCTCTTTAACATCCGTAAAATCAGCCAGTCTATTTGTGCGGGTTCTTAATTCTCCCGGAGTCTGAGCGCCACGCAATAACAAACAACAGGCGATCGCCTTTTCCTGTTTAGTTAATTTGAGGTCGCCAAATTCCGTATTGCAAAAACGGTGGCGAAATTTGCTAGTGCGGCTGTTGAAGCCACTTTCATCACTTATGAGTCTTCTTGCAATCAAGTTGTCTACGGCTTGTTGAACGTCAATTTCACTTAAAGACATGACAGGCTCACGATTGCTTTTTTGGTTGCAAGCTGCAGTTAAGCTATTCAGTGACAGTGGGTAATAATCTGGCGTTGTGACTTCTTTTTCAATCAGCGCACCAATAACACGTGTCTCAACTTGGGTTAGTTCAATATTCATACCGTTTCCTTGTTATTCTTTGGTTATTTAGTGCTCAGAGATAATGGCAACTTTTTTAATATTGCCATTTTCATCAATCATGACAATTTTACTACGATTTAACTCTACCTCGGTCACTTCTTGATGAGTTCGCTCATGTTTATAGGCTTTGATCAATCGAGGGGCGCGCTCAGGTTCACTCTCACTCATTGTAGGGACGATAATTTCAGACGTTTGGTGCATACAGGTTTGAACTTGTTTTAACAATAGTCGAATCATATATGGTTACTGAAATTCGCTCAATGACTAGACTCGAGATTGGCGATAAATACATCAAGCTAAAGTAATGATTGATCTAAAGACTGTTATCGCGCCAGATGATGTGATTTAATCATTGTAGTTAATCAAAATATTAGGAATGGGAACTATGAGTGGTGTCTTTGAAATCGTAGCTCAAGCACGTCGTAAGAATAAGTTAAAACGTGAACTTTTAGACAACGAGAAGAAAGTTCGTGACAACCGTAAACGTGTTGACTTGCTTGAAAACCTTCTTGATTACATCAAGCCAGAAATGACCAACGAAGAAATTGTGTCGATCATTAAAAATATGAAAGGCGACTACGAAGATCGTGTTGATGATCACATCATCAAGAGCGCTGAAATTTCAAAAGAGCGTCGCGATATCAGTCGTCGAATTCGTGAACTGACTGAAGAAGACAAAATCATTCAGGGCAAAAAGAAATAATACCTGATAAACAACTCAAAAAGCCTACCTTGCGGTAGGCTTTTTTATGCATCAATGAGTGAAATGATACGCCAACATAATTGGTTATTACAATCTTATAAATAACGTAAAACGTTTGCGTAATCGCTAACCTTCTCCGTTCATATTTTTGGGGCTTTCATCACACATTTAGCCCTGTTATATTTCAAAAAAGTTAATCATTTATAGACCATTCGAGGCACGGAGCTTCCTCAATTATCTCACGATGAGAAGAATTGGTACCGACCTAAGTCGGCAAAATTAAGAGGGTCAAATTATGGATATGGTTGAAATTCTAGGCTACGCAGCTTCTATTATGGTTGCAATCTCATTAACAATGAAAGATATCGTTAAACTGCGCGTGCTTAACTTTATCGGTTGTGCGCTGTTTACGGCCTACGGTCTGATGATCGATGCTTGGCCAGTAGTTGTCACCAATGGCTTCATTGCCTGTGTCAATGTCTACTTTCTTGCAAAAATGCAAATTGAAAAAAAAAGCGAGCAAGTAAAAAACGTCGCATAAGCAGTATAACAGCGAAGACAAGCCCTTGAGCTTTAAACTCAAGGGCTTTTTTATTGAAGAGTTTGATTGTTGAGCCTAGTTGTTGTCTATAATAATCAGCTGGTTGTGGTGATAACTCACTATTTTATTTGTGGCAACTATTAGTTATTTGCAACAATGAACAGCACTTCCACTCGACGGTTGCACGCTTTTCCTGCCTTAGTCTTATTACTACAAGCTGGGACGTACTCGCCATATCCGCGGGTAAAGATCGAATCCATCGCAACATTATTGCTCAGTAACTTCTGTTTGACGGCGCTCGCGCGTTTCATCGATAGGCTGTCATTTAATGTCGGGGCACCAGTACTATCGGCATGACCGTCAATCACGATATCAATGCCCGGCTGAGTCGCGAGATAGCTCCCCATCATATCAAGCCAGTATGCTGAGTCTGTTGAAACACGAGACGATCCGCTATTAAATTTAATCGTGTCTTTAAGCTTAACCATCACGTGATTACCTGGCAGTAATTCGTAATCCACACCATTGCTAAGCAAGAAGCTCTGTAGATCGTTATAACTTTGAGTTCGTTGTTGTCCGAATGGGCCTTTCACGCCCGAGCTCGCTATGGTCGGCGTTGTTCCCCAGTCAGGGTAGCGCACATCAAAGTCAGACTGCGGCGCGGTATCTAGCAGGTCATCACCGAACATAGCCATCTGGTCTTTTAAGCCGCTACATCCAGAAAGTAACAAGATCAGGGGTAATACAAAGCGCTTCATTAGTTCACCGTTGGTTCCTTTTCGATACCATTTCTATATCGGCCGTAACGCCAAGACTTTAGCGTTTTTTGTACTGGTTTGACTTAGTTTTGTTAAAACAATATGGCAACAGACTACACAAACTCATTGAAATACATACTTTGTAATGTCATTTTTTAATTCGAGTGTTTCGCTTCGTTGCCTGAACAAGTAGAATCAAACCATTGTTAATTCACTGATTTAAAATATCTATATCCCATTGTTATCAGTGATGCTAAGAGAGTAAATGATGAAAAAAATAGCGACTCTGCTCTTTATCGCTTTGTCTTCGATTTTGGTCGGTTGTAGCGAAAGTGATGCGCCTAAGCAAGGCGAGCACTACCAGACCCTACCCGCTAATTTGGCAACGTTCAGGCTCCCTGCCGTCACGGAAGTGTTCTCGCTAAACTGTGGCCATTGCCGCAAGATGGAAGACCAGCTTGCCAAAATCGAGAAATTAACGGGGCAAGACATTGGTAAAGTACACGTTACCTTTAACGAAAGTGCTCAAATTGCTGCGATGATCTACTATGCTGCTGAAATGCAATTTGGTAAAAAGCCCGACCATCAAATGATGACGGAGCTGTTTGCCGCAACGCAACTTAGCGATGGTTCAACCTCTGCCGATAAAAAGGCCGCAATTGACCTTGTTTTCCATAGCCGAAATTTTGTCAGTCCTTACGACTTCGATGACACCGAGCAAAAACGTCTGTTTGCCGCGATGCAAATCGCTGATGACATTACAACTACAGGTCAAATCAACTCGGTACCTACCTTTATTGTTAATGGCAAATATCAAGTCATGACGAGTGGACACCGCGATGTTGAAAGCATCGCCGAAACAATCAACTATTTACTACAGCAACCATAATTTAACGGAAAGGATTTATGTCTAAGATTATTTTTCCAATCATTATCTTCGTACTAGCTGGCTTTTTCATCTATCGTACTTGGACAAATCATAAAGCGAGCGAAGAAAACTTTGCCGTAGGACAAGCATTTTTAATCGAAAACGGCAACAAAGAAGACGTCATCACGACAGAAAGTGGCTTACAGTATCAAGTTTTGCATAAAGGCGAAGGCAATACTCATCCGACAGTAAACAACACGGTTAAGGTTCATTACCACGGTATGCTTCTTGATGGCACTGTTTTTGATAGTTCTGTCGAACGCGGCGAGCCAATCAGCTTCAAACTCAATCAAGTCATTAAAGGTTGGCAAGAAGGCCTAACCTACATGTCTGAAGGAGATAAATTTCGCTTGTTTATTCCTAGTACGCTTGGTTATGGAAAAAATGGTACCGGCCCTATTCCACCAGCCGCAACACTGATTTTTGAAGTTGAATTGTTAGAGATTCAATAGAAAGAGTAAAGGCCAATCCGTTGATTGGCCTTTTAACTGTTCGTTAGTCGATAGCAGCCGTTTCTTTTTTGCTATAGCGACTTAGATGTTTATTTATGAAGTCAGTATCTGCCGCATAAAAGTCGTCGAGTGGCAAATCTTTGAACTTAACCCATTCAAATTGATCCGCTTTATCGCTAAGCAATGGCTGGTCTTCCGCGTTAAAGATAGCGTAGTAAATACGTCCACCAAAATCATTAATCCCGCTAAACGTTGCCACATGGCTATCAGCATCAATGCCAGAGATCTCTTGCAACTCTCTTTTTGCTGCATCCGTACCAGTTTCATTATTCTTAACTGCACCACCGGGAAATTCGCGCATTTCTCCTTGTGCAGAGCATCCGCGCTTTTTAAGTAACACCTTGCCATCATTTATCACTATCGCCATAGCTAAGTGCTTCATATTTGACTCCTTTTCTATTTATACTTTATTTCTGGACAGCTTTAGTAGGGTTTTGGCAACACGCGAACGTGAGGCACTTATTAGAGAGCTGTACAGCAGACCGACTTGAGCGGACAAATAGTAACCTAGCCGCTTGAAGTTCGCAGATGAGAAAAGCAAAAATATGATCTAGGAGATAAAAAAGCCAGTAGCTTGTAGTGCTACTGGCTTAGTTTTGTGCGCTAAAACACTATTATTTGTGTTTATCTTGGATGTATTTCTGGCTTACATCGACAACGGCCACATCTTTAAAAAAGCTACGCCCAAGTAGCAATGGATAAGTTAAATGGCTCCTGTCAGCCAAAGTAAAGTCCGTTTTTTCTTTTAGATCACCAACCTGCAGCCACGCTTCAACAACTGCACGATCTTGTGTTCCTTCTGAACTCGATTGACGTATCTTGACCCAACGTTTAACGGGCAATGCAATCTCTTTACTTTTGATATTATCGTGTTCAATTTTGAACTTAACCCAATCTTTACCGTCTCTTTCAAACGGCACAATGTCTACCGCACTGATTGATGAGGTAGTCGCACCGGTGTCAACACGTGCACGAAAGTTTTGTTCAAGGCCAGGAATATAAACCCACTCTTCTTCACCAAGAAGTAGCTTTCCATCAGCGGTCTTTTGAGCCGGTTTTTTTGCCACAGGTGCGGTAGGTTTTACTTCAGGTGTTGGCGTTTTGGGTGCCTCAACCACAGGCTCTTCAGGTTTGACCGTTGGAGGGGTAATTTCAGGAGTGTCCACTTGCGAGTCTTGAGGTTGTTCTATTTTTTCTGATTGCTCTACTTCATCAGTTTGTTGCTTTGGTTCTGTTACTTGCTGGCCAGTCGTTGAACAGGCGACTAAACCACCACTCAACATTAATGGAACGAGTACTTTCCACGTTTTGTTCATTTGCTCACCTAATCATAATCAATCGGATCTAGATGAAACGGGGCTGATAACAACCCCGTTAGTATTAAGCGACGTTCACAATTGCTTGGGCGACGTACGGAATATCTCTTTCCGTCAATCCAGCAACGTTGATTCGACCATCCCCAACACCATAGATCCCGTATTCTTCGCGCAATCGCGCCATCTGGTCTTGGCTAAATCCTAGCACAGTAAACATTCCCTTGTGACTCTCGATAAAGTCGAATTGTGAAGTATTGTAGTTATTTCTCAACTCGTTACACAAGATTTTACGCAGGTTTAACAATCGTTGCTGCATTTCACTTAACTCTTGCTTCCAAATCGCTGTGAGCTCTTGATTTTGCAAGATCGTTTTTACTAATGCAGCGCCATGATCAGGTGGCATCGTGTAGGTTGCACGTGCAAGGGTCATCAGTTTGCCTTTGGCATTATTAACATCATGCTGAGATTTACCCACCACAATCGCTGCCCCTGTACGCTCGCGATATAACCCAAAATTCTTTGAACATGAGGTAGTAATCAACATCTCTTCGACGTTGTCTGCCATATAACGAAGCCCTTGGGCATCTTGTTCAAGCCCGTCACCGAAGCCTTGATAAGCAATATCGACAAAGGGGGTAAAACCATTTTTCTGTGCCAGTTGCGTAATCACCTTCCACGCATCAAAATCGATGTCTGCCCCTGTTGGGTTATGACAGCAACCGTGCAGTAAGACGACATCGTCAGGACCAGCCGTTGATAAATCATCCAGCATACGAGCGACATCAACTTGCTTAGTTTCTGGACTAAAGTAGTGATAATGTTTCACTTTGAGCCCTGCCGCTTCCATTACTGGGCGATGATTAACGTAACTTGGGTTTGAAATCCAAATCGTTGTATTTGGCTGGGCCACCTTCATTAGGTCGCCAAGCATGCGCAATGCACCACTCGCCCCTGGCGTTTGAATACCAGCAACACGATCCATTGCCGAAGTCCCATCAAGCAGTAAGTTAACCATCGACTGGTTGAACTCTTCACAGCCTGCAAGGCCAACGTAGGATTTGGTTTTTTGCGTCGCAACGACGATATCTTGAGCTTGTGAAATCGCCTTCATGACGGGCGTTTCACCTGCGCTGTTTTTATAAACGCCGATGCCAAGGTCAACTTTTTCGCTGCGAGGATCGCTGCGGTAAGCAACAGATAGAGAAAGAATAGGATCCAATATTGGAGTCGGTAATTGAGAGAACATGAAAGTCACAACCCTTTGAAATTCAAGTAATGGGCATCAACTTACCATCTAATTTACAAATCTAGAAATAAAATTTCAGTTCTAAAGAGCAAAACAGGATAAAAGCCCACAAAAATTAACAATACGTTAACCTGACGAGCCGCCATCAGGACCATATCCTGCTATTACACTAATTCACACTGTAAATGTGTGAATTATTTGGTTGGAACTTCCACGCCACTCAAGGTTGAGATCGCGTTTATCTTGTTCATACTTCCCATCAATTAATGTATCGATGAGGTTGACGACGTCACGCTGCTCTTGATTGAGTTCACTCAAACAATACCCTGTCCAGACCCAAATGTCTTTGTCCGGGCACTCTGCGCGAACTCGCTTAACCAGTTGAAGCACACTCGCGACATTAGCAGGATGGAGCGGATCGCCTCCAGACAACGATAGTCCACGTCTTTTAATTCGAGTATCATTAAGATCAGCGATAATGCGGTCTTCGGCCTGTTGAGTAAACGCAATGCCTGAATCAAGCCTTTGCGTTGATTGGTTGTAGCATCCTTTGCATTGATGCACACACCCTGATACAAACAAGGTACAACGTGTTCCGGGCCCGTTGACAACGTCAATTGGATAATATTGATGGTAATTCATCGATGAAGTCTCGAAATAACTCTTTGATGTATCGAAAGAAACAGAGCCCTAAACACAGGGCTCTGACCACACCGCGATTTCATTACAGGTGCTTGACACGTCGTTTAACTTCTTCTTGTTTGCCAAAATTAAACGGTCTCGCATCGGGACTGCCTAAATAGCCACAAACACGTCGTGTTACCGACACCTTAGTTGAATCATGATTGCCACAGCTTGGGCAAGTAAAACCCTTACTGGTGCAATCAAATTCGCCATTGTATCCACATTCGTAACATTCATCGATTGGCGTGTTAGTACCATAGTAAGGCACGCGACTGTAGCTATAATCCCAAACGTTTTCTAACGCTTCAATATTGCGCTGCATATTTGGGAATTCACCGTAACAAATAAACCCGCCACTCGATACTGGTGGGTATGGCATCTCAAAATCAATCTTATCGTACGGATTGACTTTTTTCTCAACGTCTAAGTGAAAGCTGTTGGTGTAATAACCTTTATCAGTTACGCCTTTAATGACACCATACTCTTTGGTATCAATTCGGCAAAAACGACTGCACAAGTTTTCACTCGGTGTACCATACAAGCTATAGCCATAACCAGACTCTTTCGTCCATTGATCAACCTTGCTTTTTAGGTACTTAACGATGTCGATCGCTTTTTGGCGTAATTCAGCATCATCGTAAACGTGCGACTCATTGCCAAACAATGCATTTATGGTTTCATGGATACCAATGTAACCGAGCGAAATCGATGCACGTCCATTTTTAAAGATATTGGCGATCGACTCATCTTCTTTAAGCCGAACACCACACGCGCCTTCCATATACAAAATTGGGGCGACGCGAGCTTTGACGTTTTCTAATCTAGAAACCCGCGTTTCAAGGGCTCGACGTGCTAAGTCTAACTTTTCATCAAGCAGTGTATAAAATGCTTGTTCATCACGGTTAGCAGCCAACGCGATACGTGGCAAGTTGAGACTCACCACCCCTAGGTTATTTCGCCCCTCATGTATTAGCTCACCATTTTCTTCATAAGTACCTAAGAAACTGCGGCATCCCATTGGGGTTTTAAATGATCCGGTGATCTCAACCACTTTGTCATAATTAAGAATGTCTGGGTACATACGTTTAGAAGCACACTCAAGCGCCAGCTGTTTGATGTCGTAATTGGGATCTTTTGGTTTATGATTTAAACCCGCTTTGATGCCAAAAACTAACTTAGGGAACACCGCTGTTTTGCGATTTTTACCTAATCCCGCAATACGGTTTTTCAAGATCGACTGTTGAATTAGACGTGATGCCCAACTGGTACCTAGGCCAAAACCAAAAGTGACAAAAGGCGTTTGCCCGTTCGCGGTATGCAGCGTATTAACTTCATATTCTAAGGATTGGAAAGCATCAAAACACTCTTTCTCGGTGCGAGCCTTTGCAAATGCTTGTGCATTGGGGATATCCCACTCTTGAGCAATACTAAGATGTTTCTCAAAGCTTGACTCTACATAAGGTTCAAGAACTTCATCAATCCGGTTGATGGTCGTTCCGCCATAGATATGGCTAGCAACTTGTGCAATGATTTGCGCCGTTACGGCCGTGGCGGTCGAAATTGATTTAGGTGTGTCAATTTCAGCGTTACCCATCTTAAAACCATGCGTTAGCATTCCCTTCAAATCAATAAGCATGCAGTTAAACATTGGGAAGAACGGCGCGTAGTCTAAATCGTGGTAGTGAATATCACCCAACTCATGCGCTTGGACGATATCACGCGGTAAAATGTGTGTTTTCGCGTAGTGCTTCGCAACGATACCAGCTAACAAGTCACGTTGAGTTGGGATCACTTTGCCATCTTTATTGGCATTTTCATTGATGAGGTCAACATTGCTCTCTTCAATCAAGCCTTCGATTTCGCGCGTCAAAGTACTTTGTTTTTCACGTGCAATATCTCTGTCATGACGGTATTCGATATATGAGCGTGCTAGTGACTTATACGGCCCTTGCATAAGCTCGTTTTCAACCAGAGTTTGGATTTCGATGATGTGTACTTCATCGTGATCTTTTAGCTGCAACTCCACCG
This sequence comes from Vibrio sp. NH-UV-68, assembly GCF_042940635.1. Taxonomy (NCBI): domain Bacteria; kingdom Pseudomonadati; phylum Pseudomonadota; class Gammaproteobacteria; order Vibrionales; family Vibrionaceae; genus Vibrio; species Vibrio sp. NH-UV-68. Next base: position 1,086,335 of record NZ_CP134976.1, read on the forward strand.
CAAGCGCAACATTAAGCGCATAGATTGCGATTTCATTGTCGACGTGCTCAGCTGCAGATTCGACAGCAGCTTGAATGCGATCCCTGCTAAATGGCGCCCTAGAGCCATCACGCTTGATTACGATTGGTTTCACCTTTTCTCCTTACCCCAGCATACTCACAGAGTTATCCACAAACACACTATATAGGGCGATTTATAATTCAACTGACACTATATATTGTGGCGTATTAAACGAAATGACACACAGATTGGTATTGATTTCGATCAATAAAAGGAGAGCCTCGCTCAAGAACAAATCGATCTTAGTGGTACTGATCTCAGATAAAAAGAAATTGATGTAAATTAGAAAAATGCTAGCTATTCCACTTGATTTTTGTAGACATCTTATAAGATAAAGGCTTCAACTCTATTCACGGATTTACCTTATGTTGTGCGTTAGAAAATGGTCGTTCTACTTGGTCTTTTGCTTATTACTGCCTTTTAAAGCGATAGGTTTTAGTTCATTCAATTATTCAACTTGGAACCTAGAGTGGCTCAGTAGTACTCCCTCATCAAAGTTCACGGCTTCACAACGCAGTGATGCCGACTATCAGGCCTTGCGCCATCACTTTCAACGCACTGAAAGTGACATCATTGCTTTTCAAGAAGTTAACGACGCCGAGGCGCTGCGCAGAGTGATCGGTAACGACTATCGTTTATTCTTCTCAGATCGCTCTCATCCTGACAATCGTCACCGTCAATTTACCGATATCAATCAATTTACTGGAATTGCGGTTCGCCATGGAATCAGTGTGAGTGATAAACCAGACCTAAAGCTCGACAAAGAATCCAACAGCCGCTTGCGCTTCGCGGCGTACGTTGTCGTGGCGCCTGAAAGTAACCAGCCGTTACACGTGCTCTCCGTCCATTTAAAGGCGCGTTGTTCGGGGGCTTATAAAGCCAATGCCGCGTGTCGAAAACTAAAGCAACAAGGCCAAGCACTCAATCGGTGGATCCAACAACGTGAAGTCGCCAATCAGCGCTATCTTATACTCGGCGACTTCAATCACAATCTCAGCTATCCAAGTGACTGGTTGTGGCAAGAGATAACGCAAGGCAGCTCTGCGCTATTGGCTACCAAGTCGACCCAAGCAGTATGTAAAGTTCGCTCACGCAAACAACCCAATAAGACACATCAATTTCGTTCACTCATCGATCATGTGATTACCAGTCATCAACTAACCACCAAGAATGTTAGCCAAGTGGCGTATCAAACCCCAGATCTGTTTAAGTATCAACTCAGCGATCACTGCCCGATCCGCTTTACTTTGTAAGCGGTTGGTTTAATAGTTAGGTCATTAATTTAATAGATAAGCAATTGAAAGCATGATTAAAAAGCCCCGTCTCGATTACGGGGCTTTTTATGATTGGCTACAACTCGAAACGCTTACGCATTGCGACATAGTAAAGAATGGGTATCACTAGCAACGTCAGTACGGTGGAGACAAAAATACCGAAGATCAAACTTATGGCTAAGCCATTGAAAATAGGATCATCGAGAATAAACCCTGCGCCAATCATTGCCGCCAGCGCAGTCAACATAATAGGTTTTGCCCGCACTGCGGCCGATTGAATAACCGCTTCAGCAAACTCAACACCCTCGGCAACCTGCTGGTTAATAAAATCTACCAACAAAATCGAGTTGCGCACAATAATACCCGCCAGCGCAATCATGCCGATCATTGATGTGGCGGTAAACTGCGCGCCGAGCAACGCATGCCCTGGCATAACGCCTATAATGGTCAACGGTATTGGCGCCATTATAATCAGTGGCACTAAGTAAGATTTAAATTGTGCGACGACCAACAGATAAATCAGTACCATACCCACTGCATAGGCGATGCCCATATCTCTGAAGGTTTCGTAGGTAATGGTCCACTCCCCATCCCACAAGACCGAAACCCCTTCTAATCCATCGGGCTGATTGATGTAGTACTGCTCGACATCCATCTGACTATCAAGCGCACTGCCGATATTAAACATGCCATACAGTGGGCTATCCACCGAGCCAGACATATCACCAACCACCATGATCATTGGAACCATGTTTTTATGCACGATATAGTCATCCATGCGAGTTTGCCGTACGGTGACCAAGTCAGACAAAGGATAAGCTTGACCAGTTTGGCTGCCTACTTTCATGTTTAATATTTGCTCCAAACGGACTTTGGCACTCTCACTTGCTTGCAGTTGAATCGGTACTGGGTACTTGCTGTGTTCGCTGTGCAGGTAGCTGACTGGTTTACCACCGACTGCCGTCGCCAACGCGTCCACAACCGATGCGTACGAAACTTGTAGGTGCGCAGCTTTACTGCGGTCAATCACCACCTGCCATTTCTGATGAACCTCGGGCAAGTACATATCAACATCAACAATGTCATCAGTTGCTCGAAATATTTGCCGAATCTCGCGTGCAGCTTGGCTGCGAATCTCTGGGGTTGGGCCATACACTTCAGCTAAAATTGGCGACCACACAGGTGGCCCAGGGGGCACTTCAACCACTTTAACTTTGCCGGCAAACTTTTGTGCTACTTGATTGAGCACAGGTCTGATGGCAGCGGCAATCTCATGACTGTCACGCTCACGTTCTTTGCGACTCACAAGATTAACTTGAATATCACCTTGATGAGATTGGTCACGAGTAAAATAGTGACGAACCAAGCCGTTGAAATTGATCGGTGCAGCAGTACCAGCGTAGATTTGATAGTTGGTCACTTCTGGTACTTGGTTTAGCTTAGTACCCATTTCAAATAACACTCGCTGAGTGCGCTCTAACGAGGTCCCTTCGGGCATATCAAGCACCACTTGGAACTCAGATTTATTATCAAATGGCAGCATTTTCAACACCACCGCTTGCATCACAGGCAACATGATCGAGCCTGCAATCAAAGCCAGAACCGCCAGCAGTAACATAAAACGGTTTCGTCCTTGAGCTTTCGCCGTAACAAAGGGCGCCATCATGGTATGAAAAACTGAATTCGCCTGAGTTTGTGGTTTGTGCGGTGATGGCTTCAACAAGTGGCTTGCCAACCAAGGAGAGACGACAAATGCCACGATTAAGGAGATAAGCATCCCCATTGAGGCGTTAATTGGAATAGGACTCATATAAGGCCCCATCAAGCCGCTCACGAAAGCCATTGGTAATAGCGCAGCAATCACAGTGAATGTGGCTAAAATGGTTGGCCCACCCACCTCATCGACCGCGCTAGGAATTAATTCTTTGAGTTTTGCCTTACCAAGCGACATATGTCGGTGGATATTTTCCACCACGACAATCGCATCATCGACCAATATTCCGATAGAGAAGATAAGCGCGAACAACGAAACGCGGTTTAAAGTAAATCCCCATGCCCATGACGCGAAAAGCGTGATCATTAAGGTAACAACAATCGCAAAACCGACCACGAACGCCTCACGCCACCCCATAGTCAGTATCACCAAAATCACCACCGCGGCAGTGGCAAACGCGAGCTTACCAATCAGCGTATTACTTTTATCGGCCGCTGTTTTACCGTAGTCACGGGTGATTTCAATATCGATACCATCAGGGATTAATTGATTTTCCAAATCAAGCAGGCGCGCTTCAATCGCCTTAGCAACATCTACCGCATTTTCACCCGCCTTTTTGGCAATCGCAATCGTCACGGCGGGGTAGATGTTCTGTTTATCACTGGTCCAAACGTTTTGAGTAGGAGTGTTGGCGCCGAGCTTAACCTCAGCAACATCTTGCAAATAAACCGGGGCGTTATTATGCAGACCAACGACCAGCTGGTTGACTTCTGCCACCTGAGTTATAAATTGACCGACTTGCACTGGAAAGGTCTGATTGTCATGAGTAAGGCGCAACATAGGTGAACGGGTATTCGCCGCAGGAAGGTGTTGATTGAGTTGGTCTAAAGTAATGCCAAAGCTGTTCATTTTGACCGGATCAAGCCTAACATCAACAATGGAATTATGACTTCCTATGGTATAGATATCACGCGTACCTTGAATACGTTTAAGTTCGGTTTCTAGCCCGTGAGCCACTTGAGTCAATTGTTGCTGGTCAAGTGCGCCGTTTCTGTCGCTTAAAGTGAGACTGACAATCGGCACATCTTCGATGCCTTTCGGTTTTATGATCGGCTCTCCAACCCCAACACCTTTAGGCATCCAGTCTTTATTTGAATAGAGTTTGTTGTAGATACGCACCACGGCATCGTTACGGCTAACACCCACCTCAAAGATAGCGACAATCATCGCACCGTCAGGCTGGGAGAAAGAGTACAGTTTATCGATACCTTGAATTTCTGAAATGATCTGCTCTGCCGGTGTGGTCACTAAACTTGCTACTTCTTGAGGTGAAGCACCAGGAAAGGGAATATACACATCGGCAAAAGTCACATCGATTTGAGGCTCTTCTTCTTTGGGTGTCACCATCACGGCAAATAAACCCATCAAAAGACCCACTAAGGCCAGTAAAGGCGTCATGGCTGAGTTTTGAAAGGCCGCTGCAATGCGACCCGAGATACCGAGTCGATTGTCCATAATTACTCTCCCTCAACAGTTAGAGCTAGCGTTGCAATAACATCGCCCTCTTCAAGGCCTGAAAGAACTTCGACATATTCGCCATACACCTGACCTAAGCGCACTGGATTCAAAACTTGTGCTTGGTTATCGATTCGATAAACCGAACTTAATTCGCCACGGCGCACCACCGCCGACTCCGGAATCACCAGCGTCTGCTTCACACCATAACGAAAAGCCGTTTTCACCCACATACCCGGTGCCAGTGACTCCATACTCTCGGGTAAAGACAAACGAATTTTAAAGGTATGCGATTGAGGATCGGCGTAACTAAATAGACTGAAATGGGTTGGGGCTATTTCAATACCATCTGCAGAGACAACATCAAATTGATCAATGCTTTGCACTTTGCCTTGATAACGTTGAGGGATCTCGGTTTCGACTCGAAGTAAGTTAAGTCCAAAACCGCTTAATAATGGTGTCCCTGGCGCAACGGTTTCACCCAATTCAACGTGGCGCTTAGTGACAATGCCATCGTAAGGCGCGCTAATATTGGTATAGCCTAAAGACTCCTTCGCTTGAGCAACATTGGCCCCAGCAGATGTCACCGCCGCAGCTGCGCTGCGAGCACGCGCTTGCGCACTGTCCATTTGATCTTGGGAAATGGCCCCTTTAGGAAACAGCTGTTTATAACGCTTTAATTGTGCCTGCGCTTCGTTGTTTTGTGCAACAGCACTTAACAACTGCGCCTCGGCCGCGTCAAGGGACGCTGATTGTTGAACGGCGCTGATTTCTAGTAGTACCGCGCCTTGTTTAACATAGTCATTAACATCGACATACAGACCGACAACTCGGCCTGACGTTTGCGCCGCTACCGTGCCTTGATTCACTGGCTGAACAACACCGTCGAGATGAATAATCTGCGAAAGTGGCTCCAAACTGACGGTGTATCGCTGATCGGTTTGCTGAGCATTGACACTCATTGCCGTCGCACACGCAACGGCAACACTCCAACTTATCATGTTCATTACCACCACTCCCTGTTTCGATTCATTTCATCCATGATAGACACTACGCGGTTTGCGTTTGTGACTTGCGACTATCTTTCATACTAATCAATAAGTTTGTCACTCCGAGACCCACCATCATGCTAGCAAAGAAGATCCAAACCCCAATGTTGCCTAGCGCCAAGCTTGACATTGCAGGTCCAGGACAAATGCCTGCTAATCCCCAACCTAAGCCAAAAATTGCGGCACCGCTGACTAAACGTGCGTCTATACGTGTTTTTTTAGCTAAACAAAACTCATCCGCGACTACTGGTGCTTGTAACGGCTTGATGATAAGAAAATAGGCTGGCATATAGATCAATAACGCCCCGCCCATCACAAAGGCCAAGCTTGGATCCCAAGCGCCTGCGACGTCTAAAAAGCCCAAGACTTTATTAGGGTCAGCCATGCCTGAAATAATCATCCCTAGACCAAACAAAAAACCGGTAAATAAAGCGGTTAAGCGGAAAATTAACTTGTTCATTTGATTTCTCACTACGGGTTAAACTAGGTGAAAACGGACAAATACCGTCATGGCGGCGACTATCATAAAGATCATGGTTGCGATGATGGAGCGATGCGATAAACGTCCTATTCCACAAATACCGTGGCCGCTTGTGCAGCCATTACCTAAACGGGTGCCAATACCAACCAGCAAACCTGCCGCACCGAGTACCCAGACACTGCTATCAAAGCTTGTAGGTATTTCACTAGCAAACACAGACACACCGATAACCCCACCAAGCACCATGCCGAGCGAAAACAATAAACGCCACGCAAAGTCTGAAGTTCTAGGCGTCAATAACCCAGTCATAATGCCGCTAATACCTGCGATCTTACCGTTTAGCAACAACAATAGGGTCGCTGAGACTCCTAATAACATGCCTCCTGCTAATGATTCCCAAGGAATGGTGAAAGCCATAACTACCTCTAACTGAACAAAAATTTAACCACAAAATGTGGACTGTAAATTGTGAATAAGCTGAACGACACGCTCATCGTCCAACGAATAGAAAACTTGCTGCGATTCTTTACGCGATTTGATTAACCCATGCTTGCGCAGTACGGTAAGATGCTGAGAAAACGCCGACTGACTTAACACCGAACTGGTCTGCAAAGCGCCTACCCCAACTTCTCCTTCAGTCAACTGACACAGCACCATCAATCGCTCTGGATGAGCCATTACTTTCAACAAATCAGCTGCTTCGACGGCTTTATTTTGCATCTCCGCAATATTAACTGCCTGATCTTTCATGACTCACCTCAGCTTAAATAGATACATTAGATAATACTAAACAATAAGCTTTAGTCAACTCTAATTTAGCATTAGTGAAATTAGACAAATAAATATTAGACTTTTCTAATTTATAACCCTATAGTGATCAGCAGTAGAGGAAATAGAGACATAAGGAGAACGTTATGACGCTTGAAAATGCAATTCGAGTATTGGCTGGAAGTATGGTACTTATCTCAGTCATTTTGACATTTACCGTGCATAGTAACTTTGTGTGGTTGACTGTTTTTGTTGGCGTTAATCTGATTCAGAGTGCATTCACAGGGATTTGCCCGGCAGTCTATTTTCTTAAAAAGTTAGGTTTCCAATAACGGAGTTATAAATGACTAAGATTGTTATCGTTGGCGGTGTCGCAGGTGGCGCCTCAGCAGCAGCTCGTGCTCGTCGTTTAAGTGAAGACGCGCAAATTATCATGTTCGAACGTGGCCCATTTGTTTCTTTAGTCAACTGCATGATAGACGACATTAAAAATAGTTTAGCACTGCTCTTAATATAATCTTAAAAACAAACAAAAATTCACTTGTTTTCGAGTGTATTATTGTTTGTTTTTTACTCGCTAAGTTGGAGTGTCTATATGACCAAAATTCTCATTGTCGGTGGTGTGGCTGGCGGTGCATCAGCAGCAGCCCGCGCTCGTCGTTTAAGTGAAGATGCAGAAATTATTATGTTCGAACGAGGTAATTTCGTGTCTTTTGCTAACTGTGGCCTTCCCTATCACATCGGTGGCGACATCAAAGATCGCAGTAAATTATTGCTACAAACACCAGAAAGCTTTTTAGCGCGTTTCAACGTTGATGTTCGTGTAATGAATGAAGTGGTATCGATAAGCCGTCAAGACAAAACAGTGACAGTAAAAAATCTTCTTGATGGCTCAGAATACGAAGAGACATACGACTTCCTATTACTTAGCCCAGGTGCAGGCCCTATCGTTCCACCAATCCCTGGTCTGGATAATCCGTTGACTCATTCACTACGTAATATCCCTGATATGGATCGCATCATTAAAACGATCCAGATGAACAAGCCAGAGCACGCCACGGTTGTAGGCGGCGGTTTCATTGGTTTAGAAGTAATGGAAGCCTTCCACCAACTGGGGATTAAAACCACTTTGCTTGAAATGGCAGAGCAAGTCATGACACCTGTTGACCGTGAAATGGCAGGTTTTGCTCACGCAGAAATCCGTGAAAAAGGGATCGACCTGAAGCTTGGGGTGGCGCTTGAATCTGTTCAGTTCTTACCTAACGAGCATATTGCAAGTATCGAGGCTGGTGAAAGCGAAAAGCACCAACACTTAGAAGGTGAACTGGAACTCACTCTGAATAACGGTGAAAAACTCACCACCGATATTTTGATTATGGCAATTGGTGTTCGCCCTGAGACCAAATTGGCAAAAGAAGCTGGCTTAGAAATCGGTGCTCTAGGTGGTATTTATACCAATGAATACATGCAAACTAGCGATCCTTCAATTTACGCTGTTGGTGATGCAGTTGAAGAAAAAGATTTTGTCACTGGCGAGCAGACACTTGTTCCTCTAGCTGGACCAGCAAACCGTCAAGGTCGTATGGCTGCTGATAACATGCTAGGTCGCAAAGAAACTTACCAAGGTACACAAGGTACTGCGATTTGTAAGATCTTCGACCTTGCTGTGGCTTCAACAGGTAAAAATGAGAAACAATTGAAACATGCTGGCGTTGAATACGAAAAAGTTTACGTCCATACCGCAAGCCACGCGAGTTACTATCCTGGTGCTGAAGTCGTTTCATTTAAAATGTTGTTCGATCCAAAATCGGGCAAGATTTTCGGTGCTCAAGCAGTCGGTAAAGACGGTATCGATAAACGCATCGACGTTATGGCCGTGGCTCAACGCGCAGGTATGACGGTAGAGCAACTTCAACATTTAGAATTGACTTACGCGCCACCTTACGGCAGTGCAAAAGATGTGCTCAACCAAGCTGCGTTTGTCGCAAACAACATCATCAAAGGTGACGCGACTGCGATTCATTATGATGAAATCGATAAATTGTCTGAAAACCAGGTCCTTCTTGATGTACGTAATCCAGGTGAACTTGAGTCGGTAGGATATCTTGAAGGTGCAATCAACATTCCTGTTGACCAATTACGTCATCGTATGAACGAACTACCAAAAGACAAAGAGATTGTGATTTACTGTCAAGTTGGGTTACGTGGTAACGTTGCTTATCGTCAGTTAGTTAACAATGGTTACAAAGCTCGTAATCTTATAGGCGGTTATCGAACTTATCTTCATTCAAAAATCTAATTACTATTAACACAATTGACAGCCAGCACTTTGATTGCTGGCTGTCGTATAACCTACCGTATCCCTTAATAGTCAGTCCACTGTGCTATAAAATCAGCGCTAGCTATTTTGTTAACTAATTATAAGATTTAGATACTCCTATCCGCCTTCAATTTTCTTCAGAAGAAACAGATGACTAGTTTACTAATACACATCAACAACACCAAAGTTGGCCATCTAACCAAGATTAACAATAGTCAAATGCAGTTTTGTTACGATAAGAAATGGTTAGATCAGCCGCATGCCTACCCGATTTCGCTGTCTCTTCCACTTCAACATCAACCACACAAAGGTGACCCTGTAGCAAACTATTTTGATAATCTGTTACCCGACCTAACTTCAACACGTAAGAACATACAGCGTCGCTATAGCACCGCCTCAACAAATACCTTCGACTTATTGCATGCAATCGGTCGAGACTGCGTAGGCTCATTATCATTAGTACCTGAGACTGAAATTGTGGATAGTTTAGCTCCAACCATGTTGGAACCACTTTCAATTGATTGCTTACACAACATTTTATCTGCACATAAGCACAACATCCCACTTGGCATGCTCAATAAGCTAAGTAATTTTCGTGTCACAGTATCTGGCGCTCAAGAAAAAACAACACTGTTGAAGATTAAGAATAATTGGTATTTACCCAACTACAATTATCCCAGTACTCATATTCTCAAATTCCCAATCGGTTTTATTCAGCAACCATTCTCAACTCTAGACATGACTGAGAGCGTTGAAAATGAATATTTCTGTGTCAAACTTGCAGAAACAGTGGGCTTTCACGTACCAAAGGTTGAGATACTAGAAGTCGAGGAAATGAAAGCGCTAGCTGTGGAACGCTTTGATAGATACTGGTCGAAAGATGAAGGCGCACTTATTCGGTTGGCTCAAGAGGACATGTGCCAGGCAATGTCTTTACCCACCCGCTTGAAATATCAAATTGACGGAGGAATCGGTATTGCAGAAATAATGCAGCTATTGAACGGATCAACAAACGCCCCAAAAGACCGTGATGACTTCATTCGCTTTCAAGTATTTCAATGGTTGATAGGTGCAACCGACGGGCATGCAAAGAACTTTTCAATTTTTATTGAAGCCAATGGCGCTTATAAACTAACCCCCTTCTACGACATTATGTCTGCCTATCCTACCACTCAAGGTAGAGGTATTAACACTCGAAAACTAAAGCTGGCTATGTCGTTAAAATCCACTTCAAAAGGTAATAAGTGGCATCTAGAAAAGATTTATCCCCGTCACTTTATTGCAACAGCAGAAACCGTTGGTTTCTGCACAATTCGAATGCAAGAGATACTTGAAGAGTTTGTAGACGCCTTTCCGAATGCTATTGACCAAGTAGTGAACCAGCTACCCAACGGCTTTCCTGTTCATATCGTAGATTCAATAACCACTAACGCACTGAGGATGTTGAACAAGATTAGGTTGGCAAACCGAAAGATGTGACAAATATGCACAGAAATGAGTCAGTGATTTTGTGAAAGTAGCATTTTGCGAATTATTTACAGTGACCTTTACATTTAAGACTATAGGCAGTTTCAGCTAGCCACTTCAAAAGAACAAAGTTCACTTCTCTTCTTGAAGTTTTTTAATTTGCTCTTCCAGGTCATTAACTAATGCAGAACTAATTGAATTAAATGCTTTTAACTGTTCAATTCTTTTTGTATACCTTTCTACCTTCTCCTTCGCTTCCTTTTCTGCTGGACGTTCAGCGTCCTCATCACCCAATAGTTTTATTAAAACTCTTGCTTCGCTTACGTGTGTTCTCTTTTTAAGTAAAGCTAGCCAGTCCGCAACGTCATCATCCATAGCCGATGCAGCTGCTTGTTCAAAAGCGAATGAAACTAAAGATTTTGCTGTTTTATCAAGGTTATAGCCTAAGTCAACCCAAGATCGTACATCCTCAGAAAAATTAGGTTCTTCTTTTTCGGGGACTCTATAATATCTCGGATATGAATTTTCTGGATCTAGTGATTCTAACGCCTTGAAAACAGGTTCAAATTGCTCAAACGGTCTTGAGCCATGGGGGAAATGCGAACGATGCTGCCATAACGTCAGAATTGTTTCAAAGCACCTATGCTTTGATTCTTGCATACTACTCTCATCTGAGTATTCAATCTCATGAATTTGTTCTGCAAGATAGTTGACCATCCACTCTGTGATTTCGTCTTTTTCACCTGCTTTAAGACTCTTCAGTAGCTTTTTCCCTAAACGAATAACTTCTTCTTGTGTCTCTAATTCTTCCATCTCCAGACAAAAGGAATGTTTTGCTGTATCTAGGGATGTATCCATAATTATCATCACTCTTATTGTTATAACGACCAACCAGCGAACGTTTCATGTTTACTTGAATAGCTATTTCGATATCTAGTTCCCGACATACAGCAAGCAAGAACTCCATCGATGCTTTGCTTCTTATACCAGCTCGGTAATCAGTATCGTGATCTAGAGGTTTTTCATCACTCCATAGCTCATTAATAATTGAAGCTCGATTAGATCCCGCCATAAACCATTTTTTTCCGTACTTACAGCGACGTAAATCAAATCTTTCTACTACTTTGTCTTCTGGAGTGAACATCCGAGGATCAATGTCACCAGCGTATGGGTCATTCTTATCAAGTCCATAAACATACTCCTCTCTTGTGAGCCACGCTTTACCTTTAAATTGATGATTCAGTGAGTCTACTCTCATGTCATTATCACAGAAGTTTGACAAGTAGGTTTCATGCATATGATTGTCAAAACTTGTAATAGTTCTTAAAAAACAATCACCTAATTGTTTCGGGATGAATGCGCTAGAGATCGAAATTCTCTCATTATAACCATCCGAATATTCATTCCAATCCGCACCGATATTAATCCAAATCCCACTTTCAGACTCGGTATACAACATATCCAGAAAATCAGACGAGGTTATTTCCCATAGCCAGTTTTCACCTTTATCTTCTGAAACCCAACCTCTACGTTCAAGTGGAAATGGGTCTCTCAAATTCGCAAGTAAATAGTCTCGAGTACCACAAAGTAGGTGCCTTTCTAACCAATCTGACCAACTATCCTCTGCAAAGTCAGAGTGTTGAACTACTGGCATCGTTACCAATAGCTTTGAAGCCACAGTTAACATTGCGTGATAAGAAATATAAAATTGGTAATTATCTATTTCTGGGTATTCACCATGACTGTGCCATGTTTTTCTGTTTCTACGATTACTCCATAGATCCTTACGAGGGTCATCGATGTACTTTTCTTCAAACGACATGTTCCACTCACCCAAGACTACATCAACTGCTAGGTCTGCAACTTCTTTTGAAGATATTCCAAATACTCTTCCAAGTGGCTCAAACCAATAATGGTCGAAGTCATGATCAAACCATAGCTCACGAGATGTATCTAGAGTGCCGCACGCATGCCAAGGTGAACTGATTTGATACCCATATTTTTCTACTTTTGTTGGGGCTAACAGGCTTTTCCCTACTCGACTTAAAACGTTTAACGTCTGCTCATCATAACAACCAGGAAATGCCTCTTCGATTTTTCTCGCAATTTCTTTTGAATAGAGCTGTATTAATATATTAGAGTTACTCTGCATTGCTAACACAGCAAAACTTTTTTTTCGACTTTGTAAAAACATAACCCCATCAGAAGAGCATACAGACAATGCCATTAATAGATAAAGCTTGGCATGCATTTCGTAGAATGGAAATGCGGGAGGTACAAACTCTTTTACATCATCAGAAATCATCAAATCAATCAGTATCTCTATCAGCTCCTTACACCCAAGTTTGTAAAGTCGAATCACAGCATGGACAGTACGCCAGCGTTCAGTGTTTTCAGGCGAACCTAAATTAGCAAAGAGATATGCTGCTAGAGATTCAGTTACTGTTTTCGAAGAAGCAAAGTACTCACTCCAACACCCATCGGCAAAATCGTCATCAATATGCAATTCAAACCTTTTGAGACCATAATCCAAAAGACTTTCAGCCTCATTCGTACTAATAAGCGAAGTACAATAGTTAGCAAATCCGAACAATGCTGTTGCAGACTCTAAATCAACCGAGTTTGAAAAACCGTCCAATACACCGTCTTGAATGGCCTGTAGGGTTGAAGTTGAGCAATCAAGATCACCTAGTATGTAGTTTCTTTCATAAATATTTGTGAACCTATATGGGTATCTTTTCGCAAGACACTTCATCATATGGCACCAAGCTTGCTCGACACTCGGTCTTGCTTTCCATTCAGTAGGAAAGAACTTTAAACAATTTCTGATATCGTAAAAGTCAAGAAATTCGGCACTCTTAAGAACGTCTAAAAACTCCACGACATTTCGAGATGACAACTTGCTATAACATCCATTCCAAAATCGGTCAGATTCCCAATATTTGTTTGTTGTTGCACTTTTTTCAAATGCACTTCTAAGTCCTTGAACCTTTAGAATGTCAAAGTTTCCATAGATAGAGTTCCAATCGTATTCTTCAGTATCTTCTTTCCTTTGCGACATTAAAGAACCAGACTCAGAACGTTTCTCTAAGATCTTTAGATGAGTAAGATTACAAAGTTCAGCATTGTTTAACTTGTTCCTGGAAGCGGTTTTTTCTACAATTTTCCAGTCTGTCCCCCTAACATCTCTTGCCCGAAGATCTTGAACTAAATAATCAAACATAATCTGTTTTTTTTGTGGATTTACTTCTTGATCAATACAATTCGATACAAATTCTATGTAATCGTAATCCCATGAAAAAGCGGATAAACTCCAAACGATGTCTGGTGTCAATTGGTTTGAGTTCAAGGCACTATTTGCCAACGCTACTAACTGTCTTTCACTCCAGCCTATTTGTCTATCTTTCCATCTGCTAGCTACTGAAAATGCATATTGAGGTGACAGCATAAAGCAAGTATTAAGTGCATCATTCCTATCCCAGTACTTTTCCTTAGCTACCGTTTCACCTATCAATTCGGCACAACGCATAAATCGGTGCGCCATTTCAGGTTTGTTGTTTTTGTTTGCACAACTTCTTTTAGCAATACTGACAATCGATTCCCAACGAACGACGGCCTCGTCACCAAAGTTAGAGGCAATTTCAATCGCTTTATTAAAATACAGTGAAGCTTCTTTTAAACTTAAGGACATAACTGCGCGAGAGAGGGCTATATATTGCTCTGAGTATGATTCTGGAGACTCGTCAGTATTAAATTGCTGCAATTCTTCATAGCAAGACACCTCAAATGCGTCACTAAGCGCCCCTAACTCTTCTTGACGACAGCAAACTCGAAGCAATGAGAGTTTATCGTTGGTTCTTATACTTACCTTTTCATCGTTAAAGTCATTTAAGAAATTCTCAACTTCCTTCTTCTTGTTTCCTTTATAGAAAATAATATTCCTGAACCTTTGAAGTGAGCACTCGTAACGAATGGAATGATAACGATCATAGTACCCATACGAATCATTACGGCTACCTGAAGCGATTAGGATATGCTCTTCTTCTAAGTTAATACTCTGACCAGCCCATATTTTAGATGCGACCAAGTACCAAGGAAGTAGCTTTTCGAGTGACTCTTTAGCTTTTGCTAAGTCATTTCTTTCACGTTTGGGGTCTTCTTTTGAAACCCACTCACTCGGTATGATTTCTTCTACTGTGGTCGAGAATGTTTTTTTTAAGGCCAGCTTAATACTGACAGACCGCATAAATACTGTACGACTACCTAAATGTTGATAGTCATCAGCTACGGAATAGAGGCGAGGCGTACCTATATAATAATTTAATGCACGAAGAATATTTTTGGCTGGAAGCTGTTCGATAGTACAAGCTTCAAAAAAAGACAAAAATGCATCTGAGCTATAACCTGAATGGTAGAGGTCATCTGGTTTCTCAAGCCTCATAGTCGGTTTTACAATTTGATTCAAACACTGAGTTAAGCACTCTCTAGGGGGGGATTTACCGACCCTGACCAGCTCGCTTGTTACAGCTAATATGAAGCTTGGATTTTTTTTCCCGTAGATAGCCATTTTTGAAATAGAGTCAAAATCCCCTAAATCAATAAGTCTACGGATGAAGGTTTCTGTTACTTTAAATATTGTAGTGGTCAACTAAAATTGGCCACGGTTTTAGAGTTTTCCCAATATAATCGTTCTGATTCATTGGGAGTTAGACCACCGTTATACTGATGTGGTCTGAGTTGGCAGTAGTATCCGATAATGTAACGGGTAATCTCTTGTTGAGCCTCAGCGAAGCTACGATAACCCACAGTTGGCACCCATTCAGTCTTCAGACTTCTAAAGAAACGCTCCATCGGCGCATTATCCCAACAATTTCCTCGGCGAGATAAACTCTGTTTTATTTGAAAACGCCACAGCAATTGACGGTATTTACGGCTAGTATAATGACTGCCTTGATCGCTATGGAACATAACACCTTTAGGCTTACCACGTGACTCATAAGCTATCGAAAGAGCTTTGCCTGTTAGTTTAGAATCAGGTGATAGAGACATCGACCAGCCAATCACTTTTCGGGCAAAAAGATCGATAACAACGGCTAAATACATCCACCGATTACCTGTCCAAATATACGTCACATCACCAGCCCAGACCTCATTTGGGGCGGTAACCGCAAACTGACGACCTAAGTGATTTGGAACGTCAATATGTTCTTGTGAAGCTTTTCGGTAACGATGTTTTGGCACTTGGCAACTCACTAAACCAAGCGTTCTCATAAGTTTTGTTGCTCGGTATCGGCTCAGCTTTACACCCTGATTTGTGACTATATCTGCAATGGTTCTAGCTCCCGCAGAGCCATTGCTTGCAGCGTGAGCCTCACTGACCAAGCTGCGCAACTTTACTGTTTCAGCGTTAATTACCGTTGGGCGTTTAAGCCAATAGTGATAACTACTTCGATGAACATTGAAGACTTCGCATAATGTTTTTACGCTGTAGCTCTGCTTGAGTTTCTTGATTATCAAGAATTGTTCAGTGAGTCCGACATCAACAGAGCCGTGGCTTTTTTTAATATTTCATTATGCTCTTCAAGGCGAGCCAACTTCTTTTTTAATTCCCGAATTTCTATTTGCTCAGGGGTCATCGGTGAAGCTTTCGGTGTTTTTCCTTGGCGCTCTTCTCTAAGCTGGCGAACCCACTTATCCATCGTGGACTTGCCCACATTCATGGCTTGGGCTGCTTCAGTCACTGAGTAATTTTGGTCTAGGACTAACTGAGCTGCTTCTAACTTAAATTCAGCGCTAAATAGTCGTCTTGTACGTTTTGTCATAGTGTCACCTGTTAACTTATGAGGTGATGATATCACCTCTAACTAAGTGACCAAATTCACTATGCCACTACATATGCAACATTGAGGAGACCAAGAGAGTAAGTAGTCTACCGCTTTACATTCTCCAAATAGATTATATGTTGATGTAACAAGCTCTACGATTTCCAGTTCATTTAGCTTTTCATCAAAGCGATCTTCTGACTCCTCCGACTCATCTCGTCTATCAAAATATCTATGTAGCCAGTGCCTTGCCGATCTCAAATAGCTACGAGCTTCTCCTGAACAGTCTCCAATCGATGATAGTAATGAAGAAGAATAGACCGTTTCTGAGCCTTCCCATGCGCCACCTAAAACTCTTCTATGTGCAAGCTCCTGAACTCTTTCAGATGATAAAAATCTCGTGGTCAAATCACAGTTTTTAGATAAAATTTCTATTTGTCGTTCATCGCCCGCAATCTCTTCACCAGCCCTTAACGCTAACTTACTAGCTTCATAATACTTTCTTTCTTTTAAAGCGGCTTTAAATGCATATTGAAGACGGAATAATCTAATTTTTCGTGCATCAAAGGGACGATCAGTTGGTAAGCTGTCATCAGAAAGTGCTAGTTCAACCAATTCATCAAACAACTCCGCTTTTAACATCATCAAAGGCAATGCTTCTGAAACGTAAGAGTAGCTATTTGCTAATGGTTTAATCCGCTCTATAAAGCTCCTTATCTGTGTTGTAGTCGCAATAAAAGTATCTTGAAACCACTTTTCAGTCGGCTCATCTCTAAACTGAACGGAGCTATCAGTCATCCAAAGTGGTCTACCCAGCTCTGTTATAAAACTCCTTACTAAATCTTCCGAAACTTCGGCGACCAGAGCTAAGACATTTAAGGGGATAAATGGCGGCAAAGTCGCAAGTCCAGTGCAGATAGCATCTATTTGCTCCCTATCGTTTTTTGGAAAGGTGTCTTTCAGAGAAGCAATTGCTTTTTCTAGTTGTTTCTCAATAAGATCATCTACGGTCATTGGATTTGAACTAAAAGAAGAAAGTAATTCACTAATGGAAGGAGCATTTAAACTGAGGGCATTAGCTTGAACACGAGGATTACCGCTCGTTAACCGATTAAACTCCTTTGCATCATGTATAGACACATCTTTGTATCGACTAGAAAGGATCAAGAATGTCTCTCTATCAGTAAAACATTGAAGCTCTATCATATTGACGGTAGGAGGTGGGTCGAACAAGTGTGTACGTTCTGGCCTAGACGCAAAAACAATTCTGCAATTATCTGGAACATGTTCTCTGATCAATAGCGAAGCAAAGCAACTATCACCTGAGCTTTTAGCTGCCATTTCAGCGTTATCGACAGCATCAAAAATCAATACTAGCAAAGCATTCTCACAACGCTCTCTTAGAGCTGTGCACGCTTCATTTAACCTAGTAAGAAATGCTCTCATCCAGTAATCATCAGGCTCGTGTCTAGAGGGTATAAGTGCTGTACACAACCCCTCTTTGGCAAGCTGGTTTGAAACTTGAACAAAACTATCATGGGGACGGTGACGCTTTTGACTTGTCCTTCTATAACCCCCATTACCAAAACAGTCATATACGATCGCACATGAATGTTCATTAAAGTGTCTGGCAATATTTTGGCAAAGTATGGACTTGCCGACTCCACCATTAGCCGAAATTAGTGTGTGAGAGCGGGTGCTACTAATTGATTTAATGATTTCTTCTTCTTGCTCTCTCTGGATATATTCAGAAATAGATTCCAACTGTGGCGGCGCTGGGAAAAAATCATGAATATCCGTAATATCAAAGACCTCTAACACGTCATTTATAGTTATTACGTTACTCTTTCCTGGTTCTATCTTCTCTGTGATCTTACTAACAAGGAGTTTAGCTGTCTTATCAAACTCTTTAGAAACTGTAATCAGGGAGAGTTCTTTGTGAATATCATACTTTTGAGCGTCATAGTTCCCTTCCCCATCGCAAAGACGTATTACAGAGCAAAATTGAGTAAGTAATTTACCTTTTAATCCTGTATATTTTTCTATAGTTTCAGTAAATCTAATATCGGCTTTTTGATTATTTGCAATCTTTTTTATATTAGTTTTAAATGATTTAGCAATTGGGCGATTGGTTATGACAGTGAAAACGTAGTGTTCTAAACCTGATTTTTTTGAGCTGAACGCTCTAAACCTTTCAGAAAAGCCCACAATAGTGTCTTTTAAGCCACTTAATGTGAAAGGACAATCTAATTGAGTTGTTGAGTGTTTTAGTTGAAAGTACTCTACGATTGCCCCTTTTCCAGACATTGAATACTCGGCAACATCAACCACGCATTCACCAGGCTTGTCTGGTTCTAATGAGCCTTCTATCGTTATCTTGTGCAACTTTGTATTGAAATCTAAAAGTTTCAAACACCGTTTTGCAGCCCAACGATAGTGGAAAATGTCCCCAGCACGCGAAAAGTTTATCAAGCTATTGTTAAACGTCATTTTATATGCACAACTACCATTAACTATTGTGTGATTATGACACTAGTAGCATCAGTCAGCAAACGCCCCTATGTATCGAATAAGGTGCCATTGGCTTTAGAGAAACCTTCGACTAATTAGGCGAATTAAAATGCATATTAGAGCATTTCAAGCATATGTGATATGGTGCTTATGTGTTTTACATCTCATATTCATGAGCTAGGTTATAAGTAAAATAAAATGAACAAGACAAAGAACTATAATGAACTCAAGCAGCGCCAGCGTAATGAACGATCTGATTACTCTCCCAACTTAGGCATTAGAGTACATAGAGCACTAAGCTGGCTAAACAAAGCTGAGCAATGCACCGACGACGATTCGAAATTTACTTTTTTGTGGATTGCATTCAACTCTGCTTACGCTCAAGAGTTTGAACAAAAACTTGTTTATGGTGAAAAAGGTCTATATCAAGAGTTTTTGGACAAACTGGTTTCTGTAGATGCTACAAATAAGCTCCACAACATAGTCTGGTCAGAATACGCTGGTACTATTAGATTGATTCTAGAAAACGAATTTATTCTTCAATCTTACTGGGACTTCCAAAGTGAGAGAATTTCAGAGCAAGACTGGAAAAATCACCGTTCAAAGGCTAAAACGGCTGCTAGCAAAGCCTTAGGCCAATGCAATACTGCCGTCGTCTTATCGATACTGTTTTCTAGACTCTATACTCTCAGAAACCAAATCATTCATGGAGGAGCAACATTCAACAGCTCTGCAAATAGAAAACAACTACGAGATTGCACCTCAATACTTGAAATGCTCATCCCAAACATCATCGAGTTAATGATGGACAACAAATCTGTACTATGGGGGGCTCCTGTCTACCCATTAATACAGAGTTAATGATATAATTTTTAACCCTGTATTAAAAATTTACAATTCTAAATCTTTTAGTGCTTGCAATACTCGTTCTTCAATGTCTTCAGGACAGTCACCATATCTAGCCTGAAGCTGTTTAAATGAATTAAAATCATAGCAAACACAAAGTAGTTCAACTGTCTGTCCATTACCAGCTAATATAGGAACCGTAATCACGAAGCCATTCGAACTGAAATTCTGCCAATCAATGACCTCTCCAAGCTTGGCTGTTAAACGCATTGCAGTATCTATTTGCGTCCCTCTACGTTTTAACTCGATGAGTTCTGTCAGTGTCATTTGACTAGATTTCGCGACCTTGTAGAATCTTGATAGTTTTGATTTATAACGTTGGCTGCTCTTTCTCATGAATTTCTCTCAAATGTAGATATACAGTCATGCTGATAAGCGTGACAAATACGAAAGTAAAGTGACTAAATCAGTTTATAGTTAACAGCCTTATGAAAATGGACAGTAGGCGTTTGCGTGGTTTCTAGTGTCAAGCCACAATACGGACAATGAATAATGTTAAAAGCAGTTTGCCAGAGCAACTCCCCTACTTCATTAAGTTCATGACTCAGTTCTAGATCCATTTCTGTTGCCATTTCAGAGACAAACAAAAACCATTGTTCGTCAGTTGTGTAGTGATCTGTACAGTACACTTGAACTTCCTTCGGCATTTGTTCGCATTGATGCTGTTTCGTCATAATATCTATCCCGACGCGCGTTAAAAGAAGTAAAACATTTCGCTCTGTTTTACTTGTTCTTTTCGTTTTGATTTGTAACGATTGCAACCATAAAGGCCAGGGACACGAGATTCTTTCTGTGTTTGGTTGCTTTGCGCTGATTGACGCCTATCCGTTTTAATATGGTATTGACTCAATACCATACAGTTAACTGATTTTTTATTAGAGAATGGTACGTTGGGTTTAATACTATGATGCTGTTCTTCAACAGTTAAACTGTTCGCTTTAAGTAATGCTTCGCAATCTGAGATTGAATAATCATCATAGGGATTTAAATCAACAGTGGAATTTAAACCATCATTTAAATTCTTGTTAATAACATTTAGTTTTGGGTTTTTATACACGTATTTATGACGATTCACTTTGATTACCTTTAAATTCAGACCATGTTTAACACCACTTTAATAAAGCATATTTTAAAAGAACTGTAAATATAAAATAAAAAATAAATCAAATAAAACTTTTTTATTTATTAAAAGCTTCTGCCGCCATAGAATACATACGATCACGTCTCATTAAGCTTATAGTTAGAAATCGTTTTTTGAAATAAATACCACAAGATAAAGCATTAAACGAGTTGGCGGCAAAGGTTAGAATTCTACAATCATGAAAACGACACTAGCTTATATAAGACATAATTTAAAAGAATGAAATCGTCGAGAATAGAGACTTCTAAATCTTAATTAATAATATCGCTTGCTAACCAGATCTATATTATAAAAGATTTAGTTAGCCGAACGAACCTTGTTGTGTTTTTCAATAAATAAATATGATATGTCCAACAAAACAATTCAGTAGACCATACAATTATTAATCGTTCTTCTGACTCGTAGAGTCAGTAAATAGCATGCTAGCGCATGCAGATAACGAATAGTTTATCGTGCATTTAAGGGAACATAGGATTTAATTTTTTATATAGTATATAGATATTTACCATGTTCCCTATTTTAGGTTTTTAACCGTCTGATTAATAGTCAAAATTATAAAGTGTGGTTATCGAAAATTGCAGGCTATTAATTTCCGTTTTATTGGACAAAAGTTTAACCAAATGTATGTGATGGTGGGCATTTTATCGATTTTTAAATGGTTAATCCACATCTGGCTGCTTATCTCTGCTTGACAGAGTAAACATTATCGGGAGCAAGCTCAGATGCCCTTGGTCTAGTTTACGCCTATGGCATCGCCGCTCTATACTTCATGTATCATCACAACCGCTGAATAAGTACGCAGTTTACCTAACCCATATGCCCTACAGTCCAACCGTTAACATCATCAGGCTCTCAATATACTAACTAGTATTATTACTCTAACGCAATACTTGCAGCGATAACAGACTGTTTACACCCAGTGCAAAATCCTATAGCCATCGAGGGGCTTTGTGCGTAAATCGATGGAACTAAATCAAGAAGTTACGTTCTGATCCACTACACCCATTAATCGTCGTCGCCTCATGCCTAAACCTCGTTACAAAACAACTAACTGGAAGCAGTACAACAAAACCTTAATAAGCCGCGGTTCTCTGACCTTTTGGATTGATGAGGAAGAGATTACCGAGTGGAAGCAAAACAAACAAGGCAAGCGAGGTAGACCTCGCCGATTTAGCGACTTAGCCATTTCTACTGCACTGATGGTGAAACGAGTTTTCTCTATGCCATTGAGAGCGCTGCAAGGTTTTATAGACTCAGTATTTAAGCTAGCTAACATTCCGCTAGTGTGTCCGCACTACACTTGTATAAGCCGTCAGCTAAGCAAGTTGAGGTTTCATTTATAACTAAAACTAGAGGCGCGATACAGCATCTGGCCATTTATGCAACTGGCCTCAAAGTTTATGGCGAAGGTGAATGGAAGGTCAAGAAGCATGGTACTGACGGAAAGCGTAGAGTCTGGAGAAAGCTACATCTCGCAGTCGATACCAACACCCACGACATAGTCGCAGCAGAGCTGAGCTTATCTAACGTAACCGATGCCGATGTGCTTCCCATTTGCTTAAGCAGACATGTCGCAAAATCATTGAGATATCAGGCGATGGCGCTTATGACACAAGGAATTGCCACGATGCCATGCAGCCTTCTGGGAACAAGGGCATCCTCGTAACTTAGCGGTAGGTTGCCAGAAACTCTACGACTCCAACAAGAAGTGAAAAATGCGGTATGGCTATCATAAGCGCTCTCTATCAGAGATAGCGATGTACCGAGTAAAACAGCTACTAGGTGGGAAATTAGGCCTAAGAAATTACAATGCACAGATTGGCGAGGCTTACGCCATGATCAAGGCACTGAACAAACTTACAGGGCTTGGTATGCTTGAAACTCAGTGTATTGTTTAAGAATTGACTAATATGGGGCTATCATGCATTTTCACTGAATTAGGCAAAGCCCCATCGAGGTACATGTAATACTAGTCAATATCTCAATCTAGTAAGTGACCTCGATGTTTCGCATATCAATTGCATATAAGACACTGAATACTAATTAATCGTCCTTCTGACTCGTAGAGTCAGTAAATAGCATGCTAACGCATGCAGATAGCAAATGGTTGTACATTTAAAGGGAACATAGGATTTTATTTTATATATAAGATATATAAATTTATCATGTTCCCTATTTAAAGCATCTAACTAATTGATTAATCATCTTCATTTTAAAATATAACCAATAATAAAACCCAACTAATGCCAATTGATTATTCACATTAAAATTCAAACTAACACAATAATAATTACTTAAGTAGTTATTTATGTATAATATTAACACTCAGCATAAATTGACAAAAAACATTAACTTTCTCTAAAGTTAACAGCACATTCGATTGAATTACTTGGGAAATTTCTTTGACTTGAAAATTACTTTTTATTATAAGTGATTTTTTGTTCATATTTTTATATCCAAAGGATACAATAATAAAAAATAAAAATAACGAATTAATCATGCTAAGTATAAAACCAATAATAAACATCAAAAATCCATATTCTAATAAGTGCGTCCTTTTTGTTGGCACTCCTGAAGATATATCATTTTATAACGACTTCAGAAACGATGTAGCCCTGACATCCGCTTCAATCGCTGCAAAAACTTACAATGGCAAAGCACATACTCTTTCCTACATTAACGTCAGCAAAGATGTTAATGATGAAGAGTTAGTTGATGCGGCAAAAGTAGCGTGTCAACGCGACATTACAATCCGATATAACGGTCAAATGCTTTCAAACAACCCAATAACTTACGGTTTTAGCATTTATTCAGGTATTTATCAAATCAAGCCTATCGAAGAGATAAAACTGCTCGCGATTAAAGAACTAATCAGTGCCGTTCCACTGAGGTTATCACGTGATGATGCTATAGCAGTTGCTAGCGAACAACTTAACATCGACAACTTGGAAGCTAAAGAACTAGTTAATATGTATAAGGATCCAATCTTAAGTACAGTGGATGATTTAGTCGGCTTAAAAAGTGCTTCAAATGTGTCAGCAATTCGAGAAATTGATTTCACCGCCAGTCGTGTAAATCTTCTTAGAGCATCAATGTCTTTGGGTAAGACTACTACTGCTATTGAAATTGCCAAAAAAGTACTTTCTTCAAACCCTGATGCTAAAGTTGTTTATATCTCCCACATAGAAGCTTTAGGTCAATGTTTTAAAAACAAGCTTCAATCTCATTTTTGTACAAAACTATCTACCTGTGATCATAAAGAAATGAACATTGGTAAGCTAGAGTCAGCGTCAGTACTGACAACAACGATTAATAGTCTACCAGGGCTACTATTCGAAGTTTTACAAGCAGATTTGATTATCTGGGATGAGTGCGAAAAAGGCATCACAGCAACTAAAGGTAGTCACTTTCAAAATTTGGACAGTCAGTTGAACAGCTATGAGTCTCTAAAGTCGGTTGTTGAAAATGCTAAGTGGTTAATTATGATGGATGCTGACATTTCTGAAGATATCAGCGGTAATTTCGTCAGGAGTATCGGTAAAGATGACATTGCTATATATAACGTTGATGACTACTCAGCCTATAAAAAAAGAACCGTATCCATAAAAGACCGTTCTACCGTTTTAAACTCCCCTTTCAATGAACGCCTATATGCTTTCGATTGTTTGAAAACAATGTGGCGTTCCATCAAACGTATGGGTTACAAAAGTAATAACAATGGGTGTTATAAAAAAGCACTTCAAGCGGGGATCTTAGTAGTTTGTTCAGATACTAAACGTCAGCCTGAAGTCATAGATTTCATTTCAGACCCGAATGTCGAAGCGCAAAAGTATCATAAAATTTTCTATTCGCCTTATATCGGCTGCGGTGTGAGTATTGAAAAGCACTATTCTGACACTATTACCATTATAAGTAACAGCGTACTTGTTCCAAATTCTCTGGTTCAGTTAGCATTACGTTTTAGAGCAGTCAAAGAAATTCACTTTGCGGTATCTAGAGATCGCAATAGTTACCTTTTACCAGCTAAACCAGTGGTCAGCGATAAGTTCACGTTTAATGATATGGTAGGACTACACGAAGCGCAGTCAACGGTTCTGAAAGCGAATATGCCTGTTGCATTAATAGCGACTCTCGAAGCACTGGGGTTTGACTCAATTTCCATCGAAACAAGTTCATCAAACAAGAACCAACATAAACAACTGTTAGCTGCCAGAAACCGAGTTGACTCTAACGAGGAAGCCCATGCAATCGCAGAAGCTCAAGATATTTCTGCACAAGAAGCAACCTTGATTATAGAATCAGGTAACGCTACAAACGAAGAAAAAGCGTCTTCGGATAAGTTTCTTTTGGCAAAGGAGTTTGGCATTCCTTCAGTTGATGTTAATGTTGAGTTGGTTAAGTTTGATCGACTATTTAAACTTAGAGATGAACTTCTTTCACTACAAAATAAAGAACTACGTGAGAGGTTAACCCCAGATGGAAAAAGAATATTATCTGTGGCTAATACCGTTATTGGAACTCTCGGCCTAAGCTATAACGAAAAAGTCGTCATTTCGAATGAAAACTATATAGCAGCCTACTCTCAAATGAAGATTAAGCATAACCAAATTGTGTTGTCAAAATATAATGGTATTTCATTCCGAACAAGTGCAACAGTGAATAATATTACACAGATAAAAAGAAGCGTTAATCACTTTCTTAAAATTCTAGGATTTAGTTGTAAAAATGAAGGCAAGTCAACTTGTAGGAAAAGCACTGTAGAACTTCATCCTTTCTCAAAAAGTTACTTAAATAAACATCTAAATACAGCAATACGTTTGAATTCCTATCGAAGTTCGTGTCATAGTTCGTTCATTTTGAATCATCGTGGTTTCTAATCTATGAAAATGATCTTCGAAATGCAGTATCGGCGTACAGAAAAGTTTATCTATAAACGTGATGAGATCTGCTCAATCTTTAGAAGTGATGATATTGAGCAGATCATTGCAAAACACGACTACATCGTCAGTATTAATTTTGAGCGATTTGTTTACTTGCGTTCGACATTGCCGCCTGATTTCTTTGACAAACTAGCTTTGTCACTGCGAGAAGGCGAACTGTGTTATATATCTTTCGAAGATGCCCTCTCAAGGTGGAGTGTTATCTCTCAGATCCCGATGATTTTAATTCTGGGTACAACAGGGGAATCAGGTTTTTATAAGACTAGGTTTGGCAGTATTGAGTTTGTCCATGTTCCTCATAGTCGAGAGGTAATACTTTCAAATACGACCGAACCTTATTACGCTATTCGATTAGCTAAGAAATTTTTTGCTTTCGAAGATTTAAAGCGGATTGATAGGAACATGCATCTTATCGATTACGAAGAACTCTATTGTGATGATTAAATAATTAAAATGATAAACCTTCACTTTTTATAGAATTTAATTGACTTTAATCATCATCAGTTATAACTTAAAAACAGATGCGTTAAACACCCCGCGTGTCACTTAATAAATCTACAATAAACGAAGTTTTGGGGTAAGTTTATTAAGGATTTATTATGCAAAATTTGAAGAACTATCAAGAACAGTCAAATAATCAACTTTCTTTGATTAACCACCCTCTACTCACTAGTCATGACATTCGTTTAAACGGCAGAAAATTACATATCACTTCCCCACTAGACCTATGCCTTACTTTTGCACAATCTATGGATCTAGTACTCCTTTCGTATGTAAAATTGAATGATGGTTCTGCTATTATGGCAACCTTTTCAAGCACGTTTCTATGTCAGGTTGAAAGTGAGGAAGACATTTTAAACGTAGTGTTTGCTCTCAATAAATCTCACTTTAGAAATATAACTGATAATGGGCAACTTCAACTTTATCTTTTTGATGATGTCGATAACAACTCCGAAATGGATGATTTCTGTTGCTCTTTCTCAATTAACGACTGGCTAAAACAAGTTAAGACCCATCAAATCTCATAAAACCATACTCTTTACTCTATGTTAATCCTTTCCCCAGATTGACTGTTGCCAGCGTGTAAACGCTGGCTTTTATCGTCTGTGCCTACCTCACATTTATGCTTAATAAAACACCTACCAACACTATCTGGATTGATGTCAGACCCAAAATGGTTCATACTTCAGACATTAAATAATTCACGATAATTGCTATGGAACAACTTAGCTACGCTCAAAAACAACGTTTGTCTTATATAGATTTCCGTTTGATGTTTGTGGGCCATTTTTCGCGAGCTGAAGTCGTCGCACATTTTAAGATGGGGCTTTCCAATGCCACTCGGGACATTAACCTGTATAAAGAACTGGCTGGCGAGAACCTTGTGTACGACAATGCCGAGAAGCGTTATTTCCAAACGTCATGTTTTAAGCCACTTTTTGACTATGATGCGCAAAAAGCGCTCAGTCAGCTTACGCACAACTTCAGTGATAGCATTGACATAATGGAAGATGTTCGTTTCCCTGTTGAAACACCGAGTCAGCTTGCTGTACCCGATATCCACATTGTTTCTAAGCTAACCCAATCAGCACTCAACAAAAAAGCGGTATCGATTGAATACATTTCTCTAGATAGTGGCCCAAGCAAAAGAACGATAATACCACATACATTAGTGAACAATGGTCTTCGATGGCATGTACGTGCCTACGATATGAAGAGCCATGAGTTTCGTGATTTTGTTGTTACTCGTATAACTAAAGCCAAACTGCTGGATCTAGCGGTATCAGAGTCTCAATCCAAGATGTCCGATAACCAATGGTTACGTATCGTTCCATTAGAGCTAGTACCCCATCCCAAAAATATTAAGCACCCCAAAGCCATTGAGTTGGATTACAACATGAATGATGGTGTTTTATACCTCGATGTTAGAGCCGCTATTGCTGGCTATTTATTACGAAGACTCAATGTCGATTGTTCTGATAGTGCCAGATTACTGTCTCCAGAACACCAACTATGGCTGCGTAACAGTCCAACACTTTATGGTATCGAAAACCTACACTTAGCCGCAGGCTATGAGGGGAATCGAACTCAACTTCATTCTTTAGGAAACATTGATGTCTGAACACAAACGCTACTTAGGCGATCTTATTGGTGGAAGTCTAATGCTCCGTGAAAGCCAAATCATTGCCGACCTGCTATTAACAGAACCAACCCTAGAGGATTGGAACAAAGCGATTGTAGAAGAGAACATCTTGCAAAAGCCTTCAGCTGCGTCAGCTAAACGCAATGCCGCGACAATCAAAAAGCGTCTGGAATCGTTAAACAACGAGTACCTTCAAAAATTAGCTTATAGCGGTACAGAAGAAGCAACACAGTTAATGTTCGCTGCAACATTAATCAACGCCCCTATCCTAGCGGATTTTATGCGAATTGTGGTAACAGACGCAAAGCGTATGTATAGAGAAGCATTGAATGTAGATGACTGGCAGCATTTTTGGCAGGAGCGCGGACGCCTATACCCAGGTTTACTTGAGATGTCAGAGTCATCTACGTATAAAATATCCCAAGTCGCGTTCAAAGTTTTAGCAGATGCAGGCTATATAGACTCCACCAAACACAAAAAACTCATGAATATCTTTGTCTCACCTGATGTACGCATTCTCCTATCAGAGATGGATAGAGATGATATCGTCAGAGCAATGGAGCCATAATGCAAACAGTACAGCAACTCCAGCAACGTTTGGAAAAAGTGCAAGACAGACTGGAAAGTGATGAGTTCCTCACCAACAAAGAACTGGGCGGTGAGATAGGCTTCTACATTTTCGACTACCCTGCTGAGCACGAGATTATTGTTCGAGAGCATATCGACTTTTTGACTAAAAAACTGGCATCACGCAGTGAAATCAAAGGAAAACGCTTCGCGTGTATCAATTTGTATGAAATGGTCGTCGAGTTACTGAAGTCTCGTAAGCTACTCGATCGAGCTTACAAGATGCAATTTGAGAAAGGTGATGATGCCTTATTCAAAGCACTAAAAGGCCCTCTTGAACAAAATCGGTTTGCTGAATTTATTGTAAAACAGGCTAATGTACTTGAATGTGACTTCATCATCTTACACGGGCTAGGCAGTGTCTGGCCTATCATTCGTGGGCATGGTCTTCTCAATGCATTGCATGCCAAAGTGGGGAACGTGCCTACCGTAATGTTTTATCCTGGTGAATACGATGGAGCAACATTAAAACCATTCGGCCGTATCGAATCAAATAACTATTACCGTGCGTTCAAACTCGTCCCATAGCTCAGTAAAAAGTATATGACGATGAACTTGCAAACTTACAATAAGCATGTTGGTTAGAAAAAGAATGAATATTAAACAACTTTTTACGAAAGATATCGCTCGCCCTATCAATGGCGTTGTTAAAGCAGATCAAACCGAAAATGAAACCGTCTTTGTCGAACTTGATGAATACGTCATCACGAATGAACTAAAAGAGCATATAGAGAACTTTTTTAAATTTTATATGCCCTCTGTGTACGACCCAGAACAAGCTGCGATCACTGGCAAATCAGGGATTTGGGTTTCTGGCTTTTTCGGTAGCGGTAAATCGCACTTCATCAAGATCCTGTCATACCTTTTGAAAAATGTGTCAGCTACTGATGGAATAACGACTCGCACAGCGTTTGATTTTTTCTCTGAAAAATTGAAGGACGATGCATTCCTAGTTGGTGACATTGAAAAAGCGATCCAGAAAGACAACAAAGTTATCTTATTCAATATTGATAGCCGAGCCGACACTGATGACAAAGAAGATGCGATTCTTAAGGTCTTCCTAAAAGTATTCAATGAAGAAATGGGCTACTCAGGCGATCATGCGCATATTGCCCACTTGGAGCGAGAACTGGATTCTCGTGGGCAGTTTGAAGGCTTTCAAACTGCCTTTGAGTCAATCACAGGTGAAAGCTGGCTAGAACAACGGGATTCCTATGATTTCTACCGTGATGACATGGCAGAAGCACTGGCACAGGTTACGGGTCAATCATTAGATTCCACTAAGCTGTGGGTCGAGAAAATTGAAGAAAACTTCCCTCTGGATATTGCCAATTTCTGTAAGTGGGTAAAAGAATACCTTGATGGGAATCGCGATCGCCGCTTGCTCTTCTTCGTCGATGAAATCGGTCAGTTTATTGGTAAAAACACCCAGATGATGCTCAAACTACAAACTATCACCGAGAATCTCGGAACAATTTGTGGTGGTCGCGCTTGGGTGATAGTGACTTCTCAAGCCGATATCGACTCCATTGTTGGCGGTATGCAAGGCTCAAAAAGCCAGGATTTTTCCAAAATCCAAGGTCGATTTGAACGTATTTCCCTTTCTAGTTCCAACACAAATGAAGTCATCGAAAAGCGTCTACTCAGTAAAACAGAGGAAGCTAAAAGTCACCTGTCTGAACTTTATGATGCCAAAGGCGATATCATTCGTAGCCAGTTGAGTTTTGAACAAAGCAATGCGGCTGAAATGGCGAACTATCAAAGTAGCGATGATTTCATCAATACCTATCCATTCGTGCCGTACCAATACAACTTGGTACAAAAGATCTTCACAGGCATCAGCCGTGCTGGTGCTTCAGGGCAACACATGAGTCGTGGTGAACGTTCGTTGATTGACGCCTTCCAAATCGCCTCAAAAGAGTTTGCCGATAAAAACGTGGGTCGCTTGATCCCTATTCACAGTTTTTATCACTCCATTAAGAAGTTTCTTGATGATGCTGTCGTGCGTGACATTAATCATGCCGCAGACAAAACTTCCATTGATGAATTTGCAGTTCAAGTTCTGCAAACCTTATTTATGATCCGTTACGTCGATGAAGTGAAATCCAATATTGATAACTTGGTAACCCTTTGCATCAGCGAAATTGATCAGGATAAACGCGCGTTGCGACTGGCTATTGAGGCTCGTCTCGAGGTACTGGAACGTAACAACTTAATTGCTCGACAAAACGATGAATACATTTTCCTGACTAATGAGGAAAAAGAGATCGAAGAAGCGATTAAGAAGACCGATATCGAACCTTCAGATGAGACAACCGAACTGAGTAACATCATCTTTAACGAGATATTGCGTCGCAACAACAACTTCCGTTACCCAGAGAACAAGCAAGATTTTCCAGTGGCTCGTTTTTGTAACGGTGTTCCTTTTGATCGCAATTTAGACAGTGATATTTTGCTGAAAGTCGTTTCACCTATCGACAACAGTTACGACGAATACAACGACGCTACCTGTGCAAACTTTTCATCAGATTGCATTCTTGTCAAACTGAATGATAACCCTCGCCTATTCGATGATCTTCGTACTTATATTAAGACGGAAAAATTCATTCGCAAAAGCAGTAGCGCCTCAGGCTCAAGTCAAGAACAGATCCGCCGCGATAAAGCCAACGAGAACATGAATCGTCGCAAGCGATTAGTCGGAGATCTCGAAGAACTAATCAAAGAGTCTGATTTTTACACGCTTGGCTCTGGCTTTGATGCAAAAGGTAGCTCACTTGCTGTCATGCTAGAGGGAGCCTACCGCTACATCATTGAAAATACTTTCGGTAAGCTCAAACTGATCAAACCATTCCCTGGAAACATCCTAAGTGAAATCCAGCAAACTTTAGCCGCTGGCGATACGGCACAGATTGGCCTCGACTTAGCAGGTGAAGAAGCCAATCCACTCGCAGTTCTTGAAATAGAACAGCACGTTTCATTAAGTGACGACCATGGTTACGCGGTCACAGCGGCCGATATCATCAAGAAGTTCTCAAAGCGCCCTTATGGTTGGAACACCGATGAGATCATCCTAATATTGGCACGTCTTGGTCTTGCCAATAAACTTGTGTTTCAGGCTAACCAACAGGAAGTCCCGTTAAAAGGCTTATATGAACATCTAAGTAAGTCTCAAAAAAGAGCGAACCTGCGTATTCGCCGTATCAAGCAACAATCTGAAGCTAATCTGAAAAAAGCAGCGAAGCTGTATAAAGACCTTAGCTTTGGCACCGCTCCTAGCGCCGAAAAAGAGTTATTTAACTCAGCAGTTGAAAAGTTAAATCAATGGCTGACTAAACTGAGACGATTCAAATCGATGTCATCGACTGGCCATTACCCTGGTGGTAACGAGATCGATGATGGCGTTATGTTGTTATCAGGCTTAACGGAAATCAAAACCAGCTTCCAGTTCGTTGATGAATTCATCGCTAAAACCAACGACCTGCTCGATTTTGAAGAAGAGTATGAGTTACTGGAAAACTTCTACGAAACTCAGTTTACAAGTTGGCAAGGGCTAGAGCGTGCTTTAAATATCACCTTCTCCGCGAACCGTGCGTTCCTTGAAAAGAATGCGGAGGCAATGACTGCACTTGATAAACTTACTGCTATTTATCACAACGCATCACCGTATCGAGATATTCGTAATATTCAACCTCTAGTTGAGACGCTGACCTCAATCAATAACCAACTGATTGAAAAACAGCAAAGTTACACTATCAAAAAGCTCGAACAGCGTATTGATGAAGTTAAAGAACTGATTGAAAACGCTGGAGCAAGTGCAGAGATCAGCAATAGAGTATTATTGCCATTCCAGAATGCAATTAAACGCGTACAACGTGAAAACAGCGTTTCGCAGATTAAGCACGAGCTTATTGAAGCGGATGATTGGTTTAACGATGCGGAAAAGGTAGTGAACGACTACATTCTTCAGCAGCAAGCGCTAGCGGAAAAAACGAAAGAAGCACAATCTTCAAATTCAGAAGCCACCGCCTCACCATCATCAACGAGTCAATCTTCTGCGAACTATGGTTCATCGACGACAGAAGCAATGCCTGTCCGCGAAAAGGCGCCCAAGGCAAAGCCTACTCAAGCAATTGATGCGATGGAAGTCTACAGAGAAGTCTCTGAGTCGACTTATATGGAAACCGTCGAAGATGTTGAAAATTACCTGAAGGCGCTGCGCGATAAACTGGTCACTCTCGTTGAGAGTAACCATAAAGTACGCATTAAATAGCAGTGAAAAACAACAACCATTGAATTTCTGCCTGAGCGCAAGCTCAGGCTAAACCATCGAGTTATATAAATGAATACCAACAAACTCAAAGCTTATGCCCCGAAAGCCCGTTTGGCTTTTATGGATGCAGTGAAAAAACGCGCTGCCGTACTCGGCATCTACGAAAATAAAATCAGTGAAGCCACGACACAAGGAACGGATACCCTTATCGAAGGACGTATCTTTACACGCAAGCAAGGTCAACAACGTCTGCAGTTAGTGAGACGCATCGAAGCGCTTGGTGGTGGTAAAGATGGCTACAACCAATTTATTAACGAAATGGCGTTTACCTGGTTTAACCGTTTTACGGCCATTCGTTTCATGGAAGTGAATGGCTATCTTGACCATGGCTTCCGTATGCTGAGTAAAGAAGTAGATGCGGAGTTTGGCCAAGGCTTTGAAATCTTAGCTCATGCCGCTGATGTGGCAGAGGATTTGGGATTAAATAAATCCGACATCGTAGAAATGCTATTAGCTGGCGACAAAGAAGAAGAGCTGTATCGTGAATTATTGCTCGCTCAATGCCACCAGCTCAGCAAAATCATGCCATTTATGTTCGAGAAACTCGATGATGCCACTGAGTTGCTACTACCAGATAACCTGACTAAAACCGACTCAATTCTAAAAGAGCTGGTTAATGACGTACCTGAAGATAATTGGCGTGAAATTGAAGTCATTGGCTGGCTGTACCAGTTCTACATTTCCGATCACAAAGATGCGGTTATAGGTAAAGTTGTAAAAAAAGAAGATATTCCAGCTGCAACACAGCTTTTTACTCCAAATTGGATTGTAAAATATTTGGTTCAAAACTCACTTGGTCGCCAGTGGCTAGCCACCTACCCTGACTCTGAGCTGAAAGACAAAATGGAATACTACATCACACCAGCCGAGCAAAGTGATGAAGTAATTGAACAACTAAAAGCGATCACGCCGACTAGTATCGATCCAGAGCAAATTAAAGTCCTCGACCCAGCTTGTGGTAGTGGTCACATCTTGGTTGAAGTTTATGAAGTGCTGCGTGAGATTTACCTAGAGCGTGGTTACCGATTACGTGAAATTCCAGAGCTAATCCTAACTAAGAATCTTTATGGTTTAGATATCGATGATCGTGCTGCGCAAATGGCCGCTTTCGCTGTACTAATGAAGGCTCGCGAAGATGATCGCCGAATCTTCAGTCGCGTTGAAGATAACCACATTCAACTTAATATTCACGCAATCCAGTCAACAGAACACTTAGATATCAATCAGCTCTGGCATGATTTAGATCTGGATGGAAACAAGCAAACTGGCTCAATGGAAGACTTGTTTGCAGAGCAATCAAATTTCATAGAAACGTCTACCGAGAACCAGCAATATTTGGATTTACTATTCTATCTAAAAGACCAATTCATTGACGGTAAAAATTTAGGCTCCCTCATCAATATTGACAGTCGATACTTAGTAGGATTGGAAGCCTTTAAAGCTTTACTGGAGCATAAATCTAATGATTCAAACCCTGCCGTTCGTGATGCTTGTGCGGTCATTACTCCTATTATTGTACAAGCACAGCTGATAGGAAATAAATATGACGCTTGCATAGCGAACCCGCCTTACATGGGTTCTAAAGGTATGAATGCCGCTTTGAAAAATTTTGCTAAGCACTTCTATCCAAATTCCAAGTCAGATCTATTTGCAATGTTCATTGAACGTGGTTTCAATTGGCTAGTTCCTAATGGCTTTAATTCTATGGTCACGATGCAATCTTGGATGTTTCTATCTAGCTACGAAAAAATGCGTGAAGAACTACTCAATAGTTCAACTTTAGATTCAATGGTTCATATGGATAATGGCGTGATGAAAATTGCTTTTGGCACATGTGCAACCATATTTAGAAACTATCATCTAGCAAGATACAGCGGTTCGTTTTCTTATTGTACAAGCAAAGATATCAATAAAAATGGTGTACCTTCCGAATTCCCATCAAAGAATAAAAGACTAAAAAGCTGTACGGTCGATAATTTGAAAAACATCCCGACCAGTCCTATTGCATATTGGGCATCAAACTCTGTTCATCGCGCTTTCAAGGAAAATAAAAAGTTAGCCCAGTTAGCAAGCATTGGGAAAGGACTTGATACAGGAGATAATGATAGATTTCTTCGCCTCTGGCACGAAGTAGATCGACAATCAAAGAAATGGGTTCCTTGTCAAAAAGGAGGCCCCTATAGAAAATGGTATGGAAACAATGATTTTGTCATAAACTGGGGCAACGATGGACATGAGCTTAAATCTTTCAAAGGTTCTAACCTAAGGAATGCACAAAATTATTTTAAAAGTGGTATTTCATGGACTAGGATATCTAGTGGTAATACCGCTTTTCGTAGTTTCCCCGAAGGACAAATTTTTGAATCAACAGGTCCATGTGTATTTCCAACCAATACTTCTGATACAAGGTTCATCTCTGGTCTACTCAATAGCAAAGTAACAGCTCACTTTTTAGAATATATTGCACCAACAATGGACTTTCAGAGTGGTCATGTATCCCTCTTACCCATAATAGATAGTACGTTCCGAAGTAGTATTTCAGAACTAGTCAAGGAAATTGAAGGCATACATAAAGACGACTGGGACTCTCGAGAAACTTCTTATGATTTCAAGTGTAATCATTTTCCAACTAATCACTTAAAAATTAAAGAAACTTTTATTGAGAGTTCTAACTATTGGACTTCCCAAGTTAACAAATGCCTCAGTTTAGAAACAAAACTAAATGAAATCTTGATAAAAGAATATGATCTAGATAAAGAAATAAGCTCAGATATACAGCTTGAACGTATAACACTATTTAACAATCCCATGTACAACTTTTCTGACAGCCATAAAGCTAGTTTGCTCAATCGAGTTTCGTTCAGCCAGCGACTTATTAGCAATTACATAGGAATAGTAATGGGGCGCTACTCCCTAGATCGCGAAGGTTTGATCTATGCACACGCTGGCAACCACGGCTTCAAAGAACTCGTTGCTGAAGGCGCGTACAACACCTTCCCTGCTGATGACGATGGAATCATTCCATTGGCGGCCGAAGACTGGTTATTCGATGATGATGCAACTAGCCGCTTCCGTGATTTCGTAAAAACGGTCTGGGGTGAAGAACATCTACAAGAAAACCTCGACTTTGTAGCAGAAAGCTTGTGCTTAGATGCGATCAAGCCAAAGAAAAACGAAAGCTCGATGGAGACGATTCGTCGTTACTTCTCTACGCAATTCTACAAAGACCATTTGAAAACGTATAAAAAGCGCCCTATTTACTGGCTATTTAGCTCAGGTAAAGAAAAGGCATTTGAATGCTTGGTTTACTTGCATCGTTATAACGAAAGTACCCTTGCCCGTATGCGTACTGAGTATGTCACTCCACTGATGGGTAAGCTGGAAACTCAGCACTCGGTCTTAACGGAAAGCTGCACAAACGCGAGTAGTACAGAGCAGCGACGTATTGATAAAGAGTTGAAATCAATCGAAAAGAAACAGTCCGAACTCCGTGCCTTCGATGAAGAGTTGAAGCACTTAGCAGAAATGAAGATTTCTATAGACCTAGATGACGGCGTAAAAGTTAACTACGGCAAATTCGGCAACCTACTCGCTGACGTCAAAGCGATTCATGGTAAAAAACCAGAAGAAATAAAATAGTAAATTAAGCACAGCTTTCGAGCTGTGCTTTTTTAATGTCAGAAAATAAACAGTATCTAAAAGTGTGGTTGGCTAGTATGAAAGCAACAGAAAATAGATTATTCAAATTTTTACAAAAATCGGCTCAATTCATCATTCCTATCTATCAGCGCCAATACAGTTGGACTGAAGGACAATGTGCTCAACTCTGGAAGGATATTATTCGAGCTGGTACCACGAACTTAGAAGCTCATTTTATTGGTTCTGTGGTTTATGTTGAACGTGGCCTTTATAGTCACAGTGACGTCCCACAACTACTTGTTATCGATGGGCAGCAACGGCTTACATCAACCACACTTCTGATCTCCGCCTTAGTTAACGAACTTAAAACTCGCCAGGCCTCACAAGATGAGGCCATTATCGATGGCACCAATCATAGAAAGCTACAAAAATACTATCTATGCAATGACGTTGAAGAAGGTGACTTATTCTATAAACTTCTATTAACTAAAGCCGATGATCCACAACTTAGAAATGTTGTTAATGGAGAAAAAATTGAAGATGCCGAGTCTTCCTCGCGCGTCGTAAAAAATTATCTATTTTTTACTGAAAAACTGAATCGATGTACTAATGAACAACTAGGAGAAGTATACCAAGGACTTCAAAAGCTACTCATTGTAGATATCGCACTCGACCGAGAACGTGATAACCCTCAGTTAATCTTCGAAAGCTTAAACTCCACAGGGCTTGACTTAAGCCAAGCCGATCTCATTAGAAACTATGTTTTGATGGGACTGGATCGTAAACAACAAGAGCTATTGTACGAGAAATACTGGTATCCAATGGAGCAAGACTTTGGTAACGGTGAATACAGCTGGTTATTTAATCAATTTATGCGGGACTACTTGACATTAAAAACCAATAAACCACCTCGTTTAGGCGATGTTTATGAAGCGTTTAAAAAATATGTAGGCAGTAGCGATATTGATATTGAAGAAGTGGTTTCCGACGTTCGTAAGCATGCCAAATTCTATAT
This sequence comes from Vibrio sp. NH-UV-68, assembly GCF_042940635.1. Taxonomy (NCBI): domain Bacteria; kingdom Pseudomonadati; phylum Pseudomonadota; class Gammaproteobacteria; order Vibrionales; family Vibrionaceae; genus Vibrio; species Vibrio sp. NH-UV-68. The sequence goes on from NZ_CP134976.1 coordinate 1,124,057, forward strand.
TTCCTTTGCACTTGAGAAAGAAAAAGAACCAACATTGCAGGAAGCCTTTCAAGATTTGAATGCCTATAAAGTAGACGTCTCCTATCCTTTGATACTCGAGCTATATCATGATTACGATAGTGAGATTTTATCATTACATGAATTTATTGAATGTGTCAGATTAGTTGAGAGCTACGTCTTTAGACGTTATGTATGTGATATTCCTACCAACTCACTTAACAAGACATTTGCTGGCTTTGCTCGCACATTACGTAAAGAGCGCTATCTGGAAAGTTTCAAAGCAGAGTTGATGAAACTTACGTCATATCGTCGATTCCCTTCAGACTCTGAATTTAGTCGATCTTTACAATACAAAGATATGTATAACGTGAGAAGCCGAGCTTATTGGTTAAGACGCTTAGAAAACTTTGGTAAAAAAGAACGCATAAGTGTTGAAAATTATACCATTGAGCATGTTCTCCCTCAGAACAAAAATTTGTCTCAAAAGTGGCAGGAGGCCCTAGGTTCTGAATGGAAGGTCATTCAAGAAGAAGTCGTGCATACCATCGGCAACCTTACTCTCACTGGATACAACTCTGAGTTAAGTGATAAGTTTTACACGGATAAGCGCGATATGGAGGGCGGCTTTGCAAACAGTCCTCTGACGTTAAACCAAAGCTTAAGAGATCACGCTACTTGGAACAAAGATAAGATATTGAGCCGTTCAGCCCTACTAGCAAACAACATGCAAAAAGTATGGCGCTATCCCGACCTTGACGAAACAACATTTCAATCTTATCAATCTATCGAAACAGAGCGAACAGGCTACACCTTGGAAGACCATCCATACATAGCTATCGGTGCATCTAAAGATCTTTATCAGGCATTTAGAAAAGAAGTGTTAGCGTTGGATGAAAACGTAAAAGAAGAGTTCTTGAAACTTTATGTCGCATTCAAGCTCGACACAAATTTCGTTGATGTGGTCCCTCAAGCATCAGGCCTACGTATTTCGCTTAATTGTAAGTTCACAGACATCCATGATCCAAAAGGACTTTGTCGTGATGTCACTAATCTAGGACGGTGGGGAAATGGAGATGTTGAACTTCGAGTTAACTCGATAACAGACATCCCGTACGCCATCCAATTAATCCGACAAGTCGTCGATATGCAGATCGAAGGCTAGACACTTAATAATTTGTGCCAAGGTTATTAAATTGAATAAAGAAGAAATATTAATCTCTATCGAAGCCGCTGACTCAATTGTTGATGTTAACGCCATTCTTACGAAATGCATGGCAGATAAATCGATTCAAAGCGTTATTAAAGATAGCAATCTTATTAGAGTTATTGAGGTCATTATCGATTTGGGTACTGAGGATGATGACCCCCTCTCTATCGACAGACTTCGTGCCGCCGCCAGTTTAGGGAGATTGGCGGCCGTATCGAGATCAAGACAAAGCGAGGTATTCGCCCAACTATCAGAAGTTCTTATTGACGAACCATGTGATATTGAAAACTTAAACGATGGCGATGAAAAGCATTATGCAGCTCAAGCATTAAACCATATAAATGCAGACTGGGTTTCTGAATACGCTTTCAGACAAAGCACTCTCACAGATACATCTGAAAATGCTCGACGAGCATTAATACAACTAGCACTTCAACGTTGTGGAAGCCTATCTTCTGCCTGGCAATCTTCTAGCGATTCGTTAATGTACTTAGCAACCGTCGAAAACGTCGATGCACGAATGAAGCGAGCAAGACGTATTAGCCGAGCTTGGTCAGAAGTGGTGAAAGACTGGTATAAGGATATTGGTTCAGAGGGTGGCTTGGCGCTAGCGAATTGGCTACGAGCAATATTAAATCATTCATCTCCTTCAGTAGAGCACGATGTCCTGATTGATATTGTCGATGATGCTTTTGCAATGTTAATAAGAATGATTGAAATCCGATTTTCACACGCTCTACTGTCTAGTAGCTATCAAGTGTTAGAAGTTGCTCGCAACAGTTTAAGTAGTAGTGCTTGGAGCGAACTGAATCGCGACTCAATAATGTTGCCAAGAATCAAAACCAACCTTAAAGAAGCAGCTCTGGTTTTAGCACGTCAAAACCGTACAGATAATGCCATTTTGAAACTACTCTCAAAAGCCTACTATTCTAAAGCACAAGTAATCCCTGCCCTTAAAGCTCATTTCGATGATTCCAAAGAGTTAGATCCAGACGTTAAAGAATGGTGGTTACAAGGTGGTAAGCAAACCAGTAGTGAACGTGAAGTGACACACAATATCGGCAATTCTGAAGACCAACAAATCGGCTCTCTGCTCATACAGGTGGAAACCAGTCAAACGGTCATGGAAAAGCTCCAAAGAGCAGTTGTTCCATTCCTTGAAATATCAGATCCACCACTCGCTTCTACTGTTAAAAAAGCGTCTAGTGGTTTTATTGATATGTCGAGGATAGCAAGACAACTAGCACGGATGCGTAAGCTCACTCACACAAATATGTTGGGTCAAATTGTTGAATATAACCCAAGACAACATGAGATGCTTGGTGGCCACAAGTATGGTGTACGTAAAGTACGCGTAGTACGCGATGGTATACAAAAAGAGTTTGGTGGAAAAATCAAGACTCTCGTGAAGCCATGGGTAGAGGTGATATCAGATGAAAATAAGTAAATCTACACAAACCACTATTCTACTGACAAACTTGTTAGATAGGTTTAAGCCTGTTGCAAACGGCGGCTATACCCTTTCTGGTGAACTGACTGAAAGAGAGATGGACGCTCTTAAATTTGCGTTGAATCAATTGTCTGCTGGTGAAGCGTCTCCAGAGGCTTCGATAACGGATGGCACAGCAAGCAAAACTGAACATCTACCTAGCCTACCTGAATCTAACTCAGAAGAAACCTCTGACTTCAGTCATAGAAAAAACGAACAAACTGGGCTAGAGAAGCAAGTTGCTCCATCAGTATTACCGTCTACAGATAAAAAAGATAATCAACATATTGATTATACTGCTTTAAACACTAGTATTTTTGATTTACCCCTTGGACACTCAAATTCGAGAGTTTGTTTAGACTTCGGTACGGCCATGTCCAAGGCAACCTTAGTTCACGAAGATGAACACGATGACGAAATCGAAGATATTGAAGTTATAACGCTTGGTATTCCTGGTGATCAGGAAGAAATAAGTGAAAATATGCTCATCTCTTCAGTGTTTATTGATGATGAAGGGTCCGTTTGGTTTGGCAAAGCGGCCGTCGAGATGTCTCGTATTCAAACTGGTATTGAGAAAAGACAACGTATCGATAACATAAAAAGATACCTCTCTGAAGAGGGCTTAAGTGAACGAGTTCCAAAATTATTCAACCCTACAAACACTGAATTATCTTTTGAAGACATGGTATTAGCTTACCTTGCTTATTTCACATGGACAATGAACGAAGCGATTTCTCCAATGGGGTACAATCGAAATATTTCAAGAAGATATGCGATGCCGTGTCTTGACCGATTTAAGCACACGTACGTTTCCGATAGATTGAAACTTCTTCTTGGTCAAGCGCAAGTTTTGGCTGACACCTTCGCAACTCAGTTCAACGATGGTATCCATTTAGATAACTTTGTAAATGCGATAAAGCAAGTGCGTGAATTACCAAATGAATATTTATTTGTTAAAGAAAACGTGACGGAGCCACTTGGAGTAGCAGGTTCCCTAATAAGTTGGCGCGACAACGTAAACTCGTTGGTAATGGTTGTTGATGTGGGGGCAGGTACAAGTGATTTTAGCTTATACCGCATAAAATATGACCAGAAGAAGCAGCAGAGTATCGCCCTTGAAGTGAAAGGAGCAAGCCGTGGTATCACCGAGGCTGGTAATTACCTAGATAAATTGCTCCAGGGGATGATCTTAAAACAAGCGAATATTAACTACGAGAACCCGTTATACGCAAACACTGTTGGTGCGTTGAGCTTGAGTTTGCGTGAATACAAAGAATCTCTCTTCAAAGATGGGTTTGTGAATGCAACATTATTTAATGGTGAAGTTATTGAAGTTTCACTTGACGAGTTTTTATCGTTACCTCAGGTCGCTGCATTCTCTACTTCGCTTAAAGAGTGTATGCAAAATATCTTAAATGAGATAGATCCTAGCTTCGTCAAAGGTGCTCCTATGGGTATTTTAGCTATCGCACTAACAGGAGGTGGAGCTGAATTACCTATGGTTAAAGAGCTTGCAATAGGCCAAATTCAAGCTCATGGTACAACTTTAAAATTAGTCCAAACAGACCCTTTTCCTAAATGGTTGGAGCTTGATTACCCCGAACTAGAACAAGAATATTCTCGAATAGCGGTATCACTTGGTGGTGCTCGTAAGCGCATTCTCTTTGCTTCAGGTCCTGCGACGGTCACGTGTGACCCTGTTGGGGAGTACAGTTTAGAAATGTACTAAAGGCTCATTACAATGGGGGCAGAATTTTAGAATGCGACCTCAATACGTGTTGATACTAAAAACGGTTGTGGAATGATATAATTCTGCCATTTTTGTATAAGCAACATAGCCCTATCGGAATCCACAATGAACATAGACCAAATATCTCAGGGCCTTTTAAACAAATTTGAACATAGCCGTTTGGTATTTTGGCAAGATACCGACAAAGAGTTCATTGATCAGCTTGATGAGCTTTCTATTGACGGCATTGAGATCATCCATTTAGATGATAAGTCCCACTTCGAAGTAAAGACACGTGTCGAGCTACTTGAACCAGCCACCCGATTTGTTCTGTACAGTAACACTGAAACCAACAAACCTGAACGTGATTGGTTATATGACATTCGCCTATACTCCGAGGATTTCTATGCTGACTCAAGCTCAATGATCCTGAATGAGATCGGCATGAGAATGGAGTTTCGTCAGATTATTTCCCATTACCGCGCCTTTTTTACAGCTAAGGTTCGCCGTGAACGCCTCAAGAAGTTGCTGCCTCATAGTGCAAATAAGGAAGAGCTGGAACTAGCACTACTAGCAGCGACACTTAAAGTTGAGTCTCCAACCTTCCCTACTATCTTGAACCATCTGTTATTAAAGCTTGCAGATGGCATCGATGTTAATACTATTTTCAGTGATCTAGAAAAGTACAACTTGGTTGATACTTTCTGGCGCTTTGCTTTCGATGTGATGGGGTATCAAGTTGAAAAATTTGATGATACAGAGCAAATTCAACCTCATCTAAACGATTTGGTGACCAAACTTCTATTCACAGAGTGCTACCAGTCTTTACTTAATAGTGGAATCAACGGCAATCACGAGGTCTTTGCAAGGTTCAAGCAGCACCTGTTACCAATCAACTTAGATGAATCAGGTAAACGCGACTATGCCGAGCGAAGAACATTTAACTCATCTAAACGAGCGACAGCGATCAGTTTTATTAAGGGTATGCGAGAAAATCGAAATTTATCAAACGCATATAACACCCTTGCAAAACAAGTAGAGCAAGAATTCGAGATAAAGCACATCTTGTCGATGGTTAAGTCCCCTACGCACCTTCATCGTGTCGATACTTTTGAATATGCAGAGCAACATTTTATTATCTTACTCGCTCAACAATTGAGCGACCTCGATCAAATTGAAGTCGATTCGTTGATCTCTCATCGCTTAACGACACATTGGACTCATCATCAACCAAATTACGCAGCTATCTTAAAAGCAATTCGAGCTGCCAAACAGTTTTATGCGTTAAAGCAGCAGTATATTGATGGCTTTAACTTTTCGTCTGCCAAAGAAATGTACCGAGCGTATGAAACTGACTTGTATAAGTTCGATTCTGCATACCGACGTTTCTGTGAGCATGCTTTAAAAGTCGCTCATAATGGCTCTGATATATTGAAAAAAACAGGGTTGGTTTCTGATATCGAAACACTCTATGTGGACTGGTACTTACACGACCTAGCGATCGCTTGGGGTAAACTCGTCGATGAAGAGTCTCTGTTAGAGAACTGGAAGATTGCAGGCGTACCAAACCAACATGAGTTTTATAGACGACAAGTCGAAGGCATTTTTAATACAACACAAGTCAAAAAAGTATTTGTCATTATCTCTGATGCACTTCGTTATGAGGTTGCCCATGCGATAAGTGACCAAATTAATAATGAAAAGCGCTTTCATTCCGAAATTAAGTCTCAACTTGGTGTCGTACCTTCCTATACTCAGCTTGGTATGGCTTCTTTGCTACCACACAATGAAATCTCTACACACATCAACTCAACGGTCGAATACAAAGTCGATGGTATCAGTGCTCGTGGTACAGACAATCGAAATAAGATTTTGGCTAAGCGCAATGGGATCGCATTTAAAGCCTCAGAAGTGCTGAACTGGACTAATGAGGAAGGCAGAGAAAAAGTTCACGATGCTAGAGTGATCTATATCTACCACAATGAAATTGACAAGGTTGGAGATAAAGGTGAATCAGAGCATCAAACGTTTGAAGCCTGTGCGACAGCTATCAGTGAAATCAAGCAGTTAATTGAACGTATCATCAATCGCTTAAATGGTAGTCGTGTGTTAGTTACCGCTGATCATGGTTTTATTTTTAAATCCAGCGATGTTGTCGATTCAGATAGAACGGCTTTAACCGTCAAACCAAAAGGCGCTGTTGAAGCTAAAAAGCGCTACATCATTGGCGAAAACCTCCCAAAGGACAGCTTCTATTGGCACGGTAAGATGACCAACACAGCGAGTTTAACTGAAAACTCGGAATGCAGTGACGGTGAATTTATTGTTCCCCGTGGATCAAATAGATTTAATTTCGTTGGTGGGGCAAAGTTTATTCACGGTGGTATTATGCCACAAGAAATTTGTGTTCCAGTCATCCAAGTCAAAGAACTAACTACAAATAAATTGCAGTCACGATACGCCAAAGAGCGAGTACCTGTTGTTCCGCTTTCAAACCCTATCCGTCTTGTCTCTATGGCAGATAAAATAGAGCTTTTCCAGGCTGCTGCTGTTGGCGAAAAATATACGGCTCGTGAGCTAGAGATTTGGATTGCTGATCCTAATGGCCAACCCGTATCCCACAAGCAGAAAGTGATGTTTGATGCGACCTCTGAAAAGCAAGATGATAGAAAGCGAAATGTCGTGATCATGCTCAACGGTACGGGATTTGATCGCACCGTATCTTATAAGTTAATGATGAAAGACATCAGCGATCCGACTAAGACACAAGAGCTACAACCTCACTCTGTCACGATCGATATCGCGATAGAAGATGACTTCTTTTAAGGCGTTAGGAACCCTGTATGACAGAAAATTATAATCAACAAGAGCCTATTGACGTCCCTAATCAGGCAGATGAAATCCAACATGTCAGAGATGTCGATCTGGATGAGTTGATGACGACTCAATTCAAAGGAAGAATTGTACGTAAAGACCTGACCAAACAACTCAAGGAAGGAGCCAATGTTCCTGTCTATGTCCTCGAGTACCTGTTAGGGATGTATTGCTCGACTGATGATGATGAGTTGATAGAAGCTGGCTTAGGTCGAGTAAAACAAATTCTGACTGATAACTATGTTCGCCCAGACGAAGCTGAAAAGGTCAAATCACTGATCCGAGAAAAAGGCACACATAAAGTTATTGATAAAGTCACTGTAAAGCTTAATCAGAAAAAAGACGTATACGAGGCGAGCCTATCGAATTTAGGTATCAAGGACGCGGTGATCTCTGCCAATGTTGTTAAAGAGAATGAAAAGCTGCTGACAGGCGGTATTTGGTGCATCATTACTCTAAGCTACTTCTATGAGGAAGGCCAAAAAACGTCACCATTTTCTGTTGTTGGCTTAAAAGCAATTCAGATGCCTTCAATGAACATGCAAGAAGTGTTTGACGCTCGACGTAACTTCACTATGGATCAATGGCTAGATATGCTATTACGCTCAATTGGTATGGAACCTGCCAATCTGGAGCAGCGTGCTAAGTGGCATATCTTAGCCAGAATGATACCGTTCGTTGAAAATAACTATAACGTCTGCGAGCTAGGCCCTCGTGGTACAGGTAAGTCTCACGTTTATAAAGAATGTTCCCCGAACTCTTTATTGGTATCAGGCGGTCAAACCACCGTCGCTAACCTTTTCTATAACATGTCAAGCCGCCAAGTCGGTTTGGTTGGCATGTGGGATATTGTCGCTTTTGATGAAGTCGCTGGTATCCGATTTAAAGACAAAGATGGCGTGCAGATAATGAAAGACTACATGGCTTCAGGTTCATTTAGCCGTGGTCGTGATTCTATTGAAGCGAAGGCTTCAATGGTCTTTGTTGGTAATATTGATCAAAGTGTCGAAACACTGGTTAAAACGAGTCATCTACTTGCCCCATTCCCTCCAGAGATGATTGACTCAGCATTTTTTGACCGTTTCCACGCTTATATTCCTGGCTGGGAAATTCCTAAAATGCGCCCAGAGTTTTTCACAAACCGTTTTGGTTTGATCACTGATTACCTTGCTGAATACATGCGCGAAATGCGCAAACATGCATTTGCTGATGCTATCGACAAATTCTTCAAGCTAGGAAACAATCTCAATCAGCGAGATGTTATCGCCGTTCGCCGTACTACATCTGGACTACTAAAACTTTTAGTGCCACACGGCGAGTACTCTAAAGAAGATGTACGGATTTGCTTGACCTATGCACTCGAGGTTCGCCGCCGAGTCAAAGAGCAGCTCAAAAAAATTGGGGGAATGGAGTTCTTCGATGTTAACTTCTCTTACATTGATAATGAAACGCTCGAAGAGTTCTTTGTCAACGTTCCAGAACAAGGCGGGTCTAAAATCATCCCTCCAGGTAGACCCAATGCGGGAGTCGTTCATTTCGTTAGCCCTGGCACTGCGGGTAAACTTGGTGTCTTCCGTATTGAAACTCAAAAAACAGCAGGTAACGGTAAACTAACGACATCAGGGCTTGGTTCGGATACAGAAGCAAAAGAGCAAGTCAAAGTCGGTTTCGAGTATTTCAAAGGAAACCTATCACGAATAGCAGCAAACAATCAGTATTCGGAACATGAGTTCCATTTGCATTTTGTTGACCTCCAGATGTCTGGTCACTCGCATAGTTCTAGCCTAGCCGCTTTGATTGCTAACTGCTCTGCTCTACTTGGAAAACCGATGCAAGAATCAATGGTGGTTTTGGGGTCAATGACCCTAGGAGGCGTATTGCATCCAGTTCAGGACTTGGCAGGTTCAATGCAAGTTGCTCTCGAAGCTGGCGCAAGCAAGATTCTCATTCCTATGGCATCTGCTACAGATATTCCGACGGTGCCTGCTGAAACATTTACCAAGTTTCAAGTTAGCTTTTACGGTGACCCTGTAGATGCTGTTTACAAGGCTCTCGGGGTTAGTTGATATTTGTTTATGAGGTATTAAAGCGGCTTTATGCCGCTTTAATACAATTATGCTACTCAGTATTTATCATTTAGTCTTATATAAACTTCGCTTGCACTGACTCACTGTCAACCTCGGAATTCACCTGTTCATTAATGTAAATATTTAATGGCAAACCTGAAAGAATGCAACAAATCTCACAACAACTCTCCTACACCAATACCCTTGCACCTGGTACGTAACCGCCCGCTTTAGCTATCCTACGTTTTAATTCGAGGTGGTTATCAATAGGTAGTCCACACCACTTTCTGACATCTTCAATGATAGAGAATAACTTCAGTGAATTGATGTTCTCGACTACGACTAACAAGTCATTCTCATCCACATCCGTTAGCCAATTGAGTTCATTCATATGTACGGCCCCATCACCGTATTTTTCAGCATCTGGATAAGAACAAATCTGGTACTCATGAGAAAGATGAATCAGCAGGTGATAGTTCATGTCTTCACTTAGGTACAGTTCACATCGTACCGATTGCCATAAATCATGTTTGATGCATTTATTGTTTGGATAGCGACTGCCATCGCCAAAACGCTCGATAATCGGTTGATTAACAGGTTTGGGGTTGTTCGAGTTTTCGATTAGTAATACTTTCTCTCCTGTCATGACGACCTCTTCAACATCAACGACAGGATTTAGGTTAAAAGACTCCTCGGTAGCTAGTAAAAATGTCGGACATTGCTTAACAAGCATCCACAGTTGGTATATCAAGTGGAAGACATCTTTATCCTCAACTAACACAGAGCTGTTGAACACAGGCATCTTAAGACAGGAATCCTCATTCTGATTTTTTAACCAGTGATGATATCTTTGGAAGGTATCTTCTAAGTCATCATCACGAATCATTTCATCTATATCTGACAAGCGAATAGTTTCAATATAGTTACCATTCTCATCTTCTATTGGAATACACTTACTTAATAAATTGGCCTGATTTTCATGATCTTGGAAAAAGCGAATGAGTTCCCGCAAGTAGCGATTTTCCATTAACTCATCAAACGACGCGACAAAGGTGTCTACGCTGTTAAAGCATAAAGCATGCTCAAAACGTCCAGACTCACGACGCGGCGCTCCGCAAAAGTCGATAATTGATTGCCTTTCAGATGGCGACAAAAGTCTTTTGGCCGTTTTCATCTCACTTATGCGAGACTCTTCTATACAGAGTACATTTGACATATCTTTCTGCGTTTTACCCTGACTCTTAAAGTAGCTGATAGCGTGGTTTATCCACAATATGGTATCTCGTTTCTTGCTCATAAGTTCTCCTTAAGTATTGATTTATAGACTATAGAATACCCAATGAGATGTAATTACTTATTTATCGTAATTTATCGTAATAAATTACGAATCAATAAATACAGAGCATTTTGCACTGGGAGGTAATACCTAAAACCGAGTTACAATGCTGGACTGAAACTACTAAGTATCCTCTAACTATCAGATCTGTTATTTCGAATGATGTAGGATTTTGTAAAATTGGTATGGAACTGGTTGACTTAGTGGGTGACCAACATGAGCAGTCCGAATTCTTTAATCTGGGTCACGAATGGCCCAAAATTAATAGATGTTTAAACCAAAGATTTGGGAGTGACACCGTATTTATAGCGGCACAAGGGATATCTCAGAAGTGGTCAATGCGGCGTCAGATGTTGATGCCGCAATATACGACCCGCAGGGTCGATTTACCGAAGATCAGGTGTTAGCTATCAAACACTCAACAAATCGATGTCAGGATACACTAATCTATTGAGTTTCTTTTCAGCTTTACAATAAATCTGATCAGTAAATTTTTGCGTATTGAGGATCTTTGCGTCTGCGGCTATCGCTTCACCGCGATACACGTTGATCAATTTCCACACGGTTTTACCGCGTTCAACTTCAACAAAAGTTGCATATGGTATGCTTTGATATGAACTCGCAACTTTTGTATAAACTGTAACCAATACTTGAATACCTACCTGATCCTTTTTAAATAGATAAGTATCTAAAGTCTCTTGCACTTCGTTAAGTATTTTATAGACGCCTTCACTGGTTAATTCTCTAGCACTTGTACGCTTTTGCACTGACTCGAGTGCTTTGTCTAACCCATTAATTTTTATTGAACTCATTGTGACATCTCCATTGCAGGTGAAGACATCAATGCAGGATTTAACTTCTCAAACTGTTTACTCATTCGAGCAATGACAGCATCAGGTACACCATGAATATTTTGGTATTTCCCATTTATCTCAATGACTTCGAATGATACATTCATCTCATCCGCAAGTGATTTGTAAAATGACATTTCCCAGTTTTTTACGAATGTGTTTGCAACCACGACGTCAAATCCTGCACGAAGTAAGCGCTTCGTTTCGAGTTGACACCAGGCATGAGCATTTTTGATTAGAGCGGGGTCGAATTGGTAGGTATCGTTGCTATCGATAAAAAATTGGTCAGCTTCGACTAAGACAGCATTGAGAGTTTTTGCGTATGTAGACTTTCCAGAGCCTGGTAATCCACGCACAAGAGTAAGTGTTTGCTTGGCCATTTTGGCGTTTCCTTTTATTAAAAAATAATCCCCTCCTCTCACCGATAAGGTGATGAATTCTTTGATATTGTTTAATTTATTTAACTCAATCTTATACAAATTGAGATAGAGAGTGTTCGAGCTTATTAAAACGTATAAAAAGCTATTCGTCAACAATTTATTTCAATAAAAACAAAGGGTTATCATTTACTTTTGCCGCTTTTTATATCTAATAAAAACAAAGAGTCGGTTTTACCCCTTATCAGGGGTAGATGACAAGCTACCCTCTATAAGGGGTAAAAATGGTCGGAATTTACTATGAATCAAACATCGATTGATGCACTGCGAAAGCAGTGCTGATTGCGAGCAGCTAACTTCGTAGATGTATATGCAGACTAAGGCAAACTTTATGTTGTTCCTGTGTTTTCTTTACTTAAAGCTGTTGCTAGTAACACTTCTAAGTACACCTGTTTGAATTCGATTGACGTATGCTTATATAGTGCAACTAACTAAATACTAGATGGCTACACAGGTTATGGGACACAGAAAAATCGCAGTACTTATTGATTCCGAAAATACTCCCCACTCAAAGTTGAGCCTGATCATTGAAGAATTATCTAGCTTTGGACAAATAATCGTTAAAAGGGCATACGGCGACTTCTCTTCTGAACATTTGAAAAATTGGAAACAGCCGTTAAATGAACTAGCAATTCAAGCAAAGCAACAGTTTGCGTATACGTCTGGAAAAAATTCGACAGATTCGTTAATGATTATTGATGCAATGGATCTATTATATACCCACAGATTTGATTCTTTTGCTTTAATTTCCAGTGACAGTGACTTCACTAGCCTTGCCACAAGGTTAAGAGAATCAGAAATACACGTCATTGGTGTTGGAAAAGCGATGACACCGACTGCGTTTAAAAATGCTTGTGATGACTTTGTAGCGATAGAGAACCTAAACCCTGATGTTGAGATTAAAGAAGTACAATCTAGCTCAGCTCAAGACGCAGAACGTGAACTCTGGCGATTAATGCACCAAGCATGGCAAAATTATAGAGATGAGACTGGTTGGGCTAAACTAGGGGAAGTCGGCAAATATTTAAAGAGATTGAAGCCAGATTTTGACCCTAGGAACTACGAATTAAAGAAACTGTCTGACTTTTTTGATAGGTATCCGACCCGCTATAGAGTCCGTAATAATAAGCGGTCTGGTATGGAATTTCAGCTGATCACAAAGGCAAGCAAATAGAAATAGCTTTCCATTTTGCCTTTTGGGCGATTTAGTAACTTTATGGCGTTAGAAATTGCCAAATGCGGCTACGGCCGCAAAGAACAAGTAACCAGTCACTCTTGTGGGTCAGAACTGATTCTCTCAGGAAGCGCTGCACATATCTCTAAATTTAGTTCGACAAAGTGGTCCCAAGCATACTGTTTTGAAAACCGAGACAGATACTGTAATTCAACCCGACAAATATCTGGCCTATCTTCATAGATAGAACAGAGCTTTGTATCTAAATCGAGATGCGTACAGCACCCATCTCCCCTATCAAGAAATTTCGTTTCATCAGAGAGATGGACGTTAGAACAGCATTTACCACATTGATAGCAAGGGAATGAGTAGTTCATCAGAATTTAAATGAATCCTCTGAGCACATCATTTGATCAAACTCTTCAAAAGATTTATATGGTAAAACAGAGCCAAATTGATCACTTATCGTATTCAATGCTTCTAAACATTGATTTGGTTCCCAATTATTCATTCCCAGATCAAAGGAATCAAATGCAGACATGAATAATTGCTTTCTTAATTCAAAATGCTGATCAAGTTGCTGCTGAAGTGCTATACGATTTTGTCGAATTTGAGGAACAGCTGCAAGGCAAAGGGCTTGTATCTGACGTCTTCTCTCTTTTGCAATTTTCACTAATTGACTATCACCGAGAGCTACTAGACCTGATTGATGGATCAAATTGCCAATCATATATCCGACGCCAGCCCCGACAATGGAACCAACGACTGGGATAGGAATCATCACTTGGCCAAGGGCACCATAATAGAATGACGCTGAACTGGTTATTGCGGTATGTGTAATTTCATCGCTAAGTTGCTCTAACTCTATGTCTCCTTTTAGGTAACTAATCATCGACTTACTAGAACTAATAACCCCTGATGCAATTGCGACTGGGGCATTGCTTCTTGCTAACGCTTTTGACACACCAGCACCTAAAAAATGCGTGGCCGAGTGTGTTATACCTTTACTTAATGCTGTTACTGTATAACCAGTCGCATAACCTTTTGCTGTCGATATTGCAATATTTACTGTTGCTTCTCCTAGCTCACGCTCACCGTTATAAACTTGATAAAACTCTGTCACGCTACTGGTCGCCCCACTCAATGCTGCGCCTATGTTACCAGCCCTTTTCCCTGACTCATGCATATCAACAAAGGCAGCTTCCAGTTTAGATTGATTAGCGATGACTTCTGCAACATTGGCATCGGTGGCCTTTAGCGCCTCATCATAAGTTGTGCCAGCAGATCTTACATTTCCATACTCAAGTGATTCCGTCAGGTTTCTATAAGTTTGCTCGTAGTCTTCGGCCTTAAGGGTTCCTGCTTCAATCCTCTTCTCAAGCAATTCTTTAATTTTTTCAACTTGGTCTTGAGGTGCCAATCTTTGCATTTCTTGGTATTTTTCATTGGACAATGCGAATGCACTGCGTGCAGCACTGTTACAGGATTTTGCTTGTACTTCCCTCAAGGTCTCCTTGCCGTTGGAAATGATGATGTCAACAGGATCTGTTGGAAAGCCCATACTTGCTGTAGTCTTGGCGAAAAGTTCACTATCTTTTTTTAGTGCATCCAAGTTAAATTTTATGACTTCAAGCTGTTCGAACATATGGCCTTGAGCCTTATCAGCAGCGACATTCTTCCATTTTTGAGCAAGTTCAACTAGATGCTCACTATCTTCAAAAATATTGAATGTTCTCTCTGTAAACCTCTTTGTAGCAGTGTCTGCTGTGTATCCACCCAGAATGGACACAAAATCATCTTGTTTTTTCATGATTGGGAAGCCTTGGATTTAACAACTAGGAAGGCTTTACTGCCTTCCTATTTCGTTGCATTACGCAATAATTTTTTTGGTTTCTTCCAACACCTTGCGAGACTCTGGTGTTAGCGTACCCTCATTGTCTATGATAGGAGCTTCCAGCAAGTTCTTTAAAACTTTTGCAGTAGACGCTGCGATCATTACACCCTTACGATCTTCTTCGGAGTACGTACTATAGTTTGTATTTGATTCTACCAACTCGTTTAATGATTGGAGTAATGGCTGGAATCTAAGTTCTAAGCTACGTAAAACTTTGGTAATTTCTTCAAACCTCAAGCGTATGCCACTTGCCGCAACCCTCGCCTCTTTCATCTGCTCTGATGCCAACTCAGCCTTATCAAGATTGCCATATGCATCTTCTTTAGCAGCCTCCGCTTTTGAAGCCATCATCATTCCGCCAACAGCGAGTACAGGCCCTGCGACAACACCACCTAAAACCATCATGCCACCTGCCATACCGTATCCCCCCGCAGCGAGTGAGCCGCCCCCTAACCACGCTAGGGTAGCGTTAGTCGCTGCTGCACCACTTAATGTGCCTATGGCAGTACCTGTTGAAGCCGTTCCTAAAACACCGACGCCACCGTAAGCAGCTAAGCCAGCAAGTCCACCACTACCAAGAGCCGTGATTCCACCTGAAAGAACACCTTTTATCTCTAAGACGCTAGTTTTCATTCGAGCAAGCTCTCCAGCACTCATCGCTGGTAAATTTGTCGCATCATCTAGGCTATTGTCCTCAAAGGAAACATTTTTTATTTTTGAAAAAACATCAACAAACGGAATGATCGACTCATTGTAAATTTTGTATTTTGCTTTACCTAAGTTTTCCATCGCTTTTTGAGTTAACTCGCGCTCCTCTTCTAGCTCGGATTTTGCCTCGTCAAACATAATCTGCGCACGTCTATTGATCCTTTTTGCTGTGTCAAAGTCATCTTTTGCATCGATACCTTTTTTCACACCATATCCACCCGCTACAATAGCCGCACCTGCTAATATAAATGGTAAAGGCATCGTTATATCTCCATGAATAAGTTGGCTTCTTTAACCAGAATCATTTGACGTTTAACCCAGCTTTCCATGTCAGTGAGCAGACTAGGCGAAATATTGAGAACTTCTGCTAAGTGCCCAATAACAGCCTTCTCACTGTCTTGATAAGTTTCATCTGCATAAGCAACACCAATGAGTTCCAGCATAAACGCCACTTTTTGATGCTGAAGCTCAAATAAACTTCCTAGTTCGTCTAATTCGGGTTTACTATCGAAATTCACGTTGACATCACACTGAGAGCGAATCGTTTCCAACATAAGCTCTTCTTTTTCGTCGATATGTCCATCGACAGAGATAATTTTCTTTGCAAAAGCAATCAATGTTGCCTGTTGTTCATTGTTTAAATGCTGAATAAACATATTTGTCCTTTCTTAAAATGCGATTTAGCAGGGGAATTGAGAACTTTTAACTAACGCTGTAGGTTATCTATTGCTCTCATAAGAGTTCTTGCTTGAGAACTGTCATCTAAACTAACCTTTTCACGTAAACGAATTAGTTGTCTTTTTGCATCTACATCTTGGCTAAACAAGCTATGGTCTTGAAGAGCTGCAATAGCTAATGCTCGCTTCAAGGAGTTTTGCGACTCTTGCTTGTTGTTTTGATGGTAATAATCTAATACACGGTCGCGCGGAGCTTTAGAAATCTTTCCCCAATGTTCCAATGTGCTTTTAGTTGCAGCATCGCCAGCAGCTTTTACGGCCGCTTTGCCTGCACTTACCAATGAATCAAAAAAGCCCATCTTTCTCTCCTTAAGTTAATGTTTCATATTCGTGGTCAGTAATACCTACATCCCATATCAAGTTACCAAACCCATTAAGCCACCTATCCAATTGCTTTGACTTTATGACAGTCGCTGTCACAACAAAATAGTCTGGATGTTCTTCGAGCGTTTGGTCACTCGATAATGGCGTTTCTTTTAGATAAAAACCTGTTTGTTTAGCGATGCAAAATCGAATCGAACACTTGTCACCTTCACCAAAGCCAAAGCGCCCATCCGTATAATATTGACTGAGCTTAAACTCTTTTGGTCTCTCAAACTCAAATGTTGAGACTGTGGCTTTCTTAATGCGGTGGATAGCAATCGTTCGTTCGTTGTCATACCCATCAAAACGGCAAACTAGATATAAACGCTGACCTTGCTGCGCTAATCCGAGCGGCATCACCATTGATGATTTTTGTGTTTGGCTTGCGTTTACGTAGTTAATGGTGAGATAACGATTGTGATACAGAGCATCACTTACTTTCCTGAAAACCAAACTGTCTATTTTCGGCGGTAACAGTGGCAATGTCTCACTAACCACCGCTACCTTTTTAAGCCATTCACGATCTTTGGTACTTCCAGAGGTCGGATTCAATTGGTATTTCGCTTCTTGAAAAAAACCATCCAATGAAGAAGTAAGGTTTGCAGGTAATAAGTACTTAAGATGCTCTTGAGCTAAACTGAGTAGCAAGGCATCAACGGACGATAATTTTGGTAAAGATAAACTCTCGGAACCCTTGTTCCAGCGATAACCATAAGGCTTTGTTCGATCATCTCGCAAAATATCAAAATGATCACAAAGCATTTCAAGGCTTCTTTGTACAGACCTAAGATCTCGAAGAATCCCAACTTCTTCTAACTGGCAGTGTAGTTCACGTGCCGTCACCTGATGTGATCTGGGTATGCGCTTTAGCAATTCAAACGCGATAACTAGAGATTCGTTAGTGCTCGATCGTTTAGCCATACTTGTTTTTGCCCAACTGCTCAAAATTAATTGCTTATTTAAAACACAACAAAGGTTTTAGAAATACATTATTGCCGTGTCATTCTTTTTAATGAATTACTTATACATCAATATGCAACTTATGGGTAAGCGCTAAGTAACACACATATCTAATAAGTTCACTATAACGTGCGATTAGTCAAATTGTGTCGCACCAAATCGTTTACAAAACAACCACCTTGAGTAACAGAGCAAATTCAACGCACAGCAAATCTCTTGTTCTATGTGACACATAATGTCGTACTTGGGTTTAAGATCACCTCTATTAAGGACACTTTTAACATCGGAGTGCACAATGTCTGTTAACACGTATGATAAAAATCTCTCTGCTGAAACCGCTGATATCAGCCCAATTACTAAGGTGACATGGCAGGATCTCATCAACCAGATACGTTTCTTAGAAGATGAGAATAAGAGCCTCAGAGAAAAGGTGTACTCCTTAGAAACTCAGGTTCGAATAGACAGCCTAACTAAAGTTGAAACTCGTGAATATGGGATGTCATACCTAGAAATGTCTTTAAAAAATGAACAATTGAACTCACTAGGGCTGGTCTTCATAGATGTCGATCATCTTAAAATAATCAACGATACAGAAGGACATGTGGTTGGGGATGATGTTTTGTCTTATGTGGGTAGTGCACTAAAAAGATTCAAGAAACCTTACGAATCTATCTCACGATATGGCGGCGACGAGTTCCTTGCAATATTGCCAAATGTATCACGTCAAGAATTAGATGATTGGTGTACACGAGTTCACGAAACCCTAGAACGACAACAGAGGACATATACACGCCCATCGCCTCCCATTACAGTCTCTACTGGATGTCATGTATACAACATGAAAGGGCCAGAGAAACTTACATCGAAACAACTACTCAACCTAGTGGACCTAGATATGTATCAAAAGAAAAATCTTCGTTTTCGTTAACGAACCACACAAAAACCAGGAACTCTTTAGGTAAACGTTGAATGTGGACCAGGAAGCAAACATTGGCAATGCACTGCGAGAGCTGTGCTGATTGGAAGTGGCTTTAGACCCTATGACTGCCCCTAGTTAAAAGTCGAGATACGCAACGCTCAATGTGAACAACGGAGAGTTCAGCGCAATCAAGTGGCAGGAATTTTTCTTAGAACTAACTTGCTATACCGATATCAATTGTTCGTTATAAGCAAAAAGCATTGACTACTTGTTTTAAAAATTAAAGGATTTGTAGAAGTTGTGCTTCCAGCTCCTTGCCCATTAGGATCTCAAAAGAGGTATACATTGCAGTAAGATGCACTTCGTTTCCACATATCTCAATACGAGAAAAACCTTTAGATGTAAGTTTCTCAATAGAAACCTCAAGCTCTTCGACACTGCGACCTGTTATCTCAGATAACTTCCCTACACTATTTGGCCTCTCATAAGCCATCATATTCAAGAGCTTAATATTATCGTTAGTTAAAACCTGTGACAGCTCTGTTAAAGATGCAAACCAGAATTGAGGCATATATTCCACATGGTTTAATTTACCAGCTGCAACATCCAATATATACTTGCGAACGAGTTCTTCCGAGGCGATTCCGATTCTAGCTTTCATAATTTATCCATGTTAACAAAAATAAAATAACTTCCTTTAACTGAGAGGAAAAACAGTGATAATTATGATAAATTACAGTAGATTTATCAAACCTCAATATCAAATTTCTTTAAACCACGCTCTCATCATTCGCTACTTTGATGAAGCGCAATAATCTTAAGAACATCAGCAGTAATATTAATTACTTTAATGCCTGATGGTATATCCATCTTATCTTGATATTGTACCCAAACCTCTCCTTCTTTAGATATGCGGATCATTGCAAATGTTTCGTTAAGAAAGGACTTATTGACGCCAAGTTGTTCATGAATATCATCCATTATAATCATCCCTATTAAATATTGATATAAGAGTATGATTTAATACTAATCCATCATTTTGTGAAAAACAATCCTATTCATCCACTAGATTCCAAAATGTACATTCGCATAAAATGTAAAAAGCCAGATCTTTGATCTGGCAGATATCAATGAGGTTTATTAAAGACTGGAACACAAAGACTCTAATACCTTTCTTTCAGTGCTTAACTTTTTAACTCTATTACCAGTCTCAAAACTGTCTATTTTACTCATGTGTTTAACAAAACGATCAGCATTTGCTTTACTTGAAATTTTGAAGTTAGATAAATGATTGTAAGTCTTAATTTTATCAGTTAATTTTTTATCATAGAAAAGCATATTCTGAAAAAGAATATCAGGCATAACGTATGCGTCTAATACTTGTTTAATTCTGTACATTGACTGATACAGATCTTGTGCTTCTACAGCAGTCAAAATACCATCTAAAGCAAGCTTTTCAACAATATCTGCTACGTCATGTACTGGCTTTGATATCTTTGCCGCCTCTTTCTTAATTCCCGCTCTGTCAATCTCGAAGTAACCACGGCATTCATTCACTTTTGCTTTTTGATATATTCCGTAATAGTATTTATGCTTAGCTAAAAATTTCTCATATGCACCTCGAGTAATCTCGAACTCCCCCGACTTCACACATTCAGAAGCATTGTTAGTTACAAATTCTTCAAATGTATACTTGGGGTACTCATCAATACGTTTTTGAGCAACATTAATCACCATTGTCATTGGAGATTTATTTCTAGAATCTTCATTATTTATCTTTATATTTAATCGAAGATAAAGAGTCATACCTTTTCTATGTCGGTACGGCGTATAATACATACCATCATTATTTTTGTTATATCTTTCTTTATCTACTGCTACATTAATTGCATCTGCGTTATTGGACATAATTAAAACCTTATCATTTATTTTTATCTTTAATTATAAATTACCAGTTAATTAATAATAAGTAAACTAAATAATAATTAACAAAGAAATCATCATAAACAACTGAACGTTAAATACAATTAACTAGATTCAACAATAAAAATATTATTTCGGAGATGAAAATTTAAAAATAATTTACCAGCTATTACTTACAAATAACCGATTTGATTTTTAAAATTAATGACTAGATCATTATCTATAGATACTAATACGTCTATATTGAATGACCACGATAATTAATATCAAACGAACATCTACTTATAAAAATCCTCGAAAGGTAGATTTTCAATGACTCACGTATCAAATAATTAATTATGAATATTTACTGAATCAGGTCCATCGCATTATCTTTGTCCTTAACTTTGTATTCAAACAATTCTTCAGTACTAAATATTTCAGCATCTTTTTGTGACTCAAAATCTTTAAGTTCCTTTAAAGAGATAACTTTTATATTGAAATCGTTAATGAATGTTTGCATAGCTAACTTGTGTTGAATCTCATTATGGTTCTCTCTAATAGAAAAGAACAACTCAATGAACAACTGTCGAAGAACATCAGAGAATGTGTTGCTAAGCTGTACTAAATTGATCTGCATAGCGATAGCACAAGACATTTTATTGCTGCTTTGTATAAATCTTCTAGAGCGCAAATGGAATCGATCATTTTGTAAAATGGCTCGCAGTTTATTAAAGTAAATTTTGTTAGCTGTAAACAAAACAAGTAGCCAACCGTTATCATCAGACTGACGCTTTACGTAAGTTGTATGCGCTTCTCGTTTCTGCCTTTGCGATAGCAAAGCTAACTTATTCATTTCTTCTTGAAAACGCTCAAAATTGAGCGAATCAGCCGATAGAATTTCATTTTGAATTAACTTTCCCAATGTAAACTTACGATTACTGCCAAGCTGAGATGCACTAAAACGATTGTCACTCAAATTAAAGACGAGACCAGATACCAGCCCGTCCTTTTCTCGTACTTCGACTGTGAGTTCTGGATGTTGTTTTTCTACGGCTGAGACAAATTGCGCTAGCGTTGAGCGTTGGTTAAGACGGTTAATCGCTCTCGTGACTAATCTAGCAACTTGCGCCTTTTTAGTTTTAACTCTTGCATCATTGATGGTTGCGCGATCGTCATAGCCTTTATCTTTACTCGAAACTAACTGTCGCAGGCCAAACTCGATTTCAAGTTCTCGCATTACTTCTTGCGCACGATAATAGCTATAGCTATCAGAGACTTTCTTTCTGGTTATCATATCTATTGTGCTAGTCACGATATGTACATGTTCTTCGTCGGTATCATTATGCTTGAAAGATATATAGCGACAATTGTCGTATCCGAGGTAACCCATAAGCTTACTAACTGTCTTTTGCCATTGAGTGTTACTCAAATTTTCGTTCGTATCTAAAGAAACTATCATGTGCTTGAACTGTTGCTTTACAGCGGGATTTAGAGCTATTGATTGCTGCATTTCCACAATGGCCTCTGACAAGTCTAATATCTCCCCTGGTGCAGTTCTGGCTTCATGAGGAATGTGGATGATGTTGTTGGCGTATATGAACTCTGTTATTGCAGCACACTCTTTGCTAGCACCAGCGGAATAGTTAATTAGGTTTTTAGCAACACGCTCATCGTTACCTTTTATATAATCGACAAGTATATGTACAGTCTTCTTATTGTGCTTTTTTTGTTTTTGTTCAGGTTCTTCATATATCATAATTTGTTCTCTTTTTTTCTTGTATCAACTTTTCTAATTTTTCGATTGAAATATGCTCCTTTGCTATTTCATACGCAGTATCTTCAGTAAAGCAATTTATTAACAAGAGCCTGGTTTCTTGAAATTCTCGTTTTAATACTTCAAATGCTTGGAAAACGAGTTCTACCTCTTGTCTATCAAGCTGCTTTCCATTTTCTAGGTGTGAAGCGATAGAGCTAATATCTTTAAAAATACCCGATGTTTTATGGAAAAAGTTTTTTGAAGCTTCAAGTACAACTGGTTTAACCACCATCGTCCTATTTAATATAGCTCTCATATAAGCAGATAAAGTGCCATACCCTGATTTCTTCTTATTATCTATTTGTGTTTTATATTCCATTTCTGTAAAGTTTATTTTCACTGATTTAGACAACTTGTCTTCATCAGACTTTCTTTGTTTAATTTTATCTTTCTTTGCAGACTGTAGTGCTTTTTCTATTTTCAAAAGTTCATTTTTATCTACAGAATGGAATATGTCTATGTAATCACTCATGGCTTATGTTCCTTATTTTAATTGTTATATGTCAACTTTTTTGAGCGAAGCGATAATGGCTTAATATAGCGCTAACTTCGAAGAGTGTTAGTGCAACCGAACGAATTGTGAGGAAATCGTCTGATGAGGATATTTGGGACAAATAGAACTCTCAGACATAGCTTGCTTCAAAATTAGATAATTATATTATCAATTTAAACGATAAGATTTTCAACATTTATTTTCACACAAATAAAAGTATAGTTAACATTTAAAATAAATTTATAAATAATATATTCAATAAACAATAAATAACACCATAAAATTCAACATTATAAAAACAACATCTTAATTAAAAATTTTTATTTCCTTATCATGTAAGTAGATTTAATAGCTAATTACTTAAATATTAAGTAATCTTAGTGTGATTTATTTTTGTAGTGTAAGTAGCCTGACATCAAGACTAATTAAAAATAAAATAGACTTTACTTACTAAAAATGAATATCTAATTAAGAAAGAATAGGTATAGTTCTATTCTTCATTGTAATATAATTAATAGTATTATTTACGTTAACTATAAATTTTATAAAAAAATTATGCATATATATCTAAGATTTGTATACTTGAAGTTATCTTTAGAGCGAAACCGAACCTCCTATGTAGAACTCTAACTTAACTCAACAGCTTCCGTTCAAGGCGTTGAGGAGTGATCATCTATCCCAAACGTTAAGTGAGATTTCTTCTCTAGCGGTCATAAATCTATATAAAAATTAGAGCAGTAGAAATACTGCTCATTTATTATGAGTAAAACAATGATACGACTGGTTCAATCGTATAACAGTCTTGTATCTTGTACATATTCGAATGCTCCTACGATCCTGATACAGTGGGTAGATTAAATCTAAGTAACCCCTTACCTTCTGATTTACCAGCTTTTTCTTCTATTCCAACTAAACCACTTTTTGAATAAGATTCAATGATATGATCTATGTCACGGCTACTATCATCATATCCACACTTTATCGAAAAGTTGTTTAAAGAACCTATAATTATTTCCATTCTCTCCTTTGTGAAGTAAACTGTTATACGATTATCTTTCAAAAACTGATTGAATAAAACTCTATCCTTTTCTTCCGAAAAATCAATATCAAGGTTAGAAAGTTTTCCTGTGATACGTGATTTACTAGCTTTAATTTCATTTTCAATTTTTTCTCTTTCCATTCTTTTAATATTATATTGATTCTCCCATTCTTCATCATCAGAATATTGTGTCATATATTCACGTATCTTTGACATATTCTTATCGATCGCATTAATTTTCTCCTCTAAATGAGAAATGTCTACACTTTGATCAATGTCAAATTTTAAAGACTTAAGCACATTATAAATTTTATTTTGAGCCAAATAATAATTTATATTTTCAGAGTCACATTTAGTGCTTTTTCTTTTTCTGTTACACTTTAAATACATACCTTTAGTTGGATTCTTAACTTTCCTACTAGAGAATGCCATTATATAGCCACATTTAGCTAAACTACCACAACCGTTCTCATTTTCCTTCCGTATTAAGCAACCACATTTACCAACACCAACAAAGACATTACGAAAAATTTCACCAACTCCACCTGTATTTTCCCGAGTTCTTTTTTGAACTGCATAGAATGTTCTATCATCAATAATTCTAGGATAGTAATCCTTACCATTTAACTTTCCAATTACATTCGTATTTCTGATGTATGCATTAATAGATGATTCATTAAGAGGACTATTTTTTGTTGTTTTTATTAGATTTCCATTTTCATCAAAACTGTATCTGTAGATATCCAAGTCACCGAGACTCTTAATAATTTTTTGAGGCCCGTAATTGAAGTTAAGTTTTAAATCAAATATTTTCCTAATAATTTCCGCGTTCTCTTCAATTATTGTATAAGATTTTAAATCTAAGTTTCTAGCTAACCAGAAAGGTGGTTTCGCTATAGATTTCCTTCCTGAATCTTCAAGCAATTTTCTACTGGCTTTTATTCTTGCACTTTTTTGACTAGATTCTTGGTATGCTAAGTACATTCCAATTTCAAGTAGTATTCTTCCTGTTACACTAGATACAGATTCCATATTTTCTTCAAAAACAAGATTCCATTTCGTGATAGCAATTTTTACACCAGCATCGAGAACCCGTTGAAATTGACTTCTGACAAAGTCAACATTAGCTCGACTAAATCTATCTATTAGCTCAATAACAATAAGGTCGCCTTTCTCGATCTTTCCATTTTCAATATCATTAATCAAAGCACCCAGTTCACCTCTTTTAAAGTTCGCGGCTGTGTAAGCGCTCTTACCACGATCTTCATAAATTAATCCCTTTGAGTATGCCGATTTCCCTTCACTTAAAAGGCGCTTGTTGTAATCAGAAATCCAATGCTCACAAGCCTGTTCTTGTCTTTGTATACCCTGTCCTTCCTCAGCCTGAATTTGCTTACTAACACGTTGATATAGATGATACTTATTCACTTTTTCTTACACATTCCTGACAATTATAAAATGTAGTATAACATGTAGTTGTCTTTCGCGAATTGCGGATTGCCCTATCACATAGGTGGCGACATTCAAGATCGCAGTAAATTATTGCTGCAAACACCAGAGAGCTTTTTGGCACGCTTTAACGTCGATGTGCGTGTCATGAACGAAGTGGTTAGCATTGATCGTCACAACAAATCGGTAACCATTAAAAACCTCCTTGATGGCAGTGAATACACTGAAAGCTATGATTTTTTGCTTCTTAGTCCAGGTGCAGGTCCTATCGTGCCACCAATCCCTGGCTTAGATAATCCGCTGACACACTCGCTGCGTAACATTCCTGATATGGATCGCATCATCCAAACGATTCAAATCAATAAACCTGAGCATGCGACGGTTGTCGGCGGTGGTTTTATCGGTTTGGAGATGATGGAAGCTTTTCACCAGCTTGGGATTAAAACCACGCTATTAGAAATGGCTGATCAAGTAATGACACCTGTCGACCGCGAAATGGCAGGCTTTGCACACGCCGAGATTAAAGCAAAAGGCATTGATTTACGTCTATCTACTGCACTGAAGTTGGTTGAATTCAAACCAACAACATCAATTGCAAGTATGGATTCAGGGCAAGAAGATCAACAACATATCAACGGTGAGTTAGAGTTGACACTAAGCAGTGGTGATACATTAACCACTGATATCCTTATTATGGCCATTGGTGTCCGTCCTGAAACTAAACTCGCTAAAGAGGCTGGGTTACAAATCGGCGAACTCGGCGGTATTTGGACTAACGACTCGATGCAAACCAGCGACGCTTCAATTTATGCCGTCGGAGATGCAATTGAAGAAAAAGACTTTGTAACCAATAAGCAAACCCTTGTCCCGCTGGCTGGTCCTGCCAACCGTCAGGGTCGAATGGCCGCAGATAATATGTTTGGTCGCAACGAAAGCTATCAAGGAACGCAAGGCACCGCCATTTGTAAAATCTTCGATATCGCTGTTGCCTCGACAGGTAAGAACGAGAAACAACTCAAGCGTGATGGTGTTGAATTCGAAAAAGTCTACGTCCACACAGCCAGTCATGCAAGCTACTACCCTGGCGCAGAGATCGTATCATTGAAAATGCTGTTCGACCCAAAAACAGGTAAGATTTTAGGGGCACAAGCAGTCGGTAAAGATGGTATCGATAAACGCATCGACGTGATGGCAGTGGCTCAACGAGCGGGCATGACAGTCGAGCAGCTTCAGCACTTAGAGCTCACTTACTCGCCGCCATATGGTAGTGCGAAGGATGTGATCAACCAAGCGGCGTTTGTTGCGAATAACATCATCAAAGGTGACGCTACGCCAATTCATTTTGATGAAATGGATTCACTCACTGACGAGCAAGTACTGCTCGATGTACGTAACCCAGGCGAGCTTGAAAGCGTTGGTTTCATTAAGGATGCGATTAACATTCCGGTCGACCAGTTACGTCAGCGAATGGACGAACTGCCAAAAGACAAAGAGATTATTATCTACTGCCAGGTAGGTTTACGCGGTAACGTTGCTTACCGTCAATTGGTAAACAACGGCTTTAAGGCTCGTAATTTGATTGGCGGTTATCGTACTTACAAGTTTGCGAAGATGTAGTGAGTATTCGGTAATTTGCAATAGCCAGCATAATTTGTGCTGGCTATTTTAATTGATATGACTTGTGATTGATTAACCCCAGAAAGCAATATTGCCACAACGAGGGATTTTTACTGAAGACCGCCCTTACCCACTCAATGATTCGTCTAAAAACCACTTCCGACATTGAAGTAGATAGCATCTTCATCACTACTTCTCGCGTAATCCATACCTATATGTAGACCATATCGTCGGGCAATTTGATAACGAAAGCCCACGCCGCCAGCTTGTACAGAATCACTGGTTGCATCATCATGATCATTGATCGCTTCGCCGATACCGTAAAAGGCAGAAACCTTCCAACGATGATCAATGCTGTAGGTAATTTGGCTTTGCACGGTGCTAATTTCATCACCTTGATAGCGAAAAGAAGAGACGCCACGTAACTTAACATAAGGTTTTGATGTTGGGGTCACTTGCGTATCTTTTTCTTTAAAATATTGGTAGTTACCCGCCAAACCTAAAGTCCACTTGGGCGCTAATGGAACAAAGCCTTGTCCATCAAAATTGAAATGATCGTAATTATAATCACTGCCCAACGCTTCGTCATAAATCATATAGTCAGCGCTTAATTGGAAGCCTTTGGTTGGGTAGAACATGTTATCTCGCGTATCGTAATCAACCAGTAAGCCTAACCCTGACGAAACCGCTTCATCACCAAGCGCATACTGCATTATTTTTGACACGATCTCGTTATCTGACTCGACGCTAGAAACTGCGGCAACCTGTTTAACGCCCAACATCAGTGGCGTATTCGCAACACGGAACTGCACCTGTTGCATTAAAGCGGCGACTTTAGTTTTGGTACCAAATGATAGTGTGGTATCAAAAGAGGGTAAAAATGGAGGCAGACCATCAAAAGAGAGATTTTTGTAAATATCGATATTGGCTACGCCAAGGCCACCACCACCGGTATAACGAATAGAATCACCGTTCCAAGAACGACGGTGTCCACCAAAAGCAAACCAAGTACCATTTTCAGTACCGATCGCCCCAACTAGGCTCATTGCAGCAGGAACAAGCTGTGCACCGCCATCAATCGCGGACAATGCCGCTTGCTTGCGTTGTTGCTTTTCTTCTTCCGTTTCATGAAGGAACAGCCCTACGATACCACCGCCATAACCGACCGCTGGTTCAGTGATAATAACTGGAACGGGTAAAAATCCGACTGCTTTTTCGGCCATGTACTCACCAAGGTCAAAACGCTGGTCTACAGGATCCGTAAATGAAACATCACTAGCATAGGACGCAAAAGAACTTAACACTGTAAGCATGGCGATCGATTTGATTTTCACAGTTATCTCTCTAAAAAAGAGCCGGATGATTAATCCGGCGAAATATTGCATCCCTGCGTAGGACATAAAAATGTAAAACACTTTTGCTTGAGGCAATCGCCTGCAACAGGGACATAATAGTTTCTATCTATGAAATTCTATAATCGCTTATGAAGGATCAAAACCTCCGTTTTCGCATTTGCTCAACGTAATGATAAAGTACTTTAAGAACCGATTTTTTTATATCCATTAACTGTTTCGAATGCAATGACCACAATGACACGCCAAATTTAAACCCTTCGATTAACTCTGACACTTTGAGGATTTCAATTTTATCGGTAGCATACTCAGATTCGGTTAGCATTTTTGGTAATAGCGACCAGCCCAAGTCCTCACCGACCAACTTAATCACCAGTGCAAGTTGATCGACTTCCTCATGCTCAGAGCTGAGCAACACCTTTTGCTTCATACCTTCTTCGACGAAAGAGCGCAGGATAAACTGACGTGAATTGGCCATTGCAGCGCGTGTTTTATCTGTTGGTATCTCTGAATATTTGCCATTACGTTTCACAAAGGGCACAAATTCGATATGGCCGAGAAAAGTCGAGTCAAAACTATGCATGGCTTTACTATCATGGCTATTGACGATGCCAAAATGAATATTCCCCTCTTCCATGCCCTTTATAATTTCGGCTTTACCACGAACTAAAAAATTGACACGCATAAGGGGAAAGTCTTGTGCAAGTTGGGTTCTTAAGTCGGAGAGTACCTTATGTGGAACAAAGCTAGGATATGCAATGGTAACACTCTCTAGACCGCCATAAGAGAGGCTCAAGGCAACTTTATCTAAAGTACGGGCTTGCTCGATGGTCTGCTTGGCGTAATGGTACAACAGCTCTCCATCTTCTGTCGGTACAACAGAGCGTCCAATACGTTCAAACAAGGTTACGGCGAGTTGGTCTTCGAGGTTAGTCACTACTTGACCAATGGTCGTTCTGTGCTTATTCAGCTTGACTGCTGCTTTACTAAAAGAAAGTTCATCATAGACGGCAACGAAAGCGAGGAGTTGTTCTAAGCTAAAATTCATAATATTCAATACCGAGCAAATTATGGGGCCTACAAGTAGTTTAGCGTAAATTCTTCACCGCTAATAATCAATACGTTAGCGCGGAATCGTTACCAATACTAGTAGCAGGTGACCGATAAAAACAAACCCGCTGTCAATAAGCGGGTTTGTTTACTAAATTTACTTGCGATCAATGTTACTTGTATTCAATGACTCTCGCAACGTAGCGGAATGAACCTGAATCACCAAAGTAATCCTTATAAAGGTCTACTGAAAAGAAGGCTGGTTTATCTTGATCAATACGATTTGCAATTTCATCACTGAGTTTATCTAAGTTATTGTTCAGTGAGTATATATGGAATTTGTCGATTTTCTCTAACCCCAATTCCTTAGCTTTATGTCGACTGATATAAGTTTCTGCGTATACATCGATAACATAACCACTGTAAGTCACTTCTTCATAACTCGCATCGAAATCGACTTGGATAAAACCTTGTTCAGCGATGGGTGTTTGCAGCGTAGCCATCTCAGCGTCTAGCTGTGAACGATCTTGTTTAAGCGTACCTGCCACCACTGTGGTAGAAAGAATCGATAATAAAGAGAGCGTAATTATTGTTTTTTTCATGATTTGACCTTTTAAAATGGGACTTCTTGCGTCCAAGGCGTTGAACCTTGAGCTTTGTTGTAACCGTAGTGATATAGCGAATTCATATAGTTTTGATCGAACATCTGTTTGGTCGTTTTTGTAGCTGATGCATCATCAGCGATGTAAGTAAACTGGAGATCGAAATCTTGTATTTCGCTGTAATACATCATGCGATACAAATCACCTCGACTTTGTAAGGTAGTCATTGACTTAAGAGTACGGCTAAGTAAGTTGACGCCTTTATCTTCAACAGTCTCATACGGCATTTTGAACACGCCATTTCTAACTACATGAACCTGAGGCTTTTTCTTGAGGCCTAATGCTTGGTTAATTTTCTTAAAGTCGATATCTGCAGCTTGAAGGAACATTTGAGCCGATAGACCTCCGTCCACATGCAATTCTTCTAAGTTTTGGCCTTTGTAATTGACACCAATAAACTGCGGTGGAAATACACCAGGAATGGACGAACTCGCCGCGAGTATTTGGTGGATTAATTCAACCTTGTGTTCAGAATCGCTTGCGGCTATCTGACCTAAGTTCCAGATCACTAATTCGTCAGAGTCAAATTGCGTCGTTCCAATCAAGATACGTCGCCCCTTCTTATGCTCGATGGCAATCTTCTCGATTAGCTCCTCGTCATACACTTTTGCGATATATGACATAAAGCTGTCACCTTTGGAAAAAGCATCTTTAAAAATGGCATTTAAAAAGTTTTTCTTGCCGAGCAACATTTTGTCATCCAATCCCAAAATAGTATTTTTCAATTTAGGAATTTCTTCACCACCGACAAAGACAAATGGTGCCATCAGTGCCCCGGCACTAATACCGGTTACGATTGAGTAGTCATCCAATTTATCTTGCTCATACAAACCATTTATGAAACCCACACCAAAGGCACCATTGGCACCGCCTCCTGAAAGAACCATCACATTTAATTGATCGCCAGTAACACGGATTGGTGTAGTTTGTGTCTCTTCTGAATAAAGGTATTGAGTACCATCGCCCAGCCAAGTTCTCATTGGTTCTGCGGTCGGGTTATGCGCTTCAATTGGCAGTGATACTTGGCGGTAGTTGTCTTCCGTCACCCGCGTTTCAATTTGGTGAGCAGTTGAAGTACAACCCGCAAGTACTGCAACAATAGAAAAAGTCGTCAAAATCGTCTGAATTTTTTTCATTGTGTCTTCTTAGTTCGTCACCAAAATGAGGTGAGTTGGTTACTGTATGCGCTTATTTTAAGCTGTAGTTGGCACAGACATAACTCACATATGTAGGGTTTCACCCTTCAATCATTATCCAAACCAATAACTTTCACTCGCTATGATTATTCAGGTAAAGGTAATGTCTTGATGGCGCTGTGCAGCGCTTATATAAGGCGGTCGTCATGTTGATGAGTTACTAAAGCTGCGCCAAAAAGGTGAACAACAAGCAAAGGCGGTACTAAAAAATCGTCAACACAACAATATCAAGATCGTTGGTTTTCTACTGGTTATATCATTTCCGCTGATATTGAATTGTATTGAGTAATGATGGGGCCGCTAGGCGACTTTCTTAGGCTCAAAGTCATGTGTAGGTTCTACAAATTCCCCCTGACCAAGTACGGTTTGCAGTTCCCACTCATCGCAATCTTGAGTAATTTCTAATACACCGTAAACCGCATTATTGGTATGACGGAAAGCAGGTACTGGAGACATGCCTTTCACCAAACAAGCGGTAAATACCGAAGTGATTAAATCACCAACGCCAACGGGTGCTTTGTCAAATTCAAGTTCAGGACGTTGAACAAGATAACAGGCTTTTGGCGTAGCAAGTAGAGCACTGAAAACACCTTCAGCCAATGAGTGTAGATGCTTGACTAGAATCAGTTTTGGCCCCATTTCAATTGCCTGCTTGCAGGCGGTTATAACATCATAAATAGAGGTTATTTTTACACCTGTCAGCGCGCCAAGTTCGAATTGATTGGGGACAATAACATCCGCTATTGGTAACAGTTTCGTTTTGATTTCATCCGTCACGCCTTGTGGCACGATACACCCTTTGTCTGGGTCGCCCATGACAGGATCACATACATAAATCGCAGAATGATTTTTTTCTTTAACTCTAAGTACTGCATCAGCCACAGCATGACATTGCTGCGCGCTACCTAAGTAACCGGAAATAACCGCGTCACAATTACCTAGCTGGCCAATATTATCCAAACCATTTATTAAGGTATAAATATCATCAGCCGAAAAACGTTGCCCGTTCCACCCTTGCTGATACTGAGTATGATTTGAATATTGCACCGTATGTATTGGCCAAGCCTCTAGGCCCATTCTTTGAATAGGAAATACAGCTGAACTATTCCCTGCATGCCCATAAACGACATGACTTTGAATCGAAAGTATACCTTTCATAATTTTGCTCAAATAATAATATTAACCTCAGCAATCATATCGGACTTTTTTTTTGTTAAGTACTCGCTAATGTAGGATAGCGTCATCATTAGCCGTTTAACTGGTATTTTTCTACTGTTCATCGCTGTGCAATTAAACCAAATTAAAATGTAAAGTGACGTCCACCCCATAAAAGAGTGACTATGATCACATGACATGACAAATTAACAGCAACTATATATAGCGATTTAAAAAATATGCCATTAAGTGACTATAATGGTGTCGGTGCAGATGATTTGAACACAACTAATATGTGCATGTAATCGTTTGCGGGAATTAGCAGTGGAAAGGAACAAATCATGAAAAAATCACACATCGCCATGGCTGTAGTCGTTGCTTTGACTTCTGGTGCAGCTTCAGCGGCGACCATATATAAATCAGATGACTCGGTTTTGAACTTTGGAGGTCGTGCTGAAGTTCGTGGAAATTTCTCCGATGCCAACAAAACCAATTCAAATAGCAGTACATACGATGATAAATCTCGTGTAAGGATTAGCGTCGATGGTACCCAAGCATTAAACGATGACGTCGCATTTTTTGGTAAATACGAATTAGAACTCACAGAGGCAGAAAACAACAGCTCAGATGACGTTGGTGTCAATACCCGATTCTTATACGCGGGTGTCGAAACGAACCACGGTAACGTCTACTATGGTCACCAGAATAACGCCGTTACATATCTAACAGACTGGACCGATATGGCAGAGACATTCAGTGGTTATATCAATGAATATACCATTGCCAGTGCTGACCGCGCTAAAAATGTACTTCGCTATGAATTGACCAGCGACAACGGAATCACTTTCCAAATTGATGGCAATTTTAACTCAGAAAGCGAAGCTGAAAAGAGCGACGGGTTTGGCGCAGTCATCGCTGGTGAACTACCAGCAGGCGTCGAGATCGGTGTCGGCTATGCTGTGAGTGACGAAACTTATGGCAATGGTAATGACACGGACAAATCTGATTCAATTATCGCTGCGATTAAATACACCAATGATCAAGGTATTTGGCTCGCTGCTATGTATCAATTTGGTAGTATTTCAGCAGAAGGTGTTAAAGATTCTGACTATAACTCAGCCGATGCGTACCTAGGTTATTCATTCGGAGACAACACAGTAAACCTTACCTACAGCTATTATGATGCTGATAAAATTGATAGCTATGACATTAATTTTGTCGGTGTTGAATACGCACGCTACATTAAAAACGTCGCATTCTTTGGCAGTTATAAATTTAACCTGCTTGATGAAGGCGAAGGCGGCCAAGGTGACAACGATGAAAACGAGCTAATGCTGGGCATGCGTTACTCATTCTAGTTATAGAGATAACCGAAGCGAAATAAAAAAAGAGTCGTGCACAAACGTGCACGACTCTTTTTTTATGGGGTGATGGCTTACTTAATCAAATCTTATGACGAGCATTCTCGTTCTACATTAGTGATTTGACCGCATCAGCAATACCTTCAATTAACATTTGACAGCCAATCATTGCCAATATTAATCCCATCATTTTAGTGATCATATCTAAACCACTTGGACCAAGGTGCTTCACTAAACGATCGCCAAAGATAAACACAAAATAGGTAATCGCACACATGGCCGCAAAGGCACACAACGTAATGACGACTTCGATAAAACTACCTGCCATTGAGTAGTTCATCGCTGTGGAAATGGTTCCTGGCCCCGCAAGAATTGGCACTGCTAGAGGAGAAACAGCCACACCCAATGCGGCGCTTTTTTGCTCAATTGAAGTCGCTTTTTCTTTTGTTTTTGAATGGGTCGTATCACCTTGTAGCATTTTCAAACCAATTTGAAACACGATAATGCCCCCGGTAATTCTTAGGGCATAGACGGTAATTCCGAACATATCAAAGACAAGTTTACCCGCAATAGAAAAAAAGAATATCACGACAAACGCGAGCACCGTTGCTTTCAATGCGGTGGCTTTAATCGTGGAGTTACTTTCACCTGAAGTTAAACTTAAAAATATTGGCATATTCGCCAGTGGGTTCATTATGGCGAAAAAGCCCATAAATACGGTAATACCGTGAATCAAAATCTCTTGCACTTGACTGTCTCTTTATAATTAGCGAGTAAATTTATTGCGGCTATCCGTAACGTTAAAATCATCACTCGTTGTTAAGGTATAGGTACCATATATTGCAACGAGTATTTCTTTAACTGCTTTATGATGGATCCCGTCCATCATGTTCTGCCCCGCATTTAAGACGATCGTAGATAGCAAAGTGACAGCGGTGTTCTGACATAATAGAAAGTGAAACAAAGCATAGTCGATAGAGGAAGGCGACTTGGAGGCTGTTACTTGAACAAAAATACCCGAATAGCGGAGTAATCTGTAGTGATTCCTCCACATCGGGCATTATTTTTGAAAATTACTTTTGCAATTTGAAAGGTGAGCAAACCACCGAGATAAATCGATGGTTTGCTTTTTCGACAAGACTAAATGAAGCCTTTAGTGCCTTATCATTCGTTCATTACGCGCAATGAAAAACGCTCACTGAAAAATGAATAAAATTAATCTTCTTTCAGACACAACACACAATATGTACCATCTTCAATTTCAGCACCTTCAACCTCATGTTCGAAACCAGGGAATCGACTGTCCCACTCACCCAGTTTAACTAGGTAGTTAATTTGTGGGCTGTCTTGCTCATCAAATTTCTCACCAGACATCATCATAGGAATGCCTGGTGGGTAAGGCATTACTGCGTTCGCCGCGATACGGCCATGCAGTTTATCTGCTGGGACAAGTTCCACTTGGTCTTTAACTAGACGTTGGAAAGTCTCACGTGGCGTTAATACTGGCTCTGGTAGTGACGAGTAAGCACGGTTTAGTGATGTACCTGGATCTTCATTCTTAATGAAATCAAACATTTGATCACCTAAGTCTTTAAGACCTAAACCTGCGTAACGCTCTGGGTTTTCTTTGACCAATTTAGGAATAGCTTGCTCTAGCGGCGTATTTTCGTCGTACATACGCTTAAAGTTAAGCATCGTATTCACCAACGTTGCCCACTTACCACGCGTAACACCAATACTGAACAGGAACATTATCTGGAAGTCGGTAGTACGTGTTGGAACGATGCCGAATTGGCCTGCATAAGCCGTAAACAGTTCCGCTGGAACCCCTGACTCTTGAAGGTTACCATCTTCATCCATACCCGGAGTAAGTAGACTCACTTTAACCGGATCAAGCATCACCCAGTTTTCTTCTAAATCAGTAAAACCATGCCACTTGTCTTTAGGGTCTAGACGCCAGCACCCCTGCTCTGTTGACAGTAGATCTAGAGGCGCTTCTTCAAAATTAAACGTTTCGCCAGTGGCAGGATTAGTGACCACTTCTGCATTCCAAGGTTTAAAGAACCAGTCACCTTCTGCTGCGTGTTTTTTATGCACACGGCCGATCGCTTGACGGAAACCAATTGCTTCTTCAATCGCTTCATTAGTCAGTAGTTTACCGCCGTTTCCGTCCATCATTGCCGAGGCAATGTCGTTTGACGCCACAATTGAATACAGTGGAGAGGTCGTCGCATGCATCATGTATGACTGGTTGAAACGGTCGTGTGGGATTGAATCACGGCCTTCACGCATATGAATGTAAGACGCTTGTGATAGTGCCGCTAGCAACTTATGCGTTGAGTGTGTCGCAAAGACGGTTGGTGCGTTTTCATCACCTTTTGCATCGTCACGCATCGCGAAGTGCTTGTCGTAAATAGGGTTAAAACGTGCATAACCATACCAAGCTTCATCCATATGTACACGTGGCGCGCTTTGACCCAGAAGATGCTCTGCTTTTTCTGCGTTGTAACATAGGCCGTCATAAGTACAGCTGGTTAATACAGAATACACCGCCTCTTTGTTGTCTAAGTCTTTAGTCAATGGGCTCGTATCGACTTTATTTTTAATACTTTCAGCAGACATGTCACTCGCCGGTACCGGGCCGATAATGCCGTACTGGTTACGTGTCGGGACTAAGTACACTGGGCGAGCACCAGTCAGCATCAGACCTTGTTCAACCGACTTATGACAGTTACGGTCACAGATCGCGACTTCATCTTCAACCATACACGCTTGCATAATGGTACGGTTTGATTCAGAGGTACCACCAACCACGTTATAAGAGCGATCAGCACCAAACACTTTCGCCGCGTATTTTTCACTTTCGGCGATAGGACCAGAGTGATCGAGCAATGAACCTAGCTCACCACGTTCGATACCCATATCGGTACGGAACAGGTTTTCGCCATAAAAGTCAAAGAACGCACGACCAACGGGTAGCTTAGTAAAAGCGATACCACCTTGGTGACCAGGTGCAGACCAAGAGTGCTCTTTACGCTGCGAATACTTCGCCAATGCCGCTGCAAACGGAGGAAGCAGTTGATCACGGTAACGCGTTACCGCTGCAATCATACGTCCTGCGATAAAATCTGCAGTGTCTTGCAGCATCCAAACGAATTCAGTGGTTTTTTTCATCACCTCTTCGTCGATCGATTTTACTTTATCGCTGTGCGTCGCCATAAGGAATACGGGAATATTAGCATGACGATTAGACAGTTCATCTAGAATGAGCTTAGCGGCAGCATGGTCATCAACACCATTTTGCAGCTCCCAGTCCAAAAATACACCGTGGATAGAAGCATCTGAAGACGCTGTTGCGATCCCATCATCAAGAGACCTAGCATATACAACTGTCACATCGCGCATTTCCAGCTCTTCAATCAGCGCTGAAACGTTACGAAACATGCTAGTGTTTGATTCACTATCATCAATCACTAAAACTTTACTTTTAACGGGTTTATAACCAGTAGAAATCATGAGTATTCCTCTATGCGCTATTTTTGTGGAGCGCGATTAAAATTTGGGGGGAAAATAGGTGAAGCGACATCTGCATCACCTTTTAAATGTATTACTTCAAACAATATAGGCTGTAGTAGGTTTCACCCTGCTCGCTAGTTTCAATTTCGACACCGTGAGTATCGTGTTCAAAACCTGGGAAACGTGCATCAAAACCTTGAAGAGCCAGTAAGTAGTCAATGACAGCCGTGTTGCCCTCTTCTACTTTTTCACCAGGCATCATTAATGGGATACCAGGTGGGTAAGGCACCACTTGCACGGCAACGATCCGACCGACCATATCTTTAACAGCCACTCGTTCAACATTGCCTTTCACTAGCTGACCGTAAGTTTCACGTGGGCTCTTCACTACGTCAGGCAGTTGGGTAAATGCGTTATCCATATGCTCTAGCATGCCAGTCGTCGCAATCGCTTGGTGCATTTGCTCAGCAAGATCTTTAATCCCCATGTCTGCATAACGCTCTGGATGTTGTTCAACCAAGTTAGGCAGCACAATGCTCAACGGGGCATTAGCATCATAGTGACGTTTAAATTCCACCAAACCAGAGATCAATGATCCCCATTTGCCTTTAGTCGCACCAATAGAGAATAGAACCAAGAATGAGTAAGGTTCGGTCTTCTCAACCACAATGCCACGGCTAGATAGGAATGAAGAAACTAATGTCGCGGGGATACCACTTTGTTCTAGTTCACCATCGATATTCATACCTGGAGTCAGTACCGTTGCTTTGATTGGGTCAAGCATGCAGTAATCATCACCTAGGTCACCAAAACCGTGCCATTTTTCATTCGGTTTTAAACACCAGCAACTTGGATCAGTTTTTAATTTATGGTCATCAACTTGAGCAAATGGCACGCCGTCAATCGTGTCAGGCTGCCACATGTCAAACCACCAATCGTTTTGATCACGTTGTTCAATTTGTTGCTTAATGTTGACGATAGACTTACGGAACGCAACCGCTTCGCTAATACACTCATCAGTAAGATACTCACCCGAGTCATCCATCATCTTCGCTGATACATCAGTCGAAGCAATGATGCTGTATTGTGGAGACGTTGATGTGTGCATCATAAACGCTTCGTTAAACAGTGCAGGTTCAATTGGCACTTTACCTGAACGCAGGTGAATCATTGATGCTTGAGAAAGTGCAGCAAGCAACTTGTGAGTCGAGTGAGTAACTGAAATCGTTGCGTCATCTGGATGACGTTCGCCACGGTGCATACCATAACGACCTTCATACAAATCATTGAAACGCGCATACGCATACCAAGCTTCATCGTAGTGAATGCGCGGCACTGATTCGCTTAATAGTCGCGTTGTAGTTTCAACGTTGTAGCACAAACCGTCATAAGTCGAGTTGGTTAATGCTGCAAGTACAGGCAGTGTCTCTTTGTCTGTAACGATTGGGCTTTGATCCATTTTCTGTTGGATCGCCTCTGGCGTCATTTGACTTGAAGGTACAGGGCCAATCACACCACGAACATTACGCTTAGGCACCATGTAGATAGGCATTGCGCCCGACATATTCAGCGCATAGTTGAGAGATTTGTGACAGTTACGGTCAACTAACACCGTATCGCCATCCGTCACTGCTGAATGGAGGATAATTTCATTACTTGATGAACTACCGCCGACAGAGAAATAAGTGTAATCGGCACCAAAAACACGCGCTGCATTTTTTTCTGCTTCTGCAACAGGGCCGTTATGATCATTCAGAGAGCCTAACTCTCCAACAGAGATCGATAGATCTGAGCGCAACATTTGCTCGCCGTAAAAGTCGACGAAGGCTTTACCTACCGGCGTTTTCATAAACGCAGTGCCACCAGTGTGACCAGGGGTATGCCATGAATACTCATGCGAGTCATCGAAGTTAACCATGGCGCCAAAAAATGGAGGCAAAATGGTATCTAAGTAACGCTTAGCTGCTGCTTTTATACGTCCAGCAATAAACTTAGGGCTGTCTTCGGGGACATAAATCACCCCATCCATCGCCTCAACGAACTCTAGCGTCAGTGATGAAGAGTAACTTTTAGACATACCTAATAAGATTGGAATACCCGCACATCGTGAGCGAATATTTTGAATTGTTTCAAGCGCTAGAGCCGGATCCATTTGACATAGTTGCCAACTAATAATCACAGTACTATACGCCGGACTTGAAGAAGCACACGTTGCAAATTGATCTAATGTTCTGCAATGCTCAATATTAATATTATCTTGCTTTAAATAGACAGAAATTGATTCAACACTTTTAACGTTTGCATTTTCATTACTTAAATCAGCCACTAATAATACTGGAAACTGACTAGCCAAGCGTTCTGGTAAACTATGGGTACTCATATTCACACTTGCTCCTAATTAGAAATTTATTTATCGAGGGGTAACCTGTTGAGCCGAATTATGTTGAACAAACCGTTGATACATAAATCTCATTTGAAGGATCAAATCATCACTTAACAGTAGTCGTATAAAAATACAGCATAAAATCCAAAACCAAAGTCCATTAGGAATACAGTGACATGCGTCTATAAAACTGAATATACAAAGGAAACTGCGTGACTCAAACCACAAACTATCAACTAAGCTCATAGTATATTTAGATAAAGTCAAATATCTCCAACACTCGCCCAGCTCAGTAAATAATCAAAAACACGCCATTTGATGGATCACATCATCTAAACGAGATTATCAACTAGCAACTTAGTCCCCTAATATTGCGCCATCAAGTTTAGTCCACTTGTACTGAGTTATGGTCATAAGTAATGAAGATTGAGTGAACCTTTTATTTCCAAAAAATAAACATGTTCTTAAATGCACTCAATTTAATTTATCTCACTGAGCTTAACAACGGACAGTCAAATACTTTCGTAAAGAGTTTATTTAACTCTCTATTAGATATATGTGTTTTTTATTTCTTTTCCCATTGAGTTAATGACTAAGTGGGGATGCAATTTTTATTAATTTAAACTCTAGGAGCTTAAAATGGCTGATTCTAGTAATAAAAAGATGACGCTTACCGGACTAACTACGTTAGTTGCGGTAAACATGATGGGTTCGGGCATTATCATGCTTCCATCTTCTATGGCACAAATTGGTGCGGTATCATTACTTTCATGGATCATTACGGCTGTGGGTTCGATGGCTATCGCCTACTCATTCGCTCAGCTTGGTGTATTTTGTAACCGTTCAGGTGGTATGTCAGCATATTCTGAAGAAGCTCATGGTAAGTCTAGCTTCTTCATGGCGTCATTCTTGTATTATCTCTCATTGGCTATCGGTAACGTTGCGATTGCTATTTCTGCAGTCGGTTACTTAACTCCGTTTATTCCTTGGCTAGGCACTGGTGCAACTCCTTTGTTTGTTGGTGTTGTCGGTCTGATTTGGCTAACTATCGTGGCGAACTTCGGCGGTGCGCGTTTAACGGGTAAAATCGGCGCTATCACGGTCTGGGGTGTGATCATTCCTGTTGCAGGTTTGGGTATTATTGGTTGGTTCTGGTTCTCAGCAGAGACCTTTGCACAAGCATGGAACCCACATAACCTTGAGTTCTCTGACGCTATTGCACAAAGTATCCCACTAACATTATGGGCATTCTTGGGTATGGAATCAGCCGCTCAAAACTCAGATGCTGTTGAAAATCCGAAGAAAAATGTCCCACTTGCATGTCTGTTCGGTACGCTCGGCGCTGCAGTTATTTACATTCTGTCAACAGCAGTAATCTTTGGTATCGTTCCAGATGCTGAGCTAGCAAATTCTAGCGCTCCATTTGCATTTGTTTATGCTCAAATGTTTAACCCATTTGTTGGTAACATCATCATGGCACTGGCTGTTATTGCTTGTGTTGGTTCGCTTCTGGGTTGGCAGTTCACACTGGCTGAAACTGCAAAATTCACTGCCGATTTCCGCATGTTCCCTAAAGTGTTTGCAAAACTAAACAAAGCAGGTGCACCTGTAATGGGTATGCTGATTGCAGGTGTCATCCAAACGGCCTTCGCCGTAACCACAATGTCTCCTGATGCTGCCGCGCAGTTCAGTAAACTGGTTGACCTAGCAGCAGTAACCAACATTGTTCCTTATATCACTGCGATTTCTGCACTCGTTATTGTGATGAAGAAAGCAAACGTCACTGGCAAAGCATATAAACTGAATATCGTTTGCATGCTGGTTGCCATTATCTACAGCGCATACGCACTCTATGCATCAGGTATGGAAGCGGTATTTGGTGGCATGGTAGTCATGATGCTTTCTTATCTTCTTTACGGTTTCATCGCTTACCGTTTTGAAAAAGACGAAACGGCTCAAGCGTCCGTCGAATCAAATAGTTAATCAGTGAAATCGAACGATACCACTTATGTTGATTAAAGAATTAGGAAAAATAGTTATGTTGAATAAGAAATCATTGGTACAGAGTGCATTGGCACTTTCCGTACTACTTCCTGCGACAATGAATGTGGCTTTTGCCAATGAAAATAGCCTAACATTTGGTTACCTTGCTGATGAAGCACCATTCTCATCATTGAGCCAAGTCACAGGTCAACCTTCAGGTTACGCCATTGATCTTTGTAAGGCAGTTGCCAACTCAATGGACGTAAAGAGCAGTAACATTAAGTTCGTCCCTGTTACTTTAGATTCAGGGCTACAAAAGCTTTCAAACAATGAAATCGACGCCTTATGTAGCGCAGTGACACCAACGGCAGAACGTCGTCAGCAAGCGAGCTTCTCGCTGCCAATCTTCCAAGGTGGCGTTAGCGCGGTTTTGAATCAAGATGCCCAACAAGACTTAAAACGTGTACTTGAAGGAAAACCTGCACACCAAGGTCCTAAATGGCGTGCAACGGTAAACCGAGGCCTTGCTAATCACACTTACGTTGTTCACAAACAAACCGTGACAGAAGCTTGGGTGAAAGAGCAAGTGAAACGCCTAGGTGTGATTGCTAATGTTGTAGCTGTAGATACTCACCAACAAGGTCTCGCCATGGTTAGCTCTGGCAAGGCAGACGCCTATTTTGCTGAAGTTGATTCTCTCAGCAGTGAAATGACCAAAGGTAACTATGACAATCTAGAACTGTCAGGTCGCGTTTACCAAACGGCACTACAGTCACTAGCATTGCCACGCAATAACGACGATTTCAGATTCGCTGTCGATAAAGCATTGAGTGATGCATATAACAGCAATGGTTTCGCTGAATTGTATCAAGGTTACTTTGGTCATCAGCATTCTGAAGGTCTGGAAGCGATCAAATATTTTTCTTTGAAATAAACCATCGCTAAATAACAAACCTACTGTCGGACCACCCAACAGTAGGTTTGTTAGCTAGCCTAAATTGCAAAGCATTGATTGAGCGATTTGATATGTAATTTGCAATTCAGGTTGGACAAAACCGTTAAGAGCATATGGCAGCAACAAAGCTATTGGCGAGTATTGCAATAACAACCATGCCTTGTCGAACCACGCATTCAAATAATTTTCGAGTAACGTTTAAGATGACATCAACAACACCGACTAAAACCAAATCATTAGGGCTATGGACCTGTACCGCACTGATCATCGGCAACATGATTGGCTCAGGCTTTTTCATCGCACCTGCCGCACTTGCTCCTTATGGAACCGTAGCCATTATTGGCTGGGGTCTGATGGCACTTGCCGCGGTTTGTCTTGGAATGGTATTTGCGCGCCTGGCACGTATTGCCCCAACTACTGGTGGTCCTTATGCCTATACTCGACTAGGTTTTGGCCGCTTTACTGGATTTTTAGTCGCTTGGGGTTACTGGATTTCTATTTGGGCCTCTTTACCAGCGATGGCCGCAGGCTTAGTCGGTTATCTCAACAGTTTATTTCCCGTGTTACAAGAAATGCCCGCGGCCAATGTTTTGATCGGATTAGGTTCCATTTGGTTGATTGCAGGCATTAACATTAAAGGGGTCAAAGAAGCGGGTCTATTTCAAGCGGTTACTGTTTATACCAAGTTAATTCCTTTCATTGGTATTAGTGTGTTTGGTTTGTTTTGGGTCGATTGGAGCCACTTTGCGGTTCTTAACCCAAGCGATCAACCCTTCTTCAGCGCACTGGCCGCCACTGCACCGCTGACTATGTTTGCCTTTTTAGGCATTGAGTCCGCAACGGTCCCTGCTGGTGATGTAGAAGATGCCGACAAAACCATTCCACGCGCCACCATTTTAGGCACGTTAGTCTCATCAATGGTGTACATCTTAGGTACCACGGTCGTGCTGGGCGTACTGCCAAGAGAAGTCTTGATTAACTCTAGCGCACCGTTTGCAGATGCCGCGGATGCGATGTGGGGCTCTACCGCGGCAACCATTATCTCTGTTGCCGCCATTATCTCATCCCTTGGAGCGATAAATGGCTGGACACTGCTGATGGGGCAAGTGCCAATGGCTGCGGCTCGCGATGGCGCTATGCCAACTGTATTTGCAAAAGTAAACAAGGCAGGTTCGCCTAAATATGGCATTTTAATTTCTGCTACCTTGGCGAGTCTGTTACTGATTTTTGACGTATCAGGCGGCAAAGAGATGGCGACTTTTTATAACTTGATCGTCGATTTGTCCACCGATGCGGCAATGATCCCTTACGTATTCTGCTGCGCTGTAGAGGGAATTCTATACGTCAAAAAAGATAAGCTATCTAAGGTTCTCAATATAAAAAGCTATATTCCTGTGGGGACGGTTGCCTTTGTCTTTTCAGTTGGGACTATTTATGGCAGCGGGCCAACGGCAGGAATGTGGAGCTTACTATTGTTGATGTTGGCTGTGCCGGTTTGGTTACTGATTGAGAAAGAAAAATATGCCGCAAAAAATGCTGACTAACACGCAAAAAAAAGAGCGTCAGTTAATCCAGTTTTCGATAGCGATGGGGACAGTTTATACCATCGCTGGGATAACTTGGGGGATCCTCATTCAATCTGGGATC
The DNA here is from genome assembly GCF_042940635.1 of Vibrio sp. NH-UV-68. Lineage (NCBI taxonomy): Bacteria > Pseudomonadati > Pseudomonadota > Gammaproteobacteria > Vibrionales > Vibrionaceae > Vibrio > Vibrio sp. NH-UV-68. Next base: position 1,168,380 of record NZ_CP134976.1, read on the forward strand.
ATCCTTTTTGATGCCATCTACTCAGGGGTGTCGATTTTACTGTCAATGCTGACTATGTATGCCCTGTTAGTGATTAATAAAGACAACAGCTTTGATGCTAACCAGTGTCATAACAGCAGCTTCCATATGGGACGAACCGCGGTAGAGCCCTTAGTGAACATGGTTAAATCTATAGTCATTATTTCTATCTGTTTGTATGCTTTCGTCAGTGCTGTGTTGGTATTGCATCAAGGTGGAGCTGAGAATAATAACGCTTCTTCTGGTATTTATTACGGTATCACCACAGCATTAATCTGTGTAGGCAGCTGGGGCTACCTTAAGTCTTTAGGCCAACAGCATAATGACCTTATTCAAGCCGAATGTGAGCAGTGGATGGTCGATGCCGTCTTTAGCTTGTTGGTGGTGGTCTCTTTTACCATCAGCTATCTATTCAACCAAACAGAATCGTTACAGCATCTCGCCGGTTATGTTGATCCGATGACAGTGATTGTAGCAACGCTGTATTTCATCAAAGTCCCGATCAACAGATTAATAAAAAGTACCAAGGAGCTTCTGGTTATGGCTCCAGACGAGACGATTCAGCAGCAAATAAAACAAGTATTGCAACCATTTTTAGCACAGTATGATTTCGATAACCAAATCACACGAGCAACGAAAACGGGGCGTCAGCTCTATGTAGATGTCACTTTTATCATCGATAAACCCGAGCGTAGCTTTAGAATTGAGCAACTCGATAAAATACGCACAGAAATTGAGTCGCAACTCAAGTTAATCAACGATGACTTATGGTTGACCGTTTCCTTTACCAATGATCGTTACTGGGCCTAGTTACAGTCTGTCATTCTCCTCCTTAAGCAAATAAGAAGCTCTGAAATTATGCAAAACAAAACGTTAGGCATTCTCTATGCCATGTGTGGTGTCTTTATATTGAGCTTTGATAGCGTCTTGGTAAGAATGATTGACACCTCACCATGGACTCTGATTTTTTGGCGCGGTATTTTGTTATCGACAACCATTACCATCCTCACACTTTGTCCTCGTAAAACGGCTCAACAACAAGCTGCGCCTTTCTCCAGCGTCGATGTCATTGGCGGCGTTGCCTTTGCCACATCCACGTTATTTTTTGTACTGTCTGTCAGCAATACCGATGCCGCCAGCACACTCGCTATTTTCAATACCGCTCCTTTTTTTGCCGCGGTTATTGCCTTTATCACTATGAAGGAAAAACTCGCTATCCATACGCTGATAGCAATGGGTGTTTCCATCTCAGGTATCGCAATCATTTTTGATCATGGTTTGGCTGTAGGTCAGGCGCTAGGTGACTATTATGCGCTCGTGGCAGCGATCGGATCAGCGTGTTACCTTGTGTCATTAAGAAAAAGTCGCGGCGTGAATAGTCATACCATTCTTATTATTGGTGGGCTAACCATGGCGGTCATTGCTCTAATCAATGGCGCAACGCCCTCCGAACTAAATCAGATACAATTTAGTTATATGGCGATATTAGGCATTATCGTCGTCCCTTTATCTGGTCTATGTATCGCAAAATCTTCACAGTATTTACCGGCAGCTCAAACCGCACTGATCCTATTATTAGAGTTACTGTTAGGTCCTCTTTGGGTGTTTTTGGCACTCGACGAACAACCCGCAACAGCAAATCTAATCGGCGGCAGCATTGTGCTCATTGCTCTGACTGTTCATAGTATTTGGGAGCGCCTCTGTGAAAGTAAAGCCCCCCTTGCCACTTCCGTTGTTAAGTAAATAAGCGCTTTTTTAACTTAGTGATACCGAGTAAAACAACGTTAACTTTTCATATCAAACCTAAGTGCTAATGATTTTTTGTTCAATTTTCGCTGCTTTTATGTCCACAAACTTAAGCTCAAGCTAGATTTGACGGATTTAGCCCTTCAAAAGTGATTACCTCTCTCGTTTCACTCGAGTTAGATTAGCCATCATTAAAAATAATCGAGAGACAGATCATGATTGATATGCCACACGAACTTGTTTGGGGTGAAGTCTATCTGCCACCGTTACTCGTTACCGTCGCCATTGCCTACGCACTTGCTATGTTGGTGAGTTCGGTAGCCGTCAAGACTGGCTTTCATAGACACGTAGCACTTCCTGCAGTGGTCGAAGTGTGCCTGGTGGTTATTTTCACCGGTATTATTGGCCAATTTATTGCCATATTCTAAGGAAAAAAGAGTGATTAAACGTTACTTCATCACATTACTATTTGTGTTAGGCGCTGGTTTTGTCGTCAATCACTACTATCAAGTTTTTACCGAAAACCCTTGGACTCGTGATGGCCAAGTGTCGGCTTATATTATTTCCGTCACACCTCGCGTAACAGGCCAGGTGACCAATGTTTATGTCGATGACAATACTCGCCTGAAAAAAGGCGACTTAATGTTTCAAATTGACGCCAGTGTTTATCAGGCCGCGCTAAATAAAGCCATTGCAGCAGAGAAGCAAGCCCGTGCCGCCGTCAATAAAGCGATCAATGAAGAAACTCGTGCTACCCGTCTAGAAAAACGCACGCCAGGTGCGGTATCAGTATTGTCGCTTAACAATTTAGATAATGCCGTTGAATCTGCACAGGCTAATCTTGAGCTCGCAAAAGCGAACGTCGAATCTGCGCAGCTGAACCTGCAATACACAAAAGTGTATGCACCTACCGATGGATTCATTACAAACTTTGATCTTCGTGTCGGCTCACAAGTCGTGGCGAACAATCCTGTTGTTGCTCTAATTGATGAAAATAGCTTTTGGATCGAAGGTTACTTTAAAGAAACCGAATTAAAAGGCGTTGATGCTGGCGATCAGGCTTATGTGACATTGCTAACTCACGATGATACTACCCTAGAGGGCACAGTAAAAAGCATTGGTTACGGTATCTCTAAAACTGACGGTAGTACTGGCATTGATTTACTACCAACCGTTAACCCGAACTTTCAGTGGATCCGCCTAGCACAACGTATTCCGGTAAAAGTTCAACTGAATCAGATTCCCGAAGATCTGCAACTGCGCGTCGGTATGACTGCCTCAATTAAAATTATTAAATAATCATAGGTAATACGCCAATGTTTAGTGCAACAACCAAAGATGCGATTAAAGTTTCCCTATCTATTGTGATTACCATCTGTTTATCACTTTGGATTGGTTGGGAAAAACCGTATTGGGCCGCAATTGCGACTGCGGTGGTTGCATTGACCGAAAATGTTGGCTCTTCCATCCATAAAGGCCGAAATCGCTTAATAGGTACTGCCATGGGGATAGCTTATGCGTTTTTTCTGATCGCTATGTTCCCTCAAGACCCGTTCTTATTTTTTACCTTTATGACGCTGTTTTTGGGCGTGTGTGTGTTTATGTCCACCGACCCAGAGTATGGCTATATTTTTCTTATGGCGTTTACCGTCTGTATGATTATTGCCGCGATGGGCGGTTTAGACAGCGCAACTACCTTCAATTTTGCCATTTTAAGAACTCAACAAACCATTCTTGGCCTGATTGTTTACTCTTTGGTCTCCAAATTGCTTTGGCCAATCAAAGTTGGCCATCAGTTTTACCCGATGGTGGAAAATATACGCAACCAACTGCTTACCGCACTAGAGACAAAAGACAACGACACTCGCCAAAAAATGAGTGCAACATTGGCACCTCTGATCGCAAAACTGCAATCGCAACTGCGCATGCCACTTGGTGACAGTTATTCATTGTCACAACACAAACATGCCTGGAAAGTCAGATTGCAAGAATTTGAGATGCTTAATGGTTGGATAAGCATTGAAAGCGATGCCACGATCTTTAGCGAAGAGATGCAACAACATAAGACACGATTAGCGGCGTTTGACGTTGATTCTCCTCAACATTCACTATTGGTAAATGCCGAGCACAGAGCCCTTGCCTTCCAACATCGCAATTGGAAACCACAATACCGTTCATTTGCGCAGCATGTTCATGACGACTACCCAAAGGTTCTGCAAGGCGTTGTCATTTTCTGTACTGCGATTTTCTTATGGGTGTACATCCCTATTCCGGGTGGTGTGATATTTCCAATGCTCGGCGGTACGATCGCGGTAAACTTGCCTGTAATGCCAACCACCGCTCTGCGAGATGTGATCTTATCGATCATCGGTTTCGGGACCGTTGTACTGGCAGAGTATGTGTTTATCATGCCGACCTTTACTCAAGTTTGGCAATTGGCCATATTCTACTTTGTGAATATCTTTGTTATTTGGAAGCTATTTGCAAAACCCAACCTGATGATATTTAGAATATTAGGTACTAACTTAGTGTTGGTACTCACCGCTGGCGCACTTCATTTAACGCCCGTTTACAGCATAGAAACGCCGTTGTTAATGATTCTCAACTTATTGATTGTTTCGTTTTCAGGTAAGTTATTTTTCGACCTGTTTCACGCAACCACACGGGCGAGATAGGCAATGCCGTCGATGATCTTGCACTTAAGAAGCCATCAATGAACCGTGTTCAGTATCGAAAAGAGGCGCTAAAAGCTGCCCTTTCCGTGGTGCTTTGTATTTATTTTGCCCTGCTATTTGGTTGGGAAAAAGCGTACTGGTCAGTGATTGTTATCGTGGTACTGTCGGTAACGAGACATTTTCGCACTCCATTTTAAAGGGGCGCTTAAGATTGCTCGGTACCCTTATTGGCGCCTGTTCAGCAGTGGTTATTATCTCTGCTTTCCACCAGCAAAGAGTGCTGTTTTTAGCTAGCTTATGTTTATATTTAGCCGTCTGTGTTTACCTCTCGACACACCGCAAGACTGGTTATATGTGGTCAACGGCATTTATCGTTTGCGCGCTAACCGCGTCCGTCGGACATTTTGACGACGTCGCGACGTTTAATGTTATGACGCTCCGACTACAAGAAACGATGCTAGGTTTTATTGTTTATAGCTTCGTCAATCAATTTATTTGGCACGTAAATACACAAGACCATTTTTTCAATTTGCTTAATGAAGTGAAGCCCCATTTACTGGACAATCCCCCTCAATCGGATATGAATGATGCTAATATATTGATTAAGCTTGATAAATTAAGCGAGATTTTACAGCTCCCGCTGCATGGTAGTTACCGATTAAAACATCAAAAGTCTTATTGGCTCACGACCGTTTATGCACTAAAAACACTTTATCTGCTGCAAAGTACATACAACCGAACTCAGCTCAACTTGATCGCTCAAGGGCAAACTATCGTCCGCGAATCACTAAAACAGCAACAAATAACGCATGACTTAAAAACTTGGCTTGAACATGCCAATCAGATCGCCACTCCTGAGGCCACACTTGGCGCTTTTGAAGTTAATCACCAAGTACGGATGAAATATGCACTTCAAGCGGTCTCTATATTAGCAACATGTTTATTAATTTGGATTTTTCTGCCTGTACCGAGTGGGTTTTTATTGCCCATGATGGCTTCTATCTATTCAATCGTCCTAGTTCGCCAGCCAGTGAAAGGCGCAATGCAAACTGGGTTAGCATTAATGGTGTGGGGAAGCCTATTCATCTTAGAGTACGCGGTTATTCTGCCAACACTGGATAACGTATTTGAGCTATTGGCGTTTTATTTTATCCATATAGTCGTTATTTGGGCTATTTATTCGAAACCTCAACACACCATTCTAAAAATATTAGCCAGTAATAACTTAGTCATTTTTACGATGGGAGCACTCCAGTTGGTGCCAAATTTTGACATGACTACGTCGTTTTCCATGATCACAGTTCTATTTATTGTTTTAGCGGTAACCCAAATCATTGGTTCGTTGTTCAATCCGTCTCGAACCACAGGCTAACTCTTTATTATCTCAACACATTTCGTTTATCACTAACCTCATCTAAGTTTTGATGGATATTGTCCTCCATAACCGATTATTGGTTTTGCCCTTCCCTACCTAAAATACATCCATCAGCTAAGCCAATGTGAAATTCAAACTCACATTTAAACGCTAAATAGAAACTTATTCATTAATAAAAATGTGGGACAGGGTGTCCAGCGATAAATCAACAGCCGGATTTTCATAGTATTGAAAATCTTATACTGGAAATGACTTAGACATGATTTTTACTAAAACACCTAGCCGCTCAAAAAAAATGGCAACACTCTCACTTATTGCTAGTTCAGTATTGCTAGCAACATCTCCTGTTGTTTCTGCCGAAGAGCAGCCTCAAACTCTAACCACGTATTCTGAAATCAGTACTCATGGTAAAAAAGTATTTGAGCAATATGGTATTGATCATGATCTACCTAAACTTGCTCTGAGTTCGCTTATGCAAGGCGATCACCTAGTAGAGCACGCTTACCGAAAAGTAACTATCGATGAAGACGTTCAAGAGTCATCCGTGTATCTGATTAAAAATACCGATACCAAAGGCAATATCGATCTGCATATAAAGTACGACCCGAATCATCTGGATAAACACGAAAATGTGATCGATCAGATTGAAACCTTCACCCGTAATGAATATCGCCTAAGAAATTATGCTGAGGCGTATGACTCATCAAGTGTTGAAGCCAAAGATGACGGAAAAGGCAATGTTGAGATCAGCTTTAACTATTCTAAGTATGGTTTGCCCCAAGACATTGCTTACTTCCGCTTTCTGACAGTCAAAATCTTTTTGGTCGACGGCGAGCCTAAAAACATGCTGATCACCAACAAAAAGCCGTTCAATTTTGACGGCAATGATATTGAATCCTATAAGCAAGAGATCACCTTTAGCACCTTGGAATCAGGTAAGGTCATTATCGACACCAAACATACACAGCTGCTTGGCAAACATAAAAAGAAACCGCTTGAAATCATTACCAAAGTAGAGCCTGTTGCCTTTTACGATGAAGGTGTTGACGTACAAATTATAAACGAAGAGAAACTTAAAGAAGTCTCTGATCCGCGTATGCGTGAAGAAAGTGTCAAACTTAACCGCGTCTTCCCACTAATGGGTGACATGGTCCGACGCCAGGGTATTGATTTACCACTACCATTTGGCGTGTCTGTCGCATACCGCAACCAAGACATGAACATTCCATTTAACGACTTTACCATTCAGGGCGTGCGCTTAAATGACCTGTTTGACCCCGAAGATACGGTTGGTGTTGTCACTGCAGAAAGTATGAGTATTCGTGGTGATGTTAACATTCTGCCATTTTGGAATGTTTTCGGCTACGTCGGCAAGATCGATGTAAACGCGAATGTTGACGCAGGATATACCGGCGCAGCGGGAGAGTTCCTTCAAGACAAGTTAAACAATAAATTCCCTGGCTTAGGCGATGAATTCTGTAGTGGTGGCTTGTCGGCAGTGTGTAATCGTGGCCGCTTAAATGTGCCAATTCATTTGGAATACGACTTACGCGGTGTAGGTACTACGTTATCGATTGGTTACAAAGAGTTCTTTGCATCGGTCACAGGTACATACTCGCAAACACGTATCAAAGGCGGTCAAGATTGGGGCGACGGCATCGTAACCGTACAGCCTATGTTGGGCTATCAGTTGGTTGATTACCGTGCACAAATCTTCGTCGGTGCAGAATACCAGGGCCTTGATGCTCGTATGGATGGTCATGTTATCGCTGGTGATGTTGAGTTTGATTACGATATCGGTGTAGATCTCAACCAATGGGCTTACTTAATCGGTTTTAACAAGCAAATTGGCAAAAACTACAATATCACTGGCATGTATAACACTGGTGAAACTCGAAGTGCCTTCACAATTAACTTCGGATATCGATTCTAATCCGTTTTGCTAGACAGACTCTCCTACAAGAATCGGCTACGGGCTGCTCTTGTAGGATAACGTCCTCTTTACGTGATTACATCAATTTAAAATATATCTCTAACATACATCCCATAAACAAAATCAATCTATCAAGCAACTCTTCAGGATGAACGTAGCGCATGGAACCGCGTGTTTGATGAAGACAAACAATTGTGGACATGACAATGAAAATAACCAAACGCTCAATACTTGCTCTTACTATCGCCGCTCTGCTTTCAGCTTGTGGCAGCGATGACGATTCTCAACCAGGTGCGCCTGCGAAGCCACAACCATTAAAGCCTCTTCCGTCTGAAACAATCAATGTTGCAGTCGGCAACGCAGACGTGACCGCAACGAAAGAATCTCTAGTTATCACAACCGTTGAAGGTGAAGAAAAGCTTGGCTCTGTTGAATCTTTTAAAGGTATTACCTTCGCTCAAGCGGCGCGTTTTGAACACAGTGACACAGCTAATCTTGAGGGCAGCATTAATGCCACTGAGTTCGGTAATGTATGCCCACAAATTAAAGCAACAGTTCTAGAACAAAGCGAAGACTGCTTGAACCTTAACATTTGGCGTCCAGAAGGCACGGTTGAAGGTGACGACTTGCCAGTCTATGTGTTTATTCACGGTGGTGATTTTGAATACGGTTCTGGCTCTAACCCAATGATTCACGGTGACACCGTTGTCGCACAGGGTGTGGATGAAGGTAATCCATTTATTGCAGTGACGTTTAACTACCGTTTGGGTCTACTGGGTTCAAACTGGATTAAAGGCGCCGATGTAAACGGTAACTACGGTTTAGGTGACCAAGAAACCCTATTAAAATGGGTACAAGAAAATATCCAAGATTTCGGTGGTAACGCTGGCAATGTAACACTTATGGGCCAAGGCTCTGGTGCAATGTCTATTGCATTATTGCAACAAAAAGTCGCCAACAGCAATCTCGATGAAACTTATTTCCAACGAGCGGTTATGCAAAGTGTGCCTTACGGTTTTGAGTACAAAAGCTACAATGTAGCGAAAGATCAAGTGAGCGACATTGAGAACCTGCGCAGCGCTTCTGTTTCTCAAATTATGGAAGCACAAAGCACATCACTAGACCCATTACAAAGACTACAAAACTGGTTACTGTCTTCACTTAATATTCCATTAATAAGCCCTAAATCAGATAACACGCCGATGGCAACGCTGATGCCTTACGCGCCTTATTTAGAGTGTTCAGAGCTTAAAGATGGCTTTTTGGAAGATAAAAGTGCTTGTAAAAATGACATGGGTAAAGCGCAACCGAGTCAATCAGAATTCGTGGTACCGACCGTGATTGGCGTCAATGCACAAGATGCCGATACAATGAGCATACTACCCAACCTGACCTCGTTAGTTCCTCTGATCATTGACCTAATGGGGAATGATACTGGCGACGCAGAGTACACAGCGCAGCGTATGAGCGAATGGTTGGCGATTGACGGCAATAAGCAACTTGTCGAACAGCGTATGCAGTCTCTCGCAAACAGTGATGAATTCAGCGCTCAACTTGAGCTACAGGACTTGATCGATGCATTGCCGAGCTCAGCGTATGAAGCCATTACGCCACTGTTTTTTGGTCTAAAAAATCAAACTGGCAGTGATCTGATTCAATTGACAGACTTCTACCCAAATGATGAGCACAGTGTCATTGGTGCAATTAAGAATATGAGTCAATACCGTACTATGATGAACGATACATTGTTCGCTGGCCCAGCGCGTATCAAAGCAGCACAGAACGACAATGCGACTTTCTATTACTTCGCTCATAAACCGAGCTTCAACGTGTGGACGTATAACACAGGTCCTAACGGAGCAACGGATATTGGTGATTTGCTGAAATCTATCAGCTGTATCACAGGGGCTTGTAATGCTTCAGAGCTACCATTTGTGTTCAATAAAGCCGTGAAACTCGATGGAACAAGCGTTAAGCCGAACTCAAAAGATAAGCAGCTAATGAACGAGATGTCACGCTTGTGGTTTAGTGATAAGTTATTCAATGATTACCAGTATGATGCAGCTAAAGACGCGGTTCTCCTTATCGATCGCGACGGCATTAATAACTCTGCTCCAGGTTGGGACAAAGAAGAGAATGCTGGCGCAGACCCTAGTCTACGTCAAGGACGCCTGAGTGGCTTAGAAGAACTTGGTATCTTGATGAACTACCTACAAAATTAATTACTAAAGGCCAGTTCGCTGGCCTTTTTTATAACTACCCTTTTTTAATCCTACGAGAGTCTTATGTTTACTAAAACACTTCGTACCTTATGCGCCCTAGTGTGTGTCGCACTTGTCGCAGGATGCGCACAACCTTACCCTAAAGTCGAACCAGACTTTGAGTCAAACTGGCAACCTCAACGCTACCAGGCCGAAGTTGCACTGCTTGCCAGTGCCCCCGAGGCATTCGCCAAACGCATTCAACTGGTTCGCCAGGCTCAGTCAAGTATTGATATGACCTACTTCGATTGGGAGCAAGATACCTTAGGTGTTTTGCTGCTCAGCGAAATAAAATTCGCCGCCAACCGTGGGGTAAAAGTTCGCCTAACGCTGGATGATCTGATGGTGTTTGATGCTAAATGGCTCGCCGAGCTCGACAGCCACGACAATATTGAAATCCGTATTTTTAACCCGTTTGACTCACGTAAATCAGGTTGGTTAGGCCGAGCAATTGACTTTTCATCCCATCAAAATCGCTTAGACAATCGCCTGCATGAGAAATACTTTAACGTTGATCACACTCACATGATTTTGGGTGGACGTAATATTGGTAGTGACTATTTTGGTTATAACAAACACGCCAACTTCTTCGATCTCGATGTACTGTTTAAAGGTGAAGTGATCGTAGCCTTTGATGCCAACTATCAAAACCTGTGGAACAGTACACACGTAACGCCAATTCGAGAGCTGATCGAGGTCGAGGAGAACCATCAATACGTCGATTTCTACACCACGATGGCCAAAGTGAACAAAGACAATAAACAAGTAATTAAAAATGTATATACCCACGTCGCTAATCTCAAACAGCCTGACTTCATTCAAACAGAAGTGACGCCCGTTTTTGATTCACTGCAAAAACTAGAAAATAACAAACCTTATTTTCGTACTCGTGCCGAACGCTCTATCAACAAGGAGTTACGTAGCGCCAACAAAGTGGTTATCTCGACTCCGTATATCGTCCCTACGCAAGGAAAATTCACCGTTATTGAAAAGCTTAGAGAGCAAGGAACGGACGTCACTTTATTGACCAACTCTTCGGCTTCAAATGATTCCGGTTTTATTCCTGCTTATTATGAGCAGCATAGAATCACGCTGTTAGAAAAAGGGGTGAACCTTTATGAGTACAAGGATACCGCGCTCAATGAAGATCATTTTTATCATGGTGATACCTATTACCACAACAAAGCACTGATTATCGATGATAAGTTGAGCTTTATCGGATCATCTAACTTTGATCCACGTTCAGACTTCTTAAATTTAGAGTTTGGCCTGTTTATCCATAGTGAAGCGTTCGCCGCTCAACTAGAAGAATACTTATTCGGCGACAAAGCTCTATTTTGGGATGTAACGCTCGACGACCAAGGCAACCCAATATGGTCATCGGGTAATGAATCCACAGCCGATAACCCAAACTATGGAGCCTGGCACGAAATTACCGACAGAATATTCAGAAAAATGGATGGCGAGTTTGAGCTTTAGCGAGTTGTAAAAGAGTAATAAAAAAGGGGCTTAACCATTGGTTAAGCCCCTTTTTTACAACCTTACCCGAGATATTAAAACTGAGTACCAATAGAGAAGTGAATACGAAACTCATCGCCCTCTGGAGCATCTAATCCATAAGCAAAATCAACTTTCATTGGTACATATTTGGAATTCCAAATTAAGCTCAAGCCTGTTCCACGTTTCAAATCAATCTCGTCGTTAAACGCATCACCAATATCATAGAACGCGCCCAACCAAACTTGTTGGTATACCTGATATTGATACTCAAACCCAGCGGTAAACATATAACGGGCCCCGGTTAACGCACCATTTTCATCTCGTGGTGAGATTGATTCATAATCATAGCCACGTAAATTCTCGTCACCACCAGCGAAAAAACGAAGCGATGAGGGAATATCTTCAAGTGAATTAACAATATTAATGCCGACATTTGAACGAAAATGAAATTTTTGCTTCTCGCTAATATCCCAAGATAGCACGCTGTTTCCTTCAACATGAAGCAAGCGAGAATCTGAAAGTAAGTATGGATCTGAGTATTCTAAAGAATAAATATGCCGATGACTCAATTCCAGTTGATCATTTTTGCGCTCAAGTTGAGAAAAAGTGATACCTGGCATCAGCAATTGTGACTGACTATCTTCTGACGCCTGTTGGTATTGCTCTCGTAAATATCTTACATGCATGGTACTTTGCCAGTCACTTTCTAACTGCCAGTGCTTTTCGAACGTAAGTTCGTTGGTAAAACTCGCTGTATCTCTATAATCGACACGCGTAGATTCAAACTGAATACCGTAGTAATCCGTTAGAACGTTCTTGGTCGGTATTTTGTAACCCATCAAAAGCGATTGTTCAGGTTGAGAGATCGATGCCTCCGCCTTCAAACTATGGCCACGACTGTTATACCAAGGCTTATTCCATTTAAGTGATGCTCTAGGACCTAAGTCTGTCCCATAACCTCCACCGACCTGGACAATGTTTCGCGAATTAGGGACTGTCGACACTTCGATAGGCACTTGGTTGTCTTCGGTTTTCTGGTCAAAATTGCCTTTTACCGCGACACTGCGAAACCAGTTGGTCTGTGAAAGGTTAGATTGGTATTCGCCCAGTTTGATGGAATTAAATCCGTCACCTTTATCAAATGGACTTAAAGATTTAATGCGATCGGTTTCGATTTCCGAGCTCATCACAGAAATTTCGCCAAAGTGATAACGCACACCGCTATCAAAATGCAGCCTTACATTCGCTTGGTTCATGCTTGGGATCACTTCTATCACCGACTGCAAAAACTGACCTTCTAAATAGCCTTTTTGTTGTGCAAGTGATAATAAGTTTTGCTTCAATGAATCGTAGTCTGAGTGAGAAAGGGGCTGTCCTTGTTGAAGCTGACCGGCATCAATCAAATCAATAAAATCTTGATCTTGATCTGCTTCTCCCGTGATTAAGATGCTGGAGCTCGCGATGAGCGTTACTGGGCCAACATCCACATCAATGGTCACCTGTTCGTCTGCATTTTTAGAGACATTAAATTTTGGGTGATAATAGCCGAATGGGTTTAGCGCATCATTAACTAACTTTCTGATCTGCCCTTTAGAAATGTTTTTCGCAGGGGTTTCAGACAATGGCGAGAGATAATATTCGAGGTTTTTCTCTAATGGTTTAGTCAACCCTTGAATCGTAAACTCCGCCGCAAAAACATTGCAAACAGGGATCGAAGCAAAGATTGATATACCCACTATTTTTTTTACCAAAGAAGCCATATATCTGTTTAAGTTAATCTTACACCTCAATAGTCTATTGCGGTGATGGGAATCAAGTTAATCGTATATGCAGGACGCTACCCTACCTATGTGGCACATCACTCTACAAATTTACCCTCAATAATGGTTAAAACCATTTAAAAGCAATACCGATAAGAACCGCACACTCTCATTAACTCGAAAACCATTCAGCCAACCAATGGATTGTTGACTGGAGGACTTAATCCTTCAAATGAGATTGGTTGCGTACAAAAATATCGCATAAATTAATCACATCGAAGAGAGATGGCCAAACAAATAAGTACCTCCTCCATCATTAAGAGGACGTAACCATACATTGACTTCTCTTTAATCAATCGACAGAAGATAGAAATCAAAACGCGAACTGACATTGTGTTAGTACAACATTAACAAAGCGTCTTGCTTTCTAAACATATTCACTCAGGCACTTGAGTTCATTATGTAACCCATATCAAGTTGTACTGATAATTTAATTAACCAACACATTGCAATCATCAGGTTTATTAATGCGTAGGTTTTAGAAAATTTAACTCACATCAGGAGAGTCCACAATGGCTGGAATTTTAGAAGGTATCCGAGTAATTGAAGTTGCATCAATGGCAGCTGCACCAACTGCAACCGTAATGCTTGCCGATCATGGTGCAGAAGTGATCAAGATTGAACCTCTAGCAGGTGACCCTTGGCGCTATGGTCATATGGTTGCGGGTATGCCAAAAAGCAAAATTGCGTACACCACCTATACACAGAACCGCACTAAAAAGTCTGTGGCACTTGATTTGAAAAAACCAGAAGCTCAAGAAGCGTTACATAAGTTAGTGGCGACGGCAGACGTATTTTTAACCAACTCGCCACTCAACGTGCAAAAACACCTTAAGCACACTTACGAAGATATCAAAGCGGTAAACCCGAAAATCGTTTACGCGTGGATTAATGGTTTCGGCCTGGAAGGTCCAGACAAAGACGCCCCTGGTTTTGACATGACCGCTTGGTATGCACGTACGGGCATTATGGAAGAACTGCGTCCAAAAGATGGCGGCCCAGTTCCACTACCCGTTGGCACAGGCGACTTGAACACAGCAACAGCATTGTTCAGTGCGGTAATGACGGGGCTTTATCACAAAGAACGCACTGGTGAAGGTTCTAAAGTCTCTACGTCTTTGATGAATAATGGCTTGTGGGCTAACTCAAGCATGATGCAGGCGGCCCTAGTTGGCGCACCAGCAATGAAGAAATACCATCGCGAAGAGTGGCCAAACCCAGTGACTGGCGGTGTGTACAAAACTCAAGATAACCGTTATGTCATCATTGTGGAACTGAATCCAAATAACGTTGATAACTTACGTGAAGCGTTCGGCGCTGACGACTTGAAAGGTGATGAACGTTTCGCAACGCCTGAATTGCGCGCGGTAAACCATCAAGAATTGTTTAATGAAATGCAAGCCATTGTTGGTCAGCATGACCTCGCCACAGTAAAAACACGCTTAAAAGAGTTTGGCGTTAACTTCAGCGTGGTTCAAACCACCGAAGAGTGTACTCGCGACGAGCACATGATTGCCAATGGTTGTTTCCCTGAGGTGGAAGGCACTGACGGTATCCGTACCATTGATAGCCCAATTCAGGTTGAAGGTAACGGTATTAACAAGATCAAACCTCAAAACCCACCTAAAGTTGGTGAGCATACAATGTCTGAGCTGACAGATCTTGGCTATAGCGATGAAGAAGTACAAGCGCTAGTCGCTGCTAAAGCAATTGGTCTCTCACGTTAATCTTCATTAAACGAAAAGTTGTCATACCAACCTGGTTGTATCTACAAACCTATAGCCAGGTTGAGTTTCTAAAATTAATTAAGTAGGTAAATATTATGTCAGAACATAAGTTTTTTGAAGATTTTGAAATTGGCGAAAGTTTTGTAACAAACGCACGCACCATCACCGAAACCGATATCGTCATGCACGCAATGCACACTGGTGACTGGCAGCCGCATCATACCAATGAAGAATTCGCTAAAACACAACCGTTTAGAACGCGTCTTGCGCACGGCAACCTGACTTTTTGTATCAGTACTGGCCTGATTTTCCAATCATCGTCGGAAAACCCAAACATTATGGCTTATGGCTTTAATAAGGTGCGTTATCCAGCACCGGTATTCCCAGGTGACACCATCAAAGTTGAAGTCACTGTGACCGAGAAAAAAGATCACCCTAAACAGAAAACACATGGGTTGATGACACAAACTGAAGTCACAACCAACCAACGTGGTGAAACAGTTGCTTATGTTGAGCATGAGTTGTTTGTAACTAAGCGCACTCCAACAGAATAAATCCATACAGCTGAGCCTGCTTTGTCGATTAATTTTCAAGCTAGGCAAACTGACTAAAACCAAGATGACATCGTTCAGTTGATGTTCGATATCACACCAAATTTTATTAATTTCTGCACCGAGTAGAATTTAAAAAGAGAATTACGCTATGACTGAAGTTGCAAAATATAAAGAAGTTGCCAAGTTTTTTGAAGATTTTGAAATCGGAGAAACCCGTACTACGGCAGGTCGAACTATTACAGAAACTGATTTTGTTATGCACGCGATGCATTCGGGTGACTGGATGCCGCACCATACCGATAAAGAATGGTGTAAGACACAACCGTTCAAAAAACCCATCATTCATGGTAACGCAACATTCAGTATCAGTACTGGTTTGTGTATTCAAGGTGAGCCGTTAAATCCACACGGTATGTCTTACGGTTACGATAAAATTCGTTATCCAAACCCAGTGTTTGAAGGTGACACCATTCAAGTCACGATGACAGTGATTGATAAAAAAGATCACCCGAAAAATCCAACTCACGGTTTGATTACTGAAGAAAAAGTCACCACCAATCAAAATGGTCAAGTTGTATGCGTCGCTCATCACGTTATCTACGTAGAAAAACGTAACGCTTAACCTCAGGCACTGCCCTGCTTATTTACATTTAAAGGAGAAGACTTCCGATGAAACTAAACGAAAATAAAGCCTCTAAGTTGGAGCAGTTTCGTTGCATGGATGTTATTTGGCTGCTCAATCAATGGGTTGAGCGTCAACCAAACAAGCCGTTTATCGTTTGGTCTCCTTTTGATGATAGTTCAAGCCAATCTTGGACCTATGCGGAGTTAGCTACAGCGGCTAAACAAGTTGCAGCTGGGCTCTACAAACGCGGGGTAGGCAAAGGGGACTTTGTTTTAATGCACTTTGACAATTCCCCTGACTTTTTTATCGCTTGGTTTGCATGTGCCTATCTTGGCGCGACTCCAGTAACGACCAATACTCGTTCAGTGACAGATAACGTTAAGTATTTTGCCGAAACAATGAACCCAGTTTGTGCGATTACGACTGCAGACTACGCGGCTGTAGTGCGTGAAGCATGCGGCGATTCAACGCCAGTGATTATTTCCGGAGCAATAGCAGCCGATGTTGCCGTTAAACTAAACACAGAGTCTTTTGCACATCTCGCGATCAATGAACCCATTCCAGTACTAACTAGCGATCCTGAGCGTAATTTCGCGGTTCAGTTTACCTCTGGCACCACTTCGCGCCCTAAGCCGACGATGTGGAATAATGCCAATGCCTTGTGGGCGGGTAAATCGATGTCGACCAACCTGCGCTTGAACAACAACGACACAACGTTACTTTTTCTGCCTCTATTTCATGCCAATGCACAAATCTCTTTGTTGAGCACTTTGTGGGTTGGCGGTACGGTTGTCGTTCAACCTAAGTTTTCAGTGTCGCGCTTTTGGGGAGCTTGTGTTGCCCATGATATTACTTGGGTATCAATGATTCCTTTCGCTTTTAAAGCGCTGAAAGATAAACCCGTACCTTCAAACCATAAGGTGCGTGTGATGATGGGGCTTGAACTCATGCCCGAGCTTGAAAAAGAGTTTAACGTTCAAATTATGGCGATGTGGGGAATGACAGAAACTCTCTCTTCTTGCATTGTTTCCGACCCGTTTCACCCAGGTCCAGCGGGGAGTATTGGTCGCCCTTCTCCCTTCTACGATATCGAAATTCGTAAAGAAGACGATGGTCGAGTAGCTCAACCAGGCGAACAAGGCCTATTGTTCGTACGCGGCGAACGCGGTGTTACTCTGTTTAAAGAATATTACCAACAACCTGAACATACCAAAGAAGCGTTCGATGACAGTGGCGCACTCGATACGGGTGACATTATTCGTATTGACGAGCAAGGTTGGCTGCATTATGTCGCGCGTTATAAAGACATGTTGCGTGTCGGCGGAGAAAACGTGGCAGCATTAGAAATCGAAACAGCCATCGATCAAACGGGCTTAGTGATGGAGTGCGCCGTGGTTGGCCAACAGCACTATATGTTGGGTGAAGTCCCCGTCGCTTTTGTCTCGTTAAGTGATAAAGGTATCAAGCTCAAACATGAGCAAGTGAGAGAAAGAATTATTGCTCATTGTCGTGAAAAGTTGGCTGACTTCAAAGTACCTAGAAGTGTGATGATTGTGGCGAGCTTTCCACGTTCAACACTCGACCGAATCTCCAAAAAAGTACTTCGAGAACGATTACCTCCTATCGAATCGTAGCAACCAACGAGAGATTCAACACTTTGGCAGCGCAAATTATGATTTACGGTTTTGACGGCTTAGGTTTAATACCTAGTCAAGCTGTGGAACTACATAGCTAAAAGCGCTTTAGTTCTAATCCCCCGTTATAACAACCCTATTATTTAACTTGTAGAGATAAACTTAATGAAAGAATTTAAATACGTACTCACTGAGAAAAAAGGCAATGTAGGCATTGTTACTTTTAACCGTCCGGAAGCAATGAATGCACTCAACGAGCAAGTTGTAGAAGATGTTACTGACGCATTAAAAGCGTTTGATGCGGATGATTCTGTCGGTTGTATGATTCTAGCCGGAGGTGAAAAAGCCTTTTGTGCCGGCGCTGATCTTAAGTGGATTGCGGATGTCGATTTTGAAGAAGCCTACCAAAAAGACTACGCCGCCTATATGGACCAAATAGCGGAACTGCGTAAGCCAGTGATTGCCGCAGTTAAAGGCTTTGCGTTCGGTGGCGGTACAGAAATTTCATTAATGTGTGACATCATTCTTGCTGATAAAACTGCATTATTTGGTTTAACTGAGGTGACACTCGGTGTGATCCCTGGTGGGGGTGGTACTCAGCGTATGGCTCACCGCATCGGTAAGTATAAAGCGATGCGTTACATTTTAACTGGCGACTGGATCAAAGCCGAAGAAGCCGAGCGCATTGGTTTGATAACTGAAGTAGTAGAGGACGACGTCCTTCAACATGCAGTCGAGCTTGCGACCAAAATAGCGAATAATCCACGTCTAGCAGTATTGGCAGGTAAAGAATCCGTCAATCAACAAGCAGAAATGCCAATTGCTGAAGGCCGTAAAGTTGAACGCCGTCTGTTCCATGCACTATTTGGTACAGAAGACAAAAAAGAAGGCATGACTGCATTTGCTGAAAAGCGTAAACCTAATTACAAAAAATATTAACCATTGCAGATATATACTGAGGAAAAATGATGAGTAAAGTAATCGTAGAAAAAAACAACGGTATTGTGCACGTAAAAATCAACCGTCCTGAAGTAATGAACGCCTGTGATGGTGAAACTTACAACGCTATTGCGGATGCATGGGATGAATTAGAAAACGATCCAACGCTACGTGTTGGGATCATCAGTGGCGAAGGTCGTTCATTCTGTGTTGGTACAGATATTAAATGGGTAAACTCTCCAGCAGCTGATGGGTTTGTTGACCGCCTATACCCACGCCTAATGTCGATGACAAAACCAGTAATTGCCGCCATTCACGGCCACTGTAATGGAGGTGGACTAGAGCAAGCGCTAGGTGCCGACATTCGCGTCTGTGCTGACAACGCACACTTCGGCTTTGGTGAAATTCGTCTCGGTTGGATTCCAGGTGGTCACGGCACTCAACGTTTACCTCGCGTGATTCCGCTAGGCAACGCACTAGAATTACTTTACACAGGTAACCGTATCGATGCGCCAGAAGCATTACGTCTTGGCCTAGTCAATCACATGGTCCCTGCTGAAGAGCTAATGGCTAAGTGTGAGCAAATCGCGCAAGACATTGTCAGCTCAGCGCCACTTGCCGTGCAAAAAATGAAATCTACCGTCATGAATGGCTTAGATCTGCCATTACCTGAAGCGGTAAAACTAGAGAAAGCTGCGTTTGAATGGTTAATGGCAACCGAAGATGCCAATGAAGGTGCAACGGCATTTGCCGAAAAACGTGCACCAAACTGGAAAGCGAAATAAGCCGCCCTTTTTCTTGGTTAGTAACGAAATGCCAGACAGTGACACTGTCTGGCATTTTTATTGTCGGTAAGCTATCTGTTGATGGACGTCACCCTTCAAACGCGATTGGTTTAGACGTGAAAATTAACTTAATTTACTGTTATTGAAGATAAATATTTAGGAAATCACAATGTCAAAGAATCAATCGAATACCACAGAAAGCTCACAAACTAACGTGATGGCTACCAAAACACCCCTTATAGAATTTAAAAATGGTTTTCCCGCAGAACTAGAAGCCAAAACTCGTCAGGCTAACTATGGTGAACTGTTCCTCGGTGGGGATATTTCTGCCTACTTCAACGTTCGTGCATGTGAATTTATGCCTACCGCCGTTTTACCAGCGCGTCAGCCTGTCATGCCACTGGCCACCAACTTGATGCCAGAAGTGGGACAAGTAAAAGCGGAAATGACATCTGAAAGTCTGCTTAAAGGCCCGTTAACACTTGACCAGTTCCTAGAGCAGTCTGACAGCGCGCAAGGTTACCTTGTCGTCCATAAAGGCGAGATCGTTTATGAACAGTATCCTCGTATGCGCCAAGAAGACGTTCACCTATGGATGTCCTCTGCCAAACCAATGGCTGGTCTATTGATTGATATGCTGATCAGTGAGGGTAAAATTGATGAAAATGCGCCGATTACTGACTACATAACCGACTTCAAGGGTACTGATTGGGATGGTATTACCACACGTGATGTGCTGGACATGGCAACTGGCATGGATCTTGAAGATACTACTGAATCGCGTTTTGACCCAGAAAATGTTGCTCGACGTGTTTACGAAGCCGAATTTGCTTTCCCGAATGAAAAGCATGGTTTAGAAACCTTGACCGACGTACTAAAAAGTACCAAGAAAAAAGAACAACCTGGCTTGTCATTCCAATACGCATCTGGCCTAACTCAAATGTTAGTCATTCTGGCTGAAGCAGTTGAAGGCGAACGTTGGCCTCAACAATTTGACCGCAGAGTGTGGTCAAAAGTCGGCGCAGAAGGCAGCCTACAATTACACTTAACACCTGAAGGCATTGCCGCTGCGCACGGTTTAGTGTCTAGTAACCTCCGAGATTTTGCTCGCTTCGGTATGCTCTACACACCAAGTTGGAACAAAATCGCTTCTGAGCAAGTGGTGACTAATGAAATCCTGCAACGTATTCACAGTGAAGTGCGCACCCATGACTTTATGATGAAAGGCTTTGATGGTGCTGTATTTGCCGACTATCTTGGTTCAAATGATTTCATTTCCAACAGTCGTCAATGGGATATGGTATGGCCTGATGGTGACATCTGGAAAGGTGGTTTAATGACGCAAGGCTTGTACGTCTCACATGAGCGCGATTTGGTTATCGTCTACTTCAACGTCAACAATGATGACCACTCAGGGCATCGTTTTGCACGTACAATTGCAACGTCTGGTCTATTTGACCGTGACTAAGTGATCGTTTTACTTACTAAAAAAGCGGGTTATGTTTTCTAAACATAACCCGCTTTTTTATAACGTGACGTACAGCGGTACTTAAAATATCTAGCTTAATGAGAAACTGGAGCTTGAGATTTATAACAGCCGTACACTCGACTAACCTGATAGACAGATTATCGGTGTACTCGTACATCAAATGGCGGCGAATTAATCGCCGCCAAATCATCAAACATTAAAAAGCAAAACGCGCTTTAAGTCCAAACACCACATCCGTTTTGTCTTTAATAAAGATATTCGCTAAATCCTGCGATTCAATCGCGTTAACATTAATCGCGGTATGGTTTAGAACTTGCACACTTGGCGACAGTTGCAACCAAGGTGTTACCTGCGCACGGTAGTAGATCTCGGCAGTGTATTGATCATCAAAATCAATATTTCCAAACGTACTGGCCATCGGACTTGCCCAGTTAAGCGCTAAGCCAAACATGTCTTGGTTGCGCTGAGTTGGCATGTAACCGAAACCAGCACTGACCGATGCATCATAAATGGCACCAGCGTCTTTTGCCCAACCAGCGCGTAAAAACGGCAACCATTGTTGTGCGATGAGACCAGAAAAGTTGACATTAATACCATGACCTTCTTTGTCGCTGCCAACCGCATCTCTCTGCCAGAATGTTACATGGGCATTTTCAATAAACAACATATCACGCGAAGGTGTATAACCGATTTCAAAACTCTTCCAAGTTGCACCCGAATCAAAAAGATCTTCTGCACCTTGAATCAAGTCTGAGGCATTACCTTTTGCGTCCATAATACTTGCTGAGCTGTAGACACTATCGGTAATAAATCCGCCTAACATTACCCCAAGGCCACCATCAGGAAGACCGCCTATAGTGCCACTCCCTGAGCTAAACACACTATTGTTGAAATCGTTCCAAGGACTGGCTAACGGGTAAAAGTCAGTATAATCGGTCATATCAAGGAAACCGGCATAAGCAACCATGCGGTCATTAAGCATAGATTGGCGCCAGAACAGATGAGTCGTACGAAAACCTTGGTCGCCATAAAGTGGATGAACAAAACCGATATAACCAAGATCTTTGAGGCCGAAATCTTTCGGAGAAGAATCGGTATACTTGTGGCGATGCTCAACTTTAAAGACAATGCCACCAGTAGACCCCGAGTCTGTATGCACCATGTTCCACTGACCGTAGACACGTAATGCGCCTGACGCAGCACTTGATTCACCTAACGCATCGCTTGCAGTTAAACCAAGCATGTTATAGTCCATGCCCAGTTGCAGACCGTGCTCTTCTTGCCAGCGCTTTTTGGTCTCATTCCATAGTTCAAAGTGAGAGGATGGCGCAGAGGTTGGCTCTGGCATCACCGCAACATCTTCAAACTGTGTTTTGGTTTCTTCACTCGCAGCAAACACGGGACAAGCCATCAAGGGTGTTAATGCGATCGCTAGCGTTGAAAATTTCAGTGATTTTTCCATTCCATTCCTCGCTGTAATTTAAGCTTCTAACGGCTATTTTTCCTGCCATTGATCAAAAAATTGAATAGCACCCAAGGGAACTATTCAATTCGAATTTTTACTGATTACCTACAATACTAACGTATTGCTATCTTAGTGTCGTTTAGAAATAAGCTTTAAAGTTGAACCAAGCGACGGTATCGTCTGTGTCAATTGTCTTAGACGCCGTTTCTAATGTGTTCACGTTATTTTCTAAACGAAGCTCACCCCAATGCGTTTTTTTATCATTGAGCGGAGTACCTAAACGAATCGTCGTTTTTAATGCACTCGTTTCGACATCACCATCTACGTAAGTGTACTCAGGCGCGACCATAAAATATGTGCCATCATTGCCTGTTTTGACAGTAAAGTAACCTGCAGCCATCACACCGTTGGCAGAGTTATCCGCAACATTAAATTGCTGTGTCACTTCGTCGCTGTACTGACCTGTTAACGCACCAACGCGTATGTACATCGCGAAGCGCTCGACAGGAGTAATCGCGACCACCGCACCGACTGCAGCTGTAGACATTAAGTCATTATCAACCATGTCTAATGATGCTGCTACTTTAGGTGCAACCGGATTACCGAGATCAAACACATGGAAGTATTGCAAACGAGAGTCTTTGTACTTGCCGTGGTCATTCATCGTCCCTTCAAGGGCAACCATACCTTGTTGTGACTCATTCACATTAAAAGAATAAGTAATCTGACCTTTTACATCACCGCCATTGTTTAAACTGGCGGTAAAAGAAGTTACTGCACTCGCCACGTCTGATGGGTCTTCGGTATTTTCAGCGAAAGCATTCGTCCCAGTCAGTGCAAGAGACGCAATAAATGATAATAGGATTTTATTGTTTTTAAACATAATTTATAGAGGTACGTTATCAAAGGATAAGTTGATATTAACAGTAAACCAATGTGCGACTAAATTACATTTGTATGACTGAACCAGACAAAGTAACGTATACTCTTGGTTATTACTTGACACTTCGAACTCTCCAGCTTTGATAACATTAACGGCTACTTTGGAGTATTGTTGAGACATTGAAAACACAATGATTATTGAGAAAAACCATCATGAACTTTAGCCTCGAACAATTGACCACTTTTGTTGCGGTCTATGAGAAAAACTCCTTTAGCAAAGGTGCAGAGGTACTAAATCGACACCGAAGCACTGTGGGGCAAGTCATCGTTAACCTAGAAGAAATATTAATGATCCCTCTCTTCCACCGAGTTGGTCGCTCGGTAACCCCCACCGAAGAGGCGGATCTACTCTATCGTTACGCCAAGCAAGCGGTCGAACAAGTCAAAGCGTTTGACAAGTTGGCCACTAATTTAGCAGACGGAGAGTTAGAATCGATCAATATTGGCTATTGCAGTTTTCTTCCTCAATTGGCGATTGCCGATCTTCGAATACAATTAGCTAAAGACTTTCCAGATTTGAGAGTCAACCTATTCGTTAGAAACACCAGCGAAATAAAAGCGCAACTAGAATCTGGTCAACTTCACTTTGGACTTGTTAATGTTCATCATGCGAAAGCCATGAACAGTATTCACACGACCTATCTAGAAACGCTGTCTATGGTACCTTTTGGTAACAAAGGAGGAGAGTTAGCCAAAACACCACCTAGTGAGATGTTTGCCAAGTTAAAAAATTCTAAGCAGTTGATTTTACAATCTCTGATTGATGAAGGCATGGCAGACAAAGTAACGCTTTCCGCTAATTTTGAACTGGTAGACCAACTTTCAGTAATGATTAAATTGGTCCAATTAGGTCATGGTTGGGCCCTACTCCCTCGCTCGGTTATTTATTCTGAATATGTAAAACAGAACTTGGTTCAATTACAAGTTGATGAATTTAAAAAAAGCTTAGAAATTCCAATTTCTTTGTGGAGCTTACATTCGGTTCAAATCAGCAAGATACGCCAATCTATCATCACCGCTCTTGAAGAATATATTAGTCATATTCTTGATGAGTACAACTTGCTAAGTTAGGAGTGATGTGATGGAAGTGATGAAAAAACGGCCATCTGATCTTCAGATGGCCGAGTCTAATTAAATTAAAGATCAATGGGTTAATGATGCGCCCAATCGACGTTGTAACTGCACCAATTTTGTCCGCTCCCAGAGGCTATTACCACTCATGGTAATTTCGATCCCCTGGTGTTCATCACAAAATGACCACGATGGCTTATCACCAAAATCCGCCGCTATTTCTGAACGCTGCTCTGTGGTGAGCTTTGATACATCAAAGCCAACCTTGTAAGCAAATTGCGTTAAAGAGCTAGTTGCCACATCGGTACTCATATCTGGCCGATGATTCGCCTCTAGAGTTGGTAAAGGACTAACGTCGTTTGCTAACTCATCTAATGTTACTGCATTTGCTCCAGCTACAAGCAACAAATAAATTGAGAAATGTATCGCTGTGCGCATCATAAAGCCTCACCATTAATTTTTATAAGTCGGGTTGCCGTCTGCACCTGGTTGCGAAATTGAAATCGTTGGTACAGTGATATTCTTCAACCATTGCGCTTTATCAATACCGTTGAAACGACTATTTTCTTCAGGGTTATAACGTATCGGTTGACCTGCCCACACTTTTTTGAACTCGCCATTATCGACAACTTTTTTACCATTAACAATGACATAAGAAATGCCAGTGGTTGGCAGGCCTTGCTCACCCGATTTATAAGTCGCATTATCAGTAACATTTTCTGGGTCGAAAATTGTAATATCGGCCACCATGCCTTCTTGTAGGCGTCCACGTTGTTGCATCGCCTCTAGACCAGCATCTCCCAAATGTTTTGCAGGCCAATAAGACATTTGCGCCAGTGTAAACATCAGTGGAACACCATGCTCGCGAGCCATCGCAAACACTTTACCGCGAGTACCAGCCGTACGAGGATGACCTTTATACTCTGATGGGCTTGCATCCCATGAATCCACACCCAATCCTGAGTAAATTGAATCCGCAGCAACCGTCATATGAGGAATTTGTAGGAAGTACTTCAACCAATCCTTACGTGGTGGGCTAAAGATAACCACAAGATGGCCAGGATCTTTGGCGGCCAATGCAAGATACTCTTCTTTGTTTAAGAATTTGTCTTGCTCTGGGTCGTACATAATATCTTCATATTTGTACTTAAACATGCCTTCAATACTTTCAGGAACTAAGAATGATGAACCGATAGCAGTAGAAGCCGCATCATATGGGTAGTATTCCGACCACATGTTCATGCCCTGCTCACGCGCCTTCTTGAGCTTCTCTTCTACTTCCCACCAGCCAAACTCGTTGTTGTGGAGCATCAAGAGAGGTGCATCAAGAGCAACCGCATTAGCAAAGACTTCATCAAAGCCTAGCTGACCTTCAGGGTTCACCGGGTTACCGTGGTAACGTGTATGAGAGGCAGTGAAACGCCCCCAGTTAGCCGCCACTTTTTGAGACTCGTACATTTCAAATGAGGTTAGACCATTGCGCATATAAGCAGTCGTCGACGCTAAGTTGATCGCTCCATCTTTAAAGCCTTGATCTAAAATAGCCAAAATTTGGTTCATCTGCTCTTGATTAGCCTTTGAGTCAGACCAACCACTCACGCCATCCTTCGCCGCTTCAGTACGCAGCTTACTCAAGATATCAGGTGCATCGTAAGCTCGATCGATTTTGACTTCAGGATCAAGTACTTCTAGACGAGCAGCTTCGTGACTTATGCCAGTACCATAGTTCAATGGCCACGCATCTTTTTTTGCGTCATACCATTTCGCCACTTGTGTGGCACCGATTTCTAAGTCCATACCTGTCGTCACTCCATCGAGTGCCGCAAGCTTAATCGAAAGACCATCAAGAGAGTGGAAATGGGTATCAATAAAGCCAGGAGCCACCACTTGATCTTTAGCATCAATGACGTGTTCACCATCAAGTTTGTCGGCTGTGATTGTGATAATTTTACCGTCTTTGACACCCACATTCAGGACCGCATCTAACATGGTTTCTGGGTCCATGACACGACCATTTTCAATAACCAAATCGTAGTCTGCGGCGTATAGTGCGCCCGCTTGTACCGATAGGGCTAATCCTATCAAAGCGCTAATATGACGTTTTTTAAATATTTTCATGCTTGCTCTCTTAGATTGACATTACACGACTTTGTAGTGATCTAGATGCGACCAAAAATTCTTCTCAAGACGATCACTATCATCATTATTCTAAACTTTGGTAGATAGTACCTTTAAACGCAACTTAAAACATTTTCATTTCGTCTGATCTGATCCGACAAAGTTAGATGATTAATGTGAAAGTATTGAAATGATTTATTTGATAATTTTCATTTTCCGTCTACGAGTCTAACGTCAAGAACTTCCACTACAAAGTAATGTTACGTGGTAACTCTTGCATCATAAAACATCGGCCAATAACAAGTTTAGAGTTTGGTCAGCGAGTAATCTGTAATATTGCTCACGAACTGTTCAGTCAGTTCGATTTATTTTGCTTTATTAGCGCATTGTTATATACAATCTCACCACTTAAACTCATGGCAAATATCGATTAGTTGAACAAACTCTATGCTCACCACCTTCACGCTTTTACTTATCGCTGCACTGGTTACTGCTCTGCTAGGCTTCTATTATCAAAAGCTCGCTCTGGCAAAGAAAACCACACACCAAGCTAAGCAAGCTTTGCTCTCTCGCTCTGCTCAAATAAAGCGCAATTTTAAAAGTAATATCGAGCGATTCGCAGCCGAAGGTACACTGTCAAAATCAAGCGAAACCGCGATTTACCGTTTAGCTAACTATTACTTCGTCTTCCAACCCGTCACATCAGAAACCGTCGAGCAGTACGCTCAGCTAGTTATAGATATCACCAACGTCATTGATGGCATACATACCACCAGCGAAGAGCAAACATTGACAGCCTCTCACGAGCAAATTGACCGCTTTGCTGCTTCGCTTCCTGCCCATGCCAGTGGCTACACCGCAAGCTTCTACAAAAATGAAATGCCGCTGCTAATGTTCCACCTTAGTGAAGCACCGCAATCAATCAGTAATGGGTTAACAATCGAAAAAGCGCAAGACAACGCTTTAGCGAGTTAAACAGGCCCGACTCATAACGCCAGTTATACAACTGCACCCTACTCACCTTTCCTTACAGCCCGGTTCAACATGATGGCTTCGATAAGCTGTGTTAGCCATTTGGATAAGTATTTCCATTTTGGTCAAATGAACATTATTTGTAATTGACAATGACTTACCTCTAACTTTTTTAAATTAATTAACACGAAATCTATCAATAATAAGTATTTATTATACTATTTGCTAAATAAATAAAACCTAATCTATAAGGTATTATTTAAAGGCTTAAATTTGTACGGTAAAATTTTAAAAAACAATATTGACAACTATCTATTCATTAAAAGCGCATGAGTAACTTATTAATTCATAAATAAGTTATTTTGTTAATGTTAACTAATTTTATTGGAACCTCTACTCTCATCCATTAAAAGGTAATTTAACGGTTACACAAAAGTAAATTTCCATATATTTTGTTACAAATCGACGGATACTCTCCACTAATAAAAAATGTAAATATTATAATGAAGACAGTCAGTACTCTATTAATCCTTCTTAGCGCCTCTTCGGTTGCAAATCAGAATATCGATGATGAGCGTCTACTCGCATCGCTTGTTAAGCAAGGCATTATTTGTGAAGACCAAACTGAATTAGAAAAGCAGGTGTCTTTACAGATATACCTGTCTAAAAAGTTTTCCAATCCATCGGATAAAAAACTCAACACTTCTACATCCAAGTCTACTGACTGTATTTCTGCAAAGAATAACGAATAGTCACCAATTAAGTTGTGTGCTTTACCAATTGACGCAATTTATTGAGGCCTAACAACGACGTTATATCCCGCTGACGCGGGTAGTTGGCAATAAATAAAAATAAGGATATACAATGAAAAACATGAGTAAATCACTGCTCACATCCGCAGTGCTCACTCTGCTGAGCACAAGTGCTTATGCGCAAACGCCAATCGACTTAGGTGTGATTAATGAAGATAAAGTCATTGAAATGTTAATCGCGCAGGGAAAGCTTGACAATAATGCCTCTATCGAAGAGCGACAAGATGCGCTCGATAATTACCTAGCGGCTAAACTTAACCGTGGATTTAAAGGCGATGCTCAATTTGGTAAAAAAGCATTAGAACAACGCGCCAAAATCCTTAAGACAATTGCTTCTGACAAAGGCCAGCATAAAGCTCACGTATTCTCATTCGATAGCAATGACAAACGTACAGACAAGGTTTTAGCCGTTCTGGTCGACTTCCCAGATCTCCCTTGGGATGATAATCGACTAACCAAAGAGCACACAGAAATGCTCTACGAGCGCTACGAGCCAAATCATTACCAAGAGCTACTCTTCTCTGCTTCGGGTTATGCAGGTCCAAACGACGAAAACCTGATTTCGATGCGTCAATATTACGAGAAAGAATCAGGTGACAGTTACAGTGTTGCTGGTCAAGCGGCAGGTTGGTACCGCGCCGCAAATAACGCCGCCTATTATGGTGGTAACTCGCCGACCACCGACAACGATATCAACGCGCAAGAACTGGTGCGTGAAGCGTTAAACCAACTCGCGCAAGATCCGTCAATTAACTTAGCCGATTATGATATTGAAGATCGCTACGACTATGATGGTGACGGTAACTTCCGTGAGCCAGATGGTGTTATCGATCATCTCATGGTCTTTCATGCTTCTGTCGGTGAAGAAGCTGGTGGTGGCGTACTAGGCGCCGATGCAATTTGGTCACACCGCTACAATTTAGGTCAGTATCATGTCCTTGACGGTACAACAAGCACAGTGCCGGGCCGCTTTAATGGACAATATGCCGCCTATGATTACACCATTCAGCCCATCGATGCAGCGGCTGGTGTTTGCGCCCACGAATACGGTCACGACCTTGGGCTGCCTGATGAGTACGATACCCAATACACTGGCAATGGTGAGCCTGTTTCTTACTGGTCAATCATGTCCTCAGGCAGTTGGGCTGGCAAAATTGGCGGAACACAACCTACCGCATTCAGTTCATGGGCAAAGCAGTTCTTACAAACCTCAATCGGTGGACGTTGGATCGTTAACAATGTTGTAAACCTTGACGAACTGGGTGATAAACCTCTTGAGCTGACGCTGCACCAAACGATCGATAACGACCAACAGAACATGGTTCGCATCGATTTACCAGTCAAACGCACTGAAGGCTTAGCTCCGTATGCGGGTAAGTTTAACTTTCACAGCGGTAAAGGCGACGATCTCGATAACCGCATGGAGCGTACCATTAACATTCCACAAGGTTCAGAGATAAAGCTGACCTTCAAAGCGTGGTATCAAATCGAAAAAGATTATGACTTCGCTCGGGTACTGATTAATGGCCAAGCTATTGCAGGTAACATCACCACCCTAGACGACCCAAACAACACAGGTTTAGTGCCCGCTATCGCCGGTGACTCTGAAGGTTGGGTAGACGCTGAATTTGATTTATCGCCATGGGCTGGTCAGGAGATTGTTCTTGGCTTTGACTATAAAACTGACGGCGGTTTAGCGATGGAAGGCCTCCATCTTGATGACATTGCCCTGATCATTGATGGCACAGCGAAACCCGTTGATGATGCTGAATCAGCGTCAAGCTTCACTCTAAGCGGCTATCGTGTTAATGATGGATTTAATCAAGCACCCCATTACTACCTGCTGCAATGGCGCAGTCATAATGACGTTGATGAAGGACTCAATAACATTAAACGCTTTGGCCAAATGATGTCATTTGAGCCAGGTTTGATTGTTTGGTATGTCGATGAATCAATGACCGACAATTGGGTAGGAAATCACCCTGGTGAAGGTTGGTTAGGTGTGGTGGATGCAGACCAAAATACGATGATCTGGGCAAATTCCGCTACCGCAGCACAAACGCGATATCAGGTTCGTGATGCTGCTTTCTCATTGCAAGATCAAGCCAGTATGCGTTTGGTTAATGCCGATGGCGATGTTCTAGAGGATGTCAGCTTAATTGGTAATAGCCTCTTCTCTGATGCGCAAGATTACACTAACCCAGGAGCGCAAGATTCTGGTCGCTTACTTACTGAGTTTGGTTTGTCAGTTGAAGTGACTGAACAAGCAGCAAATAATGAATATGGTGTTATCAAGCTATCGAAAACTGAGCGACCAAATGCTAACCCGGTAGCCAGTTTTGATCTGGAGATCAACGGTCTCAATGTTATCGCAACTAACCAAAGCTACGATACAGATGGCAGTATTGACGCTTACTTATGGGAGTTTGGTAATGGTGAGACGAGCACTGACGCAGCTCCAAGCTGGCAATATGCTGACTCAGGTTCATTTACGGTAACACTGACCGTGACCGATGATCGTGGCGCAACTCAAACCACTTCACAACAAGTCTCGGTTGTGGCACCAAATGAAACACCAGTCGCTAAAGCGCATTACATTCACCTTGGTCGCTGGGTCACGATGTGGTCAACCAGTTATGACCCTGATGGGCGTATCGTTGATACTGAATGGGTTCTACCGAACGGCAAAATTAAACGCGGTCGTATCTTTACTAAGGTCTTCCCAAGCTACGGTACTCATCAAGTAAAATTAACCGTCATGGACGATGACGGTGTAAAAACCACTCGCATCATTACGGTTGAACTATAACCTTTTCTTTTCTCTGTACCCATACTTCCATGTGAAGCTTTGCGCGGCGTTAACGCCGCGCTTTTTTTGTCTAGAGCTTAGGCATGGCAACCACTTCAACCGTGAAGTTTTTGATACCGTGTGCATCCAACTCTTCATCAGTCAAAGAATAGTCACTAGATCGTTTGACTCGTCCTCCCAAAGGAATCGTTTTTCCAAAACGAACGTCTGAACCAAATGAGGCATTAGCAAAAAACTCCCCGGTAATTTTGGTTTGAATCGGTCGTAGTACTTCACCAAGCAAACCCCTGACGTTTTCCGCCCCATACTCACGTAGTAACCAAGGCCAGTCCCATTCATTTGATGTTGCTGGAATATTTCGGTGTTCATATTGATATTTGAGACTCTTATCGTTCCCGCCATTACGGCCAATAACCCATCGCGCCGTGTAATTTGGTCGATTGTCCGGATGACTGCTCAATGCATTACCCGACCAACGTAAAAATCCACTCATGGCAACTTCGTAGCTCAACTCAGCATTAAAAGAGTATGGGTAACTTATTGATGAACGGAACACTTCCATAAACACTTCTTGCTTAGTGTTGGGGGCGACATTGACTACAATGGTGTTCGAGATGCCTTTGGTTTCAGAGTCACCATTGGTTGACGCCCATGATTGTGATCCACCAATTTCAATAGATAACTCCGTTTCACCCACAAGCGGCCATTTAAATTTATTCTTGGTCGATACTTTTTGACTTAAACCATAGGTATCTGTTTTCGACCAATTGGTTGCCTTCTCATATTTGAACGTGACTCGGTATTGCTGTTCAAGATCAGATTCATTCGTCACCACTTCCGAACGACGACCAATCAGTTCTTTATCGGACTGAGTAATATCACCTGCATTGAAGGTTTCTGGATCAATGTGATACTCAAAACCAGTGATATCCATTTTTAGGCGCTCTTTACAACGATAACCGTCACAAGACCCCGAGTTATTTGCGTCAATATCATAATGACCCAGACCATCGGTCGAAGTGAACATATCATCACCTACGTATTGACTATTAGTACCGCCAGTCCAGCCAAATCCTAAGTAATGAGCGAGCAATGCTAGCGGCTTGTAGAATTCTTTTTTATTGATTAGTTGCCACTCAGTATAAGCTTCATCGTTCTCTGGCAACGTCAAGGAAGCATAGTTTGGAATACTGCGATCGGGCGGCGTGATATAGGTACACCAAGTGGTTGCCGCTAAATTGTCTTGTTTTATCGTACCTTGATAACCTGGCCCCATTAATACGTAACCATCTGTAAGATTGGTAATCTGCCAATTCCCCATTTGGCCAAGTAAATCAAATTTAATCAATGCCACGTCATTTCGTGTGATCGGTCTAAAGCCTGTTTCACAATGTTGACCTTGTAATTTGACATCCAATATATCTACCGCCGCGCTAGTGTTAAAAGATGAGATAACCAGTAATATTGAGCTAGAAATAAGCGTTTTATTAAATATTTTATATTTATCCATTTTATCATCTCCTGATTAATTATCATACAAACCACGTTCGAGGTTAATCACCGTGCTTAACTTTTGTACTTCTATTAAGCTCAAGAGATAAAGAACAAATATTATAATATTGACAAAAAGTCACATTGACATAATAAATAATTTTCATATCTTGTTAAAAAACGATTAACTTTATATTTCTGTAATCATCGTAAAAATACATTGGCGTTTATTGAATTATTGTGATTTTTTGTTATTACCAATCTAGTAAATAACGATTAGTATGTTAATTCATTAATTAACAATAAAGATTGTTAATATTTGATCCCGGTTCATCTAATTCGCATTAGTCATATTTATTTTTTGACTCATAACTAAGGTTTATGCAATAGATATAGAGCATAAACTCTACCCTGTGGAAATATATAGTTATGAAAAATACACTTCTCATCTTAGCCAGTATCGGGTTGATAAATAGCGCGAGTATTTCGGCGAATGAACCACCTAGTACACCTGAGAAGATAACAGCATTTGATACAACCTTAGAACAAAACCATCAAACCTATACCTTTGTTCGCTGCTGGTATCGCCCAGCACAAACTCATGACGATTCTGCCACTAGTTGGAAATGGGCATTGGATGAGCATGGTGACTATTTGACTATCGAAGGTTACTGGTGGTCTTCGGTATCATTTAAAAATATGTTCTATACCAATACCTCACAACAAGAGATCATGCAGCGTTGCCAAGCGACACTCGATGTCGATCACGATACGGCAGATATTCTCTATTACGCCGGAGACAACCGCTTTTCATACAACCACTCTATTTGGACCAACGATGCCCACTATTCCAATAAAATCAATCGCTTGGTCAGCTTTGGCGACAGTTTGTCTGATACCGGTAATTTGTTTAATGGATCTCAGTGGGTATTTCCAAACTCAAATTCATGGTTCTTGGGCCACTTTTCTAACGGATTAGTATGGACTGAATATCTGGCGAAAAGTCAGCAACTGCCCGTTTATAACTGGGCGGTGGGTGGTGCAGCAGGTACCAACCAATACGTTGCATTAACCGGAATTTATGACCAAGTCACTTCATACCTAACCTATATGGAGAGGGCCAAAAACTACGATCCTGCCAATGTCTTATTTACGCTTGCTTTTGGACTTAATGACTTTATGAACTACAACCGTGAAGTTCGTGATGTGAAAGCCGATCTGAGTAGCGCACTGATTAGACTGACCGATGCTGGCGCCCATCACTTGATCTTATTGACACTTCCCGATGCGACTAAAGCGCCACAATATAAGTACTCAACGCAGCAAGAAGCAGACAAAGTTCAAGCAAAAATTGTTGAGTTTAACCAGTTTATTGAAGAACAAGCTCAATTGTATACAGACAAAGGGATCAACGTCCTGCTGTACGATGCGTATACACTATTTGATGAAATTACTAGTAACCCGCAACAGCATGGTTTCGAAAACGCCACCGATGCGTGTTTAAATATCAACCGTAGTTCAGCTAAGGATTATTTATTGAGTCATAGCTTTACTAATGACTGTGCGTATCATGGATCAGATAAGTACGTGTTTTGGGGAGTTACCCACCCGACCACCGCAGTACATAAGTACATTGCAGACAACATCATCGCCAATGATTTGAGTCAGTTTCCTTTTTAAGCACTCTAGTTAACTTACAAGGCGAGCACATGACTGGCTCGCCTTGGTTATAAGGTTTAACTTGATAAATTTCGCTCTTTTGGGTTATCACTTAAATATTCAACGAACTCAACCTCAAAACCTGCAGGGTCAAGGTAGTAGACGTTCTTGCGATAAGCTTCGATAGAGCCTCCTTTGGCGATTTGATAACCCGCTTGGGCTAATCTCGCCTTCATTGCGTCAAGGTTATTCGTCACGAAAGCAAAATGGGCAAGACCGACTTGATGTCCTGACAGCTCACGGTTTTCACCTTCGCCATGATCACTCAAGGCTATATATTGGTATTCGTCACCAAAATGGAGCCAGTTTCTCGACTTGCCATACCATTCACCTTGACCTTCATCACGCACAAACCAATGTGGAAAAGCCGCTTGATAAAAAGCCAAAGTTGTTGGGATATCCCTTACCACCAAATTAATGTGTTCAAGTTGAAGCATACTGTCTCCTTAACATTTACTCGTCTCAACACCACTGATGTTAAAACCTCAAGTTAGGTTTAGGTAAAGCAATAAATTCAACTTATTTAAATTTTTTGTACCAGTGTCTGTAAGGGGCCAAAAAACAACAAAGCGAACCAAATGGTTCGCTTTAATTTGTATCGCTAGCGGACTACTTTCGCAATGCGTTAAGCTTAGCCTGAGCAATGCCGAACACGGTATCAATCGGGTAGCTTCCCTCATCACTGGCTACGCCTGCTGCTTTACCAGTGAACAATTCTATCGCCTCGGTAACATGGTCAATCGCCCAGATATGGAATTCACCTTTGTCGACAGCTTTCACCACGTCAGCACGCAACATTAAGTTATGCATGTTAGAGCGCGGAATAATAACCCCTTGTTCAGAACTGCGACCTTTGATGCCACAGACATCAAAGAACCCTTCGATCTTCTCGTTAACCCCACCAATAGGTTGCGCTTCACCGAACTGGTTCATCGAACCGGTTATCGCAATATCTTGACGATTGGGTTGCTTTGAAAATGCCGACACTACTGCACAAAATTCGGCCACACTGGCACTATCGCCATCGACGCCACCATACGATTGCTCGAAAGTAATGGTCGTACTTAAAGGAACTTTGGCCGTTTTGCCAAACACCGAAGACAAGTACGCACTTAAGATCATCACCCCTTTAGAGTGAATACTACCACCCAAATCGACACTGCGTTCAATATCAATCACCTCTCCGTCACCATAGCAGGTGGTGGCGGTAATTCGATTTGGTGCACCAAACATATATTCACTGGTACTCAGTACCGACAGCGCGTTGACCTGACCGATGGCTTCTCCGTGGGTGTGAATCAAAGTCGTACCGTTAACAAAACTCTCCATTACGCTGTCTTTTAAACGGCTAATTCTGAGCTCTTGATTACCTAGCGCCTCTTCAACGTGGCTGGAACGAATCATGTTCGAGTTAGCTTGCTTGGCCACATAGTTTGACTCACGTAGGAGGTTGGCAATATTGGCTGAGTGCAGTGAAATTTTCTTCTGATCTCCTGCCAAGCGAGAGCTATGTTCGATGATGCGCGCAATCGCCTTTCTATCACAGTGCAACATGCCATTGTCATTAACGACACTCGAAATGAAACGTGCATATTGAAGCTCTGAGTCAGCATCACGCTTCATCTCGTCTTCAAAATCAGCCGTGACTCTAAACAGTTCACTGAACTCCGGATCGTAATGTTGCAACAACTGATAAGTACGGTAGTCACCAAACAGAATAATTTTCACATCGAGTGGAATAGGCTCGGGATCTAAAGAGACGGTCCCTGTTAGCGTCACCTCTTTTTCAAGCGAAGTTAAACTAAGTTGGCGCGCCCTTAACGCTCGCTTAAGCCCATCCCATACATAGGGTTGTTCAAGTACTTTTTGAGCGTCCATCAGTAGCACACCGCCATTGGCTTTGTGTAGACTGCCCGGACGAATCAATGAAAAGTCGGTGAATACCGTGCCTTTAAAGGTTGCTGTCTCAATGTAACCAAACAAAGTGTGATAATTGGGGTTTTCTTCCACTACGATCGGCAGTACTTGATCTTTACGGCTTACCAACACGTTAATCTTGTATCGACGAGGTAATTTTTTATCCAATGATGCCGTCGCCACTTCTCCCTGCTCGGCACTTTGATCAAGAAAAATATCCGCATTTTCAACAATATCTTGTTGTAATTCAGTCAGGTATGATTTTATTGCAGGGTAACGAGCATAATCTTTTTTCAGCTGTTTGATAAAGTGTGTGATGACATCAAGCGTCACTTCATCGTTAAGCTTTTTAATTTTCTCACTGTAGGTTTCTTCCCATTCAGTGAGTTGGCGGACCATGTTTCTTAGTTGAATTTCAAGTTCATCAATGGTGGTGCCAAATTCCTCTTGTTTCTTTTTGCTTAATGCATCGAAAGATTCTTCACTGTGCATCTCTTCACCATCCATAGCAACAAACTGATAGTCGCCTTGGGTGGTAATGGTCAAACTGATCCCTTTTGCTTTCGCCTCCTTGCTGATTTGTTCTAGCTCCGCTTCTTGTTTTGCTGCCAGCTGGTTTTTGAGTTTATCGGCTCGGCTATAGTAAAGTTCGTTATCAAACGCGAGTGGCATCGCGTTGTTAAGCTTAGCCATGAGCTTTTCAATATCTTGACGAAACTTACTCCCAACCCCGCATGGAAGCTTGAGCACTCTTGGGGTACGAATATCATCAAAGTTCGCCACATAACACCAATCATAAAGGGCGTTGGCATCGTGTTGATGGCGATTCAAATACCGTAAAATCATTGTCCGCTTGCCCAGTCCATTTTGGCCGATGGCGTAAATGTTGTACCCTTTCTCTTTGATAGACATGGCGAATTCAACCGCCTTCTGAGCTCGCTCTTGCCCAACGATTTCATCGATAGGTGCCAACTCTTTTGTCGACTTGCTTTGTAACTTTTCAAGTTCAGCAGACCGATATAACTGGCTTGTTTCAAGTCTTTGAATAGTCATCACTCTATCCTTGTTGTTATTATTCTCCAACCATTAGTTTAGGCTAGTTTTTATTATATTTTAGTGACTTACAGCTAATTCATGTTCAAGTGGTCACTTTTTACCCAGTCAAACTCTCTTCTAATCACTCGTCGAAAGGTTGGTTTATACCACCTAAGTTTATTTGACTCAGGGGATCTTTCTATCGATAACCTTGTTCTACTCTGTTTAAGGTTTTAACATCAAAAATGGCCTGTAAAAATAACAAAGCGTATTTTCCTTGTTGATTAATTTCCACTTAAACATTTGAAAAATATCAGTATTATACTTCAACGGACGACAAATGAACGGTAGGTTAAAAGTAATGAGAAATCGCTAAATATCGCGTGCGAATATGCTCAATGAGTGATTTGACTTTGTTCGGCGGTTGTCGAGTAAAAGGATAGACCGCATATATCCCAAGTCGCTTACCCACTTGTTCTGGAAACAAATCAACCAATTGCCCATTACGTAGATCATGATAGACCAAGCACCTTGGAACATAGGCGATACCATGCCCGCCTAGTGCCGCCTTCCTTAACGCAGTCGCGTTATCTGTCGAGAACGACCCCGATACCCTGACAATATAGTTGTCTTCTTTAGCTTTAAACTCCCATTCGCATGCGCCTGTGGTTTGATAAGCGTATTGCAAACAATTATGTTGAGTTAAATCTTGCGGTTCGTAGGGTTTTCCATTTCGGGCGATATAAGAGGGAGAGGCGCACACCACCCATTGTGAATCGAGGATATGGCGAGCAATTAAGCTCGAGTCTTCAAGGTATCCGGTACGAATGACCAAATCGTAGCCCCCTTCAACTAAATCGACAAAACGATTGTCGAGTGACATATCGACTGATAAGCCAGGGTGAAGATTGCAAAATTCTGCCACGGCGTCTGCCAAGATTAGGTCCCCCGAAATCGAAGGAACAGACATTTTGATATGACCGCTGACGTTTTCGCCAAAGCCTGACACGGCATCCATCGCCTCTTGAGCGGCTAACTTCACATTTTTTGCACCATGTGCTAACGCTTTACCTGCTTCTGTTAACGTTAATTTACGTGTGGTTCGATATAGTAACTGAACACCAATTTCTTGTTCTAAACGGGCGATCCTCTTGCTAACTACTGAATTTGTAAGATTATTTATTTCAGCAACCTTGCTAAAATTGCCAAGCTCTACCACTTGGGAGAAAAGAATTAAGTCATCTGCACGCATTGATTATGTCATTTTTGGAATTAATTATTTTCATTATTTCCCTATATCAATAAAAAATAAAGGGGTAAATTCACCTCCAATTAACAAACCCATCACAAATATAAAATCCAAGAGACTCTCCAGAGTCCTAACTGAAGAATGTAAAGGACATACCAATGAGTGAAACCCTGCTAGCCCTCGTGGCCTTCTCACCGATAGTGGTGGCTGCCATACTTCTCGTCGGACTGAATTGGCCGGCAAAACGGGCGATGCCGATCGCCTTCGGCCTGACTGTTGTCATCGCGTTGTTCGCGTGGGACATGTCGACAACTCGTGTACTTGCCTCGGTATTTCAAGGACTCGGTATTACCATTTCCGTTCTATGGATCGTATTTGGTGCCATTTTCTTGCTCAACACGCTCAAGCATACTGGCGCAATTTCGACCATTCGTAATGGATTCACCAATATTTCCCCTGATAGACGAGTTCAAGCCATCATTATTGCTTGGTGTTTTGGCTCTTTTATTGAAGGCGCTTCTGGCTTTGGTACTCCCGCCGCCATCGCCGCACCGCTATTGGTCGCTATCGGCTTCCCTGCAATGGCCGCCGTGCTAATGGGTATGATGATTCAATCAACGCCGGTATCATTTGGCGCCGTGGGCACGCCGATTATTGTCGGTGTAAACAAAGGTCTTGATACGCACAATATTAGTCAAGCCCTGTTAGCCAATGGTTCAACATGGGATGCCTACCTACAACAAATTACCTCAAGCGTTGCACTGATCCACGCCTGTGTCGGTACGATGATTCCTGTTCTCATGGCGATGATGCTTACTCGTTTCTTTGGCAAAAATAAGAGTTGGACTGAAGGCATCGATATTCTGCCGTTTGCGATTTTTGCAGGCCTAGCCTTTACTATCCCCTACGCACTGACGGGAGTCTTCCTTGGTGCAGAATTTCCATCACTAATCGGTGGTTTGGTTGGCCTGTCTGTTGTTGTCTCAGCAGCCAAACGTGGCTTCCTTGTGCCAAAAACGACTTGGGATTTTGAAGATGAAAAGAAATGGCCAGCAGAATGGCTTGGTTCACTCAAAATTGAACTTGATGACGTAAAAGGCAAGCCAATGGCGATGACACTGGCATGGCTTCCTTACGTTTTACTTGCTGTCGTCCTGGTTGCAAGCCGAGTTAGCGCCGATTTCAAAGCGATGTTGACAAGTGTAAGCCTCTCTTTTAGCAACATTTTAGGTGAAACGGGTATTAGTACCGCCATCCAACCTTTGTATTTACCTGGTGGTATCTTAGTGTTCGTAGCACTGGTTGCCGTTGTACTGCAGTCGCGCAGTGCCACTCCATTAATCAAAGCGTTTGGTGAATCGAGTAAGACCCTAATTGGCGCAGGGTTTGTCTTAGTGTTCACTATTCCAATGGTGCGGATTTTTATTAATTCAGGTATTAATGGTGCCGATTTGGCCAGTATGCCTGTCACTACAGCAAACTTCGCCGCCGGATTAGTTGGTGATGCCTTCCCTGCACTCAGTGCCACTGTCGGGGCGTTAGGCGCCTTCATCGCGGGTTCAAACACCGTGTCTAATATGATGTTTAGTCAGTTCCAGTTCGAGGTTGCGCAAACGTTGACTATCTCAAGTGCCGTCGTGGTTGCCCTCCAAGCGGTTGGTGCAGCAGCGGGCAATATGATAGCCATTCATAACGTGGTTGCAGCGTCAGCGACGGTGGGTCTACTTGGCCGTGAAGGCGCTACATTACGTAAAACCATCATCCCAACTATTTATTATTTGTTTGTCACTGGTCTTATCGGTCTGTTCGCTATCTACGGCCTACATATTACCGACGCACTTATGTAATGACTTATGGCGTTAATACTCTTCTCCCCCTGACAAGAGCCTGCGAATGTGAAAACGCTAGCAAAATCGTGAGTATTAGCGCCACCCCTTTTAGATGTCGACCATACTAAGCCTTCAACAGAAAGGTGCCGTATAACCCATTAATAGGATTGAATTATGATCATCTCTGCTTCTACTGATTACCGTGCTGCAGCCAAAGCAAAACTGCCTCCTTTTCTCTTTCACTATATTGATGGCGGCTCTTATGGCGAGCACACGCTAAGAAGGAATACCGAAGATCTTGCCGAAATTGCGCTAAAACAACGTGTACTGAAGGACATGCAAGACCTTAGTCTTGAGACAGAGATTTTTGGTGAAAAGTTTGCGATGCCGATCGCGCTTGCCCCAGTTGGCTTGACAGGTATGTATGCAAGGCGAGGTGAAGTTCAAGCAGCCAAAGCCGCTGAAAATAAAGGCATCCCATTTACCATGTCTACGGTATCAGTATGCCCGATTGAAGAAGTCGCACCTACTATCGAGCGTCCGATGTGGTTCCAACTGTACGTACTTAAAGATCGCGGCTTTATGAAAAACGTTCTTGAGCGCGCTAAAGCTGCTGGCGTGACAACTCTTGTGTTTACCGTCGATATGCCAGTGCCTGGCGCTCGTTATCGCGATATGCATTCAGGAATGAGCGGGCCAAACGCGGCAATGCGACGCGTCTTCCAAGCCATGCGTCACCCTAGCTGGGCAGTCGATGTTGGCTTACTTGGTAAGCCACACGACTTGGGTAATATTTCCACTTACCGCGGTGAGCCGACCAAACTTGAAGACTATATTGGCTGGCTAGGCAATAATTTCGATCCTTCGATCTCTTGGCAAGATCTTGAGTGGATTCGTGAGTTCTGGGACGGTCCTATGGTAATTAAAGGCATATTGGATAAGCAAGACGCGAAAGATGCTGTCACCTTTGGCGCTGATGGCATTGTGGTCTCCAACCATGGTGGTCGTCAGTTAGACGGTGTGCTTTCAACCGCTAAGGCATTACCTAATATTGCGGATGCGGTAAAGGGCGATCTGAAGATATTTGTCGACTCAGGGATCCGAACAGGACTAGATGTGGTACGGATGCTAGCACTTGGCGCTGATTGTACCTTACTGGGACGATCGTTTATTTATGCGCTTGCCGCTCAAGGTCAAGCTGGCGTCGAAAACTTACTCGACCTGTATGAAAAAGAGATGCGCGTTGCCATGACGCTAACTGGTGCGAAAAGTATTCACGATCTAAATCGCCAGTCACTGGTCAACATTTAATAAATCAACAAGGTGTCACAGAAAATCTAACTACGCTGTGACACTTTTTTACTACTGACAGCAAAAAAATATAACGTCAGTAGCAAGCACAAGGAAGCCAACATGTCGCAGCACATTAACGATAATACCTATCAACAACTTGAGTCACTGTTCGCCGTCGAGATTGAAGCTAAACGCATCATCACCGAACAAGCAAAACGTTTAGCTTATGGTACTGACGCCAGTTTCTATCGTTTGGTTCCAAAGATTGTGCTGCGGTTAAACAGTCTCGATGAGGTGACTTACGCTATCCAATGTTGCCGCGAGATGAACGTTCACTTTACCTTTCGCGCCGCAGGTACTAGTTTGTCTGGTCAGGCGGTGTCCGACTCTGTGCTCATCACATTAACCGATGACTGGCGCGGTCATAAAATTCTTGATAACGGTAATAAAATCGTTTTGCAACCGGGCGTGATTGGCGCTGACGCCAATAAATACCTTGCCCCATTCAAACGAAAAATTGGCCCCGATCCGGCATCGATTAACACTTGCAAAATTGGGGGTATCGCGGCAAATAACGCCAGCGGCATGTGCTGTGGCACGGCGCAAAACTCCTACCGAACCCTCGACAGTATCAAAGTGGTATTTAGCGACGGAACTCTGCTTGATACTGGCTGCCCTGACAGCATTGCCGCCTTCCGAGTTGCACGTCCAGACATCATTGAAGGATTAACCGAACTGGTGGAACAAACTCAAGCGAATACTGAGCTCAGTGACCGCATTCACCACAAGTATCGTCTTAAAAATACCACCGGCTATGCACTTAATGCGTTGGTTGATTTTAACGATCCAATTGAAGTCCTTGAACACCTAATGATCGGATCTGAAGGGACGTTAGGCTTTATTGCTGAAATCACTTATAACACCGTAATTGAACACAATTACAAAGCCTCTTCACTTCTGGTTTTTGCCAACATTGAAGAAGCATGTCGAGCGGTCACCACACTCTCAAAAACGCCTGTCGCAGCGGTCGAGTTAATGGATGGGCGTGCGCTGCGCTCCGTTGCCGATAAACCCGGCATGCCAGAGTTTATTCAACACCTTGACCTTGAAGCTGCCGCACTTTTGGTTGAAACCCACGCCAGCGAACAAGCTAGTATTGATGTCCAGTGTGAGCAAATTCTCGCGGCATTGTCGCCATACACCATCATCGAGTCCGTGCCTTTCACCTTAGATGCCAACATGGTTGCGACGCTTTGGGGAATTCGCAAAGGCATGTTCCCAGCGGTGGGCGCCGTTCGTGAAGTTGGCACGACAGTGATCATTGAAGATGTTGCATTTCCAGTTGAAAACCTCGCCAACGGCGTGCGCGATCTGCAAGCACTATTTGACAAGTACCACTACAGCGAAGCGATCATTTTTGGTCACGCCCTTGAGGGCAACTTACACTTTGTCTTTACTCAAGGCTTTGATTCGCAGCAAGAGATAAATCGCTACGGTCAGTTCATGGATGATGTCGCCGAGTTAGTTGCGGTTAAGTATCAAGGTTCACTAAAAGCCGAACACGGAACGGGTCGCAATATGGCGCCTTATGTCGAGCTCGAATGGGGACAAGATGGTTATCAGCTAATGCAGAGAATCAAGACCCTGTTTGATCCACAAGGTTTACTTAATCCAGGCGTAATTATAAATGACAATCCACACTCGCATATTGAAAACTTGAAACCGATGCCCGCCGCTGATGATCTGGTTGACCGTTGTATCGAATGTGGCTTCTGTGAACCAGTTTGCCCATCTCGAACGCTCACGCTATCACCACGTCAGCGAATTGTTTTATACCGAGAATTACAGCGCCGCCGAGCGGCTGGTGAACAGACAGCAGCAACAGAACTTGAACAGATTTTCGAGTACCAAGGTATCGATACCTGCGCCGCAACTGGCCTATGTGCAGAGCGCTGCCCAGTTGGGATTAACACTGGCGATTTAATTAAACAGCTGCGCACCGCTAAGTATCAAAAATTCACCCCGATCGCTAAATGGACAGCGGATCATTTCTCTACCACGACTTCACTCACTCGTGCTTCTCTCAAAGCTAACCAGATTGCCGTTAATGTGATCGGCGAGCGTGCTGTGGCGGGCCTGACCAACGGTATTCGCAAGCTCAGCGGCAACAAAACCCCTATTTGGCTCCCAGAAACACCGCAAGCCAACAGCCATAAACTTGAAAAGTCGATGGAGTTGCTGGTTCGCTCCGATAAAAAGGTGGTCTACCTGCCCTCTTGTGCTTCTCGTACCATGAGCCAACAATCCGATGCACAAGATCAACGTAGTCTGACTGAAGTAACGTTGTCATTAATTAAAAAGGCGGGATTTGAAGTGATCATTCCCGACAAGCTCAATGACCAGTGCTGTGGTATGCCGTACGACAGCAAAGGAATGCAGGACATCGCCACATCAAAAGCCCAACAACTCGAGA
Source organism: Vibrio sp. NH-UV-68 (assembly GCF_042940635.1). NCBI lineage: Bacteria > Pseudomonadati > Pseudomonadota > Gammaproteobacteria > Vibrionales > Vibrionaceae > Vibrio > Vibrio sp. NH-UV-68. Next base: position 1,212,656 of record NZ_CP134976.1, read on the forward strand.
ATGCTTTATGGCAAGCTAGCTACGAAGGCGAATACCCTGTACTGATCGACACCAGTCCATGTGCCAAGCGAAGCATCGAGACCTTCAGCAAACCGATGGAAATCCTCGAACCAACAGGTTTTGTCTCTAAATATCTTTTGCAGCATTTGGCCATTTCACCTAAAGATGAAACCGTTATGCTCCATGTCACCTGCAGCTCTCGTCGTATGGGATTAGAAAACGATATGTTAGTCCTTGCAAAAGCATGTGTTACTGACGTTGTTGTTCCTGAGCACATCTCTTGTTGCGGCTGGGCGGGGGACAAAGGCTTCACCACACCAGAGCTCAATGAAGCGGCGGTAGACACATTAAAACAACAAGTTCCGTCAGGTTGTTCACGTGGTTTTAGTAACAGTCGAACCTGTGAAATTGGGCTCTCTCACCATAGCGGCATCCCCTATCAATCGTTGTTATATTTGGTTGATGAAGTCAGCACACCGTTATAATCAGGTCTTTTAATCTCTTCGGGCGACGCCATACGGCTAGCCCGATAAAAAGTTGCATCCAGCGCAACGGTTTTTAATGCTTTTCGCCTGTGAAAGTGATTAGATACTGCTATGAGGTTATCGGGAGAGTCGCATGAAAATCATTATCTTACACGGTCTGTATATGCACGGAATGGTAATGAAGCCACTTAGTTATAAACTCAGTGGTATGGGCTATCAAACTCAAGTGTTAACCTACAATAGCTTGGCCATTGATGAGCAACGCGTGTTCAGTGATATTGACCAAGCACTGAGTCTAAAAGGACCCAATGTACTGGTAGGCCACAGTCTTGGCGGCCTGATTATCAAACACTATCTCAAGGCACGACGTCCATCGGTTCGCAAAATTTCACATGTGGTCGCGATAGGCTCTCCTTTGCAAGGCGCTTCCATCGCATCACGCATCGAAGAGTTAGGAATGGGCGTTATTCTTGGTAATGCCCCTGATTTTGGCTTAACCGAGCACGAAGAAGAGTGGGATTTTGTCCAGAAACTCGGCAGTATTGCGGGCACCCTACCAATCGGGGCGCGTTCAATACTGCTTCAGGGCGATCAAAAACGTTCTGATGGCACCGTCACCGTCGAAGAAACTAAAATTCCTGGCATGACTGACCATATAGAGATCAACAATAGTCACACGAGCTTAATCTATGGTTCTGCTACTCTAGAGCAAATCCATCACTTCATTCAGCGCAGTCATTTTAAACATTAAATCAGTCATTCTAAGCATTAAAAAAGCAGCGACTGGTCGCTGCTTTTAGGGTTGGATTACGCTTAAGGCGTGAGCGTGTATTTAGTTATCAAGCTCTCGCGCCCAAATGACTCTTCAATCCGCTCTCGCACCTCATCAAGCGTTATTGACTGTGTCATCATGTCAACATCTTGCAATGCCTCTACGCCATAGTCATGAACCAAATACCGTGCATAAAACCAAGCGCGTTGAACAGGATCATCCGCTAAAGGATGAAGCGCCACAGCAAGTTGTTTGGCAACCAGATCAACATCTTGTTGCGTTACGTTATCTAGAAGGCCTTGCATCACTTTAGCGACAGCCTTATCGATCTTGTCGATATCTTGTGGTGCGACTTGAGCTTCGATGAACCAATCGGTGCTGGCCTCTCCATCGAGTGAGGCACTGTAAGCATCAGGCGCATAGTCTAGGCCAAGTTCTTCACGCACATAATCATTCAGGCGCTTGGCAAGTAAGCGCTGAATCATATCGTCAATAAATGCAAGACGTGCCGTTGTTATCGATGCATTAGGATTGGTTGAACGTAGCAGATAGAAACTGTTCTCTTCATTGTAGATCGGCATATCAACACGAGCTTTCGGACTACGCTGATAATCAGCCAGCAGTTTAGCTGCCTGGCCCTGTTGCAGTGGAATTGCTCCGACATAATACTTGATCAAAGGTTCAAGCTCTTGTTCTGTCATATCAGCAATCACCACCAGCTTGTTGTTGCGGTTAACCGAAAACAGTTGTTGGTACACTTGGTTAATTTGCTCGTCATTGACCATCGCCACTTCAGGCGCAGTGGTCATACGGTGGAAACTTGATGGCAGGTAACTGTTTTGGTTAATCGCTTTATTCCACTGACCGATAGGGGTTTCTAGGTCGCTTTGTAGCTCTTCAATCACCTCACGCTTAACCACCTCAAGCTGTCGAGTATCAACCTTCGCGTTAGTCACCGCGTTGAAGATAACATTAAGTGAATCTGCGAGTTTTTTCTTCGTGGTGCCGACCTCAAGGCCATGATGACTCAGTCCGACAAATGGATACACCTCAATCGACTGCCGCGTCAGATACGCATCAAATTCGCTGCCAGAGAACTCACCGATACCACTTCGACTAATCACGCCCGGAGCTAACCCATGAGCTGCATACAGTTCACTATCTAACGCCGCTTTGCCACCTTGGCTAATGTAAACCATATGGACGAAATCGCCTGCGGTTTTATCACGTTCAAACCACACTTCTACCCCATTGGAGAGTGTCCACACCGTAAAACCTGGCAGTTGCTCTTTACTGACAATATCCCCGCCACTTAAGGGATTACTCAACTGATCGACTTGAGCGGTTAACATCACGGGTTTCACCCCAGCAATATCAAAGCTCGCACGTAGTTGAGGTAGCTGTTTGGTCAATGTGGCAACCGCTTGGTCATTCTCTGCTGCCAGAAGCAGTACTTTCTCTTGAGTCAGCAGGGTTTGAATGCGTTGATTGATCCGTTCAGGCGTCGCAAGCGCTAAAAATTCATCTAAACTGCGTTGATAGTCGGCTTTGGATTGGTTCGCGCTCGACTGCGATATTGAAGCGACCATACTTTGTACCACGTCAATGCTGCTTTGCTGTTGCCAATTGTAATCAAGGTTCTCTGCCTGTTGAACATAACCTGCTAAACCAGTTTGATACTCTTGTTTACTGACACCAAAATCGCGCAGCGCTGCAAGTGTAGAGACAATCAATTGTTGAGCTTGTTGACGCTCTTGTTCTGCAAAAGCCGCTGACAAATAGGTGTAACGGCGGTAGTTAATATAATCACTACTGACGACAAGACCTTGCAGGGGGATCGCAGCATCATTGAATTCTCTGTCAAGACGATTGAAAATCAGCGACTGAGCAAGTTCATCAAGCCACAATTGATGCTGTTGACCACGTAACTTAACGATTGACGTTCCTCTATCAATCAAAACACTGATGCTTGGCGAGTCATATTGGCCGACTTCAGCGACATAATCGTCAACCTTGAGTACTACATCTTGATTACGTTTGTTTGATGCCTGATTGTTTGCCGACCAACTGGCGAACTTCGCTTCAATTAACGCCTTCGCCTCCTCACTAGTTATGTCTCCACTAATCACAATTTGTGCATATTGTGGCTGATACCAAGTTTGGTAAAAGTCACGAATCGAATCAGCGCTGGCATTTTGAACCGACTCTTTTGTCCCTACAGGGTCCCACAGAGCCAAGGGTGTGTCAGCAATGATATGATCATAGTATTTCTCTAAGAAAGAGCGATTTTCAGGTCGATTACGGCGAATTTCACCTTGAATCACCCCCTTTTCTTTTTCAATTTCTTGCTCTTCAAGTGTAAGGCCATCAGCGATATCACGCATCCAAACGAGCGCGGTATCCAGTCGAGAGCGATCGGGTAAATCGAGTTCGTAGACGGTTTCATAATATGAGGTATAAGCATTAACATCAGAACCCGTTACGCCCGCCTGTTCAAACATCGCGATAACATTGTCATTACCTAAGCTTTTTGAGCCGTTAAACGCCATATGTTCGAGAAAGTGAGCATAACCACGCTGGGCGTCTGTTTCTTGCGCAGAACCGACGTGGAAGAATAATCGTAAAGAAACTTCTTCGGTATCTTCCATTGGATAGAGGTGAAAACGGACACCGTTTTCAAGTTGACCAGATACCCAATCAGGATCCGGTTCAATCGGAGCTTCAACGTTTGGTTGAACACAACCAGACAAAATAAACAATAGTGAAAAGAATAATTTACGCATAGCCATACTGCATTGTTATTGGTATTAAGAGAAATATACCTTAAAGCAATCAATTGGCAGAATGATTTTTGGGGCTTAATCGATTATTCGGGCAGGTGTTGCATAAATGATATTATCTGCTGCCAACGAACGTGTATAAACGAACGTTGGCGCAGCAATGTAATGACGATAACAGTGACCTTCACTGCATAATCAACTGGCTAACGGCGTTGGAAAACGTTGCTCATACAGCGCCATAAAATCAGAGCGTATTTCTTGTTCGAGGTGCACGGCTTTATCGGTTGGGCAAAACAACATGATATGAACAAATTGCTCCCCTGTAATACCACTCGTAATATGAATGTGCGCTTCAGCCCCCGGCAGATCAACGCCTGCATGCTTTTCAATCATGGTGTTATATCTTGTAGCCACATCGTGGAAATAGTTGGTGTGATGCTCAATTTTTTCGTGCAGAGTTGGTAACAGTGGATACAAATTGACGAAATCTCTCACCACGATAGAGAAGTTGTGAAAGACATAACGCTTCATAAAGTTAAGGTTTTTCACCGGATAAGTGAAAAACATACTGTTAGGCAATGTGATGGTTTTTCCCGTGTAGTGATATTGACCATGGTGAAGGTCGATTTCTTGGATCACTGTCGCCATAATGTTGTGTTCAATCACCTCACCACATGTTTTGCCAACTTCTATCCAGTCTCCGATACGAAAAGAGCGCGAGCTTGCACGTTGGATAGACCCAGTAAAACACAAGATGATCTCTTTTGATGCCACAACAATCGCAACAGCGATCGCCGCCACCGAGAAGGCAAACTCACTGATCTCTGATTGCCATAAAATAAACAGCGTCAATACCGTAAAAATGAAGGTGCCGTTTTTAGTACGAGACATCCAATTACGCTGTTTTTCCGACACAAAGGCAACATCACCACGGATCTTCGACAGTACAAGTCGCCTTACTAGTGAGATAACGATAATAATCAGCGCACTAAACACCAACTTATGAGCCAGAAGAAAATCAATAACTAGCTGTACTTTCTCCACTCGGTACTCCTAATATTTTGTAAAAAAAGAGCGGCTATGCCCCTCAATGTAACCATGTCACATTCAATCGCGCCCGAATCTTATCATCGAGCACTCAGTCTTTGCTATTGGTAACGAGCAGACGTTATAAATTGACCAAACGTTTCACACCAGATCACCACAGTGTTGTAGTCATTGATTGGGAAACCTTCAGGCAACATCATTGTAAAACGATCAAAGTTTTTCACTTCACCGACTTCAATCATCGTGTGCTTTTGAGCAATAAAATCTTGCTCCGTTTCGATAAACGTAGGGGAAAAAAACAGTCGATAATCGGGGCCAGGAGCGAGTTCACCAATAAAAGCGACTTGTTCTTCATTGATAGAAAGTGAGCCAGCACCCCAATGCAGTAAGTCGCTGTCTTTCCGCGCACGCTGAAAAGTGCCAGTATAGACAGCGTGATCAGAAACATGCTGAACATCATTGACACTAGGAGGCAGAGGTTGAATAAGAATGGGCAGCGCATAAATTCCAATCGCGAAACCCAAACCTAAACAGACTGTATGCGATAACAGCAATAAAAACCTTTTCATTTTGAAACTCGTTGCTAACCCTTACTGCTAAAGGTATATGAATTTCAATGAAATATCAGCGTAGCAATGGTGACTTATTGGTATTTTAACGCCGTTTTTTCTGCCAAGGTCACAATTACCTTAACCGCTTGCTCCATAGACTCGATAGAGACAAACTCGTGAATGCCGTGGAAATTATATCCACCAGTAAATATATTCGGACATGGGAGGCCCATAAATGATAAACGCGCCCCATCCGTGCCGCCACGAATAGGTTTAATCACGGGCTCGACATCACAGGCAATCATCGCCTGCTTAGCAAGCTCGATCACATGTGGATAAGGTTCAACTTGCTCTTTCATATTGTAGTAACTGTCGGTGAGCACTAACTCGACGCGTCCCTTGTCTAAACTCGCATTCAATTGAGCAACTTTGTCACGCATAAACTGTTTACGCTGTTCTAGACCTTGACGCTCAAAGTCACGAATAATGTAGCCTAACTCACTGCGCGCAACCGTCATTTCGGCCGACTTCAAATGGTAGAAACCTTGATACCCCTCAGTGCATTCAGGCGTTTCGTCCGCAGGCATCAGTAGCTGAAACTGGGCGGCGATGTTCATTGCGTTGACCATCTTACCTTTTGCTGTGCCCGGGTGAACATTAACGCCATAACAGATAACATCTGCACTGGTCGCGTTAAAGTTTTCATACTCAAGTTCCCCCAAAGGACCACCATCAACGGTATACGCCCACTCAGCGCCAAACTTCTCGACATTAAACAGATCCGCGCCGCGGCCAATCTCTTCATCAGGCGTGAAGGCAATACAAATATCGCCATGAGGGATCTCTGGATGAGCAATCAACTCAGCAACAGCAGAAATGATTTCTGCAATGCCGGCTTTGTTATCTGCGCCAAGTAATGTCGTTCCATCAGTAGTAATTAAATTGTGCCCATGAAGCGTATGCAGATCTGGATATTGGATGGGAGACAGCACTTCATCTCCCTTTCCTAGCGCGATGTCCCCTCCTTGGTAGTTTTCAACAATTTGTGCTTTGACCCCTTTACCTGAGGCATCTGGCGCTGTGTCCATATGGGCGATAAAACCGATCGCTGGTACTGGGTAATTAAGGTTACTTGGCAAGCGTGCCATCAAATAGCCGTTATTGTCTAAACGGACATCACTTAAACCAAGCTCATGCAACTCTTGTTGGAGAAATTGCGCAAAAACACCTTGTCCTGGGCTACTTGGGCATTGGGTATTGGTCGGGTTAGATTGGGTATCAAAAGCCACATAGCGCAGAAAGCGTGCAATCAATTCGTTCATAGTAACATCTCATTGTTATTTGTTTTTTCAGCATGCAGACATCCTACGCCGACCAAACAAAATGGTGTTGCTATAAATCAGGTTTTCGCTAATTAGCGCAATACCATGCATAACCATCACGTCATTGGTTAAACAAAAAAACCGAGCGTTCCCGGCTCGGTTTTTGATAGTAAACTTAGCTTGGGCTAGAGCAAGATAAAGATGCCCGCTAAGCAGGCACTCATTAGATTCGCTAACGTACCTGCTAATACCGCTTTAATCCCAAGGTTTGCCACTTCAGATCGGCGTTCTGGTGCAATGACGCCAATCGAACCTAGTTGAATCGCAATAGAACCAATATTGGCAAAACCACATAGAGCAAAGGTAATGATGACTTGAGTGTGCTCTGAAAGTAGTGCTTTATGTTCAACAAAGTCGATAAAGGCAACAAATTCGTTCATCACGACCTTCTGACCGATATATGAACCTGCCATCAAGACTTCGTTAGCTGGAACACCAATCACCCAAGCAAGCGGTGAGAACAAATAGCCAAACAGTGCTTGTAATGTAATGCCGCTAAAGCCAATCAATTCGCCTAAACTTTCTAGACCAGTATTGACCATCGCAATCACACTGACAAAAGCGATTAACATCGTACCTACGGCAACGGCGACTTTCATGCCGTTCATCGCGCCACTTGCCAACGCATCTATCACGTTACTTTCTTTGGCTTTATCCATCTCGATATCGCACTGTTCTATGGGAGTGTCGCGCTCAGGAACAATGATTTTAGCCATCATTAAACTGCCCGGCGCCGCCATGAAGCTTGCCGCAATCAGATACTTAAGCTCAACACCTAAACCTGCATAGCCACCTAAAACGCTACCAGCCACCGACGCCATACCACCAGCCATGACCGCGAATAATTCCGAGCGGGTCATTTTAGAAAGAAACGGACGAACTAGAAGCGGGGACTCACCTTGGGAAAGAAAGATATTACCAGTAGCAACAAGAGACTCCGCTTTACTGGTGCCGAGAAATTTCTGGATTCCCCCACCGATAAACTTGATGACTTTTTGCATAACCCCTAAGTAATAAAGTGCAGAGATAAGAGCACTGAAGAAAATGATGATAGGAAGAACGCGAACCGCAAAAATGAAGCCAGTGTTGGCAAGATCGCCAAATAAAAAACGGATACCTTCATCAGCAAAACCGAGCAAGCTTGACACGCCACTACTTAAACTGGTGAGTGCGGCTTGCCCCAACGGGAAATAAAGCACCAATGCGGCGAAGCTCACTTGAAGCAATAAAGCGCGCGACACGGTTTTCCAATTAATTGACCGACGGCTTTCTGATAATAATACGGCACATAAGAGTAGGGCCGAAATTCCGATTAAGCCAAATAAAACATTCATTAAAAATTACCTCTACAAGCATTCAATTGGTAGCTGGTCCGGTCCGTGGGGTCATTCACTAATCCCTGTGACGGCTTGTATTGGTAGAGCTGTTATTCTCAACCGGGCGGAAAGTATAGCGGCATAAATGAGAGTTTCATCACATATTTTCACGCAAACGGTCACGCGCTTAATTAATAGTCATTTTCATCGTGATGGACGAAAAAAGAGCTCAATGACCGCGTCGAATGGCACAAATTAACAATAATAAATATTGAACTAAGATCACAATAGAGAGATAAACAACCAAAAATGGTAGCAAAATTACTGGCTTAATTATCAATAACACCTACTGTTAGAAAGTGATACTTAACGTGCTCTATCAAAACAAAAAGATACACTAATAACGTCAAGGCTTTACTGTCTACAAGCCCCGCCAAGTCGCGGGGCTTGTTTATTTAGTTTTCTGGCAATTTCATTTTTTATCGATAAAATACCAGGCCTCTTTCTTGTCTGAGATTGTCTATGCAACTTGATTATACCTATAACAGCCTCTCGAACATGGCGCGCGATGAACTTGAAACACTGAGCTTACGCATGATTAACCGCTTGGTACCTGAAGACTCCATGTCCGAACTGTTTACTTTCGATGGAGATGAGATGAGCTGTGCAGAAAAGCATCAAGAAGCACAATTTGATGCCATGCTAAGAATGAATGCCATCGCGCTAAGTGAGCTACCTGCATTGTTTTCTGAGTCTGCCAATAAACAGCAAAACATTCAGCGCATGCAACGTCTGTTACTGTGGCATTTTTATAGCGTCTCCTTCCATTTGGAACGGGCGATTCCCCTAGAAACACATTGCAATCATGTTGAAGTTATCGTTGAGCAACCACCACAAAATGCTCTCGAGTGGGTCACTACCCTAACCGACTTGCTGCGTCAGTATGCGCAAATCGCGCACAAGCAACAATAGACAAAACGCCAGTCGATACTGGCGTTTGTTTTTATTAGTCGTTTTCTACCACTAAGCGAGCATTTTTCGCTTGAACAGGGCGGTTATTTTTGCCCATCACCTGCCCCATTGCCGCCACTTGATCAGTACTTAAACGATGTGGTGATTTCAGTACAAACCAGCGCACTCCTTCGCTGCACGGAGGCGTCGTCAACGAACCATTAAAGCGATAGTAATCGTCAGACTTAGGGATAAAGTCGCTGATACTGATCGGCTCAGAGAGCGCAACACTCTCGCCTTTTGTCGGCATCTTAGCCAATAATGTCGCCATGGCATGATTGCTTTTCTCAACGGTATCGAACATCACCGCAACAACCGCTAAGTTCCCTTTGTCGTCGGCATTAACAAAATGAGCCTCAAGCGGGAACTGGCGACTGTCTATCAAGTTTTCTGATGGCGTGTGGAAGTGAAACTGCGCCAAGGTAAACACCTTGCCATCAACCTTAAACTGGTTATTGCCTTCTACCACCGCTTGCAACGTGTGACCGTTATTCGTTAAACCCGTCACCTTACCAAGGTAGTCGATGTTTAGCTTTTCAATGTCAGCCTCTACCACATCTCGAATATCTATCGGGCTTTGGTTTTTTCCTTGTGCGCATTCAATAAAATGCTCCCCCCAATGTTCAGGGCCATGCTGCCCCTCGTATCCCCAATCAGAAGCCTGAGTAACCCCAGAAATCGCAGCTAACATGCCTAATGCAACTATGGTTTTTTTCATCATTATATATCCTTGCTAATTGTTCTCGTAACCGGACACATCATATAGACATGAGAATATTGAGCTGAGTAGTCAGCAAACTATGATTACACTGTTTTTTTGGAATCCGATGCAAAATAATTGCAAACGAGAGAATGGCAACCTGACTAAGGTGTAATTGAGATATAAAAAAGGCCGAGCTGGGATGCTCGGCCTTTGTAATAAGAATTTTTTATTCCCAATCGAGGATAACTTTACCCGATTGGCCACTTCGCATAACGTCGAAGCCTTGTTGGAAGTCATCAATCTTGTAGTGATGAGTGATGATTGGTGTCAGATCTAAGCCTGATTGAATCAAACTCGCCATCTTGTACCAAGTTTCAAACATTTCGCGACCATAGATACCTTTAATCACCAAGCCTTTGAAGATCACTTGGTTCCAATCAATCCCCATATCAGACGGTGGAATACCCAGTAGTGCAATGCGACCACCATGATTCATGGTTTGTAGCATCGAGTTGAATGCCGACGGATTGCCTGACATTTCAAGCCCCACATCAAAGCCTTCGGTCATGCCAAGTTCTGCCATTACATCTTCAAGCTTTTGCTCAGCAACGTTGACTGCACGAGTCACACCCATCTCACGTGCAAGATCGAGACGGTACTCGTTAACGTCCGTGATAACAACGTGGCGTGCGCCAACATGTTTTGCAACGGCAGCAGCCATAATACCGATAGGACCTGCGCCAGTAATCAACACATCTTCACCGACAAGGTCAAAAGATAGCGCGGTATGCACAGCATTACCAAACGGGTCAAAGATAGAGGCTAAATCATCAGAGATACCTTCAGGAATCTTAAAAGCGTTGAATGCAGGGATCACTAAAAATTCAGCAAATGCGCCTTCACGGTTTACGCCTACACCAACCGTGTTACGACAAAGGTGAGTACGGCCACCACGACAGTTACGACAATGACCACAGGTAATATGACCTTCACCAGAAACACGGTCACCAAGCTCAAAACCACGGACTTCTTGGCCAATACCAACCACTTCACCGACGTACTCATGACCGACAACCATGGGAACTGGAATGGTTTTTTGTGACCAGTCATCCCAGTTGTAGATGTGGACGTCTGTGCCACAGATCGCGGTTTTCTTAATCCGAATAAGAAGATCATTGTGACCAAGCTTAGGCTTGTCGACTTCTGTCATCCAAATGCCTTCTTCAGGCTTTAGTTTTGCAAGTGCTTTAATTTTCATTATTTGATGATCTCCATGTCGCGGCCTACTTCGATAAAGGCATCGATAGCGCGATCAAGTTGCTCACGAGAATGAGCGGCTGACATTTGTGTACGAATACGAGCTTGGCCTTTTGGTACCACAGGAAACGAGAAGCCAACCACGTAAATGCCTTTTTCAAGAGCGCGCTCTGCGAACTCGGCTGCGACTTTTGCATCACCAAGCATGATCGGAATGATCGCATGGTCAGCGCCACCCATAGTAAAACCAGCCGCTTCCATACGAGCGCGGAAGTGAGCTGAATTTTCCCACAAGCGATCGCGAAGCTCGCCGCTCTCTTTCAGAAGGTCAAGAACACGGATAGAAGCATTAACAATCGCAGGTGCTACCGAGTTCGAGAATAAGTAAGGGCGCGAGCGTTGACGTAGCCAATCGATCACTTCCGCTTTACCCGAGGTATAACCGCCTGAAGCGCCACCCATTGCTTTGCCTAGCGTGCCAGTAATGATATCAATACGGTCAACAACGTTGTGGAACTCATGAGTACCCGCGCCGTTTTCGCCCATGAAACCCACCGCGTGAGAATCATCGACCATAGTTAATGCTCCATATTTGTCGGCTAAGTCACAAATTGCAGGAAGGTTTGCAACCACGCCATCCATTGAGAACACGCCATCAGTGACGATAAGAATATGACGCGCACCGGCTTCTTTAGCTGCAATCAACTGTTGTTCTAACTCTTGCATGTTATTGTTTGCGTAACGGAATCGCATCGCTTTACACAGACGAACACCATCAATTATAGAAGCGTGGTTTAACGCATCTGAAATGATCGCATCTTCTTTACCAAGAATGGTTTCAAATAGACCCGCATTTGCATCAAAGCATGACGTGTAAAGAATCGTATCTTCTTTACCTAAGAATGTAGACAGTTTTTGCTCAAGCTCTTTGTGGATATCTTGAGTACCACAGATAAAGCGAACAGACGCCATGCCGAAACCATGCTGATCCATACCTGACTTACCTGCTTCGATAAGCGCGGGGTGGTTAGCAAGACCAAGATAGTTATTGGCACAGAAGTTCAAGACTTCTTGACCACTTGAAATTTTAACCGCTGCTTGCTGCTGTGACGTAATCACTCGCTCGGACTTGTAAAGACCTTCAGTCTTCACTTGCTCAATTTGTTGTTTTATCTGGTCGTAGAATGTAGCAGACATGTCTGATTCCTTGCTCGTTATTATTGTCAGTGCTTCACGTACTGATTGTCTTCAGCGTTGGTGAAGACAGAAATCTTATTGCTTAAGTGTAATTCAATCGAAAGGTTTGCATTATCCTGTCGGACGGAAAAACATTAGTGAATGGCAGGCACAAATATTCAACTTTAATGATGACGGTCACATTGTTGGCCGCTACACTAACGGTTACTTTGGTTTTGAACAGTCGCTATTCGATGAAAAATACTCAACTGATTGCCCTGCTCCCCGATTTGGCGAGTTTTATTCTTATTGTCGACGAAGGTAGTTTTACCGCCGCTGCAAAGCAACTCAGTGTCACGCCGTCGGCGTTAAGTAAGTTAGTCACTCGACTAGAGGCCTCTTTGTCTGTGAAGCTATTTGAACGCACGACTCGAAAACTGCTCATTACCCGCGCAGGGCAACAAGTGTACGACCAAGCCATCGTAATGGTGAATGCAGCAAAGCAAGCTGTTGAGATCTCAACATCGCAGCACCAAGAGATGAGCGGTGCATTAACTGTTGCCGCGCCTGAAGCTTTTCTCAACTCGGTTTTACAACCCCACGTGGTGCCGTTCTTGCAAAAATACCCCCACATTCAACTCAAACTGCGGGTTGCCGACGGTGAGATTGATCTGATTCGTGATGGGATTGATGTGGCCTTCAAGCTTACCGATAAACCGGATGAGAATTTAGTATTGAAAGAGGTCAATAAAACCAACCTAGTGCTGTGTGCCAGCCCTAAATACATTCAGCAGCGCGGCATGCCAACTCATCCAACACAGTTGCTCGAACATGACTGTCTATATTTGGCCGAAAATGACAGCGACCATATTTGGGACTTCTTCAAAGACGATGAGTTTCACTCAGTGGCGGTCAATGGCCGTTACGCGGTCAATCACTCACAAATGCGACTGACTGGGGTAAAAAATGCGCTTGGGATAGGTATTTTCCACGACTTTGTTATCGCCGATGCAATTGCTCAACATCAGGTCGTGGCGGTGTTGTCTGACTGGACAATCAAAAGTAACTACCATGGGGCGATTGCAATGCAATTTCCGCAAACCAAATACATGCCCGCCCGACTGCGAGGATTTATAGACTATATGAGCGAACAACTCGGCTCCGCAAAACCATCGACTTAGCACTAAACATAAGCTGAGCATAAACAACAGCCCCGCACATGGCGGGGCTCATAATTAAGAGAGATAAGCCTTAAGCGCTTTGCTGCGCTGCACCAGTAAAGTATCCATCGCTAAGGTCACAATGATGCCAACACCTGCCATAGGAAAGCACACCGCAATAAGTACCACACTGATTGCACCCAGTTTCCAAATGCCATCATGTTCAAAATGGGCGGGGACACCGAGTCGACGTTGTTTGGCTGGACGACGCATCCACCACATTAACGCTCCTGTTATTGATATCACAATAAAAGCAAGACAGAACAGGGCATTAAGCACTTTGTTAACCATACTAAGATCGCCTTGATGCAGTGACACTCCCGTTGCCATTAACTTTGCAATCCAGCTATAGTCATCCCAAGTCACGTCCATTAACACTTGTCCGCTATATTGATCGAAATGAGTGGTTCGATCTTGTCTTGGATCAGTTACCTCACCGGCCATCGAGTTTGCTGATACGGTGTAAACCCCCATGTCTGACTGAGGAAAATAAAGACTAAATCGCTCAAAACCTAACTGTTTTGCCTGATTAACAATGCTATCCGCATCAACCGAACTCTTAGCACGGTATTGAGTGCTAAGTTGATGCTCACCACTATGATGAGATTGTGGAACCTCTGCCAGTTCTAAGTTCCACGGCATTTCTTCTTCGCTGCCATGGTTTAGGTCAGCATGGGTCAGAGTCGATTGTGGTTTTTCGCCCCATGTGTAATAAGTGGGAAACGTATTCCACGCTTGAACCATTTTCGCCCCCCAAACGCCAGCCCAAGCGAGACCTGAAAGCAAAAATAGACACAAAACAACCGAAAGCACACCGCCAAGATTCGCGTGAAGATCACGTAATAAAATTCGGCGACCGCTTACCATTCTTAACTTTAGGAAACCCGCTTTTGAACTGTTGTCCGTAGGTAGCCACAGATAAATACCGCTAATCAATAGCAAGAGGCTCAAACTGGTCGCTATCTCAATAAGATAATCACCGGTTTTTCCGATCAGTAACGTCCCGTGAATATCATTAGCCAGTTCATACCAACTGTCACTTCTATCGATTTCACCCAATACTTTTGCAGAATAAGGATCAACAGTGACGACCTTGTTGCCCCCCTCAGCTAAGTGAATGTTAAATCGATTAGCCAGATCTGCCTTCTTAGGGTAAACGAGCTGGGTGACATTCGATTTAGGGTATTGGTTGTTAATAGCTTCAAGTTGCTTAGAGATAGGTGCAACGGTGTCCTGCGGGATGACATTAAGTATTTCGCCATAACGAAATTGCTCTATTTCATCATCAAACAACATCGTTAGCCCAGTAAGGCTTAGCATCAACATAAACGGGATAACAAATAGCCCCGCGTAGAAGTGCCAGCGCCACGCCATAAAATAACGGACCTTGGCTTTACTATTTAGCGATTGATTTTTAGGACGAGTGCGTCCCTTAGGTTGAGCCTGTGGATGACTACCCAACATAAAACTTTCCTTTTATGAGCGCACAACAACAGCCACAAACATTCGCAGCAAGTGCTGAGCATAAACTTTACTTTCGGCTTATAGCCAGATTGTTAACAGATTTTTATTTGAGGAAAAATTCACCAAGGAGGCGCTCTGGGGATAGCCAACTGAAAGCGTTCGCTGAGAGACCAAAAGGCGTACGTTCTGACCAAGGCTAGCGTTAACGCGGCGCTGTAAAGAGGGCTAGAAAACGAATCTTGATGGAAACTAGAGAAATGAGTAAACGGACAAGCCTTGTTGTGCTGGGGCTCAAGTTCTCCGGGTTTAACTTGAACCAGCTCAAAACCATTTATCGTACAGAGCGTTGCCCAAAGGCCTGCTGCCGCACCGTGAGCATTGATTATTGGCATCAATGCAACAAGCACCCAACTTAAGGTGCTTGCTATGAGCATATTTCGCTTAAAGTAGGACGTTTTGATCATTATCGCTCTCAGTTAACTGAGCGCAAATATATAACCTCTTGGTTACGAAGTCAGTATGTTACGAGGTAACAGCGTGTTCACCTAAGCGGATATGATGACGCCATTAACTAAACAACTTACTCCAAATGCTTGGATTGCGTTTGTCATGGTACTCTTCACGCAGCGCGTCAACTCGCTTCAATGCTGCTTTAGCGGCAAGCAAATCGCCGTCAGCCAACTTATCTTCTACTGTATCTAACGCCACGGATAACTTATTAAACCCCTCTAAGTACAGTTCGGTCTTTTCCGGTGGGTATTCGCCTAACTTCGATTGTTCAACTAACTGTGACAAATTCGCCACAGCTGCTTGCATTTCGGTTATTTGTTCAGCTTGAGCGGCATGATTAAACTCGACTTTAATCTGTTTCATGGTCGCTTTAAGGTCAAAATCGCTGGCATATACTTGAGCTGAAAGTGCAAAGACTAAAACGGGAAGTAACTTTCTCATTGTTGTTATTCTTAATTTGGGTTTATCAAGTCGCTCAGTTTACTGGAATTTAAGCCAATAAATTAAACGATTTTTGTATCAAGTTATAAATCTTGATACTCACGGATAGCGTCTCTGCCTCTTAAAGCAAGAAAAGCTAAAAACTGAGCAGTAGAGTGAGTTATGACTTGGTGGCTCTCAACCCCGACTTGATCAAGCAGCTCAGACACTAGCGACAAGTTGCCGACATCTTGGCAAAAATGGGCATCGCTACCTGTGGTAAAAAAGACACCAAGCTCTTTGCCGATCGCCGCAATTTCGTAGCATCGTTCCACGCTACCAACTCGGCTATTGCCTTTTAAAGTGGTGTTATTTATTTCTATCGCCACATGATACTGCTGAGCGCAGCGCAATACAGATTCAAAGTCGAAATCAAAATTAGGATTACCTAGATGCCCCAGCGCATCGACATTGCCACTTTTAATGGTGTTAATCAGCGCTTTAGTGTGCGAGTTTTTATCACTCGGCCTAAACACCGGCTCATGAAAACTGGCAATGACCCAATCCAAACTTTTATAAGACGAGGGGTGAACATCAATCTCACCCTGGGTGTTTAAAATATTCGATTCGACACCTCGAATAACCGCGACGTCATCAATAAAGCGAGGCAACACCCGTTGATTAGAAAAAAACCAATAGTGAGGTGCGCCCGGCATAGATTCAGCGTGATCAGTAGTACAAAACATCTTTAGGCCATTGTGTTTGGCCAAACGTGCATTCTCGACCAAAGTGCTATAAGCATGACCACTGGCATAGGTGTGAGTATGGGTATCAACAACTAAATTCATTCTTCAACACAAGTTATCTCTATGGTGGCTATCATGTTAACAGCCTATCCTTCTCGTTGCTCGCAATTGTTTTAATCATCACCAAGTGCCACTCTCAATCACGATTAAGCATTACAAACCAAATGTTGGCCTTTGGTGCTATCGAAGTAGAAAATATTGAGATAACAAAAATTTGCTTAACTTTTTTTGCAGGTTGTTAAGTTTGTTCGATACTTAATAGGTACTTTATTAGTGGTGTCTCTATGAGAAAGCAACGCTATTCGCTCAGCATTCATATCATTAGTCTCTTTTTATTCCTGACAACACTTGTTGGCACGGTACTTATTGTCATTAGCTATCAACACGCTCAACAGCTTCTCACTGGCAGTGCGCAAGAGCTTAGCCGTGAAAATAGCCGTAAGCTTGAATCAACCTTCCAAGTTAAAGCAGGGCCGATCCTCACCACACTCGACTTTATGGCGATGAATGAAACGATAGAAGATCACACAACCCCAACTAAACACGCCAATTTCTGGACTTCGTTAAAACTCATTTTTGACCGAAACCCTGGAGTGGTTGCTTTATACTACGCCAATGACTCTGGTGACTTCACTCTCGCAAGAGCACTCAGAAATGAGGCAGACAAAGTACGTTTTAACGCCCCCAAAGACGCGAGTTTAATGATCAATAGCACCAACATAAAAGGGCAAAATCGTGTTTTCTTTTTAGACCGTAAACTACACCATGTGGGATACACACAAAGCCAAGACAACAACTTTGATCCTCGTGTACGGCCGTGGTTTCAAAACGCCAATGATGACGGTCAAATTCGCTTAACCGACCCCTACTTTTTTTATTTTCTTAAAACTACTGGAGTAACCTTGTCACGTCGCGCCGCCGACGGAAACAGTGTGGTAGGCGCTGACTTCACATTAACTTCACTGTCTCAACAAATCAGCAAAATGGGCTATTCTGACAACACCCAACTGATTCTGTTTGATCACAAGTTTAACTCTCTAGCGCATCACAACACTGGCCATACAACCCCCCTTGAATATGACAAAGTAAACTTGGACGACACCGTTTTCAGTTCGGTTATCAATCGTATTTCAAGCCAAATCATTTACGAAACCCCTGAGTTTAACAATAAGTTGTGGTCAGTGACGCTCACTCCAGTGCAACTGAACAGTTCGACGCGACTATTGCTCGCTGAAGCAACGCCACAGCAAGACTTACTCGCGCCGCTACTTTCGCTGCGCGATAAACAGGTCACCGTTGCGCTCGCTATGCTTTCAGTGAGTTTTATTTTGGTCTGGCTCGTCGCCCAACGTTTAGCTCAACCGCTGCGCGCGTTAATGGAACAAACCGACAATATCGCGCGCTTTGATTTTAAGAAAACACGTTACTCGCGTAGCATGATCGCAGAGGTGGCCAATCTCACCAATTCAATCGAGTTGATGGAACACACTCTATATGACTTGCTAAGACTATTGCGTGAAACGGCGAGTAATCAAGACTTTTCAGTACTGGCAAAAACCATTGCACATCAAAGCTTTCTGGTCACTCGTGCTGAGACCATTGTGCTGCACGTCAAAGAGGATATACAGGCAGATTTCAATTGCGCAGCCAATCACGCCATTATTCCTTTTAAGATAGACATCAATACTCTCGTCAATTCAATTGCTTGGGTAAAAACCGAATTGAATAAAGGCGAAATTGTCCATCTTAATCGAGATGATACCAACTTAGCGAAATTCCGTGATCAGCTTTATAACTCAGATATTTATCTATTCCCATTACATAGTCGTGACAAGCATCTGGTCGGCATACTCTTGCTTGGTTACGAACGCGCTATTACGTCGGAACAATCCGACAAACACGCTTTCCTTAAAGAGCTACTCAGTTTCGGTGAAATAGCCAAAGAGAATATCGATCGCATGGAGCAACAAAAAGAGATGCTTAATGCCTTTGTCGAACTGATTGCTTCGGCGATTGATACTAAGTCGCCTTACACAGGCAGTCATTGTCAACGTGTACCCGAATTAACCAAAATGCTCGTCACTGCCGCCAATTCTGATGAAAGTTACTTTCCGCATTTTTCGATGTCAAAAGATCAATGGGAAGCATTACATCTTGCCTCGTGGTTGCATGACTGCGGTAAAGTGACCACCCCTGAATATGTCATTGACAAGGCAACCAAACTAGAAACGATCTATGACCGAATTCATGAAGTACGCATGCGTTTTGAGTTATTAAAAGCGCAAGCCGAGACTGAATACTGGAAAGCAATTTCACAAGGGGGTGATACCGACAGGCTTAAGCAAGAATTGGACATAAAACATCAACAACTTGACGATGATTTTGCCTTTATCGGTCAATGTAATCTCGGCGGCGAATCGATGAGCGATGAAGCGTTAGAAAGGCTTGGTCGTATCAGCCAAGTAACTTGGACTCGCACACTAGACGACCAAATTGGCGTCTCTTGGATTGAACAACAGCGCGCTGGCAATAAGGTCCCACTTCCGACACAAGAACCACTATTGAGCGACAAGCAAGTTCATCAAATCGATTGGCCTGCAGTCGCAAACCCACAAGATCCATGGCAAGAGGAGTTTGTCCTTAAACCCGGTCAGCTGAAATACAATCGAGGCGAGCTTTATAACTTGTCGATTTACCGTGGCACACTCAATGATGAAGAACGATTTATCATCAATGATCACATTATTCAGACTATCACTATGCTCAAGCGCCTTCCCTACCCACAACATTTAAAAGAAGTGCCTGAGTATGCGGGTGGACACCATGAACGCATGGACGGCACAGGTTACCCTAAAGGTTTAAACGAAGAGCAGCTATCTATCCCTGCACGCGTCATGGCAATAGCCGATGTGTTTGAAGCGCTAACATCAAGTGATAGACCGTACAAGAAAGCCAAAACCTTAGCAGCATCGATTGAGATCATGACAGCGATGGCAACCACAGGTCACATCGATGCTAAACTGTATCTTCTTTTCTTAGAAAAAGAGATAGATCAAACCTATGCCAAACAATTTTTATCTTTAGATCAACAAGTTGAATTCGATCGAGCCGCCCATATCAAACGCGTAAAAATGTTTTTAAGGGGCGATTTCTAACCACTAACTGCTTGATCAAATTAGAGCAAACACTTTATTGTGCAGATTTTAGGCAATGACTACCTAAAGTCTAAATATCAATACCTTAGCTTGATAGCTAGTCATTATTTAATCGATTGCCCTGCCAAAGGTTGATGTATGTCAAAGAGTCATAGACAATACGCTGCCAACTGAACTTTCAGCTCTGATTTTTTCACTCCTTTTTAGTGATGCATTGAGATTTGGCGTATTTATTCTGTTTTACCTATTGGTTTGATAGGTAAGACCGATTTTATACTTTTAGGTGTCGTTGATAGGGTTGGTTATCTATTCATGCCAGCCAATGAGGCACATGACACTACCTCGTTTTTAAGGGAAAGATGATGGTAATACCAGAAAACAGCAGCATCGTTATTTTTGGTGCTTCGGGTGACTTAACGTATCGTAAGTTGATCCCAGCTCTATATCACCTTTACTCAAATAAACAGCTGCCTGAAAACTTTGCCATTCTTGGTGTAAGTCGTACAGAATACAGCGATGAGTCTTACCGCGAAAAGCTCAAGCGCTCGCTGCTAGAGATGGAAAAAACCGAACCAACAACGCTCGATGCTTTTATCAACCATCTTCACTACCAAGCCATCAACACTTCGGACAGTGCCGACTACTCGAAACTGACCGCCCGACTCGACCAGCTCGGTGAGCAGTACCAATTTGAACAACGTAATACGCTGTTCTATCTTGCGACACCGCCTAGCTTGTACAGCGTTATTCCATCTAGCCTCGCCGCGCACGGTCTTAACTGCGAAGACGATGGTTGGAAACGGCTGATCATCGAAAAGCCATTCGGTTACGATCTCGAGTCAGCAAAAACGCTCGATAAAGAGATTCACGAACACTTCAAAGAACACCAAATCTACCGTATCGACCACTATTTAGGTAAAGAGACTGTTCAAAACCTGCTTGTCTTCCGTTTTTCTAACGCGATGTTCGAGCCACTATGGAACCGTAACTATATCGAATACGTTGAAATCACGGGAGCGGAATTCCTTGGTGTTGAAGAGCGCGGGGGTTACTACGACGGCTCTGGCGCAGTGCGCGATATGTTCCAAAATCACCTATTGCAAGTATTAGCAATGGTCGGTATGGAACCACCAGCACAAATCAACGCAGACTCAATGCGCGACGAAGTGGTCAAAGTATTACAATGTCTTAAGCCGCTTGAGGAAGACGATCTGCGTAACAATCTTGTGCTTGGCCAATACACCGAATCAGACGTGCGCGGCGAGTTTTTACCCAGCTACCGTGATGAGCCAGGCGTGGCGACTGACTCACGAACCGAGACCTATGTCGGACTTAAAGCGTACATCAATAACTGGCGCTGGAATGGCGTGCCGTTTTATGTCCGCAGTGGTAAACGACTGCCGACTCGCGTCACTGAAGTGGTTATCCATTTCAAACAAACGCCGCACCCGGTATTTGGTCAAAATGCACCAGAGAACAAGTTGATTATTCGTATTCAACCAGATGAAGGCATTCAAATGAGCTTTGGCTTGAAAGAGCCAGGGGCTGGTTTTAATGCAAAAGAAGTAAAAATGAACTTCCACTATGCTTCTTTGCAAGAGACCCAGATGTTGACCGCGTACGAGCGCTTATTACTCGATGCGCTTAATGGTGATGCGACACTGTTCGCACGTAGTGATGCAGTAGAAGCCTGCTGGCAATACGTCCAACCTATTCTCGACTTCAAGCAGGACCCACAAGCCCTGTTTGGTTACGCCTGTGGCACATGGGGACCAAAAGAGTCAGACGACCTACTTCAGCGCGATCATCGTGCGTGGCGTTTCCCATGCAAGAACCTAACTGACACGGACTACTGTGAATTATGATTAACCACAAGATTTTTCAAACCGCTCAACAAGTTGTCGAAAGCTTAGCCAATGACATGCAAGCGTTGAGTGAACTTGGTCGCCCTGTGCACATCTCACTATCTGGTGGCAGCACGCCCAAAATGCTATTCAAGCTTTTAGCACAAGCGCCTTACGCTGAAAGCATTCAATGGCACAACCTCCATTTTTGGTGGGGCGATGAGCGCTGCGTGGCTCCTGATGATGCACAGAGCAACTATGGCGAAGCCAACACGCTACTGTTCAGCCAAGTAAATATCCCAGCCGAGAACATCCATCGTATCCTTGGTGAAAACGATCCTGAGGGCGAAGTTGAACGCTTTGCACAAGAAATGGTTGACGTTATCCCGTGTGAAAACGGTACACCAGTATTTGACTGGATTTTGCTTGGCGTTGGTGCGGATGGTCATACCGCATCGCTGTTCCCAGGGCAAACCAACTATCAAGATGAAAGCCTTTCGTTATTAGCCGCTCACCCAGAGTCTGGCCAAATCCGCGTATCAAAAACAGCCAAAGTACTTGAAGCTGCCAAACGTATTAGCTATCTAGTCCTTGGTGCGGGCAAAGTTGACATCGTACACGAAATTCATACCACTCCGGCAAGTGAGCTGCCTTATCCTGCAGCCAAAATCCAGTCTAAAACTGGTGAGACGGAGTGGTACTTAGATTCAGACGCAGCAGCAAAAATTGCGTAATGCGCGTCAAAATAGATCAATTGGAGAGCAAAAATGAAAGGTGATATCGGTGTAATTGGCCTAGCCGTAATGGGTCAAAACCTTATCTTAAACATGAACGATCACGGCTTCAAAGTGGTTGCTCATAACCGTACTGCAGCAAAAGTAGACGAGTTTATTGAAGGCCCAGCAAAAGGCACAAACATTGTTGGTGCCTACTCGCTAGAAGAGCTCGTAGAGAAACTAGAAACACCGCGTAAAATCATGCTTATGGTTCGCGCTGGTGATGTCGTTGATAAATTTATCGAGTCACTTGTTCCACTTCTAGACAAAGGCGACATCATCATCGACGGTGGTAATACTAACTATCCAGACACTAACCGTCGTGTTGCTGCACTGCGTGAAAAAGGCATTCACTTTATCGGAACTGGTGTTTCTGGTGGTGAAGAAGGTGCACGTTTTGGCCCTTCAATCATGCCTGGTGGTTCTCCTGAAGCTTGGCAAGCGGTGAAACCTATTTTCCAAGGTATTTCTGCAAAAACAGATGCTGGCGAGCCTTGCTGTGACTGGGTTGGTAACGATGGCGCTGGCCACTTCGTTAAGATGGTTCACAACGGCATCGAATACGGCGACATGCAGCTCATCACTGAAGCTTACCAGTTTATGAAAGATGGTCTGGGTATGTCTGCAGATGAGATGCAAGCTGTATTTGCTGACTGGAACAAAACTGAACTAGACAGCTACCTAGTAGAAATCACCGCTGATATCCTTGGCTACAAAGATGAAGATGGTGAGCCGCTAGTTGAGAAGATTCTAGACACTGCTGGCCAAAAAGGTACGGGTAAATGGACAGGTATCAACGCACTAGACTTAGGTATTCCATTGACGCTTATCTCTGAGTCAGTTTTCTCTCGTTGTCTGTCAGCTCTAAAAGATCAGCGTGTTGAAGCAGAATCTCTATTTGGCAAGACAATCACGCCGGTTGAAGGTGATAAGCAAGAGTGGGTTGACGCACTACGTCAGGCTCTTCTCGCATCGAAAATTATCTCTTACGCTCAAGGTTTCATGTTAATGCGTGAAGCGTCAAATGAAAATGGCTGGGATCTCAACTACGGCAACGTAGCGCTTATGTGGCGTGGTGGTTGTATCATCCGCTCGGCGTTCCTAAGCAACATCCGTGATGCATACGAAGCGAACCCAGACATTGCATTCCTAGGCTCAGATGACTACTTCAAAGGCATTCTGAAGAACAGCCTAAGCGCATGGCGTAAAGTTGCGGCTAAGTCGCTAGAAGCGGGTATCCCAATGCCTTGTACTATCTCTGCGCTTTCGTTCCTAGACGGTTACACAACAGCGCGTTTGCCAGCAAACCTACTGCAAGCTCAACGTGACTACTTCGGTGCTCACACCTATGAGCGTATTGACCGTGAACGTGGTGAATTCTTCCACACTA
Source organism: Vibrio sp. NH-UV-68 (assembly GCF_042940635.1). Classification (NCBI taxonomy): domain Bacteria; kingdom Pseudomonadati; phylum Pseudomonadota; class Gammaproteobacteria; order Vibrionales; family Vibrionaceae; genus Vibrio; species Vibrio sp. NH-UV-68. The sequence goes on from NZ_CP134976.1 coordinate 1,236,721, forward strand.
ACTGGACAGGTACTGGCGGTAATACGGCGTCTACGACTTACGACGTTTAATAAAAGGATGAGTTTAGTCTTTATTCATACCTAAGACTCATACTATAATTATTGCTTCATGGAGGATGTTAACCTAGTTAACATCCTCTATTTTTTGAAACCTACAACAAGGAGTTTTACATCTTAACGATGTAGACCATGGTGATTAACTTAACCTGGAAGGTTATCACTCTTAATTGAGGTTCTTAACATGACTATTAATAAATACTTTGTCTTTGCTCCACAAGCAGAGAAATCTCAGCGTGCAAACGACAATGATCAATTGTTAGAGAAGGAAACTCAACGTCAGGCTTTAGTAAAACAGGCGCAGCAACAAGGCGGCTTGTAGGCTAGGTTTCAAGGAAAAGGAGTCCATCGTGGACTCCTTTTTATTTTTATACTTTAAATTCAGATACTTGCAGATTTAACACTTGGCTCTCATTCTCAGAGTCGTTTGGTAATACATTATCAATAGCTGTCGCTACAATTACGCCTAGCCAATCCCTATAGCCTTTAATTTACGATAGATGGTGTTGCGGCTAATCCCAAGAACACGTGACATTTTGCTGATGTTGCCATTGTGGGCGTGATAAGTATCGACTAACGTTGAATTAACCGTGGCTTTCAAGTCTGTTGGCTCTTGTACACTGTTGTCACTCAGATTCTGAGTAATATGGGTCGCCAAGTGAGCAGGAACATGCTCAAGGCGCAGCTCTTCTTCATCGCTCGCAATCAGACAAGTCACCTTAAATAGGTTATCTAATTCACGCAAATTGCCAGGCCAACCGTAGTGCTTCAATTGCTCCAATAACGCCTTTGATATGTTCTGATGCTGAGGTTTGTATTTAGCATGAATGACATCAATCAATTGCATTCTATCGCGCCGAGTACGTAGACAAGGCAGTTCGATAACCAATCCATTCAAGCGATAATAGAGATCTTCTCTGAAAAGCCCCTGTTCTACTAACGACCGGAGATCTTGATGAGTGGCAGCAATGATTTGAATATCAACTTGATACGCTCGGCTAGCACCAATCGACATGACGATTTTATCTTGTAGTACGGTGAGTAACCGGCACTGCGCCTCCAATGGCATTTCGCCAATTTCATCTAAAAATAGGATGCCTTTGTCTGCTTGGCGAATTCGGCCTAGATAGCCTTTCGTACTGGCTCCAGTAAACGCCCCAGAGGCATAACCAAATAACTCAGACTCAATCAAATCCTTGGCCAACGCTCCACAGTTGACTGTAACCAAGGGCGCGATATTCCGAGTACTATGTTTATGCAGCGCTTTAACAAATTCACCTTTTCCAACCCCAGTTTCCCCTAGGATAAGTAAACTGATGTCTTTACCGATAACTTTATTGGCTTGCTGCCAAGCGGTTTCAACTTGAGGCTCTCCGTAATGAAGTTCACTAGACACACTAACGGCGCTTTTGACTTTGGACGCGCCGTTAAGCAAGCGCTTTTCAAACACTAAAGGCATTTGTTGCTTAGAGCGTTCAAGCAGTGCTTCGATTTTTTCACCAACAATATTCGATTGCCGAGTAAGCTGACACGCAACATGGTTATGAGCAACCACTCGACCTCCCTCATCAGCAATAACAATACCTTGCCACCCAGTATGCAAAACCGACTCATTCAACGCCAAATCGACTTGGTACGCCGCTCCTGGGATTTGGCATAACAGCCGATTTTCAACCAATTGAATCATATTTTGCACTAACAACTGAGTGGTTACATCATGTTGTTCTTGTTCACTGGTGATATCTAATATCCCGACCAGTTCGCCTTTATGATTAAACAGTGGGCTGGCCGAACAACTGATAAAACGGTGTTGTTTGATAAAGTGCTGCTCGCCAATAATCGAAACCGCACGTTGCTCAAATAAAGCGGTGCCTATTGCATTGGTTCCTTTTAAACGCTCTTGCCAGCAATTTCCAGACTCTAAAGCTATCTCAAGCAATTTTTCTCTAAATCGCTCTTGGCCCCAACTGGCTAAGATCACCCCTTCTCCATCGGTGAGAATTAAACGACTATCACTACGCCCAAGCACTTGATTAAACAGGGGCAAGGCCGCTTGTTCAACCGCCTCTATAACGCCTTTATTGTCATAACGACGCTCTTTCATCACTGCATTAGACAGCACTGCATCACTTGGCCGTTTGATTTCTTTTAAGCCTGCATCACTACTTCGTCGCCATGACGAACTCAACCAATCGCTGTTTTGTTGTCGCTGTAATTCCATCGTTGTACCATTTTTGAGCAAACTGACTGTGTCACTTTGGAACAGGTGAACATTTCATTAACATTCAGCCCTGTTGTCTTGGCTTTTATAAAACAAGCGCAAAGCCTCATTAACTCTAGCGCCAACCCACAAATGCAACAAGTTATTAACACTTGGTCTGTGATTTGCGTTTGTTGAAAACGATAAAAAAACATTCCGCATGCGAATGACATAAACACAACAACGAGAAACCAATAAGGAAATTGTATGATCTACGCACAACCAGGTAACACAGACTCAGTCGTTTCATTTAAAACACACTATGACAATTATATCGGTGGCGAATGGGTCAAACCGGTCAATGGTGAATACTTTCACAATACCTCGCCAGTCAATGGTCAAGCGTATTGTAAAGTGGCGCGTTCAGGGGAAGCCGATATCGCGCTTGCCTTAGATGCGGCCCATAACGTGCGTGCATCGTGGGCCAAAACTAGTGTCACTGAACGCGCCAACATCATGCTAAAAATAGCCGATCGCATTGAACAACATATCGAAGAACTTGCGGTGGCTGAATCATGGGAAAACGGCAAGCCCGTTAGGGAAACGCTGGCCGCTGATTTACCTTTGGTAGTCGACCACTTCCGCTATTTCGCTGGTTGTATCCGTGCCCAAGAAGGCAGCGCAGCCGAGCTTGATGAAACAACAGCAAGCTATCACTTTCCTGAACCAATTGGGGTTGTCGGCCAGATCATCCCTTGGAACTTTCCTATGCTAATGGCTGCGTGGAAACTCGCTCCAGCAATGGCGGCAGGGTGTTGTGTGGTACTTAAACCCGCCGAGCAAACGCCAACCTCTATTTTGCTTTTGATGGAAAAGATCGGCGACCTTATCCCTGCAGGTGTGATCAATGTGGTCAATGGTTTTGGTAATGAGGCAGGTCAAGCACTCGCAACCAGTGATCGGATCGCCAAATTGGCCTTTACTGGATCGACGCAAGTGGGTAACCATATCCTCAAATGCGCCGCCGACAACCTGATCCCTTCTACGGTAGAGCTAGGTGGTAAATCACCCAATATCTATTTCCCCGACATTTTTAATCACGAAGACGAATACCTAGATAAATGTATCGAGGGCACATTACTTGGATTCTTTAATCAAGGGGAAGTGTGTACCTGCCCTTCTCGCGTTTTGGTTCATGAGTCCATCTACGATGAATTTGTGGCCAAACTTTCCGAGCGAGCCAAGACGATTAAACAAGGCAATCCGCTTGATACAGATACTCAAGTTGGTGCGCAAGCGTCACAAGAACAGTTCGATAAAATTTTGAGTTACTTAGAGATAGGTCGTCAAGAAGGCGCCAAAGTGGTCTTTGGCGGAGGCGTATCACAGCAGCCAGACAGCATTAACCAAGGCTACTACATCCAACCGACAATGTTGGAAGGCCATAATAAAATGCGTATTTTCCAAGAAGAGATTTTTGGGCCCGTGATTGCTATCACTAAATTTAAAGATGAAGCCGAAGCCTTGGCCATTGCTAACGATACTGAGTACGGCTTAGGGGCTGGGGTATGGACGCGTGATGCTAACCTTGCCTATCGAATGGGTCGCAACATTGAGGCCGGACGAATTTGGATCAACTGTTACCATGCTTATCCTGCCCACGCCGCGTTTGGCGGATATAAAAAATCCGGTATCGGGCGTGAAACCCATAAAATGATGCTTGATCACTACCAAAACACCAAAAATCTATTGATTAGCTATGACGTCAACCCGCTTGGGTTCTTCTAAAACACGCAAAGGGGTTCATTCATAGAGCGCCATCAGGCGCTCTTTTTCAGTTTAGATTTGCGATACTTGTCGTTGATATACAATGCCGCACTCACTACTAACGCAGCGATAGATACGGTAAGAAGCACTGGCATCTTAAACACCCACGCAAAAACTGCACACAGAAATGCGACGAAGGTAATCATGCGGCTGCTCGACATGACTCTGCCTAGTTTTCTACTCATAACGCCTCCTTAAACAACAGTCCATCCTGTTGTTTGATAGCGTTATTATGCCGATAGGCGAGCTAAATAAACCTAAAATGACCTCAAATCGGGGCAGAACGTGATCAACAACACTTACCGCTATGAGAGCGATAAAATACGTTTACAAATATACATCAGCGAAAAAATACAACGTCATGGCGATGCTTGATAATGCCACAAAACCTTTCACATATTTTTGCTCGACTTTTCTTGAGACTCGCGCCGCCACGTAACCACCTAACAGTGATCCCATCATTACCGCAAAACCTTTTTGCCAATCAATCACCCCATCCACCATGAACACCACAATCGCAATCACAGAGACACACGATGAAACCAGTAATTTTAACCCGTTCATTTGATTGATGTTGGTGTAGCCTGCTAAAACAAGGTAGCTCAGTACAATAACTCCTAGGCCAGCATTAAAAAAGCCGCCATAAGCCGAGACCAGTAATAACAACAAACTGATTGAGATCGTTGACCATATCGGATTAAGAGAGACGCGTTGTGCCCCTTTTGCAAGCCAAGTACTTAAATGATGGCCGAACAAAAATAGTAAGGTGGCAAAAAGAAGCAACCAAGGAATAGCAATTAAAAACTGCTGCTCTGAGACATTGAGCAGTAAATACGCACCAAGTGCACCACCCAATAAGCTGATCAAAATTAATGAAGGTAATCGCTGGGCCGAATGTGCAATGTCTTGGCGAAAACCATAAGCACCACTAATATAACCGGCACAAACGGCGAAGGTGTTGGTCGCGTTCGCAGCAACCGCAGGCAAACCAAAAAACATCAGCGCGGGAAAGGTAATAAAGCTACCGCCACCGGCAATACTATTTAAAATACCACCTACCACGCCCGCTGCAAAAAGTAGAATCCATTCCATATGCAAATTTCGTTATTTTCAAGATGATATACATTAACGTGCGGTGTCAGAAGAAAAAACCACCGATGGCTAAAACTGTGCTCATCCTACTGAATATCCAATGCCAGCTCTTTCCAATCTTCAAGCTCATCACGAAAATGCTGCGTCTGTTTTAACGACATGGTATTGATAATTTGTGTTAAGTAAGTTCTTGCCACCTCCCGGTTATACTCAATTTTGCCTGCAAGCTGAGGCGAATAAAAACTATCAGGGTTGAACATGAGATCTTGAAAATCGGGTTTAAATAATGCTTCGTTAAGCCTCTCTACCAGCAGTGCGTTGATTTCAACACGCATCTTAGTTTGATGGGTGACCCAATCGCGCGAAGTAATTTGCAACTCATTGGTCCAACGGGTGAGAAGTTGCTGCTGTTTTTCCGTTAAGTCGCCCAGCCAATTCTCAAGATTTTTCTCAATTCGCTGGTGATAGCGTTGCTTGATCTCTTCATCAGTGAGTGACTGGTATTTCTTTTTGTATTTAGTATGACGCACACGTAGATTATCCATAAACTCATTGACTTGATCGTCAGACAACTGTGTCGTAATTTGATATAGGTCTGGAGCAACTCGTGCAACTAGCCGTTGCGAATGGGCACGTATTTGTTGTTCGTGAACTCGCATATCATCAATAGTAAATTGACTTGGTTCAATCGCGATAAGTTGATCAAGTTGCTCGATATAATTGGGAATTTCTTCCTTTCGATGCCACTCACTCAGTTGCGAAATTTTATCGCTAACAAAGTCTTCTTGCTGTTCATCAAGTTCTACGTAATCTTCAACAAACTCAAGCACCAACCAATCGATGTGGTTGTATACGAACTTTGAGCTACAACCAAATAAACTCAAACTTATCACTATCAATACTATTAGTTTTCTCATGCTTATCCCTGCAAAAAGCCATTCAGCGAGTTGGGTCACTCTATTTATTATTAAGTTTAGTCATTACACTCTTTACGATGATGCCAGCATTATCGAATCTAGTTTCAGCGCGACTAGTTTTGTACGTAGCTCTACCTATTTTGACTCAAAAACAACCCAAACGACCAATTATTAACCGCCAAATCACTATGTCAGTGAAGAGTGAGTATCTTAAACAAACGCTATCACAAACCGCGATTTTGTTTACGCAGCAGTGACAGTCTTATTTCGTTGCACAGTAAGCTTGTATTTGAGAGCCCATTAGGAGACACAACGATGAAAAAATTGATTCTTTTTGCCACATTGGTGATCAGTGCTTCTGTATTCGCTGCCAATCAAACTGTCATTAGCCATACCACGCTAACGACTGACGCATACGCAACCAAACAACAAGCCTATGATGCTGCGTTTGATCTAATGGACGAAATGAAAGCGATGGATAGCGCTAAATTGAAAATTGTACTCCCAATACACGAAAACAATGTTATTTCTCCAAGTGTCAAAGTAAATGACATGTTGGTACAAGTTGAAGAGTATGCCAAAGCTCCCGGCCAGTTTGAGTACAAAGCGAAGCTCGGGGTTGATTATCAGTACACCTACCGTGAAAGCCGTCGAGACTAATCTTGTTAGCGCAAACAATCAGGTCGCAGTGCGCAAGCATCGCGACCTTTTTATGACGGTTTCCTGACTTATCAGAGCTCGATCGAACTATACTCGAAAAATAAACTTGCTTCGGCACCCTTTCGCTGTCCGTCATTTTTATTTAGAAGGTAAACGATGAAAATTTCTATACTCAGTTCTTTGTTGACGACCCTCGCGCTAATGGGATGCAGTCAGACTTCTCAACCCACTATCCAAGAGCCTTCACCTAACCCGCTATGTACCACTAAATCTATGCCTGGGGGATGGAGTGATGCCGACATCACGCCTGATGTCCAAGCTGCCGTCAATGCCCTCATGTCACATATGGGCAGTCATTCAGAATTACAAAGTGTCGACAAAGTGCGCACACAGGTAGTCAGTGGCATCAACTATGCGATTGAATATCGTCTGAAGAATGGCGAAGTGTGGCATGCTGTTGTTTATCGGAATCTGCGAAATGACTACATGGTCGACCAAGTTGCGACGCCTGGCCCACTGTGTCCATAAAAAATGACCTTTGTTTGAATGAAAAAGGCATAATTAGGTCGCTTCATCGCGTTTGGCCGATATAATAAGGGTTCAATAACAAATAGGTTTAAGCATGAAAATTTGTGGTGTAGAACTAAAAGCAAACGACGCAATTATTTGTCTTCTTTCTCATTCAGACAGTGTGGTTCATCTGCCTGACTGCCGCGTATCGAAATTAACGATCGGCAATGCGAATGACACACAAGAAATCCGTAAGTTTCAGTTCTCTTTCGCCAAGCTGGTCGAAGATTATCAGATCGAAAAAGTGGTGATTCGTCAGCGTCAAACCAAAGGAAAATTTGCCGGTGGTGCCGTAGGTTTCAAACTTGAAGCAGCGATTCAACTTATTGAAGGTCTGAATGTTGAAGTCGTCTCTCCGACAGAGATCAAAGAGAGCTTAAAGCGAAATCCACTCGCCATCGCATTTAAAGAGACTGGCCTTAAGCAATATCAGGAACAAGCATTTGCGACTGCTTACGCGTGTGTAATGAAACGCGGCTAATCGCTGTTAATCAAACGCTTAATGACATAAAAAGCCCAGCATTGATTGCTGGGCTTTTTGTTATCCGTTCACGTTATGCTACGCGTCGGTCTTTAAAATTACCTAACAAGGCATCGTACAATTCATTATCGGTGAGTACGCCCACCAGCTGGTTATTTTCAACCAATAAAATAGGTTGATTACTGCGTTGTTTTAGCTCAATTGCTTCACGCATCCCAATTTCAGGGCTTGCCTGAACCACGTTGGATTCACTGACTTGTGCCATTTCAAATGTGCCATCACTCCAATCTAGTAATGTTTTATCTGAGTCAACTAAAGCAACACCATTGGTTTGCTGTTTTACCCATAAATCGTCACGTGAACAAATTTGCCATTGGTCATCTCGGCTGATGAGCTGTTCACGCATTTGCATCAACGAGCGTCCTTTCAACACGTTCAATGGATTAGTGTGTGCGACAAAGTCTTTGACGTATTCTGTTTCTGGTGCAAGTACGATCTGCTCTGGCTTACCATGTTGAATAAGCTTACCAGACTCCATAATCGCGATATTATTACCAATCTTGAGCGCTTCGTCTAAGTCGTGACTAACAAATAAAATCGTCTTATTGAGTTTTTTCTGCAATAGAATCAGCTCGTCTTGCAATTGAGCACGAATCAAGGGGTCAAGCGCTGAAAACGGCTCATCCATCAATAAGATATCGGTATCCATAGCAAAAGCACGAGCAAGACCAACTCGTTGCTGCATTCCCCCTGAAAGTTCATGAGGATGCTTGGTTTCCCACTCAGCTAATCCGACCATTTCGAGCTGCTCTCGTGCTTTTTCACGACGTTTAGCCTTCGGCACGCCCTGCATTTCTAAACCAAAAGCAACATTATCTAGCACAGTCAACCATGGCATCAAGGCGAACTTCTGAAATACCATAGATACGCGATGGGTTCTCAGGTGACGCAGTGTGCCTTCATCACAATCGGCTAAATTGACACTTTGCTCGCCATCTTTAATCTCTAAGCTACCGCGAGAGATTGAATTAAGACCATTGACGGCGCGTAATAAGCTCGACTTACCCGAACCAGATAAACCCATTAGCACACAGATTTCGCCCTCTTTGACTGTCATTGAAACATTATCAACGCCGACAACTTGGCCAGTTTGATCAATAATTTCTTGGCGACTTTTGCCTTGATCAAGCAGATCGAGCGCCTGTTGCTGCTTGTTACCAAAAACCACGTCAAGATTGTTAATTGTAATTGCATCCATCATTAAGCCTCTTTCTGGTTTGGTGTTTTGCATAAGCGGTCAAGAATAATGGCAACCAAAACAATGGCGAGGCCAGCTTCAAAACCTTGTGAAATATTCACCGTGTTAAGTGCACGTACCACAGGTTTACCCAGTCCGTCGGCTCCAACCAATGCCGCGATCACCACCATTGATAGTGACAACATAATGCATTGAGTTACGCCCGCCATAATGCTTGGCATCGCCGCCGGAAGCTCAACTTTGAATAGCAACTTTCTACGGCTAGCACCAAACGCTTTGCCCGCTTCGATCAGCTCTTCCGGTACTTTGGTCATTCCTAAGTAAGTAAGACGAATTGGCGCTGCAATCGCAAATATGATGGTTGAAATTAACCCCGGTACGATACCTAAACCAAACAAGACTAAGGTCGGGATAAGGTAAACAAAGGTTGGCACGGTTTGCATCAAGTCGAGTATTGGTCTCAACAAGGTATATAACCACGCGCGGTGCGCTGCCATGATCCCTAGAGGTACGCCAATTAATACGGAAATCGTTGTCGCTGCAAATACAAGAACAAAGGTTTCCAACATCTCCTGCCAATAACCAATATTGAGAATGGTCAGCAATGCGCCAACAATAAACAGCACCAAAGGAATACTTCTATGCAAATACCAAGCAATCGCCGCCGTTAAAATAATTGGTGCGGCAGGTGGCATCCACTTAAACACATCGACAACAAAAAGAATCACAGTTTCAAGAAAGATAGAGACAGCGTCGAAAAAGCCTGCGCCATTAAGCGTCAGCCAATCCACCACGGTTTCCATCCATTCACCCACAGGGATTTTGTTGTTAGTAATAAAATTCACAATAAGACCTTTCTTTGATCGGTGAGGTGCGAATAACACCTCACCGCAATGAGATTACGCGTTTGATTTAATGTAGTTATTTACGGCTGTGGCTGCGTCACCACCTTCGAGTGTTTTCAGCCCCTCAAGCCAAGCTTCCACTTGTTTTGGATTCTCTTTCAGCCATTTTTGCGCCGCTTTCGACGGCTTGACGTTCTGGTTTAAGATCTGTTCCATTAACTGGTTTTCCATCTCTAAGCTGAACGTTAAATTCTTAAGCAACTGGCCTACGTTCTGGCACTCCGCAAGGTAACCTTGACGTACGTTTGTGTAGACATTAGCCCCACCGTAATTTGGACCGAAGAAGTCATCGCCACCGGCTAAGTATTCCATTTCAACATTGCTGTTCATTGGGTGTGGAGCCCAACCAAGGTATACGATCCATTGGTTGCGACGCACCGCTCGTGATACCTGTGAAACCATACCCGCTTCACTAGACTCAACGAGGTTAAAATCTTTAAGACCAAACGCATCACTATCTATCATAGATTGGATCAAGCGGTTACCATCATTGCCCGGTTCAATGCCATAGATACGGTCTTTAAAATTGTCGGCATACTTGGCAAGGTCGGCAAAATCTTTTACACCTGCGTCATAGACAAACTTTGGTACAGCAAGCGTATATTTTGCACCTTCAAGGTTGGCGCGTACGGTTTCGACGGTGCCTGCTTCTCGGTATTTAGCGATGTCCCCTTCCATCGTTGGCATCCAGTTGCCAAGGAAGATATCGATATCACCGTTTGCCATTGAAGAATAAGTCACTGGTACTGAAAGTAAGTCAGTTTTGGTTTTATAACCCATACCTTTGAGCAACTCGCTAGTCACTGCCGTCGTTGCCGTAATGTCGGTCCAACCAACATCGGCAAAACGAACGGTTTCACACTGGTTCGCATAAGCATTAAAAGCGAATGTACTGACTGCGAGGGTAGTCATTGTTTTTGTCATCATAGACATAGTAATTTCCTTGTAATGATTGCTGACTAATTTACTTGGCTGTTTCGACAGCCCTTTTTGGAGTTTTCATTCTTTGGTGTTGCTGCCAACCTGGTGCAATCCAGATGGGCTGCTGCTGTTCTTTTAATAGACGTTTACCTAAGATCATGTCTGCGGCACGTTCTGCAACCATAATGGTTGGCGCATTAAGGTTGCCATTAGGGATGGTGGGGAAAACAGACGAATCGACCACGCGCAACGATTCGATACCGCGCACTCGACACTGCTCATCGAGTACCGCCATTGGATCGTTATCTGCGCCCATTTTGCAGCTACACGATGGATGGTACGCACTTTCGACATTACTCTTCACCCAAGCATCAATATCGTCGTCTGACGTAATCTCACCACCGGGTTGAATCTCTTCTCCACGATATTTGTCTAACGCAGGCTGTTCGAGAATTTCGCGAGTTAAACGAATACAGTCACGCCAATCTTGCTTATCTTGTTCGGTTGAAATGTAATTGAACTCAATTTGAGGGTGCACGTGCGGATCGGCCGAAACAATTTGCACACTGCCACGACTCTCGGGTTTATTTGGCCCAACATGCACTTGAAAACCATGGCCATCAAAAGCAGTACGGCCATCGTAGCGCATCGCAGCTGGTAAGAAGTGATACTGAATATTTGGCCACTTCAGCCCTGGACGAGAACGAATAAAGCCACACGATTCAAAATGGTTGGTTGCCCCAAGTCCTTTGCGTGTCAAAATCCATTCGGTACCAATTTTAGCTTTGCTGACAAGACCCAACTTGCTGTTGAGGCTGATGGGCTCTTTACAGTGATATTGAAAATACACTTCGAGGTGATCTTGCAGATTCTGACCGACACCAGGCAGATCAAGCACGGTTTCAACGCCCGCTTGATCAAGTACCGCTTTAGGGCCAATACCTGATAGCTGAAGCAGTTGCGGCGAACCAATCGAGCCGGCGCTCGAAATAACCTCTTTTGACGCCGAAACGCGTTGCACTTTGCCCGACTTTTCGAACTCAAGACCTGTGGCCTTATTGCCTTCAATAAGGAACTTACGCGCCACAACGCCTTTAATTAGCGTTAAGTTTGAACGTTTCAGAGCACGCCTTAAGTAAGCGTTAGAGGTAGAAGCACGCACGCCTTTATCTACCGTCATGTGCATCGCACCAAACCCTTCTTGCTGATAACCGTTATAGTCATCTGTTTCTGGGTAGCCTGCCTCAACGCCTGCATCAATGAACGCGCGATAAAGTGGATTGAGCTGCATATCATTGCCAGCACATGTTCCTAGTGGCCCGGCGCCACCACGGTAGTCATCTTCACCACCAATCCAAGACTCGGCGCGTTTAAAATAAGGTAAACACGCTTGGTAGTTCCAACCATTTGCCCCTTGTTGTTGCCATTCATCGAAATCGCACGCATGGCCACGAACGTAGACCATGCCATTGATCGATGAACTGCCGCCGAGCACTTTTCCACGCGGACAATGAAGCTGGCGTCCGTCTAAACCTTGTTCCTGCGTGGTCTCAAATTGCCACGCATAACGGTCACTGTTCATCGGATATGAAAGCGCTGTCGGCATTTGAATAAAGATGCTTTTATCGGTGCCACCTGCCTCAAGTAATAGCACTTGATGCTGACCACTTTCGGTTAAGCGATCCGCCAATACACAGCCAGCCGATCCCGCACCGACGATAATATAATCGTAGTGTTGTTGCATTGTGTCTCTCCGAATTATGTCGCTAGGCGTAAGGGCTTTCGAAGCCACCCAGTTCAATTAATACACTCTTGGTTTGAGTGTAACTGCGCAGTGTCTCGGGTCCGTTCTCTCGGCCAATGCCTGAATGTTTGTAACCACCAACAGGCATTTCTGCAGGAGAGTCTCCCCAAGTATTGACCCAGCAGATCCCCGCTTGCATTTGATGAATTACTCGGTGGGCACGGCTTAAGTCTTGGGTAAATAGCCCTGCGGCAAGTCCGTAATCGGTGTCATTCGCACGAGCAATCACTTCTTCTTCATCGCTGAACTTGAGCACCGACATCACAGGACCGAAGATTTCATTTTGAACATGTGACATGCTGTCGTCGCAATCAACAAACACGGTTGGCACAACAAAGTTGCCATTTTCTAGGCCGTTTTCGGTAACTTGATAGCCACCAGTGAGCAACGTGGCACCACTTGCTTTCGCTGTCTCAATGGCGGATAACACTTTGCTAAGATGCTCTTTGGAAATGAGCGCACCGATTTGTGTCTCAAGATCCATAGGATCGCCGACCACTAGTTTTTCTGTACGAGTTTTGAGCTGGGCAACAAAGTCGTCATAAATTGATTGGTGAACAAATACGCGTGTACCATGAGTGCATACTTCACCTTGAGTGTAAAAATTGGCAACCATCGCCGCTGAAACTGCATCGTCAAGTTTGGCATCACCAAATACGATCATCGGCGATTTACCACCAAGCTCCATCGTTACCTGCTTGAGTGTTTTGGCACTATCCGCCATCACTAATTTGCCAGTGCCCGATTCGCCCGTGAACGATACTTTGGCAATATCAGGGTGCGCCGTTAGCATTTGACCAACACGATGATCGCCTTGCAGTACATTAAACACGCCATCAGGCACACCAGCTTGCTGAAACACTTCTGCCAGTTTTAATGCCGTTAATGGTGTCTCTTCTGACGGTTTGAAGATCATTGCGTTACCCGCAGCTAGCGCTGGCGCTGACTTCCACATGGCAATTTGAATTGGGTAGTTCCACGCACCAATACCAGCGCAAATGCCTAAAGCCTCACGACGAGTGTAGAAAAACTGACTGTCTCCCATCGGTTGCTGTTCACCTTGCATCGCTGGCACAAGTCCGGCGTAATATTCAATGACGTCGGCACCGGTGGCAATATCAACCTCGAGTGCTTCTTGTAAAGGCTTACCCGTATCGGCGACCTCAAGTTCCGCTAATTCATTATTACGCTCACGCAAAATCGCGACCGCTTTGAGTAAAATGCGACTGCGTTCAATGGGCGCCATCGCTGACCAAACAGCAAAGCCACGCTTTGCAGCTTCAATTGCTCGCGACATATCATCATCGCTAGCTTGGCCTATCGTTGCTAGCGGTTCACCGTTAGCTGGATTGTATGTGATAAAGCTTTGATTAGATGTGGCGTGACAAAACTGCCCATCAATAAATAGTGATTTCATATTGAGTCTGACTTTGGTTATTTTTGTGAATAAAAGATAAGCTGCTTATCGAGATAATCATTGATGATCAGTCGTGCTTTATTTGCATCTATGCCTTGTGGGTTGAGCGTGCCACGTAGCCAAATACCATCAATCAACGCTGCGATACCGTGGACGATAATCTCAGCCTGTTGTTTATCGAAGAGCGCTTTTAGTTCAATTTTGAGGTGCGAAATCAAGCGTTTTTCATTTACTCGTTGTAATCGCTTTAGTTTTTGGTCATGCACTGAATAAGACCAAAATGCTAGCCATGTCTTGGCGACTTTATTCTCGGCTTGGAAGCCAACAAAGTTACCTTCAACAATCGCATTAATTCGTTGTTGATGGGCATCAGCAGGAAGAGCGCGTAGCTTATCCGTCACGGTTTGAGATAACTGACGCAGTATTTCACGCATCGTTTCCTCAAGCAAACCATGTTTACCACCAAAATAATGGTTGATGATTCCCGTCGAAACCCCCGCCTCTTTGGCTATTAAAGCAATGCTTGCACAAGGCAACCCCACTCTGTCTATCACTGACATCGTCGCGTTTACCAGCTGTGGTTTTCGGATACTTGGCATCCCAACCTTAGGCATTTTTGCTACTCCTCAATTTTTAATTGAACGATTAGTTAAATATAAAATGCCTGAAAATCATTTAGAACTCAAATGATTTTTTGGAATTTGTAGCACGTTCAATACAAAACCACACCGGCAATAGCATTCAACTCTAAGTAAATACCCATCTCAGTAAAACTCTATGAAGTTAAGCTGGGAAGTCACACAACAATACAATAAAACCTTTAAAAACATTAAGATAAATAAAGTTCTATCATTTTTTAAAAGTTAAAACCCAGCCTAAAAAACCGGAGAAATATTAACACTGGTTACATAGCCACAACTAATGCCAAATAATTTACTTCGCACTCTAATTTACTCAGCAACTAAACCATTCAAATCAAAACTTAGACTTCTATTGGATTTTATTAAGGTAAAACCGAGTGCATATAGAAAAGTTGCTAAAACCACTAAGCTAGCTATTCTTATGAAATAAAATGCATTTCGTTTCGCGCGGTTAGTTCCCTAACAAAACCAGGTCGATAATATGAAACTTCCGTTTACCTCCTTCTGGGCACCAAAAAAGCACACTACTGCAACGCCAGAGCTCAAAACTGGCGTCTTGAATGTATTGTCCGAAGGTGTCTTAATTTGTGATGGTATGCAGGGTTCGCATTCCATTTTCTATGCCAACCCCGCTTTTTTGAAGTTTTATCAACACCAAGATCGCCCCGTTATCGGACATAGCCTTCATGATTTTTTCTCTTCCCGACTTACCCAACAACACCTTGATAAGCTGATTTCACTTGCCGGCAAAGGTTCGAAAGCCAATGTAGAACTTGAAGTCAAGAGCAACGCAGATACACGCTGGCTTGAAGCAACAATCGAGCCCATGCGTGACAACGAGGGGAAACTTAACTATCTGGTCATCACTCAACGTGATATCACCAACATTAAACATGCCGAGACTGCACTTAAAAAGAGTAATGATAAGTTACAAAACCTGATCGAAGAGAAAAATCACCGAACCAATGAACATGAGCAGCAGATGGGCGTGATGTTCGAACAGTCGTCTGACGCCATGATTTTGCTCAACAGCAACAACCAAATTGTGGATGCGAATGATTCGGCACTGACTTTTTTTCAAAGTGAACGTTGTGAACTTATTGGCAATACGATAGAAACCTATATTGAGCCGATGCAAGCAGACGCTATTAGTCAACAACTCAGCCAAGTGCCACTCTATCAAGAGGTTTTCTTTGATCGAGAACTCACCCTGGCCAGCCATTTGGAACAAAAGTCAATGCTTGCCGCTTGTCGATATATTTCGCTCAAGAACGAGAGGTTTATTGTTGTCACCCTCAAAGACAGTCGCTCTGAACAAAAGACAAGGCTTGAGTTAAAACGCCGTAAAAACGAGCTACTTAAAGTGGTAAGCAGTTTGAATCTCGCCACACAGGCTGGTGGAATAGGGATTTGGAGTTGGGACTTTGCAACCAACAAGTTGATCTGGGACGAGCGTATGTATGAAATGTATGATGTCGACCCAAACATATGTAACAACACATACTCGATGTGGCGTGAACGAGTTCACCCAGATGATCTGTTTGATTCTGAGCAAGCACTTCTTCTTGCTCGAGAGGGCCTTCGTCAATTCAATGCCGAATTTCGAATCGTCATTCCTAGTGGTGAAACTCGCTGGATCAAAGCCGCAGCGCACGTTGTGTTTGCATCTGATGGTCAAACACCCACGGGCATGAGTGGTGTCAACATCGACATATCTAAAGAAAAACAATCTCAGCTGTACCTTAAAAAAGAGAGTGAAGCTGCACAAGCCGCCAGTGAAGCCAAATCGATGTTTTTAGCCAATATGAGCCATGAGATCCGTACCCCAATGAATGGGGTCATCGGCATGATCGGGGTATTGTCTGAGACAGAGCTAAGGCCTGAACAACGAACCATGGTGTCAACAATTGAACAATCGGCCATTACTCTATTGCACATCATCAATGATATTCTGGATTTCTCTAAGATAGAAGCAGGTCGAATGTCACTTGAAAGTAGACCTGTTGAACTACTGGAGCTTCTCGAGCGAACCTTAGATGTGCTTAGTTTACAAGCTCAAAATAAAGGCAATAATTTATTCCTAACTTATGATAGTCAACTGCCTCATACCATCATGAGTGATAGTGTTCGTTTGAGTCAAATAATGCTCAATTTGGTCGGAAATGCCGTCAAATTTACTCAGAGCGTAAATGGTATAAAGGGTAAAATATGGGTATCTGCGTCACTTGGGCATAATGGAGTAGCGCCCTGCATTGACCTCATCGTTGAAGACAATGGTATCGGAATTTCAGAAGAGCAAAAGGGGCGCTTGTTTAATGCATTTACTCAAGCAGACCCAACAACTACACGGCTATACGGTGGAACGGGCTTAGGGCTATCTATCACTCATTCATTACTTGAGATGATGGGAGGAACCATTCAGGTAGAAAGCCAGCAAGGTATTGGAAGCCGTTTTTCACTAGAATTACCTTTTATCCAAGTGGAATCGCCCCCACAAGACAGTACCTACCACTTGATTGATGGTAGCCGAGTGTTAATCATTACCAAGAATCAAGACGTAGCAACATTTTGTGAAATTAACTTGTCTAATTGCAACTGTAAAATACATACCATCCCTACGCTAAAAAACGCGATTACCGTATTGAATCAGGCAAAACAAGCTGGGGTAAGAATCGATCTATTGATTATCGGCCCAGACTATTACAATTTTTTTGATAACAGTCAGCTAAATGATGAAGATACCGCGACGTTGGCCTCGTTTGACATTATTACCCTTTCTGCACATAACAAGGCAAAAACCTGTTTATCTCGGCCCAACCTATACACGATGCCATCTAACCCATTTAAACCGAGTGAATTAATGCGAGCGATCAGAGCATTGAAATCCCCTGGAAACGATGCTTATGCCAGTAATCAAGGGGTTAGAATGGCCAAGCCAAATTACCAAGCAAGCAACATTCGTATTCTGGTGGTTGATGACCAACCGACCAATCGTGATGTATTCCAACGCCAACTCAATTATCTTGGCTTTCAATGTGATATCGCGTCAAATGGTCAACAAGCTCTCGACATTTGGCGCGCCCACCAGTTTGATTTACTGCTAGTCGATTGTCATATGCCAGTGATGGATGGCTATGAACTCACCCGTCAAATCCGAACAATCGAGCGCAACGAACACTTCCACAGCCGTACCCCCATTATTGCGATTACGGCAGACGTGACCGTTGACGCAGCGAAACAGTGCATCGACAGTGGAATGGACGACTATCTCGCCAAGCCCGTTGAATTGAGCCAATTAAACCAATCACTAATGACTTGGTTAGAAATCTCAATGCCTGCACCTAGCGCTGAACAGCCAAACGCAGTGAAGAGTGAAAGTGATTCACCCATATCGATGGGGGCGTTACAAGATATCCTTGGTACAACGGAGCACGCCGTTATCGCACCATTATTACAAGATTACTGGTCATCGGTGGTTGATGACTTACGTAAAGCAGAATCGGCGCTAGATAACCAAGAACTAAACCAGTTACAACATCTCGCCCACGCCGCCAAAGGCGCGGCTCGTTCTGCCGGTGCACAGACAATCGCTGACACGTTTGAAACACTGCAACATAATGCCACTACCAAAGATTGGAACACGCTTAACAAAACGATAAAACGCTGCCGACAAGATGTCGATGCGCTTGGAATGCTCTTGATTGAGCTTAACATCATTGAACCAACAGAGGCATAAACATGGCTGATTTCGATCCTACGAACTTCACGCTATTGGTGGTCGAAGACCACGCATTTTCTCGTAAAGCATTAATCAATATGTTAGTAAAAAATGGTTATGAAAACCTATTGAGTGCCAGTAATGGTGAAAAAGCGTTGGACAAACTCAACCATAATCAAATTGACCTGATTATTACTGATATTAATATGCCAAACATCAATGGGTTAGAGCTAATAAAAATGGTTCGTGAGGGCAAAACGTCTGTCGCTAAAGACACCAGTATTATCGCGGTCACAACCTTGTCAGATACACCCACCATTTCCGCATGCATGACTTTAGAGGTTGACTCATTTTTAGTAAAACCGATTACCGTCAGTAGTGCTCAACAACAAATAAAAAATGCGGTGTCTGAGCCTAAGTGCCTCTATCAACAGCATCTCTATCATAGTGTCTCTACCGCCGTTACCTTTGAACAAGTAAATAGCAAACCCGATTCTACCTCTCCACGTATATCGGAAGTGTCATCCCATATAGTAAAAATAGAGAAGTTATCGGAATTAAAAGAAGGGATGGTGCTTTTAGAAGATATCCATGTTATTTCTGGTGGCAGCTTAGTCAAGGCTGGCACAACACTCAATGCTAAGCTCTTGCGCCGACTGTTTGAATTGGGCAATGTGATTGAAATTAATCCCATCTGCGCCCGTGTAGATCAAGCGCAGATGGTGACTTAACTATGGTTGTTTATCAAAAACCTTTACCCCTTTAGGAACCTCATACCAGTCTTGTTTTTCGCTGACCCAAACATGCACCGTTGGTTCGAATACCTTATGATCGTCAGGGCTGCTGGATTTTAACTTTAACTTCAGTGTTGACGGATCGTCTGGATTAAAATGGTAAACACGATTGCCACAGTCTGGGCAAAACATAGCGTAGTTTTTATTGCCGCTGTCAGCTATACGTCGCCACTCTTTGAGTTCACCTGTAATTTCAATGTCTTCATTGCTCACAACAGCGGTCACGCTAAAAGGCGCCGTAGATAACTTCTGACACTCAATGCAATGGCATGCAATCACCATCTTGGGCGTTTGATTAAGCGTGTAAGTAACATTGCCACACTGACAGGCACCTTGTACTGGATAACTCATTAATGGTTCCTCCTGAACATCAAATAATGCGATCACTAAAGAAATATAAAAAAACAACACTTTAGCGAAATAAATAGCCACAAATTACTCTGCAAGCGAAATTAAATCCATCAATAATCTGCCTGTATTGTAAACCTCCCCTAAACTAGTGGCATACCATTTTAGAGTTCTTCGGCTTAGACTGAGCATAGAAGGAGAACTCGCGATGAAAAAATCACGTTACTCAGAAACACAAATCGTCAAAATCTTAAAAGAAGTGGAAGTTGGTCGTAAGGTCAATGAAGTGTGCCGTGAATACGGCATTTCAGATGCCACCTACTACAACTGGAAAGCCAAATACGGTGGGATGGAAGCCTCTGAAGTCAAACGCCTTAAAGACTTAGAAGAGGAGAATCGTCGCTTGAAAGCCATGTTTGCTGAGTTGAGCTTAGAGCATCGAATTCTCAAAGACATCGTAGAAAAAAAGCTGTAAAGCCAGCGATAAGACGAGAACTGGTTGAGTATGCCAGACAACGGCACAATGCCAGTTTACGTCTTGCTTGTCGCGCAGTTGGCATTAGTGATTCTGTTTATCGATACCAGCCTAAAGCGAATAACGATCATGAAGTGATTGTTGAACTGCAAAAAGCGGTTGAGCGTTATCCAGCCTACGGTTTTAGCAAGTTGCTCAAAATACTTCGTCGGTGGGGACATGGCTGGAATCATAAACGGATATATCGGATTTACTGCGAACTCAAACTCAATAAGCGTCGTAAAGGGAAAAAACGCTTACCAACTCGTTCGCCTGAGCCGCTTAATGTGCCAATGGTAGCTAACCAGTGTTGGTCGATTGACTTTATGAGTGACAGCTTACAGTGCGGACGTCGATTTAGAACCTTCAACGTAGTAGATGACTTCAATCGTGAAGCACTCGCTATCGAAGTGGATTTAAGCCTCCCTGCGCAACGAGTGGTTCGAGTGCTTGAACGAATCATTGCATGGCGAGGTTATCCAGAAAAGTTGCGAATGGATAATGGCCCAGAGTTCATCTCTGTAACGCTGGCGACTTGGGCTGAGGAGCATGATATCAAGCTGGAATTTATCCAACCAGGCAAACCGACTCAGAACTCCTATGTCGAACGATTTAACCGTACGTATCGCACAGAGATCCTCGATATGTATGTGTTCAGAACCTTGAATGACGTGCGTGAGCTAACAGAAAACTGGATACGAGAATACAACGAAGAACGTCCCCATGATGCCCTCAACGATCTGACACCATGGGAATATTTAATGAAGAATGAACAAGCCGAAACCTCTCATTATGGGCGCAACTAATTAGGGGAGGTTTACAGTATCTTGAACCGTTGATAACCAACGTACAATAGAATCAATATAAACAACTTAACTACGGATCAATAGCGTTAGTTTGATATGACATGCATTTCTCACGCTACACCGACTGACAAGAGCTTGATGATGATTTTGGTTCAACCGTTAACAAATTAAGCATCACGGTTGCAATAACAATCGCGATAATAATAGAAACCAAACGCATGAGCTCTGCATTCAAAGGCTGACTACCTTGATAGGAGAGTATTTGATTCACTAATACAATAAAATTTGTAAATAACAATTGGTAGATACTCAAACGACACTGTCGACGAATGGCATAACACGCCAGTTGCAGGCCCAAAAAGCACGTAACACCTAATATTGCCCACATGGGTAATCCGAACCAATGCAATAACATGATCGGAATAGTCATCAATATACCTACCGTCGTGGCAATCAAGCGGTTGTTGCGAAAGATTCGTTGGTCACGTGAAACAGGAATTTTGATCATACTGCCTACCGTAATCGCAATCAGTAATGTTTGCGGGCTACCCGTGCCAATCAATGCGAACAGAGCAAGCAACAACGCCGTCGTTTTGAAGGCAATGATGCCAAGATGGATTTCGGCACCTGCCATGTCTTGCTCATCGGGTAAAATATCTTTCTGATCACCAGGAAAAAGTAGAAAACTCACGTATGTCACAACTAAGGCCGTCAAGAAGGTATTGAGCATCACCAATGGTAAATTAGCAATCGAAGTATCAAATTGCAGATTCACTACACTCGTAATAATCACAAATAACAGAGCAAAAGTTGCAAGCATGTCTTTTGGATCTTTATGACTACGGTAAAAGCTCCAAAAAAGAATCAACCAACAGAACAAAACAAAACCTGTTAGCGAGTCAACTAACAATTCTCCTATCGCAATAACCCCAAAACTCACCACAAAAATCACAGCGAGCAACTTGAGCATCATATCCAGCGGCGGCCGTGATGGCATGATGGTGAGAAAAATCACCACAAACATTGGGGCCAACACTGGAAAAAAGGCCCCTTGAGAAATTAAATAAAACAGCAGTAAGGTTGGGGCAAACACCAACCGAATGACTGGGTTTGCCGCACTACGAAACATAAGTCCAAATACTCAAAATTCTCATCCAAAGACTCGCTAACCACTGACCCACCGTACTTTGCTCGGTGTAAAAGGCCACCGTTGCTTGTGAACCATAGCGAATATTGGTCAGCTCTTCAGGGTTATCAAAGATAATGTTGATTGGATAACGTTGCGGGGTAAAACTGCTGGTTTTTGCATTCAAGAAGCCAGTCGTTGGATCGATATCATTGCTGCCACCAGTGCCCCAACCGATGCTATCAACCTGACCACTTAGCACTCGTCCTGGTAATGCATCAAGAACAATTTTCACCACTTGTCCTGGACGGATATGTTCGATGGAGTTTTCACGCGCCAGTGCCGAGATCCAGACGCTTCGAGGGTCAATAAAAGTTAATAATGGCGCACCCGCAGTGGCCGTTTGACCAACCGTAAGCTGCATATTCGTTACAACCCCCCGAGACGGTGCCAGCACTTGCGTTCTTAACAAATCGAGTTGCGCTTTCTCTAAGCTTGCCATCGCGGCAAGTATTTGCGGATTGTTGCTGCCAGTCGGTCCTAAGTTTTGCTCTGCTTGAACTAACGAGGCTTGCGCCGCTTCAAGACCTGCCTGAGCACGATTTTTTGCTTCAATCGCGTTATCCAGATCTGCTTGGCTCAACACACCGCGCGAGGCAAGTTCGGCCGTTCGATTGGCTTGTTCTCTTGCATTATCACGCGCAGCGAGAGCATCGACGACTTTAGCTTGAGCCACCTCCACCGCTGCCGTACTTGCCCCTATATTTTGTCCGGCAATGGCAAGATTGGCTTGCGCTCCCTTTAACGCGACTTGGTAGTTGCGAGGGTCGATTGTCAGCAATACCTGACCCGCCTCAACGATTTGATTGTCTTCGACATTGACATCGACAATATTTCCAGAGACTTCTGGCGCCACTCTGACTAAGTAAGTGTGTACTTGAGCATCACTAGTAATTGGTGTGACACGATCTGACCATAGGCTATAAAGCCAAATAACCAAAACAGCAGTAATGATGTAAAGACTGAGCTTGCGTGAGGATTTTTCTGCAACAGACATAAGAGCTTGATGAAATTAACGAAATAGATGGATTAATTATAAGTCATTCGCTCTTTGAAACCATAGAGCTATATAACATTTTTCGCCCCTATATTTGCAATGCCAGATATACACATTGGTCTTTTGTTTATATAACAGCCATTTCAAACAGAGTGTTTGTTCGTGTTTTACCTTTACGCCTGATAACGTATCAGTTGCAGAGTGAGTTGTTGCTTATCAATTATTTAAAGCAAGGCACTTTGTGTACCGCTTTTTTACAATTTTGCCCGTGCCCCCCCCAAGCCGGGCTTTTTTTTACTCTCTTTATAATTAGGAGCTGATTCCAATATCCTTCAAGTCATATCACCATTAATAAACACGGCGTTTCATTTCAATTAAATGTCAATCTTGTCAATATCAAATCAGCTTTACACAACGCAAAATATTTTAGTTGCTGGCCCAAGGTCGATTGACGCTTCAGCATAAGAATATGATGGAAAGCATACCCACTTAAGAATATAGAAATGAACTGACAGCCCCATATTCGTTCTGTTAGGAGAAAATTAATGGCAATACCTAGAGATACCAAAGCGAAATTTATAGAAAAGTCACGACATCGATGGGGCGACCGATTTGGCTATGATCAGGTTCACTATGTCAATAGTCGAACTCCGGTACTATTGTTTTGTAAAGAACACCAAACGTATTTCCCGCAAACCCCAAAAGCTCATTTCATGGCTAAGCATGCGTGTTGCCCTATATGTTATGAAGAACTTGCAGGAACATTTCAAAATGCATGGCGTCAACAACAAAAAAATGATGTTTGCGGTCAAAGATTCCGAGGGCTTATGCATCAAGTGTTTGCAGAATGAGGATTTATCTACCTTGACCATAAAAACAATTAGGCACGCTTTAATAGCGTGCCTAATATTGATTTTCTAGTTGTACATTACGCTCTTAAATCATAAATGAACACATCTATCAATGTATAACCACGCAACTGAATATAGATCTATTAACGTTTGTTTTGCTCTGTGACCGTACCTACAAAAGCACCTGTTCCTTCTTTAACTAAGTGTTTTATGTTGGTCATTATTTTTTCCACTATCATATGATTAACTCCTTGATTTTGATATTTTGGAGCAACAATGACATCTTGAATACAAAAGTATAATGCACCATCTCCAACAACACGTCCTATACCGATCACTTCATTGTCAACTAATGCACAAACTGAAATCAAAGAATTATTCAACGCTAAACTTGCACGACAGTTATCAATGACTTTCCAACCAATTAACTTCCTCAATTCATTATATTGATTGACAGTAGGCACTCTCACCTGAACTCTGATCTTAATATTACTCATACCATTATCACCATAAAATTGCTTCAACAACTAAGTTCAATAGTTATGTGGTTATGCACTCGTTTTCTATTTCTCCATCTTTCAATAACGTCAAATAGGCCTTTGAAACCATGTTTAACATTTTCTTCTTGGGATTCATTTTGTGATAAGACATATAAACAGGAAGCTCAAGACTATCTAGATCTTGCAACGATTCAATGTCAATCCCTTCGATAGAAAATGCACGAAATGAGGCATTATTCAAAAGCAATATGAGTGGTAACTCTTTAGATACCTTGAATAAACTGTCAATATCTGGAAGGATAAGACGCGGCATTTTTTTTATTTTTTTACTACAATCCTTTTGGCACTGCTCAATAAAATCCACGATAACATTATTATTGCTAGAACTACCTAGATCTAGCATTGCCAAATAGCTTATACCGTCATTGTCTAACTCATCTCTGTTAACTACCCGATAAAAGGAATATTTATCTGTATATAGTTGCTTATTCTCGATTGCACCGGACTCAAATCGGTAATAAGATAACACCATATCTAAGTCGCACGCTCTAAGCTGGCTATGCATTTCTTGTTCATTGAAATGCTCACTAGTCACGGTTACCGATAGTAATTTATCTTTGTCTTCTCTATAATGATAATAGTGTGAAATGATTTCACCGCTTAAATTCATCTTAATTTGTGGTAAAACACAGGCTTTAATAACCTCGTGATTCATATAACAATTTAATTGATGAGATAAATTAATTAACATTGAGTTTGTATCAACTTCTTGATATAGACGACAGCCTTCCTTGGTTGGTTTGAAATCATTTTTGTCCGAGTAAAACAACTTCTTCTGGACTATCTGTTCAAGTTCATTGAGGGAACGAGACAGTCGACATAATGGAATGCCAGTTTTTTGCGCCGCAGTTCTCAATCCATCGTAACGGTAGATTGCCTCGAAGTGAATTAAAAGTACTGATAAACTTGATATGTTTTGCATATAACATCCTTTCCACTGACCTAACGATTTATCGTATTGTCCTTCATCGTTTTTCTTTTACTTTTTCTGTTTTTTCGGGTGAACCTAAATCAATCTTTTTCAGTTTTTATTTTAACATCAACTAATATTGACAAAAAAAACACTTACGACAAGTAAACGCAATGTTTCAATTAATAGTGTTTCATGAGTTTTGATTGATATTGATTGATATGTGGTATGTGATATGTGATAGACGATAAGTTGTTTGTATTTATGATGTGATTTTATTAGTGTAAAGTATTTGTCTAAAGATTAATTACATTCTTATTTTTAATTAAATTTTACAAACAATTTTTACTGGTTGAATATAAGCCTACCTAAGAACCAAAAACCACTTTGTTGATATCGACTATATGTAATAAATTTAATAAAGGACTTCACGAAAGTTATGAGTAAACGTTAAACAACATACACAGCCAAAACTAAGAATTTGTTTTATTAGACTTTTATTTTTCAAGATAAGGCCTGAATAGAATAAATAATGGTTACATTTATTCTATTCAGGAAAGAGGGAGATAATGCCATAGGCTTCCGAGTATGAATACGACACTATGCTATTGAAAATATAAATCACTGACTATTGATTCACATTACATACCTCTTTTTTCTTAGAGTTATCATAAAACCATTTTACTACAGGCTTATTATGTAATGCAGCTTTGGTTGTTACAAAATAAAGCATTGACGACATAAATGGCTCGCGCTCATAAACAAAATCTTCTTCAATATTTTTTAGATTATCAGCCAAGCAGACACCTACGAATCGAGTTTCTTTAATAACCTTATAGTAATGAGAGACATTTTGAGTAATGAATCCCACCTGATTTTCAGGTGCTACTCCAAAGTATTTTTGAAAATCCACACCAGTTTGACCCAACCAAGAGTATTTAGCGAATTTTGTCGATTCATTGATATCATCTGATCCAATTGAGTCGTAATACTTTTTAGAGGCAATGAGCGATGTTTTATGCTCTCCAATTCGTTCAGAAACAAAGCTTATAGAGTTATTGGGTTTGTAATCAATCATAAAGTCCAGTTCACCGTTAACCATAGCCATATAGGCCTCCTCACTGGAGCTAAACCTAAACCCTTCATTAATTACAAGTTCTGTACCAAATTCATGGTTAAACTTTACCAATTTATCAACTAAATTAAAAACTGACATCTGAGGTGGAATCAGTGCATTGACATAACGACCATTTGATTTAAACAGACTATAGCTATTTACTAACTCACCATTGTTTACTGTTAACCGTTCATAAAGAGAATGTGCGTATGCTGTAGGGCGAAACTTACCTTTTACATTAATAAATAGTTGTACTCTACTGTCTTCCTCTAATTCCTGAATAGCTCTTGAAATTGTAGCTATGGACATACTTAGATTTGCTGCTGCTTCACGATAGTTACCCTGTTCGTATAACTCATTAAAGATAATTATGTTCTTTAATTGCTTCCTCACAATTACACACCTTGTTACAAAATTTTCGAGACGAATTTAATTGACAGGACACTCATCGAAGTTAGCGTTTAGTTATTTATTTTTCAGGATAATGTCAACTATTTTTAGCATATTAACTCTAATATTAAAAAACACATACAAATCAGTTGCTTTATGATTAAATAAATTACAATCATGTATTTTTCATGGGAATTTATTCTACACCCCATAGTAGAACTATCCTCACTCACATTAAAAAAAAATATAAGATCGACAGTTTGAGATACAAGATAATTATTATTTTATTACTAGACATTCAAAAAACATTAAACTCTAAATACCTTAGTCAGTTTCTGAATATATAGTCCTGATCTTTCGTCCACATCGGATAAGATAACGCAGGAGTTGAATGTATAGTCCTGATCTTTCGTCCACATCGGATAAGATAACGCAGGAGTTGAATGTATGTAACTCAATGTGTCATTGGTTACTAAATCTGATGCATTCAACATAGCTCAATGGTGATATGGTTAGCTGTCAGGAAAACTACTATGTCGCGAAAAATGAGCCAGTCGTATGGAATGCCATTTGGTTCTGTGATGAAGTTTCTTGCCCTTAACTGACTAGAACGACGCTGCCTCAACGTTAATTCGCGAGTCAGACATATACCTACATTCCTATCATGGGTACAAAGTCGGGTTACCCCACACTAAGATTGAGCTCTGTGAAATGTTTTCATACTAAAAAATCAATTGAGGTTGTGAACGTACGGAAACAAAAAAAGGGATCTATGGTGTGATGCCAAGACCCCTTTTTTGAAACATTGTGTCAATCTAAACGATTACTAATCAGTAATCGATACGCATGAAACACTATTTTGGTCACTATTAATGTGATTCCCCAACGTTCCATTCGACAAAGAGATCGTTCTATAATTCATTTGGTTTATATATGTTGTTGATGACCAATACCATTCTGTTGTAGGCCAACCTAACCTCTCGGACAATTTACCATGTTTTTTAAATAGACCATTCAATTCATCTATCGTTGGCATCCTCCAATTATCTCTTCCTGCGAAATTCAAACTCGCCAAATGTGCACAATACCTATCAGATTGCCTATCGTCAGTAATTGCATGCCCACCGTTGCCGTTCATAACGAACTCAGCAAACTTTCCGTTATTACTATCTATCTCACTAGCATAAGTTCGGCCTGTGTTAGTTTTAGTTTGATCTGCGCTGTAGCCTAATGGCTCAAGAAACTCAATTGAAGGTGTCGAGGTAAACCAATTACCTTTGCTATCATCAGCCACTTTCAAACAATTACCTGCGGCGTTATTGGGATCCTTATCATTTATTTGATCACCACAAATAGTGGTAACCACTGGCGTTGACGCAGTAATCAACACATCCAATCGATCGTGCCCACCTTGTAAACTGCCCGAGCCCTTCCAAGATATGGTAATGAGCGTACCACTCTCATCCAATTTTTCACTGTCTATTGCACTTGTATCTAGCTCTCCCGTCACTGGATTAATCGTCACCCCTAGTTCCGTTGCAGATTTACTAATACTCCAGACGCCTAGCGTCTCATCATCAGGAACCGTAATATCGTTGCCATCTTCTAGTTGAACTGTGCTTTGCGCTTTGACGCTTTCACCCACAAGAATCTGGTTATCTACTAATGGTACGCCATCTTTCAGTAACACTACCTCCGTACTTGAAACCTCGGCCAAAGTCACCATAAACGCTTTATCTTGAACTGTTTGGCCTTCAAACCAACCGTCATCAAGGAAAGTCGCTTGAACGAAGAAATCTTGCTGAGCTAAAGTCAACGCCTCTTCCACATCCGGGATGGTCACTTTCCCTTCGCTGGTCGGGTTTAACGCTTCAACCTTGTTGTCGCTTGAATCAACCACACTCCAAGAAATATGGTTCGCGTCCGGCATATCTAACGTGGTTTGAGTTTCGTCGGTCGTATTGAGTTCAAAGGTGACGCTTGCTTGCAACGACATTCCTGGCGTCACTGCCTCGTTATCAAGCACTAAATCGACATTCTCTACGTTTTGCGCCGATATCGGATTATCTTCATCGAAGTCATCCCATCCTTCGACATTTTCCTGACCCGCGAGGTAACCATCACCGTCGTTGTCCGCAGCCCCATCGTTGACTGGGTTGTTTGTATCGTTATCATCCCAACCTTCAATGGTTTCCTGTCCCTTTTTGAGACCATCGCCATCATTGTCTTTATTGCCATCTTGTGCCGGGTTACTAGGGTCGTTTTTACCCCAATCATTTATCTCTTCTAAACCATCTTTGATGCCGTCACTATCGCTGTCTAGGTGTCCCTCTTGAACGGGGTTGTTGGCATCGTTTTTATCCCAACCTTCAACGGTTTCCTGACCATCTTTAATTCCGTCACCATCGCTGTCTAGGTCACCGTCTTGCACTGGATCATTTGAGTCACTTGGGTCAGTGCCATTGTCGATTTCTTGTTCGTCATTGATGCCGTCCCCATCGCTGTCACATACCGCATAACCTGAACATACGGAACCTCCCCCAATTGGCGGCCCACTATTATCCTCGTGGCCACATGCACTCATTAGCAGCGCCACCATTAATGGTGCCACCTTTTTTATTTGCTGTTGATTAACGAACTTCATACTATAAACCTTGTTGCATAATCTTAGTTCCAACCACCGAACTGGGAGTGTGGCTATTTCATCTCTGTGTTTACATGCAATGCCATTCACCATTTCATTCGAAGTGATTTGTTATTTAGAGGACCATCAAGGACATGTTGCGGTCGATTGATTGTTGACAACCAGTAAAACTGACTACAGTTACACTCACTGAAGCCATGCCCGTTTTTCCTAGTAACGAAAGTGTTACAGGACAGAGGCAGCTTGACTATTGAACGATGCGTTCACTGTTTGGAGGGGAACTTTTATAGGTATGTTCATTAAAAAGGGCTCTGCGGCATAGCGCCCAGAGCCCATATTGCTAGTTGCTAGTTGCTAACAAAAGCTAGTATTACTAACCTCCGGTCGACATACATGAAACATGATGTAGTGTACCACCGAGGTTATTTTCAACTCTACCTGATGACAAAGACAGTATCTTGTATTGTTTCGGTGTGAGATGTGATGATGTCCAGTGCCAATTTGCAGGCCAACCTAAAGTTGCATCGACTTCGCCATGCTTCTCCATCAGACCTTGTAACTCTTCAAGCGTTGGTATCCTCCAATCATCTCTTCCTGCGAAACTCAAACTAGCCAAATCAGCACAATACCGTTCAGATTGCTTATCGACATCAGTTGCAGACTCCATCGTAAATTCAGCAAATTGACCATCTTCTGGATGATTAACTCCAGTACCAATATGCAAATCCGCATAAGTTCGACCTTGGTTATCATCGCTCCTATCTTCTGTATACCCTAAGGGTTGAAGAAATTCAATTGAAGGTGTCGAGGTAAACCAATTACCTTGATTGTCATCAGCTACTTTCAAACAGTTACCTTTTGCAATAGTTGAATCGGTATCATTTAGCTGACCACACATCGGACCAACTTTTGACTTGGAAAGCAATACCACAAAACTATCGTGCCCACCTTCTAAGCTGCCTGCTCCGGTCCAAGATACCGTAATGTTACTGCCATTTTCTCCTAGCTGTTCAGGGCTCACTTTACTGGTATCAAGCTGACCCGTTACCGGATCAATCGTTACCCCTAGATCGATTGCTGTCTGATCTAGGCTCCATTCACCTAAGGCTGCATCAGCCGGAGCGATAATCTTACTACCATCAGCCAAATTAACTGTACTTTGCGCAGTAATGTTATCTCCGATGGAAATTTCGTTATTCGCTAGTGGCTGACCATTTTTTAAAAGCGCTACTTGAGTACTTGAAACCGACGCCAAAGTCACTTTAAAACTCTCTTGTTGGGGAGCCTGACCAGCAAACCAGCCATCATCAAGGAAAGTGGCACGCATTGCCAAGGTCTGACTAGCAAATTCAAGCGCACTTTCTGAATCAGGAATGATGACATACCCTTCCGTGGTTGGCGTTAACCCGACCACTGTATTTCCCTCACTATCTACGATACTCCAATTCACATGGTTGGCATCCGCGAAGTCAAGGGTACTGAAGGACTCTGGTCCTCCTTGCACCTTAAACTCAATCAGGCCCTGCACACCCATACCCGGTGATACGGTGGTGTTATCCAATTTTAAGGTCGGGTTCTCTACCTTCTCTGCCGCAATCGGATTATTCGGGTCGTTATCATCCCAACCTTCTACCGTCTCTTGCCCCGCAGGGAAACCATCGCCGTCCTTGTCGGCAGCCCCATCGATTGCAGGGTTGTTGGCATCGTTGTCGTCCCAACCTTCTACTGTTTCCTGACCTTTATTGATGCCATCTCCATCACTGTCGAGATTGCCCCCTTGCACTGGGTTGTTGGCATCGTTGTCGTCCCAACCTTCTACTGTTTCCTGACCTTTGTTGATGCCATCTCCATCACTGTCGAGATTGCCCCCTTGCACTGGGTTGTTGGCATCGTTGTCGTCCCAGCCTTCAACAGTTTCCTGACCTTTATTGATGCCATCTCCATCACTGTCGAGATTGCCCCCTTGCACTGGGTTGTTGGCATCGTTGTCGTCCCAATTATTGATGCTTTCCTGACCTTTGTTGATGCCATCTCCATCACTGTCGAGATTGCCTTCTTGCACGGGGTTGTTGGCATCGTTGTCATCCCAATTATTGATGCTTTCCTGACCTTTTTTGATGCCATCTCCATCACTGTCGAGATTGCCCCCTTGTACTGGGTTGTTGGCATCGTTGTCGTCCCAGCCTTCTACCGTTTCCTGACCATTGTTGATGCCATCACCATCACTGTCGAGATTGCCCCCTTGCACTGGGTTGTTGGCATCGTTGTCGTCCCAGCCTTCTACCGTTTCCTGACCATTCCTGATGCCATCACCATCACTGTCGAGATTGCCCCCTTGTACTGGGTTGTTGGCATCGTTGTCATCCCAACCTTCTACTGTTTCCTGACCATTCCTGATGCCATCACCATCACTGTCGAGATTACCTCCTTGCACTGGATCATTTGGGTCGCCTGGGTTAGTGCCATTATCAATTTCTTGTTGATCACTGATACCATCACCATCACTGTCACATGCTCTATACGTTGAACAGACAGAGCCTTCCCCTTCTCCCTTAATTTGCTGCTGAGTAAGCAAACTATTCCCATCGTTTCGACAAGCACTCATTAACAACGCCACCAATAACGGCGCCATCATTTTCATTTGTTGTTGATTAATGAATTTCATACTAAAACCTTACTGCTTATGGGTGGTTTAAATCACCACCTCTGAAATGTCCACTTCAATTCGAATCTGAGTGCTACCACTCAAGATTTAGTTCGAGGTGGTTTAATCTAGATGACCATCTAAGACATATTGCTTCCGATTGATTGTTCACAGCTTGTGAAACTGACTTTATGTAGGCGTCCCTGCTTAACTTGAAGCCCGTTTCCACTAAGCTGACTAAATTTTCACAGGATAATGACACCCTGCCAATCAAACAGTATGTTTAATTGATAGAACTAAAAATAGATTGACAATGACGTTAAAAGTTCGCTTTTCAAACACTGAGGCAGTTATAGGCAAAAGTAGTTAAATCATATTTAAAATATAAATAACAACAACTTAATGAAACTGCATATTGAGATGACATGACTCTGGTATTGTTAATTCACCGATAAAATGAATTGGCTACAAGGCAAGCTGAATAAGCATGATGCAAATCAATAAATAATCATAGGGAGTGAAAAACACAGTGTTAGTTGGCCGAAACTCCCCAAAATATTATGAGCGCGTACTAGGTCGCTAATAAAAAACCCTACTTACAAGTAGGGTTTATTTTTGATCTGTGGCAAACTTGAACTACCGCTTTATTTTTAAATTAATACTTAAAGGCATATTTAGGTCTTTCTATTACTGATTTACAAAGCTCTAAAACTATACTCAGATTGTTGACAACCAGTAAAACTGACTCCAGTTACACTTACTGAAGCCAGGCCCGTTTTTACCTCGTAACGAAACTGTTACAGGACCGAGGCAGCTTGACTATTGAACAAAGCGTTCACTGTTTGGAGGGGCAGTTTTTACAGGGTCATTTGGGTCTTTGGGGTTAGTGCTATTGTAACCCTCCCCAAAAAACTGGTCATTAGCTATTAGAGTTTTTCCGTTTACACTGAAACAAACGGAGAACGCATGATGAAAAAATCACGCTACACAGAAACGCAAATCGTAAAGATCCTGAAGGAAGTCGAAGCAGGACGAAAGGTTAACGAAGTCTGTCGTGAATATGGCATCTCTGATGCGACATACTACAACTGGAAGTCCAAGTATGGTGGTATGGAAGCGTCAGATGTTAAACGGCTCAAAGAGCTCGAGGATGAGAATCGGAGGCTCAAGCAAATGTTTGCAGACCTCAGCCTCGAGCACCGTATCGTTAAAGATATCCTGGAAAAAAAGCTGTAAGGCCAGCGGTTAAACGCGAGCTCGTCGATTACGCTCGCAAACACTATCAGGTCAGTTTGCGAATGGCCTGCCGCGTAGTTGGCATTAGCGACTCAGTCTATCGCTACCGACCAGAGCCTCATCGAGATGATGAGGTTATCGCTAAATTGCAAGAGGCAGTAGAGCGGTACCCTGCATACGGTTTTAGCAAATTATTTAAAGTACTTAGGCGCTGGGGACACCGATGGAATCATAAACGAGTCCATCGAGTGTACTGTTCGCTCAAGCTAAACCTACGGCGCAAGGGCAAAAAGCGCCTACCTAAACGAAATCCAGCGCCACTGGTATGCCCAGAGTCGATCAACAGTTGCTGGTCTATCGATTTCATGAGTGACGCATTGCTCTGCGGCAGACGCTTTCGTACGTTCAATGTCGTGGACGATTTCAACCGTGAGGTGCTAGCGATTGAAGTAGATCTCAATCTGCCTGCACCACGCATTATAAGGGTGCTAGAACGCATTATTGCCTGGCGAGGGTACCCCAGTAAGCTGCGCATGGATAATGGCCCTGAATTTATCTCGACCACTCTGGCTGAATGGGCTGAAGAAAACGCAGTTGAACTGGAATTTATTCGCCCAGGCAAACCAACGGAGAACTCCTATATAGAGCGATTTAACCGAACTTATCGGACAGAAATACTCAACATGTACGTGTTCAAAACCTTGAGCGAAGTCCGAGACCTGACAGAAAAATGGATGAAGGAATACAACGATGAACGCCCTCATGATTCACTCGATGATCTGACTCCTTGGGAGTATTTAGCAAGGCATGAAAGTAGGAAAAACTCTAATTTAGAGTGCCACTAAAACAGGGAGGGTTACACTATTAGCAATTTCTTGTTCATCCCTGATACCATCGCCATCACTATCACATGCTTTGTAAACGGAGGTTGAGCAGGCGCCTCCCCCTCTTCCTGTGAAGATAAGCCACTTCCACCCAAACTAGGTGTGAAAATACAGAGAGGCTAAAATAAAAAATTAATAATCCATTGAATTATATTTACAAAGCAAAAAATTAAATTAATAAACCAATAAATAGTATTAACCTAGTAATATTAAGTCTATGAACCAATAGAAAGGTGTATATGCACGCTAAATGAACATGGTGTAAATCAAGAAAAGAGGCATCGTGGGTGTAAAAAAAGGGCTCTAGCCATAATGCTAGAGCCCTTATATTAATTTCTACGATAACTGCTATGCCACGATACAATGGCATACTAAAACCTAAACTGGTATGTTTGTTACTGAACTGGTTTAGTGGTTTCGGTTTCGATCACCACTTCTGGCATAACGATTTCAACACGGCGATTGTGCGCACGGCCACTGACTGTCTTATTCGACGCAATAGGTCGCAGCTCACCAAAACCTTTCACTATGATGCGAGAACGGTCAATTCCTTGAGCGGCCAAGTAATCCGCCACGCTTTGCGCGCGTACTACCGATAACGATTGGTTGTAGTTAGCGTCACCAACACTGTCAGTATGGCCTGTGACCTCTACCGTCGTATCTGGATACTTCTGCAAGCGCGCCAACACTGGCATCAACTGCATTTTTAGAGCTGGAGTAATTTTTGTACTGTCACTCTCAAACAAAGCCTCACTGTTTGTAGCGCTCAGTATCTGAGTATAGGTCTCTATTACCTGTTGCTTAGGTGGCGACACGGTTTCCTTCACCTCTGGTTTTACTTCTTGTTGCACCTTCTCAACTACAGGCTCACTAACAACGAGAGGGGTATGTGTGCTCGATGCACCAAAGCGGTAATTCAAACCTAAACTGACAAAGTGAACATCCGATGAACCAGTCACATCATCACCTACCCCATTGATGTATTGATACTCTAATCGAGTGGTCCAATTCGGTGACAAACGGTATTCCGCTCCTGTTCCCAACATCAATGATGCTCCAGTGCCACTATCACTTACCGAACCCACTACTGGCTCATTAGCCTCCTTGTCTAACTGCCACAAGAAGGTACCGCCTTTACCAAATACGACCACTCGATCATTGAGTGCATAATCCGCCTTTAGGCCTAGCTCAATCCCCTGAACCAGCGCGTCATAATCCACCGAACTCGAGGGTTGGCCAATGGCTGGATACGTCGCCAATGGGCCACCTAAATAGTCATAGCCACCTTCAACCGCTAGCCAATCATTGAGCTGATAGCCACCATATACACTGGCTCCTCCACTAACGTCATCACACGACAAACTGTTCGCCGAACAAGGATCATCAAATATAGCCGCTCCCAATTTGCCGCCAACATAAAATTCACCCGCTTCGGCAAAACCCACCGTAACCCCTGTGGACAGCAAGACACTGACCAGTATTGCAATTTTGTTTTTCTGCATTTCCACTACTCCTTGTTATAGCCACCCATAACGTTTGGCTATAAATTTAAATTTATGCGATGTGATTACTTTGTTATTAATTAATGACCGACAGTGGAAAAACTGTGCAGCCACCGGACTTAGACCGCCCAAGGAATACATCTGTGATAATCTCTGTTGAGTATCCCAACCCATATGTGTACGTTTGCGCTAAATCTTGTGAAAGTATTGCAAGCTAACGGACACCTGCCAATTAAACAAAATGTTTCATTGGTAATGAGTTTTGTGCCCAACAGCTGCGGTTAGACGTGAAAATGCCGCGAGTTCAGAGGCAAGACTCGCTTATTAAATGTAGTTGTCTGATGAAAAACAACGGCTTTTAAAAACCGTTATTTGTTTGTTGTAGACATGAGTCTCTACCGGCAAAAGTCGGTTGTAGGTATTCTTGCTTATACCGATATCAGTATGATAATGCGCTATGCTCACTTGCACCCGATCACCAATCGTAATTTGTCGCCACTCTGTCGCCACTTTCCATTTTTTAGGCAAAAAAAGAGCCACTAAAGGCGTATTCCCGATCAGTTAAGCTGACTGGCATTACGCTAAAAAGCGGCTCTTATACTGAAACTATATCTTCAAATTTTATGTTTACTTGCTCAACTCTAAGATGTCTTGAACAAAATTCTTAGATAGGCTTACTTTATAATCTGTAACCATTTTCTTCTTCTTGGCTTCTTTAAGGGCAGAGTTCGTGGCATCTAGTGAAATTTGCTCATACTTATCTGCCCCTTGCACCAATCCATGATTGTTTGGTCGTTTAAACTCTGCTTCAATCTTCCCATCTTCTTTAACTTGAATGGACTCTAGCTCAACTCCAGTAGGACGTAAAAAGTTAACTATGTGGATCCTCATCATTTGTTGAAGTGTGTAAGCTGAGGTCTGTGCAGTACGATTAGCAATTCCTTTTACAAACCATTTTAACCACGGTGTAGCCATTAGTTGATTTTCAGTAGAATCTTTTGCTGATTTTCTGGTCATCAGTTCAACAAGTGTTGCATGAGAGGATGTTAAGTTTAAGTGTGATTCAACTAAATTGTTTAGCACATTTGAGCTAAGCATTAAGCTCGGCGCACCTGGCTCTATATCCCATGTTCCATCAACACGCAGAGTTACGGTGCACTCATTTCGAATATCGAAATCCTTTTCAGTTACATTAGCTGCCTCTTTAGAAATTTGGTTCATGTCTGCGAGCACGTTACTTTCAAACGAACCAGTACTAACGTAGAAACTTACTTTAGGAACAATATCGTACTCGTCACTCGGATCTGGCACCCATGAGTAACCGATAAACCCACTCTCGCTTTCAACGCCAAAAGTCATACAGTTGTACCAACTAAATCTCATTTGATCATCTGGGTCGAATGCATTTGTCTTAACCATAACTTCCTTAACATCAGCTTGATCACCAGCTTCAAT
Source organism: Vibrio sp. NH-UV-68 (assembly GCF_042940635.1). Lineage (NCBI taxonomy): Bacteria > Pseudomonadati > Pseudomonadota > Gammaproteobacteria > Vibrionales > Vibrionaceae > Vibrio > Vibrio sp. NH-UV-68. The sequence continues at coordinate 1,274,026 of NZ_CP134976.1, forward strand.
GAGGTGGGGGTTCCGATGCTCTTCACCAGGGAAAAACTCTGCATCCCAACTCATCCCCAAATCTGTATCTGTCATGGCTCGAGTCATTATTTTTGTGTCCAGTCCTACAGCGTGGTTTGATGCACTGGCTTTCAACTTGTACTGTAAAGGAATGGTAAAGTTACTTAGGTCTCCAGGGCCTGTCTTATCTAATGTCATATATGCAGAGGAATTCGCGAAAACCTCCTTTCCGGCCGCTTTTTCTGGTTCACTTAGGAACAACCAAAATTTACGAGATTTAGACTGTTCATTTACGATATTGATCTTGTATTCTGTAGTCATGTTTTAAGCCTTATATTTAACTAGTAATATTTAATTTATCAGTATAACTATCTAACTGACCGGTTCAGTGTAGAAGCAATCACTACATGCACAATATGAATCATATTGCATTTATCATATATTAAGCATGACTCACACAAGCCATGAATCCAAAGAGACTTCTCAAATTTTATTTGTGATAACAAAGGCACATTTAGAACGTTTCAATGCTAAAAATTCAATCCTATACTACTCACGTCCAAATTCAGCTCTGCCCCCTTCTCGCTCTTAGCTTTGTATACTGTGACAGGCTTATCTGACTTAATTCGGAGTTCTACTTCGGATTTGCTTTTTAAGGTTGACTCGTTAGTGGTTGGTTGGCTTGGTATTGCTTTGGCGTAGTCAGATTTCCTGACTGATAAGCATGGTATTGTGAGCTAGTCGTTTCTCGGCGGTTTTGTCTTTAATGCCATCCAGTTTATTGGCATGGATGGTTAGATTTGTTTTGTCGATTTACGTTGGCAGAAAGGCGCCCCTAGTATTGCGACATTGAACTCTGAGTTCGCCCGATTTAAAGCCATGTTTAGTAAGTTGAAAGAGCTAAAAGAATGGAAAAGGCAAAAAAAGGAGCCGCAAAAAGCGGCTCTTAATCATTCGGAATTTACGAAACGTTCTAGTTTCACTCTTTACCGAATACGTTGTTCTCTTGCTCTTGTACACGGATAAAAGTCGTACGCTTAGTTAGCTCTTTAAGCTTTGCTGCGCCTACGTAGGTACACGTTGAGCGGACACCGCCGAGGATGTCAGAGATCGTCTCATGAACGCTACCACGGAATGGCAATAGTACGGTTTTTCCTTCAGCTGCGCGGTACTTAGCCACACCACCAGAGTGCTTCGCCATGGCTGACTGAGAAGACATGCCATAGAACTTCATGAACGTTTGTCCATCCTTTTCGATACGTTCACCGCCCGCTTCTTCGTGGCCAGCAAGCATACCGCCAAGCATAACGAAATCAGCGCCGCCACCAAATGCTTTAGCTACATCGCCAGCACAAGAACAGCCACCATCACCAATGATCATACCGCCAAGGCCATGCGCTGCATCACCACATTCAATGATTGCCGAAAGCTGCGGATAACCGACGCCAGTTTTGACTCGCGTGGTACAAACCGACCCTGGGCCGATACCGACTTTGACGATATCTGCGCCCGCAAGGATAAGCTCTTCACACATATCCCCTGTCACGACATTGCCCGCTGAAATGACCTTATCAGGGAACGCCGCGCGAACTTTTTCTACATACTCAACAAGGTGCTCTGAGTAACCGTTAGCAATGTCGATACAGATAAAGATCAGCTCATCACTTAGCGCCATAATATCTTGGGTTTTCTGAAAATCCGCTTCAGACGTCCCCGTTGAGACCATCACATGCTTTAGCGTCGCGCTGTCGGCCCCTTTAACAAAGTCGGCCCAATCTTCAACGGTATAATGCTTATGCACAGCCGTCATGACATCATGCTCTGCAAGTGCTCGCGCCATTTCAAAACTACCGACTGAATCCATATTAGCGGCGATTACGGGGGTCCCTGACCATTGACGCCCGCTATGCTTGAAGGTAATATCGCGGGTTAATTCAACTTGAGAGCGACTTTTTAACGTTGATCGCTTAGGGCGAAATAGCACGTCTTTGAAGCCTAACTTAAGTTCTTGTTCGATACGCATTAATACAGTTCCTTTCTCGTAAAAATCGGAGTGTCGGTGCGTTTTCAGTCAGCGTTGGCAGACGCTTTACTGAGTTTCGGACACAAAAAAACCGGAGCGTTGGCAGACGCTCCGGTTTTCAGCATTATAGGTCGCAATTTAATTCTCGCAAGACTGATATTCCTCATTTTTTTATGCTACAGTTCGGTTAAGTTGCATACCTACACAACGCCCCCTTCCTGATTCAATCTCACTAAAAAGATAATAAACAATTACTTACCGTATATTTTAGCAAGCGTTTGCGCACCCTTTCACGATTTGACTGCTGACGTCTATTTGACCTATTCAATGACTAAAGTGAGTATCTGTGAGCCAAAGCATCACTTAATCATGATTTTTATCGGTTTTTAAATGAGATAAATAAACAAAAAAGCAGCGATTGACGCTGCTTTTTATCTAATAAGCTTAGATTACAGCTTAAAGAACGCCAGTTGTGCTTTTTGCTTTTCAGCCAGAGTCGATAGCTCTTGGCTCGCACTGGCACTTTGGCAAATACCTGATACGTTTTGATTTACCAGTTCTGACATATTAACAACGTTACGGTTAATATCTTGCGTCACTTGGGATTGCTGCTCGGCCGCTGTCGCGACCTGCGCATTGGCATCATTAATGTTGGCTACCGATTCAGTAATCCCCAGTAACGCACTATTAGTCTGCTCTGCAAGCTGATTGTTCTTAGCTAGAACGTCTAAGCTCACCTGCATACTGTCGTTAGCGCAACCTGACTGTTTTTGCAGATCTTCAATAATGGTCTGGATTTCACCTGTCGATTCTTGCGTGCGCGCCGCAAGCATACGCACTTCATCGGCGACAACGGCAAAACCACGCCCCGATTCACCCGCACGCGCGGCCTCAATAGCGGCGTTCAATGCAAGTAGGTTCGTCTGTTCAGAGACACTGCGAATAACTTCAATCACATCACTAATCTGCTCTGATTGCTGTTTCAGATTCATCACAACTTGCGCCGCCTCATTCAAGGCATTGCCCATCTGCACACTGGTCTGTTTGCTTTCTTCAAAAATATTCAAACCTGACTGAGCAAGCTGATCGGCCTCACGAGCTGTTGAATCAGCAATTTGAGCATTATCACTCACGTTATCAGCGGTACTCGATAGCTCGTTCACCGCCGAGGCGACTTGCTCAATTTCAGCCAACTCTTGCTGCGCGTTAGCTTGGGCTTGCGTCATTACTGCGGCCAACTCGGTTGAGGCCGAGGCCACTTCTTCACTAATTCGGCTCAGTTGTTCAACCGTGGTGTGGAGCTGTTGTGCCGTCAGATTGACATCTTGACCCAATTTGGCAATTTCATTTTGCCCCTCAACATTGGCGCGAATAGAGAGATCTCCTTGTGCCAGCTTACGCATCACTTCTTGCAACGCAAAAATTGGGTTGACGATAAGTCCAGACAAGATCCAAGCCACCATCAAAGAGATAAACAATACCACCAGCACCAATATCATCGCGGTCGTTTTAACTTTGGTGTTTTGCGCGTCACTGCGAGCCATGGTATTTGCCGCGTAATCGTTCACTTTAACCGAAAGTGCGTTGAGCGCTGCGATCATCTCGATACCCGACTGACGATATTGACTGATGAAACGGTTGTATTCCTGATCGGTCACTTGACCAAGATCGCGTCTAGATAATGTTTCAACCGCTCGATGGGAAAATTGAATGTAGTTTTCAATGACACTGCGCGTTACGCTAACGTCTTGACGAAATTCAGCGTTATTCGCCATAAGATCAAGAGCTTTATCAATACTGCTTAGCGTTGTTTGCAATTCATCAACGAACTGCTTACGTCTTGATGAGTCATAAATCGCATAAACCGCACTGATTCGTAAAGGATAAAGCTGATCACCAATTTCAGCTAATGTATCTTTATAGACAATCAACGAGTCGATACTCGCATTTACCGTTTTTTGCTCTTGTTCGAGATTCACTTTGGTTATCCACAGGGTGACAAGTAAGGTCAACGTGGTGAATAAGACAGGTAAAAGTACCTGAGTACGTATTGATAAGTTTTTCAGGGAAATATTCATTATTTTGTTCTCATGACGTCGTTGCTGCCGAATTATAATCAACGGCTTTTCTTGGGATAATCGAGTCAAAGAGTGTAAATCTCATTCGACTACTCGCGCTGCAGTGATCGATTAAGTTACATAATCCATAGACTGAGTAAGGATACTCAAATCAAACTATGCAATCAATTTATAAAATAGATGCAGAGCACTAAAGTGACTATATACTAATCAATCAGTTAGGTATTTCTTGTCTGGAATGCAGAGCACTAATAAAAACAGCGGCAAAGAGCCACAAACTTTAGCTATTATTTGGCTGCTTAATCTCAATGAAGGCTGTCAGTAGATGCTATTTAACCTGAGGGGACAAAGGGACTGTGTTATCGCTCGTCTTTTGGTGAGTCCATCACGACCATGGTTGTGATCGATTGCACTTGAGTACACTCACCGAGCACATCAGCATGAAACTTTTTATAACTGGCAAGATCTTTAGTTTCTACCCTCAACAGATACTCATTAGCACCAGTAATGTTATGACATTCAACTACCTGTTCGACAAAACGAACGTGGTCTTCAAACTCTTGCTGAGACTGCTTTTTGTGACTACACAACCCGATAGAAACATAAGCGATAAAACCAACACCTAGCTGTGTATTATCCAATACCGCACGATAACCTTTGATCACCGCGCGCTTTTCTAGCTCTTGCACGCGTCTTAACGTCGCCGAGGGCGATAACCCAATGCGCTCAGCAAGCTCAACATTCGACACTTTTCCATCGGCTTTAAGCTCGTGCAATATTCTTTCGTCAAACTTATCCATAATTAACCTTTGTTGTGCAAATACGTAAAATCATGCAAATAAAAGCACATAATTGCCCAGCTTTCTACATAAGATAATCATTATTCAGTTATCCGCTATTAGCACGCAATATTATTGCGCTTACTTTGACATTAGGAACATGCCATGGAATTTGAACAGCTCGGTGCTTTGATTGTCTTTGCTTTTGTCTCAACGTTTACCCCCGGACCGAACAATCTAATGTTAATGACGTCCGGAGCAAACGTGGGGTATCGCCGCACCCTTCCCCACATGTGTGGAATCGCGTTCGGCTTTGCATTTATGGTGCTACTGATTGGGCTTGGGTTATCAGCACTGTTTAATACTTATCCAATTGTTCATATGATATTGAAATACCTCAGCTTGGCTTACCTTGCGTATTTGGCGATAAAAATTGCACTAAGTGGTCAGGCCAAAGATGTCGATAATTTTACACCTATGACGTTTATGGGTGCAGCCAGTTTTCAATGGGTCAATCCTAAAGGTTGGTCAATGGCACTCAGCTCTGTGGCCTTGTACAGTAATAGCGGTGGTTGGGTTGAATTGATGATCATTTCTATCACGTTTCTGGTCGTCAACTTCCCATCCGGCACCTTTTGGATTTTGGCCGGAAGGGAGTTACAACGGTGGCTGACAAGTGCACTGCGTATCAGAAGTTTTAACATCATCATGGCGTTACTACTGGTTGGCTCGACACTACCGATGATTTAAAGCTTCACTAGTAATCCACCGCTAAACAGGTAAAATCACGCTTTGTTGAGTTTACCTGTTTATGAATGACCAGATGCACCATCCAGACCGCTTATTTACCCGTTTTAACACATCGATAGAATCTTATTCACTGCCAGAAAAGTTTACCTATCCGTTTTACTATCAACCACATCCCTTGTGCGTTGAGGCAGCGAAACAATTGCAAGATTACCTGCGACAACAACAAGAGTGGCAGCATAATTTCGGCCTATCTAATGACGCGTCAGCAAGTGGCAAAATGTTCGGTGTATTACTGGTTGAAAGCCCCCAAGGTGAAGTAGGCTTTTTGGCTGCATTTTCTGGTAAAGTCGCCGACAAAAACCTATTACCCGGATTCGTTCCACCAGTGTTTGACATGCTCACTGAACAAAGTTTTTTTCGCCGCGAGCTGGCCGAGATCACCGATTTGAATCATGAGGTTAACCAGCTAGAAACCAGTCTCGAATTAGCGCAACTTAAACAGGCGTTAAGTACCCTACAGCAACAATATGCGATTGAGGAGTCTCAACTTCGAGAGCAGATGATCAACGCACGAGCAACACGTAAGGCGCAGCGGCAAAAAGCGCAACAGAACATGACCCCACAAGCCTTTACTGAGTTCAATGTTGAACTCAGTAAGCAAAGCGTGGCCGATAAAAATTCACTGAAGTACTTAAAGCTTGAGTGGGAACAAAAAATTGCTCAAATACAACATCAATTCGATAAACTCGACACAAAGCTTTCAGCGTTTAAAAATCAGCGCGCGACGCTTTCCAACCTACTACAAAATAAACTGTTCGATCAATACCGTTTCTTAAATGCACTTGGCGAGCATCAATCACTGAAAGCTATTTTTGCAAACACCAATTCGCCTACCCCTCCAGCAGGCGCTGGTGAATGCGCGGCACCTAAACTGCTTCATTTTGCCTTCAAGCATGGCTTTAAGCCGCTTGCCATCGCTGAGTTTTGGTGGGGGGCATCACCTAAGTCAGAAATTCGACAACACGGACAGTTTTATCCTTCGTGTAACAGTAAATGTCAGCCAATATTGGGTCATATGCTGAAAGGGCTTAACGTCGACGATAATCCTTTAGAAGATAACTGGGCGCAAGACAAAGAGCTCGAGATCATCTACCAAGACGAGGCAATCGTGGTCGTCAACAAACCTTCTGGGCTGCTTTCTGTTCCGGGCAAGGTGATCAACGACTCGGCCTATACTCGCTTGCAAGCGCGTTACCCAGACGTTGAAGGGCCGTTTGTTATTCATCGCCTCGATATGGCGACCTCGGGGCTGTTGGTGTTTGCACTCACCAAGCGTGCCAACAAAAGCTTACAACAGCAATTTATGTCTCGCAGTGTTGAAAAACGTTATGTCGCTCTCCTTGAAGGGACGCTAGAACACAGCGAAGGCGAAATCCATTTGCCGATGCGTGGCGACCCGATTGACAGACCTCGTCAACTGGTGTGTTTTGAACACGGTAAACCTGCCCAAACTTCGTGGCAGACCATTGAACAGCAACAAAATCGCACCAAACTTTATCTGTATCCCAAAACGGGCCGTACCCACCAATTGCGTGTTCACTGCGCGCATCATTTAGGACTGGCGACGCCCATGGTTGGGGATACTTTATATGGTGAAAAAGCCGATCGTTTGCATCTGCACGCCGAACGACTAGAACTTTTTCACCCCTACAGCAAAGAGCGAATGACGTTTCAGGTTGCAGCGGAGTTTTAAGTCACGACAAAGAGTGAGTGGATAACGGTGAGTATGTAAACTTTTTGCTGATAATTTCATCATCATCTATCCTTTATACAATATGCAAGACAAACAAGGATAGAAACATGCTCATGAGAATCATTTCTTTACTTTGTATTACTGCTATCGCGTCACTCAGCAGTGTTGTTAGCGCCAATACCATCACCCTCGCCAATGGTGAGTGGGCACCTTACATGTCAAAATCACTCAAACAAGGTGGCTTTATGACACAAATAGTCAAAGAAGCTTTCGAAGCAGAAGGATACCAAGTTGAGTTTACTTACCTACCTTGGAAACGTGGTTTTGAAGAAGCCAAGGCTGGCAAATTTGATGGCTCGCTAATTTGGGGCCGTAATTCAGAACGCGAGCAATTCTTCCACTTTACTGACCCTGTTATTACCTTAAGTACCGCCCTATTCCAACAAAAAAACAACCCTATTTCATGGAGCGACCCTAGCGATCTCGGCAAGCTCAAAGTTGGTGGTGTCACTGGTTATGCTTATGGTATTGAAGAATATGAAAAGTCTGGCCAAGTTAAGATTCAACGAATTGCCAGTGCAGACAACAACTACAAGAAACTGAGCGCAGGTCGCTTAGACGTGGTACTAGAAGATAAAGATGTAGGCATGGAACTGATTACCCAATTGAACCTAGCCGACAGTATTGAGCCAAATGCAAAAACGCTCTCAGACCGTGATTATTTTGTGATTATTTCTAAGCAATCGCCTCGCGCTCAAGAACTGATTGACGCTTTCAACCGCGGCCTAGCCAAACTAAAAGCAGAAGGGAAACTGGACGCTTACCGTGACGCATCATTCCGAGGTGAATATAAGATGTAGCGCACGACGTTAGAGGTGAATTTTACAACTTGGGTCGATAAAGGTTAACCTCCATGGCAACACTACATGGAGGTTAATATGTCTGATTATCGTGCAACAATACAATGGCAACGTGCACACAACGAAGCGTTCAATGACAATCAATACAGCCGAGGCCACACATGGCACTTTGATGGTGGGGTTGTCGTTCCAGCCTCATCTTCACCTCATGTCGTTCCATTACCTTTTTCGGTAGCCGAAAATGTTGATCCAGAAGAGGCCTTTATTGCCGCTATATCCAGTTGTCATATGTTGACTTTCCTTGGCATTGCGGCCAAACAACGCTATGTCATTGATCGCTATATTGATAATGCCGTAGGTGTAATGGAACAAGACCAACACGGTCGAACGGCAGTCACCAAAGTCACCCTAAGGCCCGAAATTGTCTTCGCCGGTGAGAAACAGCCAAACTTAAAACAGCTTGAGAAACTGCATCACCTTGCTCACCAACACTGCTTTATTGCTAACTCAGTGAAAACCGAAATTACCACAGAAATAGTGACTCAGCGACCATAAACAAAGCTGCTCATTATCGTCATCTTCATGCTACACTCTGCTTCAATTAAGGGTGTTATTTGCCCTCGTCACTATCAAGATCCAGAGTGTAATCATGTCATTCGCAAAACTTGGCCTCAGCCAACCTATTGTCGACGCTATTTCCCAGCTTGGCTACCCAAAACCGACCTCCATTCAGAACCAAGCGATTCCCGTTATTCTCAAAGGAGAAGACCTAATCGCAGCGGCGCAAACAGGAACCGGTAAAACCGCGAGCTTTGTCTTGCCTATCTTGGAGAAGCTAAGCCAAGGCGAAACTCAGCGCAAAAAACGCATTCGTGCGCTTATTCTTGTACCAACTCGCGAACTGGCGGTACAAGTTGAACAGAAAGTGCAAGAGTACGGGCAGCATCTGCCTTTAACCTCATTGGCAATGTACGGTGGCGTTGATGAAAAAGCACAAAAACAAGCCTTGATCGAAGGCGTTGATATTTTAGTCGCCACTCCGGGTCGACTGCTCGACTTGTATGGCAAGCGAGCGCTGCATTTTGATGAAGTCGAAATATTAGTGCTTGATGAAGCCGATCGTATGTTGGATATGGGCTTTATCGATGACATCAATAAAGTGTTGGATCGATTACCAACTGACATCCAGAATTTGCTGTTCTCTGCGACGTTATCGAATAAAGTTCGCGATCTCGCTAAAAGTGCAGTCCACGACCCTTACGAAATCTCAATTGCGGCCAATCAAGCTTCAAAGAAAAACATTGAGCAATGGCTTATCACCGTCGATAAAGATCAAAAGTCTTCACTGCTCAGCCATATGATTAAAACTAATGACTGGGATCAAGCGCTTATTTTTATTGAGACCAAACATGGTGCAGCAAAACTGGCTGCTCAGTTAGAGAAGCGTGGCATTGTTGCAGAAGCATTCCACAGCGGTCGTAGCCAAGCAGTACGTTCACAGTTATTGGCCGACTTCAAAGCAGGAAAAATCCAATATATGATTGCAACTGGGGTTGGTGCTCGTGGTATCGACATCGAAGGGTTATCACGTGTCATCAATTACGATCTTCCTTTCCCAGCGGATGAATACGTTCACCGGATTGGGCGTACTGGCCGCGCCGATGCCAGTGGTGAGGCCATCTCATTTGTGTCTAAAGATAATTTCAAAAACCTGTGCATGATTGAAAGTCGTCTAGGTCATTTGATTGAACGTCGTGAAATAGAAGGGTTTGAGCCGCGTAAACCCATTCCGGTTTCCGTACTTAATTACGTTCCCAAAAGCAAACGTCAAAACCAGGAGGAATCATGAGCGCACCAAGCAAAATTACTTTTTTTGAGTTTTTGACGCCGTTAATCACCTCTGGCCAAAAGACCATTACCATTCGAGACGAATCGGAGTCGCATTATGTGCCCGGAACCACGGTCGAAGTCTATACCTTAGAGACCGACCAAAAGGTATGTAACATTCGTATTTTGTCGGTAAAGCCCCTTCGCTTCGATGATATCAATCAGTTTCACGCTAAGCAGGAAGCGATTGAACTGCCAAAACTCAAGCAGCTGATCCGTGAAATCTATCCAAATACCGATAGATTATTTGAAATAAGCTACGAGCTAATTTAACGTTCAAGTTCACCAACCAAGCGATCATTAAACGATCGCTTGGTGTTTTGATTAATCATCCTGTTGGTTTGTTTTTTAGCCACTAGACGACTGGTCTAATTTAATTTATAGTCTCGCCATGAACGCAAAAACTCAAGACACTCGCCAACACATACTCGCCATTGGTTACCAGTTAGTGGTGACCAAGGGCTTTACTGCGGTTGGTTTATCTGAACTACTTAAAACGGCCAATGTACCGAAAGGCTCTTTCTATCACTACTTCAAGTCAAAAGAGCAGTTTGGTCAGGCATTAATTGAAGAGTATTTCCGCACCTATATCGCTCGTCTTCATTCAGTACTCAATACTGGGCAAGACACAGGCTTAATACGTGTATTAGACTATTTTTCAAAATGGCTTGAGATAGAAAATGGGGTATGTAACGCCAACAAGTGCTTAGTGGTTAAGTTAAGCGCCGAAGTCTCGGATTTATCCGACACCATGCGTATAACGCTCGCGCAAGGTGCAGAGAAAATCATCAGTCAGTTAGCCACCAGCATACAAGTGGGTGTCAATGACGGTTCCATCCAAGCCCTTGATGCCGAGATGACGGCAAGACTCTTGTATCAACAATGGTTGGGTGCCAGTTTGCTCAATAAACTCAATCAAGATCAAACCAACTTACAACACTGTTTTGTGGCAACAAAACGTTTATTAACCGCTTAATAACTCCCGTCAAATACAATGACGGGATTTTTTAAAGACCATGCTAGACGACTGGTCTAATAACGAGGAATAACCATGACAAACTCTACTAATCGACGCATTGTGCTTGCTTCACGCCCTGTAGGCGCACCGACAGACACCGATTTTCGTCTCGAAAACAGCGACAAACCAGCGCCTGGCGAAGGTGAAATGCTGCTGCGCAGTGTATACCTATCACTTGACCCTTACATGCGCGGCCGTATGAGTGATGCTAAATCTTATGCTGAACCCATCGCCATTGATGACGTGATGGTCGGCGCTACCGTCTGTCAGGTTGAAGCCTCTAATCACCCAGAGTTCGAAGCAGGAGAATGGGTTCTTGCTTACACAGGTTGGCAAGATTACGGTATTTCAAATGGTGAAGGTCTGATCAAATTAGGCAAGACCCCAACTCATCCATCGTATGCACTTGGTGTGATGGGTATGCCTGGTTTCACCGCTTACATGGGGCTACTTGATATTGGCCAACCAAAAGCAGGGGAAACGTTAGTCGTGGCCGCAGCAACTGGCGCAGTCGGCTCTATGGTCGGTCAAATTGGTAAACTTAAAGGTTGCCGTGTCGTTGGTATTGCTGGCGGTGAAGAAAAATGTCGTTTTGCTAAAGAGCAACTTGGTTTCGATGAGTGTATCGACCATAAAGCTGACGATTTCGCCGAACAACTAGCGAAAGCCTGCGACAACGGCATCGATATCTACTTTGAAAACGTCGGTGGTAAGGTATTTGATGCAGTCATGCCACTGCTGAACACCAGCGCACGAATTCCGTTGTGTGGCCTGATCTCACAATACAATGCAACCTCACTACCTGAAGGCCCTGACCGACTGTCAATGCTGATGGGACAATTGCTCGTTAAGCGTATCAAGATGCAAGGCTTTATTATTTTTGATGACTATGCACATCGTTACAACGAGTTTGCCAACGATATGGGTCAATGGTTAGCAGAGGGTAAAATCCACTACCGTGAGCATTTAGTCGAAGGGCTAGAAAATGCACCACAGGCATTTATCGGTCTGCTTGAAGGGAAAAACTTCGGCAAGTTAGTTGTTCAAACCAACCAGCCACTATAGGAAACCAACATGATTAAACTTCATCACCTCAACCAATCACGTTCAATGCGCATTATTTGGTTGCTTGAAGAGTTAGGCCTTGAATATGAAATTGTGCCTTACAAAAGAGACAGTGTCACTTTTCTTGCACCGCCAGAACTTAAGTCCGTGCATCCATTAGGTAAATCACCTGTGATTGAAGAAGACGGCCGTGTGATCAGTGAATCTGGTGCTATTACCGAGTACTTAATTGACAAGTACGCTCAGAAAAAATTAGCACCTGAAAAAGAAAGTGCAGCCTATATTGACTACTTGCAATGGTTACACTTTGCTGAAAGCTCAGCGATTTTGCCTTTGCTGTTAAAAGTTTTTATTGCCAAAGATGGCGCTCCAACTAACTTTATCGCCGATTACGCCGATGCAGAAATCAAAAAAGTGATGAGTTATGTTGAACAACAACTCGAAGGAAAGACATATCTGGTTGAGGAGCGTTTAACTGGCGCGGATATCATGATGTCATTTGTGTTTGATATTCTCGCTAAATTTGGGTTACTTGAGCACTATCCGAACATCCATCGCTACAGCAAGCAACTGGCTAGTCATGATGGCTATCAAAAAGCACAAAAACTAGAAGCGCAATACGGTTAATATCAAGGGGAGCATCACGCTCCCCTTATTGATTGTTCTCACCTATCAATTTAATACCAATAAGCGATTATTCTAAATACCTTTAGCCTTGTATCGTGTTTGTAAAACATCTACCAATCTTGTGGCGCAATAATCAATCATGCACTAACTTTAACAAAGGTAGTAAAAATACGAGCAAAGGTGCATATCGGCGCTTTGCTAGATGAGCATAATGATAGAAGGAACTGGCAATGAGCGACTTTAACTTCTTTAAGCTATTTGATACCAAAGAACTGTTTATTTTCTACTAAGGTCTTACCAAGCCTTCAATACATACTGAGGTGTCAATTTTAATAATCAAGTGCCGCGCCATTTTCAGCGCAGCCACTGTTTACTCACCTTACAAACTAGGATTGAGTATGCGAATATTCCGAAGCGAAACCATCACCTTAACCCAGTAGATAACTCAAATCGGGAGCTTTTACTATCGCGAGTAAGTATGCCAAAATGCGGTAACTTTTGTTGTAGATGAAGCTGTTGCTATGAAATTCCAAGCCGCTATCTTTGATATGGATGGCCTATTACTCGATACAGAGCGCCTATGTATGCGCGTATTTAAACAAGCCTGTCAGAGCGTCAATGTCCCCTTCTACCAAGAGACCTACCTCTCTATTATTGGCCGTAATTCTGCCGGAATTGAAACGATTTTTCGCCAAGCTTATGGGGATAGCTACGACAAACTTCATCAAGAGTGGCGCACCCAGTACGATGCAGTCGTTAAGCATCAAGCGATTCCGGTCAAAGCAGGTGTTGTCGAACTACTTGAGTGGCTAAAAGCCCAACATATCCCCGCCGTGGTTGCGACATCGACGCATAGAGAAGTGGCGCAGGTAAAGCTTGATTTGGCAGAACTGAGCCACTATTTCAGCGGCCTAACCTGTGGATGTGAAGTCTCTAATGGTAAACCAGATCCTGAAATCTATTTATTAGCGGCGAGCCGACTTGGGGTTGATGCTAAGCAGTGCATTGCCTTTGAAGATTCTAACAACGGCGTTCGTAGTGCCATTGCAGCCAATATGGCCACCTTCCAAATCCCTGACCTGGTCGAGCCTTGTGAACAGGTCAAAGCGCTCAACCCAATGATCATGCCGTCGCTGCACGATGCACTTAGCTATTTAAAACATCCAGCATAGCCAAGATAAGCATGGCCATCCGACATGCTTTTAACTTTTCTTTATTCCGCTTTGTCGCTGACCAATAACCAAGCGTTCTAATAAATCCGAGCAAAACGGGGTTTTATCTGCTTTATTGATCCCAATATCAATAAAAGAAAGATAATAACTGCAAAAGGATTCACAATGACAAACCAATACGTACCACCGAAAGTTTGGGTTAATGACATCAGTGGTGGCAACAAGTGGGCGAATATCAACAGCCCAGAGTCAGGTGCCCGCTTCGAACGTGATCTCCCCGTAGGCAAGCACGCGCTGCAACTTTTTTCATTGGGCACACCCAATGGCCAAAAAGTAACCATTATGCTTGAGGAGCTGTTGGCATTGGGCATTAAAGAAGCCGAGTATGATGCCTTCTTGATTAACATCGGTGAAGCGGACCAATTCTCATCCGGCTTTGTGGGAATTAATCCAAATTCGAAAATACCCGCTTTGCTTGATAAGTCGGGAGACGAAGAGGTGAATGTATTTGAATCAGCGTCTATCTTGGTTCACCTCGCTGAAAAGTTCGGCCAGTTTTTACCGAGCAGCGGGCCATCGCGCACTCAAACGTTTAACTGGTTATTTTGGGCACAAGGTTCAGCGCCTTTTCTAGGTGGCGGTTTCGGCCATTTCTACGCATACGCAGATGAAAAGCAACAGTATCCAATCAATCGCTTCGCCATGGAGGCCAAACGCCAACTTGACGTACTGGATAAACAATTAGCCAAACATAGCTATGTTGCGGGAGAGGAATATACCATTGCAGATATGGCCATATGGCCATGGTATGGCAATCTCGTTCTTGGCAAGCTCTATGACGCCGCTGAGTTTTTGCAAGTCGACGCCTACACTCATGTTGTGCGTTGGGCAAAACAGATTGAAGCTCGAGAAGGTGTACAGCGTGGTCGTATCGTCAACCGCACGTTTGGAGAAGAGTGGGAACAGCTGGCTGAACGTCATGATGCTAGTGATATTGATGAAGTGCTAAAGCGTAAACCTTAATAGTTGAAAATTAGCACACTCCCTTGTGTGGTGTGCTAACTCCAAACGAGAGAGCAGCAAAGATAGCAAAGCCAACAAAGGCCACTTTGCGGCTCTACTCCTTCATACTGCATAACTCCAAACACAAGTTTGGCATTTTTAGTAACCTATCGTCGTTAACACGAATTTATGATCCGAGCCTTTAGGCAGCGGATCACTGTGGCGTTGGCAAATTTTACGCCCCGTTTGAATAGCTTTTAGCCACAAGTGATCGATCGCGATTTGACTAAAGCTTGGTGTATCGATGCTACGATGCCAATTGGGCCAGCTAGCAACTGGGGCTGTTTGGAAACTCGGTAATATCTTGCTAAAACGTAAACTGACGGATGATAGGTTAAAATCGCCGACCACCAGCATTTCATCATTCGGGTAAATATCGATGAGCGATTCAATGGTTCGAATCAACGCATTACGCCGATACCATAAAGCCTTTGTTCTTGGTGATGGTGGGTGAGCGGCGATAAAAGCGAGTGCCTTTTGGGTATTTGGGTACCATAAACCACGAATAATTGCTTGCTGATCGGGCGTCATGTAAACGGATACCTGCTTTAAAGGAAAGCGGCTCAAAATCATCTGACTGGATGGGTACCCGACCCCTTCTTGCCCACCGTAATAATATGGATAAACGTCGTCGAGTGTTTTTAGTTTTTCTCCTACTTCTGGGGCCACCTCTTGCAACACCACCAAGTCACTGGGTGAGGTAAGCAGACGATTAACCAACGCGTTGATATTTGGGTTCTGGTAATAAAGGTTGTATTGCGCGACCGTAATAGAGTTCACGCAGTTAGCGACTAAGTGGTGACTGCGGTGTGGGCTGAGCAGTAAAAAAAACGACAGCAATACACCACACAAAATCAACGGTGCCCAAGCCTTTAAAAGTAACATCCCCACGGCTAACACAATGTAAGTGACAATAAATAGCGCTGGGAATGCGACGATGTTTTCGATCCACCACACCGCTTCATAAAAGCTTAAGCTCACCCAGATTACAGCAGGGCTAAAAACAACCAGCCAAATAAGTCCACGTTTAATCAAATGCCATCTCCTAACTTATTCACTTCAGTATGGGTCAAAAATGACGTGGAGAAGAGGATATGCTGCACAATGATGGGCAGAACTTATCTATCATCCAACCCACTCCGCATCTCATAGTTGAGACGCTGCACAAAAGTGACACATATTATTGCCCTTTACTTCAAGTTCTTAAAACCAATCGCCTACATTTAACAAATAATGTAATAATGTAATAATGTAATAACTCACTATTACAAAAATCGACGACTTATCTTTCATCTTCATGGAGCTCTATGACCAAACTCACCGACAAGAAGTTGCTCAACCTCATTACTTACGCTCCAGCGTTGATTGTCGCCGTTTTTACTTTGGTCTGGGTTTTGGTTGCCGCACGAGATCAAGTGCTCAGTTCCCAACAAGAGCTGCTGTCACTAAGAGAGGAAGCAAGGCAGCGCCAGTTTGTTACGTTGACCAACCGAGTCGATTATGTCCAACAACAGATAACCCACGCACGCGCTCAAACAGAGCAACAACTTGAGAGCACCATTCAAGCGCGCATCTACGAAGCACACAACATCGCCACTCGGTTGTATCAAAACAACAAGCACTTGCCAGAAGAGCAAGTCACTAAGCTTATCACCGACGCTTTACGTGATATCCGTTTCAATAATGGCCGTGGTTACTTTTTCATCTATAAAACTGAGGGTATGAGTATCATGCACCCTCTTCTACCACGAGTCGAAGGCACCTCTCTGTGGGACTTTAAAGACGTTCGTGGTAGTTATATTGTTCGTGAAATGGGTGAACAGGTAAAATCAAGCGGTGAAGCCTTTTATCGCTGGTGGTTTGTTAAACCGGACAATAAAAATAAAGAGTTCGAAAAAATAGGCTTCGGTAAGTACTTCGAACCCTATGACTGGTTTATCGGAACCGGTGATTACGTGGTCGACGTGGAAAACGACATCAAGGCAACGGTGCTTTATTGGTTAACGAATCTTCGCTTTGGTGAGTTTGGCTATATTTTTGTTTTAGACAAAGATGGAACGATTCTCTCGCACATCAATCAAGACCTATTAGGTCAAAACGCATTGCAAGTGGGAAGTGAAGCCAATATTAGCGGTGTAAAGAAGCTCATGTCAGCCGATCAGGAGCTGGTCCATTACATAGCACCGATAGGCCCAGCGGAACTGACCAACCTAGCGAAGACCAGCTATGTAATACAAGACCCAAGCTGGGGCTGGACTATCGGCGCTGGTGTATATGATGAGCTCAGCCAGCGATATCTTGCACAACGTGAAGAAATCATCAAGCAAGAGCAGCAGCAAAGCATGCAACAGATGATCGCAATTGGACTGGTGACGATACTGTTTGTCGGCGTATTTTCTATTGCGCTGAGCCGCATGATTGCCGCGCGCTTTAAACGTTTCGAAATACGTATCAACCGCGACTTTGCGCGCCTTCAAACCACCAAAGACAAGCTAGAGTTTTTGGCCAATCATGACGAACTGACTGGTCTGCCCAATCGTTCTCAATTACACCATAAAATCGTCCAAGGCATAGCGCATTCTAGTCACAACTGTCAGCAACTAGCGGTTATGTTCGTTGACCTTGATGACTTCAAAAAAGTTAACGACCTCTACGGCCATTCTGCCGGTGACAAGTTACTAAGTGAAATAAGTCATAAATTTGAAGCCTTCATCGGCCCTAATGATTATGTCGCCCGATTTGGCGGTGATGAGTTTATTTTCTGCTTTGCGGGTTTAAATAATCTTGCCGAAGCCAAAGTGAAAGTTGAGCAAATAAAATCCGTCTTTAAACAACAATTTGTCATCGATGGCAAAGTCTTGTTTGCCAGTTGCTCAATTGGTGTGTCAATGTTTCCAAGCGATGGCGATGATCCAGAGGCACTAATCTCTAAAGCCGATATTGTGCTCTACAAATCGAAAGCTCGTCAAAAAGGCGATGTTCTGTTCTTTGACTCATCCATTAACAAACAAGTTCAGTATGATTTCCTATTAGAAAGAGAGCTACGCGGCGCGATAGAGCGTAATGAGTTATCTCTTGTCTACCAACCTCAAGTTTATGCCGACAGCGGTGAGATCTACGGCGCAGAGGCATTAGTTCGTTGGTATAACCGTCAATTGGGCCATGTCTCTCCACTTGAGTTTATTTCATTGGCTGAAGAGATTGGCTTAATTGGTGAGCTTGGTCGCTTCGTCCTCGATAAAGCGTGCGAGGAATTCAGCCACATGTTTCCATCTCCACAGCATAACTTGATGTTGTCTATCAATATTTCGCCTGCTCAGCTGATGTGTGATGGTTTTGTCCATGAGTTGAGTACTGTGGTTGCCAAACACAAACTTGCTAATCGTAGGATCACCTTAGAGATAACTGAAAATGTTTTAATTAGTGACTTACCCAAAGCAGGCCCTATTATCAACCAACTTAAAGAGCTTGGTTTTACCATTTCACTGGATGACTTCGGCACTGGCTACTCATCACTCAGTTATTTGAGCAGTTTGTCGTTAGATGAGCTCAAAATTGACCGCGTCTTCGTTGATAAAATGCTCAGCTCAGAGCATAGCGACTCCTTGGTTAAAGCCATTATTGCCATCGGGAAATCAGCTAAGATGAGGATCGTTGCCGAGGGGGTCGAAACTGAAGCACAAAAACAGGTTTTGATCGATTATGGTTGTGACGTGTTACAAGGCTATCTTATTGAGCGCCCGATTAACGCAGATCAACTTGCGCAAAAATATTCTCCGATCAACATAGAGACATAATGTGTCTTACTATTAAGAGAATGGGCACGTCAATGGCACCTTTACATAACCTTACACTTTTAATGGTTATTTGAGCGTATACTTAAAGTGAAACCTAAATGACCGGAGGATGCCATGAAACGCTATCTCGTATCTGCTTTGCTCGTCACTGTCTCACTTTCAATACCGTTTGCGCTCCAAGCGAAAGGGAACGGCCCAATGAGCATGCAACAACCCCCTGTATTCACTGATATTGACCTTAATCAAGACGGATTCATTTCTCAGCAAGAATTTGAACAATTCCTGCAAGCAAGACAACAAGCGCGTCAAGCCGAGGGGCGTTTAATGAAAAACGCGACTCAGAGTGAGCAAATGTTTGAACTGATAGACACCAACCAAGATCAGTTGATTGATATGCAAGAGTTCCAATCTCACCGTGGGTTTATGAGACGTCCAAATTCATAACCCTATGACAGAGAGGCCAAACACGCCTCTCTGCCTTATTATCTCTGCTTGAATATCAGTTATCACGACTCACTGAGATAGGCGGTGTCAGCACAGCTTTGCCCTCGGTTATCGGACCAATGCTGTAGCCCGAACTTACAATTAATGAAAGTTATCTTTCCATTTTTACTATTTAACCACTCGTGACAAAAGTGTTACTTTAAGCAGCATTGGTTACACTGATATAAACTTCCTTTAAAGACCGAAGTGAGTTGATAACAGTTAAGATAAGGATATTGGACCAACAATCTCCAAACAATCATAAAGAATTGTTGCCCATTTTTTGCCCATACGGTTGCCCACTGTATGGGTTTTTCTTTCTTGAGCGTCACATTTTAGCCACACACACTAGAAATTAATCATTTGATTAAATATCGATTAATTTATGTCATATCACACCGCTCAAGCGCACACTATAATTAACCATCGATTAATATTTGAGAGCAATACCTTGAATCGCAAAGTAGGTCGCCCCAGCAAACCAGTTGATGTCAGACAAGCGCTTATTCACCACGCTCGCGAACTCTTCATGGTCATGGCCTATGAAAAGGTTTCCATCCGTTTGATCGCGAATCGAGCCGAGGTCAATGCCGCCATGATTCGCTATTACTTTGGCAGCAAAGAAGGATTATTTGAAACTATGCTGCGTGAAACCTTAGCACCGATGAAGCGCCAGATGCAGTTGCTAGTCAAAGAGAGTTCACAAAAGAATTTTTTAGACCTGATGAAAACTTATTATCACGAGATGGTGAAGGTACCTCAGTTCCCGCGCCTTATTGCGCAAGTGATGAATATGAACCCTTCAGAAACCCAACGTAAGTTGCTTGAGAAAGTATTCATCGATATCAGCCAACCGCTGCAAAAAATGATGTTCGAACATTTTATTGGCAGCGGTATTCTCCGAAAGGATGCAGACCCACAATTGTGTCGGGTTTCTTACATTAGCTTAATGGTGTTTCCCTTTATTGCCCCACCGGCTTTGTTAGCGATTCATGGTATTGAGATAAACGAAACCTTTCTTAACCAATTGCTTGAACACAATATTAAATTAATGACCCATGGATTTCTTCAAACCGGCGACAACCAGGAATAGTCACGATGAAAATAAATAAAAAGCTACTGTTTTTCCCCGCCGTCACTATTGGCGTTGTGGTTTTACTCACTGCTGTCGCATTAAAACCGGATCTACCCGTTAAGCCAGCTAGCGATCGCGCTCGGTTAGTTGAGACCATACCGCTGAATTTACGCGCCATCGCACCAGTAGCAATTGGCTTTGGTAAAATCACGCCAAAAATTGAGTGGAAAGCCATCGCCGAGGTGAGCGGAAAGGTGGTTTACCGTCACCCTGAATTAGAAAAAGGTCAGGTACTGAAAGCAGGCACCGAGATCTTACGCATTGATCCCCTCGACTATGAACTTAAGCTAGTTCAGGCTCAGGCAGATTTGACCTCGGCGCAAACATCTCTGGCAAAGTTGAGCCAAGAAGAGAGCAATCTTAAACTGACCTTAGAGATTGAACGCAATCGACTTGAGATCGCAAACAAAGAACTGGAGCGAAAGCTCAACCTGCGCAAGAAAGGGCTCAACTCACAATCGGATGTCGATCAACAACAACAAAGCGCATTATCACAACGCAAATTGGTCCAAGATATTGAAAACCAAATCGCCTTGCTTCCCGATGAAAAACGGGTTGCCCAAGCACTCGTAAAAGTGAACACCTCCAAAGTCGATGAGGCAAAGCGCTCATTAAGCAAAACCATTATTACCCTGCCCTATGATCTGCGTATCGCGTCTGTCGATATTGAGCAAGATCAGGTGGTTAATCTTCAACAAACCATGGTCAGTGCGCATGGGATGGCGGTCATGGAAGTCGAAGCACAGCTCTCTATTCATGATATGCAAACCCTCGCGTCAAGTTTGGGTGAAATTAGTCGCGATGAGTCTGGCATTCCTCGACCTGACATGACTTTTATTAACGCCAGTATTGATTTAAGCAGCGGTAACTTACACGCAACCTGGCCGGCGAAAGTAAGTCGTATTAGTGAAACGGTAGACCCTAATCAAGCCACCGCAGGAGTAATTTTAGAAATCGCCCAAGATTATCGCCATCTTGATCCGACCAATGCACCGCCGCTAGTGAATGGTATGTTCGTTCGCGCCACTATCGAAGGTCAAGCCAATCCAAGCTGGGTGATCCCTGAACGTGCTTTGCATGGTGACACCATTTATCTGATGGACGCGGACAACCGCCTCGTATTCAAATCTGTTGACGTGTTATATCGCCGAGATAATCACGTGATCATTGACGGCGAGTTAGAGCAAGGGGACAAGCTAATTATCAATGACTTGTTGCCCGCGATTGAAGGTATGTCACTGAAAGAAGCGACCGACAACGGGGAGTCACCGCAATGATTCGATTCTTCGCAAAACACCCGACCGCCGCTAACCTGCTGATGCTTGGGCTATTGGTACTAGGGGTCACCTCGCTAACTAATATTAAACGCGAAACCTTTCCAGAATTTGATCCCCCATACATTATGGCGGGCGTGGTCTATCCCGGCGCTTCACCACAAGAGGTCGAAGAAAGCATTTGTGTACGCATGGAAGATGCCGTCGATGGCTTGGCGAATATTGAAGAGACGCAATGTGAAGCCACTGAAGGTTCTGCTCGCCTGATCCTCAAACTTAATCAGAAAGCAGACATCGGTCGCATGCTGGTCGATGTGCAAACCCAAATTAATTCGATCAACGATTTTCCCCAAGAGATTGAATCACCCATTGTACAAGAGCTTGACTGGAATGAACCTGTGGTCGATGTTGCGATTACCGCCGAAACCACTTGGCCTGAATTAAAAGCATACGCAGAGCAGCTTAAACAGACGTTAAAGTTAGACTATGACGTATCACTGGTGAGTGTTACAGGGTTTTCCGATCATCAATTTAGTGTTGAGCTTGACTCGCAAGCCATGCGCCAACTTGGCTTGAGTGTCGGAGACATCGCCGACCAAATCGGACGACAGAACATTAAATTACCCAGCGGTAATGTTGAAACGCCAGACAAAAATTTCCTTATTCGCTTTGATGAACGTCGTATCACTCCACAGCAACTCGAAACTATCGTGGTAGCGTCTGGCGCTAACGGTTCATTAATTCGCTTAAAAGATATCGCCACTATCACCGACCGCTTCGAACTTGATGAGCAGAAAGTATTGTTTGATGGGCACCCATCGGCACTGCTCAAAGTGAGTAAGAACAAAGAAGATGATGCACTCAGAATCAAAGAGCGCGTCGAACAGTTTGTTAACGACCAACAAGCACTGGCGCCAATGGGAGTCAAACTAGAACTGACCAACGATTTATCATCAGTGCTCTGGGATCGCTTAACTATGATGGTTCGTAATGGTTGGCAAGGGATCATCTTGGTGTTTGCCACCATGTGGTTATTCTTTTCGCTGCGCTACTCGTTTTGGGTGGCGGCAGGTCTGCCGGTAGCTTTTCTTGGCGGCCTATTTTTAATGGCGCAGCTTGGCCTTTCGATCAATATTATGTCGTTGGTTGGCTTACTGATGGCTATCGGGATCATGATGGATGATGCCATTGTGATCGCCGAATCTATCGCCGCCCACCTCGACCGCGGTGAAGAGATCGATGACGCAGTCGTAAAGGGCGTAAAAAAAGTACTTCCGGGTGTGATTTCCTCGTTTCTTACCACAGTTTGTATTTTTGGCAGCTTGTTATTTTTAGAAGGCGAGATGGGTGCGGTGCTCAAAGCCGTTCCCCAAGTATTAATACTGGTGTTAACGTTGAGCTTGGTCGAAGCCTTTTTAATTCTACCAAACCACTTATCTCACTCATTACACAAACAAAAAAGCGACAAACCGACAGCGAAATTCAAGCAAAAATTACTCGATAAATTTGAGTACTTTCGCAACACCACCTTAGTCAATGGCGTTGAACGAGTGGTTGAGTTTCGTTATGCGTTTTTAGGTAGTGTTGTCGCGCTGTTGCTTATCTCTATCGCAACGATTGCTAGCGGCTTGCTAAAGTTTCAACCCTTTCCCGAACTGGATGGTGATATCGCAGAGGCTAGAATTATTCTACCGCCAGGCTCATCGTTATCGCAAACAGAAGCTGTCGTGAATAAGATCGTCTTATCGGCAACCGAGCTTGGCCGGGAGTGGTCAACAAGGATTGAAAATGGCGCACCGCTCATTCAACACATCACCAGTCAATTCAATACCAACGCGGATGCCAACGAATCGGGCCCACACATTGCAACCGTTAGGCTTGATCTGCTCGGCGCAGAAAGCCGTAACACTGTGATTGATGACTTTATTACAGCGTGGCGCAATGACGTGGGTGAATTAGCCGACCCAATCTCATTGGTATTTAAACAACCGACAATGGGCCCTGGCGGTCGTGCGATCGAGATTCGAGCTAAACATCATGATCTTGATCAACTCAAGGCCGCTTCTATAGATATCCAACAATACCTTAATCAGTTCGATGGTGTTCACGGAATCTTGGATGATATGCGAATGGGTAAAGAGGAAGTGTTGGTTAAATTGCGCCCAGGAGCAGAGAGTTATGGCGTCAACGGACAGATGATTGCCAGTCAGCTTCGGGCGGCATTCTTTGGTCAAACCGCAGACGAAATACAAGTCGGCATTGAAAACATCACCATTGATGTCCGCCTAGATAAGATCCAAGCTGGCGATCTACAACAACTGGCTAACTTCCCTATTATTATGACCAGTGGCAGCCAGATTCCACTGGCGACCATCGCAACATTGAGCTTTCAACGTAACTACGTGCGAATTCAACGGATAGATGGATTACGTACCATTAGCGTTTTTGGCGATATCGACAACAGTAAAGCCAACTCCACCGCGATTATTGCTCAATTTCAACGTGAAGAGGCGCCCAAACTTCTCGCCAAATACCCAGGGTTACGTTTTGATTTTGAAGGTGAAGCAAAAGACACCGCAGAAACTGGCGCTTCAATGGGCAAAGGCTTTTTGTTAGGCCTATTTGGTGTCTTTGCTATTTTGAGTTACCAATTTAGAAGCTACCTAGAGCCAGTGGTGGTTATGCTTGCCATCCCGCTCGCCTTTATCGGCGTAGTTTGGGGACATATTTTGCTCGGACATTCGCTGAGCATGCCGAGTATGATGGGGTTTGTCTCACTCGCCGGGATCGTCGTCAACGACTCAATACTGTTAGTTCAGTACATCCGCCATCACGTTGATGAGGGAGACAGCGTCCATGACTCTGTCGTCAAAGCCAGCCGCGAACGTTTTCGAGCGGTGTTTTTGACATCAATGACAACCGCAGCAGGTTTATTGCCACTGCTGACTGAAACCAGTTTGCAGGCACAAGTAATTCAACCACTGGTCATCTCGATCGTGTTTGGCATCTTCGCCTCGACACTGCTGGTGCTGTTTATGATCCCAGCCGCGTACGCCGTGCTGGCCGATTTTGGCTTAGTCCATAAGCATCAAGAGATTTAAATCAAAAGAGCCAGAATTTTCTGGCTCTTTTGACCTCACGGTTGCGATTTGACAGCCTAATTTAAAGTCATCCGTTTCCCTTAAAGAACCCTTTAAAAAACATTGCTACATAACCAGTGGGTCTACTGACCTGAGGATTGATCTAGCGTTTGTTGCGTCGGGTAACGACGACGCAACATAAGGCTCTTAAGCTTAGTGAACAGTGCTTTGATGTCTTCTAAGATCAGATACAAACAAGGCACCAACACCAATGTCAGCAAGGTGGCGAACAACACTGCAAAACCAAGGGCGACTGCCATTGGGATGACGAAACGTGCTTGCAGGCTAGTTTCAAACATAATCGGCAACACACCAACAAAGGTCGTAATCGATGTCAGAATGATGGCCCTAAACCGCGCGCAGCCCGCCTCAATAACCGCTTGCTTAGTGTTGACGCCCTCTTTTCTAACCTGATTGACATAGTCAGTCATCACTAATGAGTCATTAACTACCACCCCGGCGGCAGCAATCAAGCCAAAGGTCGACATCATGCTCAGATCAAGACCAAACCAATAGTGACCCCAAATGGCTCCAGTTAAGCTAAATGGAATCACTGACATAATAATCAGTGGTTGTGTGTAGCTTTTCAGTGGCACGGCCAACAAAATGTAGACCAAGATCATCCCAGCGACGAAGAAGATAATCTGTTCGCTTTGCTGCGCTTGTTGCTCTTCAATCGTGCCGCCAAGCTCACTTTTAACGCCCGGATAACCAGCCAGAATATCAGGCATAATTTCGCTAGTCACTCGCTCGACAATCGCGTTAGGCTCCACTCGTTCTTCATCAATGGATCCATAAACGTAAACACTGCGATAACCCTCTTCGCGTCGAATACTACTCACGCCCGGCTTTTGTTTGATTTCAACCACGTCACCGAGCATGACCTTTTTGCCATCGGGAGTGGTTATCACCGCATAACGCAGAGACGAAAATGCCTCGCGCGTTAATTGAGGGTAACGAACCATCACTCTGACCTCTTCACCATCACGCAGTACTCGTTCCGCCTCACCGCCGTAAAAACTGCCACCAACTTGAGTCGCAATATCAAACAGATCTAAGCCAAGATTATAAGCCACTGGCGCTAATGAAAGTTGCACCTCTTGACTGCCAGTATCAATCGATGAAGAGATATCAAACAAGCCTTGCTGCTGTTGCAGGGCAAGGATTAACGCGCGCCCAGCTTCATTAAGAGAGTCAATATCTGAGCCGTACAGCAGGAATCCAAACTCATCACCTTTGCCATTATCGTTGACGTTATCGGACACGGTGAAAGTCTTCATTCCGGGTATGGTTGGAATGTTCTCGCGCCAGCGTCTTGCAAGTTCAAAAGTGTCAAATGGTCTCAGTTCTTCATCCACCAAAGGTATCACTAACGACCCCTCTTTGCGGCCTTGGCTGAAAGTCAGAATATCACGCACCATTTTTTGCCCGGTCTGTTGCTCTATCTCTTGGTCGACGGCCATGACAGTTGACTCAATCAGCTTGAGTGCTGCGATGGTTTGTTGGCTAGAAATATTGTCATTCATCACCAGCTTAATGCTCGGAAAATCATGCGGCACTTTCGGCGACGGGACGATACGCACATAATTCGCCATCACTAACGCCACGCTAAGCACAAGAATGGCAGTAAAACTGGCTAACACACTCCAGCGCCAATAGGTACACAGTTCAACGAAGCGTTGGTATGGCCCATAAACAAAGCTAAAAAAGCGAGTGTTAAATCGGTCGCGCCAACTGCCTTTCTTAATCGGACTAAAATGAGAATGCGCTAAATGTGCCGGAAGAATCAATTTCGATTCAATCAAACTAAATAGCAGACAAAGGATCACGATCGCGGCAATACCGAAGAAAAATGCCCGTTCAATGCCTTTCGACATCAGAAATGGTGCAAAAACGGCCATGGTGGTTAATACGCCAAAAGTCGCTGGTGTGGCTACCCGCTTGACACCACGCACGACATTTTCGACCCCGCCACCCTTTTTCTCGATTTCACTGTAGGCACTTTCACCAATTACGATCGCATCATCGACAACAATCCCAAGAACCATGATAAAAGCAAACAACGAGACGATGTTAATGCTGACACCGATCGCAGGCATGATCATCACCGCGCCTAAGAAACAGACTGGTAGTCCTATCATTACCCACATCGCCAGTTTAACTCGCAAGAACAAGCTCAACATCAATGCAACCAACACCGCCCCTTGCAGCAAGTTCTTCAACATCATGTCGAGACGGGCATTCAAGTAGTAGGTCATGTCGACCAACGTTTTGATCTGTAAGTCCGCTGGCAAGGTTTGATTTTTTTGTTCGATATACGCTTTGACGGTGTCTGCAACCGTGACCATGTTTTGGTCCTTGGTCGCCTTCACCGATAAATACATCGCATTTTGACCCGAGTACTTAAAATAGCGGTCATCTTCAGTAAATCCGTCTTTTATCGTTGCGATATCTTGCAACAGAACTTTGCCACCATTGGCACCGATTTTGACCGGAATATCGCGAAATTGCTCACCGCGATAAAACTGATTCTCGATACGTACAGAAATCATGCCGGCATTAGTTCGCACTTCACCTGCCGAATAGTTAGCAGAATAACGTTGAATAGCATTGACCACATCATTCAATGTGAGGCTATATTTTTGTAATACACGCGGCTCTACTTCAATAGCAATTTCATAATTTGGTGCGCCAAGCTCCACCAACGCTACATTGCCCAGCTGTAATAACTCGTCTTCAATCTGTTTTGCAATCGGTTTTAACTCAAGTAGACTGCGATCGCCCACCAGCGCCATTTCTATGACATCTTGACGAAATTCATACTGATAAACTTGGATCGGCTCCATACTCGCTGGCAAGTTCGAGACCGCGTCAATCTTCTGTTTAACCTTGACCAATACATCATCAATGTCTTCATCAACGTTGATTTCGAGTTCAATATTGCCGCTGCCACGGTTAGCACTCGAGACCGCTTTCTTAATTCCGGTAACGTCTTTAAGTGACTCTTCTAACTTAATTAATATGCTCTCTTCGACCTCTTGGGGAGACGCCCCTGGGTATTGAGCACTGACATTGATGTAGTTCACCTCAATGTTGGGAAACATTTGCCTTTGAATGAAGAAGAAACTGACGGTACCAACGATCAATACGAACACCATCAGCAAATTTGCCGCGACTGGGTTATTGGCAAAATACGCGATTAAGCCTGTTTGTTTGGTCTCGTGCATACTTTAGTCCTGATTAGTACTGACGATATCGGCAACAGTGACTGCTAGCCCTTGCTGAGGATACTCGGGAACGGTAATCACTATCTGATCGTCATCACTCAAGCCTTGATTGATCAGCATGAACTCTTTTTCTGCTCGCAATACATTGACGGTCCTTGGCTCAAGTTGATTGTCTTGATTGACCACCCAGACTTGGCGGTTATTGACCAATTCTTGCGGCAATCGGTAGATGTGCTTGAGCTCCTTACCGGTAAATTGCACTTCAACATAAGAGCCAAACTGGATGGGAAACTGCTCGCTATTGACCGCATAAGGGTCATCAACGCGTATCACCAAACTTGTCATACGGGTGCTACTATCGACAATCCCCAAATCGCGATCGATAACACCTTGACGTTGAGTGCTACTGATCCCTCGTTGAATAACACGTGCGGGTAAACCAGCAAAGTTGGTTGGCAGAAACGCACTGTCAAAGCCCGCAATAGGGATATGCACCTCTCCGGCTTCAACATTATTTAACGTCGCAACGTGTCCTCCTGCTGAGATAAACTGACCAACTCCAATCGATTTCTCAACCACCAACGCATCATAAGGTGCCACAACCTCACAGTTGGCTAAATCACGCTTGGCGCGTTTAAGTGACGCTTGAGCCGATTTAAGTTGCGCTTCAGCACTCAATAGTTGCGGTTTTCGTAGATATAGATCCGTGACCTGATTTTTAGGGAGGTTTTGCGCTTGGCGTTTTGCCACTTCTGCACGCGCTCGCTCTTCGATTAGCGCCGCTTGTGCACTGGCAAGTTCGGCTTGTGCTTGAAGTACCGCAGCTTGGTAGTTATCACTTTCGATAGTAAAGAGCACTTCACCACGTTCGACAACACCGCCAACAAGGAAATTAGGGTGCCAGCTAATTACCTCGCCAGATACCTGCGCTGAAAGTTGAGTGACTTCAACAGGCCTTAATTCACCATGGCCGGTAATCACTACTTTATGATTGCTTGATTGTGCTTTGGCAACTTGAACCACTGGTGGCGCTTTGGGTGGTTTACTCTTCAGGGGATCAGGTGCACTGGAGGCAATCGCTGAATAGCCTGCATAAGCGCCGCCCAAAACAACAAAAGGCAGTAGCCAACGTAACGACTTACTCATCATGTGAGTTCCTTATCTGTCTGTAATGCTTGTAAAATGCCGCCTTAAGTAGCGGGCTCTAATAGTATGGTTATACGAATGAACTTACGTGTGACACCAAATCAGACCAATTTATCCATTGACCAGGATGATTTTATACAATCAGTTTATCCATTCTCATTATCGAGCAAGTAATTTTTAAAACAAATAACACAAAGTCACCCAAGCAAGTCGTAGACCAACTATTTGTCCAACATTTACAGCTACTTAAGAATAGGCCTCGACTGGTCAACTAATTCACATGGTGAATGTAGTCATTTGTTAGTCAAATTTACCTTGCGATTATTACAAACAATTTAAGGGGTATGACACTCAAGATGGGGGGCGTTGCTCTAGAAGCGATGTGGTTGAAACTCCAGAGCGCTCGTCAAATAAAAAGGCTTAGCAATGCTAAGCCTTTTCAACGATGGCCGCTTACGCCGCGGACGGCTTGGGTTGATAGCGGCCTGGTTTGTGATTCATGGCCAAAATTAAATTCGTTACCACAGCGCCCATCACCGATAGCAAAATCAGTGAAAGATCAACGATAAACAGTGATAACACCACGATGGTACAATCGAGCGCCATTTGAACCTTACCCGCTCGAATACCGAAACGTTCTTGAAGGAACAATGCCAGAATATTAAAACCGCCTAAACTCATCTTATGGCGGAAAATAACCAACATCCCAATCCCGATCAGCCCACCACCAATCAGTGCCGCATAGAAAGTATCAATACGGGCGATTTCAATCACGTGGTGAAGATGATCGACAGCGAACGAAACGATCGACACCGCGATAAAGGTATTAATGGTAAAACGCCAGCCCATACGAGCCACAGAAAGAAGGTAAAATGGCAAATTCAAAGCAAAAAAGATCTGACCGAAACTAAAACTGCTGACCTTAGTGAGAAAAATCGCGAGGCCGGCGGTTCCACCTGTCAATAACCCCGCTTTGTTAAAAAATATCACGCCCAGTGAAACTAAGGCACTACCCAACAATAACGCGAGTAAATTTTCGCGCATACTATGTTCTTTATCCATTTTAGGCTTCCTATCCCTTAACGACTCACCAAAAAGGGTGAATCAAACCCGGATAAGATGTCTATTATTGATATTGATGTCGAGAGTGAAGTCGAAATGGCAAGTTAACAACAGTGTTAACTAATATTTACACTTTTGTGAGCCAGCGCCAATTTGTTAGTGTTTATTTAGCGAAATACTGACCACCTTAGCCTCACCTTCATCATCTTCAAGCGGAGGATCTTGAGCTTGATGACGCTGATTGCGTTCCTTAGCACAGTACATCGCTTCATCTGCAATACTCATTAATGTGTCTTTGTTTTTACTGTCATCCGGATAGCGGCTGATACCAACACTGACGCTAACCTGCAAATATCGTTCGTCATAATAGATGGGTTGATTGACCAATTTTTTTATCTGTTCGACCTTTTGCTTAACAACATCGAAACTGGTCAGCAGATCTAAACAGACGACAAACTCATCTCCCCCTAAGCGGCCAACAAAATCAGATTCACGAATACAATCGGTTAACCGCTGTGCAACGGCCGTCAAAACCATATCGCCTGCATTATGTCCATAAGTATCGTTAACCTGTTTAAAATCATTCAAATCGAGGAACAGTAACGCCAATTTTCGCTCAGTACGATTGGCTTTAATTAATGCGCTCTCTAACTGTTTATCAAACGCTCTGCGGTTCATCAAATTAGTTAAAGGATCGTGTTCAGACAAAAATAGTAGTTGCTGCTGTTTTTTATGTAACTGCATGGTCTGACGCTTGACCTCTTCTTCTAACTCTTGCTTGGTAACCGTAGACTGGCGTAAAGATGCCGTCATCTGATTAAAGAATCTCGATATCACTCTGAATTCACTGTCCATTTTGACATTTTCTACTTTGGTATCTAGTTGCCCACTCGCTAAGTCGAGGATCGCTTTCTTCATTGCTCCGGCTCCCGCTCTAAACCTAAATAGAATCAACCAAGCGACCCCACTGACCAGCAAAGAACAGGCAATTAACCATACCGCAGCCGTGCCCATCACGTTTTGTAAATTGATGGTATTCTTGTTGAGCACTTGCCTATGAATATAAGCGAGTTCTTCCGTCATATTCTGCATGATCATGTTATAACGAGATTGCAGCAGTGCTCGAGTATCTAAAGCCGTTTGTATGGCTGGGCTACTATCATTGAAATTGTTAAAAAACAACGCCTTCTCTTGGCCTAGAAGATTAATCAAACTGCTATTCATTCGCTGCAAGTTATCCAATTGGATGTGTTTATTTTTGTAGGCCGTAAACTTAGTCGCCAGATCCGCTTGGGCAAGCTCGACCTGATTTAAACTCGGCTGATCTCGAAACTGCATAAACGCCCATAGTTGGCTACGTAATAAATCGACACTAAGCTGCAGATCAATCACTTGATCCAAATCGGTCTTGGTTGCTTTATGCTCGGCATGAATTTTAGTAAACGACACCACAATAAAAAGCGTCAGTAGCATCGTCGTCGTCGACAGAACAAACATCTTCTTAAACATCGAATCAAGCATGACGTCAGTTCCTTTCTGCTAACATTTGTTGATATGGGTATGAGTAAAACACTCGCCTAAAATCTGGCGGAGACTTACTGACCAAACCGCTATTTATCGCCCAGCGTGCTTGCAATTGTAGGTTGGATAACAGTGAGTTACCTAGCGATAGGCGAAAAACATAGTCGTCCCAAGACCAGTCAATCTGTTCTACAGGCACCTCAAGTCGTTGCGACACTAGCGTGATGGCTTGCTGCGGGTGAGTTTTAATCCAATCGATTGCCACTTGGAGTGCTTGCAGTAAACGAACCGGTTCATCCCCTGCAAATTCAAGATGAGAAGGCCGAGAAATAAGGTTAAACGAGAGCTGATAGACCCCATTGATACCCAAATTGTGTACTTGCGCCACTGAAAGTAAGTCAGTTTGGTAACCCATTGGTTCCCAAGCAGAAATGGCGTCAACTCGGTATGAGAGCAATGCCGGGACAAGCTCTTTGTCAGACAAATAGACTTTCTCCACAGGCAATTCGCGTAAATCACTACCAATCAGCACAGAGTCAAAATAGAACTCACTCGCCGACCCTTTCACAATACCCACTCGTTTATCTTTTAATTGAGCAACGGATTTAATTTTTGACGGACCTAAGCTGAGCAATTTGAGATCATTATCCGACTCAACAAAACTCGCCAAAAGCAAGATATCATCCTGCTTGAAGCTCTTAAACATCACCACCGATTCCGAGGCGGTCGCATAATCGACATCGCTATTAAGCATAGAATCTGCGCAACTCACCCCACTTGAGCAGGGCAACAACGCAACATTGAGTCCATATTGTTTAAACAACCCCAGTTGCTCGGCGACAAAAAAAGGTGAAGAGAGCGGCGTCAATGAGACTCCGATCTTAACTTGATCCGTTGCAACGGTCATCGGCATTTTCCGTTGATAGAGGTAGAGTGCCGATATCGCCAGCACAACGATAACACTCCACATCAATCCGTTTTTCTTTGACCACACCTGCATCTGACCACGTCCAAATTTAAGAAACCTAGCTCATATAAATCTAGACCACTATTGACGCACTATTGGCTTAAGCTAAATTTGATAGCCGATTGGGCCTGATAAACATTGAGAATCTTGCGATTGATCACACATCTCGGTCTATATTGAGTCGTGTAGCCCTTTTTTTCGTAACTAATCACACTCCAAGTTCATTTGAACGACAGGTTCTTACATCAGATTGAGACATAAAAATGAAAATATTAATCATTGGTGGGCGTGGCGGTATCGGCAGTGCCATTTTACAACTTTGCCAGCAACGTTACCCTAGCGCTGAGTTGCACGCGACCTATCGACAAACTCAACCTCAGTCGCAACCCGATGAAGTGACTTGGCATCAGGTCGATGTCAGTAACGAAAGCCAAGTGCATAAGTTAAGTGAGCAGTTGACTCATATTGACTGGATAATAAATTGTGTTGGATTTTTGCATAACAAGCATCAAGGCCCGGAGAAAAGTTTAGCGAGTGTATCGAGCGACTTCTTTAGTGAAAACATCCAGCGTAATACGCTACCAACGTTGCTACTGAGCAAGTACTTTACTCCAATACTGAAACGCAGTGAGGCGGGTAAGATGGCAATACTCTCAGCCAAAGTAGGCAGCATTAAGGACAATCGATTAGGAGGATGGTATAGCTATCGCGCTTCAAAAGCGGCGCTCAATATGATTGTAAAAACAGTGTCCATAGAATGGCAACGCACCTGCCGAAAGGCAACCATCATTGCCCTCCACCCCGGAACAACAGACACTGCGCTGTCAAAACCATTTCAAGCCAATGTACCAACTGGCAAACTGTTCACCCCGGACGATGTCGCGCGTGATCTGATTGCCATTATAGAGCGCAGTACACCAGAGCATAGTGGCCGATTTTATAGCTACAGCGGTGAGGAGCTACCATGGTAGCCTTCGTTAGCCGATAGTATCACAGCGCTGAGCACCAACTGAGCGACAGCGTTTTGAACAATAACGTACCTCATCCCAACAGCGCTGCCACTTTTTACGCCAATTAAAGGGCCGCTGACAAGCAGCGCAAATTTTCTTAGGTAAGTACTGCTTTTTTACTTTATTCGGCATGCTAAATCTCGAAGTAAGGCGAAAAACTATTAGTCCGATTTTTAACCTCAATCAGACATCTTGCCATACTTTTATTTGTTTCTTTTTTGCCAATCAATACTCTTTTACGCAGTAATCCTCGCTTGAGAGCAAAATGCCAACTCAAAAACAGCATCATCAATGCCCTTTGGTCAGGGTGGACTCGACTTTCAAACAGAGGCAATATACCAAGCGTTCCATGACTAAATAAGAGGAAAGACTAAAATGCAACAAGAGGTCTATTTTGCTGGTGGATGCTTGTGGGGCGTACAAGAGTTTTTCAAACACCTACCGGGGGTTGTCAATACCGAAGCGGGACGAGCCAATGGCACCAGTGACTCGACTCAAGCAGAGTACGATGGCTATGCAGAATGCGTCAAAACAGTATTCAATAGTGACGTTATTTCACTCGAGCAGCTCATCGGCCATTTGTTTGAAATCATCGACCCTTACAGCGTCAATCAGCAAGGACAAGATATTGGTGAAAAGTACCGAACGGGTATCTATAGTCATGACCAGCATCATATTGCCAAAGCCAAAGCGTATATTCTCAACCGACCAGATGCAGACAGGATTACCGTTGAAGTGCTAGCGCTCACCAACTACGTTAAAAGTGATGATGAACACCAAGACAGATTGACACGTTTTCCGAATGATTATTGTCATATCCCAATCGACCTGTTACACAAATATCGAGCTAAATAGCAGGCACGATGATTACCTTAAGAGTACTTATCGTGAGCTCTCGGCCATTGACTCTCTGCGCCGTCAACCGTTAGTGGCGACAGCTTTTTATCAGGCTTTGCATACTCGAGGCGAAACAAGCGCTGAGTCGTATGGTAACTATCAAGTCCACTGAGGGTGACTAAATCCATCGCTTCAACATCAAGATATCCATCCGCTTTTAATGCGTCAGAAGGAAGATGTATCTGTTCAACTTGGCCAATCACCATTTCAGTCTTGTTAACCTTAATCCTATGATGCTCTTTGAGAGTTAACGCCATTTTAAGCTCGCTCTCCAACACAAACGGGGCATCGAAACCGGTTTCGAACTGTGGGGTTAAGCCAACAGCATCAAATTCACTTTGTTGCTTAGCATAACGTGCTGAAGTTTGGTGCGCCAAAGGGGCAAAGTCAGCAGCAACCGAATTGAGGGTAAATACGCCAGTCTGGAGAATATTCTCTAAGGTATGACGCTCAACAGAATTGGGACGGTTGATAAACCCTAACAGCGGAGGGTTTGACCCAATATGAATGACAGAGCTGACTATCGAAAGATTTGTTTGCCCTTGCGCGTCAATAGTACCGACCAAGTTGGCACTTTTGAAACCGCTTAAGCTGTTAATAAGCCTCGCACGGTAGCGGCTCTCCATTTGTGCGAGCTGTTCACTGGTAAATTTGCGTTGTTGCATAGCTTTTCCCAATAAATAAAAAACAAGGGCAAAGCGCCTTGCTTTGCCCAAGATTAACCATAATGTTGTTCGAATTATTTAGGTAGTATCACGGTATCAATGACATGAATCACACCATTGCTCGCCTTGACATCTGTCGCTACAACATTGGCATTATCTACCATCACCTTGCCATTCATCACTTTGATCGTGATATCCTGACCTTGTACCGTGGTTGCTTTATCTAACTTGACAACATCCGCTGCCATAACTTTCCCAGCCACCACGTGATACGTCAACACAGCAATTAGCTTATCTTTATTTTCAGGCATCAGCAGTGACTCAACTGTGCCTTCGGGCAATTTGTCGAACGCATCATCAGTTGGAGCAAACACGGTAAACGGGCCTTCGCCTTTCAAGGTATCGACTAAACCTGCCGCCTTGACGGCTGCGACGAGTGTGTTGAACGAACCATTATCTGCAGCGACATCAACGATATCGGCTTTCATTCCATGGTCATGAGCTTGCACTGGTAGAACAAAAGCGAAAAGTGCAAATAGAGCGGTAACTAGCGACATTGTGTATTTAAACATGATTCCTTCCTTTGTTTTTTCAGGCCAAGCCCTGTTAGGCTTCGCGTTGACTCAAAACCTGTTACGCTGACTTGCGCACAATCGATCACCGACTTCGAAGACCAAGGAGTAAGTATCTTTGTTAGGGGCCTTTAAATACCCTTGGTGTTAATTGCAGTAACTAGGTTTGTTAAAATCGTGATGAGACGTCGATCATTGATCACTATGACGCTGTTTTAATGCACAAAAATCAGGTAATTTGATCGTTAACAATAACAATTACATCAGGGTGAGGCATGTTAGAACAAGTGGTCGGAATACTGTTCCCAGTCTTTGCATTAGTGACCGTTGGCTTTTGTGTGGGAAAGTGGCTCAAACCTGATTTTCAACCCATAAACCGTATTAACATGGACACCTTTACCCCTGCTCTGGTGTTCTCATCGCTTGTGTTAATGCCACTTGATACAGAACAAGTGCCTCTGCTCTCCGCCTCTTTTGTCGCGGTACTACTTCCTGGGTTAGTCATGATCCCATTGTGTAAGCTGTCTGGACTGAGTTTTAAAGCTTGGGCGCCACCCCACATGTTTCGCAACAGCGGTAACCTTGCCATTCCCCTTTTTACTTACACGTTTGGTGACAGTGCACTGGCTTCGGCGGTACTGCTGTTTGTTGTGTCGGCCTGTATTCATATTAGTCTAGGCCTTGCATTATTAAGTGAAGGTAACCCATTTAAGAAGATCATCAAAATGCCGATTTTCCTTGCCGCCATTGCCGCGTTAGTCATTAACCTTGGCGGATTTTCCGTGTGGACGCCGCTCTACGAAGCCACCGCGCTACTCGGGCAAGCTGCGGTCCCCGTCATGTTACTCTCACTCGGCGCTCAGATGTGTCATCTGCGTCTAAGTGGATTGAAAATCGGTTTACTCTGCACCTTGCAATCGTTATTAACTGGCGCCATTGCGTTTGCGGTTATCTATTGGTTTATTCCGCTGCCAACCTTGCAATTGCAAATGATGGTTCTGTTTACTATGCTGCCACCCGCGGTCATGAACTACCTGTTCGCAGAACGCTTTAATATTGAACCGGCGAAAGTCGCTTCGATGGTTCTGTTTGGTAATTTTTTTAGCATCTTAACCTTGCCACTATTGCTCGGATTTGCTTTGTCCTTGTAACCACTCTTCCGGATGAGTAAGCATGGTTTTTCCTTGGAAAGTTTCAGCACGAATATCTTTTGGGTTATAGATAGCGCATGAGTCCATCGATAAGCAACCGCAACCAATACAGCCACCGAGATCTTGTTGTAAGGCTTGCAGTTGCAAAATTCTGTGTTCTAACATCTGTTTCCAACCTGAAGCCATCTGTTCCCATTCTCGTCGACTCGGGGCCTTATGTTTGGGCAAATATGCTAACGACTGCACGATCTCTTCTAACGTTAATCCAACCTCTTGCGCAGCTTTAATCACAGCGATTCGGCGTAATACACTGCGATCATAACGACGCTGATTACCTTGATTACGCCAACTATGAATTAACCCTTTTTGCTCATAAAAATGCAGCGCAGATACTTTGACTCCAGCGCGCTTTGCCACCTCACCAACACTCAAATCCATATTTGTCCCTCGGTGTTAAACACCCTTTTCCTTAAGTTAACTTGAGCTTTTAGATTAACAGTAAGTGAGTAATTTTGCACAAGGAAAGCACAATAGGGGAAGAGACTGCGAAGCCAAATAACCGATAGCACTCAGCACTATTTGAGCGAAATATTTTGATAGTATTGGATTGGGTTATTAATGATTAGCACTTTTCTCTACTTCAGAGTCACATAGCTACAACATCAAAAAGGCGCTCAACGCGCCTTTGATTACCATATAGATTTTGGTTTAACTAAGCTTAAAACGCCTTACAATATCAGTGAGTGTTTGGTTCATCGTTGAAATGGTTTGCGCCTCTTCTAGCGCTTGCTGACCGTTGCTGTCTAGCTCACCAACGATATCGTTGATGGCCGACATGTTGCGACTAAGCTCTTGGGTAACGCTACTTTGCTCTTCTGCCGCAGTGGCAATTTGAGTACTGAGGTCATTAATATCGGTGACAAATTGAGCCATAACATCAAGACTTCCTGCCACTTCGCCAGCACCTTCAGCGGTTTGAGCACATTTCTGCTTGGTCGTCTCCATCGAACTCACAACTGACTGACTGCCACGTTGCAAACTCGCTAGCGCCGTTTCTATCTCTTCAGTGCTAGTCTTAGTACGGCTGGCCAAATTCCGAACTTCATCTGCAACTACCGCAAAACCTCGACCCTGTTCACCTGCACGCGCAGCTTCGATAGCAGCGTTGAGCGCAAGCAAGTTGGTTTGCTCGGCAATATCACCAATAACACCTAAGATGGTGTTGATATCATCCGTTTCTGACGCCATCTTATTAACATTTTCAGAGGCAGCACTTACATCGTCGACCAGTTCTTGCACGTTGGCTTGGGCTTGATTAACTGTTCGTTTTGACTCGTTGCTGGCCTCACTCGCTTTATTGGTCAACTCTGCCGTGTTAGCTGCGTCAGTTGCCATCGAGTCTGCCGTTGAATTCATCTCTTCAATAGCCGTTACCACTTGCTCTGTCTCTTGGACGTGGTTTTGTAATATGATGCTATTGCGTTGGCTTTGGTCCTTCATTCGGTCGACGTTTTCATTGAGATGATCCGTGACCTGACGAATTTCTAGCATCATAGATTGCAAACTTTCAATAAAGGCGTTAACCCCTTGAGAAATCTGCCCGAGATCATCGTTGGTTTTCACTTCAATTCTTTGGGTGAGATCGCCATTGCCTTGGCTCAAGCCAACAATAGTCTCTTTCAGCACCAAAATTGGACGATATAGTACACGGAGTATGATTAACGCTATTACGATACTGACAAAGGTAGCAATCAGAGCCGTGATCACTGCATTACGCTTGGCTGCGGAAAGTTCAGAAAATATGATCTCCTTGTCTAAGCCAACTAAAAGATACCAACTTTTATCCGCTACTTTAATTTTACGAGAGAAAAACAATTTCTCTTGGTTATTGATAGTCGACTCAAAATGGCTAGCCTCTTTGTCTACCACCTGCTTGACCGCGTTATTAAGCCATGCATAACGCTCAGCGTTATCACCAGCTTTCACATTTTGTATTGACGAGGCTAATATCGTGCCGTCATGATTGAGAATTATTGCCGTTTTCCCCGCAACCTCGTTGGCAGACTTAACAATCTCATTGAGAAAGCCCAATTGCATATCCGCCGAAATCATACCGCTAAAAGTTTTGCGTACGATCGACACCCAGAAAATGCTTGAGTCATCAGAATCTGCATACGGCTCTGTGACACTAGTGGATACAGCTTGACGCCCCGCCTGATACCAACTTTGAGTCGTGACATCACCGGCATATTTGTTGTTTGGCCAACTACTGCCTGTTTGGTTCCAGTAGGCATCACCATTGGTAAATGCTACCACTGAACTGTTTAAGTTCATCGCTGCTGCAATCGTATGTGTCATCATAATAAAGTCTTGCGGCCCTCCCTCGATAGGTGCGTTTTGAAAACGCTGGCCGAGTTTTTCTATCCCTGACACTTTCTGTTGTAAGCGGGTCGCGATTTGCTCTGCTTCCGCATCAACATAATTTCGGTTACTGTTAGTAATAAGATCGATCAAAACATCTCGCTCTTTTACATAAGCAACGTAACTTGATGACGATACCGACACCACCACTAAAGCGATAATTGAAATAAGCAGTAGTGTCTTAAATCCTAAGTTTCGCATCACTGATAATTCCTTATACAATATGTGCTAAAGACAATGCCTAAACGGCAATAGAGCCTGACTAAACTTTATAATTAAATTTGTAACTAAGTGTGGCCGTTAACTGGGAAAAATCCAGATCTAGCGTGGAACTATTGTTAATAAGTGATGTTGATGGTGTAAATAAACACTGATTACAAGGGAGATTACACAAGGGACAACATGCCGGACTTCACGGTCCAGTAGAGAATCGCCGCTTAAACGTCGATCCAATTTCATTTGGCGGGTGTGAGATTTCAGAAAGGCTAGAACTGACTTTCTACAACTTGGATCCAACCAAGTTTTTATACTATTAATACTGCTCCAAACATCTCTGTTCTAGCAATCAGAACTGGAGCTATGTTTATAAAAACTTCACTCTTTCATCAATGCACTCATAAGATCCCATTTCAAATTCGCGACATATCCAAGGCCTATTTTCGTAAATAGAGCACATCAGTGTTTCTCTGTCTAGAGCCGCACACCAACCATCATTTAATCGTCTCATTGTCTCGCCACCATATTGGTCACGTAAGATAAACTCTTCAGGTACGCCCGTGTCTGAAATAATCATAACTTCAAGACGACAACAGCACGCTTTGCAGTTTGAACACGAGACATCAGAGGGATAAGTGCTTTTAATTGGTATATTCATGGGTGATTAATTTTTACTAATTGGCTGTGATATCTTAAATCTAATATAACTATCTTAAACTGCTACAAGTCACGCGATTTTTGAACCAAAATACCTAAACTTACGGTGTGCATATTGGAGTTTGTCCGGTATCAAGTGAGAAACCAGCTCCTAGAACATGGGTTATCATATCCTAGGGGCTTAATTTGCCTTGCGAGAATACTAAGACTCTGATTCGTCGTCATTTGGGCGCAGTTGGCGTTGAAGTCCTAACAAAAAGTTTCGTAGCACTTGATCTTTGCATTCTCGATAGTGCTTGTTGTCAGGTTTACGGAAAAACGCACTGAGTTCATGCTTGCTTAAACGAAAATCGATAAGCTGTAACACATCAAGAATATCTTCGGCTTTCATGTTCAACGCAATTCGTAATTTTTGAAATACGATGTTATTGCTCAATTTATCTTCAGGCTTAGGCTGTTCACCTTCGCGTTTGCCACGTTTAAAATTGATAAAACCATTGAGAAATATCGCCAATTCAGTGTCGCTCAGTTCAACAAAAGATTCATCATCTTCTTTTTTAAGCCAGCCAGTGATCTGTACATCTGTCACATTCAGGTCGGCTAAAGAGAAGATTTCGCTCATTGCGTTATCTTTTAAATCAAATGTATAGCGTATACGGCGTAAAATATCATTATTGGTCAAAATAGTTCCTAGTCTTAGGTAAATCCAGTGCTATCAACGTGATTACTGGAAGACGTGGATTCTATCAGACATATGGTCAACCCCCTACCAATTGTGTCATTCGGCTAACTGGTATAACGCCGCGTTAAGTAGTGAGCAACATTGCCACCTAACCTAAACCATTGTGCCGTAAACACTAAATTCAAAGCAAACCGAAAATGCCTAGCGTTGCGAATCTGCCTTAAACGCCTTGTTAGTGTATTTCGCTTCATCACATTTCGTATAGATTCCGATTTTAGAGCTGTTAACAAATGTAATAAACATTTTTTAATAGCCTAGAGGACACTCTCCAATCCCAACAACTTCTAGTTGACAAAATGCATTGTAATAAACATGCAACATTCGTCCATTGACCGCTTGAACGTTAAAGTGAGCAATCATTCCGTTATTAATGCCACGCTCGTGCGCCCAAGGTTCAAACCCCTCATGCCATTGTCCTATAATTTGATATTGGCCTTGTTGGATTGGGGATAGATTTATTATTTGATTCAAAAGCTGAGGATCCACTGGGGTACCATTAGCGATACGCGGTTGTTGCCCCTGAGGGACAAAGACTGGTGCATCAACATCTAATCCTTGTGACGATTGCTGCTGTTGTTGCCACTGAGGGACAAAGACTGGTGCATCAGCATCTAACCCTTGTGACGATTGCTGCTGTTGTTGCCACTGAGGGACAAAGACTGGTGCATCAGCATCTAACCCTTGTGACGATTGCTGCTGTTGTTGCCACTGAGGGACAAAGACTGGTGCATCAGCATCTAACCCTTGTGACGATTGCTGCTGTTGTTGCCCCTGAGGGGCAAAGGCTGGATTTTCTTCGCCGCTAGCTTGCGCAGCATCAACTGAAACCGAACTGGAGCCGACTAAGACATTAGAGTTTGGTAGGCAACCACAGTCAACATAATCCCCTATTCTTGCCGCTGGCCCTGCCGGTAAATTTGCATCCCTTGGGCCAACAGGCACAATAGGACCACTTCCATTACATTTCTTACAAGTGGCTTGATGATCTATTGAACTGGCAACAAGGCCATTGAACTGAATGCCTGCATTTCCCTCTACAACTTCACCACCTGTAGAGGTTTTTGTACCTATACCAACACTGTACATACTTATATTTCTTTTTTGAGATAAATATGCAAGCAGTATAACGGATTGGAATCACACGCTTTTCACAGAGAGTCACACTATCCGGTCTATTGACAAAATTTTGATATTTTCGATTAAACTAGTGTACCCCACGAAAAGTGGACACAACATAACTACACACTTTCAAACGCAACTGGACTTACGTAGCCCAACGCTGAGTGCTTTCTATTTCGATTGTAATAGATCTCGATGTATTCAAAGATCCCCATTCGAGCTTCTTCGATATTCTGGTAATCTTCTGCATATATCAGCTCGACTTTCAGTCGACTGTAAAACGACTCCATCACCGCATTATCCCAGCAGTTGCCCTTACGGCTCATGCTCGGCACGCCACCATGCTTACGCATGAAGTCCTGATAGTCATGTGCTCTGTATTGTACACCACGGTCTGAATGGATTATGACGCCCTTAGACGGCTTACGTGACTTAAACGCCATTTTCAGGGCATTCGTAATCAGTTGAACCGTCATCGTCGTATCTAACGACCAACCAACAATACGGCGTGAATGCAAGTCCAGAACCGTCGCTAGGTAGAGCCAACGGCTCTTCACCCAGATGTACGTAATGTCCGTCACCCATTTTTGATTAGGGCGCGCTGCTTCAAAGTCTCTACGTAATAAATTATCAGCTACATTCGTCATCGCGGCAACATCCTTAGTGTATTTGAACCCTTTACCGTTGCGCGCTTTGATACCCTTTTCTTTCATAATATCAGTAACATAGTTAACGCAACAGGCATACCCTGCTTCGTTCAACTCATCGGTAATTCGCACAGAACCATAACGAGCACGATGCTTTGCAAAGGTGCACATGACTAACTGTTCAAAACGGCACCGCCGCTTTGAGCGTTCACTTAGCTCTCGATTCAACCACTTGTAATAACCACTTGGCGATACATCAAGGGCGTGACACATATGGGTAACTTTGTATTCCCCAACATAACTTTCGATATACTCGTACTTCACTCTTGGTTCTTCGCGAAGTACGCCGACACCTTTTTTAGGAATTCCATCTCATCACGTAGACGCTTGTTCTCGCGCCTTAGCGCTCGGAGTTCTTCGGACTCTTTCTTCGAATAATCGACACCGTCTAAGGTGTTAAACTGTTTATCAGATAGGCGTGTGAACTGGCGCTTCCAGTTCCGGATTTGCTGGGCACTGATGCCCAGTTCCTTAGCAACGGAGACTGCTGTTCGGCCAGGAAGACTGGCCAGGCGCACTGCTTCTTTGCGGAACTCTTCGGTGTACGCTGGATTACGATGTTTAGCCATAAATCACCTCTCAATTAGACCCTAGATCTAACTTAGTAAAGTGTCTACTAAACGTGGGGTACTCGATCAGCTAACGCCGCATTAAGGTGTGAGCAACGCCACCACGAAACCCAACCATGCCACCGTAAACACAAAACCCAACGATGGAATGAAAAATGCCAAGCGTTGGGAATCACTCTTAAATGCTTTGTTAGCATTATTTTTTCTTAGGCTTATCTTTTGAACTAGTAACTATGTGGCGGGTGTCATTTTTTATTGGCTGTGGAGGCTTTGGCATTGGTGGTTTTTTGGGTTGAGTCATAAATGCTCCTTAAAAGTAAAAATTTAGTGAGAACACAACAAACGAAACACAAGTTAGTGCTGCAGATACAATAGCCATTATCGAGGCTATCCGTAACTTAACTCCTCGCCCATGGTTTGTTGTACTACCTTGATTACATGCAATATCAACTTTGGAAAGAATATTGCTCAGTTCCGTTTCATATACAAACGAGTTCCCATCCTCCCAGTTTTTATAAGCACTTTCTGTGTAGTCCGCCCAACTATTTGTATATAGCTTCGAGTAATTCCCAATGGACGGGATAGCTAATGCAGCAAACGTAAAAGCGATAGCTCCAGCAACAACAGCCGCAATTGCAAAAAACCAACAAGCTGCTAGCGCACTAACTTTCGCGTTTTCACCAGACAATGAAGAATGAAACCAATCTATTAAAGCAAAGTCGAAACCTATAAGTACAACGAGAAGCCAGAGAATTGTTCGGCTAACCACAACTTGATGACGATTTATATCAACTAACTGAACGTAATACTCTTTCTCGGCTAAAGTAAGGACTTTCTCGAGAGTCTTTGCATAACCGTCTGAATCATATTGAACTTCATCTTCCAATCGTATTATCTCCAAATAATGCTAACGCCCAATTAAGTAGCCCGAAACGCACTGACTCACTTCCCGCATTACTCCATAAACACGAAACCCAACGCAAACCCAAAATGCTAAGCGTTGAGGGTCTGCTTGAATTGTTTGTTAGGCTACTATACCTGCGAACTCTTCAGAAGCCATAACT
Source organism: Vibrio sp. NH-UV-68 (assembly GCF_042940635.1). Lineage (NCBI taxonomy): Bacteria > Pseudomonadati > Pseudomonadota > Gammaproteobacteria > Vibrionales > Vibrionaceae > Vibrio > Vibrio sp. NH-UV-68. Next base: position 1,318,642 of record NZ_CP134976.1, read on the forward strand.
GGTACAAATTCCGTAATAATGTAACTTACTGCACCACTTGCAACGAATGGGTCAGACTCTAATACTTCAAGTAGCGACTCTTTCGTTCGATGTGCTGAAACTAAGATGCCGCCAGTTCTAGGTACTTTTCTACCTCCGAACATCAATAAACCAGACTCATACTGACCTTCCAAATATTTTTTATGTTGCTCCGTCAACTCCGGAGTAATTCTACTCATATCAGTAAAATTCATATCAACTAAGTACATAACTGCCTCGCTTTGTTAGATGGTTAGTTGTAAAATGCTACTTATTTCGTAGCAAACTATATCGCTACTTATTTAGAAGCACAAGAGTTATGAAAACACCACTACCAAAGAAAGTTGTTCGAGGCTCAAGTTCAGGTGTCGCTATTATGGCTGCATTTGATCTGCTCGGTACAAAGTGGAATATGAGAATATTATGGGAACTGAGGTCAAAACCTCTGAGTTTTAGGGGGCTACAAAGCCAGTGCAACGGAATGTCACCATCGGTTTTGAACAATAGGATTAAACAACTATCAGAAGCAAGGCTCATTTACACCTCTGAGGAGGGCTACCAACTAACAGAGCTAGGTTACTCCCTTATGCAAACCCTTGATCCTTTGAGAGAGTGGGCTTCTTCTTGGGAAGATGCACTACAACAGTAGCCTAACGCCCAATTAAGGGGTGAACAACGCTACCAACTAACCTAAAGCATTGTGCCATAAACACTAAATTTGAAGTAGAAGCAAAAATGCCGAGCGTTGTGAATCCCTCTTAAATTGCTTGTTATAAGCGTGTTTCGTTTTACCACGTTCTATCTAAATCTTCTGCGTATAAAGAAATGGCTCGCTGATACTCTTTAATTGCATCACTGTTCGTGGTTGATACTAAAAGATCGAGTAATAATGATGTTGCTTCTTTATGACGTCCCAAGTTGTAAAGACACATGGCATAGAAAGGCTGAACTTCAATAGAACTAGGATACTCTATTAGAGTTTGCTCAAAATAGCTTAACGCCTCCGAATACATGCCCAGACTTCGATAGGTACTCGCTAGCCCGAACAAAGCATCAAACCTTTCTTCCGATGATAAGAGACCTGAAAGAGATGACTGATAATGAGTAATCGCTTCTTGCTCTTTACCTTCGTTGTCGTATGACCAAGCAATTTGCAAGTGAGCTTTAGCAGAATAAGTTTCATCGTTTAGCAGCGTTTTTAGCAAAGCTCTCGACTCTTGATACTTATCCTGTTTCCGCAATTCAATTGCTTGTTTGATGATGCTTTCCATAATTTTCCTCAAAGCTTATAACGCCCAATTAAGTAGCCCGAAACGCCCTGGCTGACTTTCTGCATGACGCCGTAAACACAAAATTCAACGCAAACCAAAAGTGCTAAGCGTTGAGGGTCTGCTTGAATTGTTTGTTATGTTTTACCACAAATGACTGATTTATTTGGCAAAGAACAGCTTTGTTGACCGCATTTCAAGAAGTCAGTCACACGCTCAAACTCACTTGGCCGCCAAAGGTACGAAACACCAAGCGCATAAGTCCACTTCCCTGCCCAATGAGGCAACCCGACTTCGCCTCAACAAGCGCCCTCTCTTTCCAACCACAGCGCAGAACAATGGCAAATTGCCGAGGCAACTGCCAAGCTAGCATGCTATTTGGCAAATACGCTGAAAGCGACTTAGAGCCAGCGGCACTTAAAACCAGCCGCCACGACCTGATAATGAAGCAACCCACGAATATTGGCATGTTTTATAGGTTGAGAGATTCAAGAATTTAGGCCGACAATGCGGATTTGCTGAAGTACTCAAACGAGCAGCCAAAGGGACAAAGAACATAGATCGAAGAAGTTTTAAGCCACTGAAATACAAGTAAACATAACGCCGCGTTAAGTAGTGAGCAACACTGCCACCCAACCTAAAGCATTGTGCCATAAACACTAAATTCAAAGAAAACCAAAAATGCTTGGCGTTGCGAATCTGCCTTAAACGCCTTGTTAGTTGCCATTCTAAACCGATAATTTCCAGTTCATTTCCACTTTGCCAACACCGTTTTTGAGCGCGTTAAAAAACTCAAATCAGGCGCAGTTTCAAAGCGCCTGTCACTGAAACCACTTGGAAGTAGCAACGCCGTAGAAAGCTAGCTAAAAGCACCAAATAGACCTTTTGGGAAGACAATGTCACAAAGCTCACTTTCAACGAGTACATTCGCGTCTGAAACGGCAAAACAAAACCACAACATTCAAAATCGAACACAATTTCAGCAAACCACATCCAGACAAAATCGAGCAAAACTGAAAATTTCATTAGCCCTAAATTTTCTGCCTTAGTTTCGTTTTTACCACTGGCAACTAACGCTGCGTTAAGGTGTGACAAGCGTTTGCCATACTTGAGCGAAGCGAAACCGGCAAGCGTTTGGAATCACTCTTAAACGCTTTGTTAGTTGCCCTTACCTTATGTCAGTGCTAACATTTGTACACACGCAAGTTTAGGAGCAACTCATGGATACTAGAATTCAATTTCGCGTTGATGACGAAATTAAACGCTTAGCTCAGCAAATGGCTGAGAGCCAAGGTCGCACACTCAGCGATGCTTGCCGTGAACTCACAGAGCAAATGGCAGAGCAACAAAGAAAAACATTATCTCATGACGCTTGGTTAACTGAACAAGTAAACTTAGCATTTGAGAAGTTTGACTCAGGAAAAGCTTCATTCGTCGACCATGAAACAGCAAAAACGAGAATGGCTGAACGAAAGGCTAAAATTCGCAGCCGAGGTCAGCAATGATTTTATGGGAAGAAGAGTCGTTAAATGATCGTGAGAAGATCTTTGAGTTTCTTTACGACTTTAATCCTGACGTCGCTGAAAAAACTGACGAAATCATTCAAGCTAAAGTAGAAAGTTTACTTGAACAACCTTTAATGGGTGTTCAACGTGACGGCATTCGAGGCCGGCTACTCATTATCCCCGATATTTCAATGATCGTTTCCTACTGGGTTGAAGGCTCATTAATTCGCGTAATGCGAGTTCTACACCAGAAGCAAAAATTCCCCATCGATTGACTATGTCCGGTGGGCAAACTAACGCTGCGTTAAGTAGTGAGCAACATTACCACCTAACCTAAACCATTGTGCCGTAAACACTAAATTCAAAGCAAACCAAAAATGCCTAGCGTTGCGAATCTGCCTTAAACGCTTTGTTATAACCGTTTTTCCATGCGTAAAAGACCCCAAACCTCACCGTCGAAAGAACGAGAGCCATTTTCATGCGATGTCACGGTAAAACCAAGAGACTCATAGCAACTTCTCGCAACTATGTTTCGTTCAAATACGGCTAGTGATAGCAAGCTAGCGCTGTATTTTTCTTTTGCTAGCTCGACTAACTGACCAAGCATGAGCTTTGAAATGCCCTTTCCACGAAAGCTGTCCGAAACAAATACGCGGCAAATTCTAAAGTGTGACACTGAAACTTTGAATAGTTCAACATAGCCAGCACTCTGACCTGCAACAACGAAGATAAAGGGAAACACTTGTGCTTGAGAACAATGTTTAGAAATTTGCACTGAATCCAATGGAAACTCAAAGTTTGGACCACCCCATTGATAATTCAATTTATTCGAGTCGATCCACCCGATAAGCAGGTCATGGTCTTCTTTTTGAAATGTTCTAAGTTCCATTTTTCCCTCTAAGGTTATAACGCCCAATTAAGTAGCCCGAAACGCCCTGGCTAACTTTCCGCATTGCTCTGCAACACGAAATTCAACGCAAACCAAAAGTGCTAAGCGTTGAGGGTCTGCTTGAATTGTTTGTTATGTGCCAGATATTAGACTAAGAAATCTAGCTCTTCTGACGCCTTCGTTGGCACGATTTCTGTCACTTCATAGCTTGCTAAACCTTCTCGGTGAAAAGGGTCTTGAGCGATTACGTCATTCAGCTTGTTTCGGTCGCCAATAGTGGAAATGATGACACCACCAGTTCTTGGTTCTTTGCGCCCGGATAAAATAAAATGACCTCTTGCATATTGCTCATTGAGATAATCCACATGCTCAGGGATAAAAGCATCTACTTTCTCTAGAGGCACTTGATAAGTCAAAGAGATGATAAACATACATAATCCTTATATCTTTTACGATGAAACACAGTGGCACTGGTGTACCCCACGAAAAGTGGACACAACATAACTACACACTTTCGAACTCAGCTGGACTCACATAGCCCAACGCTGAGTGCTTTCTATTTCGATTGTAATAGATCTCGATATATTCGAAGATCCCCATTCGAGCTTCCTCTATATCTTGGTAGTCTTCTGCATATATCAGCTCGACTTTCAGTCGACTGTAGAAGGACTCCATCACCGCATTATCCCAACAATTGCCTTTGCGGCTCATGCTCGGCACACCTCCATGCTTACGCATGAAGTCCTGATAATCATGTGCTCTATATTGTACACCACGGTCTGAGTGGATTATGACGCCCTTAGGCGGCTTACGTGACTTAAACGCCATTTTCAGTGCATTCGTAATGAGTTGAACCGTCATCGTTGTATCTAGCGACCAACCAACAATACGCCTCGAATGCAGATCTTGTACCGTGGCTAGGTAGAGCCAACGCCTCTTCACCCAGATGTATGTAATGTCAGTCACCCATTTCTGATTAGGGCTCTTTGCTTCGAAGTCTCTTCTTAACAAATTATCCGCCACATTAGTCATCGCTGCCACATCCTTAGTGTATTTGAACCCTATCCCATTACGTGCTTTGATACCCTTTTCTTTCATGATATCAGCAATATAGTTGACGCAGCAGGCATAGCCTGCTTGATTCAGCTCATCGGTGATTCGAACTGAACCATAGCGAGCACGATGCTTCGCAAAGGTACACATGACTAACTGCTCAAAGCGGCATCGACGCTTTGAACGCTCACTCGGCTCTCGATTTAACCATTTGTAATAACCACTCGGCGAAACGTCCAAGGCGTGGCACATATGAGTGATTTTGTATTCCCCAACATAGCTCTCGATATACTCGTACTTCACTCTTGGTTCTTCGCGAAGTACGCCGACACCTTTTTTAGGAATTCCATCTCATCACGTAGACGCTTGTTCTCGCGCCTTAGCGCTCGGAGTTCTTCGGACTCTTTCTTCGAATAATCGACACCGTCTAAGGTGTTAAACTGTTTATCAGATAGGCGTGTGAACTGGCGCTTCCAGTTCCGGATTTGCTGGGCACTGATGCCCAGTTCCTTAGCAACGGAGACTGCTGTTCGGCCAGGAAGACTGGCCAGGCGCACTGCTTCTTTGCGGAACTCTTCGGTGTACGCTGGATTACGATGTTTAGCCATAAATCACCTCTCAATTAGACCCTAGATCTAACTTAGTAAAGTGTCTACTAAACGTGGGGTACTCGAAAACATAACGCCCAATTAAGTAGCCCGAAACGCACAGCGATAGTATCTGCATAGTGCCGTAACCACTGATATTACTGCAAACTGAAAATGCCAAGCGTTGAGGGTCTGCTTAAATTGTTTGTTATGTTTTACCACAAGCGCGGACTGATTTGGCAATGAACTTCGACGCATAATGAGATTTCGGAGTGTCGTCACACGATGACTGAGCTTGGCCGACAAGTGCGACAGTTTTAAGGCGCGTATTACCACTTCCCTTGCCAATGAGGCAACACGACGAAGCTACAACAAATACCCTCGTGTTTTCCAACCACAGCGCAGGACAAGGTAGAATTGCCGACCTCAATGGCTGATTGGATAAGCTAATTGGCAATGACTTGATAAGCGCAAGATTACGGACAAAACACAAGCGAAACAGTTTGAGTGTTGGTTACTTTGGACTTGAATGAGGCAAGTTCACAGAATAAAAAAGCGCCATCGGATAAGTGTCCAACCGTAGCGCACACGGAACTCAAGTTGCCGAAGGAGAAGAAGTAGGAGAGGGCTAAACTAAGATTAACTCTATGATTTTTTTGATTAAACATAACGCCGCGTTAAGTAGTGAGCAACATTGCCACCTAACCTAAACCATTGTGCCGTAAACACTAAATTCAAAGCAAACCGAAAATGCCTAGCGTTGCGAATCTGCCTTAAACGCCTTGTTAGTTGCCATTCTACACCTTTGATTCCAGTTCATTTCCACTTTGCCAACACCGATTTTGAACGCGTTGAAAAACTCAAATCAGGCGCAGTTTCAAAGCGCCTGTCACTGAAACCACTTGGAATTTACAACGTCGCAGAAAACTGGCTAAAAATACCCAATAAACCTTTTGGAAAGACAATGCCACAAAGCTGACTTTCAACGTGTAAATTAGCGTCTGAAACGGCAAAACAAAACCACAACATTAAATATCGAACACAATTTCAGCAAACCACAACCAGACAAAAATCGAGCAAAGCTGAAAATTTCATTAGCCCTAAATTTTCTGCCTTAGCTGTGTTTTTACCGCTGGCAACTAACGCCGCATTAAGTGGTGAGCGACGCTAAACACCAACGCCTCGACAAACCACTTAAAACGCCAAAACTGAATTTACACTAAAGCCGCCAAGCGTTGCGAATCCGTCTTAAATGCTTTGTTATGTGAATTTTTACTCGTACTTTTTACCGTTGTGCTTTAACCAACCATGCGGATGTTTATTGTTGGGATCGCGATGCGTCCAGTGCATTACACCACCCTTTTTATTCCATTCATACTCGCCGTAAAACTGAACTCGATCGCCGACTTTTAGATTGGGAATTCTTGGTGCCAAGTCGATATTATGAGCAACAAGTAAAGTCTGCTTACTATCTAATTTGAGTATGAATTTTTGATGTCGACTTCCTTTGTTGTCATCTGGCAATAGGCGAATTACTGTTCCTGAACCACGAACTTGAAGGTCACTTTGATGATTTTCAAACGCCTGTTCGAGCTTGTAGTCATTCGCTAGAGCACCAACTGAAACTAAGCAAAAAGCTGCTATAAATATTGCGAATAACTTCTTCATATACTCAATTCTCTCTGATTCATATAACGCCGCGTTAAGTAGTGAGCAACATTACCACCTAACCTAAACCATTGTGCCGTAAACACTAAATTCAAAGCAAACCAAAAATGCCTAGCGTTGCGAATCTGCCTTAAACGCTTTGTTAGTTGCCATTCTAAACCTTTGATTTCCTGTTTATTTCCACTTTGCCAGCACCGGTTTTGAGCGCTTTGAAAAACTCAAGTCAGGCGCAGTTTCAAAGCGACTGTCACTGAAACCACTTGGAACTAGCAACGCCGTAGAAAACTGGCTAAAAAGCACCAAAAAGACCTTTTGGAAAGGTAATGTCACAAAGCTGACTTTCAACAAGTGAATTAGCGCCTGAAACGGCAAAACAAAACCACAACATTAAAAATCGAACACAACTTCAGCAAACCACACTTAGATACAAAACCGAGCAAAATTGCACGATTCATTAGCCCGAAATTTTCTGCTTTAGCTGCGTTTTTAGCGCTGGCAACTAACGCCCAATTAAGTAGCCCGAAACGCACTGGCTCACTTTCCGCATAACTCGGCAACACAAAACCCGGCGCAAACCAAAAGTGCTGAGCGTTGAGGGTCTGCTTGAATTGTTTGTTATGTTTTACCACAAACGACTGATTTATTTGGCAAAGAACTGCTTTGTTGACCGCATTTCAAGAAGTGAATCACAAGCTCAAATTCACTTGGCCGCCAACGGCACGAAACACCAAGCGCGTAAGCCCACTTCCCTGCCCAATGAGGCAACCCGACTTCACCTCAACAAGCGCCCTCTCTTTCCAACCACAGCGCAGAACAATGGAAAATTGCCGAGGCAACTGCCAAGCCGATGTGCCACTTGGCAAAGAGCCACAAAGCGACTTTAAGCCAGTTAAACAACAACCCAACCGACACGACCTACAAATGAAGCAACCCGCGAACATTGACATGTTTTACGGGGTGAGAAATTCGCGAACTTGGACCGACAATGCGTATTTGCTGAGGCAACTCGAACGAATTGCCAAAGGGACAAAGAACATAGATCGAAGAAGCTTTAAGCCACTGAAATACAAGTAAACATAACGCCAAATTAAGGTGTGAACAACGCTAACCACCTAACCTAAACCATTGTGCCATAAACACTAAACTTACTTGAAGTGAGAGCGCCAAGCGTTGTGAATCACTCTTAAATTTCTTGTTATGTACGTGCTCCCTCTGGCACGACCATAGGCAGGTCAGTACAGCCAAAGTCTAAACCAAACTGGCTTAACAAACAGGTTAGCTGACCTCTGTGATGCGTTTGATGATTGAAAATATGTTGGCAAAACTCACCAACTGTTCGTTCGATTACCTGACCCTCGGTTGTCGTATACCTGACTACTTGGTTACAACTACCAGAGCTAAACTGATTAGTAATTTCAATATAGATCGAGTCTACAAGTTCTCGTAATTCAGATAGTTCGCCGAGATTCGAAGCGAACGTGTCAGAAACTGACTTAGCGACAGGTAATTTATCTAAAACTGTAGCTTCAACTGTTACTAACTCATTTGCTACAAGGCGCTGTAGCATAATCAAGTCACCGAACAAGATATGATTCCAGTGAGCCATGATTGTAGGAAAAAATGAGTTGGTATTCTGATACAACTGCTCATCAGTCAGCTTACTGCAAACACCAAGTAACTGCTTATTCATTCGCTGATTATACAGCGCCAACATCCTGAAATTTGAGGATAAATCCATTTGACCTCCAAAGTACATAACGCCGCGTTAAGTGGTGAACAACGCTAACCACCTAACCTAAACCATTGTACCTTAAACACTTAACCTAACTGGAACTGAAATCGCCAAGCGTTGTGAATCCGTCTTAAACGCTTTGTTATGCGTTTACTCAAAGACTTCGTAATGACGCTCAACGTTCACAGTTACCTTACCCCAATGGGAAGCTTTAACTCTTTGCTGATGTTGCTCGAAAGCAACTTTATCCGTGAATTCTTCGTAAACATCAAAACGGAGAGGGTTTTCTGGATTCTCAGTGACACTAAAGGTAATACAACCGGGTTCTTCGAGAGTAAGACGTTTATGGTGTTCCAACTCACTTTTCACTAACTCAAGATCTAGCTCAGGAACTAGAATAAAGCCTTTCAATGTTACTTTTGACATAAATTCCCTCGAAACGCATAACGCCCAATTAAGTAGCCCGAAACGCCCTGGCTAACCTTCTGCATTCCTCGGCAACGCCAAACCCGACACTAACCAAAAGTGCTGAGCGTTGAGGGTCTGCTTGAATTGCTTGTTAGGTGTGTAGCCCGAGAGTTCATCATTTCCAGCCTTGGAGCCATTTACTTTGGTCTTTAAGCTCTACCCAGTTAATTGAGTACTCTTTATTTGAAAGCACCGCTTCAACTTTACACACCAAAACTGAACCATCTTCATCAAACTCTATCTCTGACACGAGGAAATGCTTTTCTCGGTTGAGAGGGCTCACCGCTGTCCACTTACTGTTGTACAACTTAGCTGGGTTAATTTTATTCATAGTCACTCCATAAAACTCTGACTTTGCCCGATTTTTACGATGTGACAATTGAGCGAGTTCACTAATCTATGATTTCTAAGAAAAAACACCTAACGCCAAATTAAGGTGTGAACAACGCTAACACCTTACCTAAAGCATTGTGCCATAAACACTAAGCCGGCTTGAAGTGAAAGCACCAAGCGTTGTGAATCACTCTTAAATTTATTGTTATACAGCAGATTTCACCTAGCCTCTTCGTACATCATTGAAGATTTCACAAGATAACTTATAGTTGTGCTGTCTTGCGATTTTCTGTGAAAAAAACAACTGTGGTAATTCATAGACAACTAGTAATACGAGTATAAGAAGTGCACTAGAATGACCTAGAACAAGGCCGATGATGCTTACAGTTAACAGTGTCAGTTCCAATGCGAATAATGCATATTTTCCTAGATAACAGTGGTGAAAACCGCCTAGGAAGAACCAATTCAACGTTGCGTAGGTGTCTGGATCCTTCAGTCTTTTTGACTGGAGTTCATAGAATTCTTTTTTTTGATTTTCAGATAATGAATTTACCTGGCTTCTCAACAATTCTTCTTTTTTTTCTAACTCTTCAATAGGTTCAAATAAGCGCATTACGGCACCTCATCATATATTTTTTCAATGAGGTCAGGTTGATTACACCGCTTAATTCTTGCTAAGCCAAGTTTCCAACCTTTTATCGCCCCATACTTTGCAATACATTGCTTGGTGAATTCAGAGCAAGTAGGCTCAAAATTACATTCAATATTTAATAATTGCTTTGAACCACCGCTAACCTGATAGCGATGGATCAATTTCAAAGAGATATACTTAAGCAAACTTATCGGCCAAGAGTAATAATCACGGCCTCGCGTTTCCAAAACAGCATAAAGCGTTTTTGTTCAACAACTTGAAATACAACTTGCCAGCCATCTTGTACAAATTTGTTCAACTCTGCTTCCATTTTTTGCACAGGTAAGCCACTTGCACCTAGCAAGATTGTGCCGCAGCCACCTTCAACAATATGAACCACTTTATACTCTGTAAACTTTGTCATTTTTATAACCAACTAATTTAATAAAAACAGGATGTTACAATAAGCAAAGAGGTGCATCAAGGTGAATATTGTGAAGTTTGCTGTATAACGCTGCGTTAAGGTGTGACAAGCGCTTGCCATACTTGAGCGAAGCGAAACCGGCAAGCGTTTGGAATCACCCTTAAACGCTTTGTTATGTGTATTTTTTCGACTGCAACCACTATACCCTTATTTTCTATGGGTGGTCCGCTCTTACTTTGACCGCTACACTGTTCAAGTCAAATAAAATAAGGAATACAGACATGATCCAGATAGGCCAAACGTTACCAACCGCTACCCTTAGTGAACTAGGTAACGAAGGAATGGTAAACCATAACACTGACGAGCTTTTTGCAAACAAGCGAGTTGTACTCTTCGCTGTACCCGGAGCATTTACACCTACTTGCTCAGAGGCCCATCTACCTGGTTACGTTGTACTCGCTGACGAAATTAAGGCAACAGGTATCGATCTCATTGCTTGTGTTTCAGTTAACGATGCTTTTGTAATGCAAGCTTGGGGTGAGGCACAAAACGCCACAGAAATTATGATGTTAGCCGATGGCGATGCCAGCTTTACAAAATCGTTGGGGCTTGAAATGGATACGGCGACTTTCGGTGGAATTCGTTCACAGCGCTATGCAATGGTTATCGAAAATGGCGTGATTACACAGCTAAATGTCGAGGAGCCAAAACAATTTGAAGCTAGCAAAGCCGAGACTATTTTAGCTGCTCTCAAGTAACCTTCAAGAACAACAACGGTTCAGAGTAGCCTATTCTGAACCCTTTTCCCGTGAATACACATAACGCCCAATTAAGTAGCCCGAAACGCACTGGCTCACTTTCCGCATGACACCGTAAACACGAAATTCAACGCAAACCAAAAATGCTAAGCGTTGAGGGTCTGCTTGAATTGTTTGTTATGCCGCTACATTTCGCCTGATTTTATTTTTGACTGAGCTTCCATTATCGTCTGTTTCCCAAACAATAAATCCATCATTGCTATGATCCGTTTATTGTCGTTTCCCCACTTATTTGTATTCGCACTATTCGGTGCCTTGAACTCTACTTCGCCCACTTTTTTACTATTTTTATAAGCTTTAACTTGGGCATCTGCGATGAACGTTCTAAAATCCCAGCTCCAACGCGATACATAAGTCAATGTCAGTTCCGAGCCCTTAGGTGATGTTCCGTCACTTACAACCGTACATTTATGAGCAGTTTCCAAACACCATTCTTGCATTGAATCTAAGAAAATTTCTCTTGTTGCATCATCTTTCACGATGGTAACTTCTTCACTCTGATGCTCTTCTGGTATTGCTTCTACTGTATATTTTGGTGAAGCACATGCTGCCAATAGAACAGGTAGACTCAGGATGATTAGCTTTTTATACATTTTATATCTCTTCTAATGAATTATAATTTTACTGGAATTTGAGTGGCGGCATAACGCCCAATTAAGTAGCCCGAAACGCCCTGACTCACTTTCCGCATGACGCCGTAAACACGAAATTCAACGCAAACCAAAAGTGCTAAGCGTTAAGGGTCTGCTTGAATTGTTTGTTATGTTTTACCACAACAGACTGATTTATTTGGCAAAGAACTGCATTATTGACCGAATTTCAAGAAGTCAGTCACACGCTCACACTCACTTGACCGCCAAATACACGAAACACAAAGCGCGTAAATCCACTTCCCTGCCCAATGAGGCAACCCGATAAACGCTCAACAAGCGCCCTCTCTTTCCAACCAAAGCGCAGAGCAATGGCAAATTGCCGAGGCAATTGCCAAGCCGACATGCTACTTGGCAAATACGCTGAAAGCGCCTTAAAGCCAGTGAAACTTAAAACCAGCCACCACGACCTGCAAATGAAGCAACCCACGAATATTGGCATGTTTTACGGGCTGAGAGATTCAAGAATTTAGGCCGACAATGCGGATTTGCTGAAGTATTCGAACAAACTGCCCAAGGGACAAAGAACATAGATCGAAGAAACTTTAAGCCACTGAAATACAAGTAAACATAACGCTGCGTTAAGTAGTGAGCAACATTGCCACCTAACCTAAACCTTTGTGCCGTAAACACTAAATTCAAAGCAAACCGAAAATGCTTAGCGTTGCGAATCTGCCTTAAACGCCTTGTTAGTTGCCATTCTACACCTTTGATTTTCAGTTCATTACCACTTTGCCAACACCGTTTTTGAGCGCTTAGAAAAACTCAAATCAGGCGCAGTTTCAAAGCGACTGTCACTGAAACCACTTGGAACTTACAACGTCGCAGAAAACTGGCCAAAAACACCCAATAAACCTTTTGGAAAGGCAATGTCACAAAGCTGACTTTCAAAAAGTAAATTTGCGTCTGAAACGGCAAAACAAAACCACAACATTAAAAATCAAACCCAACTTCAGCAAACTACACCCAGACACAAACCCGAGCACAATTGCACAGTTCATTAGCCTTAAGTTTTCTGCTTTAGTATCGTTTTTTCCGCTGGCAACTAACGCCCAATTAAGTAGCCCGAAACGCACTGGCTCACTTTCCGCAATACTCGGCAACACCAAACTCGACGCAAACCAAAAGTGCTGAGCGTTGAGGGTCTGCTTGAATTGTTTGTTATGTTTTACCACAAATGACTGATTTATTTGGCAAAGAACTGCTTTGTTGACCGCAATTTCAAGAAGTCAGTCACACGCTCAAACTGACGTGGCCGCCAGATGCACGAAACACCAAGCGCGTAAGTCCACTTCCCTGCCCAATGAGGCAACCCGATAAACGCTCAACAAGCGCCCTCTCTTTCCAACTACAGCGCAGAACAATGGCAAATTGCCGAGGCAACTGCCAAGCCGACATGTTACTTGGCAAATACGCTAAAAGCGCTCTAAAGCCAGCGAAACCTAAAACCAACCGACCCGGTTTGCAAATGAAGCAACCCACGAATTTTGGCATGTCTGACGGGCTGAGTGATTCATGAATTTAGGCCGACAATGCAGATTTGCTGAAGTAACTCGAACGAACTGCCAAAGGGACAAAGAACATAGTTCGAAGAAGCTTTAAGCCACTGAAATACAAGTAAACATAACGCTGCGTTAAGTGGTGAACAACGCTACCACCCAACCTCACCCATTATGTCGTAAGCACTAAAGTTGAATCAAACTGAAAATGCTAAGCGTTGTGAATCCGCCTTAAACGCCTTGTTATGTGCCGGATTTGCACTGAACTAATCTTCAAATAAGTCCAAATTCTCATTCACGTATTCCATAATTTGGTCGTAGAAGAACTCATCAATTTTACCTGCTACGACAAAGCAAAGTAGATAGGACGATACAAAGTGAAATTTGTACTGTTTTTTCGAATTAGTATCGAGTGACCAGTCTGCCTTAACCTGCTCATCAATTTCGTTGTTCATCATTTCAAACAGAGCATCATTATTCATATGATTTCGTTTAGAGTAAAAGATTGATGCTAGTTGATACATATGTTCCTTTGGAATTTCTCCAGAAGCTACCGCATAAAGAGCCTCATCTAACGCTTCACTCGCTTCTAGCAACCACTTTTCCATCGAATATTTCTCCATTTCCGAACTGGCACATAACGCCCAATTAAGTAGCCCGAAACGCACTGACTGACTTTCCGCATAACACCGTAAACACGAAATTCAACGCAAACCAAAAGTGCTAAGCGTTGAGGGTCTGCTTGAATTGTTTGTTATGTTTTACCACAAATGACTGATTTATTTGGCAAAGAACTGCTTTGTTGACCGCATTTCAAGAAGTCAGTCACACGCTCAAACTGACGTGGCCGCCAGATGCACGAAACACAAAGCGCGTAACTCCACTTCCCTGCCCAATGAGGCAACCCGACAAAGGTTCAACAAGCGCCCTCTCTTTCCAACCACAGCGCAGAACAATGGCAAATTGCCGAGGCAACTGCCAAGCCAACATGCTACTTGGCAAATACACTCAAAGCGTCTTAAAGACAGTGATATTTAAATCCAACCTCCACGACCTGAAAATGAAGCAACCCACGAATATTGGCATGTTTTACGGGCTGAGTGATTCATGAACTTAGACCGATAATGCTGATTTGCTGAAGTACTCGAACGAACAGTCCAAGGGACAAAGAAAGTAGATCGAAGAAACTTTAAGCCACTGAAATACAAGTAAACATAACGCTGCGTTAAGGTGTGACAAGCGTTTGCCATACTTGAGCGAAGCGAAACCGGCAAGCGTTTGGAATCACTCTTAAACGCCTTGTTATAACACGGTTTTACACGTCACTTTCCGTCAAAATCTGACGGCAATTACGAACTGTTAGCACCCGAACTTCATGGCTTAAACTGTAAATAATACGATAATGCCCAAAAATTATTTCGCGATAATTTGTATGGAGCATTTCAGGAACGAAACGACCCACTTCTGGCGTACTTCCTAACAATTCTGTTTTTTCGAACACTTCATTTACCCACTTTTCTGCAGCCGATGGGTTGTCCAATGAAATAAACTCCGCTGCATCACCAAGCTTTTGTAATGCTAAGGGTGACCAAACTACTTTCATTTCTTAACACGTCCTAGCACTTGAGCACGCGCATCTTCATTTGAAACACCGAGACCTGAAGCTAATTGAGCTTCTGCTGTGCGCATTTCTTCAAGCAATTCGATTTTCTCTTGCATTGCTTCATACTCTGCAACATCAAGAACAACTGCAACACCTTTACCACGTTGTGTAATGACCAATGGACGACGAGTCTCATTGATTTGTTTGATGTAAGAAGCTACACCTGCACGAAATTCAGATAAAGGCTGAATATCTTGATCGAAATGAATACGACTCATATTGAACTCCAATTAGTACAAAATAACGTACAAATAATAGCTCAATTAACCGTTTTGAGCAAGGAGTTGATTCCGTGTTATAACGCTCTGTTAAGGGGTGAGCAACGCAATACCGAAGCCGCCGCATTCCACCTTAAACACTAAAACCAACGCATAGTGAAAATGCCACGCGTTGCGAATCCCTCTTGAACAGTTTGTTAACTGAGCGCCTTTCAGTTTTCGCCGTTCTTACAGCCACTTTAGCCAAAGCTGGTTTTCCTAATGAATGATTAGTAAAGCTAACTCAGATATGTATTTAACCAAAAGATTACCTTTTATCTTTAGTTTGAAATGCGTCTCACAGCACCATACTTCGGCGATGTAAGTGCGCCGAACTAATCGCGAATACCTTATATTATTAGAAGGCTTTGTGCCGCCTTTCACATCAGTAAATTTAAGTACCAAATTGAAATTAGTCGCATTAGCTCAATTAAGGAAACCGACCGAACACGCTAAACCTCTGAGCCTAGAAACCGTATCAATGTGCTTTCGTATTTTATGCGCCAGTTAACGCCCAATTAAGGGGTGAACAACGCCTCCACCCTAACCTAAAGCATTGTGCCATAAACACTAAATTTGAAGTAGAAGCAAAAATGCCAAGCGTTGTGAATCCCTCTTAAATTGCTTGTTATGCGTATTATCCCACGCGTACCAGACTGAGTTTTTCACTCGCTGCTGGAGCTTCAATGTAACCCTCCCTGTTTTAGTGGCACTCTAAATTAGAGTTTTTCCTACTTTCATGCCTTGCTAAATACTCCCAAGGAGTCAGATCATCGAGTGAATCATGAGGGCGTTCATCGTTGTATTCCTTCATCCATTTTTCTGTCAGGTCTCGGACTTCGCTCAAGGTTTTGAACACGTACATGTTGAGTATTTCTGTCCGATAAGTTCGGTTAAATCGCTCTATATAGGAGTTCTCCGTTGGTTTGCCTGGGCGAATAAATTCCAGTTCAACTGCGTTTTCTTCAGCCCATTCAGCCAGAGTGGTCGAGATAAATTCAGGGCCATTATCCATGCGCAGCTTACTGGGGTACCCTCGCCAGGCAATAATGCGTTCTAGCACCCTTATAATGCGTGGTGCAGGCAGATTGAGATCTACTTCAATCGCTAGCACCTCACGGTTGAAATCGTCCACGACATTGAACGTACGAAAGCGTCTGCCGCAGAGCAATGCGTCACTCATGAAATCGATAGACCAGCAACTGTTGATCGACTCTGGGCATACCAGTGGCGCTGGATTTCGTTTAGGTAGGCGCTTTTTGCCCTTGCGCCGTAGGTTTAGCTTGAGCGAACAGTACACTCGATGGACTCGTTTATGATTCCATCGGTGTCCCCAGCGCCTAAGTACTTTAAATAATTTGCTAAAACCGTATGCAGGGTACCGCTCTACTGCCTCTTGCAATTTAGCGATAACCTCATCATCTCGATGAGGCTCTGGTCGGTAGCGATAGACTGAGTCGCTAATGCCAACTACGCGGCAGGCCATTCGCAAACTGACCTGATAGTGTTTGCGAGCGTAATCGACGAGCTCGCGTTTAACCGCTGGCCTTACAGCTTTTTTTCCAGGATATCTTTAACGATACGGTGCTCGAGGCTGAGGTCTGCAAACATTTGCTTGAGCCTCCGATTCTCATCCTCGAGCTCTTTGAGCCGTTTAACATCTGACGCTTCCATACCACCATACTTGGACTTCCAGTTGTAGTATGTCGCATCAGAGATGCCATATTCACGACAGACTTCGTTAACCTTTCGTCCTGCTTCGACTTCCTTCAGGATCTTTACGATTTGCGTTTCTGTGTAGCGTGATTTTTTCATCATGCGTTCTCCGTTTGTTTCAGTGTAAACGGAAAAACTCTAATAGCTAATGACCAGTTTTTGGGGGAGGGTTACAGTTAGTTGTACACCCCCAAAATGATGATGAGAACCATTATGCTCGTAGGTTAAAAAACCTTCTTGTTGCAACCAAACGATAGTTGAATTGAATATCTCTGATTCTAGTCGGAAGTCTTCAGACTGTTTTGAACCATAAACAAGATCATAGTAAGTCCACTCTTCATCTTCGTCCTCAGGTGATTTTACAACGTTACCACTTTGGTCGATTAGCTCACTCGTCGCAATGTCGTGCCGTTGTAGTGTGATTTTTATAGGGAAGTTGGCATATAACATTGCCAATATTTTTGCTGCATGATTTTCAAATATTTGAATATTGTTCATTGTAAGCCCATTTCGTATAACGCCGCGTTAAGTGGTGAACAACGCGACCACCTAACCTAAACCGTTGTGCCGTAAACACTAAAACCGATTAAAACTGAAAATGCCAAGCGTTGTGAATCCGTCTTAAACGCTTTGTTAGCCGTCTTGGACACCAACCATAGAAAAGTGGTGACTAGCGATATTAAAGCCTTCGCGTAAGTAGAACTTATGTGCCGGAAAACGCTGTACACCAGAATCCAGATGTATTTGTTCACAACCGCTTTCTAAGGCGTATATTTTGAACCAATCGATAATAAATTTGCCTACTCCACGCGAACGAAATTGAGAATTAGTTACCAAGTCTTCAATGTAAATATGCTTACCCCAAGCCAGCTTTTCACCTACGCTAAAGCCTGCTGCCGCAAGCACACCTTCTGACGATTTAACATAGACGACTTGGTAACCATTTGATTGCTGCTTCTCGATCTGAGCAGACAAAGTATCTAAGTTGTAATTTGGGCGAAGTTGCAGCAATACCTCTAGGACTGACTCATAATCAGAGTTTTTCTCTAAAAATTGGACTTCCATGTTTTCTCCATTTTGACGTTGACGGCTAACGCTGCGTTAAGGTGTGACAAGCGCTTGCCATACTTGAGCGAAGCGAAACCGGCAAGCGTTTGGAATCACCCTTAAACGCTTTGTTATGTGTATTTTTCGACTGCAACCACTATACCCTTATTTTCTATGGGTGGTCCGCTCTTACTTTGACCGCTACACTGTTCAAGTCAAATAAAATAAGGAATACAGACATGATCCAGATAGGCCAAACATTACCAACCGCTACCCTTAGTGAACTAGGTAACGAAGGAATGGTAAACCATAACACTGACGAGCTTTTTGCAAACAAGCGAGTTGTACTCTTCGCTGTACCCGGAGCATTTACACCTACTTGCTCAGAGGCCCATCTACCTGGTTACGTTGTACTCGCTGACGAAATTAAGGCAACAGGTATCGATCTCATTGCTTGTGTTTCAGTTAACGATGCTTTTGTAATGCAAGCTTGGGGTGAGGCACAAAACGCCACAGAAATTATGATGTTAGCCGATGGCGATGCCAGCTTTACAAAATCGTTGGGGCTTGAAATGGATACGGCGACTTTCGGTGGAATTCGTTCACAGCGCTATGCAATGGTTATCGAAAATGGCGTGATTACACAGCTAAATGTCGAGGAGCCAAAACAATTTGAAGCTAGCAAAGCCGAGACTATTTTAGCTGCTCTCAAGTAACCTTCAAGAACAACAACGGTTCAGAGTAGCCTATTGTGAACCCTTTTCCCGTGAATACACATAACGCCCTGTTAAGGTGTGAGCAACGCAATACCGATGCTTCCGCACACCGCCTTATACACTAAATGCAACGCATGGCAAAAATGCCGAGCGTTGCGAATCACTCTTAAACAGTTTGTTATGTGCTGTAATCTATCACCAAGGCTCAGGCAACTCTTCATGAGATAATTCAATTTTAACTTTATCATCCCGAAATATAATATCGACCTGAGTCCAGTGCTCTTCTTTACTTTTCATTAGCGCATGTACATCATCCAACAAAAAGGCTACTTTAGAATTTGATACTGAAGCATCCTTGCGGACAACTTCACCAACTACCATTTCAAGTTCATATTCTTTCATACCATATTTTTCATATCTCTTTTCGGTATATACGAATGAACTAGCATTGAACCCCTGATTAAGTAAATCTATTCGTATCAGGTCAACAATACTTTGAAAGTACTCTATATAATTACTAACCAAATCAGCCTTCCTTTTATGGCACATAACGCCGCGTTAAGTAGTGAGCAACATTGCCACCCAGCCTAAACCATTGTGCCGTAAACACTAAATTCAAAGCAAACCGAAAATGCTAAGCGTTGCGAATCTGCCTTAAACGCTTTGTTAGTTGCATTCTACACCTTTGATTTCCAGTTTATTTCCGCTTTGCCAACACCGTTTTTGAGCGCGTTGAAAAACTTAAATCAGGCGCAGTTTTAAAGCGCCTGTCACTGAAACCACTTGGAATTATCAACGCCGTAGAAAACTGACTAAAAGCATCAAAAAGACCTTTTGGAAAGACAATGTCACAAAGCTGATTTTCAACGAGTACATTCGCGTCTGAAACGGCAAAACAAAGCCACAATATTAAAAAATCGAACGCAACTTCAGCAAACTAGATCATAGAGACAAAGCTGAGCACAATTGCACGATTCATTAGCCTTAATTTTCTGCCTTAGCTGCGTTTTTCTCGCTGGCAACTAACGCCCAATTAAGTAGCCCGAAACGCCCTGGCTAACTTTCCGCATTGCTCTGCAACACGAAATTCAACGCAAACCAAAAGTGCTAAGCGTTGAGGGTCTGCTTGAATTGTTTGTTATGTTTTACCACAAATGACTGATTTATTTGGCAAAGAACTGCTTTATTGACCGCATTTCAAGAAGTGAATCACACACTCAAACTCACTTGGCCGCCAGATGCGCTAGACACAAAGCGCATAAGTCCACTTCCCTGCCCAATGAGGCAACCCGATAAACGCTCAACAAGCGCCCTCTCTTTCCAACCACAGCGCAGAACAATGGCAAATTGCCGAGGCAACTGCTAAGTCGACATGCTACTTGGCAAATACGCTGAAAGCGCCTTAGAGCCAATGACATTTAACGTCAACCGCCACGACCTGAAAATGAAGCAACCCACGAATATTGGCATGTTTTACGGGCTGAGAAATTCAAGGATTTAGGCCGACAATGCGGATTTGCTGAAGTAACTCGGACGAACTGCCAAAGGGACAAAGAACATAGATCGAAGAAACTTTAAGCCACTGAAATACAAGTAAACATAACGCCCAATTAAGTAGTGAGTAACGCACTGACCAAGCCGCTGCAAACCACTTAAAACACAAAAGCCAACGCATAGTAAATTCGCCAAGCGTTACGAATCTGCTTGAATTGTTTGTTATGTTTTACCACAAATGACTGATTTATTTGGCAAAGAACTGCATTATTGACCGTGTTTTCTGAGCCTAATCACACGCCAAAACTCACTTGGCCGCCAGATGCGCTAGACACAGAGCGCGTAAGTCCACTTCCCTGCCCAATGAGGCAACCCGACAAAGGCTCAACAAGCGCCCTCTCTTTCCAACCACAGCGCAGAACAATGGCAAATTGCCGAGGCAACTGCCAAGCCGACATGCTACTTGGCAAATACGCTGAAAGCGCCTTAAAGCCAGTGAAACTTAAAACCAGCCACCACGACCCTGCAAATGAAGCAACCCACGAATATTGGCATGTTTTATAGGTTGAGAGATTCAAGAATTTAGGCCGACAATGCGGATTTGCTGAAGTACTCGAACGAACTGCCAAAGGGACAAAGAACATAGATCAAACAAACTTTAAGCCACTGAAATACAAGTAAACATAACGCTGCGTTAAGGTGTGACAAGCGTTTGCCACACTTGAGCGAAGCGAAACCGGCAAGCGTTTGGAATCACTCTTAAACGCCTTGTTAGGTTTATTTTTGTTCCACGTATATTAATTGCTCAACATCAAAACCATTCTGTTCAGCCAGTTCTTCAAACCTTTCGATGATATCTGCACTTACACTCGGTGACCGCGATAACAACCAAAGATAATCATTGTTCGGACCTGATACAAAAGCATATTCGTAGTTTTCTTTTTCTAGGTCAAAGACCACATATGAGCCATAAAATGGGCCAAAAAACGACACTTTCAAATACCCTTCGTCAGGGTTGTTAACGAAATATGCTTTACCTTCCGCTTCTTTCCATTCTTGGGTTGCTGCGGAATAACCGCGGTTCAACACCGAAACACCGCCATCTTTACGCAATCTATATTCGGCAGTGACCTGACTCAAACCTCGTTCAAACGAATGATCTAAGCGAGCTATTTCGTACCACTGACCTAAATAATTATTAAGCTTGAAATCCTTAACTGGTTTTATTGTTTTAGGCATGCCTAAACAACCACCTAGCGATAATAAAACTATGAACAGAAGTACTTTTCTCATGGTTTCCTCCGTAAAAACCTAACGCCGCGTTAAGTAGTGAGCAACATTACCACCTAACCTAAACCATTGTGCCGTAAACACTAAATTCAAAGCAAACCATAAATGCCTAGCGTTGCGAATCTGCCTTAAACGCTTTGTTAGTTGCCATTCTAAACCTATGATTTCCCGTTTATTTCCACTTTGCCAACACCGATTTTTAACGCGTTGAAAAACTCAAATCAGGCGCAGTTTCAAAGCGCCTGTCACTGAAACCACTTGGAACTTACAACGCCGTAGATAACTGCCTAAAAGCACCAAAAAGACCTTTTGGAAAGACAATGTCACAAAGCTGACTTTCAACAAGTGAATTAGCGTCTGAAACGGCAAAACAAAACCACAAGATTAAAATAGAACACAATTTAAGCAAACCACACCCAGATACAAAACCGAGCACAATTGCACAATTCATTAGCCTTAATTTTTCTGCTTTAGCTGCGTTTTTTCCGTTGGCAACTAACGCCGCATTAAGGTGTGAGCGACGCTTGGCTATACTTGAGCGAAGCGAAACCGCCAAGCGTTGCGAATCACTCTTAAATGCTTTGTTAGCACTAAAATTCTTCGATTGTGCTACGTTCTTCGACTTCTAGAATATCGAACTCTACTTCGCCATCATCCCCAAGGGTGAAAGTAACAGAAGACTCTTCTTCTCCTTCAAGATCCATGTCAGCACAACCATTATAAATAGACCACTGATACTGGTAATCAAGCTGATATTCATTACCACCGAGAAAAGTAACATCGAATATATCAATTCCAGTGTGGTTTTCAGCACGAGAGTTAATATGTGACAAATCAGGTACAAGAGATGAGTCAAAAGATGGTTCATGCTCTATGAGGAAAGCTTTCAATTCTTGGCAAAGATGAGTGCCATGCTCAATTTCACCCGACTTACTTTGGAAAATCATGTTTATACCTCGAACCTTAATATTCATATTAGTGCTAACGCTGCGTTAAGTAGTGAGCAACATTGCCACCTAACCTAAAGCATTGTGCCATAAACACTAAATTCAAAGAAAACCAAAAATGCCCAGCGTTGCGAATCTGCCTTAAACGCTTTGTTAGGTGCGTTTTTAAAGGTTCACCACTAATTTACCTTGGTTTACTTCTCTAATACTGAGACACTTGGGCCGCAAATTACATTAGGCAAAATAATATGAAACTTTTAGTTCGCAATCTAGCGCGTACCATCACTGAACACGAAGTTCGTGTACTATTCTCTGCTCACGGTAAAGTTACCGAGTGCAACTTGGTTCTAGACCAAGAATCAGGTTTATCAAAAGGTTTCGCGTTTGTCGAAATGCCAGATGACAAGGAAGCAAAAGCTGCTATCCAAAACCTAAACCTTTCAAACGTTGCTAAAAGCACCATTCGAGTAAAACGCGCTCAAAACTAAACTCAAAAAGCCAGTGGTTGATTTCTGCTGGCAGTTTTCCGCTTAAGCACCTAACGCCGCGTTAAGTAGTGAGCAACATTGCCACCTAACCTAAACCATTGTGCCGTAAACACTAAATTCAAAGCAAACCAAAAATGCCTAACGTTGCGAATCTGCCTTAAACGCTTTGTTAGGCATCTTTGGCTCCATAGAGCTTATTGGGCTTTTTACAATGGACGCTAAAGCACCGAACCTCATTTCTGGCTTGTCTGATGCCATGTTAATTTTGCTAAAATAACGTTTTTGCCAATACCAAAACTCTTGCTCGAAGTACTTGCCTATGTACTTTGCATCTGCCTCTCCGATCTCAATCATAAAATTTAGCTTTTTATAAAAGTGCTCAATTTTGGAGATTTTCTTCCACTCTTCTTTAGGTAAGTTGTGGTAAAGATTATTCCAAGAAGGGACTTCTTGTTCTTCAAGGGCTTTTCTAAGAGCTTGACCCGCATCATTTCTCAACTGTATGTAATCTGGAGATGTATATTCTTGGATTAAGTCCAACGCCCTATTCTTTCGTTCTCTGTTCGTTTCATGAATCACGATAAACGTTGCCGATAATCCTGCACCAATCGCTGCACCTAACAAAGCAGCTCCAACATTTCCAGTTAAAGCCCCTACTATCGCCCCCAAAATACTAGTAAGTGTTGCTACTTCCATTTGACTTCCTTTATTTCTCTCAAATCCTCGGTGATGCCTAACGCCGCGTTAAGTGGTGAACAACGCTAACCACCTAACCTAAACCATTGTACCTTAAACACTTAACCTAACTGGAACTGAAATCGCCAAGCGTTGTGAATCCGTCTTAAACGCTTTGTTATGCGTTTACTCAAAGACTTCGTAATGACGCTCAACGTTCACAGTTACCTTACCCCAATGGGAAGCTTTAACTCTTTGCTGATGTTGCTCGAAAGCAACTTTATCCGTGAATTCTTCGTAAACATCAAAACGGAGAGGGTTTTCTGGATTCTCAGTGACACTAAAGGTAATACAACCGGGTTCTTCGAGAGTAAGACGTTTATGGTGTTCCAACTCACTTTTCACTAACTCAAGATCTAGATCAGGAACTAGAATAAAGCCTTTCAATGTTACTTTTGACATAAATTTCCTCGAAACGCATAACGCCGCGTTAAGTAGTGAGCAACATTACCACACCTAACCTAAACCATTGTGCTGTAAACACTAAATTCAAAGCAAACCAAAAATGCCTAGCGTTGCGAATCTGCCTTAAACGCTTTGTTAGTTGCCATTCTAAACCCTTTGATTTCAAGTTCATTTTCACTTTGCCAACACCGTCTTTGATACGCTTTGAAAACTCAAATCAGGCGCAGTTTCAAAGCGCCTGTCACTGAAACCACTTGGAATTAGCAACGCCGTAGAAAACTGACTAAAAGCACCAAAAAGACCTTTTGGAAAGACAATGTCACAAAGCTGACTTTCAACGAGTAAGTTAGCGCCTGAAACGGCAAAACAAAACCACAATATTTAAATCGAACGCAACTTCAGCAAACTAGATATAGAAACAAATCCGAGCACAATTGCACGATTCATTAGCCTTAATTTTTCTGCTTTAGCTGCGTTTTTTCCGTTGGCAACTAACGCCCTGTTAAGGTGTGAGCAACGCAATACCGAGGCTCCCGCATGCCACCTTAAACACAAAACGCAACGCATAGCAATAATGCCAAGCGTTGCGAATCACTCTTAAACAGATTGTTATGTGCGTGTTCACCGCTTAGGCTGATTAGTCTTCTTCGCCTTCATCTTTTGGCTGAAATTCAGTCCACCAACCTGTGTAATTACAATCTGCACAGATTAAATCTTGTGTATCTTGCCCCATGATTTTCTCTTTATATGGTCTAGAAGTAGAGCCACATTCAGGACAAACAGCACCTGCTCTTTTCATATATAGCCTCTTATTGTTGTTCTTGTTTTTTAGAGTATTCAGGCCAGTTACGACCAAAACCTGATTTACCACAATCGTCACAGACATAGTCACCAGTCGCTGAACCTAAGTGGTACTCTTTAGACAAGTTAGAATGAGAACAATTAGGTACATCTTTTTCTTCTACACTTTGCATTTGCGTTGCTTTCATGAGCTCCCTCCATACTAAAAGAAGAATCATACTATATGCATATAGAGGCAATTGTGAAGGCATAGACAAAACGGCGTTCCCATTAAGCACATAACGCCGCGTTAAGTAGTGAGCAACATTGCCACCTGACCTAAACCATTGTGCCGTAAACACTAAATTCAAAGCAAACCGAAAATGCCCAGCGTTGCGAATCTGCCTTAAACGCCTTGTTAGTTGCCATTCTACACCTATGATTTCCCGTTCATTTCCACTTTGCCAACACCGTTTTTGAGCGCTTTGAAAAACTCAAATCAGGCGCAATTTCAAAGCGCCTGTCACTGAAACCACTTGGAACTAGTAACGGCGTAGAAAGCTGACTAAAAGCACCAAAAAGACCTTTTGGAAAGACAATGTCACAAAGCTGACTTTCAACGAATGAATTAGCGTCTGAAACGGCAAAACAAAACCACAACATTAAACATCGAACACAATTTCAGCAAACCACAACCAGACAAAAATCGAGCAAAACTGAAAATTTCATTAGCCCTAAATTTTCTGCCTTAGCTGCGTTTTTCTCACTGGCAACTAACGCCCAATTAAGTAGCCCGAAACGCACTGGCTAACCTTCCGCATTCCTCGGCAACGCCAAACTCGACGCAAACCAAAAGTGCTGAGCGTTGAGGGTCTGCTTAAATTGTTTGTTAGGCATTTACTTCCTTCGGATCACTTCCATATCTATTTGATCCTGAATTTCCTTTCGAAGCAGTGAAGTATAATAAGACCAAAACACCTATGATGGGGATAAGCACTATCAACAACCACCAACCCGAGCGATCTGTATCATGTAGTCTGCGAACACCAACAGCTATTCCCGGAATCAACAATGCTAAAGTGTAAATCCCGCTTAACAAACCGTAACCAGTATCAGGATCGAAGCTACCTGTTAAACCGTCAACAAAGGTTAGGAAAAAGCTAATGAGTAAGTTAAACAGAAAGAAATACCAATACTCCTTTCTGCGAGAACGCCCGCTAAAAGTGGCATATTTCTTAACTGCTGTTATGTACCAATTCATGATATATCCTTTTGATTAATATTAGAAATGCCTAACGCCGCGTTAAGTAGTGAGCAACACTGCCACCTAACCTAAACCATTGTGCCGTAAACACTAAATTCAACGCAAACCAAAAATGCCTAGCGTTGCGAATCTGCCTTAAACGCCTTGTTAGTTGCCATTCTAACCCTTTGATTTCCTCTTTATTTCCACTTTGCCAGTACCGGTTTTGAGCGCTTTGAAAAACTCAAGTCAGGCGCAGTTTCAAAGCGACTATCACTGAAACCACTTGGAACTAGCAACGCCGTAGAAAACTGGCTGAATACACCAAAAAGACCTTTTGGAAAGGCAATGTCACAAGGCTGACTTTCAACAAGTACATTCGCGTCTGAAACGGCAAAACAAAACCACAACATTAAACACAATTTCAGCAAACCACACACTCAAACACAAAACAGAGTAAAATTGCACAATTCATTAGCCCTAAACTTTCTGCCTTAGCTGCGTTTTTCTCGCTGGCAACTAACGCTGCGTTAAGTAGTGAGCAACATTGCCACTTAACCTAAACCATTGTGCCGTAAACACTAAATTCGAAGCAAACCGAAAATGCCTAACGTTGCGAATCTGCCTTAAACGCCTTGTTAGTTGTCATTCTAAACCTTTGATTACCAGTTTATTTCCACTTTGCCAACACCGTTTTGAGCGCTTTGAAAAACTCAAATCAGGCGCAGTTTCAAAGCGACTATCACTGAAACCACTTGTAACTAGCAACGCCGCAAAAAGCTGGCTGAAAGCACCAAATAGACCTTTTGGAAAGGCAATACCACAAAGCTGAGTTTCAACGAGTAAAATAGCGTCTGAAACGGCAAAACAAAGCCACTACATTAAAAATCGAACACAATTTCATCAAACAACACACCCAGACACAAAACTGAGCAAATTTGCACAATTCATTAGCCTTAAACTTTCTGCTTTAGCTGCATTTTTACCACTGGCAACTAACGCTGCGTTAAGTAGTGAGCAACATTGCCACCTAACCTAAACCATTGTGCCGTAAACACTAAATTCAAAGCAAACCAAAAATGCCTAGCGTTGCGAATCTGCCTTAAACGCTTTGTTAGTTGCCATTCTAAACCTCTGATTTCCAGTTCATTTCCACTTTGCCAACACCGTTTTTGAGCGCTTTGAAAAACTCAAATCAGGCGCAGTTTCAAAGCAACTGTTACTGAAACCACTTGGAACTTACAACGCCGTAGAAAACTGCCTAAAAGCATCAAAAAAACCTTTTGGAAAGACAATGTCACAAAGCTGACTTTCAACGAGTAAGTTAGCGCCTGAAACGGCAAAACAAAACCACAACATTAAACATCGAACACAATTTCAGCAAACCACAACCAGACAAAAATCGAGCAAAACTGAAAATTTCATTAGCCCTAAACTTTCTGCCTTAGCTGCGTTTTTACCGCTGGCAACTAACGCCGAATTAAGTAGCCCGAAACGCACTGGCTGACTTTCCGCATGACACCGTAAACACGAAATTCAACGCAAACCCAAAATGCTGAGCGTTGAGGGTCTGCTTGAATTGTTTGTTATGTTTTACCACAAATGACTGATTTATTTGGCAAAGAACTGCATTATTGACCACGTTTCAAGAAGTCAGTCACAAGCTCAACCTCACTTGGCCGCCAAAGGCACGAAACATAAAGCGCGTAAGTCCACTTCCCTGCCCAATGAGGCAACCCGACTTGGCCTCAACAAGCGCCCTCTCTTTCCAACCACAGCGCAGAACAATGGCAAATTGCCGAGGCAACTGCCAAGCTGATATGCTGATTGGCAAATACGCTGAAAGCGCCTTAGAGCCAATGAGATTTAAAACCAACCGCCACGACCTTCAAATGAAGCAACCCGCGAATATTGACATGTTTTACGGGCTGAGAGATTCAAGAATTGGGTTCGACAATGCGGATTTGCTGAAGTACTCGAACGAACTGCCTAAGGGACAAAGAACATAGATCGAAGAAACTTTAAGCCACTGAAATACAAGTAAACATAACGCTGCGTTAAGGTGTGACAAGCGTTTGCCATACTTGAGCGAAGCGAAACCGGCAAGCGTTTGGAATCACTCTTAAACGCCTTGTTATAACGAAGCTTCTTCATGTGCTTGTGCCTTAACTAGCCCGTTTACTGAACCTTTCTATGTTTAACGAAGGCAATAACCAAAGCCACTAACGCCAGTAGCTGAAAAAGCCAGAATAAAGGAATGAACCCAAATGGCTCAACTAAGAAGCCATTCTCGTCTACGTATGAACCGATGGTGTTATAAGCAATTAAACACAAAATACCGCTGATACAGAAAAGAACACTTATTTTATACTTACGGAGAAAATTCATCGGAGCCTCAACATTTGAATATCTAAAATTTTAGACATTTTGTAAGTGTACATGGTTCACTCTCAATAAACATGATTGGACAGACAAGTTATAACGCCCAATTAAGGGGTGAGCAACGCTACTACCCAAACCTAAGGCATTGTGCCATAAACACTAAATTTGAAGTAGAAGCAAAAATGCCAAGCGTTGGGAATCCCTCTTAAATTGTTTGTTAGTTTGCGTGCCAAAGTGACACAGAGATTGCTTATTGCACACTTTAAGACCATAATACACATGTGACATTTTGACACAACAGGAGATAACATTATGGCTACTACTTTGCCTCGCATCACCGCTAGAGTTGATGTCGATACACAAGACTTACTTACTAAGGCTGCCGCGATCGCCGGCATGTCTAGCATCAATTCGTTTGTTCTAAGCGCTGCAATCGAAAAAGCTAAACAAGTCATCGAACGTGAACAGGCTTTAAAACTGAGCCAAGCTGACGCGATGTTCCTTATGGAAGCTTTAGACCGTCCTGCGACACAGAACTCAAAACTAAAAGCTGCTGCTGATCGATACGAGAGTAAAACTCAATGATGAATACGGTACTTCTAGATAAAGCTAAACACGATAGAAACCGATTCAACTGTGGCATCGAAGCTCTCAATAATTACTTAAAAGGAATGGCGAGTCAGCAAGCAAAGAAGGACAACACCAGAACGTTTGTTTTGGAAGATGATAGCAACAACTCACATGTCATCGGCTTTTACACGCTAACAATGACACCAATTGACTTAAAGGCATTGCCTGATAAGTTACAAAAAAAGCACCAATCATCCACCTCTGGTGGTCTGATTGCCCGTCTTGCTGTTGATGACCGATACAAAGGGAAAGGCTTTGGTGAGTGGCTGCTTATCGACGCACTCAGAAAGCTATTAGCCGCTAGTGATAGCGTTGCATTTCCAGTTGTTATCGTTGATGCCAAAGACGGAGCAAAACATTTCTATGAACGCTATGGTTTTCAAGCATTTCAAGACGCTGAAAACAAACTCTTCATCACCATTGCAGATGTGAGAGCAAGCTTAGGCTAGTTAACCGCTAGCCTTTAGCAAACTAACGCCCTGTTAAGGGGTGAGCAACGCAACACCGAAGCCGCCGCATTCCACCTTAAACACTAAAACTAACGCATAGTAAAAATGCCACGCGTTGCGAATCCCTCTTGAACAGTTTGTTAGGTGCTAGTATGGGGAGAACCCTTTTAGGGGAGCACCATCATCTCCTGAAATATTCAATATCTTACAAACGATTTCAAAATATCTAGGCTGAATACCCTCGACGATCTTACCATTGCCATGATCATTCATAGATCTGATTGTCGGGAATAAACTCCAAATACCATTGATGGTAATGTAACGGTTGACTTCATGATGTTCAACGAAACCATTTAGCTGATAAATGTCGATGTAGGCTTTAACTTCGTCAGATTCTTTCTTAGTTAACTGTGAACCTCTAATGACATTTGAGAATGAAGCCAAATTACTGTAATGCTGGTACAGAATAACCATTTTAGTAAAACGATCTGAACCACCTGATACTAATAGCTGTAATTCTTGCCAAGATAGCTTAGTAATATTTTTAACATGAATTACTGAACGAATACCTTTTCGATTACTAACCTCAACAATATCATTCACTTGAAATCTAGCTATCTTTTTGTACAAATCAACATCATATTCTATTTTCATTTTATCTTCTTAATTTCTACAAGACGTACTCAAGTAGCACCTAACGCTGCGTTAAGGTGTGACAAGCGCTTGCCACACTGTGAGCGAAGCGAAACCGGCAAGCGTTTGGAATCACTCTTAAACGCTTTGTTAGGTTTATATTTCATTGCTATTGATTAATCAAGACAGAGCCCCCATATAGTATAAGGATAAGAACACGCCTTACCACTCAGAACATACATTCCCTAACTGAGACAACTGGAGCGTGAAAATAAATATTCCAGATTTCTCAAGGAATGATCTAATGATTGCTTATCTTATTCTCGTTCACCGCTATCCAGATCAATTTAAACGGTTATTTCATGCCATATACCATCCAAAAAATCACTACGTTATCCATGTTGACAAAACTTCTGGCAAAGAAATTTTAGATGAAATATCTTTGTTTATAGGTGATTACAAAAATGCCGAAATTCTTGAATCAGAAAATGCGCTATGGGGTGGATATAGCCTAGTTAATATTGAACTTCGTGGTATGGCTAAGTTATTAAATATGAATAAAAGCTGGACTCATTTTATAAACCTAAGTGGACAAGATTTTCCATTGAAAACTCAGCTATATATTCATGACTTTTTGTCAAATAATCCAGACAAGGAATTCATTCGAGCACTAGACCAAAATGAAGCTAGGCCCGAAACGATGAATCGCATAGAAAATATGTGTTTTGAATATGAAGAACATATTTACCGACCTAAAATAGCCAGAAAGTTCATGTCAGGAATAACACCGTTTATTGGCACTCAATGGATGATTGTGTCGCGACAGTTCTGTGACTTTGTCTGTAATACGGATGCATCTCAGCCCTATAAAGAATTTTATAAAAATACTTTTATTGCTGATGAGGGATTTTTCCAAACGGTTATGATGAATAACGATTGTCATGGTGAAATAGTTCAAGATGATTTGCGTTTTATCGATTGGGTACCAGATGGAGACATAAAGCTAAGGCCAAGGACGTTTACAATGGCCGATATTTCCAACTTAATATCGAGCCCTAATCTTTTCGCTCGAAAATTTGATCTGTTAGAGGATGCTAAAGTGGTGGATAGAATTGAACACCACCTCGGTGCAACTGTCTAGTCTTTAATGAACCACCCTGTATTTACGGGGTGGCTCAAAGAAACCTAACGCCGCGTTAAGTAGTGAGCAACATCACCACCTAACCTAAACCATTGTGCCGTAAACACTAAATTCAAAGCAAACCGAAAATGCGTAGCGTTGCGAATCTGCCTTAAACGCCTTGTTAGTTGCCATTCTAAACCTTTGATTTCCAGTTCATTTCCACTTTGCCAACACCGTTTTTGAGCACCTTGAAAAACTCAAGTCAGGCGCAGTTTTAAAGCGCCTGTCACTGAAACCACTTGGAACTAGCAACGCCGTAGAAAGCTGGCTGAAAGCAGCCAAAAGACCTTTTGGAAAGGCAATGCCACAAAGCTGAATTCCAACGAGTAAATAGCGTCTGAAACGGCAAAATAAAACCACAACATTAAAAATCGTACGCAATTCCGGCAAGCCACACCAAAGCACAAAACCGAGCACAATTGCACGATTCATTAGCCCTAAATTTTCTACCTTAGCTGCGTTTATTCCGCTGGCAACTAACGCTGCGTTAAGGTGTGACAAGCGCTTGCCATACTTGAGCGAAGCGAAACCGGCAAGCGTTTGGAATCACCCTTAAACGCTTTGTTATGTGTATTTTTCGACTGCAACCATTATACCCTTATTTTCTATGGGTGGTCCGCTCTTACTTTGACCGCTACACTATTCAAGTCAAATAAAATAAGGAATACAGACATGATCCAGATAGGCCAAACATTACCAACCGCTACCCTTAGTGAACTAGGTAACGAAGGAATGGTAAACCATAACACTGACGAGCTTTTTGCAAACAAGCGAGTTGTACTCTTCGCTGTACCCGGAGCATTTACACCTACTTGCTCAGAGGCCCATCTACCTGGTTACGTTGTACTCGCTGACGAAATTAAGGCAACAGGTATCGATCTCATTGCTTGTGTTTCAGTTAACGATGCTTTTGTAATGCAAGCTTGGGGTGAGGCACAAAACGCCACAGAAATTATGATGTTAGCCGATGGCGATGCCAGCTTTACAAAATCGTTGGGGCTTGAAATGGATACGGCGACTTTCGGTGGAATTCGTTCACAGCGCTATGCAATGGTTATCGAAAATGGCGTGATTACACAGCTAAATGTCGAGGAGCCAAAACAATTTGAAGCTAGCAAAGCCGAGACTATTTTAGCTGCTCTCAAGTAACCTTCAAGAACAACAACGGTTCAGAGTAGCCTATTCTGAACCCTTTTCCCGTGAATACACATAACGCTGCGTTAAGGTGTGACAAGCGCTTGCCATACTTGAGCGAAGCGAAACCGGCAAGCGTTTGGAATCACTCTTAAACGCTTTGTTATGTGCCAGATATTAGACTAAGAAATCTAGCTCTTCTGACGCCTTCGTTGGCACGATTTCTGTCACTTCATAGCTGGCTAAACCTTCTCGGTGAAAAGGGTCTTGAGCGATTACGTCATTCAGCTTGTTTCGGTCGCCAATAGTGGAAATGATGACACCACCAGTTCTTGGTTCTTTGCGCCCGGATAAAATAAAATGACCTTTTGCATATTGCTCATTGAGATAGTCCACATGCTCAGGGATAAAAGCATCTACTTTCTCTAGAGGCACTTGATAAGTCAAAGAGATGATAAACATACATAATCCTTATATCTTTTACGCTGAAACACAGTGGCACTGGTGTACCCCACGAAAAGTGGACACAACATAACTACACACTTTCGAACTCAGCTGGACTCACATAGCCCAACGCTGAGTGCTTTCTATTTCGATTGTAATAGATCTCGATATATTCGAAGATCCCCATTCGAGCTTCCTCTATATCTTGGTAGTCTTCTGCATATATCAGCTCGACTTTCAGTCGACTGTAGAAGGACTCCATCACCGCATTATCCCAACAATTGCCTTTGCGGCTCATGCTCGGCACACCTCCATGCTTACGCATGAAGTCCTGATAATCATGTGCTCTATATTGTACACCACGGTCTGAGTGGATTATGACGCCCTTAGGCGGCTTACGTGACTTAAACGCCATTTTCAGTGCATTCGTAATGAGTTGAACCGTCATCGTTGTATCTAGCGACCAACCAACAATACGCCTCGAATGCAGATCTTGTACCGTGGCTAGGTAGAGCCAACGCCTCTTCACCCAGATGTATGTAATGTCAGTCACCCATTTCTGATTAGGGCTCTTTGCTTCGAAGTCTCTTCTTAACAAATTATCCGCCACATTAGTCATCGCTGCCACATCCTTAGTGTATTTGAACCCTATCCCATTACGTGCTTTGATACCCTTTTCTTTCATGATATCAGCAATATAGTTGACGCAGCAGGCATAGCCTGCTTGATTCAGCTCATCGGTGATTCGAACTGAACCATAGCGAGCACGATGCTTCGCAAAGGTACACATGACTAACTGCTCAAAGCGGCATCGACGCTTTGAACGCTCACTCGGCTCTCGATTTAACCATTTGTAATAACCACTCGGCGAAACGTCCAAGGCGTGGCACATATGAGTGATTTTGTATTCCCCAACATAGCTCTCGATATACTCGTACTTCACTCTTGGTTCTTCGCGAAGTACGCCGACACCTTTTTTAGGAATTCCATCTCATCACGTAGACGCTTGTTCTCGCGCCTTAGCGCTCGGAGTTCTTCGGACTCTTTCTTCGAATAATCGACACCGTCTAAGGTGTTAAACTGTTTATCAGATAGGCGTGTGAACTGGCGCTTCCAGTTCCGGATTTGCTGGGCACTGATGCCCAGTTCCTTAGCAACGGAGACTGCTGTTCGGCCAGGAAGACTGGCCAGGCGCACTGCTTCTTTGCGGAACTCTTCGGTGTACGCTGGATTACGATGTTTAGCCATAAATCACCTCTCAATTAGACCCTAGATCTAACTTAGTAAAGTGTCTACTAAACGTGGGGTACTCGATTACATAACGCCGCGTTAAGTGGTGAGCAACGCAGACCACCACACCTAAACCATTGTGCCGTAATAAACACTAAAGCTGAATCAAACCAAAAATGCCGAGCGTTGGGAATCCGTCTTAAACGCTTTGTTAGGTGAAAACCACCAAATTACAGGTAATTACCTGCTTTTTCATAAGCTTCCACCTCTATTGGTGATTCCCGATAGCCAAAGATTGCTAGTTGCAACAAATACGTTTTAGTAAACTCGTCAAGACCTAACTCTTCCACTTGCTTTACATGAATTAACTCATGTGAAAGAAGTAATTTATCACCCTTTGCTTTAGCGGAAATCCAAACGCCATAGCCAAACGTATTACCTGTAAAATATGGAGAATCAAGGCCTAACCTTTGCATCTGAAATAAAAGTGACTCGTTTTCAGGTAAAGGCAATTTATCCGCATAATGAATACGTACTTTCTCAGGGTGTTTAATGCCAATCCTACGTGCTATTTCGAGATATTGAGGCAACAAAGGTTCACCTCGAGTTAAAGCTATTTCTTCATTTTTTCTTACGTACTTGATGGATAACGGTAAATAAGCCTCTATTTGCTCTACCAAGTGACCGGGAGGATTTGCATAGACCTCAGATTTATCTTGGCAGCCCAGAGTTGAAACAATCGAAACCACTAACATTAAGGATTTTAAAACGGTCTTCATATTTTGAGTGAACTCCTTTTCACCTAACGCCCAATTAAGGGGTGAACAACGCTACCACCTAACCTAAAACATTGTGCCATAAACACTAAATTTGAAGTAGAAGCAAAAATGCCAAGCGTTGTGAATCCCTCTTAAATTGCTTGTTAGGTGATTACCCAAGGCTACTGCGAACAAATGCTCCAATTACAGCGACTAAGGTTCCTACCAACATACCTGAAATTAGAGTGAAAATACGGTCACTTCTTTTGGTGCGAGCCTCTGACAACAACAAACTTCCCTTGCCCGACAGTGCAAATGGTTGGTCTTTCAAAGAAGAACTGGGGGCCGACCAACTAAGGTTTTCGTACTCAGCTTTAGTCTTAGCAGTGCTACAGGCGAAGAACTTCCTAGCCAAAATCTGTTCTTTTTGCATAGTTTTATTATCGTTTTCATTCACTTGATAAAAATCGTCAACCAGCCCACTAGAAACAAGAGATGCAAACACATAAAAATCCTTATGATCATTATGCGTTTTGGGAATTAACTCGGCAATTTCAGCTAATGTTAACTCACCCGATTTTTCAAGTTTACTTAGAATTTTATATCCCGTACCTTTCACGAAATCTCCTTATTCACCTAACGCCCAATTAAGGTGTGAGCCACGCTACCACTGTACTCAATTTGGACGCCGTAAACACTGAACTAGACCCAAGCCAAAAATGCCAAGCGTGGGGAATCACTCTTAAATTGTTTGTTAGGCTAATCTTGCGTGTAGCCTCGCCCTAACATACCAAATTCAAACAACAGTGTATCGAGGTCCCCAAGTAGAGGATCGGTCGGGTATTTGCGTTTGGTATTTTCAATAACACGTTCGTAAAATCTGTAGTTAATAGTACCACGCGCACCTGTACTAACTTTACGCGCCTCTTTCGAGAACTCTGCTTTTAACCAGTTAATTTGCTCTGAAATTTCACTCATACGGCACCCTACGGTTAACTGATAGAAAACAAACCCGTAGTTTTGAACATTTCTAGATATTTTGGATTCATCGACTTCAAATTTTTGTGAAGATCTTCTAACTGAAAACCATCTGCTAGCATGATTTGAACAACCATGTTGTCTTCAGAAGCAATTTCAGTACAAGAGAACAAATTAATGTCTTCAACAAAAGCGCGAATGTACATATCAGCTTCTTCATGCTCTGGAATGATCGGACGCTCGGGACGCAAATCTTCATCTTTCAGGTATTCAAGTTTTAATTGGTAACGCATCTTTACACCTCTTAATATTATCTATGTAAACACTACCACTTTTGCTTGTTTTTTCATACATTTGCCTAACGCCGCGTTAAGTGGTGAACAACGCTAACCACCTAACCTAAACCATTGTACCTTAAACACTTAACCTAACTGGAACTGAAATCGCCAAGCGTTGTGAATCCGCCTTAAACGCTTTGTTATGCGTTTACTCAAAGACTTCGTAATGACGCTCAACGTCCACAGTTACCTTACCCCAATGGGAAGCTTTAACTCTTTGCTGATGTTGCTCGAAAGCAACTTTATCCGTGAACTCTTCGTAAACATCAAAACGGAGAGTGTTTTCTGGATTTTCAGTGACACTAAAGGTAATACAACCGGGTTCTTCGAGAGTAAGACGTTTATGGTGTTCCAACTCACTTTTCACTAACTCAAGATCTAGCTCAGGAACTAGAATAAAGCCTTTCAATGTTACTTTTGACATAAATTT
Organism: Vibrio sp. NH-UV-68; assembly: GCF_042940635.1. Classification (NCBI taxonomy): domain Bacteria; kingdom Pseudomonadati; phylum Pseudomonadota; class Gammaproteobacteria; order Vibrionales; family Vibrionaceae; genus Vibrio; species Vibrio sp. NH-UV-68. The sequence continues at coordinate 1,355,555 of NZ_CP134976.1, forward strand.
CCTCGAAACGCATAACGCCGCGTTAAGTAGTGAGCAACATTGCCACCCAACCTAAACCATTGTTCCATAAACACTAAATTCAAAAAAAACCAAAAATGCCTAGCGTTGCGAATCTGCCTTAAACGCTTTGTTATGAGGCAACTTGAAGAGACAAAGAAAGGAAGTTTTCGTCGCTTTCAGTCACCTTATAGCCAAGAGATTTGTAAAACCTTACCGCTGACTCATTTCTAGTAAAGCTTGATAAGGTTACGCGACTGCGCCCTTGCTCTCGCGCCATGTCGTGAACCATATTCATTACCCTTCCACCAAATTCTTGATTTTGGAATTCTGGAAACACAATGAGTAAATGTACATGAAATGCATTATCGTAAGGCTTGAAGCATAGCATTCCAACTTTCGTGTTATTGAGATAAACCCAGTGGAACCAATGGGGCTCGTAGTCACTTTTTAAACGATTGACTTGAAACTCATCACACCAACCAAAGACTGCATCGACATGTGAATAAAGTCCCTGTTTCACAACAGAAAACAGACTTTCAAACTCATCACTTTCTACTTGTATTAGTTGAATATCCATATGCCTCATAACGCTGCGTTAAGGTGTGACAAGCGCTTGCCATACTTGAGCGAAGCGAAACCGGCAAGCGTTTGGAATCACTCTTAAACGCTTTGTTAGCTGAATTTTTCCATAACAAAGTTCTGCAGTTTTTGACCACGAACTTCTATCGCTTGCTCTTTCACAACCTTAAAACCAAATTTTTCGTAGAAAGGTCGAGCTGTAATACTAACCTCAGAACAATACTTGGCAATACCACGTGCTTTCCCAACTTTTAAAACGTGCTCCATAAGACAACGAGCAACACCCTTGCCTTGGTAGTCATGATGACAAAAGAAATGATCGATTAAACCACTTTCTTGAAGGTCAGCATAACCAACAATGACACCCTCTATTTCTGCAATAAAAGGTGAAATAGCGTTCAGTTTATTTTTCCAGATCTCGCGGTCAAAATTATCTGGTGCCCAAGCCTCAACTTGCTCTTGGGAATAGTCTCGTCGATTCACGTTACGAACCGTATGATAAAAAAGTTCCCATAACTCACTTGCGTCAGATTCTTCGTATTTTCTAATTTTGATCATGCTACTTGCACCAATATTCAGCTAACGCTGCGTTAAGGTGTGACAAGCGCTTGCCATACTGTGAGCGGAGCGAAACCGGCAAGCGTTTGGAATCACTCTTAAACGCCTTGTTAGCTATTTGGTGAAGTGTACCCCGTAGTTGTCGCTACGACTTCAAAACCACGCTTTGATACGATTGGTTTACTCATATCTGAGGCATCGATTATAAGATATTTAACCCCTTTCGATTTTGATTCAGCAATACGTTTATTGAGTAGCAAACTATAATAACCATTACCCCTAAATTCTTCGATTGTGCTTCCGCCCCAAATACCTGCAAATGGACTACTTCCATTAAAGGTTAGCCAAGCAGAAGTGACTGGTCGGTCATTTACATACACTACATAAATTGACACTGAATCTGGAGAATGTTCTTTGAGACTCATTAGGTAGTTGTATTGCCAATCGAAGTCTCCACCCCAGACTTGTTCTTGAACCCTTATTGCGTCACGAATGCCTGCGCTGTCAGAAACCTCTGTGATCTGAGATTCATCAAAGAACTCATCAGCGGCCTTTGAAAGATCCAAAACCATAAATGATTCCGAAACTTCTTTTTCAAAACCATTGGCAAGTAATACTTCGCAGATATTACTTGGTTTATCGGTACTGTACGTTTTCCATTCAAAGCATAAATTGCGCTTGTTAAAGTATGCAAGTTGCTCTTTAACTATTGATTCAGTGAGGCTTTCGTCGAAGCTGAAGAATGAAATATAGCTACCATGACGATCATTTGATACGAACTTAGTCAGATTACTATCTGCTTTCTTTACGCCATTAAATGAGTTAATGCGCTTTCGTTCAAACTCATTGTACTCTCGCATTACATCCACTGTATTCATTTTATCCTCGTATATAGCTAACGCCGCGTTAAGTAGTGAGCAACATTACCACCTAACCTAAACCATTGTGCCGTAAACACGAAATTCAAAGCAAACCGAAAATGCTAAGCGTTGCGAATCTGCCTTAAACGCCTTGTTAGTTGCCATTCTAAACCTCTGATTTCCTGTCAATTTTTACTTTGCCAACACCGTTTTTGAGCGCTTTGAAAAACTCAAATCAGGCGCAGTTTCAAAGCGCCTGTCACTGAAACCACTTGGAACTTACAACGTCGCAGAAAACTGGCCAAAAATACCCAATAAACCTTTTGGAAAGACAATGCCACAAAGCTGACTTTCAACGAGTAAGTTAGCGCCTGAAACGGCAAAACGAAACCACAACATTAAAATCGCACACGACTTCAGCAAACTACACCAAATCACAAAACTGAACAAAATTGCACAATTCAGTCGCCTTAAACTTTCTGCTTTAGCTACGTTTTTACCGCTGGCAACTAACGCCGCATTAAGGTGTGAGCGGCGCTTGGCTATACTTGAGCGAAGCGAAAACGCCAAGCGTTGCGAATCACTCTTAAATGCTTTGTTATATTTGTTCAAACTCTAAACTATAATAATCGCTATTTTTGTTTGCTTTCCAGACATCTAAATAGCCTGTACGCATTGCGTGCCCAGCACAGATTTGCTCTTTAGTTACAGTGGACTTAAGACCTATTAAACAGTTATTTATTGCACTTGAATCAAGACGCATAAGATAGGTTGCTCTTGGGTCTTTACTTAGTTTTGTCAACTCGATTGCTATGGATACCCTAATGGCATCCTCCTGAATTTTATAGAGATCAATTTGATATCTGCCACCAGTCAATTCGACACCACACCCCGTTGATGCAATTATTTCTCGAGTTCGAACATTGCCGATTAATTCAAGATCAGGAATAATAACTCTATCTGATTGTTCTAACCTAAGAACCACTCTATGCTCTTGCTCATAAATCCACTCGTCACTTTTTTGCATAAATACTTCATAAAGTATTCTGTCAGCGCTTTCGGCAGAGATGTTTGAATAGTCATAGTCAAACTTATCGTTTTTGTATCTTAGTCCTTTCCTATAGGAAACCGGCTTCGGTTTTCCATCAAATGGGGAACTGTCAAAGAGCGATGTATTTAATAGTGAATCTGCACGAAACAAATTAGCAAATATGCTTTGCTGGTAAGGAAAAACACCAATACCAGCTGCGATGCCTCTGTGTTCATCTGCATAGTGCGCCCACATTAGCAAGTTTTCCTTGTTTTCAGAAAAACTAATTACTCCCACATTATGCATCCTAGTCTCGACGTAGTCGGAAAAGCTCATAGTCTCCTCTTGGAAAGTTAGAGCCATAGGTTCGTCAAAGTGACTAGCCAGTTCTTCCAAGCTCTGCTTACAGAACGACGCTTCAAATGGGTCATTTAAAGCTGAGAGTTGAGAAAGTCGTATAAAGCCTTGTTCGAAAAAATCCCTAGGCTTACTCATATATTTAAATAACTGTTTCATACACAACCTGACTGACAAATATAACGCCGCGTTAAGTAGTGAGCAACATTACCACCTAACCTAAACCATTGTGCCGTAAACACTAAATTCAAAGCAAACCAAAAATGCCTAGCGTTGCGAATCTGCCTTAAACGCTTTGTTAGTTGCCATTCTAAATCTTTGATTTTCAGTTTATTTCCACTTTGCCAACACCGTTTTTGAGCGCTTTGAAAAACTCAAATCAGGCGCCGTTTCAAAGCGCCTGTCACTGAAACCACTTGGAATTAGCAACGCCGTAGAACGCTGACCAAAAGCACCCAAAAAACCTTTTGGAAAGGCAATGTCACAAAGCTGACTTTCAAGGTGTAAATCAGCGTTTGAAACGACAAAACAAAACCACAACATTAAAAGTCGAACACAATTTCAGCAAACCACACCGAGGCACAAAACCGACCAAAATTGCACAATTCATTTGCCCTAAGTTTTCTGATTTAGCTGCGTTTTTTCCGCTGGCAACTAACGCCGCGTTAAGTAGTGAGCAACATTACCACCTAACCTAAACCATTGTGCCGTAAACACTAAATTCAAAGCAAACTGAAAATGCTTAGCGTTGCGAATCTGCCTTAAACGCCTTGTTAGTTGCCATTCTAAACCTCTGATTTCCAGTTCATTTCCACTTTGCCAACACCGTTTTTGAGTGCTTTGAAAAACTCAAATCAGGCGCAGTTTCAAAGCGCCTGTTACTGAAACCACTTGGAACTTACAACGCCGTAGAAAACTGCCTAAAAGCATCAAAAAAACCTTTTGGAAAGGCAATGTCACAAAGCTCACTTTCAACGAGTACATTCGAGTCTGAAACGGCAAAACAAAACCACAATATTAAAAATCGAACGCAACTTCAGCAAACCACACTTAGATACAAAACCGAGCACAATTGCACAATTCATTAGCCTTAATTTTTCTGCTTTAGCTGCGTTTTTTCCACTGGCAACTAACGCCGCATTAAGATGTGAGCGGCGCTTGGCTATACTTGAGCGAAGCGAAACTGCCAAGCGTTGCGAATCACTCTTAAATGCTTTGTTAGGGCACAGTTCTCAAAGATTGCCACCTTACTAACCAGCCCTTTGAATTTACACGATTTTCAAACGTTTCTCGTGACCTTTTAGGATTATGTGTGACACAGTAACCAAATAAGGATTCGTACCCAAAAGCTGCAATACATTCATAGCTACCAGGTGCGACTTGTCGAATGGCAACAGCTGTCTCTTGTTCTGGCCAATAACTCATAGCATCAAGGGAGCTTGCGTAAGGTAAATCGCCATTTCGAGTATGCATGAGTGCTTGGTTACGAACTTGCCAGTTAATTTCTGGCATTAGCTGCTTGAGCTGAGATTCATACTGTAAATATGCTTTAGGGTCGTTCTCGTCAGGAGCAAAGTAAATAACATCCGCATCGTTCAATGGTGTCGCCACATCAAAACCATGCAGTGCATCCCAAACAAGATTACGAACGAAACCAGCTGCAATATAGCATTGAGGCAAGCCCAATTTAGAGACGTACTCTAAGGCTTTGACTCTAACTGGATCTTGTTTGATTAATTCTACGATTCTGTCCATTTCCGCCCTGTGCCCTAACGCCGCGTTAAGTAGTGAGCAACATTGCCACCTGACCTAAACCATTGTGCCGTAAACACTAAATTCAAAGCAAACCGAAAATGCCTAGCGTTGCGAATCTGCCTTAAACGCCTTGTTAGTTGCCATTCTAAACCTCTGATTTCCCGTTCATTTCCACTTTGCCAACACCGTTCTTGAGCGATTTAAAAACTCAAATCAGGCGCAGTTTCAAAGCGACTGTCACTGAAACCACTTGGAACTAGCAACGCCGTAGAAAGCTGGCTGAAAGCCCCCAAAAAGACCTTTTGGAAAGGCAATGCCACAAAGCTGACTTTCAACGAGTAAATTAGCGTCTGAAACGGCAAAAACAAAGCCACAATATTAAAAATCGAACGCAACTTCAGCACACCACACCCAGACACAAAACTGAGCAAATTTGCACAATTCATTAGCCTTAAACTTTCTGCTTTAGCTGCGTTTTTACCACTGGCAACTAACGCTGCGTTAAGGTGTGACAAGCGTTTGCCACACTTGAGCGAAGCGAAACCGGCAAGCGTTTGGAATCACTCTTAAACGCTTTGTTATGCGCCACTTGCGATCACCTCAAATTAATACCATAATTAGGTACTATTTGGTATCAGGAGATTGCAATGGCTAAAAATACTAGCATCACTCTCGGCGAACACTTTGATGGCTTCATCAGTAACCAGATCCAAAGTGGACGCTATGGCTCAGCAAGTGAAGTAATTCGTTCCGCTCTACGTTTACTCGAAACACAAGAAACGAAAATGAACACTTTACGACAACTACTCGTTGAAGGTGAAGAAAGTGGTATGGCTGATTATGACCTCGATTCGTTTATCAGTGAACTAGATAGCGAAGAGAGAAAATGAAACCATTCCAACTAACCAACAAGGCAAAGTCTGATTTAAAAGATATTGCCTTGTTTACCTCCCGCAGGTGGGGCCGCGAGCAACGAAATATTTATCTCAAACAATTCGATGAATCATTTTGGCTACTCGCTGAAAATCCTGATATCGGTAAAACTTGTGATGAAATCAGAGATGGCTACCGAAAATTTCCACAAGGAAGCCATGTTATTTTTTATCAACAAATTGGTAGCCAAAACATCCAGATCATCAGAATCTTGCATAAGAGTATGGATGTGAACCCAATCTTTGGCGCATAACGCCCAATTAAGGGGTGAACAACGCTGCCACCCACACCTAAAGCATTGTGCCATAAACACTAAAATTGAAGTAGAAGGAAAAATGCCAAGCGTTGAGAATCCCTCTTAAATTGCTTGTTAGGCATGTCTCAATTACAAGGTAAGTTCTTCAATATTTGGAATAGAACCAACTTCGATACATCTGCGTATTAGACGTTCTAGCAACTCAGAAGAATCCGAAACCAATTGGCTTCGGTCTCCCTTAATCTTTGAACCGTGGACAGCGGAACTGCGACTTTTGTATAGCTTTTTGACGCTCGATAAAATGCGTTTTGCCTGATCTTTATCATCAGGCTCCAAAAATTTAGCCACGAACAAACTTAGTTTAAAAACCGTTTCACCTTGAATATCGAATAACCCCTCAATACCCGACCATAATACAGCTAGCTGCGCTCTTGGGTTAGGGTGCCACCTGTAACTTGAACGAGCACTCACAGCATCACTGAATCTATCGACACCTAGGAGGTTTCGAGCATTTTGAAAATGCGTATTCAGCCAAAGAACATCTTTTGGAGTAACTGTATAGAGAGAATTAATGCTTCCTCTCATATGATAATTCGTTACCGATAAACGACTGTTGTTAGATAGTAATTCGGCAGGCGTATCACTTTGAAGGTTTGCTACTGCATCGCAGTCGAACAAGGCACTAAGAATGACCACATCCCACTGAGCATTCCACGTTTTTGCAGCTAATTCTTTCCCTGTGACTCCGGAAATTTTCACTTGAGCCCCAACCCTACGAAGAAAAATAGCCGTAATACCCAAGTCAATTTCACTACAACTTTGTTTAATGATTAAGTCTGTTGACGGGTCACAACAAGCGGGAATAATTTCAACATTTTCACATAGCTTAATGGTCTCTGTTACCGATAGACCGCTAACATACAGGAAACTTTCTTCCTGTTTATTGGACACTGATATTCCCATTTTTACTCCAAAATGCCTAACGCCCAATTAAGTAGCCCGAAACGCCCTGGCTGACTTTCCGCATGGTGCCGTAAACACCAAACCCAACGCAAACCAAAAGTGCTAAGCGTTGAGGGTCTGCTTGAATTGTTTGTTATGTTTTACCACAAATGACTGATTTATTTGGCAAAGAACTGCTTTATTGGCCGCATTTCAAGAAGTAAATCACGCACTCAAACTCACTTGGCCGCCAAAAGCACGAAACACAAAGCGCGTAAGTCCACTTCCCTGCCCAATGAGGCAACCCGATAAACGCTCAACAAGCGCCCTCTCTTTCCAACCAAAGCACAAAACAATGGCAAATTGCCGAGGCAACTGCCAAGCCGACATGTTGATTGGCAAATACGCTAAAAGCGACTTAGAGCCAGCGGCACTTAAAACCAGCCGCCACGACCTAAAAATGAAGCAACCCACGAATATTGACATGTTTTACGGGCTGAGAAATTCAAGAATTTGGGCCGACAATGCGGATTTGCTGAAGAAACTCGAACGAATGGCCAAAGGGACAAAGAACAGAGATCGAAGAAGCTTTAAGCCACTGAAATACAAGTAAACATAACGCCCTGCTAAGGGGTGAGCAACGCAATACCGAAGCCGCCGCAAACCACCTGAATCACTTAGACCAACGCATAGTGAAAATGCCACGCGTTGCGAATCCCTCTTGAGCAGTTTGTTATGTTAAAATATGTTCAACCCGCCCCACAGCACTATGCAAGCAATCAGCAATGGTTTAGTCCAAGCCCAAAAATTTAGCGCATCAATAGATAACTTTGGTGTAAATATCAAAGTTAATGCCCAAGATAGTACAAAACTTGCTACGAATGATAGTCCACCAATGACCCAGCCTCGTTGAGAAATTAGAACAATGGATGGACCAAAAAGCATTACGGATGTATATAGTGTTTGAAAAGGTGTCATAGATTAATCTCGAGAAAAACAACTTTAATTTTATCGTACAACATGATGATTTAGTTAATATTTTTACATAACGCCGCGTTAAGTAGTGAGCAACATCACCACCTGACCTAAACCATTGTGCCATAAACACTAAATTCAAAGAAAACCAAAAATGCCTAGCGTTGCGAATCTGCCTTAAACGCTTTGTTAGTTGCCATTCTAAACCCTTTGATTTCAAGTTCATTTTCACTTTGCCAACACCGTCTTTGATACGCTTTGAAAACTCAAATCAGGCGCAGTTTCAAAGCGCCTGTCACTGAAACCACTTGGAATTATCAACGCCGTAGAAAACTGACTAAAAGCACCAAAAAGACCTTTTGGAAAGACAATGTCACAAAGCTGACTTTCAACGAGTAAGTTAGCGCCTGAAACGGCAAAACAAAACCACAATATTTAAATCGAACGCAACTTCAGCAAACTAGATATAGAAACAAATCCGAGCACAATTGCACGATTCATTAGCCCGAAACTTTCTGCTTTAGCCGCATTTTTACCGCTGGCAACTAACGCCCAATTAAGTTGTGAGTAACGCTACCACTAAACCCGACCTTTGCACCGGAATCACTGAAGCCGACTTAAACCGAACACGCCAAGCGTTACGAATCAGCTTGAATTGTTTGTTAGATTTTTTGTTTCCAGTCCCAAGAAATGCTAACTTCTCCTCGTTGTCCCATTTGAGCCTCAATACAAGGAATTAGAGGGATTAACTTAGACTGCCCTGTTGGAGCAAAACAGTTTTTACCAGTTCTATAAAACGACTTCCCACCTGAGTAGCCTGATTTAGATACAACAATTCGCTTTTGACGACCGGAATTTACCGCTTCTACAACCACTTTCGTATAGTGATGCATCATTCCATGGCTACCATAAATCATCATTTCATCACCCACAGAAACTGCATTTTGCTCTAAGTAAGATTTTAACGTATCCCCCTCAAAACCCAATATAGGGTCAGACTTTAATTGATATATAGTTACTTCGTTTATGTTCATTAGTACTTCATTCTCCATTAAAATCTAACGCCGCATTAAGGTGTGAGCGGCGCTTGGCTATACTTGAGCGAAGCGAAACCGCCAAGCGTTGCGAATCACTCTTAAATGCTTTGTTAGCTTCACACCCTTCACTAATGGTATTAAACCGCTTGATGCCATTCATTGTAGTCTATATGTTAATAGCATGATTTAAAGGAGTTTTATCATGAAAAAGACAAATGTTATTGCATTAGCAAGCCTTCTTACGTTTATGGGACCAGCTGCTTTGGCGGAAAAACCTGAATGGGCTGGCAAAGGGAAACCAAACCTAGAGGACGTAAAATCGATTTCCGATTTGAAAAAAGCTGAAACTCAAATTGAAGAACGTGAAGATGAACTTGAAAAGCTAATCGAAGAAAAAAAGGAAAAGGCGAAGAAAGCTAAAAGCAAGAAAGACAAAAAAGCTTTCGAACGCGAGTTGGAAGAGCTTGAAGATGAGCAAGAAGAAGTCGAAGAGCTAAAAGAAAAAGTTAAAGACAAGAAGTCTGGATTCGAAAAGCAGAAAGAAAAGAAAGCAGATCAAACTCGAAATGAAGTTGACAAGGGCTCTGACAAGGGCAAAGAAAAGCGAGAAGAGAATAGTAAGAAATGGTGGAAGTTCTGGGAGTAGAACTTAGCCAATAAGTACCAAATACAGCTTCAGGGTAATGACTTTATTACCCTGACAGCTATCCCCTCTTAAACTCACGTTTTTCGAGTGATAGCTAACGCTGCGTTAAGGTGTGACAAGCGTTTGCCACACTTGAGCGAAGCGAAACTGGCAAGCGTTTGGAATCACTCTTAAACGCTTTGTTATAACCGTTTTTCCATGCGTAAAAGACCCCAAACCTCACCGTCGAAAGAACGAGAGCCATTTTCATGCGATTTCACGGTAAAACCAAGAGACTCATAGCAACTTCTCGCAACTATGTTTCGTTCAAATACGGCTAGTGATAGCAAGCTAGCGCTGTATTTTTCTTTTGCTAGCTCGACTAACTGACCAAGCATGAGCTTTGAAATGCCCTTTCCACGAAAGCTGTCCGAAACAAATACGCGGCAAATTCTAAAATGTGACGCTGAAACTTTGAATAGTTCAACATAGCCAGCACTCTGACCTGCAACAACGAAGATAAAGGGAAACACTTGTGCTTGAGAACAATGTTTAGAAATTTGCACTGAATCCAATGGAAACTCAAAGTTTGGACCACCCCATTGATAATTCAATTTATCCGAGTCGATCCACCCGATAAGCAGGTCATGGTCTTCTTTTTGAAATGCTCTAAGTTCCATTTTTCCCTCTAAGGTTATAACGCTGCGTTAAGGTGTGATAAGCGCTTGCCATACTTGAGCGAAGCGAAACCGGCAAGCGTTTGGAATCACTCTTAAACGCTTTGTTATATGCAAATTTTCAACCCAAGCACCGAAGCCAATATAACTATTGATGATAGACTAAATCAATAGCCCATTTTGTGAAGTAAAATCATGAAAGACTGCAACCAGTGTGGAAAATGCTGCATCAAGTATGGCGATGATGATTTAGCCGCCACGCAAGAAGAAATAGACTTATGGGAGCTATTTAACCCAGACATTTTTGAGTATGTAAAAGACGGAAAAATCTGGTTTGATCCCGAGACAAGAGAGCAATTACACCGTTGCCCGTTTTTAGAACTAGCACCAAAAGCCAAAGCTGAAGAACAAGACAAATACACCTGTAGCATTTACCTCGACCGACCAGAAGATTGCTGCCACTACCCTAGCCTGATCAATGAAATGGTTCGGGACGAATGTGAAATGATCGAAGTTGTAGATCTCGAAAACCCAAAGAAAGCTCAGAAACAGCTAGACAAGTTAATGAGTTCAAGCCGACCATCGAGCTATTCATAGTGCTGATTTTTGCGCTTGCATATAACGCCGCATTAAGGTGTGAGCGGCGCTTGGCTATACTTGAGCGAAGCGAAACTGCCAAGCGTTGCGAATCACTCTTAAATGCTTTGTTATATGCTTATTTTACTCGGACTCTTTCATACCACTGATCGAATTGATCGATGACTCGATTATGGTAGAAGGTCTTGCTGATACTTTTAGGATTGTCAGGGTCTAGTCGACGAAGTTTACAGTATCGTTCACCTTCAGATTTCAAAGTCCTCATTTGATCGTGAAAGACTTTATTTTGTTTAAAATTAGTATAACGAGCTTTCAGTATCTCTAACAATTCATGGTAGTCATGAGGGTAATTTTTCAAGGCATCTTCTTCTGAGAGCACTATTTCAGGCGCATCAGGGTCATTTGTAACACGGACTTGTAATGCTTCTTCATTCGTAGTTTTGACCAATTTAGTATGCAATTTCAGAGAAATTGCATAGTTAGCATCTTTGTCGTGTTCATGGTCTTTCTCTACACCTTTGAGATATTTCAGTAAGTTTGACTTAACTTCATTATCTACACTAAAGCTCGTTACATCAGATAGATGAAAAAAGGACACGGGCATTAAGTAGAAATTGTATCGACTGAAGTCGTGATTGAACCAACTCATGGCAAGAGTCATGAAGTTCTTTAAAGATGCAGTGCCTATTTCTTGAATGCTAGTGCTTAATTCTAGATCCCCACACACGAAATGAACTGAGTCATCACGGATGTTCATTAACAAACGAATATTGTCACCTACTACTGAGGGAATTGAGCCGTTACTTAGTAAACGATTAAGAGCCGCACCTAATGATATTGTTTTGGGGTTTCCGCTAGGAGATATGACCACTTCCCCTTTTTTCATCACATGGATTGTTTGTGGTAGTTCGCCACCATCCTTCACTAACTTAGACTTAAGAAGCAACTCCCATGCATTGGTCATTAGAATCGAGAAAGTCTCTTCACGGTGCTGGAAGTTTGGCTTGTTGTATATTTCAATTGCTGAAATACAAGCTGAGATAGACTTTTCAAGCATGATTTGATGCAAAAACTTATCTACTTCATCTTTTTGACTCTGATGCTGGCGAAAAGTCGTTGAATTGAAAGTGGTTATGATTTCAGTAACCTTAAAACCAGTGCCACTACGGTCTAAAAGGGTTGCCCACTTTTTTCTTAAATACGTTCTGACTGTGGATACACTCCAACCTGTAGCTTCAGCTAATTCTTCTAATGAGAACTCATTTCCAGCTTTGAAACTTTCAAGGAAGAACGTGTATGCCTTATCAACTTGTAACCATTTTTTATTTGACATAAACCTACCTACTGACTTGCATATAACGCTGCGTTAAGTGGTGAACAACGCGACCACTAAATCTAAGCTATTGTACTTTAAACACTTAAGCTGACTTTAACTGAAATCGCCAAGCGTTGTGAATCCGCCTTAAACGCCTTGTTAGTTGCCATTCTGGACCTTTGATTTTCAATTCATTTCCACTTTGCCAACACCGATTTTGACGCGTTTTGAAAAACTCAAATCAGGCGCAGTTTCAAAGCGCCTGTCACTGAAACCACTTGGAACTTACAACGTCGCAGGAAACTGGCCAAAAATACCCAATAAACCTTTTGGAAAGGCAATGTCACAAAGCTGATTTTCAACGAGTACATTCGCGTCTGAAACGGCAAGACAAAGCCACAATATTAAAAATCGAACAAAATTTCATCAAACCACACGCCCAGACGCAAAACAGAGCAAAATTGCACGATTCATTAGCCCTAAGTTTTTCGATTTAGCTGCGTTTTTACCGCTGGCAACTAACGCCCAATTAAGTAGTGAGTAACGCACTGACCAAGCCGCTGCAGACCACTTAAAACACAAAAGCCAACGCATAGTAAATTCGCCAAGCGTTACGAATCTGCTTGAATTGTTTGTTAGGTTTGTAGCCTCGTGGTCCCTGTGTAACCCTCCCTGTTTTAGTGGCACTCTAAATTAGAGTTTTTCCTACTTTCATGCCTTGCTAAATACTCCCAAGGAGTCAGATCATCGAGTGAATCATGAGGGCGTTCATCGTTGTATTCCTTCATCCATTTTTCTGTCAGGTCTCGGACTTCGCTCAAGGTTTTGAACACGTACATGTTGAGTATTTCTGTCCGATAAGTTCGGTTAAATCGCTCTATATAGGAGTTCTCCGTTGGTTTGCCTGGGCGAATAAATTCCAGTTCAACTGCGTTTTCTTCAGCCCATTCAGCCAGAGTGGTCGAGATAAATTCAGGGCCATTATCCATGCGCAGCTTACTGGGGTACCCTCGCCAGGCAATAATGCGTTCTAGCACCCTTATAATGCGTGGTGCAGGCAGATTGAGATCTACTTCAATCGCTAGCACCTCACGGTTGAAATCGTCCACGACATTGAACGTACGAAAGCGTCTGCCGCAGAGCAATGCGTCACTCATGAAATCGATAGACCAGCAACTGTTGATCGACTCTGGGCATACCAGTGGCGCTGGATTTCGTTTAGGTAGGCGCTTTTTGCCCTTGCGCCGTAGGTTTAGCTTGAGCGAACAGTACACTCGATGGACTCGTTTATGATTCCATCGGTGTCCCCAGCGCCTAAGTACTTTAAATAATTTGCTAAAACCGTATGCAGGGTACCGCTCTACTGCCTCTTGCAATTTAGCGATAACCTCATCATCTCGATGAGGCTCTGGTCGGTAGCGATAGACTGAGTCGCTAATGCCAACTACGCGGCAGGCCATTCGCAAACTGACCTGATAGTGTTTGCGAGCGTAATCGACGAGCTCGCGTTTAACCGCTGGCCTTACAGCTTTTTTTCCAGGATATCTTTAACGATACGGTGCTCGAGGCTGAGGTCTGCAAACATTTGCTTGAGCCTCCGATTCTCATCCTCGAGCTCTTTGAGCCGTTTAACATCTGACGCTTCCATACCACCATACTTGGACTTCCAGTTGTAGTATGTCGCATCAGAGATGCCATATTCACGACAGACTTCGTTAACCTTTCGTCCTGCTTCGACTTCCTTCAGGATCTTTACGATTTGCGTTTCTGTGTAGCGTGATTTTTTCATCATGCGTTCTCCGTTTGTTTCAGTGTAAACGGAAAAACTCTAATAGCTAATGACCAGTTTTTGGGGGAGGGTTACACCTGTATGAACTCTTTTCTACAAATCTACGTAAATAAAAATATATCAAACACTAGCGGAGTCATTCATGTTTTCTCTTTTTAAGAGTAACCCAGCCAAAAAACTCAAGAAACGACACTCAATGATACTTGAGCAAGCTATGCTAGCCCAGAGGAAAGGCGACATTAGAACTTACTCTCAATTGACTGCCGAGGCAGAAGAGATTTTTAAGCAGATAAAGGATATTAACACTTCAAAAACCTAACGCCCAATTAAGGGGTGAACAACGCCTCCACCCAAACCTAAAGCATTGTGCCATAAACACTAAAACTGAAGTAGAAGCAAAAGTGCCAAGCGTTGTGAATCCCTCTTAAATTGCTTGTTATGACGCTTTTATATTCTTAGACAAAGAAAAAATTGCATCAGACACGCTACCTAAAAAACTGCTGTACACAGCCAAAGCCACTTCTCTTTGGGGAGCTTCGATTGCAATAAATCCCTCGCGATAAGTTTCTTTGTCGTGAGACTCTATTAGTTTTAACCTACGAGGAAGCTCATCTATTAGTTGGTAAGCTAACATGACTTTCTTCGTTTCTTCAGCCCCCAACAGCCCTAGGCGCTGGACGACATGACTATAAGTATAAATATGGACTGAAGTTGGAAAGTACTCAATTGTGCCGGGTTCACACTGCTCACTGAGACCTTCAATGTTAGATTGATAGCTTTTTGAAACAATTTTCAGTTCCTCAACCAAAGCTACCCTCATAGCATTCCTTTCACTTTCAAGTTCTGTATCGTGCTGTTTTCTAGCTTGTTTAGCATTAAAACTAATAGTTAGCATTACACCGATAAAACCCAGAATACCTGCAATGAAAGTTTGATATTTTTCAAACCAGTCCATTATTTACTCCAATGTTAAGAAAGCTTCATAACGCTGCGTTAAGGTGTGACAAGCGTTTGCCATACTTGAGCGAAGCGAAACCGGCAAGCGTTTGGAATCACTCTTAAACGCTTTGTTAGTTTACCTTTCGCATTAATCGCACGATTTAATTAAATTGCACATTTTGCTCGATAAACTATAATGTTATTGCACTTCCAAACTTGGAGCTTAACCATGTACACACTAACAGCAAATGATGCCAAACGTAATTTCGGTGAGCTGCTGCTAAACGCTCAACGTGAACCAGTTAAAATTAGTAAAAACAACAAAGATGCCGTTGTTGTGATGTCGATTAGAGACTATGAAGAACTTGAAGCTATGAAAGCCGATTACATCAAACATTGCTTTGAGTCCGCAAAAACAGACTTAGCCCAAGGCAATGTAGTTGACGGTGAAAACTTCCTAAACGCGTTGTAAGTAAAGTATGCACAAGAGTAAATATAAACTAAGTAAATTAGCACAGGCTCATTTACACAAAATCAAAAATTATACCGTTACAAACTTTTCCGAGAGGCAGTGGAACGCATACAAAGACACACTTCTCACTGGATTTCAGATGCTCGCAGACAATCCATCAGTAGGCAGAAGCTGCAACGATTTATATGAAAATGGATTTTATTTCCCGATTGGTAAGCACACGGCTTACTTCACCAAGGAAGACGGCTTTATTTTGGTCGTTGCAGTTCTTGGACAATCGCAATTACCACAAAATCATCTACGATAATTATCACACCCTAGCATTTTGAGTTAGGGTGACAATATTGATTGGTAAACTAACGCCCAATTAAGGGGTGAACAACGCCTCCACCCAAACCTAAAGCATTGTGCCATAAACACTAAAATTGAAGTAGAAGCAAAAGTGCCAAGCGTTGTGAATCCCTCTTAAATTGCTTGTTATGAGCGGGGTTAAGAGTGCGCTTTGACGTATTTTTTAACCTTTTTCATAGCCATTTGACGCTTAAGTGGCGAAAGATAGTCGATAAACAAGTTACCCGATAAATGATCTATTTCGTGCTGCATTACGATGGCTAAAAACTCATCACTTTCGATGGTTATTGGCTTACCTTCGCGATCTAAAGCAGACACAACAACGGAAGTAAAACGCTCTACGTCTGCATAGTAATCAGGAACTGATAAACAACCTTCTTGACCCAATGCTTTATCCGAGCCACTAACCACTTCTGGGTTAACCAAAATTAACGGTTCATCTCGACTTTCTGAAAGGTCGATAATAACAACAGCCTCTTTACGACCAACTTGAGTCGACGCCAAACCGATACCATTGTCAGTCGCATATAGCGTTTCCAACATATCGTCTATTAATGTTTGTACCGTCGTAATATCTTGCACCTTTTCCGCTTTGACCTTAAGCCTTGGATCCGGTGCAGTCAGAATTTCTAAAACTGCCATATTTTCCTTCTGATTCTTGGAAGCTCATAACGCCGCGTTAAGTAGTGAGCAACATTACCACCTAACCTAAACCATTGTGCCGTAAACACGAAATTCAAAGCAAACCGAAAATGCTAAGCGTTGCGAATCTGCCTTAAACGCCTTGTTAGTTGCCATTCTAAACCTCTGATTTCCAGTCAATTTTCACTTTGCCAACACCATTTTTGAGCGCGTTAAAAAACTCAAATCAGGCGCAGTTTCAAAGCGCCTGTCACTGAAACCACTTGGAACTTACAACGCCCTAGAAAACTGGCCAAAAGAACCCAATAAACTTTTTGGAAAGACAATGCCACAAAGCTGACTTTCAACGAGTAAGTTAGCGCCTGAAACGGCACAACAAAGCCACAATATTAAAAAATCGAACGCAACTTCAACAAACTAGAGCATAGAGACAAATCTGAGCACAATTGCACTATTCATTAGCCCTAAACTTTCTGACTTAGCTGCATTTTTACCGCTGGCAACTAACGCCGCGTTAAGGGGCGATAACGCGATACCACCTAAACTTAAACATTGTGCCATATACACTTAAGCTGAACTTTGAGCTAGAACCGCCAAGCGTTAGGAGTCCCTCTTAAACGCTTTGTTAGGCTTATGCTGCATGAGATACTCCAGATCATTTTCACCAACCGTTACAAAACCTAGCCTTGAATACAAGTGTTTAGCGGGATTTGTTTTTAATACACTAAGCCCAACCGTACTGCCCGTAAGGTTGGCTTTATCGATTAACATTGAAATAAGAGAACTTGCTATCTTTTGATTTTGGTAGTTTGGATGGATTTGAATTTGGACAAGATACCATTCGTTGGAACCTTCGTTAAATTTTGCTTTGAACAAACCAGCCGAAGAACCCTCAACTTCAATAATTTTCGCATGTTCAAACTCGTATAATATTCGACTTAAATACGCATCTTTCGTTCTGGGCATACCACAATCTTTAAGGTACTTACCCATTGTTATATCACGCAGATTAAGAAGAAAGTCGACATCTGAATCTACAGCTTGTCTCAATGAATATTCCACTATCCCTCCGGAATAAGCCTAACGCTGCGTTAAGTGGTGAACAACGCGACCACTAAACCTAAGCTATTGCACTTTAAGCACTTAAGCTGACTTGAACTGAAATCGCCAAGCGTTGTGAATCCGCCTTAAACGCCTTGTTATATTTGTTATTCGGTGAACTAACTCTTTGTTATCAATTACTAACAACTTATTTGACATTAACTGATATTACACATTTAATGAATCAAATTATATACGATATGAAAGGAGTTATTATCGTGAAAAAGCTACTTGGCTTAGTCTTTGTTTGTTTCGCACTTTCGGCTTGTACCGAAGTCGGCAGCGAAGCGTGGTGTAACGACTTAAAAGAGAAACCAAAAGGTGATTGGTCAGCCAATGAAGCTGCTGACTTCGCTAAGCATTGCATTCTTTAATATCTGACGTGGTGCTAGGGATTAGCTTATCCTAGCACTGCTACTTTTCAACCCTTAAACTCACCTGCAAATATAACGCCGCATTAAGGTGTGAGCGACGCTTGGCTATACTTGAGCGAAGCGAAAACGCCAAGCGTTGCGAATCACTCTTAAATGCTTTGTTATAAGCACTAGAACTGCCTAAGCGGAACTTGAGAAACCTCTATGGTAAAGTCATAACCGTAGGCTGTCTTAAACATTTCTAATGATTGTAATGCGAGTTCTTTATGCTGCATTGGCCCAACTATAACTTTTTTTACGACATTCTTAGGGAAGCTAAAAGGGAGAAAAGGAACGAGAATACTGTTCTTTTCAAAAAAGTCTAAACCGGTGAGAGCAAATTCAGCACTAGGCCTTTTAGAAAAAAGTCTTACTTCATTCTCAGTTTCAAATTTAGCGTCTTTAGTCAGTGCAATCTCTCTGGCTGCAATTGGGACTAAATTATAAAGAGCTAAGTCTCGTTCGACTTGGTTTTCAACGGCGTCTATCGCGTGTTCAACATTCGCGGCAGACGCTATGAACTTATATGGTTCTTCATTGTAATTAACATCATGAATTTCAAACCCATTGTCTTCTGCGCATGCCAATAGGGCTGCTCTGTCGAAACCAATTGAATACCCTCCGTTTAGGGGGCAATATGACACCCACTGCGCAAGTTTATCCCCTTCTTTACAGAAAGATGCAGTAAAAAATAGAGAGCGCCCAATAGAATTAATAATCCGTTCCATAAACTCAATTGTATTGGGTATAGGTTCTTCATATTTTTTTGCGCTTAAGCTCTGTGAAATTTCATTCGTAGCTCGCTCTACACCACGAAGGATTTCATTTGTATCGTTTAGATATCTAGAATCTGTCACTCGAATTGTAAGTGTATCATACCCTAAGATACCCTTCAAACCCGCAACACTAGTATAATGATAAATCAGTTCCAATTTATATATCCTCCGTATGAGCTTTAAGTGCTTATAACGCCCAATTAAGTAGCCCGAAACGCCCTGGCTGACTTTCTGCATGACGCCGTAAACACAAAATTCAACGCAAACCAAAAGTGCTAAGCGTTGAGGGTCTGCTTGAATTGTTTGTTATGTTTTACCACAAATGACTGATTTACTTGGCAAAGAAGTGCATTCTTGACCGCATTTCAAGAAGTGAATCACAAGCTCAAACTCACTTGGACGCCAAAGGCACGAAACACAAAGCGCGTAAGTCCACTTGTAACCCTCCCTGTTTTAGTGGCACTCTAAATTAGAGTTTTTCCTACTTTCATGCCTTGCTAAATACTCCCAAGGAGTCAGATCATCGAGTGAATCATGAGGGCGTTCATCGTTGTATTCCTTCATCCATTTTTCTGTCAGGTCTCGGACTTCGCTCAAGGTTTTGAACACGTACATGTTGAGTATTTCTGTCCGATAAGTTCGGTTAAATCGCTCTATATAGGAGTTCTCCGTTGGTTTGCCTGGGCGAATAAATTCCAGTTCAACTGCGTTTTCTTCAGCCCATTCAGCCAGAGTGGTCGAGATAAATTCAGGGCCATTATCCATGCGCAGCTTACTGGGGTACCCTCGCCAGGCAATAATGCGTTCTAGCACCCTTATAATGCGTGGTGCAGGCAGATTGAGATCTACTTCAATCGCTAGCACCTCACGGTTGAAATCGTCCACGACATTGAACGTACGAAAGCGTCTGCCGCAGAGCAATGCGTCACTCATGAAATCGATAGACCAGCAACTGTTGATCGACTCTGGGCATACCAGTGGCGCTGGATTTCGTTTAGGTAGGCGCTTTTTGCCCTTGCGCCGTAGGTTTAGCTTGAGCGAACAGTACACTCGATGGACTCGTTTATGATTCCATCGGTGTCCCCAGCGCCTAAGTACTTTAAATAATTTGCTAAAACCGTATGCAGGGTACCGCTCTACTGCCTCTTGCAATTTAGCGATAACCTCATCATCTCGATGAGGCTCTGGTCGGTAGCGATAGACTGAGTCGCTAATGCCAACTACGCGGCAGGCCATTCGCAAACTGACCTGATAGTGTTTGCGAGCGTAATCGACGAGCTCGCGTTTAACCGCTGGCCTTACAGCTTTTTTTCCAGGATATCTTTAACGATACGGTGCTCGAGGCTGAGGTCTGCAAACATTTGCTTGAGCCTCCGATTCTCATCCTCGAGCTCTTTGAGCCGTTTAACATCTGACGCTTCCATACCACCATACTTGGACTTCCAGTTGTAGTATGTCGCATCAGAGATGCCATATTCACGACAGACTTCGTTAACCTTTCGTCCTGCTTCGACTTCCTTCAGGATCTTTACGATTTGCGTTTCTGTGTAGCGTGATTTTTTCATCATGCGTTCTCCGTTTGTTTCAGTGTAAACGGAAAAACTCTAATAGCTAATGACCAGTTTTTTGGGGAGGGTTACACACTTCCCTGCCCAATGAGGCAACCCGACAAACGTTCAACAAGCGTCCTCTCTTTCCAACCAAAGCGCAGAACAATGGCAAATTGCCGAGGCAACTGCCAAGCCGAAATGCAACTTGGCAAATACGCTGAAAGCGCCTTAAAGCCAGTGAAACTTAAAACCAGCCGCCACGACCCGAAAATGAAGCAACCCACGAATATTGACATGTTTTACGGGCTGAGAGATTCATGAATTGGGGCCGACAATGCGGATTTGCTGAAGAAATTCGAACGAATGGCCAAAGAGACAAAGAACATGGATCGAAGAAACTTTAAGCCACTGAAATACAAGTAAACATAACGCCGCATTAAGTGGTGAGCGACGCTAAACACCAACGCCTCGACAAACCACTTAAAACGCCAAAACTGAATTTACACTAAAGCCGCCAAGCGTTGCGAATCCGTCTTAAATGCTTTGTTATGTGAATTTTTACTCGTACTTTTTACCGTTGTGCTTTAACCAACCATGCGGATGTTTATTGTTGGGATCGCGATGCGTCCAGTGCATTACACCACCCTTTTTGTTCCATTCATACTCGCCGTAAAACTGAACTCGATCGCCGACTTTTAGATTGGGAATTCTTGGTGCCAAGTCGATATTATGAGCAACAAGTAAAGTCTGCTTACTATCTAATTTGAGTATAAATTTTTGATGTCGACTTCCTTTGTTGTCACCTGGCAATAGGCGAATTACTGTTCCTGAACCACGAACTTGAAGGTCACTTTGATGATTTTCAAACGCCTGTTCGAGCTTGTAGTCATTCGCTAGAGCACCAACTGAAACTAAGCAAAAAGCTGCTATAAATATTGCGAAGAACTTCTTCATATACTCAATTCTCTCTGATTCACATAACGCCGCGTTAAGTGGTGAACAACGCGACCACCCAACCTAAACCATTGCGCCGTAAACACTAAAGTTGAATCAAACTGAAAATGCTAAGCGTTGTGAATCCGTCTTAAACGCTTTGTTATGCTCGTCTTTCCAGCATTGACGTAATGTCTTTTTTGAACTCATCCGAGAGGCGTTCGAATTGCTCTGGTGCAACCAAATTTTCTTCACACATTAGCATGAGCTGAATAAATGCCTTATTACGAGAATGACCATCAAAGATAAGCTTCATCTGCTTTTCTGACGTTTTGGAATACTGACACATAAAATGAAACCTTTCTCCTGCCAGTTCTGACTCGTCAGTAATAGTTTCAATAACTTCGTTCAGTTGTCTCGTGCAATACAACTGAATTGCTTCATTTTTGATTTCGCAAAAGACTTTCCAATCAGACTCTTTGATACTCATGACAACCTCCATAAAGTTCCATTTTCCAGCATAGAGCATAACGCCCAATTAAGTAGCCCGAAACGCACTGGCTGACTTTCCGCATGACACCGTAAACACGAAATTCAACGCAAACCAAAAGTGCTAAGCGTTGAGGGTCTGCTTGAATTGTTTGTTATGTTTTACCACAACTGACTGATTTATTTGGCAAAGAACTGCTTTGTTGACCACGTTTCAAGAAGTTAGTCACACGCCCCAACTCACTTGGCCGCCAAAGGCACGAAACACAAAGCGCGTAAATCCACTTCCCTGCCCAATGAGGCAACCCGACTTGGCCTCAACAAGCGCCCTCTCTTTCCAACCAAAGCGCAGAACAATGGCAAATTGCCGAGGCAACTGCCAAGCCGACATGCTACTTAGCAAATACGCTAAAAGCGCCTTAAAGCCAGTGAAACTTAAAACCAGCATCCACGACCTGAAAATGAAGCAACCCACGAATATTGGCATGTTTTACGGGCTGAGAAATTCACGAATTTCGGCCGACAATGCGGATTTGCTGAGGCAACTCGGACGAACTGCCAAAGGGACAAAGAACAGAGTTCGAAGAATCTTTAAGCCACTGAAATACAAGTAAACATAACGCTGCGTTAAGGTGTGACAAGCGCTTGCCATACTTGAGCGAAGCGAAACCGGCAAGCGTTTGGAATCACTCTTAAACGCTTTGTTATGAAGCAGTTACAAGCGCGTGATTGACTAAAATTCACTTTCTATCGGCTGGGTGATTTATGCCGTCCATGACTTCAATTGTACCTAGGTCGTATGGGTTTACTCCCTCAAGGCAACCAATATTATACCCATATTCAGTTGGGTCTGATCGTCTTTGATGGTGGGTATAAATACCACAGTTTGAACAAAAGTAATGTTTAGCTGTACCAGTGTTAAATTGATACAACTTTAATTCAGATTCACCTTTTAGGATTTTGATATTAGATAACGGGACTGAACCAACTATTGCACCTTTTCTTCGGCAAATTGAGCAGTCACAACGCCTAGGTTTCTCGATGCCGTTTGGCAAATACAGCTCTAACACAACAGCACCACAATGACATGAAGCTTGATGATTTTCCTTGATTTCCGTATTTCCAACTTGTTTGATCATAGTTGATATTTCCTTCTGCTTCATAACGCCCAATTAAGTAGCCCGAAACGCTCTCGCTCACTTTCCGCATGACACCGTAAACACGAATTTCAACGTAAACCAAAAGTGCTAAGCGTTGAGGGTCTGCTTGAATTGTTTGTTATGTTTTACCACAACTGACTGATTTATTTGGCAAAGAACTGCATTCTTGACCACGTTTCAAGAAGTCAGTCACACGCTCAAACTGATGTGGCCACCAAATGCACGAAACACAAAGCGCGTAAGTCCACTTCCCTGCCCAATGAGGCAACCCGACAAACGTTCAACAAGCGCCCTCTCTTTCCAACCACAGCGCAGAACAATGGCAAATTGCCGAGGCAACTGCCAAGCCAACATGCTACTTGGCAAATACGCTGAAAGCGCCTTAAAGCCAGTGAAACTTAAAACCAGCCACCACGACCTGCAAATGAAGCAACCCACGAATATTGGCATGTTTTACGGGCTGAGAAATTCAAGAATTTAGGCCGACAATGTAGATTTGCTGAGGCAACTCGAACGAATAGCCAAAGGGACAAAGAACATAGATCTAAGAAGCTTTAAGCCACTGAAATACAAGTAAACATAACGCCCAATTAAGGGGTGAGCAACGCTACCACCCAACCTAACGCATTGTACCGTAAACACTAAATTTGAAGTAGAAGCAAAAATGCCAAGCGTTGGGAATCCCTCTTAAATTGTTTGTTATGGCTCTGGACTTGAAAGGTACTCTGCAGCAACCCAACCTTTAACCCCATGACCTTCAATAAGTACCCAGCCACCACTTGTTTGCATAACTTTAACCTTGTCTCCAGCTACCAATTGATTGATTATCTTTGAATTAGTCGTTGGTTCCGCTCTTACACGTAAACTTTTAGCTTCAATCGTACTGAACGAATTAACTGATTCTGAAGGAGAACCAAAAAAGTTGGCTACTAACAAGAAAGCTATAATGATTAGTAACGTTTTGCCTAGTAAGGAACTGCCCTTACCAGTGTTTGACAAAACTTCCTTCGGACTGCCGCTACTCGTTAGATTCTGACTATATGACAGACCGGAACCGGGAATTCCTACCGTCGCTTTCACACCCTTTTTGCCAATGTTTACTGTGGCACCTGGCTTTCCGATTGAGGTACTAACACCACTTTTACTAAGGTTAACATGAAGCCCTGGTGCAATTTTTATACGTTTTCGAAATTTGAATCCCATAATTTCCTCTATACAGACGAACCTTGAACATCGTGTGAGCCATAACGCCCAATTAAGTAGCCCGAAACGCACTGGCTCACCATCCGCATGACGCCGTAAACAAGAAACCCGACGCAAACCAAAAGTGCTAAGCGTTGAGGGTCTGCTTGAATTGTTTGTTATGTTTTACCACAAATGACTGATTTATTTGGCAAAGAACTGCATTCTTGACCGCATTTCAAGAAGTGAATCACAAGCTCAAACTCACTTGGCCGCCAAAGGCACGAAACACAAAACGCGTAAGTCCACTTCCCTGCCCAATGAGGCAACCCGACAAACGTTCAACAAGCGCCCTCTCTTTCCAACCAAAGCGCAAAACAATGGCAAATTGCCGAGGCAACTGCCAAGCCAACATGCTACTTGGCAAATACGCAGAAAGCGACTTAGAGCCAATGACATTTAAAGCCAACCGCCACGATCTGAAAATGAAGCAACCCACGAATATTGGCATGTTTTATAGGTTGAGAGATTCAAGAATTTAGGCCGACAATGCGGATTTGCTGAAGTAACTCGGACGAACTGCCAAAGGGACAAAGAACATAGATCGAAGAAACTTTAAGCCACTGAAATACAAGTAAACATAACGCTGCGTTAAGGTGTGACAAGCGCTTGCCATACTGTGAGCGAAGCGAAACCGGCAAGCGTTTGGAATCATTCTTAAACGCTTTGTTATGAGCGTGTTAAAGGGGATAACCATACCACGTATTGGGCAAATTTTTACCTGTGAACTTTTAATGATATTGTCACCACATTAAAACGCCTAAACTTCAGCTTACGATGATAAAACAACGAGATTACCGCTGTCCATTTTGGAAAGACTCTAATACCTGTACCTGCGCCTCATGCGAAAACGAGCGTAAAATGCAAGCTAGCAACGCTGCTATAAAAGCCGCAATTAGTAAAAACTTTACTTCGGGCTCGAGATTTGCATCTGTAAGTTCCACTCCTGAGCAAGTTGCGCCTAAAGAAACCACTAAAGAAAAAATCGAACGACAACGCCAGGAACGGCACGCAGAAGCAGAAAAAGACTGGGCAAAAGTACAAGCCGAGAAGCAGAACCAGTTCTTACTTGGATGGACGCAAAACTCACAAAACAAACCAATCGAACAAGTCTGGGAAGAACTGTTTACTGCCGAAACAACCAATGCACAAAAACGGTATATCAAACAATGCAACGTCCACCTAAATAACCCCGTCAGACAGGGCGAAATCATCATTGTTCCGACTGCCGAACCCTCAAGTCCCCAAGACGAGAAAGCTTTAGCAGAGCTAAAGGAAGAAGCGACAGCAGCCAGTGAAGAGCTGGGCAAACTTAGCGATGAGCACGTGTCGATGGTCAGTCGACACTTAGAGCTTTTTGACCACTACGCAAATGAGACACTATCTACATTAGCCAGCGAGGGATTACCGAGTGATTATTACGCTTACGCTTCCTTAGGCGTTGGTATGGCTACCGCTGGTGTTGAGCAACATTTAAAAAATATTAATGGTGTTCTCCTAGAGATTAACGATTTATATGCAGGTCAAGTCGCTATGGCTAGCCGAACCGGAGGCGTGAATTATGGTGAATTCATATCTCAACGCGCAGAGTTATTCAAAAAGCTCGATGGTTCATTTGCAGGGCTGTCCAAACGCACTGTACAGTTGCCTATGTATACGCAAGTAAAGCGAAACCTGAAACTGTCGACTAAATCCGTTATACACAACGCAGATGAAATATTAAAATCAGGCTTTGTGAAAAACTTAGGTAAACGAATTGCTAATGTATCCGTTGGAATCTCAGCAGCCAAAGGAGTTGGTTATATTGGTTTAGGCCTAGGAGTCGCTAGCGGCGTAAAAAACATTTATGAAGCATGTAATGTAGATAGCTCCGGCAACTGTGGACAAACAACTAGCAGAGAAATAGCAGGATTTATCGGGGGAGCATACTTAGGCTCACAAGCTGCCACATGGGCTGCGGGTGGTATGCTACTAGTTCTAGGTACAGCTTCGGCCCCTGTAATTGCCATTGCATCTATTAGTGCATTTGTCGTAGGAGGAGTGGCGGGAGGAGTCTTAGGTACTACGGCTGGCAAAGAAACCGGTGATATTGCATATTCGATATACGAGTGGATTGTGGAGTAAATTATGTCGTCAGCAGTTTGGTGGGAATTGATGATAATGATCCCCGCCGCATTTTTTGGTGGTTACGCCCTCATCTGGTCAATTCCAGGTGTGTTTTTTGGAGCTGTATTATCTTTAGGAGAACCCGCACGAATAGTATGGCTCGATAAGCAGTTAGCAAAAGACGTAAACAAACTACATTCAGATTACCAAAATATGTTGTCTTACAGCATCATGTCTAGGTTTATGAACTACTGTATAGCTTACCCACTCATTCGACACCGAGCCACTACGAATTCTACCAAATTCAAACTATTTATGTGGGCCAATTCATTGGGCTTTTGGAGTTGGCTTGCAGTCATAGTACTAGGAGGGGTTGCAAAAGCACTCGGAATAATTGCTTAACTTGTTTTTCTGATGCTAGCTGGACTAATACAGCTAGCTCAATACAACAGCTTCCCACCTTTAGCTCATAACGCCCAATTAAGTAGCCCGAAACGCCCTGACTCACTTTCCGCATAATTCGGCAACACCAAACCCGACGCAAACCAAAAGTGCTGAGCGTTGAGGGTCTGCTTGAATTGTTTGTTATGCGAATTCAACTGCATAAGCCAAGTTTGGCAGGTGAAGATTACCTCAGATACGAAAAACCTCAAACAAACCAAGTACTATTTGTGATTCACTGAACACCCGAAGTCACTATGTTACAGCTTCAATTCCAACAAGTGACTAATGGTGAATTTCAGCTAGTGACTCCGCTTTTGCTTCGCGAAACTCAACGCGGAGAACAGACAGCGAAGATGAGCCTTCAATAAACTTGCTCTTACAGCGCTTTGAGCCAGCCAAATTCACCACCAACCAACTCCGAAAACCAATGAGGCAACCCGCGAAATTTGGCATGTTTTACGGCCTGAGTGATTCAAGAACTTGGGCCGGCAATGCTGAATTGCCGACACCGAAAAACCGATGGCTAGAGAGAGCGACAAAGAGAGATAGAGAAGATTTTTTGCTTAGTCGCATAACGCCGCGTTAAGTAGTGAGCAACATCACCACCTGACCTAAACCATTGTGCCATAAACACTAAATTCAAAGAAAACCAAAAATGCCTAGCGTTGCGAATCTGCCTTAAACGCTTTGTTAGTTGCCATTCTAAACCTTTGATTTCCCATTTATTTCCACTTTGCCAACACCGTTTTTGAGCGCGTTGAAAAACTCAAGTCAGGCGCAGTTTCAAAGCGCCTGTCACTGAAACCACTTGGAATTAGCAACGCCGTAGAAAACTGACTAAAAGCACCAAAAAGACCTTTTGGAAAGACAATGTCACAAAGCTGATTTTCAACGATTACATTCGCGTCTGAAACGGCAAAACAAAGCCACAATATTAAAAATCGAACGCAATTCTAGCAAGCTACACCAAAGTACAAAACCGAGCAAAATCACACGATTCATTAGCCCTAAACATTCTGATTTAGCTGCGTTTACCGCTGGCAACTAACGCCCTGTTAAGGGGTGAACAACGCAATACCAAAGCTTCTGCATACCACCTTAATCACTTAAATCAACGCACAGTAAAAATGCCACGCGTTGTGAATCCCTCTTAAACAGTTTGTTATGCCAATTTTTCGGGTTTGTATGTTCCATTTTTTACTTTACGAGTATCAGACATCCACCACTCACACATATCCCAGTAATCGAGCTTAGTTGCCTCGTTACCCATGCTTTTACGTATTTCCACCAAAAAGGTACCCAGCAGCTTCATCATATCTTTCAGAAAGTTCTCTGGCTGTCCATTTTCGCTCATGTTATACAAATACTGCATCATATCGTTATACGCTTTGACAACTTCATCGTTTGCCATTAAAGCAAGCTTAAAGCCTAAACGTCTGTATTCCAAAGTAAGCATCTTTGCAGTGCCAACATCAGACTTATTTTTTCCTTTGTTTCGCTTGTCCATTTCCCACGCAGCATCAGACATCAAGAGGATAATAAATGGCTCCAATATTTCGTTGTATATTTCGATGCGGTCATCTCGAAGCTTATTTTCTAGTTCGATTTTACGTTCAATATTTTGTTTAATTTTCCACCCTATTGAAGATACAACAAGAACAATTATTGGAGTGGCTATACTACCTATTGCAGCAACGACATCTAACCAATGCTTTTCTTCCATCATTACTCCTAACTCTGTTTTTTCGCCATTGGCATAACGCTGCGTTAAGGTGTGACAAGCGTTTGCCACACTTGAGCGAAGCGAAACCGGCAAGCGTTTGGAATCACTCTTAAACGCCTTGTTATGTACGTGGTTGAATCTAGCCCCAGAAACAACCGTAAGTATCGTCTTCCAATATTTCAAAGAAAGCTTCTAGGAGTTGAATCTCTGGAATTGGCTCATACGAATGCCATTTTTGGTCGGATTTCATCCAGTAGATTTTCCAAGCGTCACGCGACTTATAATATTTGATCTTGGCTACTGGGCACTCCATTTTTTCGGATGGATCATTCCACTTAGGACGTATCTCGAAGATTTCAATAACCTGCCCCTCTAACCTATACCCGATATCAAGTTGGTTACGTATCTCTTCTGGTGGTCGACAAGAATCGAGGTACTTCTCCACTGCCTTTCTGTAACGCTGTTGCTCAATTTCTGAAAATGCCATATCTATCACCTAACCCTTTAATTAAACTAAGTTTACGACCTAATTTCATATGTTGGCTAGGTTAATTTTCGAGAAAGTACATAACGCTGCGTTAAGGTGTGACAAGCGCTTGCCATACTGTGAGCGAAGCGAAACCGGCAAGCGTTTGGAATCACCCTTAAACGCTTTGTTATATGTTTGGTTACACCTTGTCCGCAAAGTAGGCCATGATCTCTTCTGTAGTCATTTCCTTAGTTTCGTTGGCAAAGCAATAATAGCTCGGGCGCATGTCACTAAAATATTGCATATCCATTTCTAACCCTTCTAGGTTTGGAAATAAACCTACCGGCATATTGTACTCACCTGTTTCTTTGAATTTATAAAAAAGATGCGTTCCACACTCTGTACAGAAGCCTCGTGAGGCCCAAGAAGATGACTTGTACATTTTTACTTTATCTTCACCCTCTAGTTTCACTTGAGTGCCACATTTCACCGCAAAGAAAGGAGCCCCACCCCAAGTTCGGCACGATTGACAATGACAAACTGTAAACTTGGGATTGATGTTTTCTACCGTAATTTTTACGGAACCACAAAGGCAGCTAGCCTCAGAATAAGACATTGAAATAACTCCTAAATTGATAAAAACATATAACGCCGCGTTAAGTAGTGAGCAACACTGCCACCTAACCTAAACCATTGTGCCGTAGACACTAAATTCAAAGCAAACCGAAAATGCTTAGCGTTGCGAATCTGCCTTAAACGCCTTGTTAGTTGCCATTCTAAACCTCTGATTTCCAATTCATTTCCACTTTGCCAACACCGTTTTTAAGCGCTTTGAAAAACTCAAGTCAGGCGCAGTTTCAAAGCGCCTGTTACTGAAACAACTTGGAATTAGCAACGCCGTAGAAAACTGACTAAAAGCACCAAAAAGACCTTTTGGAAAGACAATGCCACAAAGCTAAATTTCAACGAATACATTCGCGTCTGAAACGGCAAAATAAAACCACAACATAAAATAGTCGAACGCAACTCTAGCAAACTACCTCAGACACAAAACTGAATAAAACTGCACAATTCATTAGCCTTAATTTTTCTGATTTAGCTGCGTTTTTTCCGCTGGCAACTAACGCTGCGTTAAGGTGTGACAAGCGCTTGCCATACTGTGAGCGAAGCGAAACCGGCAAGCGTTTGGAATCACTCTTAAACGCTTTGTTATGTCGCTGTCTCTACGTTACAATCGCCACCCTTAAAGCGCTGAGAGCTCGAAGATGCCATTTAACAACGATATTGATCAGATGATTAGCTATTTAGAGCGATTTTGCAAACAACCGCATATAAATGCACTCGATCATGTTTCAGATGAACAAATAAATTTGCTTCTCGATTTTCTCACATTAACCCACAAACTGAAGTGCGACATTTACGCAACTGATAACCTTAAAAGTTCACATTTCCTAGGAATTGGCGTCTTTGCGATAACTCAAGATAGAGCACCACATGGAAACTTATTCTTAAAGATTGAATCCAGTAAGCTCTACATTTCATTTGAGCTAGATGGCTGCACCGACGAGAACCTATTAACACCAATTCGAGTAATCGATGCATTGACCTATTTAGCTGAGAAAAAAGGGCATTCATTGCTCCCTGAAAGCTACAGATAACCCCTGCGACATAACGCCGCGTTAAGTAGTGAGCAACACTGCCACCTAACCTAACCCATTGTGCCATAAACACTAAATGCAAAGAAAACCAAAAATGCTGAGCGTTGCGAATCTGCCTTAAACGCTTTGTTAGTTGCCATTCTAAACCTCTGATTTCCAGTTCATTTCCACTTTGCCAACACCGTTTTTGAGCGCTTTGAAACGCTCAAATCAGGCGCAGCTTCAAAGCGCCTGTCACTGAAACCACTTGGAACTTACAACGCCGTAGAAAACTGCCTAAAAGCATCAAAAAAACCTTTTGGAAAGGCAATGTCACAAAGCTCACTTTCAACGAGTACATTCGCGTCTGAAACGGCAAAACAAAACCACAATATTAAAAATCGAACGCAACTTCAGCAAACCACACTCAGATACAAAACCGAGCACAATTGCACAATTCATTTGCCTTAATTTTTCTGCTTTAGCTGCGTTTTTCCGCTGGCAACTAACGCCGCGTTAAGTAGTGAGCAACATTGCCACCTAACCTAAACCATTGTGCCATAAACACTAAATTCAAAGAAAACCAAAAATGCCCAACGTTGCGAATCTGCCTTAAACGCTTTGTTAGTTGCCATTCTACACCTTTGATTTCCAGTCCATTTCCACTTTGCCAACACCGTTTTTGAGCGCTTTGAAAAACTCAAATCAGGCGCAGTTTCAAAGCGCCTGTCACTGAAACCACTTGGAACTTACAACGTCACAGAAAACTGGCCAAAAATACCCAATAAACCTTTTGGAAAGACAATGCCACAAAGCTGACTTTCAACGAGTAAGTTAGCGCCTGAAACGGCAAAACAAAGCCACAATATTAAAAAATCGACCGCAACTTCAGCAAACTAGATCATAGAGACAAATCTGAGCACAATTGCACGATTCATTAGCCCTAAATTTTCTGCCTTAGCTGCGTTTTTCTCACTGGCAACTAACGCCGCGTTAAGTAGTGAGCAACATTGCCACCTAACCTAAACCATTGTGCCGTAAACACTAAAGTTGAATCAAACTGAAAATGCTAAGCGTTGCGAATCTGCCTTAAACGCTTTGTTAGGTGTGTTGCCTAAAGGGACATTATTTCCAACCTTGAATCCACTTCTCTTGGCTTTTCAAGTCTGTCCAATCTATTGAATACTCGTTCTTGGAAAGTACTGCTTCTAATTTACACGAAATAACAGAACCATCCTCGTCGAACGCCATTTCTGATACCAAGAAATGCTTTTCTCGATTTGTCGGCTTTACTGCTGTCCATTTACTATTTTGTAATTTAGCAGGATTAATTCGGTTCATACCAACTCCATAACGTTTTGTCTGTATTTGAAAACAACCAGTTTTACGAAACTTTTAAGACTCAAGTTCAGTAATTTGAACGTCGACAAAGAGAACACCTAACGCTGCGTTAAGTAGTGAGCAACATTACCACCTAACCTAAACCATTGTGCCGTCAACACTAAATTCAAAGCAAACCGAAAATGCTTAGCGTTGCGAATCTGCCTTAAACGCTTTGTTAGTTGCCAAGCCCAAGACTAGGATTTGGAGTTTATTACAGCTTTGCCGACACTGTTTTTATGTGTTTTGAAAAACTAAAATCAGGCGTAGTTTCAAAGCGACTGTCACTGAAACCACTTGGAACTCAAAGCGCCTCAGAAAACAAACCAACAACACCAAAAAGCTCTTTTAGACAGACAATGTCACCGAGCTGACTTTCAACAAATAAATCGGTTTCTGAAACAGAAAATCCAACCACAAAAGAAACCTGAAAACGATTTTCACAGACCCGAACGATTTAAAATTGAAGTACGAAACCCCACCAAAAACACACTGACTTTAACTCTAAACATTCTGTTTAAGCTGCGTTTTCCTCGTTGGCAACTAACGCCGCGTTAAGTGGTGAGCAACGCCAACCACCCTGCCTAAACCATTGTGACATTAACACTTAACCCAAAGTAAGCTGAAAATGCCGAGCGTTGGGAATCCGTCTTAAACGCATTGTTATACGATTACTTTAGGAAGCCCGATATTAGGTCTTTGATAGCAGACAAAGATGCTTTGAAATTCAACCAAGATACCGAGCCTGAAGCGAATGCCAGAGCCCATACCCAACCTTGATTAGTTGTACCGTTGAACACAGAGTCAGCAAAAAGCAAAGAAACAATAAATCCACCGACTATGCCCTGCAAAACCCATACAAACAACCAGACCACCCTTTTCTTAGTGACGTCATCATTAAGTACTTCAGCATCAGGAAAATTTAATTGATCTTTGTTATCCCCAAGCAACTTTTTTAAAGCGCAGCCGAGCGCTGTAATCATACCGGCTAATACTGAAACGCCAAAATATATAAATGCTTCCAATTTTTCACTCCTTAATAATGTGAATAAACCTACTCGTATAACGCTGCGTTAAGTAGTGAGCAACATTACCACCTAACCTAAACCATTGTGCCGTAAACACGAAATTCAAAGCAAACCGAAAATGCTAAGCGTTGCGAATCTGCCTTAAACGCTTTGTTAGTTGCCATTCTACACCTTTGATTTCCAGTTTATTTCCACTTTGCCAACACCCTTTTTGAGCGTGTTGAAAAACTCAAATCAGGCGCAGTTTTAAAGCGCCTGTCACTGAAACCACTTGGAATTAGCAACGCCGTAGAAAACTGACTAAAAGCACCAAAAAGACCTTTTGGAAAGACAATGTCACAAAGCTGATTTTCAACGAGTACATTCGCGTCTGAAACGGCAAAACAAAGCCACAATATTAAAAATCGAACGCAACTTCAGCACACAACACCTAGACACAAAACTGAGCAAATTTGCACAATTCATTAGCCTTAAACTTTCTGCTTTAGCTGCGTTTTTACCACTGGCAACTAACGCCGCGTTAAGTAGTGAGCAACATTGCCACCTAACCTAAACCATTGTGCCGTAAACACTAAATTCAAAGCAAACTGAAAATGCCTAGCGTTGCGAATCTGCCTTAAACGCTTTGTTAGTTGCCATCTAACCCTTTGATTTCCAGTTCATTTCCACTTTGCCAACACCGTTTTTGAGCGCTTTGAAAAACTCAAATCAGGCGCAGTTTCAAAGCAACTGTTACTGAAACCACTTGGAACTTACAACGCCGTAGAAAACTGCCTAAAAGCATCAAAAAGACCTTTTGGAAAGACAATGTCACAAAGCTGATTTTCAACAAGTACATTCGCGTCTGAAACGGCAAAATAAAACCACAATATTAAAAATCGAACGCAACTTCAGCACACCACACCCAGACACAAAACTGAGCAAATTTGCACAATTCATTAGCCCTAAGTTTTTCGATTGAGCTACGTTTTTACCGCTGGCAACTAACGCCGCGTTAAGTAGTGAGCAACATCGCCACCTAACCTAAACCATTGTGCCATAAACACTAAATGCAAAGAAAACCAAAAATGCTTAGCGTTGCGAATCTGCCTTAAACGCCTTGTTAGTTGCCATTCTACACCTTTGATTTCCAGTCATTTCCACTTTGCCAACACCATTTTTGAGCGCTTTGAAAAACTCAAATCAGGCGCAGTTTCAAAGCGCCTGTCACTGAAACCACTTGGAACTTACAACGTCGCAGAAAGCTGACCAAAAACACCCAATAAACCTTTTGGAAAGACAATGTCACAAAGCTGACTTTCAACGAATACATTCGCGTCTGAAACGGCAAAACAAAGTAACAACATTGAACATTGAACATTGAACACAATTTCAGCAAACCACACACTCAGGCACAAAACAGAGCAAAATTGCACGATTCATAAGCCCTAAATTTTCTGCCTTAGCTTCGTTTTTACCGCTGGCAACTAACGCCGCGTTAAGTAGTGAGCAACACTGCCACCCAACCTTAACCATTGTGCCGTAAACACTAAATTCAAAGCAAACTGAAAATGCCTAGCGTTGCGAATCTGCCTTAAACGCTTTGTTAGTTGCCATTCTACACCTTTGATTTCCAGTCCATTTCCACTTTGCCAACACCGTTTTTGAGCGCTTTGAAAAACTCAAATCAGGCGCAGTTTTAAAGCGCCTGTCACTGAAACCACTTGGAATTAGCAACGCCGTAGAAAACTGACTGAAAGCACCAAAAAGACCTTTTGGAAAGGCAATGTCACAAAGCTCACTTTCAACGTGTAAATTAGCATCTGAAACGGCAAAAACAAAACCACAACATTAAAAATCGAACATAATTTCAGCAAGCCACGCCTAGGCACAAAACCGACCAAAATTGCACAATTCATTTGCCGTAAGTTTTCTGATTTAGCTGCGTTTTTTTTCACTGGCAACTAACGCCCAATTAAGTAGTGAGTAACGCACTGACCAAGCCGCTGCAAACCACTTAAAACACAAAAGCCAACGCATAGTAAATTCGTCAAGCGTTGCGAATCTGCTTGAATTGTTTGTTATGTTTTACCACAAATGACTGATTTATTTGGCAAAGAACTGCTTTGTTGACCACATTTCAAGAAGTGAATCACAAGCTCACACTCACTTGGCCGCCAAATGCACGAAACACCAAGCGCGTAAGTCCACTTCCCTGCCCAATGAGGCAACCCAACTTCGCCTCAACAAGCGCCCTCTCTTTCCAAAC
Organism: Vibrio sp. NH-UV-68; assembly: GCF_042940635.1. NCBI lineage: Bacteria > Pseudomonadati > Pseudomonadota > Gammaproteobacteria > Vibrionales > Vibrionaceae > Vibrio > Vibrio sp. NH-UV-68. Next base: position 1,390,943 of record NZ_CP134976.1, read on the forward strand.
ACAGCGCAGAACAATGGCAAATTGCCGAGGCAACTGCCAAGCCGACATGCTACTTGGCAAATACGCTGAAAGCGCCTTAGAGCCAGTGAAACTTAAAACCAGCCACCACGACCTGCAAATGAAGCAACCCACGAATATTGGCATGTTTTACGGGCTGAGAAATTCAAGGATTTAGGCCGACAATGTAGATTTGCTGAAGAAACTCGAACGAATGGCCAAAGAGACAAAGAACATAGATCGAAGAAGATTTAAGCCACTGAAATACAAGTAAACATAACGCTGCGTTAAGGTGTGACAAGCGCTTGCCATACTGTGAGCGAAGCGAAACCGGCAAGCGTTTGGAATCACTCTTAAACGCTTTGTTAGGCTAACTTTTCTGCGATTTCCACAACGACGGGAACAACAGATAAAACTAACAAGCCTGACATGGTGAAATTAAATATGATCCGGCTTCTTGAACTATTCAGGGCAGTCTTTAATAAAGAACCAAATACCAACCACACCCCCACACATGGAAAGGAAACAACAAAGAACGTCAAAGCAATCATAACGTTTTGACTAAAGAAGTTAGCACCTACCGTTGTAAAAGCTGCGAGGGCACCTGTTGCGACAACCCATGCTTTGGCATTGACCCACTGAAACAATGCTCCTTTCATGAATGAAAATGGCCTACTTGGTTTGCCTGACTCTACATCTTCAACTGAGCTCGCGATGAGGTATGCCAAGTATAGTAAGTACAAAACACCGATACATTTAATGATGAAATGAAGATGAGGAAATATTTCAAATAACTGCGAGAACCCCAAACCTACGAGCAAAAGCATCACTGTGAAACCAACACAAATACCTGTTAGAAGAGGTAGGCTTTTCCTGATTCCAAAATTCAGACCTGAGGTCATTACCATTATATTGTTCGGACCAGGTGTCACTGACGACGAAACTGCGAACAAAACAACAGCAAATAGGTAGTCCATATAGTATTCCTTACTAGGGTATTCCGTATAAAACACATATGGGGGCAGCTCAAAGATTAATCAAGTTTTCGGTAGGTAGCCTAACGCCCAATTAAGTAGCCCGAAACGCACTGACTGACTTTCCGCATAACACCGTAAACACGAAATTCAACGCAAACCAAAAGTGCTAAGCGTTGAGGGTCTGCTTGAATTGTTTGTTATGTTTTACCACAAATGACTGATTTATTTGGCAAAGAACTGCTTTGTTGACCGCATTTCAAGAAGTCAGTCACACGCTCAAACTGACGTGGCCGCCAGATGCACGAAACACAAAGCGCGTAAGTCCACTTCCCTGCCCAATGAGGCAACCCGACAAAGGTTCAACAAGCGCCCTCTCTTTCCAACCACAGCGCAGAACAATGGCAAATTGCCGAGGCAACTGCCAAGCCAACATGCTACTTGGCAAATACACTCAAAGCGTCTTAAAGACAGTGATATTTAAATCCAACCTCCACGACCTGAAAATGAAGCAACCCACGAATATTGGCATGTTTTACGGGCTGAGTGATTCATGAACTTAGACCGATAATGCTGATTTGCTGAAGTACTCGAACGAACTGTCCAAGGGACAAAGAAAGTAGATCGAAGAAACTTTAAGCCACTGAAATACAAGTAAACATAACGCTGCGTTAAGGTGTGACAAGCGCTTGCCATACTGTGAGCGAAGCGAAACCGGCAAGCGTTTGGAATCACTCTTAAACGCTTTGTTAGGGGCAGGCTCAGTATTCCTCAGAAACAATTAGTTCACCGCCAGATTCTATGACAACAAAAGCCACTGAGTGCTGCTTGCTATGAAAACCAACAGAACATATAGCCATTGAACCCGAACCACATGTAACCTCGGGGTATTGCTTACTGAAAGAGGCTTCGCCTTCTTGCTTGGGGGAGAGTTCCCAGCCTTTGGCAAAAAATTCATTTTTCACCATATCGTAAGCTTTACCTTTAAACTGAGAAAAATCTAACTCATTAGCGGCTATAGAAGTAACCATAGCAATGACTGAAACTAAGACGACGCCAAACTGAATTTTCAATCTACTCTTCCTTACAAATATCGACAGCCCCTAACGCCGCGTTAAGGGGTGAACAACGCTATGCCACCCAAACTAAGTCATTGTGCCGTAATCACTTAAGCCGATTCAAACTAATAATGCCAAGCGTTGAGAATCCCTCTTAAACGCTTTGTTATGCATGATCTCTCCTATTCGTGTGGATGTTTAGGAAATTGTTTTGCGCGGTCTCCAATTTTGAACCAGTGTGGCTTTTCCGAAACAAACTCATGAAATTGATTTTCTATTTCAAACTCAGTATCTAAGCAATTAGCATTAATTGGAAACGAATCCATTTCAGATAGAACCTCACCAAGAGAAGTCCCACAAACTGAACAAAAACATCTGTCGTATTCATATGGTGGCTGAGCTTTAAACGTAGCTATTTTATCTCGACCTGTAGTTATCTTAAACTTATCAGACTTAACAAAAACTAATGAACTCGCACCAACTTTACGACAACGACTACAATGGCACATTCCCATCAGACTTGGCTTTTCAGCTAATTCGAATTGAACCGAGTTACAACAACAGCTTCCTTTAATCATCTTGATCCCTTTTATAAACACAGATTGTTTAACAAGATAATAGCATTAGCTGTATATATGTACAGTTTCAATTATGCATAACGCCCAATTAAGTTGTGAGCAACGCTGCTACCTGACTAAAACACTGCACCGTAATCACCAAACCAATTGAAACCGAAAGCGCCGAGCGTTGCGAATCAGCTTGAATTGTTTGTTATGTTTTACCACAAATGACTGATTTATTTGGCAAAGAATTGCTTTGTTGACCACGTTTCAAGAAGTCAGTCACACGCTCAAACTGATATGGCCGCCAAAGGCACGAAACACAAAGCGCGTAAGTCCACTTCCCTGCCCAATGAGGCAACCCGACAAAGGTTCAACAAGCGCCCTCTCTTTCCAACCACAGCGCAGAACAATGGTAAATTGCCGAGGCAACTGCCAAGCCAACATGCTACTTGGCAAATACGCAGAAAGCGACTTAGAGCCAATGACATTTAAAGCCAACCGCCACGACCTGAAAATGAAGCAACCCACGAATATTGGCATGTTTTACGGGCTAAGAAATTCAAGAATTTAGGCCGACAATGCGGATTTGCTGAAGTAACTCGAACGAATGGCTAAAGGGACAAAGAACATAGATCGAAGAAGTTTTAAGCCACTGAAATACAAGTAAACATAACGCTGCGTTAAGGTGTGACAAGCGTTTGCCACACTTGAGCGAAGCGAAACCGGCAAACGTTTGGAATCACCCTTAAACGCTTTGTTATGTGTATTTTCCGACTGCAACATTATAACCTTATTTTCTATGGGTGGTCCGCTCTTACTTTGACCGCTACACTGTTCAAGTCAAATAAAACAAGGAATACAGACATGATCCAGATAGGCCAAACATTACCAACCGCTACCCTTAGTGAACTAGGTAACGAAGGAATGGTAAACCATAGCACTGACGAGCTTTTTGCAAACAAGCGAGTTGTACTCTTCGCTGTACCCGGAGCATTTACACCAACTTGCTCAGAGGCCCATCTGCCTGGTTACGTTGTACTCGCTGACGAAATTAAGGCAACAGGTATCGATCTCATTGCTTGTGTTTCAGTTAACGATGCTTTTGTAATGCAAGCTTGGGGTGAGGCACAAAATGCCACAGAAATTATGATGTTAACCGATGGCGATGCCAGCTTTACAAAATCTTTGGGGCTTGAAATGGATACGGCGACTTTCGGCGGAATTCGTTCACAGCGCTATGCAATGGTTATCGAAAATGGCGTGATTACACAGCTAAATGTCGAGGAGCCAAAACAATTTGAAGCTAGCAAAGCCGAGACTATTCTAGCTGCACTCAAGTAATCTTCAAGAACAACAACGGTTCAGAGTAGTCTATTCTGAACCGTTTTTCTGTGAATTCACATAACGCCCAATTAAGGGGTGAGCAACGCCTCCACCCAAACCTAAAGCATTGTGCCATAAACACTAAATTTGGAGTAGAAGCAAAAGTGCCAAGCGTTGTGAATCCCTCTTAAATTGATTGTTATATTCAATTTTCACGTTAGTCACCAACCATTCCAACTACATTTTGGACCTGAAGAATAAGCACTAACGCGGCGTATAAAATCGGCACCACGACAGTCACAAACTTAGATATACCTGCCCGCCAATAGAGATCCAAGGAGCTACGTAAAACCTCTAGCTCGAGTTGAGATAGATTTCGACGAGAGTGGTATACCAACTCACATACATCGTGGTTAATTAAAACCTCAAATCCAAGCATTTCCATTCGGTGCTTAGCTATATTGAATTTCGGAATAATTACGCTGATAGCATGTTGGCGCTTTTGCGAAAAAGTAAGTTTATCTGGTGTAGGCAATGCGCCATTTGTTGCCAAGTAAGCTTTCATATACGTTACCCGTGCCTTTGACTCGGATAGAGCCGAAATATATTCCGCTTTAATCTGAGAGTATCGTGAAACAGTTAAATTCCTACAATGACTGACTAAAAGTGCAACGTAATATAATAGCGCTGTAATCGCGAAAGCATATAGATAAATAGGGTTATCGATTGAACCTTTTAGAATACCAATATTGACGTCATACACACCATTCGATGATGGTTTGACAAAAAATAACAGCAACGAAACTGTAGATGCAAACATAAGGTTTCTACGGATTGTGAAAAACTCCGTATCAAATTCAAAACTGAACTTCCCTGCTTGCTTTTCTACAAAACTTTCTGGAGCTACCCGAATGCTTTCAAATTCATCTGGCGTGAGCATGCGCCAGTTTTCCACATCTTCAGGCTTGAAGCCAATTAACTTACCATTGTGGATGTTGATGTAATGTCTTGTTTTCATCCAAATTCTCTAAAAAGTCGAGCAATGCTGATTGAATATAACGCCGCGTTAAGTAGTGAGCGACGCCTCAACCTAACCTAAACCATTACACCGTAAACACAAAACTCAACTTGAACTGAAAATGCCGAGCGTTGCGAATCTGTCTTAAACGCTTTGTTAGGAATTATTCTGAGACGATCGCTGAATAATAACCGACTGTCAGCAATGACAATACAGAAACAACTGCAATGGCATCTGCTGTGACGGCAACAGGGGTAACTACAATTTTCCCTACTTTTGAAATTCCACCTTCAGGCTCCTCCACTATAATAAGTTGTTCCTTATCGAAGGGAGTAACCTGGAGCTCACCTTCGATCTGATACAACTTGCCTGACAGTCGAGTTTTATATGCAAGCCCGTTTGATGCTTTTGTAAAACCTAACCCCAAAAGAATTTTTGCTTCTGATGAATCACTGGCAACATCCGTGATCAACTTGAGCACCCCAGTTACCGTATTATTATCATTAATTTTAAAGTAATCGTACTTTGGCTGAAAATCGAATTCATGACTTGCAGATAGAATATCTTTGAAGTCTTTAGAGATATTGAAAATATAACTATATCTATCACCACCAATGATCAGTAGATCCTTGTCCGGAACAACATAGTAGCCAGTCACCTTTTCTGTAAAGGTAGGAGGCTCCCACAGTGCGGAAGTACATCCTGTTATGGCTAATAATGCCAAAAGAACGATTGTAATGCGCTTCATGAATACTCCTTATTCCTAACGCCGCGTTAAGTAGTGAGCAACATGCCACCCAGCCTAAACCATTGTGCCGTAAACACTAAATTCAAAGCAAACCGGAAATGCTTAGCGTTGCGAATCTGCCTTAAACGCCTTGTTAGTTGCCATTCTACACCTTTGATTTCCCGTTCAGTTCCACTTTGCCAACACCGTTTTTGAGTGCTTTGAAAAGCTTAAATCAGGCGCAGTTTCAAAGCGCCTGTCACTGAAACCACTTGGAACTTACAACGTCGTAGAAAACTGACTAAAAGCACCCAATAAACCTTTTGAAAAAACAATGTCACAAAGCTGACTTTCAACGTGTAAATTAGCGTCTGAAACGGCAAAACAAAACCACAACATTAAAATTTGAACGCAAACTCAGCAAACCATACCAAGAAACACAACCGAGCAAAACTACACAATTTATTAGCCCTAAGCTTGCTATTTTAGCTGCGTTTTCCCGCTGGCAACTAACGCCCAATTAAGTTGTGAGCAACGCTACTACCTGACTAAAACACTGCACCGTAATCACCAAACCAATTGAAACCGAAAGCGCCGAGCGTTGCGAATCAGCTTGAATTGTTTTGTAACCCTCCCCAAAAAACTGGTCATTAGCTATTAGAGTTTTTCCGTTTACACTGAAACAAACGGAGAACGCATGATGAAAAAATCACGCTACACAGAAACGCAAATCGTAAAGATCCTGAAGGAAGTCGAAGCAGGACGAAAGGTTAACGAAGTCTGTCGTGAATATGGCATCTCTGATGCGACATACTACAACTGGAAGTCCAAGTATGGTGGTATGGAAGCGTCAGATGTTAAACGGCTCAAAGAGCTCGAGGATGAGAATCGGAGGCTCAAGCAAATGTTTGCAGACCTCAGCCTCGAGCACCGTATCGTTAAAGATATCCTGGAAAAAAAGCTGTAAGGCCAGCGGTTAAACGCGAGCTCGTCGATTACGCTCGCAAACACTATCAGGTCAGTTTGCGAATGGCCTGCCGCGTAGTTGGCATTAGCGACTCAGTCTATCGCTACCGACCAGAGCCTCATCGAGATGATGAGGTTATCGCTAAATTGCAAGAGGCAGTAGAGCGGTACCCTGCATACGGTTTTAGCAAATTATTTAAAGTACTTAGGCGCTGGGGACACCGATGGAATCATAAACGAGTCCATCGAGTGTACTGTTCGCTCAAGCTAAACCTACGGCGCAAGGGCAAAAAGCGCCTACCTAAACGAAATCCAGCGCCACTGGTATGCCCAGAGTCGATCAACAGTTGCTGGTCTATCGATTTCATGAGTGACGCATTGCTCTGCGGCAGACGCTTTCGTACGTTCAATGTCGTGGACGATTTCAACCGTGAGGTGCTAGCGATTGAAGTAGATCTCAATCTGCCTGCACCACGCATTATAAGGGTGCTAGAACGCATTATTGCCTGGCGAGGGTACCCCAGTAAGCTGCGCATGGATAATGGCCCTGAATTTATCTCGACCACTCTGGCTGAATGGGCTGAAGAAAACGCAGTTGAACTGGAATTTATTCGCCCAGGCAAACCAACGGAGAACTCCTATATAGAGCGATTTAACCGAACTTATCGGACAGAAATACTCAACATGTACGTGTTCAAAACCTTGAGCGAAGTCCGAGACCTGACAGAAAAATGGATGAAGGAATACAACGATGAACGCCCTCATGATTCACTCGATGATCTGACTCCTTGGGAGTATTTAGCAAGGCATGAAAGTAGGAAAAACTCTAATTTAGAGTGCCACTAAAACAGGGAGGGTTACAGTTTGTTAGGTGCGTTTTTAAAGGTTCAACACTAATTTACCTTGGTTTACTTCTCTAATACTGAGACACTTGGCCCGCAAATTACATTAGGCAAAATAATATGAAACTTTTAGTTCGCAATCTAGCGCGTACCATCACTGAACACGAAGTTCGTGTACTATTCTCTGCTCACGGTAAAGTTACCGAGTGCAACTTGATTCTAGACCAAGAAACAGGCTTATCAAAAGGTTTCGCGTTTGTCGAAATGCCAGATGACAAAGAAGCAAAAGTTGCTATCCAAAACCTGAACCTTTCAAACGTTGCTAAAAGCACCATCCGAGTAAAACGCGCTCAAAACTAAACTCAAAAAGCCAGTAGTTAACTTCTGCTGGCAGTTTTCCGCTTAAGCACCTAACGCCCTGTTAAGGTGTGAGCAACGCTATGCATAAGCTCCCGCATATCGCCTTAAACACAAAACGCAACGCATAGCAAAAATGCCAAGCGTTGCGAATCACTCTTAAACAGTTTGTTAGCTAGCTGGCTTTAACCAGCAAAAGACTTCAGACAATGAAGCGTTGCAGCTTTAGTCGCATCATATTTGTCATGTGATAATTGAGGCTTGGTGTTAAGAAAAGAAGAAAACGCATCTTCAATTTGCTTCTTACAAACGTTTCTAGGCTTTTCCTGAATACAAGGAGTGTGAAAAATAATTTTGTAAACACGACCAGTATTTTCGCCAACTTCAAAATCTACTTGCGCATCAGAGTCATGGTAGGAGCGCTTAATTTTCTCATCGACCGGAATGTACATGAATTCAATGAAGTAGGATAAGTCATTGTTATCACCGTGTCGAAAGGCACTAGGTACATCGTATGGCGAAAGAAAAAGCTGATACTTTGTATGTGAATCAGCATTCTTTTTCTCAAACAGTGATTGACTAAGTTTATGCCAGCAACTTTTCATAATTCCTCCAACAGTACAGCCAAAACTGGTCCAGAAACCGAAACAGCCTTTTGTACTTCTTCTATTAGTATACCCTCAGCGCTTTTACTATCAAGTACGGCGACTCCCCAAGGTTTACCATTTTTCCCTAGTATAGGAAAGCCAACAAAAGAGCGAGCTGGTACGCGCCCTGCACTAACATAAGACTGTAAAACCGAACCTCTCGTTCCCGTTGAGTCACAATATTTCTGCTTATTATCAATACTAGACATACTAGTAATCTTAGGGAGTTTTTGCCTTACAACAATACTGTTAGTTGCCCATGCGACACCAGCAACCCCTTCCGAAGACAGCCCATCATCAGGGGCCCAAAAGACGGCTTTTGCATTCTGTCCAGTGTAACCAGATCTTGCAATTGGTACTAACCAACCACTAAATGGATGCCTAGATAAAGACCAAGGAAAATGCTTAAAGCACCAATATCGTTTTTTGGATAAAAGCCCCCAATAGGTTCGCTTATATTTAAATAACGTTACGCGATGATTGTCATTGTAATCATTTGACTCATCGCAAAATAACCACTCTTTAATAACATCTAGTTTTTTCTCTAAGCACTTAACCACTGTTGCAGGTCGAGAAATTTTTAACAATACTGCAGAAACAAAGAAGCAGAATGCTATTGCTATTAAAATACTAGGAGCATTATTTTTGATTAGACCAACAAGGGTTTTACTATATGGAAACCAATCAGCTTCTGTCGCGTTAAGGTCTAGCTGTATCACCGAGCCTACGAGCAATGACAAGCCACCAGAAATACCGTTGACCCATCTTAAATACTTTTGATTACGTTTTCTTACTTTATAATTAGACACAGAGCCCCCCATTTACCGGACGACATAATACAACAGCACTCACAGTGTGTATATGTACATTAAAGCTAGCTAACGCTGCGTTAAGGTGTGACAAGCGTTTGCCACACTTGAGCGAAGCGAAACCGGCAAACGTTTGGAATCACCCTTAAACGCTTTGTTAGGTGCGTTTTTAAAGGTTCACCACTAATTTACCTTGGTTTACTTCTCTAATACTGAGACACTTGGCCCGCAAATTACATTAGGCAAAATAATATGAAACTTTTAGTTCGCAATCTAGCGCGTACCATCACTGAACACGAAGTTCGTGTACTATTCTCTGCTCACGGTAAAGTTACCGAGTGCAACTTGGTTCTAGACCAAGAAACAGGCTTATCAAAAGGTTTCGCGTTTGTCGAAATGCCAGATGACAAAGAAGCAAAAGCTGCAATCCAAAACCTAAACCTTTCAAACGTTGCTAAAAGCACCATTCGAGTAAAACGCGCTCAAAACTAAACTCAAAAAACCAGTAGTTGATTTCTGCTGGCAGTTTTCCGCTTAAGCACCTAACGCCCTGTTAAGGTGTGAGCAACGTAGTACCAAAGCTCCCGCATAACCCTATAAACACAAAACGCAACGCATAGCAAAAATGCCAAGCGTTGCGAATCACTCTTAAACAGTTTGTTATACCTTTACTACTTGAGCATAAGCATGTAAACAATTAACGCGAGAGAAAAATAAGAAACTAATGCTATAAGCATAGTCATATTTTTCCGTTGAATATTCTGTTTGTTAATTATGGTTTTTAGCTCGTTTAGCTCAGACTTAACATCGCGAAGCTCTTTGATTATTTCTTCGTTGCTACAGCTTTCATTGCCAAAGTCTACTTCAAATTTGCTGCCCTTCATCGAGCTCTCCTTCTGATGTCGATACCAGAGAATGTATTTTTGAATAATAAATTGTTCCGCAACTAGAAACCAGTGATCCAATACTAACTAATGCAAAGAAAATTAGAGTCAAAACAGTGTTTCCAGTGACGACTTCTGCTGGAGGTTTAATCACAACCAAAAAAAGCAATAGAGCTATAAAATCAATTACAAATGCTGCGACAACATAGTTTTTCCACAGTGAAATTCTATCATCGTACAGATATCCAATTTCTATCGTTATCATCAGTACAAAAATAGAAATAGCCATATTGAACAAAAAAGCAGGCATAACCATGCTAATAGTAGCACCACTTGGCACATTTACGGGATTACTGACCCAACTAGCGCAAAATGAGCAAATTAAAGGCAAACCAACCGTAACCAATAGAAAAACCCATCGGTGACCTTGAGGCAAGCTTTCAACTTGATTCTGAGTAGATTCGTTTGCAAGTAGCTCATTGTGTCGAAGGTAAACAACCCAAAAGTGAATCAAGTAAACACCTAGTAAAACTAGACTAACACCTGCACCGAGTGAAAATTCCAAACCCAAAAGAAATTGCCCCTTAAACTTATAAAAAAATAATTTTATAGCAATCACACACATATTAACAATTATATATTCACGAAAGGTATAACGCTGCGTTAAGTAGTGAGCAACGCTACCACTAAACTAAACATTACCACCTTAAACACAAAACCCAACGATAGCACTAAAAATGCCATGCGTTGGGAATCTGCCTTAAACGCTTTGTTAGATTATTTTTCACCTTCACTTGCTGAAGCAATAGAGTTTATAGTCTTAGAAAGTTCTTGTTGCTCTTTATTTAGAAGAACGTTATCTAAAACTTTATTGTGAAGGTTTCTATACATTTGCTTTGCTTGCCATTCATCTATATGACCTAATTGCTTTTGCGTTTCAATGTATGAAATTGCTTCATTAATTGATGGATCCACCTTGTAACGATTTAAAAACGGTCGAATATTAAATATAAAGACTCCTAAGCCCATCAAGTGCCATAGCTTAACAATACTTATGTTGATGATTGAAATTGTTTTCAAAAAAGGACTAAACAAACCTATCAGTCCATCTAGCACAATCCCCGTCAGCACCCCTAGGCTAGTACCCCTAGGATTAGATACAAATAGAATATTAATTGCTTTTCTAGCAAATACTGTTAGTTGTTCTGCATTCATATAACTACCTTTCCTTTACTAGCTTCACATTCAGTTGCTAGATCAATCTCTGGATTTGGTATGATTCTCTTTGCACCGCTCCCATCATTGAAATCATCCTTGTCAGAATGCAAGGTAATAAATTCAATAAGCTCTCTTGTCTCAAATTCATTGCTACCGTACCATCCTTTGCGAACTCGAAACTCCATTAGCTTTTGATCCACAAACACAGCTAGCAATAAAAATGCTAGAAAAAGCAACACAAACTGATTTATATCACTATTCATAAACCAAACGCTAGATACGTAGACAGCTATACTGGAAATTAATATTGCTTGTTGCACTGTTCCTTTTTTAGCTTTTTCAAGCAGCATAACACCAACTATAGTATTTTTTTTGTTGTCTTTTGCGTCTTCTCCTGAATCTGCAATTCTTTTCGCTAAAACTTCAACAACAGTAAATGCACTTGAATTTAATAGCATAGAAGCATCTAACAGTATCGAATTTGCTTTAAATACACGCTTCACTATTGTTACTGTGATACTGTTAGTTTTTCCCATTCCGTTGATATAAGACTCAAGTGCTTTCTTTAGCAACTTGATTACATCTATTGACTTAAACAAAGAATATACAATAGCAATAACTAAAGTACTTAAAGTCGTTGTACTCATAGTTTTTGCAATCTCTGTAAGTTCTGTAAAAATTGACATCAAGACTCCTTATTCAATCTAACGCCCAATTAAGGGGTGAACAACGCCTCCACCTAAACCTAAAGCATTGTGCCATAAACACTTAACTGACTTGAAGTGAGAGCGCCAAGCGTTGTGAATCCCTCTTAAATTGCTTGTTAGGTAAATATGCTAAATATAGCTACCTGCCCTTTTGGAAAATGCCCTAATTATAAACTCATCCGTAAATAAGAGTCTTGTACGATAAAAGCCTGATTCAAATAAGTTGTATCTAACCGTTTCTACTTTATTCCAAAACTCTAACTCTTCGACCATATGAATGTAGTGAGAGATAGCGAGACGATCGTCTAATTGCCCTGTTCGACGAATAAAGACATGGTTATCAATTTGATGCTGCATAGCCTGAACTGCATCAAACAGCAAAGGAAAATTATCATCACTGGCAAGTTGGTTCAATTTCCTTAAGCTATTCCTAAAATGGGAGAAACTTAAGTTGATATACTCCCAGTTGTCCCCCTTACATGGAATTAAATGATTTAAGTGCTCAACATGCTGCTGCCCACCATTTAACCTTAGTAGTCTATTGATCTTTTCAGCCTTTTCCTTGCACATCGCCATATCATCTTTCCAAGATGAATAGTTCATAGACCAAAAATTGGGTTGATACTGAATATTACTGAGGTTGGAGTTCTTAACTTCCGATATTTCACCGATAATCTCAGCAACCTTGATTGCTGCTTTAACCTTTTGTTGCTCTTTAGGAACAATAGTAATTATCGTGTCAAATATACAAGCCGCCGCTACAGAGACAAGCAAGCTTTGAAACCAATTAGGATCAGCAGTAAAACTAATACATGCCATTGATACTACGAATAGAATATAAGTGAACTTCTTCCTTACTGAGTTAGGTGTGACTAAGTTCACTATAAAATTTAGTATCTGACTGTCAGTAGAAATTATACGATGATTTCTAGATAGATTACGATAGAGACGAAGGTAGCATCTACCTTTGATTTTATAATACATTTTCATAATACAACTCATATGGATATCACCGTTTACCTAACGCCGCGTTAAGTGGTGAGCAACGCCAACCACCAAACCTAAACCATTGTACCTTAAACACTTAAGCTAAATTGAACTGAAGTCACCAAGCGTTGTGAATCCGTCTTAAACGCCTTGTTATGCTACCTTTTCGCCATTGGATGGTCTGGGTTTAGTTGAAGCAGATCCCACAAGTTTCCATACAGGTCTTCAAACACTGCTACCGTTCCATAGTCTTGCTCTGCAGGCTCTCGAACGAAATTAATACCAATAGATTTCATGCGCTCAAAGTCACGCCAGAAATCATCGGTATTTAGGAACAAAAATACTCGGCCACCAGCTTGGTTTCCAATGAAGTCGTGCTGCTCTGGTTTCGATGCTTTAGCAAGCAACAGAGTAACACCATGGGAGTTAGGCGGGGCTACAACCACCCAACGTTTATCTTGCTCAGGTTGGTAGGTATCTTCAATAAGCTCAAATTTGAGTTTGTTTACGTAAAAATCTATTGCTTCATCGTAGTCTTTTACAACCAAGGCTATATGGACAATATTCTGTTTCATAGTATTCCTTATTGAAGATTTCGGGCCGGTAGCATAACGCCAAATTAAGGTGTGAACAACGCTACCACCTTAGCTAAACCATTGTGCCATAAACACTAAACTGGCTTGAAGTGACAGCACCAAGCGTTGTGAATCACTCTTAAATTTATTGTTATGATTGTGGCTGGGGAATCGTATATTCATAGAAAACCACACCACTGCCCTTAGCGGGTTGCGCGATGAACCTGTAGTGGTCAACTAAAATTGGCCACGGTTTTAGAGTTTTCCCAATATAATCGTTCTGATTCATTGGGAGTTAGACCACCGTTATACTGATGTGGTCTGAGTTGGCAGTAGTATCCGATAATGTAACGGGTAATCTCTTGTTGAGCCTCAGCGAAGCTACGATAACCCACAGTTGGCACCCATTCAGTCTTCAGACTTCTAAAGAAACGCTCCATCGGCGCATTATCCCAACAATTTCCTCGGCGAGATAAACTCTGTTTTATTTGAAAACGCCACAGCAATTGACGGTATTTACGGCTAGTATAATGACTGCCTTGATCGCTATGGAACATAACACCTTTAGGCTTACCACGTGACTCATAAGCTATCGAAAGAGCTTTGCCTGTTAGTTTAGAATCAGGTGATAGAGACATCGACCAGCCAATCACTTTTCGGGCAAAAAGATCGATAACAACGGCTAAATACATCCACCGATTACCTGTCCAAATATACGTCACATCACCAGCCCAGACCTCATTTGGGGCGGTAACCGCAAACTGACGACCTAAGTGATTTGGAACGTCAATATGTTCTTGTGAAGCTTTTCGGTAACGATGTTTTGGCACTTGGCAACTCACTAAACCAAGCGTTCTCATAAGTTTTGTTGCTCGGTATCGGCTCAGCTTTACACCCTGATTTGTGACTATATCTGCAATGGTTCTAGCTCCCGCAGAGCCATTGCTTGCAGCGTGAGCCTCACTGACCAAGCTGCGCAACTTTACTGTTTCAGCGTTAATTACCGTTGGGCGTTTAAGCCAATAGTGATAACTACTTCGATGAACATTGAAGACTTCGCATAATGTTTTTACGCTGTAGCTCTGCTTGAGTTTCTTGATTATCAAGAATTGTTCAGTGAGTCCGACATCAACAGAGCCGTGGCTTTTTTTAATATTTCATTATGCTCTTCAAGGCGAGCCAACTTCTTTTTTAATTCCCGAATTTCTATTTGCTCAGGGGTCATCGGTGAAGCTTTCGGTGTTTTTCCTTGGCGCTCTTCTCTAAGCTGGCGAACCCACTTATCCATCGTGGACTTGCCCACATTCATGGCTTGGGCTGCTTCAGTCACTGAGTAATTTTGGTCTAGGACTAACTGAGCTGCTTCTAACTTAAATTCAGCGCTAAATAGTCGTCTTGTACGTTTTGTCATAGTGTCACCTGTTAACTTATGAGGTGATGATATCACCTCTAACTAAGTGACCAAATTCACTATGCCACTACAACCCCAGCTTTTTAAGTAACTTCGCTGAAGCAATATTAGATTGCTCAACACCGCCTATGAGTTTTAGCCAAGATTCGGATTTTTCGACTTCATGTATGAAACCTTGAAGCAATTCACTAGCTAACCCTCGTCCCCAGTATTCTTCGGCAAGCAGATAACCGATATGGGCATACTCATCATTTTCCACATAAGCGAACAGGAAACCTATTAGTTCTTGTCCCTGGGCTTTCACTTGAAGTAAGCGGCTTTCCGATAACATTCGTTCAAGCCATATTCGGGCTTGTTCACTAGAATCTATCTCGTGGAAATATGGAGGTAGATTCTCTACAACTGCTGGCGTGAGGATTTGAGGAATTCGCTCTAGCAAATATGAGTGTTTAGACAAATCAAACCCTTCAGTAATTTCAACTACTGTCAGCCTCTGACCTTCAAATGATATTGCCATACAACCTCCCCATTTCGATAAAAATCATAACGCCGCATTAAGGTGTGAGCGACGCTTGGCTATACTTGAGCGAAGCGAAAACGCCAAGCGTTGCGAATCACTCTTAAATGCTTTGTTAGGGCACTATTCTCAAAGATGGCCACCTTACTAGCCAGCCCTTTGAATTTACACGATTTTCAAACGTTTCTCGTGACCTTTTAGGGTTATGTGTGACGCAGTAACCAAATAAGGATTCGTACCCAAAAGCGGCAATACATTCATAGCTATCAGGTGTGACTTGTCGAATGGCAACAGCTGTCTCTTGTTCTGGCCAATAGCTCATAGCATCAAGGGAGTTTTTGTAAGGTAAATCGCCATTCCGAGTATGCATAAGTGCTTGGTTACGAACTTGCCAGTTAACTTCCGGCATTAGCTGCTTGAGCTGAGATTCATGGTGTAAATATGCTTTAGGGTCGTTCTCATCTGGAGCAAAGTAAATAACATCCGCGTCGTTCAATGGTGTTGCTACATCAAAGCCATGCAGTGCATCCCAAACAAGATTACGAACGAAACCAGCTGCAATATAGCATTGGGGCAAGCCCAATTTAGAGACGCACTCTAAGGCTTTAACTCTAACTGGGTCTTGTTTGATTAATTCTACTATTCTGTCCATTTCCACCCTGTGCCCTAACGCCAAGTTAAGGTGTGAGCGACGCATGCACCTAGCCTAAACCATTGTGCCATAATCACAAAATTTGACCTAGCACTCAGAACGACAAGCGTTGCGAATCACTCTTAAACTTCTTGTTAAATTGCCACTCCCACTGAATTAGTCGCTGTTAAATGTGCCGAGCGACCCACCAAGCTACTTTGGGTATTCTATTCATCTCAACCTTCAATTTCATCCCTTCAAACCTTTCGCCCCAACCATCATTTTCAACTCTTATTAGTCACCAAACTATCAATTACAAACTTCGCCCACCACGTATTACTCCGCAGCCTGAGAGCTATTGCTCCAAACGCTCCAGATTTTGAAAATTTTTCTCCCAACGACTCAACTTTCGTAACTCAGTTAACTCGCCACCACATTCACTACAGCAAGGTACGCTCCCATGCTTTGCTAAAAAATCACCCCACTGCAACTCCTTTAACTCCTCAACTTTACCCTGGTTATGACAAGCTCGTGCTTGCTCCAACATCGCTCGACTACGATTATGATAAAAGCCCATAAAGTGATATTGCTGTTTGCGTGGGAGCGCGATATGGCTTAACAAGCGACTAATGAAGTGCTCCGCTGACAGGGTTATTCGCTCTACTCTTTGTCTCTCATGAGACCAATGCCTATACTCAACAACATCCCCGCCACTCCTCAATAGCTGACTGTTCTTTAACGCCCCTCCCCTTATATATCGCGCTAAATACTTTGCCACCCCGGCACCATGCTCATAGCGCTTCGCGCAATGAACCACCCACCCTTGCCTTCCCCACTTGTGCAATAAAATCAATAACTGAGTCTTGTTCATACCACTCGGCACGTTTAATTCACCATTGACTAATAAGGCCTTAACCCCTGCTAAAAACTTACCGCGGAACAACTGCATCATCACCTTCGCAGGAAAAAGTATCTTGCGCTTAGGCTCTACCCAGTACCCATCAAACATACCTCCGTGCGTCACCAAACAATGAATATGAGGATGAAACGTCAAGTTCCTTGCCCATGTATGAAGTGACAGGATAGCGCCTAACTTCGCCCCCAAGTAACGGCGGTCTCCACTCAACACTTGTAAGGTCTGTCGAACACTGCTGAACAACAAAGACTGACAAGCTTCTCGGTTGTAAAACCAAATCTCATGTAAGTCGTGCGGGAGAGTAAAAACCCAGTGATGATGAGGCGAATCAAGCAGCAAACTCTTTACTTTATGTTGCCAACGCTCTCTCTTTAGAGCGCCACACTGAGGGCAACTACGATGACCACAACTGTTATACCAATAACCATTTAAATGCCCTTTATCACAATAAAGGGCGTGACCACCCATGATGGCTGTTCGGCACTTCAAAAAGCTACTCACACCCTTAAGTTGGTAGAGTGGTAATTTATGTCTTCGTTGATAGTCCGAGAAATGCTGCTGCAAGACTCTCTGTAGTGTTAGTGCTGGCATGCACCTATCATAGAAAAGAGCAAGGGAATCTGGGGATGAAAAAAGGAGGAGGTTCTGCGTCTCCGAGCTCGCTCGGCAAATTTAACGCCCAATTAAGTAGCCCGAAACGCCCTGACTGACTTTCCGCATGACACCGTAAACACGAAATTCAACGCAAACCAAAAGTGCTAAGCGTTGAGGGTCTGCTTGAATTGTTTGTTATGTTTTA
The DNA here is from genome assembly GCF_042940635.1 of Vibrio sp. NH-UV-68. NCBI lineage: Bacteria > Pseudomonadati > Pseudomonadota > Gammaproteobacteria > Vibrionales > Vibrionaceae > Vibrio > Vibrio sp. NH-UV-68. The sequence continues at coordinate 1,408,869 of NZ_CP134976.1, forward strand.
CCACAAATGACTGATTTATTTGGCAAAGAACTGCATTATTGACCTTATTTCAAGAAGTCAGTCACACGCCCAAACTCACTTGGCCGCCAGATGCGCTAGACATAAAGCGCGTAAGTCCACTTCCCCGCCCAATGAGGCAACCCGACTTCGCCTCAACAAGCGCCCTCTCTTTCCAACCAAAGCGCAGAACAATGGCAAATTGCCGAGGCAACTGCCAAGCCGACATGCTAACTGGCAAATGCACTCGAAGCGACTTAGAGCCAGTGAAACTTAAAACCAACCGCCACGACCTGAAAATGAAGCAACCCACGAATATTGGCATGTTTTACAGGTTGAGAGATTCAAGAATTTAGACCGACAATGCGGATTTGCTGAAGTAACTCGAACGAATGGCTAAAGGGGCAAAGAACAATAATCGAAGGAACTTTAAGCCACTGAAATACAAGGAAACATAACGCCCAATTAAGTAGTGAGCAACACGACCACCACACCTAAACCATTGTGCCGTAAACACTTAAGCCGACTCAAACCAAAAATGCCAAGCGTTGCGAATCTGCTTAAATTGTTTGTTAGCCGCTCATTTCCAAAGGTTACTGCTTACTCAACAAGAACTTTCGCAAATCTCTCTCTGCACGCATAACAAACAGAACAAATACTTTGTCACCGTCTTGTTTATAGAAAACACGACATGGATTAACGACAACTTCACGATAACTCAAATGTTCTAGTTCGGGCGGAATACGCCCTGATTCTGGGAAAGTTTGAAGGCGTTCGACTTTAGAGAAGATCGTTTGTACTAAATGCTTTGCCGCAACAATATTTTCCAGTGCGATATATTCAGCGATATCATTAAGGTCAGATAACGCTGGTTCAGTCCAGATTATTTCAGCCATTTTGACATTTTGTCCTTAGCTTCATCATGACTTACCGCTTTGCCGTCAGCTAGTGCACGCTCACCTCGTGCAATACCCTCAAGAATAGCCAAACGATTTTGCATAAATTCGTAATCATCAACATCAACTAGATACGCAGATGGCTTACCGTGCTCAGTAATTAACACTGGTTCTTTGGTATCGTGGAGATCGGCGAGGATCTTAGTTGCTTGTCGTTTAAGTGATGTAACTAGTTCTACTTTCATGAGAGCTGCTCCAAAGGAATACTAAAGTGATACTATTCTATCACTTTGAGTATAGCAAGCTCCATGACGGCTAACGCCTGCTTAAGTGGTGAGCAACGCTACCACAACACTCAATTATTACACCGTAAACACTAAAGCCGACTCAAACCAAAACCGCCGAGCGTTGCGAATCCGTCTTAAAGCGTTTGTTAGTTTTTATTTTTGAGCAGGCTTTCCAATGATGTAATTTTTTGCTGAACATGATGAGTATTACAGCCACATCGAGTTAAAGCTTGTTCAATAACAATGAAACGATGCAGCGTTTCGCTGAGGAGATTTTCATACAGTTTGATATGTAACTTCGAAAACTTCAAATGCGCTTGTTTAAAGTTATGCCTCGCAGCTATCAAGTTTTCAGTATGTCTTTTTACTTCTCTGTCGTTTAAAGCTATCTCTTCTCGAACAATTTTGTTCATGTCATTAGAGTTACTTAAAACTGCGTAGAAGTCATCTGGGCAATACCTCATTGTATTGACTTGCCGATCTACGTTATAAAGGTCAAAGTATTTCGTAGCTTTTGCCAGCTTACATAAACGATTGTCAAATTTGCGGTCTTGCATGAGAGCTTGTGTGACATCATTGATAGTTTGTATTTCCACTCCCTCTTTTTTGTAAAGATCTCGAGCATTATTTAACCACTTATATGTTTCCTGCAGATTTTCAATATTCGGATCTTTTCTATTGTAGATTTCTAAATCATCTTCTGTTGCTAGCCGCACACAATCAGCGACTTCAACCAACAGTTCAGAGCGATTCAAGTCTTCAGGAGTACAATAGTCTGGATTACTTACTAAATTAATACCCGACTTAGCATAACACTGAGCTACGAGCCTCGAACAAAACTGCTTTCTACTTTTTGATGCTTTCTCAGTTTTAGTTATAGATTTTGTTGCTTCTCTTTTCCCATATAGTGTGCCAACGAGGTAACTTGATTCCCTGCATATAGCCAGTTTAACGTCATCTGAAATAGCATCTTTTAGGCGCAATACTTTTAGGTCTTTTACATCATCAACCAAAATCCTTTGTGGATTCTTAGAGAAAACACCACCATCTGATGTTGCATGATTTAAAGAATGCCCGACATAAAGCATTGCATGAGAATAGCTACTATTTGTAGCTGCCTTTATCAAGTCACTAACCCATTTAGTGTTCCCTGACTCTAAAACAATATCTGCATGTTCTAGTTTTTCAAGATCTAGTAAATATTTCATTTTATCCCGCTGATTAATAAAAACTAACGCTGCGTTAAGGTGTGACAAGCGTTTGCCACACTTGAGCGAAGCGAAACCGGCAAGCGTTTGGAATCACTCTTAAACGCCTTGTTAGGTTTATTTTTGTTCCACGTATATTAATTGCTCAACATCAAAACCGTTCTGTTCAGCCAGTTCTTCAAACCTTTCGATGATATCTGCACTTACACTCGGTGACCGCGATAACAACCAAAGATAATCATTGTTCGGACCTGATACAAAAGCATATTCGTAGTTTTCTTTTTCTAGGTCAAAAACCACATATGAGCCATAAAATGGACCAAAAAACGACACTTTCAAATACCCTTCGTCAGAGCTGTTAACGAAATATGCTTTACCTTCCGCTTCTTTCCATTCTTGGGTTGCTGCGGAATAACCGCGGTTCAACACCGAAACACCGCCATCTTTACGCAATCTATATTCGGCAGTGACCTGACTCAAACCTCGTTCAAAGGAATGATCTAAGCGAGCTATTTCGTACCACTGACCTAAATAATTATTAAGCTTGAAATCCTTAACTGGTTGTATTGTTTTAGGCATGCCTAAACAACCACCTAACGATAATAAAACTATGAACAGAAGTACTTTTCTCATGGCTTCCTCCGTAAAAACCTAACGCCGCATTAAGGTGTGAGCGGCGATTGGCTATACTTGAGCGAAGCGAAACTGCCAAGCGTTGCGAATCACTCTTAAATGCTTTGTTAGGTTTATTTCCCTAGTACTTCTTCGGCTGTGAACTTATGATCAAGAGCATTTTCAACTAGTGTTTTGTATAAGAGGAACTGTTGGTTGGCGTACTTTAAGCCATGTGTCTCTTTTATATAAAAATACTGCTCTAAGTTATTTTTGTATAAATCAAGTAACCTATTAGCGATTTCTAACTCTTGAGAAGCTAAAGCGTGTTGCTCACTTTCTGACAGCGGCAGAGCTTTAAATAAGTCAACGTTATATCGCCACGGATTACGTTCTTGCTCATATATCCACATGGTTAGATAACCAGAAGATTCATAGATTTCAGTGACCTCATTATCGTATTTAGGATTCGCAATAAGGGCTGAAGTAATATCTGCAAGTGATTGAATCTTGTTACCCATCAATTTTCGAACAGACTTCAGTATGCTGTTCGTGATTTCAGTTTGATTCTTTATCGGATCATAACTTTGTGCAAACTCTATTTCTTCTGTTCTAGCTTGATACAGACAACCTTTAATTTCACGTACAAACGTGGAATCGGCGATTTCTTGCGGCAAACATGCGTCACTGTTTGCGACAAGATCAATGCCTGCCGTCTCGAAAGCTTTTGCGACCAAGCGGGAACAAAACTGCCTTTTAGCATCAAGTTTTGTAAAAACTTTAGCGAACGCATTAGCAGCACTAATCTTGGAATATGAAGTCCCAACTTGTAAACGTGCATAGGTTATTGCTTTTGCTATTGCAACAGGGTCGTCTACTCGCACAACTTTTGCATAATGAAGCTCGTCTATTAGTAACCGTTGGATATTACTAGAATGGACACCATAAGGATCAGAATGAATATAGCTCGATTCACCGACATATAGAATTGCATGTGAAAAATCTGATTTAGTAATTTTACAAATGAGCGAACTGTTCTTTTCATTAGAACGAGTGAGAATGATATCTCCAAGCTTCAACTTTGTTCTGTCAAGTAGGTACATAATACTCCCAATAAACCTAACGCTGCGTTAAGGTGTGACAAGCGCTTGCCATACTGTGAGCGAAGCGAAACCGGCAAGCGTTTGGAATCACTCTTAAACGCTTTGTTATAGCGCAACTTCACTTATCATCTTAACCGCTAGAAAAGTCAATAACACCTTGATTATTTTAATAATATAACCATTTCTTGTGCTTAGTCGAAGCTTCGTTCCCAGAAACGAGCCTAAGATCGCGCCCATGACCATATAAACAATAAGACCTAAGTCAGAAAACATGCTCTCTGTGAACGACAAATACACCGGTATTTTTGCTAGGTGACTGATTGTCATAAATAATGAGCTTGTTGCTATGATTTCATCTTTCGACTTCAGTTGTTTTGTTAACACGCTCAAACTCAAAGGGCCAGTTGCACCAACTACCAACCCTAACCCCGTTTGCAAGAAACCAATCAGATAATAGCTTTCGTATCGACTGACTGACGCTGAAAAACGTGGACTCCATAGATTGAGTAAAATATACAGGCCAATTGCAACTGGAACATACTCCATTGAAATATGAGAGAGGCCATAACCAATCGTTAATGCTCCGACTACTGATCCAACTAAGAAGCGGGGAAGAAGTTCCCATCTAACATGTTTCAATGAAAACAACATGCGTGATGAGTTACTTGCTAATTGAACCAGACCATGGATTGGTATGATCAAATTAGGGCTTAGGAAGACTGGAAGAATAGCAATTAAAAGCATGCCACCACCAAATCCAACGATGGCAGCTACCATTGATGTAAGTAATGCGATTAATCCCAATAGATATTCGATCGTCGATTTCTCCTTGCGCTATAACGCCGCGTTAAGTAGTGAGCAACATTGCCACCTAACCTAAACCATTGTGCCATAAACACTAAATTCAAAGAAAACCAAAAATGCCCAACGTTGCGAATCTGCCTTAAACGCTTTGTTAGTTGCCATTCTACACCTTTGATTTCCAGTCCATTTCCACTTTGCCAACACCGTTTTTGAGCGCTTTGAAAAACTCAAATCAGGCGCAGTTTCAAAGCGCCTGTCACTGAAACCACTTGGAACTTACAACACCGTAAAAAACTGACAGAAAACACCAAAAAGAGCCTTTGGACAGGCAATGCCACAAAGCTGAATTTCAACGAGTAAATTAGCGCCTGAAACGGCAAAACAAAACCACAACATTACAAATCGAACACAATTTCAGCAAACTACACCCAGGCACAAAACCGAGCTAAATTGCACAATTCATTAGCCCTAAGTTTTCTGATTTAGCTACGTTTTCTCGCTGGCAACTAACGCCCAATTAAGGTGTGAGGCACGCAATGCCGATGCCGCCGCATACCACCTTAACCACTAAAACCAACGCATAGTAAAAATGCCACGCGTGCCGAATCACTCTTAAATTGTTTGTTAGGTGCGTAGCTTAATCTTGCACTAATCTGACCCATTTTGCCCGCCATGCCTGTGCTTCCATTGGGTCTGGCCAGAACTCTTTTTGCTTACTTATTAAGCCATTTTCAACTGTATGAAAAGTTATAGCTCGTGCTTTTTGGACACTATCTGTAATTGATACATCAGTGACAACTGTTTCACCATCGCAAACTACAGAGTGAATTGTAAACTCCCAAACACCATTCGCTGGGTAATAGGAATTGATAGCCGTAAAGTTATCTCGGCCAATAATAAGTTCACCAGACTGCGGCCAGAAACCCTCAAAGTCTGGGCTAAGCCACTCGCTTGCTTTGGCAAAGTCATTTGTTTTCATCGCATCCCAAAAAGCTAGGACGACTTCCTTTGAGTTCATGATTTTCTCCAAGCACCTAACGCTGCGTTAAGGTGTGACAAGCGTTTGCCACACTTGAGCGAAGCGAAACCGGCAAGCGTTTGGAATCACCCTTAAACGCTTTGTTATACGAATTTTTCCGCCAGTTCCCTTGTCATAAAGTGACTATGTGGATCAACTTCATAATCAGCGAACGGTTCGCAATATATGAACCCAAATTTCTCATAAAGGCTTCGAGCTGGTTGGAAGAACTCTTGAGTGCCTGTTTCCAAACTAACTTTCTGATAACCATTATCGATGGCTGCATTCAAAACATGAGTTAGAAGCTTTGTGGCAACACCTGACTTACGAGAAGAACTAGAAGTTCTCATTGATTTCAATTCAATATGAATGGGGGTTAGTTGTTTCACCGCAAGACAACCTTGCAATTCTCCACCAAGCCAGCCACTGAAAAACGTAATTTCTGATGATTTCAATGCGTCAACATCTAGAGCGTGAACACTTTCTGAAGGTGAAGTGGCATACATATCTGCTAGGTGCTCTTCGAGAAGCTGAATAACTTCACCACCTGATAGATCGTCTATTTTGATTTCCATATTCCGAATTTTCCTTATTCGTATAACGCCCAATTAAGTAGCCCGAAACGCACTGGCTCACTTTCCGCATTGCTCGGCAACACCAAACTCGACGCAAACCAAAAGTGCTAAGCGTTGAGGGTCTGCTTGAATTGTTTGTTATGTTTTACCACAAATGACTGATTTATTTGGCAAAGAACTGCTTTGTTGACCACGTTTCAAGAAGTCAGTCACATGCCAAACCTTACTTGGCCGCCAGATGCACGAAACACCAAGCGCGTAAGTCCACTTCCCTGCCCAATGAGGCAACCCGACTTCGCCTCAACAAGCGCCCTCTCTTTCCAACCACAGCGCAGAACAATGGCAAATTGCCGAGGCAACTGCCAAGCCGACATGCTACTTGGCAAATACCCTGAAAGCGCCTTAAAGCCAGTGAAACTTAAAACCAGCCACCACGACCTGCAAATGAAGCAACCCACGAATATTGGCATGTTTTACGGGCTGAGAAATTCAAGAATTTAGGACGACAATGTAGATTTGCTGAAGAAACTGGAACGAATAGCCAAGGGACAAAGAACATAGATCTAAGAAAAGCCTTAAGCCACTGAAATACAAGTAAACATAACGCCCAATTAAGGGGTGAGCAACGCTACCACCCGACCTAAAGCATTGTACCGTAAACACTAAAATTGAAGTAGAAGCAAAAATGCCAAGCGTTGGGAATCCCTCTTAAATTGTTTGTTATATGCGTGCTAATTGATACCAAAGTCTTTAGATAGGGTCTTCATTAATGACTGATTTGCAGAAATAAGCTTTTCTTTATCATATCCACTTTCGAATGAGTCTAGAAAGCTATCCTGCCAGCTATCAAGCCCCTGATAACGATCAACTTGCGCGATGATTCCAGCATCTTTCCCATGTCCACGATATGCTTTAAAACACACCTTAATGAACTGTTGGTATGAGGTGAAGGCCTCTTTAGACCAATAAGGCTGTGTCGAATGAAATGTTTTATCTACTTTTCGTTTGCAATCGAGGATGTCACTAGGCTTGTAATCCTTCCAATCACCAACCCTTAGTATGTATGAATAGATGATATTAATATCATCTTGTACTGACGCATAAATTGCAGCTCGTTTTTCAATAATCGAATGATCTAGCTGTAGCCGACTCTTGATCTTTTCCAAACGATTATTGACCCAGAAACCAGTTAATACAATCACTAACAACGGCATAACTGCTGATATTAGAGGTGCATATTTCAGCAAAGACTCCATTAAGGAAACTCCATATTATATATATTCTGCCCAAAGCATATAACGCCACGTTAAGTAGTGAGCAACATTACCACCTAACCTAAACCATTGTGCCGTAAACACTAAATTCAAAGCAAACCATAAATGCCTAGCGTTGCGAATCTGCCTTAAACGCTTTGTTAGTTGCCATTCTAAACCTTTGATTTCCCGTTCATTTCGACTTTGCCAACACCGTTTTTAAGCGCTTTGAAAAACTCAAATCAGGCGCAGTTTCAAAGCGCCTGTCACTGAAACCACTTGGAACTAGCAACGACGTAGAAAGCTGGCTGAAAACACCAAATAGATCTTTTGGAAAGGCAATGTCACAAAGCTAAATTTCCACGAGTAAATTAACGTCTGAAACGGCAAAACAAAACCACAACATTAAAAGTCGAACACAATTTCAGCAAACCACAACCAGACAAAAATCGAGCAAAACTGAAAATTTCATTAGCCCTAAATTTTCTGCCTTAGATGCGTTTTTCCGCTGGCAACTAACGCCCAATTAAGGGGTGAACAACGCCCCCACCCAAACCTAAAACATTGTGCCATAAACACTAAATTTGAAGTAGAAGCAAAAGTGCCGAGCGTTGTGAATCCCTCTTAAATTGCTTGTTATGTGCACTTCTCAGCCAAATCATTCAGCTAAAGCTTTGACAGCTAGCTCTTTATAGGTCTCTGAAACACAATTGTATAAGCCCGTGTAATCATAAAATGTCCCAATGCCAGCCAGTTGGTTTAGCTTGTCACCAATACTTTTTATGTTGTTTTCCAATGATTCGAACTCATTTAGCGGAGAGCAAATATTCAAAGCCATACGCCCATAACCCGGTGACATAGCTTGCTTGCTAACGAAGGTAACAATCTTTCGCTCATTTAGTGTTTGCTCTGCAAAACACGACTCCGAACCAGCGCATAGTTCGTTTAACATGGCAGAATGATATAGAGATTTCATTACGCATATATTTGCGTAAGGGTGCTGATTACAGTGGCTCTGTATTTCTTGGCAGGAGTCTCCGTGACAGTAAACCTTAAGCTTAGCTTCAAAATCTTCTTCAATAGAGTCAATAAGCTCCCTTTTAACACCTGACTCTTTTGCGATGCTATCCTTGCGTTCGTTTAAGCTATCAGCCATAGCGCAATCAACGTGAATAAAAGTAAGAATAAGTAATAAATAGAATTTCATTTGTACCCTCGTATCCATTCGTGCACATAACGCCGCGTTAAGGGGTGAACAACGCCAACCACCTAACCCTAAACCATTGTGCCGTAATCACTTAAACCGATTCAAACTAAAAATGCCAAGCGTTGAGAATCCCTCTTAAACGCTTTGTTATGGCTTACAACTCACGAATGACCTACAAGATTAACCGACTGTTTTAGATGAACTTAACACGTTCATCTAAGCACTCATTAGAACCCATTTCGAATTCGCGGCATATCCAAGGACGATTTTCATAAATTGTGCACATTAGAGTGTCTCTATCTAAAGCCGCACACCAACCATCATTTAATCGCATCATTGTTTCACCACCATACTGATCACGTGCGATGAACTCTTCAGGCACGCCAGTATCCGAGATAATCATAACTTCAAGACGGCAGCAGCAAGCTTTGCAGTTTGAGCAAGATACATTTGAGGAAGAAGGTGTATTAGTTGGTATAAGCATAAGTAACTACAGTTTAGTCAATTGTGCATGATACCGTAATTTGATGTGAACAACCTTCATTTCTGAGATTGCGGACCTTGTGAGCCATAACGCCGCGTTAAGTGGTGAGCAACGCCAGCCACTAAACCTAAACTATTTACCTTAGACACTTAACCTGACTGGAACTGAAATCGCCACGCGTTGTGAATCCGTCTTAAACGCTTTGTTAGGCTAATTCTGCCTGAAGTTATTGAATACATGTTTGGCCTTGTTGTAAATAAAACTTAGAACCACACCGACAACGACGAACAGGGCAAAGTCGATAACAGCTAGTTTAAGACTGAATGGATCTGAAAACAGGTTATAGGTGAACCCCATTTGTGAACCGATAAATTTGGCTAAAAAAACTGTAGCAATGATTAGAAGTATATTCATTTGTTACCTGCTAAATTGACTTGAATTAGAGTTCTACAACACATACTACTTTTGCTCACATCTCGGGCAAGAAAACAGGTCTCGATTTCTCTTGAAATGGGGATGAAATATGAATTTCACCATGATTAGCCTAACGCCCAATTAAGGGGTGAACAACGCCTACACCCAAACCTAAGGCATTGTGCCATAAACACTAAATTTGAAGTAGAAGCAAAAATGCCAAGCGTTGTGAATCCCTCTTAAATTGCTTGTTAGTAGCGATGCTGAAACTAACTTTCCACTTTGTTTAGCAGACCATTTTCAGCTAGTGCTCTTACGGTCATTGTATGCTGATCCTGTGCTGCAGCTTGGATAAACGCTGCAATTATTGTAGCTCGGGCGTCTTCTGATACTGGAAGATGCTCTGTTGCATCTATAGCTTGCTTAAGCCAAATTTCCGCAGTGTCACCTGCTTGTCTCATAAGAGTTTCTGCTTCAACCATGTTGTTTTCCTTTCGTTATTGTTTGAATTTGTGTCTTGTATTGAGATTTAGCTACTAACGCCCAATTAAGGGGTGAACAACGCCGCTACCTAAACCTAAAGCATTGTGCCAGAAACACTAAATTTGAAGTAAAAGCAAAAATGCCAAGCGTTGTGAATCCCTCTTAAATTGCTTGTTAGGAATTTGTGCGTTTGAATTTTATAGTCTCAGTAACATGCACATCCTCTTGCTCTCCTTGACTAAGCAACTTACCTGACAGCATTAAAGCGTTATCTTCGGTCTTTAGCTTAAAAAGAAGCGAAAAAGAGTCGACGTGATATTTTGATTGAGGAAATGCGGTCGCGACAAAATAACTATCCTTTATTCTTCCCGTTACTGCGTAACTGTCAGTTTCACCATCCGTGTTATGTCGGTATACACCTGAGATATCATCACCTTTTTGAGAAAGCTCCAGAGAAAGCCTTGTCTCGTTAATTTCAAACTCCCACTTCCCATCAACTCTAGCACCACGATAAACCCTATCATTGAATGTAGGGATTACAATCCTACGGAAAACTTCAGCAGCGATAATAAATATGACTGTCGCAATCAAACTACTTGCAATACCAAATACCAATGTTTCTGTAACGCTCAACGTCAATTCCTCCCTCATCATTTGATATAATTCCTAACGCCCAATTAAGTAGCCCGAAACGTCCTGGCTGACTTTCCGCATAACACCGTAAACACGAATTTCAACGCAAACCAAAAGTGCTAAGCGTTGAGGGTCTGCTTGAATTGTTTGTTATGTTTTACCACAAATGACTGATTTACTTGGCAAAGAACTGCATTCTTGACCTTATTTCAAGAAGTGAATCACAAGCTCAAACTCACTTGGCTGCCAAAGGCACGAAACACAAAGCGCGTAAATCCACTTCCCTGCCCAATGAGGCAACCCGACTTGGCCTCAACAAGCGCCCTCTCTTTCCAACCACAGCGCAGAACAATGGCAAATTGCCGAGGCAACTGCCAAGCTAGCATGCTACTTGGCAAATACACTCAAAGCGACTTAGAGCCAGCGGCACTTAAAACCAGCCGTCACGATCTGAAAATGAAGCAACCCACGAATATTGGCATATTTTACAGGTTGAGAGATTCAAGAATTTAGGCCGACAATGCGGATTTGCTGAAGTACTCGAACGAACTGCCCAAGGGACAAAGAACATAGATCGAAGAAACTTTAAGCCACTGAAATACAAGTAAACATAACGCCCAATTAAGGTGCGACAACGCTATAACACCCAAGCTAAACCATTGCACCGTAAACACAAAATTCAAACCGGAGTGAAATCGCCAAGCGTTGGGAGTCACTCTTAAATTGTTTGTTATAAGCGTACTAACGTTTTCCAATAATCATAAAGACCATCGATATTTGAAGAGCACATTAAGCTTATAGCTCCCTTAACTTGTTCATCGCTCCATTCCCACCACTTCATTTCTAACAACTGAGATATCTCAGCCTCTGTGAACCTGTAACGTATATGTTTCGCTGGGTTTGAGCCGACTATTGAATACGGAGCGACATCCTTGGTAACGACTGCGCGACTTGCGATAATTGCACCATCGCCGACAGATACACCACTCATAATCATCGCTTCAGTGCCAATCCATACATCATTACCAATAACCGTGTCACCCGAACGCTCAAAACCATCTTTAGCATCCGCGAAATTTTCATTGTCTTGATAGAAAAATGGAAATGTACTGACCCAGTTATTTTGATGTCCTTGATTCCCTGCCATCATAAATACAGCACCAGAACCAATTGAGCAGTAACTTCCGATAATTAACTTATCAATATCAGTTCTATCCGGTAGCAAGTAACGAGCACAATCATCGAAACTATGATTATGATAATAACCAGAATAGTAGCTATGTTCACCCACAATGATATTTGGGTTCGTAACCTGTTCTTTCAACGATTTACCCACAAAAGGGCTTTCAAAATAGTTATTCAATTTTATTCCTCTTGGAAGCTTATAACGCCCAATTAAGGTGTGAAGCACGCTACCACTACACTCAATTTAGCCACCGTAATCACTGAACTTAACCCCAACCAAAAATGCCAAGCGTGCTGAATCACTCTTAAATTGTTTGTTATGAACGTGGTCGAGAAAAGAGAAATTTATAATAAAACTCTCGGCAATCTGAAATTGTACACTGCAGTCGCCCTTGTTCTAGCTCACTTAAACAGCTATCGAGAACAGCAAGCACCAGAGTTTGGAACGCCTTTAGGTTTATTAAAGTAATATGGTTAGTTAAGTCATCATCATATACGCCATTCCAAGGTACGGTCGGCCTTTGTATAACTACGTTAGTATCCGTTGCCATCCGGAATATTACATCAGTACCTGTATTTTGATTTCGGCTTGTCAGACTGCCATCATGGAATAATCCATGACGAAGAGTGACCAAATCTTCTATTTCATCAGCAACCATCGTCGTGAAAGATTGCAATGCCCTCTTTATACCATTTGTCGCCCTTGGGTTATTACCTTGAATATGATACAAGCTACCAATTTGGTCTAGAATGGCAAATGAAGTCATTAAAGGAACATATTGAGCGGTACGCTTATTGATAAATGAAGCGGATAACGTTTGAGTTAAGTCATGTAAGCATGACGTTAAATAACGTCCATTTATCGACACAACTTCATCCCGATACTGCAAATGAATTACATTCAACTCTTGAATAGTGAGTTGTTCGAGGTTTTTTCCTACCAAATAATTATATTGGTCCATACCATTCATGCTTGCTAAATTCATTTTTTACCTTATAAGTTCATAACGCCGCGTTAAGTGGTGAACAACGCAACCACCCAACCTAAACCATTGTGCCGTAAACACTAAAGCTGATTCAAACCAAAACTGCCAAGCGTTGTGAATCCGTCTTAAACGCTTTGTTAGGCTAATTCTTACCAACGAAGACTTTAGCTTTGCCATATAAAAACGTCAGCACAAAATATACCGAGAGATACAAGGTAAAGTCGAACAGCGCGAGCTTGAAATTAAATGGGTCTGAAATGATATTGTAAGTCAGACCGATTTGCATACCTATGTACTTAGCTATTAAGACTGTGCTGAAGAAGATTATGATTTTCATTGAGTTACCATACGCCCATTAGAAACAAAGGTTATAAAACCATAATATTTTCGTACGATAAACAATCTCACTGCCCACTAGCAAATTTTGCGACTAACAAATCAATTCTGTGGAAGTTAGCCTAACGCCCTGTTAAGGTGTGAGCAACGCAATACCAATGCTTCCGCATACCACCTTAAACACTAAACGCAACGCATAGTAAAAATGCCACGCGTTGCGAATCACTCTTAAACAGATTGTTATGTAACAATTATTCCACTTTAGCTACAGTTTCTAGTGGCACTGCTTTTGTAGTGTTAATAAAATCTAATTCACTAGCTTCCTCAGAGGTCATGTAGTAAACATCCAACGGATACTCCAAACTAATTGGAAAAAGTATACTCTTTATCAATAACAGTTCATCGTAACAAGTATAGATAACCAAGATATCTATATCGTTTGGAAACCTCTCATACAACGCTGAGCCAAAAATATATACGTCTATAGATAAACTCTGCTGTCGTAGAGCTTTCTTAAGTGAAAGGAAGAACGGATGTAGATCTACCACGCTCGATTTAACTGACCTAAAAGTTCTCCCCAAGACAAAATCCTTACACCAGCACTTTCTGCTGCGATCTCACAGTTTCCTGTTCGTCGACAATTTGGGTTGGATGTTAAGATTGCGTCAAACTCGACATACCTTTCGATACCAGACCTGACAGACTCAGCTGTAAAGTCGTAATCATTTAAGGCTAGTATAATTACACTATCAAGACCCGCTCTCTGAATCCTAAATCGACGATTATCTAGTCTTTCTAACCCTGTGACTCTAGTGTGCTGAGATAACCCTCGAATAATAAAAGACATTTCTGCACTAATATAAGTTGAAATATTGCGGTCATTCAGAGCACTAAAAATATCTCCCAGCCCACCAACTGCAAAACCAGCGCTAGAACCAAGTTCAAGTAGCTGCCCATCAATATAAGCGTCTTTCTTAATATTCAACAGAAAGTCTAACTGCTCGATATCTACACCTGAAACAGATTCTAGTGTTGAACGCTCTTCCGACTTTACGAAGACAATGAAATCATCACCTTTAACATTGGTAATTTGGATCAAACCATCTTCTAATTCCGTCACACTTTCAACTTTATCGTGACCGTTTAGTTTTTCAATACACCAACTATTTAGACTCATGACTCACTCCAAAATACTTAAAATTTTAGCTGGAAACATCGTTCCATTACTTTTAGTTAATCCAGTATGTTTCGCTGAAAAATCGTCCACATGTTGTTTGTACTCAGAAAATGCCTCCAACTCCCACTCCAATAGCAAGTGTTGATTATCGCTGATTAATTGAACAATTTTAGCATTGTTTGGAAGAATAAATTCTTGAATTTTTCTAAGCCAAAGTTCGGGCATTTCACTTTCAGGGTTAAATCGTTCTTCAGTCATAGGTCCATAGGTATCGAAGACTTTTTTGTTTTCGATAAAATATGGCAAGACAGATTCTTTAACAGTTTTTCTTGTCGCTACTAATTCTTCACTTTCAATTTCCGTCTTTTCTGATAACTGCTTTATTAACTCTAAGACTTCTTCTTTATTAAGCCCATTATGAATATTGATATCACCATCGGCCATATAGTTGACAGAGTGGTCTCCTGCGGATTGTTTTTTATTTGTTATCATCTTTCTTACCGATGTTAATGTCTCTGTCAGCCATATAATTGTTGGAATCATTCCCTGCTCGTTGCTTTTTATTAACTCCATTTTTAACAAAAAACAAAGTTAAAACAAATACCCCTATTCCACTGAAAACCCACTCAACATTATCCATTGACCATTTAACTACTTGATTAACAATTTCCATAAAACCTCTCTTGTTATATAACGCCGCGTTAAGTAGTGAGCAACGCTACCACCCAACTTAGACCATTACACCGTAAACACTAAAACCAACATTGAACTGAGAGTACCAAGCGTTGGGAATCTGCCTTAAACGCTTTGTTATGCTACCTTTTCGCCATTGGATGGTCTGGGTTTAATTGAAGGAGATCCCATAAGTTTCCATACAAGTCTTCAAACACTGCTACCGTTCCATAGTCTTGTTCAGCTGGCTCTCGGACAAAGTTAATACCAATAGATTTCATGCGCTCAAAGTCACGCCAGAAATCGTCAGTATTTAAGAACAGAAATACTCGACCACCTGCTTGATTGCCAATGAAATCTTGCTGCTCTGGCTTCGAGGCTTTGGCAAGTAACAACGTAACACCATGAGAATTTGGTGGAGCTACAACCACCCAACGTTTATCTTGTTCAGGTTGATAAATATCTTCAATAAGCTCAAATTTGAGTTTGTTTACGTAAAAATCAATTGCTTCATCATAATCTTTTACAACCAAGGCAATATGGACAATGTTCTGTTTCATAGCATTCCTTATTTAAGATCTCGCCCGGTAGCATAACGCCGCGTTAAGTAGTGAGCAACATTACCACCTAACCTAAATCATTGTGCCGTAGACACTAAATTCAAAGCAAACCGAAAATGCGTAGCGTTGCGAATCTGCCTTAAACGCCTTGTTAGTTGCCATTCTAAACCTCTGATTTCCAATTTATTTCCACTTTGCCGACACCGTTTTTGAGCGCTTTGAAAAACTCAAATCAGGCGCAGTTTCAAAGTGCCTGTCACTGAAACCACTTGGAATTAGCAACGCCGTAGAAAGCTGACTGAAAACACTAAAAAGACCTTTTGGAGAGACAATGCCACAAAGCTGACTTTCAACGAGTAAATTGGCATCTGAAATGGCAAAACAAAACCACAACATTAAAAATCGAACACAATTTCAGCAAACCACAACCAGACAAAAATCGAGCAAAACTGAAAATTTCATTAGCCCTAAATTTTCTGCCTTAGATGCGTTTTTACCGCTGGCAACTAACGCCCTGTTAAGGTGTGAGCAACGCAATACCGCAGCTGCCGCATACCACCTTAAACACTAAACGCAACGCATAGCAAAAATGCCACGCGTTGCGAATCACTCTTAAACAGATTGTTATGTGTTTTAGCTACCAAGCAACGAGGCTACTAACTTTACTTGTGCTTCAAAGGCAGACTTCGCCGCCAAATATCTATCACGACTTTCTTCCATCAAACGTTCATGTAACGCATCTTGTCGAGGACTTCCGTCTCTTCGATTAACATCTCTTTCTAGATCAGAAAAGTATGATGATTTAACGGACTCAAATTGGTTGCTAAGATCGTTTAGTTTTTTTGTTTCTACATTTATATCCATGTTTCGATTCCAATTTATTTTAACACTTACAATACATTATCCTATTTATGCAATTGAGAGAACAACTTAGTTAGTAAGTAGATACCACACAAACCTCGAAGTCATGGTTTGACACATAACGCCTTGTTAAGGTGTGAGGCACGCAATACCGAAGCCTCCGCATACCACCTTAACCACTAAACTTGACGCATAGTAAAAATGCCACGCGTGCCGAATCACTCTTGAACAATTTGTTAGCAATATGTCGTTCAAAGGATAGGCTTAATTTCTACATCGTATTTCCACATAACTGCTTCGTCTTCTACTAACTCATAACTTGCACTTTGACCTTTTGAACTGAGTACAAGTATTGGCATGTCCATTTGATAACTAGCCTCAACTCGGCTACAAGACATTATTGCTTCAAGCTGTACGCTGTTTTCATGTTGTTCTGTCAGCTTTCCCACATAAGTACAGCCATCCACGAAACTCGTTCCACTTTGGTCAGTAGCAGAGACTTTAAATGCAGGGAAAACTAGTTTTGACTCTGGTTCTGTTACTGTCGCGTATATTTCATAACTAGCAGCTGCAAAAGCAGTGCTATGAATTCCCAGCATAAATACACATAGAATTTTTGATTTCATATGCCCTCGTTTTCTTGATATTGCTAACGCTGCGTTAAGGTGTGACAAGCGCTTGCCATACTTGAGCGAAGCGAAACCGGCAAGCGTTTGGAATCACTCTTAAACGCCTTGTTATGTGCCAGATATTAGACTAAGAAATCTAGCTCTTCTGACGCCTTCGTTGGTACGATTTCTGTCACTTCATAGTTGGCTAAACCTTCTCGGTGAAAAGGGTCTTGAGCGATTACGTCATTCAGCTTGTTTCGGTCGCCAATAGTGGAAATGATGACACCACCAGTTCTTGGTTCTTTGCGCCCGGATAAAATAAAATGACCTTTTGCATATTGCTCATTGAGATAGTCCACATGCTCAGGGATAAAAGCATCTACTTTCTCTAGAGGCACTTGATAAGTCAAAGAGATGATAAACATACATAATCCTTATATCTTTTACGCTGAAACACAGTGGCACATAACGCCGCGTTAAGTAGTGAGCAACGCTACCACCTAACCTAAACCATTGTGCCGTAAACACTAAAGCCGATTCAAACCAAAAGTGCCAAGCGTTGCGAATCTGCCTTAAACGCCTTGTTAGTTGCCATTCTAAACCTTTGATTTCCAATCCATTACCACTTTGCCAACACCGTTCTTGAGCGTTTTAAAAACTCAAATCAGGCGCAGTTTCAAAGCGACTGTCACTGAAACCACTTGGAACTAGCAACGCCGCAGAAAGCTGGCTGAAAGCCCCCAAAAAGACCTTTTGGAAAGGCAATGCCACAAAGCTGACTTTCAACGAGTAAATTAGCGTCTGAAACGGCAAAACAAAACCACAACATTAAAAATCGATTACAACTTCAGCAAACCACACTCAGATACAAAACTGAGCACAATTGCACAATTCATTAGCCTTAATTTTTCTGCTTTAGCTGCGTTTTTTCCACTGGCAACTAACGCTGCGTTAAGGTGTGACAAGCGCTTGCCACACTGTGAGCGAAGCGAAACCGGCAAGCGTTTGGAATCACTCTTAAACGCTTTGTTATATTTTTATTTATAGACGACCCTGAAGCGCTCTAAAACCAACAGCATATCCTCTGTTGGCTTTATACCAAGTTCGTCGCACTCTAAGCTAAAAAATTTCCAGTGGGCTTCTCGCCACCAATTTAATGACTTGTCACCCTCGCCTTCTTCTGCTGCAAACTCCGCTGTAACATCGTTATATTTACATTTATTGACTGAGGTAAGTTCAATAATACAAACTGGTTTGCCGTCCCAGTTAGTCACCACTTGAAGATGACCAACTTCTGGCATGGGTTCGCCTTCATGACTGTACCAGTACTCCAAACTGCAAGAAGCACGTTTTTCTCCACGCAGTATTAAGTCGGCACAGACATTGGCGTTGTACTCATCTGCGCAGAAATAGTCAGCACTGAAAGAGGTATGTTTTTTCGCAATCTCACTAGGTAAGGAGCTTAGATACTCGTTCAAATAAGTCTGACTTCTTTCTTCCATAAACTTGAATCCCAATTAAAAATATAACGCTGCGTTAAGGTGTGACAAGCGCTTGCCACACTTGAGCGAAGCGAAACCGGCAAGCGTTTGGAATCACTCTTAAACGCTTTGTTAGGTGCGTTTTTAAAGGTTCACCACTAATTTACCTTGGTTTACTTCTCTAATACTGAGACACTTGGCCCGCAAATTACATTAGGCAAAATAATATGAAACTTTTAGTTCGCAATCTAGCACGTACCATCACTGAACACGAAGTTCGTGTACTATTCTCTGCTCACGGTAAAGTCACCGAGTGCAACTTGGTTCTAGACCAAGAAACAGGTTTATCAAAAGGTTTCGCGTTTGTCGAAATGCCAGATGACAAAGAAGCAAAAGTTGCTATCCAAAACCTAAACCTTTCAAACGTTGCTAAAAGCATCATTCGAGTAAAACGCGCTCAAAACTAAACTCAAAAAGCCAGTAGTTAACTTCTGCTGGCAGTTTTCCGCTTAAGCACCTAACGCCGCGTTAAGTAGTGAGCAACATTGCCACCAAACCTAAACCATTGTGCCGTAAACACTAAATTCAAAGCAAACTGAAAATGCCTAGCGTTGCGAATCTGCCTTAAACGCTTTGTTAGTTGCCATTCTTAACCTTTGATTTCCAAGTTTATTTCCACTTTGCCAACACCGTTTTTGAGTGCTTTGAAAAACTTAAATCAGGCGCAGTTTCAAAGCGCCTGTCACTGAAACCACTTGGAACTTACAACGCCGTAGATAACTGCCTAAAAGCACCAAAAAGACCTTTTGGAAAGACAATGTCACAAAGCTGACTTTCAACAAGTGAATTAGCGTCTGAAACGGCAAAACAAAACCACAAGATTAAAATAGAACACAATTTAAGCAAACCACACCCAGATACAAAACCGAGCACAATTGCACAATTCATTAGCCTTAATTTTTCTGCTTTAGCTGCGTTTTTTCCGTTGGCAACTAACGCCGCGTTAAGTAGTGAGCAACATTACCACCTAACCTAAACCATTGTGCCGTAAACACTAAATTCAAAGCAAACTGAAAATGCCTAGCGTTGCGAATCTGCCTTAAACGCCTTGTTAGTTGCCATTCTTAACCTTTGATTTCCCGTTCATTTCCACTTTGCCAACACCGTTTTCGAGCGTGTTGAAAAACTCAAATCAGGCGCAGTGTTAAAGCGCCTGTCACTGAAACCACTTGGAACTTACAACGTCGTAGAAAGCTGGCCAAAAACACCCAACAAACCTTTTGGAAAGGCAATGCCACAAAGCTGACTTTCAACGAGTACATTCGCGTCTGAAACGGCAAAACAAAACCACAACATTAAAAATCGGACACAATTTCATCAAACAACACACCCAGACACAAAACAGAGCAAAATTGCACGATTCATTAGCCCTAAGTTTTCCGATTTAGCTACCTTTTTACCGCTGGCAACTAACGCCCAATTAAGTTGTGAGCAACGCTGCCACCTTACCCGAACACTTCACCTTAATCACTAAACCAACTGAAACCGGAAATGCCGAGCGTTGCGAATCAGCTTGAATTGCTTGTTAAGTTTCATTTTCACTAATCCACTCTTTGGCTGCATCTAGCTGCTCTTTGACCCATTCAGGGTTATATACTTGAAACTGTACAATATTTGGATTAGCTAGCTCAAATGTTGGCTTTATTAGTTGAGCCCCCATTGTTCCCGCTATATCAAAAAATGCTTGAGCTACTTTCTCCCAAGCCATAGCGACTAGTTGTACCAATTCATCATCAGGAAATTGCTCTAGCTTCCACTCTCTTTTCACGCAAGTGTATTCACCGCCACCATCTTCTTCAGTGTACAAAATACCTAGAAAATCTTTGTCTTTGGCAGCATAGTAAATGTATTTCTTGATAGCTTCCTCACTATCCCGAAGTGGATCAATCGGCATTCCCATACCCAACTTCAACCCTTTACCTCGGGTAAACCCTACCGTCCCGCTACTAGCAGGTTTTAACATAGACTTATGAACCACAATGTCTCTCTGTTTATACAGGTAGTTGATTAAAGGATCTTTAGATAATTCTGCCTTCTTTTCGGCAACCAACTTTGAAAGCTGTTTGTTACCTTGAACTTCCATAGTCACAAGTTGCATAACTTCTTTTAGTGTTCTTAGGAAGGAATTGAGTGACCATCTAAAGCGGTCTGCACAATGGTAATTCTCTTCCATGAGCCTAATGAACCATGAAGCTTCGTCGATACGATCAAAAGACGATGATAGAGACTCAAAGATTTCTTTATTTGGACAGTTCTTCATATTTGCCTCTGGAAACTTAACGCCCAATTAAGGTGTGAGCAACGCTACCACGAAACTCAACCATACCCACGTAAACACAAAACCCAACGATGGAATGAAAAGTGCCAAGCGTTGGGAATCACTCTTAAATTGTTTGTTAGCCTAACTTTTAGAAAGACGGCCCTCCGAAGTCCATGCCTCTCTCACGCTCACGCTTTGCTGCTAATTTTTGTGTTGCACTAAGCTTAGGCTCTAGAGTCAATCCATGATCTAAACCGAACTCATAAAGGTTCATACAACGAGTGATTTCCTTATTTTTGTTTATGCCAGCAACAAAGGAGTAACTACCTGTGCTCACTCCCGATTGACCGGAACTAGTTGCTTTTTGCTTCGTTAGTATTTTTAGGTATTCCACAAACTCTTCCTTGGGTATACCTGAAGTTAAGACTTTCTCTACATTGTTTACTGGCTCGGCAGAAAAATAAGTTCTACCTCTAAGTCCAAATTCGCCCTGATTTACCGCGCCATAAATAATGAAATGATGCGAATCTCTTGAAGACAATTCAATGAAAGCTGAACTGTAATCCTTAAACTTTTTCTCTTCGCTTTTTACGGCTAAGTGATCAACTTTAAACTCAATAATTATCCAGTTTTCGTGATTTCCTAAAAAAGTATCGCCGGCCAACTCATGCTTACCATCCAGAGGAGATAAGATCGCATCCATTGGGACGAACTTTTGTATAAAGAAATATTCAACCGTTTTTTCCCACCACTTCATGATAACTCCTTTTGTTTGGCTAACGCTGCGTTAAGGTGTGACAAGCGCTTGCCATACTTGAGCGAAGCGAAACCGGCAAGCGTTTGGAATCACTCTTAAACGCTTTGTTAGCTGAATTTTTCCATAACAAAGTTCTGCAGTTTTTGACCACGAACTTCTATCGCTTGCTCTTTCACAACCTTAAAACCAAATTTTTCGTAGAAAGGTCGAGCTGTAATACTAACCTCAGAACAATACTTGGCAATACCACGTGCTTTCCCAACTTTTAAAACGTGCTCCATAAGACAACGAGCAACACCCTTG
Organism: Vibrio sp. NH-UV-68; assembly: GCF_042940635.1. Taxonomy (NCBI): domain Bacteria; kingdom Pseudomonadati; phylum Pseudomonadota; class Gammaproteobacteria; order Vibrionales; family Vibrionaceae; genus Vibrio; species Vibrio sp. NH-UV-68. Next base: position 1,431,092 of record NZ_CP134976.1, read on the forward strand.
CCTTGGTAGTCATGATGACAAAAGAAATGATCGATTAAACCACTTTCTTGAAGGTCAGCATAACCAACAATGACACCCTCTATTTCTGCAATAAAAGGTGAAATAGCGTTCAGTTTATTTTTCCAGATCTCGCGGTCAAAATTATCTGGTGCCCAAGCCTCAACTTGCTCTTGGGAATAGTCTCGTCGATTCACGTTACGAACCGTATGATAAAAAAGTTCCCATAACTCACTTGCGTCAGATTCTTCGTATTTTCTAATTTTGATCATGCTACTTGCACCAATATTCAGCTAACGCCGCATTAAGATGTGAGCGGCGCTTGGCTATACTTGAGCGAAGCGAAACTGCCAAGCGTTGCGAATCACTCTTAAATGCTTTGTTAGGGCACAGTTCTCAAAGATTGCCACCTTACTAACCAGCCCTTTGAATTTACACGATTTTCAAACGTTTCTCGTGACCTTTTAGGATTATGTGTGACACAGTAACCAAATAAGGATTCGTACCCAAAAGCTGCAATACATTCATAGCTACCAGGTGCGACTTGTCGAATGGCAACAGCTGTCTCTTGTTCTGGCCAATAACTCATAGCATCAAGGGAGCTTGTGTAAGGTAAATCGCCATTTCGAGTATGCATGAGTGCTTGGTTACGAACTTGCCAGTTAATTTCTGGCATTAGCTGCTTGAGCTGAGATTCATACTGTAAATATGCTTTAGGGTCGTTCTCGTCAGGAGCAAAGTAAATAACATCCGCATCGTTCAATGGTGTCGCCACATCAAAACCATGCAGTGCATCCCAAACAAGATTACGAACGAAACCAGCTGCAATATAGCATTGAGGCAAGCCCAATTTAGAGACGTACTCTAAGGCTTTGACTCTAACTGGATCTTGTTTGATTAATTCTACGATTCTGTCCATTTCCGCCCTGTGCCCTAACGCCGCGTTAAGTAGTGAGCAACATTGCCACCTGACCTAAACCATTGTGCCGTAAACACTAAATTCAAAGCAAACCGAAAATGCCTAGCGTTGCGAATCTGCCTTAAACGCCTTGTTAGTTGCCATTCTAAACCTCTGATTTCCCGTTCATTTCCACTTTGCCAACACCGTTCTTGAGCGATTTAAAAACTCAAATCAGGCGCAGTTTCAAAGCGACTGTCACTGAAACCACTTGGAACTAGCAACGCCGTAGAAAGCTGGCTGAAAGCCCCCAAAAAGACCTTTTGGAAAGGCAATGCCACAAAGCTGACTTTCAACGAGTAAATTAGCGTCTGAAACGGCAAAAACAAAGCCACAATATTAAAAATCGAACGCAACTTCAGCACACCACACCCAGACACAAAACTGAGCAAATTTGCACAATTCATTAGCCTTAAACTTTCTGCTTTAGCTGCGTTTTTACCACTGGCAACTAACGCCGCGTTAAGTGGTGAACAACGCTAACCACCTAACCTAAACCATTGTACCTTAAACACTTAACCTAACTGGAACTGAAATCGCCAAGCGTTGTGAATCCGCCTTAAACGCTTTGTTATGCGTTTACTCAAAGACTTCGTAATGACGCTCAACGTCCACAGTTACCTTACCCCAATGGGAAGCTTTAACTCTTTGCTGATGTTGCTCGAAAGCAACTTTATCCGTGAACTCTTCGTAAACATCAAAACGGAGAGTGTTTTCTGGATTTTCAGTGACACTAAAGGTAATACAACCGGGTTCTTCGAGAGTAAGACGTTTATGGTGTTCCAACTCACTTTTCACTAACTCAAGATCTAGCTCAGGAACTAGAATAAAGCCTTTCAATGTTACTTTTGACATAAATTTCCTCGAAACGCATAACGCCGCGTTAAGTAGTGAGCAACATTACCACCTAACCTAAACCATTGTGCCGTAAACACTAAATTCAAAGCAAACCAAAAATGCCTAGCGTTGCGAATCTGCCTTAAACGCTTTGTTAGTTGCCATTCTAAATCTTTGATTTTCAGTTTATTTCCACTTTGCCAACACCGTTTTTGAGCGCTTTGAAAAACTCAAATCAGGCGCCGTTTCAAAGCGCCTGTCACTGAAACCACTTGGAATTAGCAACGCCGTAGAACGCTGACCAAAAGCACCCAAAAAACCTTTTGGAAAGGCAATGTCACAAAGCTGACTTTCAAGGTGTAAATCAGCGTTTGAAACGACAAAACAAAACCACAACATTAAAAGTCGAACACAATTTCAGCAAACCACACCGAGGCACAAAACCGACCAAAATTGCACAATTCATTTGCCCTAAGTTTTCTGATTTAGCTGCGTTTTTTCCGCTGGCAACTAACGCTGCGTTAAGTAGTGAGCAACATTGCCACCTAACCTAACCCATTGTGCCGTAAACACTAAACTCAAAGAAAACCCAAAATGCCCAACGTTGCGAATCTGCCTTAAACGCTTTGTTAGTTGCCATTCTAAACCTTTGATTTCCAGTTTATTTCCACTTTGCCAACACCGTTTTTGATGCGTTTTTAAAAACTCAAATCAGGCGCAGTTTCAAAGCGATTGTCACTGAAACCACTTGGAACTAGCAACGCCGTAGAAAGCTGGCTGAAAAGCACCAAAAAGACCTTTTGGAAAGACAATGCCACAAAGCTCACTTTCAACGAGTAAATTAGCGTCTGAAACGGCAAAACAAAACTACAATATTAAAAATCGAACACAACTTCAGCAAACCACACTCAGATACAAAACCGAGCACAATTGCACAATTCATTAGCCTTAATTTTTCTGCTTTAGCTGCGTTTTTTCCGCTGGCAACTAACGCTGCGTTAAGGTGTGACAAGCGTTTGCCATGCTTGAGCGGAGCGAAACCGGCAAGCGTTTGGAATCACCCTTAAACGCTTTGTTATATGTTTGGTTACACCTTGTCCGCAAAGTAGGCCATGATCTCTTCTGTAGTCATTTTCTTAGTTTCGTTGGCAAAGCAATAATAGCTCGGGCGCATGTCACTAAAATATTGCATATCCATTTCTAACCCTTCTAGGTTTGGAAATAAACCTACCGGCATATTGTACTCACCTGTTTCTTTGAATTTATAAAAAAGATGCGTTCCACACTCTGTACAGAAGCCTCGTGAGGCCCAAGAAGATGACTTGTACATTTTTACTTTATCTTCACCCTCTAGTTTCACTTGAGTGCCACATTTCACCGCAAAGAAAGGAGCCCCACCCCAAGTTCGGCACGATTGACAATGACAAACTGTAAACTTGGGATTGATGTTTTCTGCCGTAATTTTTACGGAACCACAAAGGCAGCTAGCCTCAGAATAAGACATTGAAATAACTCCTAAATTGATAAAAACATATAACGCCCAATTAAGGGGTGAACAACGCTACCACCCAACCTAAAACATTGTGCCATAAACACTAAATTTGAAGTAGAAGCAAAAGTGCCAAGCGTTGTGAATCCCTCTTAAATTGCTTGTTAGGCGAGACTTGCTATACCTATACCAATCCCTATAACTGCTAACAAAAACATGAGAGTTTGATGTTCTTGAAAGAAACGATTTGCGATTGATAAACGCGAAATTGATTGGGGTTCACTATTCTGCTCAAGGTAACAGTTATACCCAGTTTCAGATAAATAATACTTACCAGTATCTAGTTTTAAGTAACCTGATCTCACCATACCATTCAATAACGTTTGAGAAATACTCAAGTCGCTATATCGCCCCTGTTCAATTTTGGGCTTGTAATGCGTGATTAACTCTTTCGTATTTGCACTCTTCGAAATGAAGTCCCCGAGAACAAAAAAGGTTGCCAAGTTTGATGAATTTGTAAAACCTCTTCTCTCATATTTATTTCCTAGTGCAACAAGTACTTTGAATGCATTTTCATCACTCATAACCAAACTGTTTTCACTCGGTTTCATTCATCCTCCTAAGTCCACTGTATCGCCTAACGCCGCGTTAAGGGGTGAACAACGCCACCACCTAACCTAAACCATTGTGCCGTAAACACTAAAACTGAATCAAACTGAAAATGCCAAGCGTTGTGAATCCCTCTTAAACGCCTTGTTAGAGTTTTTTTACGTCTGGGTGCCTTGGTATAACATTATGCGCAATAATTAGACTAAACATATCATCCTGCGCGTCCTCTAAATCTATGTAATTAACCGCAAAACTGTTCAAGTATTGGGTCTATTACTTTATATATGAAATTTACAGCTTCAGTTCTTAAGTTTGCGCCGGGCAAAGCAAAGTGCTGAATAGTGTTTCTGAGTTTTCCAAAGTCTCGATATGTATCTAAATGAGGAAGCTTGTAGCCAGTAGAAGCCCATAATTTTTCTGGTAAATCCGCGTACTGATGCGTTTTGCCATTTTCAAATATATCTTGTACCGATAGCAACTCGCCACTAACAGAAGTAGATTTAGGGACATTAGAAAAAATTAGTAGTGGATGTTGTTTGGCTATTGCGGATTTAATCAGAAGTTCCGCGGCTTGTGCCGTTTGAAGTACACCAAACACCCCTTCATCAATTCTCGTATCATAACCAGTAAACAACACGTTCTTTTGAGCTTGAGCTAAAACACCAACTCCCAAATCGAACAAACGTTCGGACACATTTTCCATATCTGTATGCATGATTTCCTCAAAACTCTAACGCCCAATTAAGTTGTGAGCAACGTTGCCACCTTACTAAAACACTGCACCGTAATCACCAAACAAGTTGAAACCGAAAGCGCCGAGCGTTGCGAATCAGCTTAAATTGCTTGTTATGTGCGTACTACTTTAAGTGCTTAGGTAAAGAAATTGGAACCTTAAAAGCAATTCTAGAAGTTATGCTGTCCTTCGTGTCACCAGTTTTACTGAGCCCTAAACCCAGAACAGAAATCTTAGCGGAGCCACTCCCATTATCTTCTGTAGCGACTGCAACGTCGAACTCTACTGTTTGCATTAATGTTCTATTTTGAGCTTTGAGATGCTTAGTTGATTCTCCACTTGAAATTGGCATTTCATTTATAGACGCTCCAAACTCTGAAACTTCTTGTTGAGCTTGATGTACACCTTTGCAAATCATTATCAATGACTTAGCTACGAACTGGTCTAATTCCATACTTCACCTTACTTATCAATTTTCATCGAGCACATAACGCCCAATTAAGGGGTGAACAACGCTACCACCCACACCTAAAGCATTGTGCCATAAACACTAAATTTGAAGTAGAAGCAAAAATGCCAAGCGTTGTGAATCCCTCTTAAATTGCTTGTTATGTGAATTTTTACAGACGTATTGTACGAACTGGGTTGCTATTATTCCATGTTACGAATTTAGCCAACTCATCGGAATCAATATGACAAGGATCCCTGAAATAGATATTAATTCGTCCTTCAAGCTCTTCATGTGGCTCAACATCTACAATACTCCCTATTAAAGCAACACCTTTGGCATTCGTTAGTACCACAAAAGAAGAATCTCTAGCATTACTAATACTGGCTTTAAAGCCATGAGCTCTCAGCTTATATGTGCTTTCTTGAATACTATTTTTTTCTGTCAGGTCATCATTTAGCCGTACAACAACACAATTTTTATTACGCTCACCAAAAATAGGCTTCGCTAGTCGACGTTCAACCTCTGCCAACAAAGACTCTTTCCTTATTTTATTCACTCTTTTTCCTTTTCTACAATTACCATTTTGGGTAGGTATTACCAAATTCACATAACGCCGCATTAAGGTGTGAGCGGCGCTTGGCTATACTTGAGCGAAGCGAAACTGCCAAGCGTTGCGAATCACTCTTAAATGCTTTGTTATATGCCGCGCTTCAATGCTCTCGCGTTTCTTTAGGTTCCTGAAGCCTACTTCTTAGGTCAGATAGCTCTTCTTGCTGCTGGTTATAAATTATCAGTATTGATTCATAACGTTCTAAGTTAGTAGCTTCCAATTGTGAAACCGACCTTTCTGCTGCTAATTGCTGAGAGGCTAGATTACCGAGCTTGCTATCATAAACTTTGACTTTATCTACTAGCGCACTATTTTCTTGTCTGAGTGTATCTATTGTCAGACTAGACGAAACACTACCTACTATTTGCATAGCAAACCCCAGTATTAAAAGAAATAGTCCAAGCTTAGACCATCTTTTTACGATTCTTATTTGCTTTTTGGAATCCCTAACAATTTGTTCATAGTTATTACTGCCAGAAACCCATGCCTCTTCCATTACAGCATTGAATTCCGGATGATCTATTGTTGCAGTAATTCCGTACTTCCAAAGTAGCCCTGCCCCAACTATATCTAGAGCCAGTCCGATATAAGGAAAGTAATTTAATAAATCCATAGTCCCTCATGTTTCCCTAGGCATATAACGCTGCGTTAAGGTGTGACAAGCGTTTGCCATACTTGAGCGAAGCGAAACCGGCAAGCGTTTGGAATCACTCTTAAACGCCTTGTTATAACGAAGCTTCTTCATGTGCTTGTGCCTTAACTAGCCCGTTTACTGAACCTTTCTATGTTTAACGAAGGCAATAACCAAAGCCACTAACGCCAGTAGCTGAAAAAGCCAGAATAAAGGAATGAACCCAAATGGCTCAACTAAGAAGCCATTCTCGTCTACGTATGAACCGATGGTGTTATAAGCAATTAAACACAAAATACCGCTGATACAGAAAAGAACACTTATTTTATACTTACGGAGAAAATTCATCGGAGCCTCAACATTTGAATATCTAAAATTTTAGACATTTTGTAAGTGTACATGGTTCACTCTCAATAAACATGATCGGACAGACAAGTTATAACGCTGCGTTAAGTAGTGAGCAACATTGCCACCCAACTTAAGTCATTGTGCCATAAACACTAAATTCAAAGAAAACCAAAAATGCCTAGCGTTGCGAATCTGCCTTAAACGCTTTGTTAGTTGCCATTCTACACCTTTGATTTCCTGTTCATTTCCACTTTGCCAACACCGTTTTTGATGCGCTTTGAAAAACTCAAATCAGGCGCAGTTTTAAAGCGCCTGTCACTGAAACCACTTGGAACTTACACCGTCGCAGAAAGCTGACCAAAAACACCCAATAAACCTTTTGGAAAGGCAATGTCACAAGGCTGACTTTCAACAAGTACATTCGCGTCTGAAACGGCAAAACAAAACCACAACATTAACAACCAAACGAAACTTCAGCAAACCACAACCAGACAAAAATCGAGCAAAATTGCATAATTCATTAGCCCTAAATTTTCTGCCTTAGCTACGTTTTTCCCACTGGCAACTAACGCCCAATTAAGTAGCCCGAAACGCACTGGCTGACTTTCCGCATGACACCGTAAACACGAAATTCAACGCAAACCAAAAGTGCTAAGCGTTGAGGGTCTGCTTGAATTGTTTGTTATGTTTTACCACAAATGACTGATTTATTTGGCAAAGAACTGCTTTGTTGACCACATTTCAAGAAGTGAATCACAAGCTCACACTCACTTGACCGCCAAATGCACGAAACACCAAGCGCGTAAGTCCACTTCCCTGCCCAATGAGGCAACCCGACAAAGGTTCAACAAGCGCCCTCTCTTTCCAACCACAGCGCAGAACAATGGCAAATTGCCGAGGCAACTGCCAAGCCGACATGCTACTTGGCAAATACGCTGAAAGCGACTTAGAGCCAATGACATTTAAAGCCAACCGCCACGACCTGAAAATGAAGCAACCCACGAATATTGGCATGTTTTACGGGCTGAGAAATTCAAGAATTTAGGCCGACAATGCGGATTTTCTGAAGTAACTCGGACGAACTGCCAAAGGGACAAAGAACATAGATCGAAGAAGCTTTAAGCCACTGAAATACAAGTAAACATAACGCCGCGTTAAGTAGTGAGCAACATCACCACCTGACCTAAACCATTGTGCCATAAACACTAAATTCAAAGAAAACCAAAAATGCCTTGCGTTGCGAATCTGCCTTAAACGCTTTGTTAGTTGCCATTCTAAACCTCTGATTTCCCGTTCATTACCACTTTGCCAACACCGTTTTTGAGCGCTTTGAAAAACTCAAATCAGGCGCAGTTTCAAAGCGCCTGTCACTGAAACCACTTGGAATTAGCAACGCCGTAGAAAGCTGACTGAAAACACCAAAAAGACCTTTTGGAGAGACAATGTCACAAAGCTGACTTTCAACAAGTAAATTGGCATCTGAAATGGCAAAACAAAACCACAACATTAAAAATCGAACACAATTTCAGCAAACCACACCCAGATATAAAACCGAACAAAATTGCACATTTTATTAGCCTTATTTTTCTGATTTAGCTACGTTTTTTCCGCTGGCAACTAACGCCGCATTAAGGTGTGAGCGGCGCTTGGCTATACTTGAGCGAAGCGAAACTGCCAAGCGTTGCGAATCACTCTTAAATGCTTTGTTAGCAATTTATAGCAATGCAGCAAGAGCTGGCAAAAATGGACCTAAGACAGCTAAATGGTCGGCAGCTAATCCCATAAACTTTTGATATGCAGTTAAAATAGATCCACTTTTTGCACCTTCACGCATTTCCTCTGCAGCAGTAACTAGTGGTTCTTTGTTGTCAATCTCTGATGACTTGATTGCTTTGATAATGTCATCAAATAAGGCATCATTCACATGTATTTGTTGATTTACATTTTCCGACTGAACCGAAACATTACTATTCGAAACGTTAGAAATATGAACTGTACTGGTTTCTTTATCCACTGGTATACCGTTTTCGAGTTTATATAGATTTGTATTTTTTAGTAAGTTAATGGTTTGCCTTACTACCTTAGCAAGCTCAATTTGCTCTTTGAATGTGATAACCATTTGGTCAAATGCCCAACAGGATTGACCGTTTTGGTCTTTTGCTTCGTTTGCTTCTTTAAGCGTTTGCTCTAAACCGTCAAGATCATCAATCCATGTGCCATCAAAACGCTCTACTACAGCAGTTAACGTTGGGTATTTTGTAATATCAAAATTTATGGACTCTAATTCTCCAGACAAAAAGAGCTCCATATCGCGACCATCAGCGTAGACTCGCTCAATTTTACTCTTAACACTATGGTCTTTAATGGGCCAAACTAACTGCCCCCAGTCTTCTTGGTGCTTCAGGTGAGACCACCAATTATCCTTTCCGCGGAACTCTTCACCTATAGATATAAGTCTGCCAATTAACCCTGATACTTCTTCAAAATCGTTTCTAATTTTCAATTATGTTCTCCCTAGCCGAATTTAAATTGCTAACGCCCAATTAAGTAGCCCGAAACGCCCTGGCTCACTTTCCGCATGATGCCGTAAACACGAAATTCAACGCAAACCAAAAGTGCTAAGCGTTGAGGGTCTGCTTGAATTGTTTGTTATGTTTTACCACAACTGACTGATTTATTTGGCAAATAACTGCATTCTTGACCGCATTTCAAGAAGTGAATCACAAGCTCAAACTCACTTGGCCGCCAAAGGCACGAAACACAAAGCGCGTAAGTCCACTTCCCTGCCCAATGAGGCAACCCGACAAACGTTAAATAAGCGCCCTCTCTTTCCAACCATAGCGCAGAACAATGGCAAATTGCCGAGGCAACTGCCAAGCCGAAATGCAACTTGGCAAATACGCTGAAAGCGCCTTAAAGCCAGTGAAACTTAAAACCAGCCACCACGACCTGTAAATGAAGCAACCCACGAATATTGGCATGTTTTACAGGTTGAGAGATTCAAGAATTTAGGCCGACAATGCGGATTTGCTGAAGTAACTCGAACGAATGGCTAAAGGGGCAAAGAACATAGATCGAAGAATCTTTAAGCCACTGAAATACAAGTAAACATAACGCCGCGTTAAGTAGTGAGCAACGCCACCACATAATCTAAGCCATTGCGCCATAAACACAAAAACCACTTGAAACCAAAGTCGCCGAGCGTTGCGAATCTGTCTTAAACGCTTTGTTATATGTATTATATCGGGAAACTAAAATCTCTCGGTACAGGATTACAATTTCCATGTAAATGGATATCTGTTCCCCCACCATCAGGATATGCTACCAATACAACAGACAAAGCAGTTCGCTTGTCAGGCATTGGGGATTCTTCATTATGGTACACCCATACTTCATAGAACTCAGGTGATTCATACGATACTATTCGAGTATCAATTAAGTCATTGGGCTTAAAACCACACTTAAGCTCAATTTCCTTATGTATATCTTTAAGAAGGAGAGCACTGCTTTTAGCAATCGTTTCTCCGGAGTCCCCTGCAGCTTGCATTGAATAAATTACAAAATCTTCGCTTTGTTTTTTTAACTTCAACCTGTACGGGAATTTAGATTCATCAAATTTGGAATTTACCATATTAACAGCCGCATAATTCGTTCCCGATGATGAGCACCCTGCAACTAAAGCAACTAACACCATCGCTACTGTTACAATCCTTATATTCATTCGTATACTCCCTTATTACATATAACGCCCAATTAAGTAGCCCGAAACGCACTGGCTCACTTTCCGCATTGCTCGGCAACACAAAACCCGACGCAAACCAAAATTGCCGAGCGTTGAGGGTCTGCTTGAATTGTTTGTTATGTTTTACCACAAATGACTGATTTATTTGGCAAAGAACTGCATTCTTGACCGCATTTCAAGAAGTGAATCACAAGCTCAAACTCACTTGGCCGCTAAAGGCACGAAACACAAAGCGCGTAAGTCCACTTCCCTGTCCAATGAGGCAACCCGACAAACGTTCAACAAGCGCCCTCTCTTTCCAACCAAAGCGCAGAACAATGGCAAATTGCCGAGGCAACTGCCAAGCCAACATGCTACTTGGCAAATACGCTGAAAGCGCCTTAGAACCAATGACATTTAAAGCCAACCGCCACGACCTGAAAATGAAGCAACCCACGAATATTGGCATGTTTTATAGGTTGAGAGATTCAAGAATTTAGACCGACAATGCGGATTTGCTGAAGTAACTCGAACGAATGGCTAAAGGGGCAAAGAACAATAATCGAAGAAACTTTAAGCCACTGAAATACAAGGAAACATAACGCCGCGTTAAGTAGTGAGCAACACTGCCACCTAACCTAAACCATTGTGCCGTAGACACTAAATTCAAAGCAAACCGAAAATGCTTAGCGTTGCGAATCTGCCTTAAACGCCTTGTTAGTTGCCATTCTAAACCTCTGATTTCCAATTCATTTCCACTTTGCCAACACCGTTTTTAAGCGCTTTGAAAAACTCAAGTCAGGCGCAGTTTCAAAGCGCCTGTTACTGAAACAACTTGGAATTAGCAACGCCGTAGAAAACTGACTAAAAGCACCAAAAAGACCTTTTGGAAAGACAATGCCACAAAGCTAAATTTCAACGAATACATTCGCGTCTGAAACGGCAAAATAAAACCACAACATAAAATAGTCGAACGCAACTCTAGCAAACTACCTCAGACACAAAACTGAATAAAACTGCACAATTCATTAGCCTTAATTTTTCTGATTTAGCTGCGTTTTTTCCGCTGGCAACTAACGCCCAATTAAGGGGTGAGCAACGCTACCACCTAACCTAAAGCATTGTATCGTAAACACTAAAATTTAAGTAGAAGCAAAATGCCAAGCGTTGGGAATCCCTCTTAAATTGTTTGTTATGTTCGTAGCCTCGTGTGCCACCTAGTTACTTCCGATAGCCTACTTTCATAGACCTTTTTCACTGTTGCTACATGAGCTATGCAGTCAAAATTAAACAACACTACACGTTTTTTAATGGTTTTTACTTTATCCGTATCTACTTCAACTGTTAAAGAAGCTTTCAATAACGTTGATAAGTCGATATTTTCCTTTATAGCTTCGCTTCTAAACCAGGCTGATAGCTCATTGGAAATATACAGTTCTAGCTCACCAACAATCGAATGTGAAACTGTTCCATCGAGCAAGTTAATACACAAGACACCATTAGGCAGTTCAGATAACGTTTCTAGGTCCTCACCCATCCGCCAACCGACAAACATTTTGGGTAGAACTTCAACGTAGTGATTAATCCTTTTTAGTCCCATAATCCCTCTAGAACATAACGCCGCGTTAAGTAGTGAGCAACATTGCCACCCAGCCTAAACCATTGTGCCGTAAACACTAAATTCAAAGCAAACCGAAAATGCTAAGCGTTGCGAATCTGCCTTAAACGCTTTGTTAGTTGCCATTCTACACCTTTGATTTCCAGTTTATTTCCGCTTTGCCAACACCGTTTTTGAGCGCGTTGAAAAACTTAAATCAGGCGCAGTTTTAAAGCGCCTGTCACTGAAACCACTTGGAATTATCAACGCCGTAGAAAACTGACTAAAAGCACCAAAAAGACCTTTTGGAAAGGCAATGTCACAAAGCTGATTTTCAACGAGTACATTCGCGTCTGAAACGGCAAAACAAAGCCACAATATTAAAAAATCGAACGCAACTTCAGCAAATTAGATCATAGAGACAAAACTGAACAAAATTGCACGATTCATTAGCCTTAATTTTCTGTCTTAGCTGCGTTTTTCTCGCTGGCAACTAACGCCGCATTAAGTGGTGAACAACGCGACCACCTAAGCCTAAACCTTGCCACATTTAGCATTAAAGCCGACCTGAACTGAAATTGCCAAGCGTTGAGAATCCGTCTTAAATGCTTTGTTAGCTCGCATGACTTCGTGCTTGCGCTTCATTCTCCCAAAGAACGAAATACGCATTATTTGGGATACTTTCGTAATGCTCACTGCCTTGAGAACCTACCAACGAACCTAACTTCTGACATTTATAAACCTGCATCCACTTGCCCTTTAGCTTTACAAATAAAAGACCATTTTGGTCTTCATGAATAGCACGAACATCGCTTGAAGCCTTTCTTGCATAAATCCACCAAAGATAAGGAAAGGTCACTTCACCATCTTTAGCTAACTTCAGCATTTTTACTTGAAGTTCACGTAGAGAAATTCTAGGGGACTCAGTAACTAAAGTCTTTGCTAAACGAAGAGTTACAGGGCAATCCCAACCATGGTAAAGCTGGATATTTGAGCGCATGATAGTTGTTCCAATTGGATGGCTAACACCTAGAACCCAAGACTTCGCTTCACCATATTTTGACGCCAGCCTACACCCTTTGCTTCCAACTAAGCCTGTTAAACCTACGCTTTTCACCGCTTCATACCACAGTAAATTTAACTCTGAATTCAAACTTGTACCTCCGATGAGAGCTAACGCTGCGTTAAGGTGTGACAAGCGCTTGCCATACTTGAGCGAAGCGAAACCGGCAAGCGTTTGGAATCACTCTTAAACGCCTTGTTATGTGCCAGATATTAGACTAAGAAATCTAGCTCTTCTGACGCCTTCGTTGGTATGATTTCTGTCACTTCATAGCTGGCTAAACCTTCTCGGTGAAAAGGGTCTTGAGCGATTACGTCATTCAGCTTGTTTCGGTCGCCAATAGTGGAAATGATGACACCACCAGTTCTTGGTTCTTTGCGCCCGGATAAAATAAAATGACCTTTTGCATATTGCTCATTGAGATAGTCCACATGCTCAGGGATAAAAGCATCTACTTTCTCTAGAGGCACTTGATAAGTCAAAGAGATGATAAACATACATAATCCTTATATCTTTTACGCTGAAACACAGTGGCACATAACGCCCTGTTAAGGTGTGAGCAACGCAATAGAGAAGTCGCTGCATACCACCTTAAACACTAAACGCAACGCACAGCAAAAATGCCACGCGTTGCGAATCGCTCTTAAACAGATTGTTAGTAGCCTCTACGCCCTTTTGTCAATAGCTAACGCTCGCCATAACATTTTGTGTACATATACAATCGAAGTATTCTTAATTTTATTTGCAGTTAAACCTTGGGTTTTATCGTGGACCCAAGTAACTGAGCTAGTGCCGTCAATTTTTATTCCAACCACTCCTACTTTGTAGAGGGTAAATAGCAGACTCTGAGTAAACCTTGTTAAAAATGTAACAGACGTAGGGTACTCTGAATTGTAGTAATCTTTAGCTGACTTTATAACTACATCTTCGTTATCACTAGGAATTTCTAGAAGTTCCAAAATTAATGGCTCTAAGTCTTCTTTTTCCAGTGCACTGACTTTAAATCTAGCTGACTTTTGACTAAGAATATCTATATACTTAGATAAATACATATGCTCAACAAACCATTCATACTCTAGTGATTCTTTACGAGCAATAGAGTAATGCTTTTCTGCTGCATGAATAAGAGCATTTGTAATTTGCGTTTTTCCTTGAGATTCACTGAAACACTCATTCACAAATGCTATTGCATCCCTAGGGCGCAATAAGGTTCTTTCTAAGATGTAATCAGACGCTGATACCTTGTCAATCTTGTTAGGGAAAATGTCAGAAAAAGAAACTTCAGAATTAGTGTATTTATATTTCAGCAATTCGTTGATTCTTAAATCGAGTAGATCGTTAAGTTGCTCTTTATTCCATGACAGAGGAAGGAAAAGACTATTATATTTTTCTCTTTGAAACCCAGAGTCCCTTGTTTTGTCAAGAACCCTATCTAACAGATCGGTTCTAAGCGTTATAACTATTTTAACTGTTTCAATCTTTCTAAACTTTCTTATCGTTTCAATCAAGGCGCGTATTAGTTTGTACCTTAAATCATCGTCAACCCAGTTTTCATCTAGTCGGTCTATGAGTATGAACGTTTTTCTTTGAGGATCAGTAAATATATCTTCCGCTAATAAGTTGACAACTTTTGCCAGTTTTTCAATTTGTACATTATTGACAACTTGCTTTCCATAATAGACAACTTCAGATTTCTGCTCCTCACTCAATAAAGATTTACCAGACGCATTAAACTTAATTCCCTGAATTCCTGCTCCGACGGATGTAGTTAATGAATCTTCAAGTTTATCGGTGAATTCTTTTATCCTAGTTTCAGTGTCTAACCAGAATTTATCCCCCCACTCTTCAATGTACTTTAGAGCTTGTTGCTTCTTTCGGTTACCTGAGATTAGAGACGATATTGATTCAAGAAACCTATTTTTTTCTAACGGCGTATCAATACCATACTTATGTTTTATAAGTTCAACCGCAAAAGTATGTTGCCATAACAAGCTATAAAAAATATCTAAATCAACCCCAAGCTCTTCAAAAAAACTAAGTATTGTTGAGTTTGAAATATGCTTTAAAGCCAGTTCATCAGGTTCGATTCTGATGATTTGCTCTTCACACTCCTCCAAGCGCTCAAGTAGAGCACTCTTTCCTGAGCCCGTTCGACCAAGGACTATACACTGTGAAGATTGCGTATCTTCAAGGACCTCGTAGTCGCCAGTATCAACAAAGCAGTCACGTAAAAACTTTGTATCATTTTCCGCATCAACCTCTCCGATAGACATATGCTTCCGGAATACAAAGTCTTTTTTAGGTTCTTGCGACATATAATCTCTTTAAGTATCAAATGTATATTTCCGAAGATAATATCAAAGAATAGACACTTTATTGCATACTAGTCCCTAAATTATGATGAGCTTCATTGTTTGGGCAGGCTACTAACGCCGCGTTAAGTAGTGAGCAACATTGCCACCTAACCTAAACCATTGTGCCATAAACACTAAATTCAAAGAAAACCAAAAATGCTTAGCGTTGCGAATCTGCCTTAAACGCCTTGTTAGTTGCCATTCTAAACCTTTGATTTCCAGTTCATTTCGACTTTGCCAACACCGTTTTTAAGCGCTTTGAAAAACTCAAATCAGGCGCAGTTTCAAAGCGCCTGTCACTGAAACAACTTGGAACTAGCAACGACGTAGAAAGCTGGCTGAAAACACCAAATAGACCTTTTGGAAAGGCAATGTCACAAAGCTAAATTTCCACGAGTACATTCGCGTCTGAAACGGCAAAACAAAGCCACAATATTAAAAATCGAACACAACTTCAGCAAACCACACCCAGAAAAAATCGAGCAAAATTGCACGATTCATTAGCCCGAGATTTTCTGATTTAGCTGCGTTTTTTCTCACTGGCAACTAACGCCCAATTAAGGGGTGAACAACGCCGCCACTCAAACCTAAAGCATTGTGCCATAGACACTAAATTTGAAGTAGAAGCAAAAGTGCCAAGCGTTGAGAATCCCTCTTAAATTGCTTGTTAGCTATTGCTGCCCTTGGAGATTTGGAGCTGCATTTTTCGCCATATTATTGGCTGCTGCAATAATCAAACTCTGTACAATAGCTGGAGAGGTTAATCCTATTTGAAACGCTAGAATCGTGCTGATTTTGTCGCCGTTTAACAAATATATACAAGTAACACCCGCGCCCAAGATAGGAAGCGCAAAAAATAGTGATATTGTAAATCCAATGTACTTACCTAAAGGTAGTTTATCTTGCTCTGATTTCATGAAATGCTCAGAAATTTTCATCCCGAACAAAACGACTCCACCGAAGAGTGCAATAATTATTAGTAGAAGGTGAGGGCCTAACGCACTGGTTATTGAATTTAGTGACTCAGACATCTTTTACCCCTTGACGTTTTGAAGCAAAGAAATCAATAAACTTCCATTTCAAAGGCGCTTCTTTAATAAAACGCTCTTTCGACATTAGCAATACTTTCCCATCCTTTGAACGAAATGGCATATACTTTATTTCTTTTGCTAACTCTTTGTCATGCGCAATAAGTTGTCTTAATTTCTTTTCAGACACATGAGCCTCTTTCGCTATGCCCTCTATGCTTCTCATACCAAATTTACGGTTGTTCAATGCTAACCGTATCTTCTTTCTGATCTCCTCAGCAGGAGACTCTTGTTTTGCCTTTTTTTCTTTGTTCAATTTTACAACCTCTATATTTGGGACAATAGCTAACGCCCAGTTAAGGGGTGAAGCACGCAATGACCAAACAACCGCATACCACCTTAATCACTAAAACCAACGTATACCAAAAATGCCACGCGTGCTGAATCCCTCTTGAACTGTTTGTTATGCGAATTTTAACCAGCAAATGCTTTGAGATCATCGCCAGTTAACCGATAAATAACCCACTCATTTTGAGGTTTAGCACCAATTGACTTATAGAATTCTATCGCTGGCTCATTCCAATCAAGCACGCACCACTCAAAACGGCCGCATTTCTTAGAAACGGCTAGCTGAGCCAAATACTTAAGGATAGCTTTTCCTGCACCAATACTTCTGTATTCTGGCGAAACGTAGAGGTCTTCTAAATACAAACCATTTTTACCTAACCAAGTTGAGTAATTGTAAAAGTACACCGCAAAACCTATTGGCTCACCGTTTACTTCGCAAATAATCGCATGAGCTGTAGATTCCTGTGAAAACAAACTACTTTCAATATCTGAAATACTCGTCTTAACTTCACTTTCTAATTTTTCATACGTAGCCAACTCAGTGATAAATCTCAATATGGTTTCCGTATCTTCTACATGAGCTTCTCTAATTTCTATTTTATTCACCTTTCCTCCTTGAGTTTACTATTCGCATAACGCCGCGTTAAGTAGTGAGCAACATTGCCACCTAACCTAAACCATTGTGCCATAAACACTAAATTCAAAGAAAACCAAAAATACCTAGCGTTGCGAATCTGCCTTAAACGCCTTGTTAGTTGCCATTCTTAACCTTTGATTTCCCGTTCATTTCCACTTTGCCAACACCGTTTTTGATACGCTTTGAAAACTAAAATCAGGCGCAGTTTCAAAGCGCCTGTCACTGAAACCACTTGGAATTAGCAACGCCGTAGAAAGCTGACTGAAAACACCAAAAAGACCTTTTGGAAAGACAATGTCACAAAGCTGACTTTCAACGAGTAAATTAACGTCTGAAACGGCAAAGCAAAACCACAACATTAAAAATCGAACACAACTTCAGCAAACCACACACCCAGACACAAAACAAAGCAAAATTGCACGATTCATTAGCCCTAAGTTTTCCGATTTAGTTACGTTTATACCGCTGGCAACTAACGCTGCGTTAAGGTGTGACAAGCGCTTGCCATACTTGAGCGAAGCGAAACCGGCAAGCGTTTGGAATCACTCTTAAACGCTTTGTTATGTCGCTGTCTCTACGTTACAATCGCCACCCTTAAAGCGCTGAGAGCTCGAAGATGCCATTTAACAACGATATTGATCAGATGATTAGCTATTTAGAGCGGTTTTGCAAACAACCGCATATAAATGCACTCGATCATGTTTCAGATGAACAAATAAATTTGCTTCTCGATTTTCTCACATTAGCCCACAAACTGAAGTGCGACATTTACGCAACTGATAACCTTAAAAGTTCACATTTCCTAGGAATTGGCGTCTTTGCGATAACTCAAGATAGAGCACCACATGGAAACTTATTCTTAAAGATTGAATCCAGTAAGCTCTACATTTCATTTGAGCTAGATGGCTGCACCGACGAGAACCTATTAACACCAATTCGAGTAATCGATGCATTGACCTATTTAGCTGATAAAAAAGGTCATTCATTGCTCCCTGAAAGCTACAGATAACCCCTGCGACATAACGCCCAATTAAGGGGTGAGCAACGCTACCACCTAACCTAAAGCATTGTATCGTAAACACTAAAATTTAAGTAGAAGCAAAATGCCAAGCGTTGGGAATCCCTCTTAAATTGTTTGTTATGTTCGTAGCCTCGTGTGCCACCTAGTTACTTCCGATAGCCTACTTTCATAGACCTTTTTCACTGTTGCTACATGAGCTATGCAGTCAAAATTAAACAACACTACACGTTTTTTAATGGTTTTTACTTTATCCGTATCTACTTCAACTGTTAAAGAAGCTTTCAATAACGTTGATAAGTCGATATTTTCCTTTATAGCTTCGCTTCTAAACCAGGCTGATAGCTCATTGGAAATATACAGTTCTAGCTCACCAACAATCGAATGTGAAACTGTTCCATCGAGCAAGTTAATACACAAGACACCATTAGGCAGTTCAGATAACGTTTCTAGGTCCTCACCCATCCGCCAACCGACAAACATTTTGGGTAGAACTTCAACGTAGTGATTAATCCTTTTTAGTCCCATAATCCCTCTAGAACATAACGCCGCGTTAAGTGGTGAGCAACGCAGACCACTGCACCTAAAGTATTGTGCCGTAAACACTAAAACTGAAGCAAACTAAAAATGCCGAGCGTTGGGAATCCGTCTTAAACGCTTTGTTATGTCACTGAGCTACAGGGACTTGGTTCGAACTCACTTTAGGAACAATAGTAAATTTCAGGTGTTCAGCGTAACTAGAGATTATGAAGTAACATGCACCAGTTAAGGTAAAGAAGAGCAAGAATTTACATGCGTAAATTGGGATTTTTTTTATGTTTGTGAACAATGATCCAAACATCATGACACAGTGGTATAGGGCGATAAAGAAAAGCAACATATTAAAAGCAACCAAGCAAATCCCCAAAAATTGCATTAGCATAAGTCAAACTCCTGTTCTTTGATTTCTCGACAAGCTGCTACTATATGAGGTCTAAACCACTACACAACTTAGTTTGTAAATGTCTACAATGATCGAATTTATATCACTAGTTCTGCACAATGTACAAAAAGACTAATTGCATTAGTAGAACTCGGTGACATAACGCCGCGTTAAGTAGTGAGCAACGCCACCACTAAACCTAACCATACCACCTTAAACACAAAAACCAACGATAGAATGACAAATGCCATGCGTTGGGAATCTGTCTTAAACGCTTTGTTAGGTATTCTTAGCTCGCTTTCTCGCAGGCTTTTTTGATACTGCTACTGGCTTGTGGTTCGCGACCGCTCCAGCTTGTATAAATGGATTACCAAAATTTGGATTAAACTTATAACCACTTTCAAATAATGGCCGTAGTTTTTCCCAACCTTTTATATCACTTATCTTAGGCGCTTTAAACGCAGTACCTGTTTCGAAGGTTTTACCGTTACACTGGGGACAAACGACTTCATATTTTACCTCTGTCCATTCACCAGTTTTTGATTGATCGTACTTGTGCTTTTTAAACACCTTCCTGCAATCTAAACATACAAATTTCACTGTAATATTTGATTTCATCCTGAATACCTAACGCTGCGTTAAGTAGTGAGCAACATCGTCACCTAACCTAAACCATTGTGCCGTAAACACTAAATTCAAAGCAAACTGAAAATGCCTAGCGTTGCGAATCTGCCTTAAACGCTTTGTTAGTTGCCATTCTAAACCTTTGATTTCCCATTTACTTCCACTTTGCCAACACCGTTTTTTGAGCGTGTTGAAAAACTCAAATCAGGCGCAGTTTCAAAGCGTCTGTCACTGAAACCACTTGGAATTAGCAACGCCGTAGAAAACTGACTAAAAGCACCAAAAAGACCTTTTGGAAAGACAATGTCACAAAGCTGATTTTCAACGAGTACATTCGCGTCTGAAACGGCAAAACAAAGCCACAATATTAAAAATCGAACGCAACTTCAGCAAACCACACTCTGATACAAAACCGAGCACAATTGCACAATTCATTAGCCTTAATTTTTCTGCTTTAGCTGCGTTTTTTCCGCTGGCAACTAACGCCGCGTTAAGTAGTGAGCAACATTGCCACCTAACCTAAACCATTGTGCCGTAAACACTAAATTCAAAGCAAACTGAAAATGCCTAGCGTTGCGAATCTGCCTTAAACGCCTTGTTAGTTGCCATTCTTAACCTTTGATTTCCCGTTCATTTCCACTTTGCCAACACCGTTTTTGAGCGCTTTGAAAGATTCAAATCAGGCGCAATTTCAAAGCAACTGTTACTGAAACCACTTGGAACTTACAACGCCGTAGAAAACTGCCTAAAAGCATCAAAAAAACCTTTTGGAAAGACAATGTCACAAGGCTGACTTTCAACAAGTACATTCGCGTCTGAAACGGCAAAACAAAACCACAACATTAAAAATCGAACACAACTTTAGCAAACTACACCTAGACACAAAACAGAGTAAAATTGCACCATTCATTAACCCTAAATATTCTGATTTAGCTGCGTTTTTCCGCTGGCAACTAACGCCGTGTTAAGTAGTGAGCAACGCTACCACCTAGCCTAAACCATTGCACCGTAAACACCAAAACTCGACTTGAACAAAAAATGCCGAGCGTTGCGAATCTGCCTTAAACGCTTTGTTAAGCTTCATCTTCAGAGAACCACATAACTACTTTTTGTTCCATAAAGGCTTTAAGGATAGACAGTGATTCTAGTGCATCAGACTTGGCCAAAAGCTCAGCTGATTCAAAACACCCATCGATCATCTTTTTTATAAGGGAGCCTGATTTGATGCCAGCTTTAGCATGCACATACGGATTTCTAATTTTCCTTAGTACTTCCAGTGAAACGTAAAGTTCTTCACTTATAATGCTCTCGCTCAGTGAGTTATCGATAATCTTTTTAAATGACGATTCTGCAATCGTGTTTTGACCTCGCATTATGAATTCGCCAGATAGAGAGTGCTCGATAAACGCTTGAGCAAGGAGCACAACAGCCATGTAGTTTCCATTGACATAGCTATTAGCTACTTCATGCAACGCAAGTTGTGATTGCATACCACCGGTTAACAACTTGTCACCTTGTGGTCCAAACAATTCATTTAACTCAACAAAACGTTCAATTCTATTGGCTTTATTATGTTCTTCGTCGGCAAGAAAACTCTCGATTCCTTGCTTTTTTAGTTCTTCGTAATCCATAGTTTTCTCATTGAAGCTTAACGCCCAATTAAGGGGTGAACAACGCTACCACCTAAACCTAAAACATTGTGCCATAAACACTAAATTTGAAGTAGAAGCAAAAATGCCGAGCGTTGTGAATCCCTCTTAAATTGCTTGTTATGTGAATTCTACCAACTTTCGATGACCCTAATTAATTGTTCCTCTGCGGCCATAAGCTTTTCTTTGTTATCAGGCCAGATAACACCATAGTCACGAAACTGATAACTTGGAATTAGCAAACTTTGCCGAATGCCTTGCAGTTCATTTCTATGGGCTGATGTTCTTGATAAAACAGCTAAGTTGACCAGCAGACGTTCAAATAGACTGTACAACTCATTTCTCTTTTCCTGAGGTAGTGAAACTGTCGCAGGTAAAACCTCAACACACAAGACAGCTAATGCTTCTTGACACTCTATCAGCCGAGCGATATTTGACTGCCCTTTTGATTGCACCTTCCACGCACTTAATGCAAGAAAACCAACGTAAGCAGCGCAAAATGTTCCAAGACCTGCCAATATTGTCCCAATATCGACCAACCATTGGAATGCGATTGTTATAAACGAAGTTGAATTAGCCTGTTTTCCCATTAACCAACCAAATGCGATTAAGCATAAGGCTGCGACTAATGACCCCACTACCGTACTACTAAAACGATATTTCACTGCTAATTACTTCCTTCATTCACATAACGCCCAATTAAGTAGCCCGAAACGCCCTGGCTAACTTTCCGCATTGCTCTGCAACACGAAATTCAACGCAAACCAAAAGTGCTAAGCGTTGAGGGTCTGCTTGAATTGTTTGTTATGTTTTACCACAAATGACTGATTTACTTGGCAAAGAACTGCATTCTTGACCGTATTTCAAGAAGTGAATCACAAGCTCAAACTCACTTGGCTGCCAAAGGCACGAAACACAAAGCGCGTAAGTCCACTTCCCTGCCCAATGAGGCAACCCGACTTGGCCTCAACAAGCGCCCTCTCTTTCCAACCACAGCGCAGAACAATGGTAAATTGCCGAGGCAACTGCCAAGCCGACATGCTACTTGGCAAATACGCTGAAAGCGCCTTAAAGCCAGTGAAACTTAAATCCAGCCACCACGACCTGCAAATGAAGCAACCAACGAATATTGGCATGTTTTACGGGCTGAGAAATTCAAGAATTTAGGCCGACAATGTAGATTTGCTGAAGAAACTGGAACGAATAGCCAAAGGGACAAAGAACATAGATCGAAGAAAAGCTTTAAGGCACTGAAATACAAGTAAACATAACGCTGCGTTAAGGTGTGACAAGCGTTTGCCACACTTGAGCGAAGCGAAACCGGCAAACGTTTGGAATCACTCTTAAACGCCTTGTTAGGTTTATTTTTGTTCCACGTATATTAATTGCTCAACATCAAAACCGTTCTGTTCAGCCAGTTCTTCAAACCTTTCGATGATATCTGCACTTACACTCGGTGACCGCGATAACAACCAAAGATAATCATTGTTCGGACCCGATACAAAAGCATATTCGTAGTTTTCTTTTTCTAGGTCAAAGACCACATATGAGCCATAAAATGGACCAAAAAACGACACTTTCAAATACCCTTCGTCAGGGTTGTTAACGAAATATGCTTTACCTTCCGCTTCTTTCCATTCTTGGGTTGCTGCGGAATAACCGCGGTTCAACACCGAAACACCGCCATCTTTACGCAATCTATATTCGGCAGTGACCTGACTCAAACCTCGTTCAAAGGAATGATCTAAGCGAGCTATTTCGTACCACTGACCTAAATAATTATTAAGCTTGAAATCCTTAACTGGTTGTATTGTTTTAGGCATGCCTAAACAACCACCTA